>NZ_JXJO01000001.1 GCF_000826655.1 Psychroserpens damuponensis
TCCATAATCAATAACTATAGTAACATCTTCTGCACCTCCATCACTCGTATCACCAGTCACAGATGTTCCACATTCTAAATCAACAGCATTGTCTTCATCTGCAATAGTCCAAGTATATGTCACATCACAAGATGCTTCATTACCACAACCATCATTAGCTGTAAACGTACGTACTAAAGTATAATCAATAGTAGTTTCATACTCTGGGCATTCTAAAGTAAACGCTTTATTATGACCGTCTTGAGCATTAAATATCCATGCTGTTGCATCACACATATCAAAAGCATTTGCTGTTGCACTACCTGCTACAGAAGCTCCGCTTCCTAAATCTTGCATGATATCATACTGTCCACTTGATGGGTTATAGATAACCTCGAAAGTTCCATAGTTTGATAATGGGCTTCCATTTAAGTCAGTTATCGATCCACTGTAGTAAGGATTATCATTTTGAGTTCCCGTTGGCAAACCTCCTAATGTTAATACATACCCTTCTTCAAAAGTGAATACAAAATCACCACTTACGTAAGTTGTTTCACCTACTGCTTCAGTAATTACATCTTCGTAATCTTGAGTTTGACCATCTTCTTGACAGTTATCAGCATAAGGCGCTTTATCAGCAAAACCAGATGGAGTTTCAGCAACAACACCATAATCTTCACCTTCTGGACATTCTACTACAGGTGCAGTATCATCAACAATGATAAATGTACATGTAAATGGTTCAGATACGTTTTCACAGTTATCTTCAACTTCAAAAGTAATCGTTAACGTTTTAGAACAATCATCTCCTGTCATACCTTTATCTGTAACTCTATAAGTTAATTCACTTACATCTGCACAGTTATCTGTGAAACATGGCACTAGAGTACCGTTCATATCTGCTACAGTTAATCCTGCTACTGACCAAGAGTTATCTCCTGCAGTGATCTCATCTCCTATTTCAAGAGAGATTGAAGCATCTGCTGGACAAGTTGCACCCACTTCAGTACCTATTGTCATCACTTCATTATCACAAACACCTGTTGGTTCAGGAGCAGTTTGATCACCACCTGAATACGTGAATTTGATTAATTCTGCTGTGTTACCACAAACATCCTTTGCAGTATATTCAAATACTTTGATCCACTCACAATCTGATCCTATAGACAACTTCTCAACTTTAACAACTGTAACTTCGCTACAATTATCAGAGTATAATGCTGCAATATCCTCTGCTGATGGCTCACCTAGGTCTCCATCTTTACAAGCATCGATAGAATTAACAATTGTAGGAGGTGTTTCACCAACTAATACTGGAGCCATTGTATCAGCACCACTATTAACGATTACTACATTATCTGCGAAGTTTCCACAAGAATCTTCTACAGTATAAGTATATGTAGCAATCCACCCACAATCATCACCTTCAATTGAAGGCTCTAATGCAGTTACTATTACATCTCCACAGTTATCAGTGTATGCTGCACGAATCGCACCTGCTTCTGGAGCACCTGGATTTTCGCTTAAACACTGTAACCCTGAAGTACCTACTGGTAATTCTCCTTCTAAAACAGGAGCAGATGTATCACCACCATTATAAGCTATCTTAACTGGAGTTGCATAATTACCACAATCATCTTGTACATCGTATCTAATTACAATTGCCCATAGACAATCTGTGTTCTCATCTGGCGAGAAGACAGTTTTAGTTACGTTTACATTTCCGCAGTTATCAGTAAATAACGCAGCAACATCTTCAACACTTGGTCCTTCTGGTGCATCAGCAAAACATACATTTACATCAGATTCTCCCATTGGTAACTCTCCTACTAATACTGGAGCAGTTTCATCAATTACAGTTACTAATTGCTTAGCTGTAATTGTACGTCCACAATCATCTGTGAAAGTAAAGTCTACTTCAAAAGTTCCACAACTTCCCTCGAAAGGCTGTGCTTCACCTTGAACAGATCCCGCAATTAAACAAGCCTCTGTACCGCCATTTGTGTATGATAAGAATTCTGCTTCATAAGATGCTAAATCTTCACATGCAATCGTTGCATCTTCGATAGCTTCAAATGCTGCCATTGGTGCTGGCTCAACTGTAATCGTTTGGCTAGCCTCAATTGTTCTTTCACAATCATCTGTGTAAGTCCAGTTAACTAATATTGTTCCACCACATTCCGTATAATCTGGTGTAGCTTCTCCATCAACAGAACCTTCTATTAAACATGCTTCATTAGAAGCTCCGTTTGTATATCCTAATGATCCTGCTACAAATGAATTTGCTTCTTCACATGAGATCGTCATGTCTTCCACTTCATCAAATACTGCCATTGGTGCTGGCTCAACTGTAATCGTTTGGCTAGCCTCAATTGTTCTTTGACATTCATCAGTATATGTCCAGTTTACTGTAAGTGTTCCTCCACATTCTGTGTATTCTCCACTTAACTCACCGTCTACTGATCCTTCGATTACACATGCCTCATTTGAAGCTCCATTTGTATACCCTAATGATCCTGCTGTAAATGATCCTGCTTCTTCACATGAGATTGTCATATCTTCCACTTCATCAAATACTGCCATTGGTGCTGGCTCAACTGTAATCGTTTGGCTAGCCTCAATTGTTCTTTCACATTCATCAGTGTAAGTCCAGTTTACCATAAGTGTTCCTCCACATTCTGTGTACTCTCCACTTAACTCACCGTTTACTGATCCTGAGATTACACATGCTTCGTTTGAAGCTCCGTTTGAATATCCTAATGAACCTGCTGTAAATGATCCTGCTTCTTCACATGAGATTGTCATATCTTCCACTTCATCAAATACTGCCATTGGTGCTGGCTCAACTGTAATCTCTTGCTTAGCAGTGATTGTTCTTTGACAATCATCAGTGTAAGTCCAATCAACAGAAAGCGTTCCACCACATTCTGTGTACGTTCCACTTAATTCACCTTCTACTGATCCTGCAATTACACATGCTTCGTTTGAAGCTCCGTTCGTATATCCTAAAGCACCTGCTGTAAATGATCCTGCTTCGTCACATGAAATTGTCATGTTTTCAACCTCATCAAATACTGCCATTGGTGCTGGCTCTACTGTAATCGTTTGGCTAGCCTCAATTGTTCTTTCACAATCATCAGTGTATGTCCAGTTTACTGTAAGTGTTCCTCCACATTCTGTGTACTCTCCACTTAACTCACCGTCTACAGATCCTTCGATTACACAAGCCTCAGTTGAAGCTCCGTTTGTATACCCTAAAGAACTTGCTGCAAATGATCCTGCTTCTTCACATGAGATTATCATGTCTTCTACTTCATCAAATACTGCCATTGGTGCTGGCTCAACTTCAATCTCCTGCTTAGCAGTGATTATTCTTTCACAATCGTCAGTGTAAGTCCAGTCAACATAAAGTGTCCCACCACATTCTGTGTACGTTCCACTTAATTGACCTTCTACTGACCCTGAGATTAAACAAGCCTCAGTTGAAGCTCCGTTTGTATATCCTAAAGAACTTGCTGTAAATGATCCTGCTTCGTCACATGAGATTGTCATGTTTTCTATCTCATCAAATACTGGCGCTGGTGCTGGCTCTACTGTAATAGTTTGGCTCGCCTCAATTGTTCTTTGACATTCATCAGTGTATGTCCAGTTTACAGTAAGCGTTCCTCCACATTCTGTGTATGTTCCACTTAATTCACCGTCTACTGACCCTTCGATTACACATGCTTCATTAGAAGCTCCATTTGTATATCCTAATGAACCTGCTGTAAATGATCCTGCTTCGTCACATGAGATTGTGATATTTTCTACTTCATCAAATACTGCCATTGGTGCTGGATTAATTTTGATTTGCTGTCTTGCTGTAATTGTTCTGTCACAATCATCAGTATAAGTCCAATCAACAAATAACAACCCTCCACATTCTGTGTACTCACCACTTAACTCTCCTTCTACTGATCCTGAGATCAAACACGCTTCGTTTGAAGCTCCGTTTGTATATCCTAATGATCCTGCTGTAAATGATCCTGCTTCCTCACATGAGATTGTGATATTTTCCACCTCTTCAAATACTGCCATTGGCGATGGCTCAACTGTAATCGTTTGGCTAGCCTCAATCGTTCTTTGACATTCATCAGTGTAAGTCCAGTTTACCATAAGTGTTCCTCCACATTCTGTGTATTCTCCACTTAACTCACCGTCTACCGATCCTTCGATTACACATGCTTCGTTTGAAGCTCCGTTTGTATATCCTAATGAACCTGCTACAAATAATCCAGCCTCTTCACATGAGATTGTCATGTCTTCTACCTCATTAAATACTGCCATTGGTGCTGGCTCAACTATTATCTCTTGCTTAGCAGTGATTGTTCTTTCACAATCGTCAGTGTAAGTCCAATCAACAGAAAGTGTTCCGCCACATTCTGTGTACGTCCCACTTAATTCACCTTCTACTGATCCTGCAATTAAACATGCCTCAGTTGAAGCTCCATTTGTATATCCTAATGAACCTGCTGTAAATGACCCTGCTTCATCACATGAAATTGTCATGTTTTCAACCTCATCAAATACTGCCATTGGTGCTGGCTCAACTGTAATCGTTTGGCTAGCTTCAATTGTTCTTTCACAATCATCAGTGTATGTCCAGTTTACTGTAAGTGTTCCTCCACATTCTGTGTACTCTCCACTTAATTCACCGTCTACCGATCCTTCGATTAAACACGCTTCGTTTGAAGCTCCGTTTGTATATCCTAATGAACCTGCTGTAAATGATCCTGCTTCATCACATGAGATTGTCATGTCATCTACTTCGTCAAATGCTGCAGAAGGTGCTGGTGAAACAGTTATTGTCTTTCTAGCAGTTATAGTTCTATCACACTCATCAGTAAAGGTCCAGTCAACGTAAAGTGTTCCTCCACATTCTGTGTATTCTCCACTTAATTCACCGTCTACTGATCCCGAGATCAAACATGCTTCATTTGAAGCTCCATTTGTATAACTTAATGACCCAACTTGGTATTGATTTGCTAAATCACAAGCAATTGTAATGTCTTGCACTTCATCAAATACTGCCATTGGTGCTGGCTCAACTGTAATTTCTTGCTTCGCAGTGATTGTTCTATCGCACTCATCAGTGTATGTCCAATCAACGTAAAGTGTTCCTCCACATTCTGTGTAATCTCCACTTAATTCACCGTCTATTGACCCTTCGATTACACACGCTTCATTAGAAGCTCCGTTTGTGTATCCTAATGATTCTGCTGTAAACGATCCAGCCTCTTCGCATGAAATTGTCATGTTTTCTACTTCATCAAATACTGCAACTGGCGCTGGCTCAACTATAACCGTTTGGCTAGCCACAATTGTTCTTTCACAATCATCTGTGTAAGTCCAGTTTACTGTAAGTGTTCCTCCACATTCTGTGTATTCTCCACTTAACTCACCATCTACTGATCCTGCTATTAAACACGCTTCGTTTGAAGCTCCGTTTGTATATTCTAATGAACTTGCTTTAAACGATCCTGCTTCATCACATGTAATCATCATGTCTTCTACTTCATCAAATACTGCCATTGGTGCTGGCTCAACTGTAATCGTTTGGCTAGCCTCAATTGTTCTTTGACAATCATCTGTATAAGTCCAGTTTACTGTAAGTGTTCCTCCACATTCTGTGTATTCTCCACTTAATTCACCGTCTACTGATCCTGCTATTAAACACGCTTCGTTTGAAGCTCCGTTTGTATATTCTAATGAACTTGCTGTAAACGATCCTGCTTCATCACATGTAATCGTCATGTCTTCTACTTCATCAAATACCGCCATTGGTGCTGGCTCAACTATAATAGTTTGGCTAGCCTCAATAGTTCTTTCACAATCATCTGTATAAGTCCAGTTTACTGTAAGTGTTCCTCCACATTCTGTGTATTCTCCACTTAATTCACCGTCTACTGATCCTTCGATTGCGCATGCTTCATTTGAAGCTCCGTTTGTATATCCTAATGATCCTGCCGTAAATGATCCTGCTTCATCACATGAGATGGTCACATCTTCTACTTCATCAAATACTGCCATTGGTGCTGGCTCAACCGTAATTTCTTGCTTCGTAGTGATTGTTCTTTCACAATAGTCAGTGTACGTCCAATCAACGTAAAGTGTTCCTCCACATTCTGTGTAATCTCCACTTAACTCACCTTCTACTGATCCTTCGATTACACATGCTTCGTTTGAAGCTCCGTTTGTGTATCCTAATGAACCTGCTGTAAATGATCCTGCTTCATCACATGAAATTGTCATGTTTTCAACCTCATCAAATACTGCCATTGGTGCTGGCTCTACTGTAATCGTTTGGCTTGCCTCAATTGTTCTTTCACAAGCATCTGTGTAAGTCCAATTTACAGTAAGCGACCCTCCACATTCTGTGTACATACCACTTAACTCACCGTCTACTGACCCTGAGATTACACATGCTTCGTTTGAAGCTCCGTTTGTATATCCTAATGATCCTGCTGTAAATGATCCAGCCTCTTCACATGAAATAGTCATGTCTTCGACTTCATCAAATACTGCCATTGGTGCTGGCTCAACTGTAATCGTTTGGCTAGCTTCAATTGTTCTTTTACACTCGTCAGTGTAGGTCCAGTTTACTGTAAGTGTTCCTCCACATTCTGTGTACTCTCCACTTAACTCACCGTCTACTGATCCTTCGATTACACATGCTTTGTTTAAAGCTCCGTTTGTATATCCTAATGATCCTGCTGTAAATAATCCTGCTTCTTCACATGAGATTGTCATGTCTTCTACTTCGTCAAATATCGCCATTGGTGCTGGCTCAACTGTAATCGTTTGGCTAGCCTCAATTGTTCTTTCACATTCATCAGTGTAAGTCCAGTTTACAGTAAGTGTTCCTCCACATGCTGTATAATCTCTACTTAACTCACCGTCTACTGACCCTTCGATTACACACGCTTCGTTTGAAGCTCCGTTTGAATATCCTAATGATCCTGCTGTAAATGACCCTGCTTCATCACATGAGATTGTCATGTCTTCGACTTCATCAAATACTGCCATTGGTGCTGGCTCAACTGTAATCGTTTGGCTAGCCTCAATTGTTCTTTGACATTCATCAGTGTAAGTCCAGTTTACCATAAGTGTTCCTCCACATGCTGTGTATTCTCCACTTAACTCACCGTCTACTGATCCTTCGATTACACATGCTTCGTTTGAAGCTCCGTTTGTATATCCTAATGATCCTGCTGTAAATGATCCTGCTTCGTCACACGAGATTGTCATGTCTTCGACTTCATCAAATACTGCTAAAGGCGCAGGCTCAACTGTAATCGTTTGGCTTGCCTGAATTGTTCTTTCACATTCGTCAGTGTACGTCCAGTTTACTGTAAGTGCTCCACCACATTCTGTGTACTCTCCACTTAATTCACCGTCTACTGATCCTGCAATTAAACATCCCTCTGTTGAAGCTCCATTTGTATATCCTAATGAACCTGCTGTAAATGATCCTGCTTCTTCACATGAAATTACCATGTCTTCTACTTCACCAAATATCGCCATTGGTGCTGGTTCTACAGTATAAGTTATCTTTTCAGCAATTGTTCTATCACAATCATCTGTGAATATATAATCTACGTATAAAAATCCTCCACAGATAGTATATTCATTATATATAACACCTTCAACCGACCCTTCGATTGAACATACTCCATCAGAACCATTTGAATAACCTAATGATTCAGCTACAAACGTATCTGCTTCCTCACAAGTTAAACTTCCTCCTACAATGCTGTCAAATTCTGCAGCTGGTGCTGGTTCTACTAAAATTACGTACGGTCCCGCAGTTAATGTGCGACCACAAGAATCAACACCATTATATGTAATAGATAATTCTCCACCACAAACACTATATTGTGTACTTACCTCTCCTTCGATCGAACCTGCAATTGAACAAGCTCCCTGAGAAACACCATTATTATAGGTCGCATCTGGCGCTACATAAGATGTAGCTTCTTCACAAGAAATACTTGTTGGTAATTCTGGTGCTACAACAGTAGATTCTGGTGCTGGTAAAACTGTGATTGTTTGAGATTGAGCAACTGATCTTCCGCAGTCATCTGTAGCCGAATATGTTCTAATTACAACACCTCCTTCACAAGCATCTCCCAAACTACTTGTATCATCCGAAGATGATATTAATATTTTATCACTACAGTTATCTGTTGCATAGATACCTTTAGTACTTGCTAATGGAATTTCATCAACACAATTAACCGTAATATCTTCTGGCACTCCGGATAATTCTGGGTTTTCTTGATCACCACCAAAATATTGTAAAACTATAGAGTCAGCAAAATTATTACAATCATCTTTTATAATGTATGTATACTCTGCAAGCCACTTACAATCAGACCCTTTAGAGACAGATTGTTTTTCAACAATCACATTTCCGCAGTTATCAGAAAACAATGATGCAATATCTTCAACTGTTGGTCCTTCTGACTTATCAGAAAAACATAAGTTTAATCCTGATTCTCCTGTTGGAATAACAGCTCCTTTATTAAGGTAAGGTGCTTGATTATCTCCACCACTATAAGATACAATAAAATCTGATGCCATATTACCACACGCATCTTGAATAGAATATAAATAGTCTACAGACCATTCGCAATCACTCCCAGAAGGAGCTCCTGATTTAGTAACGATAACGTCACTACAGTTATCAGAATACAAAGCTGCAATACTAGCAGCAGTTGGACCTACAGGAACATTGTCAAGACATAAATCAAGACCTTGACCACCTTCAGGTATTTCTGCTCCTTCATTTAATGTAGGAGGTGTATTATCTCCTCCGAAATAATCTACTGCAAATTCAGCATAAAATTCACCGCAATAAATTTTATAATAAATTTTTAAAGTCCAATTACAGTCATCACCATCTAAGAAAGGGGTGATTTCTACAGTTGGAGTATTATCTCCACATTCATTTTCATACAACGCAGCTATTTCTGCTTCAGTAAATCCAGTAGGAGCCTCTGATTGACATCCACTAATGAATATACTCCTTTCTGTTTGTTGTGCGATCACTGAACTCACACTAAACGAGAAAAGCATGAAAAAGACTAAAGCCTTCATGCTGAAATTTCGTTTAGTAAAAAGATCAATACTACAACACGATAAATTCGTGATGGATTGCCAAATTTTGGCGCGCCCACCGCTTCGGGTAAAATTGCTCATAAACATAACATTTGGTTTAAATTAAAATTATCTTAACATTTATATAGACAATACACGTATTGCCGGCAAAACGCAAATACAAGATTTACGTGTAAGCTTAAACTTAAATATTGATGTACTATAAAATTTAGAACATCAACTAGAATGAAATCATTCTAAATCAATAAATGCTAATAATCAATTGTTGTGCTATTAAACAATTTTTCGGGTAAGAATAATAGATTAATTTGCTATTAATTTAATCTATTATTAGGTTAAAAATAAAGAGTATTCACCTCAACCTTAGGTCAAAAATATATTATAAAATACTGTCGTCCAAATAAATTTAACCTTTTTTTAGGTATTAAACCGTTGAACATTTTTTTCTGCATTTAATCGAAAAGCAAGTCGTTTTCGATGTAAAAATCACCGATGAAATACTGTGTTTTCATCATGAGTTTATAAAAAACTTTATCTTCAGAAACAAACTCAACTTCAGACCTATAACTTTTTAGAAACGAATTTATTAGAGGTGAAGACGGTATTGGTTTTCTAAAAAAAAGAGCTTGAGACGCATTTAAAAGCTCTATAGCCAAAATACGCTCTACATTATTAACTAAACTATAACATTGTGTTGCTGCATTAGCTCCCATACTTACGTGATCTTCTTGGCCATTACTTGACACAATACTATCTACACTGGCAGGTGTTGCAAGTTGCTTGTTTGCACTCACTATACTTGCTGCTGTATATTGCGGAATCATAAAACCTGAGTTTAATCCTGGGTTATCGACCAAAAACGCAGGAAGCCCTCTTAATCCTGAGATTAACTGATAGGTTCTTCGCTCTGATATACTCCCTAACTCTGCTACAGCAATTTTTAAATAATCTAAAGCTAACGCTAGGGGCTGCCCATGGAAATTTCCACCAGAAATAACTTCATCATCACCAACGAAAATATTAGGATTATCGGTAACCGAATTTATTTCAGTTTTAAATGTTTTATGCACAAAATCCAACGTATCTTTTGTTGCTCCGTGTACTTGAGGCATACATCTAAATGAGTAAGGGTCTTGCACGTGAGCTTTTTCTTGCGCTATCAACTCACTACCTTCAAGAAATTCCCTTATTCGTTGTGCGGTTTTCAATTGACCTTTATGTGGTCTCACTAGATGCACTAATTCATTAAACGGCTCTATTCTTCCATCAAAAGCGTCTAAAGAAATACTCCCAATTAAATCGGCGAAATAAGACAGCTTATATGATTTTAATAGTAAATGTACGCCATAGGCACTCATAAATTGTGTTCCGTTTAATAAAGCTAGCCCTTCTTTAGATTGCAACTCTATAGGATCCCAATTAAATTTTGATAAAATGTCATGAGACTTAAAAACTTCGTCATTATATTCTACTTCACCTTCTGCTATAAGTGGCAAAGCTAAATGTGCCAAAGGTGCTAAATCTCCAGATGCTCCTAATGAACCTTGAGTAAATACAATTGGAAATATATCATTATTATAAAAATCTACAAGTCGTTGAACTGTTTTAAGTTGCACACCACTATGACCATAACTTAATGATTGTACTTTAAGTAGCAACATAAGCTTAACTATGGCTGTAGGCACGCGTTCTCCTACTCCACAGGCATGTGACATGACCAAGTTTTCTTGTAACTTGGTGAGCATATCATTAGAAACCTTCACATCACACAATGACCCAAAACCTGTATTAATTCCGTAAATAGGTTGGTTTTCTTTTTTTATTTTCTCATCTAAATAATGACGACAATCTTCAATTTTCTTGATTGACTCTTTTGATAGTTCTATTTTTTTATTCTGAAAAAGGACATCTCCAATAGTTGAAAGTTCTAAAGTTTCCGAAGAGATAATATGCGTTGTACTCATAGTTATATTTTATCTGTTCAAAATTCTGAATAACATTTAGACTATGCAACAAATGTTAATAATTAATAAAATATGTATGTGAAAAATGGATAATCTGTATTTTTGCTTAACTAAAACTATTATATAATATGAAAAGATTAATTATTGCACTTGTGATGTTATCAATTTTTGCTTGTAAGCAAGAACCAAAAGTCGACTACGCTATAATCACTGGAAAAGTAGACAATTCTAAAGCAAAAAAGGCGATTATTAAACATGTAGACTTTGAAGCTGAAATAGTTATTAATGAAGATGGCACATTTGCAGACACTCTTCATATTCCTGAACATGGATTTTTTACCATGTCTATTGGAAGAGAATTTACACCTATACATTTAGATTTTGACAACAATATCAACATTAAGTTAGATGCCAATAAGTTTGATGAAACCATAAAATATACTGGTGAAGGTGCTGATAAAAATAATTATTTAGCTGCAAAAACACTTAACAATATCAAAGCAACTGCTAACGAAGCCGAGTTATATTCTCTAAATGAAGATGCATTTAAAGCTAGACTATCTGAAATACAATCAACAAACGAAACCCTTTTAAATGGTTTAACAAATACCGATGAAGCGTTTATTTCTGCGGAAAAACAAAACCTAGTTTACGATAATTATGCATTACTAAACAAATATGGTCAAGGACACGCCTATTTTACTAAACAAAAAGACTTTAAAGTTTCGGAAAGCTTTATCCCTACAGAATTAAAAAATATGGTTTTTGATAACTCAAGAGCTTATAAGTCTTCGAGTTCTTATAAGGATATGGCTTTTGATAATGCTTTAAGAGGTATATTTGAAAACCTAGGAGATGACATCTCATCTGTTACAACAGAGGACTTAAAAGGTGTTTCTGATATTAAGATTCAACCCTTAAAAAATGATGTGATTGACTATTTATCAAGTTTTTTAGTCTCCCCAGGAAATGAAAACATGGAATCTATTTATAATTTCTTTGTAAACAATTCTACAAATGAGGACACTAAGAAAAAGTTAACAGCATCGTTTGAAAAAAACAAAAATCTAATTAAAGGAAAACCATCTCCTCAGTTTGTAAATTATGAAAATCATAAAGGAGGCGATCTATCACTTACAGATTTAAAAGGAAAATATGTATATGTCGATGTTTGGGCAACCTGGTGTGGACCATGTATTAGAGAAATCCCTTCTTTAAAAGAAGTTGAAAAACAATTTCATGGTCAAAATGTAGAATTTGTTAGTACCTCTATAGACCAAGCTAAAGATCATGATAAATGGGTGAGCATGGTTAAGGATAAAGATTTAGGTGGTGTACAGTTAATGGCAGATAGGGATTGGAGTTCTCAATTTGTAAGAGAGTATGGCATACAAGGCATACCAAGATTTATATTAATTGACCCTAACGGTAATATTGTAAGCGCAGATGCACCAAGACCATCAGACCCTAAGTTAGTAGAACTATTAGAAAAAGAACTAAAGATTGAACCATAGGGTACTTTCAATTATTATAAATAAAAAAAAAAAAAAACACTTCAATAGAAGTGTTTTTTTTTGTCTTTATATCAACGCAATTAATTTACTTTTTATCGTCAGTTTTCTGCGCTTGTTCTTGAGGCTGTTCTGGCTGTTTAAATAAATCAATATACGCACTTCCTAAAGCATTAATAATATGACTAGCCGTGAGACTTTGATATCCTAAATCTTCAATAGCAATATCTGCAGCTTTACCATGCAAATACACTCCAAAAACTGTAGCTCCTAATGCGTCATATCCTTGTGATATTAAACCTGTAATTACTCCTGTTAAAACATCTCCAGTTCCTGCGGTTGCCATACCTGGATTCCCAGTTGTATTGACATAACATTTTTCGTTAAAAACAGTAATTGTATTTGCGCCTTTAATCACTATAATAACATTGTGTTTTTTAGAAAATGACTTCGCTTTTTCTAGTTTTTCAAAGTCATCTTTCCATGATCCAATTAAACGCTCTAACTCTTTAGGATGTGGTGTTAATACCGATAGATCTGGCAACAATTTTAAAAGCGCTTTTTTCTTAGATAAAATATTGAGTCCATCTGCATCAATAACTAATGGAGTTTTATTTATTTTTAAAAATGTATCGAGAGCTAAAACTGTTTTAGCATCAGTTCCTAAACCAACACCCAAGCCTATAACCGTAGGTTCAATATTAAATTTGATATTAGAAATTAAAGTCTCACTTTCATCAGTAATAACCATACCTTCAGGAAACGAACTTTGTATAATTTGATAGCCACATTTTGGAATGTAAGATGTTACCAATCCAGCACCTATTAATAGTGCAGCACGACTAGATAACAAAACTGACCCCATTTTTCCGTAGCTACCACCAATAATTAAACTATGCCCAAAATCACCTTTGTGTGAGAATTTCTCTCTTGGTTTATAAATAGGAAGCACTTCATTTTTACCAATAATTTCACTTTCGGTTTCTGTAGCGTATAAAAATTCTCTATCTATTCCTATGTCAATAACTTCCCATTGGGTGGAAAACTTAGCTGTTTCTGGCAAAAAGAACACTAATTTTGGTGATTGAAAACTTAGTGTATAATTTGCCCAAACTACACCAAACTCATCCTCAATTGGTTTATCCGTATATACTCCAGATGGCACATCAACCGCTAAAGTAAAAGCTTGACTCTTTTTAAAGTGTTGAAACAATGCCTTAACCCAATCATTAATTGGTCTATTTAACCCGATACCAAAAACGGCGTCTACAATAATATCATCCTTATGAATTTCAGGAAAATCTGTTTCACAACCTAGCATATCTGGCCATTTTTTAGTGGTCTGCTTTATAAGGTCATAATTAATTAAAAAATCTTTGGTTCTCTTATCACTGCAATTTACCACATAGGTTTTTACATTATAACCATGTGTGATCAAATGTCTAGCAACCACCAAACCGTCTCCTCCATTATTACCAATCCCACAGAACACATGAATTGGCACTTGAGCTCCTTGCATACGCACATGTAACCAATTAAATATTTGAATTCCTGCACGTTCCATCAATTCTGTTGATGTAATGTTTTGCTTTTTAGCTGTAAGCTGATCTCCTTCGTAAATTTGTTCCTTAGAAAATATCTTCATGAATAAGGTTTATATTAATAACAGATTCCTCATTTTTAATTGTAAAAACGAAGAATTATTGAATAGATTCGTTATAAAGTGAAAAATGCGCAAAACATCTTTCAAAATTTTTTTATTACTGTAAAAATAATACATTTGATACGTATAGGCTTAAAAAATGACAAACCTAAATCAAAATATTTCACTTAGTTGCATCTCTACATTTATTGGGATGACTATTGGTATGATTACCCTTTGGGGTTTTTAGCTATATCTCTCCTCATTAAACTATAGGTCTTTAAACAAAAGACTAACAATCAAAATAATCATCTAAACTTCTAAAAATGAATGTTTTAAAATTTGGCGGAACATCTGTAGGCTCTGCAAAAAACATAAATAAAGTCATATCAATACTCGAAAATTATTCTAAAAAAAATCGAGTGATTTGCGTCGTTTCTGCTGTTGGAGGAATTACAGATAAACTTTTAAAATGTGCAGAATTAGCTCAAGAAAAAAACCAAGATTATATTTCAGAATTTGAAGCTATTTCAAAAAAGCATCATGACATTATTCAAGAGCTAATTCCGAAGGAAAACAAACAAATCTCAACGCATGTCTCTCATAAACTTCAAGAGCTAAAAAACTTGTTAGACGGCATCTATTTAATCAATGAATTATCACCAAAAACATCAGATAAATTAGTCAGTTTTGGTGAACTTCTATCATCGTTCATGATTGCTGAGACCATGAAAAGTAGAGGTTTGGATTGCACACGAAAAAATAGCCAAGACTTGATTGTCACTAACTCTAATTTCACCAAGGCAGAAGTTCAATATCAACAAACTAATACGACGATCACAAGTTACTTTAAAGAAGCAACACAGCAAATCACCATTTTACCAGGCTTTATTTCTAAATCTGCACAAGGAGAAGTAACAACCTTAGGTCGAGGCGGTTCCGATTTTACTGCAGCCATTGTTGCAGCTGCCTTACAAGTTGATTCTTTAGAAATATGGACAGATGTTAGTGGGATGTTTACTACCAACCCTAAATTAGTAAAGCAAGCTTTTCCTATTAAAAATATATCTTACCAAGAAGCAATGGAGCTTTCTCATTTTGGAGCTAAAGTTTTATATCCTCCAACGGTTCAACCTGTATTAGATTTAAAAATTCCAATACACATAAAGAACACACTAGATCCTGAAGCTTTTGGCACCAAAATATCAAGTGAATTTATAGAAAACACAGCTCGACCTGTAAGAGGAATTTCTAATATTAATACTGTTGCTTTGTTAACACTTCAAGGTAATGGTATGGTTGGCATTCCTGGTTTTTCTAAACGATTATTTGAAACTTTAGCAAATGAGAAAATCAATATTATTTTTATTACTCAAGCCTCATCAGAACATTCTATTTGCTTTGGTATAGATGAAAAAGATGCTCAACTCGCTAAAATTACTATAGATACTAGTTTTGAGAATGAAATTTCGTTACATAAAATAGACCCTATAATTATTGAGACTGGCCTATCAATCATAGCATTAGTAGGTGATAGAATGAAAAGTCACCAAGGCATTAGTGGCAAAATGTTTAGTACCCTCGGCAAAAACAACATTAACATTAGAGCGATTGCTCAAGGTGCTTCAGAACGTAACATATCTGCCGTTATCGCAGAAAGGGATGTAAAAAAAGCTCTAAACACGTTACACGAATGTTTCTTTGAAGATAAAAACAAACAACTTAATATTTTTATTACAGGTGTTGGTAATGTTGGTGCACATTTGGTTAAACAAATTAGACAACAAAAAAAGTACCTCAAAGAACAGTTAAAACTGAATATAAAAGTTGTTGGCTTATCAAATTCTAGAACTATGATTTTTAATCCTAATGGATTAGATTTAAAAGATTGGAAATCACAATTGCAACACGGTGAAAAAGCAACTTTACAAGGTTTTCTAGAACACGCAAAACATTTAAATTTACGCAATAGTATTTTTGTTGATGTCACGGCAAATGAAGCTGTTTCTCAATTATATGGAGAGTATTTAAAACATAGCATTGCTGTTGTAGCTTGTAATAAAATCGCATGTTCTAGTCAATTCGAAAACTACAATCAACTCAAAGAATTATCTCTTAAATATAATGCTCCATTTTTGTTTGAAACCAATGTTGGTGCAGGATTACCAGTTATAGACACACTTAATAACTTAGTCGCTTCTGGAGACAAAATCACATCAATACAAGCCGTTTTATCTGGTAGTTTAAATTTTGTGTTCAATAATTTTAATGATACAACTAAGTTTCATGATGTTGTTAAGCAAGCGCAAATAGAAGGCTATACAGAACCAGATCCAAGAATTGATTTAAGTGGTGTTGATGTCGCAAGAAAAATTCTAATTTTAGCTAGAGAGAGTGGCACAGAAATGAACCTTGAGGACATAACCAACGATTCTTTTTTAACAAAAACCAATCTAGAGAGTGACACCGTTGATGATTTTTACAACACCTTAATTGATGAAGAATCCCATTTTCAAAAATTATTTGCATCAGCCAAAGCTAATAATTGTCAGTTAAAATATGTCGCACAATTTAATGAAGGCAAAGCCAAAGTTGGTTTAAAAGAAATCCCTCAAGGGCATCCTTTTTACAACCTAGAAGGCAAAGATAATATCGTCATGTTTTACACGCAACGTTATCCAGAGCAGCCCATGATTATAAAAGGAGCTGGAGCTGGAGCAGAGGTCACTGCTTCAGGCTTATTCGCAGACATCATTAGAGCAAGTAACAAGTAATACATTTAAAAACAACAGTCTAATTTAGATAAACAAAATTAATAGATAACTAGTTTTTCTTCGGAAAAATAGAAACTAAAATATTTCGCATTTGCGGAACAGAAGATATGAACGAAATCAAAATTTTCTCACCAGCAACCGTTGCCAATGTTTCTTGCGGTTTTGACGTGTTAGGTTTTTGCTTAGATACTATTGGAGACGATATGGTGATTAGAAAAACTAATAAAAAAGGCATTCATATCACTAAAATTGAAGGCTACGATTTACCCTTTGAGGCCAAAAAAAACGTCGCTGGTGTTTCTGCCTTAGCTATGCTAGAGGATGCAAAACCAGATTTTGGTTTTGAAATTGAAATTTATAAAAACATAAAACCTGGAAGTGGTGTTGGCAGCAGCTCTGCAAGTGCAGTTGGTAGTGTGTTTGGGATGAACGAGCTATTAGGTAGACCTTACAATAAAACACAACTCACCAATTTTGCCATGAAAGGTGAAGCTTTGGCCAGTCAATGTGAGCATGCAGATAATATTGCTCCTGCTATTTTTGGTGGCTTTACACTAGTAAAATCTGTTGCACCATTAGATATTTTACAACTACCAACGCCTAATGATTTATTTGCAGTGATTATACATCCTCAAATTGAAATAAAAACATCGGATGCTAGAGCCATCCTTCCGAAGAAAATAGATTTAAAAGATGCCATCACGCAATGGTCAAATGTTGGCAGTTTAGTACACGCACTGCACACAAATGATTATAAATTGTTGAGTAATTCATTAACAGATGTGGTCGTTGAGCCCTTTCGTAGTCAGTTGATTCCTTATTTTGAAGATGTTAAAAAATCAGCACTTGACCATGGTGCTTTGGGCTGCGGAATTTCAGGATCTGGACCTTCCATTTTTAGTTTATGCTACGGAAATGATACGACTCAAAAAGTAGCTAAAGCCATTAAAAATATATATGCCGAAACAGGGATTTCTTATGAGATTTATGTTTCGAAGATTAATACAGAAGGGATTAAAATACTGAATACTCACCAATAGTAATTATAAAGTATTACGCAAGACAACAAATCGTTTCACAAAGGACATTGCTATTAAAAAGAAACCATGGAATATTATAGTTTAAACAGAAAAGCACCAAAAACAAATTTCGAAAATGCAGTTATTAAAGGGCTTGCACCAGATAAAGGATTATATTTTCCTGAAGAAATAACACCTTTACCTGCGTCTTTTTTTGAAGATATTGACAACAAATCTTACCCTGAGATTGCATTTGAAGCGATTAAACAATTTGTGAGTCCTGAAATTTCCGAAGACACTTTAAAAACAATAGTAGAAGAAACGCTATCGTTTGATTTTCCTGTGGTACAATTAGATGATAGCATTTCAACGCTAGAGTTATTTCATGGCCCAACGATGGCTTTTAAAGATGTTGGTGCACGTTTTATGGCAAGATGCTTGGGTCACTTTAATAAAAACAACACGAAAGAAGTTACAGTTTTGGTAGCTACCTCAGGAGATACTGGAGGTGCTGTTGCTAACGGATTTTTAGGTGTAAAAGGTGTAAAGGTTGTGATTTTATATCCTTCGGGTAAAGTGAGTGATATACAAGAGAAACAGCTCACAACACTTGGTCAAAATATCACAGCATTAGAGGTAGATGGTGTGTTTGACGACTGCCAAGACATGGTGAAACAAGCATTTTTAGACGAGACGATTACTAGTAAAATACAATTAACCTCAGCCAATTCTATCAATGTAGCTCGTTGGTTACCGCAATTATTCTATTTTATGTTTGCCTATAAGCAACTACATAAAAAGCATGATGAGATTGTGTTTTCTATTCCTAGTGGTAACTTCGGAAATATCTGCGCAGGAATGGTAGCGCAACAATTAGGATTACCAATCAAACATTTTATTGCGTCTAATAATGCCAATAATGTGGTCACAGAATATTTACAAACAGCACAATACAACCCAAAACCATCTGTAGCAACTATTAGTAATGCCATGGATGTTGGAAACCCAAGTAACTTTGTGCGCATTCAAGAAATATATAATAACGATTTTAAACGTTTACAAGCCAATTTATCATCATTTAGTTATACCGATGAGCAAACAAAAGCAGCACTACTAGAAATCTACAAAACTTATAATTACGTTGCAGATCCTCATGGAGCAGTTGGTTATTTAGGCTGTAAAGCGTATTTAAAAACGAACCCAAATGCGCATTGTGTTTTTCTTGAAACGGCACACCCAACCAAGTTTTTAGATGTTGTAGAAAATGTTATTAAAACAAAAGTAGAGTTACCTTCTCAAATAGAAGCGGTTATGGATAAAGAGAAAGTGGCCTTACAGATTTCTGATTATAACGGATTAAAAGGGTTTTTGCTAAATACAATTTAAAAAGCAATAGTTGCGTTAGTCATAAAACCAACTATTAGCAGATGAAAACAACAATCTCAAAAATTATTCTTAGCGGTTTACTCCTATTCTCTTTGTATTCCTGTGATAAACTGTCTTGCGAGACAGACAATGCTATATTTTTAAACAATGAGATATTAAGCAAAACTTATCAAAGAGAAGTTGTACATCAAATTGAATTAGTTGGACAAGACAAGCTAAGATTTTGGTTAGCAGATTATATAGAAAAAGACAACAAGCATTATCTAGTATTCTACACACAAGGTAATGGTTTATGTGCGCAAGCTGTAATGCATATTGATCACAATAACAAAAGGTTTAATGACATTTTAAACACAAAAGGCAAAGGTCTTTTTAATGCTGAATTTAGAGGTGTTTCTTTTGATATTTCTCAGGATGATAACAACAACTTCTTACTTTACTACACAGGACATGAATCTATTATTGATTAAATATTAGAACATATCTAACTAGACTTTCTCAAAAAAATAGTCGAACTTCGTTTAACTGCAGATATCGACAATTGAAACAGTCGATATCCGCAAGTTAGGCAACATTAAATAAAACGATAATGGCAGAAAACAAATCTAATGAATCCTTTATAGATGCTCATAGAATAATTAGGAAGTATTTGAATAAAAATGATTCTGACTATCAAGATACATTTAAACGATATACTGAAATTTTAAAAAATTCTAAAATTGACTATAATAGTTTGTTAGGGAATTTACCTAAATCGGCTAGTATAAGTAAAAGACAATCATTAAAAAACATCTCAAACGCTTACCAAAATGAAAAATTAGTTTTGGTCCTAGGAGCAGGAATATCATTAGAATTTGGTGTTCCATCCTGGAATTTACTTTTGCAAAACTTAATGGTTCACACCATTGAAAAAGAAAATAATGTTTCAAGCGTTTTATCAAAATTGTTCAATGATATTTTTACACCAAATCCATTAATTGCTGGACGTTATCTTCAAGAATATTTTGATAGTAACAATTCGTCATCTTTTGAATCAATGGTTAGAGAAGTTCTATATTCTAAAATTGATAAAGACAAAGATTCAGAATTAATGAATGAGATTGTAAAAATATGCGTAGCACCAGGAAAAAGTAAAAATTTAGATTCAATAATAACATATAATTTTGATGACATTCTAGAATATAAACTTGATAAAACCGGATTAGAAGTTCCATTCAAATCAGTTTACGGTCTTGGTATTGAAATCAAAAATGGAGAACTTCCAATTTATCACGTTCACGGATATTTACCTGAAGACAAAAAATTAACTGATTCAAACAAAATTACTTTTGGTGAAAGTAATTATCACCAACAATACTCTGATTTGTATAGTTGGAATAATATGGTTCAAATAAATAAATTTAGAGAAAACACTTGTATTTTTATAGGAAGTTCATTGACTGACCCAAATATTAGAAGACTTTTAGATATCGCTTTAAAACAAAAAGGAAATAAACGTAAGCATCATTATATTTTTAAAAAGAAAATTGATGATAAACAACTAAGCGAAAAACTAAAAAAGATGCTTGAATCACCCCAAATTATAAGTAATAAGAATAATGCTGGTCTTGATTTTGATGAAACTATAAAACTATTAACCGAAATTTATGAAAGATTTGAAGAAAATGATTCTGCATCATTTGGTGTTCAAACAATTTGGATAGATGATTGGGATGAAATACCTGAAATATTAAAAAAAATAAGAGAAAACGTTGCCTAACACCGTGTATAATTCATTGCTAGTTCTAGCCTACTTACGAAAGTCCTTTCGGACTTTCAATCCGTAATTTTTTTACTAACTTTAGTGCTAACACACGCAATCAAATCATACATAAAAAGGTTAAACGAACTAATTTAATCAATCTTTAAATCCTGCAATCCCCAAGTATCTAAACCTTGTAAAATAGCTTCAAGAGATTTCCCACGCTTACTTAAACTATACTCTACTTTTGGAGGCACAACGGGAAACACTCGCCTTAAAACGAGTCCGTCTTTTTCTAACTCCCTAACCGTTTGTGTAAACATTTTATTAGAAATACCAGGAATTTTCTTTTGTAAGATGCCTGATCGTAATGCACCATCTAATAAATGAAATAAAACAAGAGGCTTCCATTTTGTACCTATCAAATTCATGGTATAATGTAACGGACAATCAATTTCTTTACTCAAATCTATACATTTATTTGTTTAATAATCAACAATTTACTCTTTTTAGTAACTATACTACTTTTTAGTAAGTTATTGCCTAATAGGCAAATATAAATTAATTTTGCATTCTAAATTAAAACATATGAAAGATTTAAAAAATTACCCGAAATCCTTTTCACATATCGGCCTTACAGTACCAGATATAAAGCAAGCTGTAAAATTTTACTCAGAAGTTATGGGTTGGTACGTGATTATGGAACCGTCAACTGTAAAAAAAGAAACTCAAACTGCCATAGGTCAAATGTGTATAGATGTCTTCGGAAATGATTGGACAACCTTTGAAATTGCGCATTTAGCAACATCAGATGGCATAGGTGTTGAGTTATTTACATTTCCGCAGGGCAAAAAAGAAGCACCCGAATTTAACCCATTTAATACAGGTCTTTTTCATTTTTGCGTGCAAGACCCAAATATTGAAGAACTTATAGATAAAATTGTGGCTTATGGAGGCAAACAACGCATGCCTATTAGAGCATATTACCCTGAGTACAAGCCCTTTAAAATGTGCTACGTAGAAGATCCTTTTGGGATTATTTTTGAAATCTATACACATAGCTATGAGTTAACATATTCATCTGGTGCGTATTCAAAATAAATGTAAATTAGGCAAATCTATTTTGCCATTCCAAGTATTAATCGTAATATTGCAATGAACAAATTTAAGTACACTAATGGGATTAGCAAAAACCGAAATATTTTCAGATTTACAAAACGAAATTGCCTTATTCGCAAAAGTTTTTGGACATCCTGCACGCGTAGCTATTTTACAGCACTTGTTTAAGATGGACACCTGTGTTTGTGGAGATCTTGTAAACGAAATTGGTTTAGCACAGCCCACAATTTCACAACATCTTAAAGAATTAAAACATTTAGGATTAATTAAAGGAAATGTTGAAGGCACTAGTGTTTGCTATTGTATAGATGCTGAAAATTGGGTGAAAATGAAAGCCATTATGAACCAATTTTTAAATCAAGATATTTCTAAAACAGATTGTTGTTAAAAAAATTTAAACTTATTAATCGCATTATCGCAATAAACAAATAAAATAATTATCATGAAATTATCAGAAATTAAACACAAACTAAATGAATTGGAAACAATTTCATTTCAATTACCAAATGGCGACTTAGTACCAAACCATTTTCATGTGACTGAGGTTGGAAAAATAACAAAACATTTTATAGATTGTGGTGGCACAGTGAGACATGAAGAAGTTGTTAATTTTCAATTATGGAATGCAAATGATTATGATCACAGGCTACATCCTGAAAAACTAGTGAATATTATAGAGCTTTCTGAAAAAGTTTTAGGCATTGAAGATTTAGACATTGAAGTAGAATATCAAGGAGACACAATTGGAAAATTTGGATTGGATTTTGACGGAACCCATTTTCTATTAACCAACAAACAAACCGATTGCCTGGCAAAAGACCAATGTGGTATTCCTGTAGAGAAGCCTAAATTACAATTTTCAGATATGCAAACTGGAAACTCATGTGAACCAGGAAGCGGTTGCTGCTAGATTAATTCACAATACGAAATAAAAAAACCTAAAACCTATGCTATTTCAAGATATAGAAACACTACTCAAGGATTTAAATCCTGAGGCAATTTCTAAAGAACGAAAAACAGTTTTACAACCTTTAGCAGATTTTATTCAAACAAAAGTATCTAATAATCAGGATATTCGCATTAATTTTATTTGCACACATAATTCTAGACGAAGTCATTTGTCTCAAGTTTGGGCACAAACTATGGCTTACCATTTTAATATTAAACATGTGTATTGCTATTCTGGTGGTACAGAAGCTACAGCATTATTTCCGGTAGCCGCAAAAACGCTTGAAAATTCTGGGTTTGAGGTAAAGATGATTTCCGAAGGAAAAAACCCAATCTACAGTATAAAATATGCGGCCAATGCACATCCAATTATCGGCTTTTCTAAAAAACTGGATGATGATTTTAATCCTAAAACTGAGTTTGTAGCAATTATGACTTGTGACTCTGCAAATGAAGCGTGTCCTTTTGTTTCTGGTGCTGAAAAACGTATAGCAATGACGTTTGAAGACCCAAAAGCATTTGACAACTCACCTCAACAAGCAGAAAAATACAACGAAAGAAGTCTGCAAATCGCAACAGAGTTATTTTATATTTTCTCACAAATCGACGCTTAAAACATGGCAGCAAAAAAATTAAGTTTTCTAGATAAAAACCTAACGCTTTGGATTTTTATAGCCATGGCTTTGGGTGTTGGAATTGGCTATTTTAATCCGTCTTTTCCAGATATTGTAAATTCATTAAGCAGTGGCACAACCAATATCCCAATTGCTATTGGTTTAATTTTAATGATGTATCCTCCTTTAGCAAAAGTGAATTATGCACTCTTGCCAAAAGTGTTTAGAAACACAAAAATTCTTTCTATTTCTTTAATTCTAAATTGGATTATAGGTCCTGTATTAATGTTCATTTTAGCCATTATTTTTTTAAGCGATTATCCTGAGTATATGGTTGGCCTTATTTTAATTGGTCTAGCACGCTGTATTGCTATGGTTCTCGTTTGGAATGATCTTGCAGAAGGTAGCAGTGAATATGGTGCAGGTTTAGTTGCGCTTAATAGTATTTTTCAAGTGTTTGCTTACAGTTTTTATGCTTGGCTTTTTATTACTGTGCTTCCACCCTATTTTGGATTTGAAGGTGCTATTGTAGATATTTCTATTGGGACTATTGCAGAGAGTGTTGCTATTTATTTAGGAATCCCGTTTGTAATGGGAATCTTGAGTCGGTTGATTTTAGTAAAACTTAAAGGTGAAGCGTGGTATACTAAAAAATTTATTCCTACTATTTCTCCTTTAACATTAATCGCATTACTATTCACCATAGTGATCATGTTTTCGCTTAAAGGTGAACTCATTGTAGAAATCCCAATGGATGTTTTAATTATTGCTGTTCCGTTGCTTATTTATTTCACCTTAATGTTCATTATTGGCTTTTTCTTCACAAAAGCAATGGGAGCAGAATATGATAAAACTGCAGCTGTAGCCTTCACTGCAGCAGGTAATAATTTTGAATTAGCCATTGCCGTTGCAATTGCGGTTTTCGGTCTTAATTCTGGACAAGCATTTGCAGGTGTTATTGGACCTTTGGTAGAAGTACCAGCTTTAATTTTATTGGTTAGAGTCGCTTTTTGGCTTCGGAAAAAGTATTACTTGAAAGGGTAACATTTCCGAAGAAAATAAATCTAATTTAAAAAAAGCTCCACTTAAAAAATGGAGCTTTATAATATTGTTTAAGAAGATGAGATATTAATTAACGATAAGCTTTTTAACCGCTTTTTGATGCTCTCCATTAAACTCTAAAATATATAGTCCAGAATGTAATTCTAAATGCATCTCATTAGAACCCATTTGAAGTGTTTTTTCATCAATTAACTTACCTTCAATGCTATAAACCTTCATGTGCTTAAACAGCGTGTTATTGTCTAAGTACAGCTGGCCATCTGTAGGGTTTGGAAACATCGATAAAGCATTAAAAGCGACATCATCAACACTTAAAAAGGCGCAATCTATCGGATCAAAAGTGACTAATCCTAAAGTGCCATCATCATTTTGGTGAGAAATAACTGCTTCGGCATCAGCTAATGTATTTGGCACATTAGCTTCGTCCCAACAGTTATGCAAGGCTGTTAATGGATTATCTGTATTATTAAATAGTGCGTAAGTAGCTCCTCCATTTCCGTTTTCAGAAAACACATTTTGTCCAACATTGCCAACATTGTCGCCCAAGTTTATCATAGATTCGCCTTGAAGCGTAATTCCCCATAAATTTCTACGAATTTCATTACCACTAGCCACAATATTATTTCCCTCTACTGAGGCAATCAAGGATATACCGCTTCCTCCTTGAAAAGGCTCACCTTGTGAATTATTGTCTTCAATAACATTATTTCTAACAAAAGCAGTCACATTGTTGCTTTGTATTACGATACCGTAACGATGATCAGTGATAATATTGTCATCAATTATGGCATTAATAACGCCTGCACTTAATAAATCTGACACAGAAATACCTCCTACCAAAGTTAAATTACGATCACCAATTATAGTATTACCTACAATTTGAATAGGCTCGTCAGCAATAGTTATTCCCATATTAATTTGAGGTCTATTAGAGTTGGCTTGGTTATTTCCTTCTATATAATTGTTAAATATATATGGAGAAGATGCTGTATTTGCTCCAGAGCTTATTGCTGGAGTTTGATTAAATGTAATCGTATTATTGGTTATTTGAGGCATCCCTCTAGAAAGTCCAATTACGCCTCCTGTAGAGACTCCAGAAACATTGTTGGTTAACACGCAGTTATTAATGGTAAACGTCTCAGTTAACACACGTAATCCGCCTCCATATTCTATGGTAGCATTTTGTATGTTTATGATAGACAATTCTTCAAAACGAAACCCTTCGTAAGGAGCAGCTGTATCAATAGCTGTAAACAAAGAAGTAGTGGCATTAACGTCAAACGTTCCAGCCACGGTAATTCTAATGTCTGCTCCAATTTCTAACGTCACATCTGTACTAATGATTAATGCGTCTGTTGCAGAAATTGTAAGATCATCTACTAATGTGTAAGTTGTTCCTGATGCTGAAATCGTAGATGGACTTAACGTCACCAGGTCGTCTAAGGTATAAGTCATTCCAGTATCTGGTGTTGTATATCCTTGTGCTGAAATTAATCCAACGATACCTAAAGTAAAACATAAATTGAGTAATAGTTTTTTCATAGAATTGAGAGTTTTTGAATTTCACTAAAATTAAAAAATTATAGTTGCAATGACTGTTAAAAAATTACTTTTATGAGATATCAACGCTAATTATATTCTAAGACAGTGACACCTAGAAAATTAAATTTGACGTTCTCAAATAAATAGTCGAACTTCGTTTTACTTCGGAAAGAGATAAGTTAATTATTATATATCAAGTACTTATAAAAAACCTCATTGACAGAAACCATTAAAATAAAACAAGCCGATATTAAAGATCTAGAAGTACTTGCACTTTTAGGAAGACTAACTTGGATTGAAACATTTAGCTCTTTATTCAAAAAAAGAATACATGTTCAAGAATATGCAGATGAAAATTTTTCAATTGAGACCATTAAATCGTTTATTGATAATCCAAATGCGTATTTCTGGATAGCATATGTTAATGATCTACCTATAGGTTATGCTAAAATTGAAATGAATGTTGTATCAGATCATGTTAAAGGCAAAAACGTATGTAAACTCATAAATTTATATGTTTTTAGTGATTTTCATTCAAAGAAAATTGGACGTTTACTATGGTCCAATATTCTTAACAAAGTTAATGCGCTCGATTGCGACAAGATGTGGTTGGCTGTATTGAGCACTAACATTAAGGCTATTAATTTCTATTTAAAAAACGATTTTTATAATGATGATGCTTTTGATTTAAACATTGGAGATGAACGTTTCGTTATGAACATTATGGTTAAGGATTTTAAAAACAAATAACTAAAAAATAGTAGCTCCTGTTTATCTAAAAACAATAGGTACAATTAGCATGAATAAATTAGATTATAGCATATCCTTAAGAGAAAAAGGTCTCAGCTCGAACGAAATAATAGAGAACTTGAAAGCGAAAGGGTTTGAGGAATCTGAAATACAGTATTATTTAAAAAAATCTGATGATATGTATTTAGATCAGTTAATAAATAATAAGCAATCAAAGCCTAAAGGAAAGCTCAAAAACGATATGAAAATAATAGGACTTGCGCTTAGCCTTCTACTCTTAATTAGTGCATTTTTTGGTTATGTAAGGATTGGTTTGTTAGGATTATTTGTTATTTGGAGCCTAGTAGGATACAGCTCGTATAGAAAATAATGTGCTGCTGTTCTTTTTACTACGGAAATTGGAAATCAAACCAAATGATAGTTAAAGCCATAATCCTCAATATTTCAAAAACAGAAAAACAAGACTTCATTGCATGAAATTAACAACAATTTTAAACACAGTATTCTCCATTATAATTGGATTATATTTTGCAATGTATTTTACTTTACTCTCAAAAATGAGTTTTATTTGGGAACAAATTTTGACCGCAATTATCTTTACATTATTCATTTGGAATATAGTCTCGATATATAGAAAACCAAACAAAAAAACACAGCTAATTCAATTAACCATATTAATTTTTGCCATTGTAGCTGGACTTTATAAAGCGACAAGAGCATTTGATTCACTTCGTTAACGGTCGTTTATGATATATCTTCAATCAAAATTCTCAAACAAAAGCAATAGCTGACATCGTTAAAATTTCCGAAGCATTTCACATCTTTTTAATTGGCTAAATCTACATTAACAATTTTATTGTATCTTTATAAAAAGCTAATAATCAGTTAAATACATTTACATGAAATCAAAAATGACATGTGCTCTAATTTTAATATTATTAAGTATTGGATGCAAACAACAAGAGGAAGAAAAAGCTATAGTTGCCGTTGAAGACGTTAAAATTGACTTGATCAATGACACTTTTCCTGAAGCTGAAAAAGAAATTAAACAAACTTGGGAAGCCATTGTACAAAGCGTAAAAAATGGCGACATGGATAAATTAATCGCTTTTCATGCTTATAGTCCAAAATTCACTGAATTCAAAAATGGTGCGCCTAGAAACGGTAGTGTGGCCAATGAAGAATTTGAACGCAATACTTTTGGCGCTATTACTGAGGTCGTTAAATTTGAAACTAACGACATGAAAGTTGCCGTGTATGGTGATGTTGCTAATGTTACGTTTCATTCTGATTTTCATCTCAAATTTGGAGAAAACCTTGTCGTTGTAAATGACCAGATTTCGCTTCTTTTTGTAGACACTGCGAGTGGTTGGAAAATCGTTAGTGAACATCATTCACCATTAAAAAAAGTAGAGAATTAAAAACTCACAACAATTATAAAAACCTTAATCTAAACTTTGCAAGAACTCGTTTGTCTAGCTAGCGCTCGTTTGTAACGAGTGCTCAATCAAAATACGCAAATAAAAGCTATAGTTTACAACATTAAAATTTTCGAAGAAATTCAAAAATTAATCCAGATTAGGAAGCTTTAAACCATTTAAAACGCTCTTTTGTTTCATCAACTTTTCAATTTCTGAGGATGTACGAGGTGCTTCGGCCGATAAATTTATTGGTCCGTTTTCTGTAATTAAAATATCATCTTCAATACGCACTGCAATTCCATGCCATTTTGGGTCGCAATCGCTACCAATTGGGATATAAATTCCTGGCTCAACGGTAATCACCATATTGGCTTGTAATTTACCGTAAGTTCCTGGATCATGCACATCTAAACCAATGTGATGCGACGTACCATGAGGAAAATACTGTCTCGCTTCGCTCCTATTTTTAGCAATGCCTAATGCGATTAAACCTTGGTACACAATCTCGCGTGCAGCCGTATCTGGTGCTTGCATTGTATTACCAATTATGGTTGCTTTTATACCTGCTTCTTGCGCGTCATACACAATATCATAAATGGCTTTTTGCTCTTTTGAAAATTTACCATTTGCAGGTATAGTTCGCGTGACATCTGCTGTGTAACCATGATATTCTGCGCCAAGATCCATGAGTACGAGATCATTTTCTACTTTCATTTTAGAATTTTCAACATAATGCAGCACACAACCATTATTGCCTGCACCTACAATACTTGGGTACCCTTCATACTCACTACCATATGTTTTGTAAATGTATTCGTGTACGCCTTGCACTTCGGTTTCAGACATGCCTGGATGCATCGCTTTCATAATTTCCCGTTGTCCCATTGCCGATATTCTAACTGCTTTTTTAAGCAATACCAACTCATCGGCTGTTTTTATTTCTCGTAAACTGGCCATTAAAGTAGATAAGCGTCTAGTATCTATTTTTACAGTTTTGGTTGCTAACTTTGAACTAGCATCTACTTCAACATTGTTGGTTTTATGATCAATGGTGTAGTTATTAATAAGTTTAATTTGTGTTTTAAACGACTGCACCAAACTAAATAAATCTGCTGGATTTCTAGAATCTCTATAATCGTCTTTAAAATCTTCGTACATGACTTTATCAAAGGTTGTAAAATCAATGCCAGATTCTAAAAAATCACGACCATTTAAGGCATTCTCAAAACCAAGTTCTGTTTTTGCGCCTTCTGTACCTAGTCTGCGACCCGTCCATTGCTCTGCTTGTGCGTTGCGTTGCTGTACGTACAGGAGTTCGTTTACTATTTTCTCTTCGGAAATGTTATAATTCTCAGAGAAGATCACCAAAACAGCATGAGGTTCTTTATAACCTGTGAGGTAATAAAAATTGGGATCTTGATGATAGACATAATCCACATCGTTGGCACGATTTCTCACCGGATTTGCAAAAAAAACAGCCACACTATTTGTTGGCATTTTGGCACGAAGTGCATCGCGACGTTCTTTATGAAATGTTGCCGTTAGAAAATCTTGTGCTGTTCCGTTTTGAGCAAAACTTCCGCAGAAAAAAATCAAAGTAAAACATACCGTTATCAAGAGTTTCATAAGTTCTATTATTTACGCATTGAAAATAAAGAAATATCTCAACCTTCCGAAGAAAAAAAAATAATATTAACATTTATTTAATCGATTTTAATACATCACCACGTCTAATATAACAGATAATTTTCGATACATTTGTGACACAAATTTTACTGAATTAAATACTAATTATAATGAAAAATACAGCCTTAACAGCAACTCACGAAGCACTTGGAGCAAAAATGGTTCCGTTTGCAGGATATAATATGCCAGTACAATATGATGGTGTCAACTTAGAACATGAAGCCGTACGAACTGGTGTTGGCGTATTTGATGTATCACATATGGGTGAATTTTTAATTGAAGGTCCAAAGGCTTTAGATTTAATTCAAAAAGTGAGCAGTAATGATGCGTCTAAATTAACAATTGGCAAAGCACAATACAGTTGTTTACCTAACGATGATGGCGGAATTGTTGATGATCTCATCATCTACAAAATTAAAGAAGAGACCTACCTTTTGGTAGTTAATGCCAGTAATATTGAGAAAGATTGGAACTGGATTTCGTCTAAAAACGATGTTGGAGCTGTCATGAAAGATTTGAGTGAAGAGTACTCATTATTAGCAATTCAAGGCCCAAAAGCCATTGAAACGATGCAATCATTATCGAGCCATGATTTGGCAGAGATTAAATTTTACAACTTTGTAGTGGGTGATTTTGCAGGCATTGAGCATGCTATTATTTCGGCAACTGGTTATACTGGAAGTGGCGGATTTGAAATTTACTGTAAAAACTCTGAGGTGAAACAAATTTGGGATAAAGTTGTTGAAGCTGGAGCAAAACCAATTGGACTTGCCGCACGTGATACGCTACGTTTGGAAATGGGTTATTGTCTCTACGGAAATGATATTACCGATACCACATCGCCTATTGAAGCTGGTTTAGGATGGATTACAAAATTCTCAAAAGAATTCACAAACTCCAAAGCTTTAGAAGATCAAAAACGTCGTGGGCCAGAACGTAAATTAGTAGCGTTTGAAATTGACCAACGTGGTATACCGCGTCAAGGTTATGATATTGTAGACTCTAGTGGTAAAACTATTGGAGAAGTTACCTCTGGAACCATGTCTCCTAGTTTAGGAAAAGGGATTGGCTTAGGTTATGTACCTACTATTTTTACAGCTGTAGGTAGTAAAATCAACATTCAAATACGTAAAAATGCAGTGCCTGCAACTGTAGTAAAACTACCTTTTTATAAAGGATAATAGTATATGCAAGATTACCAAAGCATTTTAAATGACATCCACTCTAAACTGAGCAAAGAAGAAAACAAGGGAACTGTAGCATCTTACATTCCTGAGCTTAAACATGTTGATAAAAATGCTTTGGGTATTCACCTTCAAGTGGTTGGAGATACAACCTATGGTGTAGGACATTATAAAGAAAAATTCTCAATACAGAGTATCTCTAAAGTATTAACATTAGCTAAAGCCATTTCAATTGAAGGTTATAACCTTTGGGAACGTGTTGACGTAGAGCCTTCTGGAAATCCATTTAACCATTTGTCATTGTTAGAGCAAGAAAATGGTATACCAAGAAACCCTTTAATAAATACTGGTGCTATCGTTATTGCAGATATTCTCGTATCTCAATTAAAAAATCCAAAGCAAGATTTTTTAAATTTTGTAAGGCAATTGGCTAATGATGAGAGCATCAATTACAATGAAACCGTTGCAAAATCTGAAAAAGAAACGGGTTATAGAAATTATGCTGGAGCCAACCTTTTAAAATCATTTGGAAACCTAAATAATGACGTTGAAGAGGTTTTAGATTTCTATTTTCATCAATGTTCTTTAGAAATGACCTGTGAGCAATTGTCTAAAACGTTTTACGTGTTTGCTAATAAAGGAATTTGTATGTTAGAGAAAGTCCATCTTAAAAAAAGCCAAACAAAACGTATTAATGCTATAATGCTTACTTGCGGATTTTACGATGAAGCTGGAGAGTTTGCTTTTGAAGTAGGTTTACCAGGAAAAAGTGGTGTTGGAGGTGGTATCATTGCGCTTTTACCTAAAGAGTTTGTTATTTCAGTATGGTCTCCTGGCTTAAATGAAAAAGGCAACTCAAAATTAGGAATGCAAGCGCTAGAAATTTTTACGACCAAAACCAATTTATCAATTTTCTAATTACAAATTGCCCTAATCCATAATGAAAACTTACAAGAGTAAACATCGCATCTTAATTTTAGGTGCAAGCGGATTTATTGGCAATGCCATTTATAAAGAGCTATTGGGTTACTTTAGAACGTTTGGCACGTACAGAATTCCGAAGAAAATATATGAGGACAACCATCAATTTTTTCAATATAACGTTGAAGAAGATGACGTTTATGAAATTCTTGAAGCCACAAAACCAACCATAATTATATCTTGTTTGCGTGGCGAATTTAGAGCTCAAACCATCGCACATCAACATATTGCTGAATATCTTCTAGCACATAACACGAAACTTGTTTTCTTATCGTCTGCTAATGTATTTGATGCCTACAGTAAATACCCTAGTTACGAATTAGATAAAACCTTGAGCGGAAGCGTATATGGGCATTTTAAGATAAAGATTGAAAACATGTTGCTACGTCTTCCCAAGAAAAAAGTAGCCATACTAAGATTACCAATGGTGTTAGGGTCTCAATCCCCAAGACTTAAAGAAATAAAACAGCATCTAGAAGATAAAACTGCCATTGAGATTTTCCCTAATATTATAATGAATGTCACTACAGATTCTAAATTGACACAGCAAATTCATTACATTATTAACCAAGAGAAATACGGTATTTTCCATTTAGGAAGTACCGATTTAGTGCATCATGATGATTATTTTAAAGATATAATTAATCAAATATCATCAAAAAACGGTGTGACTTACAAACACGTTTATACCACTAATGAAGATCGTTATCTAGCCGTGTTACCAAAATTCAATAAACTACCTAAACATTTAGAAATCACCAGCACAGAAGTGTTAGAAGATTTAATAAAATAACAGTTTGTGGTAAAAACCATTCGGTTTATCTTTTTTTCTAGAATGTAAAACCAATTACATCTATTTTACAACAAAAATGTGCTACATTTAAGTAAAAATAAAGCTATGGATTTACTTACAGACGAAAATATAGAAAAACGACTACTACGTTTTCCTGATTGGGAATATAGAAATAATGCAATATATGCAGAGTTTGAATTTGATAATTTTAAAGATTGTTTTAGTGCAATGAGCCGTATCGCATTTGAGTGTGAAGCACAACATCACCATCCTGAATGGACCAATGTTTATAATGTACTTAAGATTTCATTATCTACGCATGATGCTAATGGTGTTACAGAAAAAGATTTTAAATTGGCAGATGCCATAGAAGCCATAGTAGAAGTTGAAGATTAAATAAGCTCAATAGTTGTTAATCCTACCCTAAGCTATTCATTTTAAATTTAATATGCTAAAAAACATACGTCCGTTTTTGTTATTTACTTTCATCACTGTTTTTGGTTACAGCCAAGAAACAGATGTGTTTTGCCAACAGGTAAAAGCATTAACAACCGTTATAGAGCAAAACCATTATCAGCCCAAAATTATTAATGACAGCTTATCTACTCATGTCTTTGAATTATTTTTAGATAACCTCGATGAAGATAAGCGCTTGCTCACACAAAGCGATGTAACTTTATTTGAGAATGATCGGTTTATGCTCGATAATTATATCAAAAACAACACCTGTGAATTTATTGACAAATACGTAACTATCCTCAATGAGCGCATAGAACAGTCAAAAAAAATTATTTCTAAATTAGAATCAGAAAATTTTGACTATTCTGGAATAGACACTTTACGATTTACTCCAGAGTCACAATTTGTCTATTTTAAAAATAAAAGTACTATAAAACGCTATTGGAGCAAACGATTACGCTACAATATACTATACACACTTATTGAAAATGATTCTGTTTTAGAGCATCTTAAAACTAATTTTAAAGCACTAGAGAGCGAATTAAAACCTAAACTCATCCAAAAAGAACTTTGCAAATTAGAAGAACTCCAACATCGTTTAGGCAGTGTTGATCATTTTGTAAAAGAAACCTTCTTAAATGCGTATTTACACTATCACGATCCCAACTCTACATTTTTTAATGCTTCGGAAAAGGAACTTTTTGAAAACGCATTGTCTAATGATCAATTGTCATTTGGCATTATCACAGAAAAAAATGACGATGGCGATATTACTATCGTGCATATTACACCTGGAAGCGCAGCATTTAACAATGAAAACATTGAAGTTAATGATGTCATAAAATCATTAGAATCAAATTCTGAAACGCTAGAAACATATTGTGTCTCTAATGAAGATGTAATGTCCTTTACAAGTGATCAAAATCATAATACAGTAACGTTTAAAATTAAAAAGCAAAACGGGACACTAAAATCTGTAGAACTCACAAAAACCAAAACCAAAACAGAAGAAAACACAGTCTCAGGCTTTATTATTGAAGATAAATCTAAGGTTGGATATATTAGTATTCCTAGTTTTTATTCAGATTTAGAATCTCCTAACGGTTTAGGTTTAGCAAATGATGTTGCTAAAGAATTATATAAACTTCAAAAAGAAAATATTGAAGGCCTCATATTAGATTTACGATTTAATGGTGGTGGCTCCATGAAAGAAGCTGCAGATCTCTCTGGCATGTTTATAAATAGAGGTCCTTTATCTATTTTAAGGTATTCAAATGGAGAAACTTTCACTGTAAATGATACTAATAGAGGAGCTCTATTCACAAAACCAATTGTTGTTTTAGTAAATAACTATAGCGCATCTGCATCTGAGTTTTTTGCAGCTTCAATGCAAGATTATAATAGAGCAATCATAGTTGGGTCAACAACACATGGCAAAGCAACAGCTCAAGTCATTTTACCATTAGATAACAATGGCACATTAGGATTTTCAAAACTCACGGTAGAAAAATTTTATCGCGTAACAGGAAAAAGCCACCAAGCTCTTGGTGTTGTTCCTGATATTATTTTGCCAAATCTCTATGATGATTTTAAAACTCAAGAAGCATTTACAGCATATGCACTTAAAAACGACTCTATAGTTGGCAGAAAATATCCTCAACTTAAAAAATTACCAATTAATCAATTGCAAAAACAAAGTATAACTAGGGTGAGCAACAACTCAAATTTTGAAGCTGTTAAAGATTTAAATCAATTAATAATCAAAAATTATTTTGAATTAGACACCGAGTATCTCCTAACTCTAGAGAACGTCTTTAATGAAATAACATCTTATAGAACCCAATGGAAAACAATAAATTCACCTCTTAAAAATCATAATTCTAGGTTTACCATTAATAACACAGCAAATACTAATGAAGTCATAAGTTATAATGAAGACAAAAAAATAATCAACCAATCCATTATAAAGGATCTTAAAAACGATCTTTACATAGAGGAAGCTCAAGCTATTCTTCAAGATTTACTTCACTTAATCTCTCTAAACTAAATATGAAAACAATAACTTTAAAATTAACTCTAATTGTTTTATTTGTAGCAACGTCAATGAGTGCTCAAACCTTCAATAATGCATCAGAATATTTAGATTTTATAGCCGAAGAGCAAGAAGAAATCACTAAAAACATGTGGAAATACACCAAAGCTGTTGCACATAGTAAAAGTGCTAGAAGTATTGATGGCAAAAGAAAAAAATTACTTAAAACCATAGATCAAGCCATTGCAAAAATTTCAAAAGCAGACGGTTTTGAAGATGACGATTACAAAAACAAAGTATTGAAACACATGACCTTTAATAAAGACTTATTAAATCAAGATTATGCTAAAATCATTGATATGAAAGAGGTCGCAGAACAATCATATGATGCCATGGAAGCTTATATACTCGCTCAAGAAATGGCAGATCAAAAAATGGAAGAATCTCAACAAGAATACGAGAGAAACTTTTATGAATTCACAGCGAAACACAACATTCAAATTATAGAAAGCGAGTCAGATTTAGGTAAAAAAATGAAAATTTCAAATGAGGTTTTTGAACATTATCACGACTTATATTTAACCTATTTTAAAGTGTACATCAATGAGGTTTATCTCATGGACGCTATACAAAAAAATGATGTGAGTGCCATTCAGCAAAACGCAAATGCACTTGTAACGGCTGCAAAAGAAGGCTTAGAAATTCTAAAAACAAAAAACACTTATAAAAACGATAAATCTATTATAGAAGCTACAAAAAAAGCCTTCGAATTTTTTATTGAAGAAGGTGAAATCCAAATCCCAAAAATCACAGAGTTTTTAATACTCAATGAAGACTTCGTAAAAATAAAAACAGCTCTAGAACAAACCAACGAGCGCAAACGTACAAAAGAGCAAGTTGACAACTATAATAAAAAAGTAAAAGAGGTTAATAATGGAGCAAATAATTATAATAAAGTAAATGCTCAATTGAACACAAAACGTCAAAATGTTATTAATGGTTTAAACGCTACAAACGTTAACTTTTTGTCAAAGCATATTCCAAAAGATTAATTCTTTAATTACTTCGGAAATATGCCAACCACAAATATTGTCAATTCCATATAATTTCAATAATTTTGAATCTAATAACATCACAATAAAACATATTCCGTTTTTTACGGACACTTAAATAACATTTACATGGGAAGAGCTTTTGAATTTCGTAAAGCAAGAAAAATGAAACGTTGGTCTGCAATGAGCAAAGCCTTTACTCGTATAGGTAAAGACATTGTTATGGCTGTAAAAGAAGGTGGACCAGATCCAGATTCTAACTCTCGTTTGCGTGCTGTAATTCAAAATGCGAAAGCTGTAAACATGCCAAAAGATAATGTAGAGCGTGCTATCAAAAAGGCTAGCGAAAAAGATCAAGGCGATTACAAAGAGGTCCTTTTTGAAGGATATGCACAGCATGGTATTGCAGTGCTTATAGAAACAGCAACAGATAATAACACGCGTACAGTTGCAAACGTACGTTCCTATTTTAATAAAACCGATGGTAGTCTTGGTACATCAGGCTCTGTAGTTTTCATGTTTGATCATACTTGTAATTTTAAAGTTAAAGGTGAAGAGTTAGACCTAGAAGACCTAGAATTAGAACTCATAGATTTTGGAGTAGAAGAAATTTTTGAAGATACCGATGAAGATGAAGAAGGTAACGAAGTTACAAGCGTTATGATTTATGCACCTTTTGAAAGCTTCGGAAACATCCAGTCGTATTTAGAAACAAATAATATCGAAATTATTTCATCTGGTTTTGAGCGAATTCCCCAAGTTACAAAGCCTTTATCGGCAGAAGAAGCTCAAGATGTTGAAAAACTACTCGAAAAATTAGAAGAAGATGATGATGTACAAAATGTATATCACACGATGCAAGAGTCTACTGAGGAGTAACTCTTTTTTGCAGATTCCAATTGTCATTCAGAGCGAAGCGAAGAATCTCTTTAAAAATCAATTTCTTTAAATAAAAGATTCTTCAGTCGTGCCTCCTTCTGAATGACAAAGTGAATTTTAATTCTAAGTAGAGTGTTTTTTTAAATGCCAAATGTCATTCAGAGCGCAGCGAAGAACCTCTTTGAATAGCAACTTCTTTAAATAAAAGATTCTTCAGTCGTGCCTCCTTCTGAATGACAAAGTGAATTTTAATTCTAAGTAGAGTGTTTTTTTTAATTACCAAATGTCATTCAGAGCGTAGCGAAGAATCTCTTTGAAAATGAACTTCTTTAAACTTAAGATTCTTCAGTCGTGCCTCCTTCTGAATGACAAAGTGAATTTTAATTCTAAGTAGAGTGTTTTTTTAAATGCCAAATGTCATTCAGAGCGCAGCGAAGAACCTCTTTGAAAATCCAACTTCTTTAGATAAAAGATTCTTCAGTCGTGCCTCCTTCTGAATGACAGAACGAAATCTAATACTAACTTGATTATATTTTAAATGCCAATTGTCATTCAGAGCGTAGCGAAGAATCTCTTTGAAAATCAATTTCTTTAAATAAAAGATTCTTCAGTCGTGCCTCCTTCTGAATGACAGAACGAAATTTAATACTAACTTGATTATATTTTAAATGCCAATTGTCATTCAGAGCGCAGCGAAGAATCTCTTTGAAAATCCAACTTCTTTAGATAAAAGATTCTTCAGTCGTGCCTTCTTCTGAATGACAGAACGAAATCTAATACTAACTTGATTATATTTTAAATGCCAATTGTCATTCAGAGCGCAGCGAAGAATCTCTTTGAAAATCCAACTTCTTTAAATAAAAGATTCTTCAGTCGTACCTCCTTCTGAATGACCGAACGAAATCTAATACTAACTTGATTATATTTTAAATACCAATTGTCATTCAGAGCGTAGCGAAGAATCTCTTTGAAAATCCAACTTCTTTAAATAAAAGATTCTTCAGTCGGCCTCCTTCTGAATGACAAAAATCTCCAAATGCCAAACTCTCCAAATGACAGAACTCTCCAAATGACAAAAAACTCACTTATTCTTCTCCTCAATCCACTTACTCATATACTTTGTGCTTTGTAATGTATGATGCTGTAACAATTGACCAATAAAATTGTGCTGCCTATGAGCCTCTAAATTATCAATTAATTCTTGTAGTCGATTTTGAAGTTCACTTTCAAAATGATCTTTAGAAAATTGCTGTTCTAAAATTTCAAAGCCTAAATCTTGTTGTGTGGTCCAGATAGAATTATCTGTATATAATTTGATAGCATGATGGATAAATGCTTCCGAAGCATCACAAACAAAATCTTGATTAGAATCATCAACAATCCCTTCTACTCCAATTGTAGTGGACACAAACGGCGTTCCGTTTTGCATGGCATCAAACAGTTTCCCCTTTAGTCCAGCTCCAAACCTAATTGGAGCCAAAAGCACTTTAGAATTTTGCATAACTAGGTTAACATCTTCAGCAAATCCTTGTATTAAAAAGCCTTCTTTTTCGTTGTGTAATTGATTTACTTTTTGTGACGCATACGAGCCGTAATTATGTATTTGAGCATTTGGTAATTTGGCTCTAATACCTGGCCAAATGGTTTGTTTTAAATAGAGTAAAGCATTATAATTAGGTTCATGTAAAAAGTTTCCAATAGATATAAAATGCTGTCGTTCTTGATAAGCAGGATACTTATTCTTCTTTTCTTCGGAAATTGGCGCAACCAGAAACGGTAGGTAAAGTAATAACGATGTATCTATTTTAAACGTGTTTTGAAGTAGGCTCATTTCCGAAGTAGAAATAATCAAACTCAAATCGCAACGATAGATACTTGCAATTTCGCGTTTTGTGGTATCATTATATAAATTAGCAGTTGTAACTTCAAGATTATCTTTAAACGCTTGCTGCCTGGCACGTCTTAAAAAATGTAAATCTTCGGTATCTAGAATTTTTATCGCTTTTGGGCACTGTTGAGAAACTCGCCAGCCAAACTGCTCCTCTGTCATAAACCGATCAAACAAAACGACATCTGGATTGCATGTTAATACAAAATCATCAAAGCTAGAACTATTAAGTTCAATCGTAGCTTTCTCAACTCCAATAGATGCTAAATCAAACGCATTATCGCTTTTAGCACAAGCACTTGCAAAGGTGATATGATATCCTTGGGATTGAAAAAAGGAAATTAATTGCATCATCCTGCTTCCTGCAGCAGAACTTTTAGGCTCTGGCCAAACAAAACCGATGATTAATACTGTTGAATTCAAAAGGCTATTGCGCTTTTAATTGTTCTTGATAATTAGCTTGTACTTCTTTTCCCCAAGCAACAACTGCAGCAATTTGCGCATCGGTTAAATTTGCATCACCATGAGTGTAAGTGTAAGATTCTAGAGGCATCTTTTTTTCTTCAACCTCTTCAACCATTTCGTGTATTTTATGCTCTTTCTTTTTTAAATCATAACCATCCCAAGCCGACATATTGAAATGTTTTTTTCCGTCTTCAACATGATCTGCCAACCAATAATTTACAGGTGTTATTTTATTGTACCAAGGGTATCGTGTTACATCTGTATGACAGTCATAACAAGTATTCTCTAATATACTTTTAACATCACTTGGCGGATTCGTTTCAGATAAAAACGCATTCACTGTAGTTATATCACCTTCGTTTCTATCTGGTCCAAAAAATTGCATAATGATAAAAACAATTAATAATGCAACGAGTATTTTTTTTATAATTTTCATGTGGTTATATTTATATATTGACTAAGCTATAAAAGTAAAACAATCCATTTGACTACCGAAGCACTTTATAAAGAATTAAACTATGTAAACCACTCGCGAGAAAAGCGTTTGCATTATGCGAATTTGGTGATTGACCATCCTGAATTGATTCCGAAGTTACTAGATATTTTATTTAGGGTTGATGATAAGATTTCTTGTAGAGCTGCATGGGTTTTTGAATTTATGTGTAGTAAAGATATTGAGTCTTGCATTCCTTATTTAGATGTATTTACCGAAAACATACATCGTGTACACTTAGATCCAGCTGTTCGACCAGTAGCAAAAGTTTGTGAGTGTTTAGCAAATGCATATTATGGCAAAGAAGACAATAACGTAAAAAACACACTACTACATCATCATAAAGAAAAAATTGTTGAATCCTGTTTTGATTGGTTAATCAATGACGAAAAAGTCGCACCTAAAGCCTACGGAATGAATGCATTATACCTACTTGGCACAGAAATAGATTGGATTCACCCAGAATTAGCACTGATTTTGGAGCGCGATTTCTCCTCACAAAGTGCTGCTTTTAAAGCGAGAGCTAGGCATATACTTAAAAAAATTAATAAGCAAAAATCCCGATCATAGCCTAGCTAATAGAGAATCAAATGTTATCTTTGTTTACTTTATTAATAGGCAACAAAACCACAACCATGTCATTATCATCACTTAACGCCATCTCACCAATTGATGGTCGCTATAGAAGTAAAGTTAGTAATCTTGCACCTTATTTCTCTGAAGAAGCACTTATTAAATACAGAGTTTTAGTAGAAATAGAATATTTTATTGCGCTTTGTGAAGCCGATTTACCACAACTTAAAGGTATTGACACGTCAGTTTTTGATGACTTAAGAGCCATTTACACGTCTTTTTCTGCGGAAGATGCGCAAGCTATAAAAGATATTGAAGCCATTACAAACCATGATGTAAAAGCGGTTGAGTATTTTATTAAAGAAAAATTTGATGCCTTAAAATTAGAAGCATATAAAGAGTTTATCCATTTTGGATTAACATCACAAGATATTAATAATACAGCCATTCCTTTAAGTATTAAAGAGGCAATGAATGATGTTTATGTCCCTGAATATCTTGAAGTACTAAATAAATTAAAAGCATTAGCAAATGACTGGGCAGATATCCCAATGCTTGCAAGAACACATGGTCAGCCTGCATCTCCTACACGTTTGGGTAAAGAAATTCAGGTTTTTGTAACCCGTTTAGAAGAACAATTTAATTTATTAAACGATGTACCAAGTGCTGCAAAATTTGGTGGAGCAACAGGTAATTTTAATGCGCATAAAGTGGCCTATCCTAAAAAGGACTGGAAAGCTTTTGGAACTAATTTTGTGCAAGAAAAACTAGGTTTACAACATTCATTTCCTACCACGCAAATTGAACATTATGACCATATGGCTGCGTTATTTGATGCTTTAAAACGCATCAATACAATACTTATTGATTTGGATAGAGATATTTGGACCTATGTATCAATGGATTATTTTAAGCAAAAAATTAAAAAAGGAGAAGTTGGAAGCAGCGCAATGCCACACAAAGTAAATCCTATTGATTTTGAAAACTCTGAAGGCAACTTAGGTATCGCAAATGCGATTTTTGAGCATTTATCTGCAAAACTACCTATTTCTAGACTGCAACGCGATTTAACTGATAGTACAGTATTAAGAAACGTTGGTGTGCCTTTTGGACATACCATTATTGGTTTTAAATCTACACTTAAAGGTTTAAACAAATTATTACTCAACGAACCTAAGTTTGCTCAAGACTTAGAGAATAACTGGGCTGTGGTTGCCGAAGCTATCCAAACGATTTTACGTCGTGAGGCCTATCCTAATCCTTATGAAGCGTTAAAAGGCTTAACTAGAACCAACGACACAATCAACGAACGTTCTATTTCAGAATTTATTGATACCTTAGACGTTCCCGAAGACATAAAAACCGAATTAAAAGCTATTAACCCAAGCAACTATACAGGAATCTAATATTATGAAAATGCCTTCTAAAAACACACTAGCACTTTTGTTTACAGGAGTTATTGAGCTTTGTTTTTTAGTATTTGGCATTTTAGATATTTTAGATTATTTCATTGTAAAGGTGATTTTATTTTCTTCATTCTCCTTATTAGCATTCTATTTGATATGTATTGTAATGAAAGATTCTGAGGTCGAGTAATGGTATTTAATTAGAATTGAGTGTTATGATAAACCGATTTCTAAAAGCTAAACATTGGCATATATTTGTTTTAATGTATGGGCTACCAATTATATTACAAATTTTTATGTTTAGCTCGATGTCCTCTCAATTTGAAGTGCGTGAGCATCCAGACCCTACCTTTATGGTTGATTTTTTTACATTATTCCCAATCATTATGGTGATTTATATGGGACTGTTTTTTGGTTGGTTTTGGTCTATTGCCATTGGATTACAAAAACACATCCCAATAGAGCTTAGGTTGAATTTAAAAAAATTTAAAATATTCTTTTTCATTCCGCTCCTTTATATCTTATTTTTTATGATGCTCATCTCATCTACTTTTTATAATGTATCCTCTGGAGATCATGCAGCTGCAGGCATAATGAGTAAAATGATGCTGTTTATTGTCCCAATGCATTTATTTTCCATGTTCTGTATGTTTTATTTACTGTATGTTTCATCTAAAACAATAAAAACTGTAGAGCTACAAAAAAACGTCTCTTTTAGCGATTTTATTGGAGAATTTTTTATGATTTGGTTCTTTCCTATAGGCATTTGGTTTATTCAACCTAGAATCAATAAAATTGTAAGTGAAACGAGTACTCTTAATGATTAGTATAGCAGTATTAATTTCTAACTAAAATTCATTACTCTTCTTTTTTCTTCGGAAATAGGCTCACAAAAAAACCACCTCAAGTGGTCAGACCTGAAGTGGTAATTAACATTTAAATCAATAGTGCTATTGGTTTAAAATACTTGTGATAAGTATTGGTTTTAATTAAAAAATCCTGAAAACTTCTCTAATGGTGAGTTTTCTATATCAGAATCTTGTATGACTTTGGCTAGCTCTGCTATTTTATTAAAATTCATATCATTACCTAAAACTCTTATAACGCCAAATCCTGCCGTATTAGAATTTCCGAAGAGAATAAACTCATCAATAGCATCACCTTCGCCTATACATTTAATGACGAATTTTCCATCGGTAGAATTTCCGCCACGCATTAATTCTTCATACTCAGGATTTTTAAGAATGGTTTTAACCTTAGCGTACTCTATATCCATTTGTGCTTGATTACTCTCGTCTAAAACAAAGGCAATTAAACTCAATTTTTCAATAGACTCATAAGCTTCTAATTGCTCTTTTGTAAGGGACGCTTCATCGATATCTAAGATACTCACTGGCACATCTAATGATGTAAATCCTGGTGCCAATTCATTATCAACGTAGTACGTTTGCAATGTTTGATCTTGATTGCAACTTTGTAAAGTTACAACCAAGATGAACATTGTGATTATTGATTTGATTGATGTGTTCATGTGTTTATATTTATTATTTTTCAATGGCCACATGCAGTTCGCTGTTCATAATTCTCTTGAACGATAATGCTTTTAACATGCTCGGGTCATAATTAGTTCTTTTTACCAACTTTTTCTAAATTCTTACCTCCAGGTACATTCATGGTACTTGTAATTTTAGAGATTTCTCTTAAATCGATATCACCTGTAATTGATACGACAACTGTTTCAAACTCACGTTTTTCACCATTGATGACAACGCTCTTTTCTTTTGTAAGTTCTCCTAACCCACTAATAAGCATAAATAATTCTTTTACGTGGTTTTCATCTCGTCCTTCTTTTACATAAAATTTTACGGTTTGGTCACCATCTTTAAAACGCATTAATTCACTTAAGTTTGCTTTGTTGATATGACCTTCGGCATCTGCTTTCATATTTTTAGAAATTGTAGTGTTACCTGTACTTAAAATTTTCACACTTTCAATTTTCTTGGCCATTTCTAAGAATTTCTGAGCATCTGGATCATCTAAATCAATGTCTATAGATGCAAGCATACTAAACATTTTTTGATTGATTACACCTGAGCTCACGTCTTTCATATCTTCATATTTATCAAACATACTTTGACCATATGAGACTGAACTTATTAATGCTATTGCGACTATTACTATTAATTTCTTCATAATTTTAATTTTTACTTGTTTTTGTTTTGTTTTTTCTTTTTTGATTTTAAAATCTTGTTGGTAGCTTTAGAAAATTCAGACACATGTTCAAAATTCTCAGCACCTTCAGATAATTTTTTAGACATTAATCCAAAAGCGGCTATATTACTTTCACCTTGCTCAAATTTTGAACCTACAAGGTCAAAAACTTCTACAGCTTGGTTATAAGCAATCTGTTCTTCAGCAGAAAGATCACTAAATGTCTTTTTAGTATCACCAAATTGGGTGGTGAAAATCCCTAACGAGAGTACTAATAATGCTGCGACAGAAATCCATTGATAGATGTAACTCTTTTTAGTTTTTGCTGGAACGTCCTTTGTATATAAATCCTCTTGTTTTGTTGTGTTAAAGTATTGAAATAGGGGTTTGTACGACTCCAAATGTGGTGCTACCTCATCTTGAGCAAAATATGCTTTGAGTTGCTGCTCTTCTTTAATGGTGGTTTCACCATTGTCGTACTTTTCCAGTAGTTTTTCTATACTATTTAATACCATAGCGATGTGTATTAGTTAATTTTTCTCTTATTGTTTTTCTAGCTCTAGATAATGCGACTCTAATTGCCGTAGGATTCATCTCTACTACTTTTGCAATCTCATCAAAGTCATACTCTTCTATATCTCTAAGCTGTAATATTATTTTTTGTTGCTCAGGTAACTCTTCAATTATTTTAGACACCCAATCTACACTATCTCTTGCTTCTACTTGTTTTTCTAATGAGGTGTTTTTCTCTTCGTAATTACTATGAACTATTTTCAAATTTTGTGCCTGTTTTGATTTTAAACGATCTAAACAAAAATTCTTTGTCATGGTCATAGAAAATGCTTCAACGTTTTTGTATTCGGCAATTTTCTGTTTATTCTTCCATAATTTCAGTAAAATCTCTTGCGTTGCATCTTCTGCTTCTTCACGAGAAACGAGCAGTCTTTTTGCTAAACGAAAGACCTTATCCTTAAAAGGCAATACCAATTTTGTAAAATCAGTTTGTGTCATTTGTGGTTGGTTAGTTAAAAAACGAGTGATTAATTCCGCTTCTTATTATTACGACGAGCATGCTTCAGTTTTGTTACAAGTTATTTTTTAATTTACAATAATGTAAGTAAATTTAGAGTTTACTAGACTGATGAGTCTGTATCTATTGAAAAAGAAAATTAATCTAAAATTTCAGAATAAAAGTAGAACAATGCTATGATCTCTTTTTTTCTTCGGAAATTTTAAAACACGAAAACTACATGAAGATATTTAAAATTAGTCTGTTGTTCATTTTAACTTTGTCATTAACAAGTTGTTTTGAAGACCAAGATGACAACCTTATATCTGCAAGTGAAATTAATGATTTTGTTTGGAAAGGTATGAATGCCGTATATTTATATAAAGATGAAATCCCTAATTTAGCAAATGATAGGTTTACGACGAATGAGGAGTACGGTAATTATTTAAGTGATTTTGCTGAACCAGAAGATTTATTTAATTCTTTAATATTTCAACCAGAAACAGTAGATCGTTTTAGTAGGCTAATACCAAATTACATTGAATTTGAGCAACAATTAGCTGGAACTTCAAAAAGCAACGGACTAGAATTCAACCTCTATCTTGAGCCTGGAAGCGATACCGAAGTTTTTGGTATTATTAGATTAGTACTCAATAATAGCGTTGCTAGTAATTTAGGATTACAGCGTGGTCAAATATTTGATGCTGTTAATGGCATACAATTAAATGTAAATAATTTAGAAACATTACTAAATCAAGATAACTATACCTTAAATTTTGGAACTTATAATGATAATGGAACAGATACCGTAGATGATGATACGATTACATCAACTACAAACAGTCAAGCATTAACAAAAGAAGTCTATACCGAAAACCCAGTTCATTTAACAACAGTTATTGATGTGGATGGAGAAAATGTTGGATACTTGGTGTATAACGGTTTCACTGGAAGTTTTGATAATCAATTAAATGCTGCATTTGCTCAACTTCAAGCTAGTAATGTACAGCATTTGGTATTAGATTTAAGGTATAATCCAGGAGGATCTGTACTGACCGCATCATATTTAGGAAGCATGATTACTGGACAGTTTACAGGAGACGTATATTCTAAACTTTTTTTTAATAATGATCAACAAGCGTCCAACAGAGATTTCAATTTTGTAAACGGTTTTGATGGTAATGCAATAAACAGTCTAAATTTAAGTAAAGTATATATTTTGACCACCAATAGATCTGCTTCTGCAAGCGAACTCGTTATAAACAGTTTAAGCGCTTATATTAATGTAATCCATATTGGAGATGTAACAACTGGAAAAACACAAGCATCTCGTACGTTTTACGATTCGCCAACATTAGAAAATGAAAATATTAACCCAAATCATACTTACGCTATACAGCCTTTAATTGCCAATTCTGTCAACGTAAATGATGAAGAAGTACCTCCATCTGGATTGATACCCAATATAATCATTTTAGAATCACCTAGAAATTTTGGCTTATTAGGTAATATCAACGAACCACTTCTTGCAGCAGCAATTGCAGATATTCAAGGTGACGGACGCTTTAATCAGTCTAGCGAAATATATAGACCAATTAAAACGAATCTAAATTTAAAACCGTTTGAAGAAGGTATGTATTTAGATACTGATGATGTAATCATAAACCGGTTAAACTTTAATTAATCGAGTTTAAAACATAAAAAAACCACTCTTTTTGAGTGGTTTTTTTTATTTGATTTAGTTTTAATTTTAGAATTACATCTTAATTAAAGTAAATTCCACCAGGAATAATATTTACTGTTGCATTTGCATCTAATGTATTAGAAGACAAGTTATATGATGACAGAGTTCCGTTACTTGTAAAATCTCCTGCATCAACACCATATAATACTGAGTTATTTACTGTCATTCCGTAGAAACTTAAACCTGTAATTTCTGCAGTGGTTGGTAATGTTGTGTCACTAGTTGTCATTTTAAAAACACTTCCGGCAGAATAATAGTATAATGATCCATTATCTAAAGCTAAATGGTTTGGGTGTTCTGTTACTGCAAAATCTATAGACGTGATACTATTATCTGCCGTATTTATTTTTGATAATTTTCCACCAGTTTCATCACCTGTCCAAGATGGCTTACCACCTGCTAATACCCATAAGTTTCCTGAGTTATCTAATTGCATAGAATTTGGAACATCACCAACAGTAATTGTAGAAGACACCACATCTGAAGTCGCATCAATAACAGATATCACGTTATTTTGACCAAAACCACCTTGATGAGCTACATAAAGTGTATTATTACCCGCTATGATTTCTTCAGGACCTTCTGCAACAGAAATTGTTTGAGCAGTTAGTGTATTAGATGACAAATCTACTACGGCTAAATAATCATCTGTAGCAACAGATCCATCACCCCAATTTGTCACATATCCTTTTCCGTTTGCAAATGCAATAAATCTAGGGTTATTTAATCCTGTATCAATTGTTGCTACAGACTCAAACGTGTAACGATCTACAACTTCAATAGAATTAGTCGCATTTAATATGATATAAGCTAAACCACCATTAAACCCAATACTTTGAGCTGTGTCTCCCAACGGATTAGAATTTACAGTACTATAAATATTATTTTCAACCGTTTGTAAATCATAAGACACAAACGATACAGAAGCGTTTCCTTGTCCAAAATTACCTTCATGAGATATTAAAATCCCATTTTCAAAAGGCGCTGTTTCATTATCTATTATAGTAATAGATGCAGAATTCGTATTTGATATAAGTTCTAAACTTCCATCAACGGCCTCTAAAGTTATAATTAGAGATTCATCATTCTCAATATCTAAGTCGTCAATAATACTAACAACTAAATCAATAGAGTTTTCTCCTGCAGGAAGCATTAAAGAACCAGATAAAGCATCGTAATCTAAACCTGCTTCTGCAGTTCCAGAAACAGAATAGGTGATTTCTACATCAGCGGCAAAAGTTTGAGTAGAAATAATATTAAACATAGCATTGCCTACTGTCTCATCATAAGTATCCTGAGCTGACTGGATTCTTATTTCAGAAATTGAGCTTCCACTAATATCATCATCGTTACTACAAGATGTAAAAATTGCGCCTATTAATAAGGCTACTAGCATTAATTTGTTAAGTTTCATTGTTAAAATTTAAGTATTAAATTGATTGTAAAATTTCTATTTTGCATTGGTCGCAATGCTACGTTTTCGTAATAAGTATTATAAATATTATTTATTCTGAAATCGGCCTCATAAGTCAAATCTCCTGTTGTATTAAACGTATAAGCTACACCTAGATTCCCAACATCAAAACCGTCAAGTGTATTACCTATAATTTCAACTTCACCATTATATAAATGTTGATAAAAAGCAGTAAAAGACTTATAATTATAAGCTAAAGACACATTTGCTTTGTGTAAAGGCACATAAAACAAACGTTGATTTTTTTCTACATCTTCGGTCTCTGTATATGAGTAGGCACTTACAAAATTAAATGTATGTTTATTGAATGTTTTTTGGATGCCGAACTCTGCTTCTAATCCATAGTGTTTGGCATTAGCTACGTTTACAGGATTCCAGTATCCTGTAGCACTATTTGGTCGCCATTGAATCAAATCTGATGTTTTGATATAATAAGTGTTCAGTTTTAAAGTCGCTTTCTTATAATTAAACTCATGACCTAAATCTACTTGATAGGATTCTTCTGGGTTTAAATCTAAATTACCTCCAGGATTCCAATACAAATCATTGAATGTTGGCACTCTAAAGTTTTTAGAAGCATTCAACTTTATCGCATACCATTCTAAAACTTGATAATTTACATCACCAGCAAACACTAAAGGGCTATCAAAATCTGATATTACATCTTGGCGTACATTTAAATTGTATTGTAATTTTTTACTTGGTCTATGATTTAGAATAGCTGTTGCAGAAAAAGCGTTACGTTTGGGCTCGTTAAAGCTATTACCAATTGCTGTGATGTGATTAAAATCTGTAATTACATTTAGACTGAGTCGTTTAGAAAATTGTTGTTTGTAACTATGCTTAATTAAAAAGGTATTGGTTTTACCTTCAGAAAAATTATCTAATGATTTATTTTCAAAGTATTTAAATCGTTCTTGTAAATGACCTGCTTTTAAAGATGATGTAAATTGATTACCTATGTGCGTCCAATCTATCATACTACGATAGTCTTGGGTTTCATATTTACTATTTGAAGGTGCTAACAGTGTTGATGAGAACTCACGATCACCTCTAAAGTTTTGATGATATATTTTTAAAACGTCCTTTTTAGAAAGTATATATCCTAAATTAAAATTGAGATCTAAATTATTAAATGCGCCATTTTCATTTTTACGATCTGTACCTAAAAACTTGTAATCATTTTTAGAATTCACATAAGCCGCACCAATATTTGCTGACCATGTTCCATTTCCGAAGGAAGCATTGTAATTTATATTTTGCGTATCAAAACTACCATAGGCAAGTTGGACACGGTTATCAAAATGGTGGTTAAAATCTAAATCGTTAGACAAATGAATTGTACCACCAATAGCACCACTACCGTATTGCACGCTTCCGCCTCCACTTCTAATGCTAATATTATCGTAATTTGATGTTGATAGGGCATTAAAATCTACTTGGCCGTTGAGTTGAGAGTTTATATTAATTCCATTCCAAATCACAGCAGTTTGAGAGGCATTTGTTCCTCTAAAAGATGGCGATGACACCATGCCATAACCGTTTTCTTTAAAATATATGTTAGAATTAAAACGCAAAACATCTGTTAATGACGTTTTATTTTTTCTCAAAAGTGAATCACTCAATACAGTTAGCTTATAACCTTTAGCGTATTGTTTCAATTTAACATCACTCAATACCACCTCGTCCAACTTTTGAATAGAATCTAAAGTTGTTTGTGCCCAAGTTAAACTGCCAAAAAGCAGCAATAAAAAAAATAGTGTTATCTGTCTCATACCTCAAAGACTTTTCTCCCGAAAGTCATTTTTGATTTAAGAACTTGGCAGGTCTCCTGACTTGTTTTTTATTATTTCACCTTCCCAGTAATTCACCAGTGGTATAGAAGAAAATAATAACTCAATTAATGAGAAAACTGTCTAAATTTGACTGTCATTTCGAACGAATGTGAGAAATCTCATAAAAAAGATTCTTCGCTACGCTCTGAATGACACTCGTAAACAGTTTCAAACTTACAGTTGCGGGAACAGTTCTGGAATTGAAATTAATGTCTCACCAGATTCCCTTTTAATTAACGTAGTCGTCATTCTGAACTTGTTTCAGAATCTCACCATACTTTTACGTATGTGATTAGCGACTTAGTCAAACCAAAATTCAAGTGCAAAAGTACTATAATAAAGTAATTCGATAACACAAATCGCTACTTTTTCTTGTTCATTTTATAGATGAGATAAATAAACCCAATTAAAAAATGGCCAATAATAACACCTGCAACAATATATAATGTTAAATTTGAATCGCCTCTCATGGTATAATTTTTATCAAAATTAATGATAAAACGTCAAATCAAAAGTCACAAATGTTACCAATGAAATACTTTAAATTTTTCCTCATTCTTTTACTCATAAGTTCATGTAAAAATGAGACAAAACAAGACCTAATTACAACTCCTACAGCGCAACAACAAGAGTTAAAATATGCAGAAGGTTTTGTAGTTACAAATGCTAAAAACTATAAACTACTAACCATTAAAAGTCCTTGGCCTAAGAGTGAAAAAGTTTTTAAATATGTATTAATTTCTGCGGAAGAAGCTGCTAAAACAACATTTTTGAAAGATGACTACGATGGCATTATCATAACACCTGTTCAAAAAATTGTAGCAACCTCAACTACTCATATTCCTGCATTAGAACTTTTAGAAGTTGAAAAAACGTTAATAGGTTTTCCTGGAACAGATTATGTGTCTTCGGAAAAAACTAGAACTAGAATAGATAACGAAAGTATTAGAGAGCTGGGCAAAAACGAAGGCATCAATACCGAAGTTTTATTAGAATTACGTCCAGATGTGGTGGTTGCTTTTGGAGTTGATGGCACCAATAAAAGTATGGAAACGGTTGAGCGTGCAGGAATTCCTGTAATCTATAATGGTGATTGGGTTGAAAAATCACCACTAGCTAAAGCCGAATGGATTAAATTTTTTGGTGTACTCTATAACAAAGAAAAAGAAGCCAATTCTATTTTTAATCAAATTGAAAACGATTATCTAGAAGCTAAAAAAATAGCATCAAAATCTACAACACAACCAACAGTGTTATGTGGTGCGATGTATAAAGATGTATGGTATTTACCAAATGGCACAAGTGCAGAAGCACAATTTTTAAATGATGCCAATGCTAATTATCTTTGGAGTGACACCAAAGAAACAGGAAGTATTGCCTTGAGTTTTGAAGCTGTTTTTGACAAAGCTCAAACGACCGATTTATGGTTGAGTCCCTCGTATTATTCAAGTTATGAGGCTTTAGAAAAATCTAATGTGCATTATAAAGAGTTTAGCGCTTTTAAAGACAAGAACATTTATACGTTTTCTAATACCACAGGTAAAACTGGAGGCGTTACCTATTATGAATTAGGTATGGCTAGACCAGATTTAGTACTTAAGGATATGATAAAAATCTGTCATCCTGAGTTATTACAAGATTATGAAACAACGTTTTTTAAGCCTTTATTGTTAACTGATACAACAGATTAATGTCATTCAGAGCATTCCGACGACAGTCGGAGTCGAAGAATCTATACATTGGAATTTTATAATTTATAAATAATGAGATTTCTCGTTCTTCGAAATGACAAATGAGAACTACAGTAAAAAAGTGATTAAAACTAAACACACATATTCATTTATAATTTTAACAATGCTCTTATTGCTCTGCTTTGTTGTGAATATTAGTTTAGGCTCTGTGAGTATCCCTTTTTCCGAAGTTATTCAAAGTATTTTAGGAAATTCAAGCAATGACTCTTGGCAATATATCATTCAAGATTATAGATTACCAAAAGCATTTACTGCTATTTTGGTTGGTTCTGGTTTAGGTATTTCGGGATTGTTGATGCAAACCTTATTTAGAAATCCGTTGGCTGGACCTTTTGTTTTAGGCATTAGCTCTGGTGCCAGTTTAGGTGTTGCATTAGTCATTTTAGGTTCTGGATTATTTGGAGGTATTTTTGCGAGTGTACTTATTTCAAAATGGAGTATCGTAATTGCTGCTAGTTTAGGGAGTTTTCTCGTATTATTAGCTGTTTTACTTGTCTCCTCAAAAGTGAGAGATACGATGGCGATTTTAATTATTGGACTCATGTTTGGCAGTATTACAGCAGCCATTGTGAGTGTACTCTCCTATTTTAGCTCTGCGGAACAATTGCAACAATACATATTTTGGGGCTTTGGAAGTTTAGGTAACCTATCGTGGAATGAATTGTTTATTTTCTTCGGAATTTATATCATCGGAATCCTTTTAGCCATCTTTTCTATAAAATCACTAAATACCTTCTTATTAGGTGAAAATTACGCCAAAAGTTTAGGTCTAGATGTAAAAACGAGCCGATTTATCATCATTATTGCCACAAGTTTATTAGCAGGAACTATAACCGCTTTTGCTGGACCTATTGCTTTTATTGGCTTGGCCATACCACATATGACGCGACAAATTTTTAATACCTCAAATCATCAAATACTGTTACCAGCTGTATTTCTATTTGGAGCTGTCGTTATGCTTATTTGTGATAGTATTGCACAATTACCAACAAGTGATTATACCTTACCCATTAATGCAATTACCTCTTTAATTGGTGCTCCTGTAGTAGTTTGGTTATTGGTACGACAACGTAAAATGGTGTTTTAAATGACAAAAAGTAGCCAACATACCATCCTAAAAACATCAAATCTTACCATTGGTTATCAAACCAAAAAAGGAAAATCTATCATTGCAGACGACATCCATCTTGAACTCAAACAAGGAGAACTTATAGGTTTGGTTGGTGCCAATGGCATTGGTAAATCTACGCTTTTAAGAACTTTGGCAACTATACAACAACCTTTAGATGGTGCTATTAAAATACATGATACTACTCTAGATCAATATTCGGCTTTAGATTTAGCAAAAACCATGAGTTTGGTTTTAACAGAGCAACTCATGAGTAAAAATCTTTCGGTTTTTGAATTGGTCGCATTAGGTCGTCAGCCTTATACTAATTGGGTAGGCAATTTATCTAAGTTAGATGTTTCCGAAGTAAATAAAGCCATAGAGCTTACAAATATTACCAACTTAAAACATCGCAAATGTTTTGAATTGAGTGATGGCCAACTTCAAAAAGTGATGATTGCTCGTGCCTTAGCTCAAGATACACATTTGATTATTTTAGATGAACCTACGACGCATCTAGATATGTATCACAAAGCATATATTTTGAAATTGCTACAACGATTAGCGAAGGAAACCAATAAAACCATTCTATTTTCTTCTCATGAGATTGATTTGGCCATTCAATTGTGTGATACAATGATTGTGATGACCAAGGAAACCGTTGTATCAAATTCGCCATGCAGATTGATTGAGCAAGGTGTTTTTGAAACGCTATTCCCAAAAGATTTAATTGGCTTTGATAAGACTACTGGAAGTTTTAGGGTGAAGAAATAATGACAGTGTAAGCAATAAATTGAATAAAGAATCTGTGACTAATAGAAATTCTTCAAACCTCGTTTTTGTGGTTTCAATCAAAATACATTTTGATTTCAATAATGCTCTAAATGACAAATTACCTATATTTGATTAAATTCTATTTTCTATATGAACGACAATCTCATACTCATTATCGCCATTCTTATTTCTGCAGCCATTGGTGCTTATTTGGGCATGCTTTTTATTAAGCTGAAAAGTAAAAGTGACCAAAGTACCTTGGAAGAGCGCAACTCTAATTTGGCGCAACAACTTGACGCATTAAAAAGCCATCACCAATTAGAAAATGAAAAGCAAGACAGCTATTTTAATTCTAAATTAAACGAACTATCTGAAACTGTATCTAAGATAGAAAGTGAACGTGAAGAGATAAGACGTGAAAAAGATTTTTTAAGTACTGAATTAGCAAGACGTAATACTGAGTTTGAAAACTTACAGCTACAAAGCGCTAAAAAAGATGAAGAGATTGAATTGAGACAATCGCAACTTAGAAAAGACTTTGAACTTTTAGCAACCAAAATTTTAGACGAGAAGTCGGAAAAGTTCACGCTACAGAATAAAGAAAATATCAAGAATATTTTACATCCATTACAGGAGAAAATTCAAATTTTTGAGAAAAAAGTAGATGACACTCAAAAGGAAAGCATCTCTATGCACTCTGCCTTAAAAGAACAACTATTAGGTTTAAAAGATTTGAACCAACAAATGACAAAGGAGGCTACCAATTTAACTAGAGCTTTAAAAGGTGATAGTAAAATGCAGGGTAATTGGGGAGAATTAGTTTTAGAACGTGTACTAGAAAAATCTGGTCTAGAAAAAGATAGAGAGTATTTTGTACAACAAAATTTCACAAGAGCTGATGGTACCCGAGTGTTACCAGATATTGTTTTGCATTTACCAGACAATAAAAAAATGATTATTGACAGTAAGGTGTCTTTAACAGATTACGAACGTTATGTCAATGCAGAAAATGATGAACGTAACGTGTATTTAAAAGCACATATTAATTCTATTAAAAAACATGTTGATCAATTATCTGAAAAAAAATATGAAGATTTATACGATATTGAAAGTCCGGACTTTGTATTACTTTTCATTCCAATAGAGCCTGCTTTTGCCATTGCGATTAATGAAGACAATTCAATTTATAACAAAGCCTTTGAAAAAAATATTGTAATTGTTACACCATCAACTTTACTAGCCACTTTAAGAACTGTGGATAGTATGTGGAATAACGAAAAACAGCAACGTAATGCCATAGAAATTGCGAGACAAGCTGGTGCTTTGTATGATAAATTTGAAGGTTTGGTTAAGGATTTAACAGGAGTTGGAAAAAAGATTGATGATGCCAAAAGGGACTATTCATCTGCAATGAATAAATTAGTTGAAGGCAAAGGAAACCTTATTACAAGTGTTGAAAAACTTAAAAAACTAGGAGCTAAAGCTAAAAAATCACTACCAGAACCGATTATAAGAAGAGCAAATGATAATGAATAATTAAGATGATGAACTATAAAAAGGTAGACACTACAAGAATTAGCATTTCGGAATTAATGCAACCTTCACATTCAAATTTTGGTGGAAAAATTCATGGAGGATACATCTTAAATTTAATGGATCAAATTGCATTTGCCTGTGCTTCAAAACATTCTGAAACGTATTGTGTGACGGCTTCTGTAGATACGGTTGATTTTTTAAACCCAATTGAAATTGGAGAGTTAGTGACCATGAAAGCCTCTATTAATTTTGTTGGTCGTACCTCTATGGTTGTTGGCATTAGAGTAGAATCGGAAAACATTAGAACAGGAGAGATAAAACATTGTAACTCTTCCTATTTTACTATGGTTGCTAAAGATGATCATGGAAACTCTGTTGAAGTTCCTGGACTCATCATTAATGATAAAACTGAAATGATACGTTTTTTGAAATCTATTAAACGTACCCAAACTAAACGTTCTAGAAAAACAGAGTTTGAACATGTAGATTTTTCACACACAGACTACCTCGATGAATTAAATAAATATCGTGTAAAAATTGAGCTACCAGATCACTAAAATTTTGTTACCAATTGGTATTGATGTAGACATTAGCTTTGAGTTTTAATATTTCCGAAGTACAAATTATTACTTTTTAAGTACCTGTATTAAAAATATAAAGCCATTTTTTACAATGGCTTTTATATATTGAAATTGTAGGCTATATTATTTTACTGTTTTATAAATCGTTTTGTTTGCGTTACCTCATCACTAGATACTTTAACAATATAGATACCTGTATTCCATTTGCTAACATCTATAGATACTGTTTGTAGACCTCCTAAAGTTTGCTCTAATATATTTTTACCTAATACGTCAAATACGCTTAGCGTTGCATTTTCTAATCTACGCGGAACATTAATGTTTAAATGTAATGATGCAGGATTTGGAGCCATATTAAATTTGGTAATCGCTTCAACATTTTCAGTACTTAATAAGGTATCCCAAAATGAAACTCCTCTATCGTTAACTCCTCCTATAAATTCATAAGGAGCTGCAACGTTTATGAAGGTGCCTGCTGTCCATAAACCATTGGTTACCGCTACAGATTCTCGACCATTACCACCACTTCCCCATTGTGTAAAGTCAATCATACTTGAAGGTGTCCCAAAATTTCCTGTTGGTAAATACAAACCCATATCGGCAATATCATCTATAGCATTACCACCTGATAGAGCAACTGTGACTTCTACTGATGCATTTGGCATTAAATTGAGAAATCCATCAATTAAGGTCATATCACTCAAGGTACCATATTTGAATTTTGAGCATAGTCTATAACTTGAAATATTAATAGTTGATGCTCCAAAATTTTTGATTTTAAGGCGTTCTGTTGAAGGGTCTACTTCGGTAATTCTTAATTGAGCATTAATATTTTGAACGAAAGCACCAAAGCAAAAAATGATTACAACGACATAAAAAGTGTATTTTTTTCTCATAATTATCGTTATTAAAATTGCTGATCTTTTACAATTTAGTGATTTTTTAACACAATTATTACAAAAAATTAAAACAAAAAACCCATTAACTATTAATTAATGGGTTTAAAAATATAAATTGTTTAAATGCTATTGCTTCACAAAACGCTTTGTAAGGGTTTGATTATTTGTAGAAACTCTAACAAGATATACACCAGAATTCCAGTTTGACACATCAATAGATGATGACAAATTAGTTATTCCTTTTGCACATATCTTTTTCCCTAAAACATCATAAACTGTTACTGTAGCATTATCTAAGTTTTGAGGTAATGATATATTTAATTTAGAAGTTGCTGGGTTAGGAGAAATTTCAAAATTAGTTGTTGCATTTAATGAACCCGTATTTAATGTCGTTGAAGCTGTAATGTTGTCTAAACCAAGTGTTGCTTCTATTTCTGAAACATTGGCTCCCCAAGCAGGATTTTCACTGCTTAATATTCTCATAACTTGAACATTAGATAATACTTGCGTAGGTGTTAATGAACCTTGAATCAAGGTAAAATCTGAAGGAGAAATTGGTATTGTAATAGACGTCCAACCAGATCCTGCAGTTACTGCAACCGCATTAGTAGTACAAATTCTTGTTCCATTTCCTTGAAATGCAACTCTCAAATTCAAATTATTTATAGATACGTTAACATCCATTTTAATAGCTATAACACCTTCAGAAATATAGTTTGAAGTCCAAGGAGAACCTCCACCACTACTGTAAATCACCATTTTACTAGAAGGTTGGTCTTCTAATCCATTTGATGAAAATTCAAGAAAATTATCATCAACACCAGCTGGTCCTCCAGTAGATACATTCATAGGTTGCTCTTCTGGTGGTGCACCTGCTCCTTTTTGCCAAGTTTGCGTAGTACCATCTTCAAAATCATTAACCTGATTTGCAGACACTTGAGAAAGTGCTACTAAGGATGATAATGCCAATGATAAAAAAAGTAATTTTGTTTTCATAGGTTTTATTTATAAATGAAATCTAATCATATAACTATAAAAGTATAGCAATAATGATTCCAATTTTATTTGTTTTAAAATTTTTAGCTAAAATAGTAATTTATAGATAATTAAAAAGAGCCATTTATCGAATAAATAGGTTATTTGCTCAAATACATTTTACGTCTTGAGTATAAATTATAGAACTCATCATCTTTTAAGCTATCAATAAATAAAATACTTTCACCTGTACTTTTCATTTCTGGACCAAGTTGTTTATTTACATTAGGGAATTTATTAAACGAAAATACTGGTTGTTTAATAGCAAAACCTTCTAACTTAGGATTAAAATCAAAATCGGTTACTTTCTTATCTCCCAACATTACTTTAGTTGCATAATTCACATAAGGTTCTCCATAAGCTTTGGCTATAAATGGTACAGTACGCGAAGCTCTAGGATTTGCTTCAATAATGTAAACCATATCATCTTTTATAGCAAATTGAATATTAATAAGACCTACAGTTTTTAGTGCTAATGCAATTTTTTTAGTGTGATCTTTAATTTGTTGCATCACAAATTCCCCTAAATTAAAAGGAGGTAAAGTTGCATTACTATCTCCAGAGTGAATACCACAAGGCTCAATATGTTCCATAATACCTATGATGTACACATTTTCGCCATCACAAATAGCATCTGCTTCGGCTTCTATAGCGCCATCGAGGTAATGATCTAAAAGCAATTGATTACCTGGCATTCGCCTTAATAAATCAACAACATGCTCTTCTAGTTCTTGTTTATTTATAACAATTTTCATCCCTTGACCACCAAGAACGTATGAAGGTCTAACTAAAATTGGGAAATCTAAAACATCTGCAATTGCTGCTGCTTCATCTGCTGTAGTAGCAATATCAAATTGCGGATAAGGGATATTATTTTCTTTCAATAAGTTTGAAAAAAGTCCTCTATCTTCAGCTAAATCTAAAGATTGATATGTAGTTCCTATAATTTTAATACCGTAACGATCTAGCTTTTCGGCTAATTTCAAAGCAGTTTGACCTCCTAATTGAACAATAACACCTTCAGGTTTTTCATGACGAATTATATCATAAATATGTTCCCAGAATACAGGCTCAAAGTATAGTTTGTCTGCAATATCGAAATCTGTTGATACCGTTTCTGGATTACAATTAATCATAATGGTTTCGTAGCCACATTCTGCAGCTGCCAAAACACCATGAACACAACAGTAATCAAATTCTATACCTTGACCAATTCTATTTGGACCAGAACCAAGAACGATAATTTTCTTTTTATCAGTTACAACACTTTCATTGGCTGGAAATATTTTTCCTTCGGAAGTTTCTACTTCATTTTCAAATGTAGAATAGTAATATGGAGTTTGAGCTTTAAATTCCGCAGCACATGTATCTACTAATTTATATACACGATTAATTTTAAATTCGTCTCTTTTGTTATACACTTGACTTTCTAAACAATTAAGCATATGCGCAATTTGTCTATCTCCATAACCTTTTTGCTTTGCTTCTAATAATAAGTCACGCTCAATGGTATCAATTGTAAATGTTGAAATTTCTTTTTGAAGCTCATGTAGTTCTTCATATTGTTTTAAGAACCACATATCAATTTTTGTAATCTCATGAATTCTGCTTAATGGAATTCCCATTTGTATAGCATCATAAATTGCAAATACACGATCCCAACTTGCATAGGTTAGCTTATCAATAATTTGTTGATAATCCTTATATCCTTTACCATCTGCACCTAAACCATTACGTTTAATTTCGAGAGATTGTGTGGCTTTATGTAATGCTTCTTGAAATGAACGACCTATGGCCATAACTTCACCAACGGCTTTCATTTGCAATCCTAATGTTCTATCTGAACCTTCAAATTTATCGAAATTCCAACGTGGTATTTTTACAACTACATAATCTAAAGTAGGCTCAAATAATGCTGAAGTTGATCCTGTAATTTGGTTATTTAATTCATCTAAAGTGTAACCTATAGCTAATTTTGCTGCTATTTTTGCAATTGGGTAACCTGTTGCTTTACTTGCCAATGCTGAAGATCTAGACACTCGAGGATTGATCTCAATTGCAATAATTTCTTCTTTTTCATCAGGACTAACAGCAAATTGCACATTACAACCACCTGCAAAATCACCTATGCTTCGCATCATATGAATGGCCATATCACGCATTTTTTGGAATGTTTTGTCTGATAATGTCATTGCAGGAGCCACAGTAATTGAGTCTCCAGTATGAATTCCCATAGGATCCATATTTTCAATTGTACATATAATGACCACATTATCATTAGAATCTCTTAATAATTCTAATTCGTATTCTTTCCAGCCAATTAAGGCTTTATCAATCATAACTTCATGAATTGGAGACACCTCTAATCCACGTGTTAATAATTCATCAAAATCTTCTTCTTTATAAACAATTGCAGCTCCATCACCACCCAGAGTAAACGATGCTCTAATGACCAATGGAAAGCCAAATTCTTGAGCAATTTCTTTTCCTTTTAAGTAAGATGTTGCAGTTGCTTGAGGTGCCATGCCAACACCAATTTTAAGCATTAGCTCTCTAAACTTCTCTCTATCTTCGGTAATATTAATAGCGTCAATATCTACACCTATAATATCTACATTGAAATCTTTCCAAATCCCTTTTTCATCTGCCTCAATACAAAGATTTAATGCTGTTTGTCCACCCATTGTAGGTAAAACAGCATCAATATGAGGATGATCTTTTAAAATTTTAATGATAGATTTTGTAGTTAATGGCAACAGGTACACATGATCTGCCATTGTTGGGTCTGTCATGATCGTTGCTGGATTAGAATTGATAAGTATGGTTTCAATCCCATCTTCGCGGAGTGAACGAAGCGCTTGTGTTCCTGAGTAGTCAAATTCACAGGCTTGACCAATAACTATTGGTCCTGAGCCAATGATAAGTATCGATTTTAATTTGTTGTTCTTAGGCATTGTATTGATTTTAAGATTTCAAAAATAGTTAACAAATAGGTACAAAAAAAGGCGTTAAACCTAAGTAACGCCTTTTTAATATTAACAATTGTTAATCATTATCTTTTATGTCTAGTTTCAGTTGATACAGACAATTTCTTTCTTCCTTTAGCTCTTCTACGTGCTAAAACTTTTCTTCCATTTACAGAAGCCATTCTTTCTCTAAAACCGTGTTTATTTCTTCTCTTTCTTTTTGACGGTTGAAACGTTCTTTTTGGCATTGTCGTATCTTTTTAAAAAACTTATATTCTTTTTATGGTTTTGAACTCTTCTCAAAACTGCGTGCAAATATACAAAGAGTTTTTAGTTTGCCAAACCTAAATATAAAAATATTTTATGTTAAATATTACAATCCTATAACTAGCCACAAATTGACAAAAAATTAGTTTCTTTGTCAACTGAAAATTTAATATTAAAATGAAACCCTTTTTTTTAACAATTCTTGTTGCTATAATTTCAACCACAAGTGCATTAAATGCGCAAGTTAGCTTAACTTATAATTTAAAGGTTGGTGATCAATTTAAAGTAAAGCAAGTGGCTAATCAAGATATTTTACAAGATATGAATGGCCAAAAGCATGAAATGAAAAATGTACTTGAAGGTGATTTTACTTTTATTGTAGAAGAAGTCAATGATAGCTTATATGGTATAAAATTTAAATTTGATCGGTTTAAAATGGTATCCACTTCAAATTTAATTGGTGATATTATTTCAGTAAACACAAATGATAATGTTGCTGAAGATGATATTGAGGGGAAAATTTTCGCTCAATTAGTAACTGTAGATCTATCTATGGATATGTATAAAAACGGTAAAATTAAATCAATTGAAGGTTCAAATGAATTAATTTCAAAAATGGTAAACGCAGTTGGAGATCTAGATGAGTTTACTAAAGAAGTTATGAAAGAATCTATGAAAGGGGAATTTAGTAATGAGAGTCTTTCTAAAAGTTTTGAACAAATGACATATATTTATCCTAGCTCAACAGTTAACATTGGTGATAGTTGGGAAAATAATTTTGAAGGCGATTTATCTTCTAAAAACACATGGACATTAGACAGTTATACTGATAAAGACATTTTTATTACTGGAAAAAGCAGTGTCATCTTTACAAATAAAGATGCAGATGTTGAAATGAATTTAAATGGTGATATGACGTCTAACCTTATCATTACAAAAGAAACAGGGTTTGTAAAATCAATGACTACAACATCTACTGTTGAAGGTAATTCAATCATGCGCAAAATGAATAATATCAAAGTGCCTACTACAATTACATCTAATATCACATATAAAATAGAAAAACATGTTCAATAAAAATATCAAATTAGTCATAGCAGGATTAATAATAGCTTATGCTGTTTATGAATTTACAGAAGGCTATATAGGTAATGGTATTATGTACATTTTATTATCACTTATATTTATTTTCTTATACTTTAAAAATGAATTTATTCTACTTGCTTTTTTAAAACTGAGAAAACAAGATTTTGAAGGTGCTAAAAATTGGTTAAATAAAATTAAGAATCCTTCAAGTGCTTTAGTTAAAAAACAAGAAGGTTACTATAACTATCTTCACGGTGTTATGGTATCACAAACCAACATGAATGAAGCCGAAAAATACTTTAAAAAAGCTTTAAACTTGGGGCTTTCTATGGATCATGATGTTGCTATGGCTAAATTAAACTTAGCAGGAATTGCTTTTAGTAAACGAAGAGCAATTGAGGCTAAGCAGTTATTAAATGAAGCTCAAAAACTAGACAAACGAGGCATTTTAACAGATCAAATTAAAATGATGAAAGATGGAATGAAAAGATCTCAAGGTCCTAAGCAGCATTACGGAAATCGAAATATGGGAAGGCGTTAGTTCACTTTTAGCCATATTCCTTTTATCGGCTTATTCTTCAATTAGTGTCCATTTCTCTAATATTCATCACCTTTCAACGAGTTTTTACTCATACTACCACACTAAGGTCTACATTTGTAACCAGTTAAACAACAAATAATTAGACATGAAGGTATATGCAACTATACTTTTGTTAGGTTGTATGTTTTTAGCGTTCCCTCAACAGCCAAAAACCTACTTTGATTCACAAATCGCCCGACATTTAAAAGCTTATAATGTGAAATCTGAAATCGCTATGCTAAATGGTGATAAAGAGCAAGCTAAATTTCTGTTTGATTCTCTTTTTGAAAATCATTTGAAGGATAGTTATATTAGGGATATTTCTCTTAACAAAGTGAAAGGAGGCACTTTAAAAACAGCTTCAATTGACAATCCTTTTCTTCTAATCACCAAATCGTCTTGGGAAATAATTAAAGATGAGGAAATAGCTGAAATTAATAGAATGTCAAAGTTGTACAAAGGACAGCTTGAAATCATTATTTTATTTTGGGATTCTAAAGACAAAGCTAAACAACTATCTAAAAACTACAACTCGAACGTTACAGTTACGTATATAGATGAGCGCAAAAATAAGGCTAGCCATATTATCAAACCATTTAAACATTCATTTGGAGCACCTGCGTGTTTTTATTTTTCCGAAGAAAAACAACTTTTAAAAATTGATAAAAAGTTTACAATTTCAAATGTAGATCACACAGCTGAAGTTGCATTTGATGCGATTCATGAAAAAATCAAACGGATACTTTTTGGTGATGAACCAGATAAAAATGGAATTATAACAACGCTGTAACACTTTATAATAATGGTGCCCAAAGCCTACTAAAAGATTCTTTTAATTTTACAAATTTGGGTCTAGCTTTCCAGCGTTCATAATCTATAATCTCACAGTCTTCAATATCTTTAATAAATTGTGTTTTTAAAATTTCACTTTGTGCAGAATCATAGATTAGTGCATTTATTTCAAAATTAATGTTGAAACTTCTATTATCTAAATTACAAGTTCCAATGGTAGCAAAAATATCATCTACAACCATAGTTTTGGCGTGCACAAAGCCTTTGCAGTAACGATACACTTCTACTCCAGCTTCTAATAAAGGCTCTAAAAATGAATTTGTAGCACTTTCTGCAACCCAACTATCAGATTGCTTAGGAATTATTAATTTCACATCAACTCCTATCTTAGCAGCTATTTGTAAAGCTGTTGTTACTTGGTCATTTGGTATGAAGTAAGGTGTTGTTATGTATATATAACTTTCGGCATTATTAATTGCAGTAAGAATGGCCTCCATAATATTTGCCCAATCTGTATCAGGCCCACTTGCTGCTATTTGCACCGCAATATCTTTTTTACTTTGAATTTCTGGAAAATAACTTTGTTTTATCTCAATGGATTGTTTGGTTACAAAATCCCAAGTTGTCAAGAAATGAAACTGTAATACTTTAACGGCTTCACCACATATTCGTAAATGAGTATCTCTCCAATACCTTTTAGAACTTGGTGTATTTACATAATTATCTGAGATATTTATTCCTCCTAAATAACCAATTTGACCATCAATAACGGCAATTTTTCTATGGTTTCTATAATTTGATTTCCCTGTTAAACTAGAAAAGAAAACTGGCATAAAAGGATACATTATAACTCCACATTCCAGTAATTGGCTTTTCATTTTTGAGGATAATTTACTTCCAACATCATCATAAGTCATTTTTACTTCAATACCTTCTTTAGCCTTTTCACTTATAATGTTTAAGAATTTTGTACCAATAGTATCATCTTTAATAATGTAATATTCTATATGGATGTGGTTTTTAGCATTTCTTAAATCCTTAAATAAACGTTCGAACTTAACCTCTCCATTAAACAATATATTTACATCATTACTAATAGTTAAAGGAGAATTTTCACTTGCTTTTAAAAGTTTAATGAGTTTAATTTTATCATCAAGTTTTTCGTTAAAAGCTTTTAGATTTTGCTCTTTAGACAATAAATTTCGCCCAGCAGATTGAATAACATTAGAATTGACTACGTTCTTTCTATTAAAAATTTTAGACTTACGGTATTGTTGCCCAAAGAGATAATATACAACTAGTCCAAAAAAAGGAAACAGCGCCAATACAAGTATATATGACACTGTTTTAGTAGGATTTATGTTTTTAAGAAGCACTGTAACAATCGCAGAAATTGCCAATAGATAATTGACAATTATCAACATATAAAAATAGTGTTCTTTAAAAAAATCAATCATTAAGGTTTGGTTGAATAAATGCCTTCTTTAGGGATTTCAATTACATATTTTTTTCTTGAAGCATTGTTAAGCTTTGGCTCTCTAAGCCAAGGGTTATGAATTTTCAAAATTTTATAGTTTATGCCATAACGTTGAGCGAACTTAGTAAAATCAGTAACTGCTGTATCAATCTCTACTTTGTAAGTTGGAATTGGTTGATACAAATCTTGATTAGTAAAATTAAAGCCATACTTTTTAGGATGACTTAAAATTTCTTTTAGTGCTACAATTCTAAATAAATAACGTCCAGTTTCTTCACCTAAAAGCAAATCGTAATAACTAGTTACGGCTTGTTCTTTCAAACGTCTAGACACTCCTGCATTACCAGCATTATATGCTGCAGCTGCTAACGTCCAAGACCCTAAATTCTCTTTAGATTTTAGTAAATATTTACATGCTACTTCAGTTGCCATTTCAAGATGGTAACGTTCATCAACATTTTTATTTATTTCTAGTCCATTTTCACGACCAGTTGCTGGCATAATTTGCCAAACACCTCTTGCTCCAGCGGGAGAAACTGCATTTGTCAATCCGCTTTCTATCACTGCTAAATATTTAAAATCTTCAGGAATACCGTGTTTTTTTAATATTGGCTCTATTATTGGAAAGTACTTTTCGGCACGTTTAAACATCAATAATCCATTAGATTGCCAATAGGTATTCACTAGCAACTCTCTATCCATTCGTTCCAAAATATCTGGATCTTCTAAGGGCATAGCTTCTCCTGCAAAATCTAAATGTTCGGGTACTGACAATGCATAAACATTATAATCATTAATCATTTTTGTTGTTTCTACAACTTCTTTATCTGATATCGCTTTACTTGAATCTGAATCTTCTGCCTGAACAGCAAAGATGAATAAACAAGAGACACATACTAAGCCAATAGCAGCAAAAATATTTTTTAAAATCTTCATAATCGTTTTATTTATGGGCAACCTTCAATTGGTCCCATTTCAAAAGTATAAAATTAAATGATGCGTTTGGAGTTACTCTAAAATTAGTTTTGGTAAATTTTCGTTAAACCATTTATATTTATTGATAATCATAATATGAGTACCACCTTTTAATACGATACAATTACCAGTACACGAATGTGGAAAAACGGCGTCTTTATCTCCATGAATGTAAATAGCATCTGCATTTGGAGCGTCCTGTTCCCACTCAATGACATTTTTTATAGACCAATCTAGATAGTCTTTATCACTAACCGATAAATATTTTTTATACAATTCTATACGTTTGGTTATGGTTTCTCCAAAAGCATATTTTGCTAAAAAATCAATATTAGACACTAATTGAGTCGGTAGGATTTTATAGGCTTTAGTATATTTCATGACTTTCATTCGTTTAGGCAACTCATGCTTAGATTTTAAACTTGAGACAACAAACAATTTCCTAACTGATGTATATTTACTCATTTCTTGCACTAGAATCCCTCCAAATGATACGCCTAACAGCACAACATTATCATGCTCAACGTATGTTTTTATCATTCGTTTAGCATAAGCCTCTAAAGTTTCATTTTTATTAGGAATCATCCATTCTAACCAATGAATTTCAAATTGATCTTTTGGTAATTTAATATACTCAAATATGTGTGGATTCGCTGCCATTCCTGGCATAAGATATACATGTATAATTTCTTGTTGCATAAGTGAATAAGTTAACGATATGTAATATCTGTGATATTTTTCGTAAATTTGTAACACAAAACTATACAAAAGTATAGTTCTACCCTACCGACCATTGAATTAAATACAAAATTATTATGATTGATGCTGCTGAATTAACAGACAATAACTTTCTACGCCAATTTGAGTTGAAAGTTCAAGAGGAACTAGCGATAATTGAATATTCTAGTCAAGATCGGAAAATCTTTTTAACCAAGCTTATTATTCCAGAATGTGTAACCGACGAAAATTTTGAAGAAGAGTTTCTCTCCTTAGTTTTTGATCATATTGCAGAAAGCAATCTGAGTGTCGTGCCTACCAGTCCTGAAATAGCTAAGTTCATAAGGAGACATAGAAAATATAAAAAAATGCTTCCTGTAGGCATAAGAATATGATCTTAAAAAAAAAAAATCCGAAACATTTAGTTTCGGATTTTTTTATGCAACAAACCTTTTATAATCTAAGATACACAAGCACTACACTTTGTATTTAGATAGTATATACTTTAAATAGTATGGGCTTTTTGAAAATTAAATCTAACCAATCCATCTTCATCAATTTTGGTAAGTTTAACAGCTTGAAGTGTATTCACTAATTCTGGATCCCAAGGTGTTTTTACCTTGACATAATTCTCAGTAAATCCATGAATATATCCTTCTTTATTCTCGCTTTCAAAGAGCACTGTTCTTGAGCTTTCTAATTGGCTCTCATAAAATGCTCTTCTTTTTTTTACTGAAAGTCCTCGTAACATTTTACTACGTTTGGCTCTTACTTTTTTAGGTACAACACCATCAAGAGTAGCTGCGACAGTATTGTCACGCTCAGAATATGTAAATACATGCAAATAGGAGATATCCAACTCATTTAAAAAGTTATAAGTTTCTAAAAACAACTCATCGGTTTCTCCCGGAAAACCAACAATTACATCTACACCAATACAAGCGTGTGGCATAACTTCTTTAATTTTATGTACACGATCTACATATAATTCTTTCATATAACGACGACGCATTAGCTTTAACATCTCATTGGTTCCACTTTGTAAAGGAATATGGAAATGAGGCACAAAAGCGTCACTTTTAGACACAAAGTCTATCGTTTCATTTTTCAATAGGTTTGGCTCAATAGATGAGATTCGTAAACGCTCTATACCGTTAACTTTATCTAAAGCTTGCACAAGTTCATAAAATGTGTGTTCATGCTTTTTGTTGCCGAATTCACCTTTTCCGTAGTCACCAATATTGACGCCTGTAAGCACAATCTCTTTAATATTTTTTGCTGAAATTGCTCTTGCATTCTCCAAAACATTCTCTAAAGTATCACTTCTAGAAATACCTCGCGCTAAAGGAATTGTACAATAGGTACATTTATAATCACATCCATCTTGTACTTTTAAAAAGGCACGTGTACGATCTCCAATGGAGTAGCTTCCAACATAAAAATCGGCATCTTCTATTTCACAACTATGTATTTCTCCCAAATCATTTTTTGAAAGATCATTGAGGTAGTCTGTAATTTTAAATTTTTCGGTTGCTCCCAAAACTAGATCCACACCATCAACATCTGCTAATTCTTGAGGTTTTAATTGCGCATAGCACCCAATTGCTGTCACAAACGCTTCAGGGTTTACCTTTTGCGCTTGTTTAACGATTGATTTAAAACGCTTGTCTGCATTTTCGGTAACAGAGCACGTATTAATCACATAAATGTCTGCTTTTTCCTTAAAGTCCACACGATCAAAACCTTCCGAAGAAAAATTTCGTGCAATCGTAGAAGTTTCGGAGAAATTGAGCTTACAACCCAATGTATAAAATGCAACGGTTTTTTTTGAGTTCATTCGTATTGTGGATGAGCCTGCAAATTTAACAAAAAAAGAGTGCCTAAAAAAGCACTCTTTGGTATTGTAAAAATTATTTAAACTTTAATTTTTAGTGAATCGTTTGGTAATTGTACCATTATCTGTTGATATTTTAAGAAGATACATACCTGTATTTAAATTAGAAATATCTAATTGAGAACTATTAGTGTTTCTAGAAACAGATTGACCTAGCACAGAAAAAATTTCAGTATTAAAATCACCAATTGACGCAGGCATATCTAGATGAAGTGTGTTTTTTGCTGGATTAGGAAAAAGAGATACTGTTTCTAAAGCAAACTCATCTACACTTAAAGTACTTCCTTCTATTGTGAAGGCTGTTGAACTAAATGTTAAACCTAATGCTGTTAATTGTGTCCAAGATGTCGCTCCGGCACCAAACAAGTCTGACGGGTCAATTAAATGAGCTTCAGACAGCGTACCATCTGTAGCACTATACCAATTCCATCTTGACGTACCATCAATACTTGGAACATAAGGAGCTACTACAAGCCAATAAGTACCTGCTGTTAATGTTAAACTTGATCCTGATGCTGCAGCAACATCAATCTCAAAAGCAAAACCTCCTAATCCATCATTTATTATGGTTAAAGCTGGACTTGCTGGATCTAAGTTAATAATTTCTAATAAACCAGTACCTGTTGATGTTGGATCAGAACTTGGAACACCTGCAGCATCAGTATAAATAAATACATCTAAACCAGTAATTATAGTTTCTAAGTCTCCATCATTTTGAAAACCAAAAGCGGTGATAACTTCAATATTATAAGTGTTATCAAGATTAAAATCATCTGCAGAATATACAGAAACGCCATCTGTAGCGTAATTACCAGTCACAATTCCATTTGTCCCAGCAATAGGCTGATCATAGATCACAGTTTGTGCGCTTACAAGAAAGCCTGTTAAAATAAATAAGTAAGTAAATAAGTAGTTTTTTTGCATAATAATTGAGTTTTGATTAATTATGATCTAAATATATAATATTTATCTTACAAAATACACCTCTCAGTATCTTAAATGCGTTATTTAACATACTCAAAAAAAACAAAGCTAAAACACCTAAATATTTTAACTACAAAAGTGCAGCACAATATCAAAAAAAACATATAATTAGCCAATTGGACATATATAGTTTCTTTACCCTCAAAAATCTAATTATATTTACTTGTTTCTAATTTAGAGCTAGTAAATTCTTATCAATATTAAAGATGTCATCATCTATTTGCTTTCTCAACTTTAACACCTGATGACAAACTCAGGTTTTAAATCAATAATTTATAATTGTATGTCTCAAGCAGAAGCTAGAATTAAAGAAGTTATTTCTTTTCTCAACAATAAAGATACGGTACTTGGGTATCGCAAACTCATGGATTGTGTCATCGATACTCAAGATTTGGATTTGTATAGAGAAGTCATTGCGTTGACCGATTGGAAAGAACAATATCCAGAGAAAGAAGAAGAGTTAATTAAGCGATCACTTACTATTTTAGAACGGGTTGCAAAGATTCCAATTTCAGAATATAACACAAAAAACCCAGTAGTTATTGGTCGTGATTTGATTAAGAGTTATGGCTATAATAGGTTTAAGCTTGGTCCAATATCTGTAAAAATTCACAAAGGAGAAGTTTATGGTTTGGTGGGAGAAAATGGAAATGGTAAAACAACGCTATTACGTGTTTTAGCTAAAGAAATTAAACATAACGAAGGTGAGTTAAATTTTAAGTTTGACACAACTTACGCCTCAGAGTATGATTTGAGAACCAATTTAGTTTACATACCTCAACGTACCCAAAAATGGTATGGTAGCTTAAAAGACAACCTCAAATTTGTATTGTCTAATTATGGAATTCCGCCAGAAGAAAACGAAACAAGAGTTTTAATGATGATTGCTCGTTTTGGTTTATGGAATTACAAACACCTTAAATGGAGTGAATTGTCTTCTGGTTATAAAATGCGTTTTGAGTTAGCTAGGACACTACTTCGTCAACCAGAATTATTACTCCTTGATGAACCGCTTGCCAATCTCGATGTACTAGCACAACAAGTGATTTTAGAAGACTTAAAATCTATGTGTAACTCCATAAATAACCCAATTGCTCTAATTTTAAGTTCACAGCAATTGTATGAGGTTGAGAAAATTTCTGATAAAGTTATTTACCTTAAAGACGGACAGTATAAAGACAACAAACAAGTAGTTACTGATGAAGACAACCAACTTATTGTAGAAATTGATTGCGAAGCCAAACGAGATGAACTCATGGCTATTTTTGAGCATTTAAATCTCGAAAAACTTATTTATAATGGCGGATTGTATGTAGCATACTTTAATGAAAGCACTCCATTTTCTTCAGTTTTAGAATCGCTTGGTAAACACAAAGTTGATGTTACTTATACTAGAAATATTACTAAATCTACTAGACGATTCTTCGTTTCTTAATCTTGCTTCAACATGAAAAAATTTATATATAAAACAAACCAATATTTACTTGAGCGCTATCCTACAATTTGGAATACAAAATTGGTTTGGATGCTCTCATTAGCTTTTATTTTGCATTTACTATTTTTTGTATTTGGCTTATTTACACTTGCCAATCCTAAAATGCTCCAGGAACGACATGTTAAAAGCATATTTTTTGAAAATGGATCCATCTTTTTATCTATCGTTATTTCCATTTTATTGATTGTTGCTTGGGTCATCTACATGTTTAAAAATAATGCATTTAAAAACTTTTACCCATCAACTAGGCTAAAATTATTTGGGCAATTTATCTCCTATCTCGTCATTATTTTTAGTTGTACGACATTCTATATATCATATCAATACGGAATGAAAACTCAAATTGCTACTACTTATCCTGATGAGCAGATCACTAAAGAAATTGAAATTGCTAATGATGCGGCATTATTTCTCTCTGAAGATATTGAAAACTACACCTTAAACAAACGTAGGTTTCCTAAACCTTTTTATGAGCTATACTGCGAGAATAACTCAAAGTTTATTGATTACAATAAATCATATCTTTCTTTTGAAGATGATGATTATCAATACTATTCTCTTCGTACCGAAGAAACCTCTATTAACGAACCTTATACTAGCAGAGTTATTGAGAGCCCAAATGAATTTAATCAAAATACAGGTTATGTATTTAATAAAACGGTAGATTCTATTAGAATATACTATTTTAAAGACTCTGTTGTTAATATGCAAGGCTTAGTTAAAACGGCTTTTCCTAGTTATTATAATATGTCTTCTACTTTTTTTGTTTCTAGAAATGACACACTAATAGATGATGATTACACCTATGATTATAATTATAATGATTACTCAACTTATGAGTATAACTATACAACATCATTCTCAATAAGAGACCGCTTAAGAAATAAACGCAACTATGAACTTTTAGAACGAAACGATAAGCAAGAAATTAATCAACTTTTAGAAGACTTTTTAAAATTTTCAAATTATTACAAAATTGATCATAACTTAACAGCCTCTAATTGGATGAACTTAATATATCATCCCAATAATTTTGAAGTCAAAAACTTTATTAGAGATGACGCTAAAAGCGAATTTGATTACCCAGAAGTCATTGCAGTTGATAGAACCAAAACTGAAGAGTTTTATTACAACAACCTCACAGACTTTCATTATGAAAACAGTGCGCTTCGTAATGTATTTGAAAACATAGAAGACATTAAAGCAAGTGATCCCTTAAAAAGTATTCATATATTTATGTGGATAGCCTTTTTTATTGCTACCATAATATTTATGTTTAGAGTCACTGGACTCAAACCATTACTATTTAGTATTATATCTGTTGGTGTACTTACCTTATTAATATCGCTCATTGCTGCATTAGTCTTTTATATTATAGACTACAATGATGGTTCAGAGTATTTTATGGTATACCTTATTTTTGCTATTGCCACTTTAATTTTAATAACCCCTTTTGCTTTTTACAAAAGCCTCAAAAAGCTCATCGTTGCCATTACTTTAAATATTTCTATGGTAGGATTTCCGTTATACATTTTACTTATAGTTTCTATTATTAGCATGCATCAAAGGGATGCTTGTAATTATCATTTAGATTATTACAATACCTATACTGATTGCCCAACATTATTAACTTCAATAGAATTTGGTTGGAGCTGGGTTATATTTTTCTCCGGAATTATATTCATCTTCTTCTATACCAAAATCATCAAAAACTGGAAATCTCTTCCCGAAGGTTAACCTATGCTCCATAATTATAAATACATATTAATATCACTTTTGACTTTCATTTTCTTGTCCTGCGGAAATGAAACAACAACACCAACTGATCATCTTGTTTTTAGATATAACGAACATAAAAACATAGGCTCATTAGATCCTGCCTTTGCAAAAGACAATGCAGATAATTGGGCCATCAATCAACTTTTTAATGGCTTGGTGCAAATGGATGAAAATCTCAATGTACAACCATGTATTGCAAAAGATTGGACCATTTCACAAGACGCACTCACCTACTCTTTTTCATTACGCGATGATGTCAAGTTTCATAAACATATACGCTTCGGAAATGACTCTACTAGAACAGTTGTTGCTTCAGATTTTGTATACAGTCTCAACCGTTTATTAGACAAAAAATTAGCATCTCCTGGACGATGGACACTCAACAAAGTAGACACCTTTAAAGCTGTTAACGACACCTTGTTTCAAGTCACATTAAAACAACCCTTTCCTGCATTTCTAGGTTTATTAACTATGAAGTATTGCTCAGTAGTGCCAAAAGAAATTGTGGAGCATTATAATTCAGACTTTAGATCAAACCCAATTGGCACAGGACCATTTAAATTTAAACGATGGGAAGAAAATTTAAAGCTCGTTTTCCGAAGACATGATGAGTATTTTGAAATTGATACTCATGGCAAGCAATTACCATATCTAGAAGCTGTTGCTATTACATTTTTACCAGACAAGCAGAGTGAATTTTTACAATTTGCACAAGGCAATATAGATTTTGTATCTGGCTTAGACGCCTCGTACAAAGATGAGATTTTAACGGCTACAGGATCGCTGCGTGACAGTTATGCTAAAGATGTAAAAATGATAAGAGGTCCTTATCTAAACACAGAGTATTTAGCTTTTTTTATGGATTCTGAAGTTTCAGAAATGCAATCACAAATCTTACGTCAAGCTATTAATTACGGCTTTGACAAGCAAAAAATGATGACCTATTTACGTAACGGTATTGGGATTGCTGCGCATGGAGGTTTTATTCCAAAGGGATTACCAGGCTACAACGCATCTATAGGTTTTGCATTTGAGCCAGAAAAAGCCAAACAACTTGTAAAGCAATTTAAACAAGAAACGGGAATTTCAAATCCTGAAATTACAATCACTACAACCAGTAATTATTTAAGTTTTTGTGAGTACATACAACGAGAGCTTCAAAAAATTGGCATTGTTGTTAATGTTGATGTTATACCTGCAGCCACTTTAAAAGATGCTAAAGCTAATGGTAAATTAAACATGTTTAGAGCAAGTTGGGTTGCAGATTATCCAGATGCAGAAAACTACTTGTCATTATTTTCTAGTAAAAATTTCGCGCCTAATGGTCCAAATTATACACATTTCCGAAGTGAACAATTTGATGCTTGGTATCAAGAAGCATTTACAATCACCGATACAAAGCAACGTGAGGCACTTTATACAAAAATGGATAGTTTAGTCATGTCACAAACTCCTATTGTGCCTTTATTTTATGATGAAGTGGTACGCTTTACACGAAAAAATGTTAATGGTTTGGGCATCAACCCAATTAATATGCTGGATTTAAAACGTGTTAAAAAATCTAGTCTAAAGTAAAGTAGTAAATATCATCATCGCCTTCTCCCTTTGGTCGTCTTGATGAAAAATAACCTCGTTTACCATCTTCATGTATGATGTAGCAAAAATCATCACTCCTACTATTAATAGGTTGTTGTAAATTTATTGGCTCTGTCGTTTCTGGATCCCCATTTAAATCATAACTATAAATATCCAATCCTCCTACACCTCCTACACGATCTGAAGCAAAGTATAATACATTGTCTTTACTCACAAAAGGGAACATATCTTTTCTAGGCGAATTAATTTTTTTACCTAAATTTTCAACTTTGCCATACTCACCATTTCCTAAAATTTTCACTTTAAATAAATCGGTTTGGCCATGAGCTCCATCTGCATTTGATGTAAAATACATGGTAGATCCATCTGGACTCAACGTCGCGTGTCCATAATTATAGTTCGGTTTACAAAAAGGTAAAGGTTCAAAATTAGTCCAACCACGACCTTCAACATATTCACCTCTTTGAATATTGAGATTGATAGATTTTAATTTTCTTTTGTACGATTTACCGCGTTTCATGAAGTTAGTTGTAATGTACATGTATTTACCATCATTACTAAAACCTGCACTTGAGGTATTAAAAACGAATTTCTCAGACTTATTAAACTGTTTCGGGTTAATAATTTCTCCCTCTTTGGTCATTTGACCTTCAAACATGGTAAAGATTAATCGTTTATCATTATCTCGTCTTGCTCTATTTCTATTATCTAACATATATGATGTATAATAGACTTTATCACCATTATAGAATACAACTCCATATTGACTTTTATCATCATTAAGCTCTAGGTTTTTAATGCTATAGGTTTGGGCAAACCCAAAATTTAATGCCAATAATAACAGTATAAGACTAATAAATTTCATGTTTTATGTAATTTAAGGTTAACTTTTTCTCCATTTTTGAGTTTCCTCAAAAACGTGTTCTAATATATTTTTATCGACATCAGTAAACGCGATACCTCTACGTTTCATAACGACTTCAGCAACTTCAAACGCTTTTTTAGTTAAATATGTTGTAAAGCCTGAACTTCCTCCCCAAGAAAAACTTGGTATAAAATTTCTAGGAAATCCGCTTCCAAAGATATTAGCACTAACTCCAACAACTGTACCAGTATTAAACATGGTATTGATGCCACATTTACTGTGATCTCCCATCATAAGTCCACAAAATTGCAATCCGGTTTTTGCAAAACCTTCGGTTTGATAATCCCAAAGTCTTACTTCGGCATAGTTATTTTTAAGATTAGAATTATTAGTATCTGCACCAAGGTTACACCATTCTCCCAATACTGAATTCCCTAAAAACCCATCATGGCCTTTATTTGAATACCCAAAAATGACTGAGTTATTAACTTCTCCACCCACTTTACTATGAGGTCCAACTGTAGTTGGTCCATAAATTTTAGCCCCTAACTTTATTGTGGCGTGCTCACAAAGCGCTAAAGGACCTCTAATGATACTGCCTTCCATAACTTCGGCATCTTTACCAATATAAATTGGACCAGTAGTAGCGTTTAACGTAGCAAACTTTAGTGTAGCACCTTCTTCTATAAATATATGTTCATCACCAAGAACATTACATGTGCTTGGAATAGGTTGTGAGGTTCTATCTTGAGTTAATACATCAAAATCTGCTTGGATAGCATCTCCATTTTTTGCAAAAATATCCCAAGTATGCTCTATTTTTAAAACGGATTCATTAAACTCAATAGCTTCATAGGTTTCAAAATTGACTTCGTCTTGCGAGTCTTTTGTAAAAAACGCAATCACATCTTCACCAGAGAACACAGCTTGATTTTCTTGCAAGCCTTTAATAATTGCAACTAACTTAGCATTAGGCAAAAATGAAGCATTAATCATTACGTTTTGATCAAGCTCAACCATTGGGTATTTTTCAGACAAATACTCTTCTGTAATAGTAGTTGTAGTACATCCTAAATGTTTCTCCCATTTTTCTCTAATGGTAAGGATTCCAACTCTTATATCTGCAACAGGTCTCGTATATGTAAAAGGCAAAAGATTATGACGTGATGGTCCATCAAAAAGAATATAGTTCATAACAATATGAGTCGTTTGAAGTTTAAAGTTAATTGTAAAGTTCTAACTTAAAAGTTTGATTAAGTATCAAATGTAGATTAATTATAGAAAACAAAAAAGCCTTCGAGAAAAATCCTGAAGGCTTTGTTACTATATAAATTCTAAGCTTATTTTTTAAACTTAGCGTATTTGTTTTTGAATTTATCAATACGACCAGCCGTATCTACTAATTTAGACTTACCAGTGTAAAATGGGTGAGATGTTCTAGAGATTTCTAATTTAACTACTGGGTATTCAACACCATCAACGTCAATTGTTTCACTAGTCTCAGCAGTAGATTTAGTTAAAAAAACGTCATCGTTAGACATGTCTTTAAATGCTACTAATCTATAATTTTCTGGATGTATTCCTTTTCTCATCGCTTTATGCTTTAAAATTCCTTACTATTTTGGAGGTGCAAATTTAAGTAATTTTTGTAAATTACCAATAAATTATTTTCTTTTTTTAATTCTATTTTATTCCGAAGAAAATTGTAACATTTCAAAACAAATATATACTAACCAAACATATTAACTAATTAATCAACTAAAATTTATGGAAACTCAACCAATTACAGCAGGAAAATTTGGAATTAATTACGGCATTATATTAGGTGTTGTAATGATTGCTATTTCAGTAATTACTTACGTTACAGGTATGGCATTAGAAGGTGTTCAATGGCCAAATTACTTATACTACATTATATTTCCTGTGGTTATATTTTATGCCATTAGCAAATACAAATCACACAATGCCAACACACTAACCTTAGGCAACGCTATTAAATTAGGTGTAATTATTGGTGTGATAAGCGCTATAGCTTATATCGTTTACTTTTTAATATTTAATTATGTAATTGATCCAGAATTTATGTCTCAATTATCAGAAGTAGCAGAAGAAAACATGCTCGCTCAAAACCCAAATATGACACAAGATCAAATAGATCAAGGAATGAAATTTGTTGAAATGTTTCAAAGCCCAGGAATTATTAGTGCATTCTGGATAGGTATGAGTGCACTTTTTGGACTAATTTGGTCTTTAATAGCAGGATTAGTAATGAAAAGTAAATAATCTATTGAGCTTAAATAAATTCATTATTTTTGAGGTATTAAATTTTCAAAATTACTAAATGAATATATCAGTAGTCATACCACTACTTAACGAACAAGAATCAATAACAGAATTACACGATTGGATTGCAAAAGTCATGCAGTCCAATCGTTTTTCATATGAAATCATTTTTATTGATGATGGTAGTACCGATGATTCTTGGGCAACCATAATGACATTATCTCAAAAAAACGAGAGTGTTAAAGGCATTCGTTTTCTTAAAAACTTCGGAAAATCACAAGCCTTACACGCAGGATTTGCAAAGGCAGAAGGTGATGTTATCATTACTATGGATGCAGATTTGCAAGATAATCCAGAAGAAATCCCAGAACTCTACAACATGATTGTTATAGATAAGTTTGACCTCGTCTCTGGATGGAAAAAGAAACGCTACGATTCTGTCCTTTCTAAAAACTTACCTTCAAAACTATTTAATTGGGCAGCACGACGAACTTCTGGTGTTACATTGAATGATTTTAATTGCGGACTAAAAGCCTACAGTAACAACGTTGTTAAGAATATTGATGTTAATGGAGAAATGCATCGCTATATTCCTGTGCTTGCCAAAAATGCAGGATTTACTAAAATTGGTGAAAAAGTAGTGCTACATCAAGCTAGAAAATATGGTGAAACTAAATTTGGAATGGATCGTTTTATCAATGGATTTCTTGATTTAATTACCATTTGGTTTTTATCACGCTTCGGAAAACGGCCAATGCACCTTTTTGGTGCTTTAGGCGTATTTATGTTTGCTATCGGCTTTGTATTTGCGATGTATTTAGGTATTGATAAATTAATTCTAAATCAAACTGGCCGACTCATTACTGAGCGTCCTCAATTTTATATCGCATTAACTACCATGATTTTAGGATCTCAGTTTTTTGTAGCAGGATTTTTAGGCGAACTTATTTTACGTTCTAAACGCAATAGCAGTCGCTATTTAATCAAACAAGAACTTAATTTTTAAAATCGAAATTATTTTTTAATTGCTAAGCTCTAAAAATTATTGAATTCCGTATTTTTACCTAGAAACCATTTTGATTTTTTATTATAAACAATTCTCATGACACACATCGAACCACAACTATTAGAACGTGTAAACTCTTGGCTTTCGCCAACCTTTGACCAAGACACACAAAACACTATCAAAGATCTAATCGCCAACGATACAAACACCCTCAAAGAAAGTTTTTACAAAGACGCAGAGTTTGGAACAGGTGGCATGCGTGGTATTATGGGAGTTGGCACCAACCGAATTAATAAATATACCTTAGGAAAAAATACCCAAGGCTTGAGTAATTATATGAAAACTCAATTTCCTTCGGAAACATTAAAAGTTGCCATTGCGTACGATTGTAGACACAATAGTAAATCATTAGCAAAAGTGGTTGCTGATGTGTTTTCTGCAAACGGAATACAAGTCTATCTTTTTGAAGATTTACGCGCTACACCAGAGTTATCATTTGCTGTCAAACATTTAAATTGTCATTGTGGCATTGTGTTAACAGCATCTCACAATCCTCCAGAATATAATGGTTATAAAGTATATTGGCAAGATGGCGGACAATTAGTACCACCTCAAGATGCCGAATTAATTTCAGTAATAAATGGTTTAGAATATTCAGAAATAAACTTTAAAGCCAATAATAATCTTATTCAATATATAGGTGAAGATATTGATGATATATTTATTACTGAATCTGTAAAAAACGGAAGCTTTAATACTTCCGAAGAAGCTAGAAAACAATTAAACATTGTATTTACTTCGCTTCATGGCACATCAATTACAGCAGTACCAGAAACCTTAAAACGTGCAGGTTACACCAACGTAAACATTGTTGAAGAGCAACGCGAACCTAATGGTGATTTTCCAACCGTTGTATCTCCAAACCCTGAAGAGCCAGAAGCCTTAAAAATGGCCATTGAGTTAGCAGATAAAGTTGATGGTGATATTGTTATTGGTACAGATCCAGATTGCGATAGACTAGGTGTTGTGGTAAGAGATTTAGACAACAAACTTGTTATATTAAATGGTAACCAAGCCATGTTATTAATGACAGATTTTCTTTTAAAACAATGGAAAACTGACAATAAAATTAACGGAAATCAATTTATAGCAAGCACAATCGTATCTACACCTATGTTGCCAGTTTTAGCAAAATCATATGATGTAGATTGCAAAATTGTATTAACAGGTTTTAAATGGATTGCTAAATTAATACATGATTTCCCAAAACTAGATTTTATTGGTGGTGGAGAAGAAAGTTTCGGTTTTATGGTTGGTGACTTTGTAAGAGATAAAGACGCAGTAACCTCTACCCTTTTAGCATGTGAAATAGCAGCTCAAGCAAAATCAAAAGGCAGCAGTGTTTATGAAGAATTAATAAAATTATATGTAGAACATGGTATTTATAAAGAACGCCTGGTGTCATTAACTAAAAAAGGTATTGAAGGTGCTCAAGAAATCAAACAAATGATGATTGATGCTCGTGAAAACCCTTTAAAAGTGGTTAACAACTCTAAAGTAGTTTTAATTGAAGACTATCAACTATCTACATCTAAAAACCCTATAACAGGAGATACGACTGCTATAGATATTCCTAAATCTAATGTATTAATTTACCATACAGAAGATGGAAGCAAAATTGCTCTACGACCTAGTGGAACAGAACCAAAAATTAAATTTTACATAAGTGTTAACACAACACTTGACAATGTGTCTGCATTTAAAGAAACGGAACAACAATTGGAAGCTAAGATTGATGCCATTTTAAAAGACATGAAACTTAGTTAATGAATTACTTTAAGCAAATACTTGGTTTTGCGAGACCTTATAAAAAATTCGCCATATTAAATATTATCTGCAATATATTTTATGCATTATTTAGCGCCTTATCTTTTATTGCGTTAATACCAATGTTAGATGTTTTATTTCCAACATCTCAACCAAATGTAAAGCAAGAAGCAATTACAAAACCTGTATGGACAGGTATTGGAAACACAATGGATTTTTTTAAAGACACCATGAGTTATCAAGTTAATGAGTATGCTTTAAATGATCCTTCAAAAGCTTTAATTCTAGTAATTGGCTTGGTTATTATTCTATTCTTTTTAAAAAACATCTCTAATTATTTAGCAATGTTTTTCATTACATTTTTAAGAAATGGTGTATTAAAAGATTTAAGAAATGCCATATTTGACAAAATTACTAAGCTTCCTATCGCTTTCTTTTCAGAAAAAAGAAAAGGAGATACTATTGCAAGAATATCTAATGATGTACAAGAAATTCAAGGCTCATTTTTATCAATATTAGAACTCATCGTTAGAGAACCTCTTACCATTATTTTTACCATCATAATGATGTTATTAATTAGTCCTCAACTTACCTTATTTGTATTTATTTTTATTCCATTATCTGGATTTATAATTTCTAGAATTGGAAAATCATTAAAAAAGAAATCAGATCGCGTACAAAGAGAACAAGGTAATTTCTTATCTATTGTTGAAGAAACTTTAGGCGGATTAAAAGTAATTAAAGGCTTTAATGGAGAAAGTTCGTTTTATAATAAATTTAAAGCATCTACATACCGCTTTTTCAATTTCTCAAATAAATTATTGAATCGCCAAAATTTTGCCTCTCCTACAAGTGAGTTTTTAGGTATCACAGTAATTTCTATTTTACTTTGGTATGGTGGACGAATGGTGCTTATTGAAGGGACGTTAGATGCCAGTTCTTTTATTGCTTACATGGGACTTGCGTATAACATTTTAACACCAGCCAAATCAATAAGTAAAGCCAGTTACAGTGTTAAAAAAGGTAATGCTGCTGCAGAACGTGTTTTAGAAATTCTCAATACACCTTCTACTCTAGAAGACAAACCAAATGCGGTTGTAAAACCTAATTTTACTTCGGAAATTGGCATCAATAACATTTCGTTTAAATATGAAGATGATTTAGTCTTAAAAAACTTTTCTATAAAAGTCCCTAAAGGAAAAAGTGTGGCGCTCGTTGGTCAATCGGGAAGTGGGAAATCAACCATCGCTAATCTCGTAACTCGTTTTTATGATGTTACCGACGGTTCAATTTCTATTGATGGTCAAGACATAAGAGACATCACTAAACATTCATTAAGAAATTTAATGGGATTAGTAACTCAAGATTCTATATTGTTCAATGATTCTATCAAAAACAATATGCTTTTAGGAAAAGAAAATGCAACAGATGAAGAAATCATTGAAGCTCTAAAAGTAGCTAACGCTTGGGAGTTTGTTAAAGACCTCTCTAATGGTATTGAAACCAATATTGGAGATTCTGGCGGTAAATTATCTGGCGGACAACAACAACGCCTTAGTATTGCAAGAGCCGTTTTAAAAAATCCTCCAATTATGATTCTCGATGAAGCAACCTCAGCACTTGATACCGAAAGTGAACGTCTCGTGCAAGATGCATTAGAAAAAATGATGGTAAATAGAACCTCTATCATCATTGCGCATCGTTTATCAACCATTCAAAATGCAGATGAAATTATCGTCATGAATAAAGGAGAAATTGCTGAGCAAGGAACGCACAGCGAACTCATCGCTAAAAAAGGGGTTTATAAAAAACTAGTAGATATGCAGAGTTTTGAATAAATAGATATTTCCGAAGTAAAATAAAACCATATTTAAATATAAAAAAGGATGCTAATGAGGTAGCATCCTTTTTTGTTTAATTACCATATTTGGGGAAAAAGGTAATAGAAAGTAGGTTAAACTTAAACAAATTTAATCCAAATTATCATACAAAACAAAAAAAATATGCATTTCATCGTTATTTTTTACACTTTATCGATATTTATGAATTTAATCTACTGATTTACAACTATTTATAAAAAATATTTTGTTCCATTAAACTTTATGTACATTAATGCGTCTAAAATAAAAACGTTTTTATTGGATAACGAGCAACAGTTTATACAACAACTTACGCAACCTGCTACAAAAGACACAGCCTATAAAGAACTCTTAACACTTTATAAAGAGCGCTTATATTGGCATATACGTCATATTGTAAAATCCCATGACGACGCAGATGATGTATTACAAAATACGTTTATAAAGGTTTATAAAAACCTAGATAATTTTAAAGGTGATAGCAAATTATTTTCATGGATGTACCGTATTGCAACTAACGAATCTATAACACATCTTAATAAAAATGCTAAACGTTTAAAATTTTCTTCGGAAGAATTACAACAAAATGCCATTAATAATTTAACAGCAGATGTCTATTTTGAAGGTGATGAGATACAACTCAAATTACAAAAAGCAATTGCTACATTGCCAGAAAAACAGCAACTCGTTTTTAACATGAGATATTTTCAGGATATTAAATATAAAGACATGTCTGATATTTTAGAAACAAGTGAAGGCGCTTTAAAGGCATCGTATCATATTGCAGCCAAAAAAATTGAAGCCTATTTAACTCAAGATTAAACTAATGATAAACTTTTGAGTCTTATACATATGAAACAAAAAAAATTAGACGATATCAACACTTCAGGATTTAAAGTGCCTAAAGATTACTTTTCACAAGTTGAAGAGCAAATACTTAGTGACACACCTTTAAAAAACAAGGTTGAGCACTCTGGTTTTGATATTCCAGATTCTTATTTTGACACTTTAGAAGAACGCATCTTTGAATCATTAGATACAACACAAGACACAAAAGTTATTCCTCTTATTAATTGGAAAAAAGTAATCTATGGTTCTGCTATAGCTGCTTCATTAGTATTAATGTTTAATGTTTTTTATAATGCTTCGGAAGAATTAACGTTTGACTCGCTTGACCTTGCTTCTATTGAAGATTATATAGCCGATGAAAATTTTACCAGTTATGAATTATCTCAGCTTTTAACTTATGAAGAGCTTAGTAATGACAATTTTTTAGAATCAGAAATCACCCAAGATCAATTAAAAGACTATTTATTAAATAGTTCTAATATTGAAGATCTTATTATAGAATAACCATATGAAAAAAACAATTTTAACACTCATAGTTTGCATTATTACGCTCACAGCATTTTCACAAAACAAAGGTAAACGAGAGCGCTTTAAAGCTTTAAAAATAGCCTACATCACAGAGCGATTAGAACTCAATGAAACCGAAGCACAAAAATTTTGGCCTATTTACAATGCCTATGAAAAAGAAAAAGATATGCTACGTCACACAGAAAAAGAAAAACGACGTAATATAAAATTAGAATCACTTACTGAAACCGAAGCTAAAACTGCTCTTAAAGATTTTATAGCTTTTGAAAAAGAACAGCACAATCTCAAAGCAGATCTATTTGAAAGCTTGTTAACAGCAATACCTGCAAAAAAAATTATTCTACTTAAAATTGCTGAAGAACAATTTAAAAGACAAATGCTAGAAGAGTTTCAAAAAAGAAAAGAAAAGCATAAAAAAAATACACCTTAAAACAAAAGAAGCCCTAAGGCTTCTTTTTTATTTCCTAAATGTGAGTTTAGCAATTCTTTTATCTCCTGCAGCATAGGCAACACTATCATTTAAAAATCTTATAGTATAAAAACTTTCGTCACTTAAATGTGTCCATGAATCTCCAGCATCATCAGAGTAATCAATTCCTTTAAAACCTAATGCAACTAACTTTTGAGCCTTAGATTCTGGCACATACTGTACACAACTTCTATAACCCGGACTTTCATTTTGAGCCACTAATTGCCATGTCTTACCACCATCTCTAGTTCTCATCTTATTGGCAGTATTTTCTTCTGGTTTTGTATAATCACCACCAATAGCGAAACCGTTTTTAATATCGTAAAAAGCTATAGAATAAATACCTTCTGTGTCTTTATCTTTAACAATTGGTGTATTGTAAATTGACCATGTTAGACCTTTATCATCAGAAAAATATAGTCTTCCAGCTGTTGTTGCTACCCAAGTATGATCACCCACAATAGCAATATTAGTATCACTAGCTGCAAAAGCGCCTTCTCCTTCTATACCTTTTGGTAATTGATCACAAGTTAATTTTGCCCATGTATTACCACCATCTCTTGTAATGATTACAGACAAGCAACCGTCTATGCTATCACCAATAGCAATACCTTCTTCGTCATTCCAAAACTCCATAGCATCATAAAACACGTTTGGATGATGTTCTTCATATAAAAACGGTCTAATCTCATCATCTATGGCAGAAAACATAATTGCAGGATTCCCAATGGTTAATGCAAAAAATGTATTTTTCGTTTTAGCGACAGATCTAAAATTGGCTACCGAATCTTTACCAAAATTTAGTCCATAAAATATATCACACCTCAACTCCTCCTCTTGATTATAATCTAAATTTAAACCCTTTGATTCATAAATAAACCCTACATCACCTTTTGAGGTCGCAAAAATCCCTGTGCCTGCCTTATCAACTTCTAAAGCTCTAACATTTAAAGTAGAATCCTGCATTAAAATTTCGATTTCAAGCTTAGGAATCTTACTTGCAACAGCTTCGTATTTAAATGTATTAGCTCTAAATAAACCGCAACTTCCCAGTCCTATTATCAATATAGGTCCCAATACAATAACCAATAGTCTTTTCATAACATGAAATTTGAAGTGTGTGTCTAAAAATAGAAAAGCTCCATGACATAATCATTAAGCTTTTCAAAAAAAACAAAAATACACTATCAATCAAACTTCATTTTTAAGCGCCTTAACATCTATAATTAATTGTGCCATAGATGCTCTATTAAGCCTATTATACATACCTAATGTCTCTATTTTTACGTATGTGAAAAAAGTTTTCTGTGTGCAGAAAATTATCAATTCTTTCAGGTTCTCCAATATCATTTTCAATAAAATATTAAGCGCTACCAAGTACATAAATAGCATTCTTATCTCCAACGACCAAATGCCATTTGTTATCAATAACCCCATTTTTTTTAAGCATAATACTTCTTTTCAGAAGATAACATTTTTTAGAGTCTTCTATATATACCAACTTTTAATGTACCTTTGCATGCTTAATTTTTTATAATGCGTCTACACAGAAATTTATGTTTTGCAGTCATCGATGGATTAACACTAATCCTTAACGAAGGCAAATATGCCGATAAAGTCATTCAACAACTTCTAAAACGTGACAAGCGTTGGGGAAGTAGAGATCGTGGCTTTGTTGCAGAAACCACTTACGATATTGTTAGATGGAAACGTTTGTACACTGAAATTGCAGAAGTTAAAGCCCCTTATGATCGTGAGAATATTTGGCGCATATTTGCAGTTTGGGCTACTTTAAGAGGTATTAAATTACCCGATTGGAGCTATTTTGAAAATACACCAACGCGTAAAATAAAAGGACGTTTTGACGAATTATCTAATACCCGAAAATTTAAAGAATCTATTCCTGATTGGCTAGATGAATTAGGTGTCAAAGAATTAGGTGAATCTATTTGGACCAAAGAAATTGCTGCTCTAAACGAACAAGCAGATGTTGTTTTAAGAGTTAACACACTTAATACTACAAAAGAAAAATTACAAGCATTACTATTTGATGATGGCATAGAAACCGAAAGCATCAAAGGATATGCAAACGCACTTAAACTTAAGGAAAGAGCAAACGTATTTCAAACTGAAGCATTCAAAAAAGGCTATTTTGAAGTGCAAGATGCCTCATCGCAATTAGTTGCAGAATTTTTAGATGTAAAACCTGGAATGCGAGTTGTTGATACTTGTGCAGGAGCTGGAGGAAAAACACTTCACCTAGCTACTTTAATGGAAAACAAGGGACAAATCATTGCTTTAGATATTTATGCTAACAAATTACATGAACTTAAACGCAGAGCTAAGCGTAATGGTGCTTGGAATATAGAAACACGACCTATAGAATCTACCAAGGTTATTAAAAAACTATACGACAAAGCAGACCGCGTTTTAATTGATGCACCATGTTCTGGATTAGGTGTGTTACGACGTAATCCTGATGCAAAATGGAAATTACAACCAGAATTCATTGATAACATCAAAATCACACAACAAGAGATTTTACAACAATACTCTAGAATGGTAAAAACAGGTGGACAACTAGTATATGCAACGTGTTCTATTTTACCTTCTGAAAACAAAGCGCAGGTTGACCTATTTTTAACATCTGAGTTAGGAAAAGACTTTACTTTTGTTAAAGACAAAAGTATTTTGTCTCATAAAACTGGTTTTGATGGTTTTTATATGGCATTACTAGAAAAGAAATAAAAACGAAACGCATGAAACACATTGACTTAATACTCACATTATTAATTTCTACTGTTGCTTTCTCTCAAATACCAACTGGATATTATGATTCGGCTACAGGAACTGGGTTTGTGCTAAAAACTCAGCTAAAAAACATTATTGATAATAATAACGATGGTCTGGCTACAGAGTACATCGCTCAAGATTTAGGATATTCTGCACTTTATGACACCTATGAATTCTCTGATATAGATGTATATTTTGAAAATAATGGCACCCTATTAGACATGTATTCTGAAGGTGTTTTTCAAAATCCAGACAACACTAGTACAAATTTACCAGATGCTTATGAGTATACTTACGGTTCTAACCAACAAGATGATGGTACATTAGGAACAGCAGAAGGTCAACGTTTTAATAGAGAACATGTTATACCACAATCGTCATTTAATAGCGCCTCTCCAATGCGTAATGATGCACATTTTGTGATTCCTTCAGATAAATACGTTAATGCACAAAGAGCCAATTTACCATACGGGTTTGTAGATACGACTACACAATTCGATGAATATTCTAACGGAACAAAACGAGGAGAAAACACAACTACAGGAGTTGGATCTAGCTATAATGGTGATGTTTTTGAACCTATTGACGAATTTAAAGGGGATATCGCAAGAATGTATTTTTTCTTTGCAACACGTTATGAAGATCAAATTGATGGTTTCAATTACGTTATGTTTGATGGCACACAAAACCAAGCAATTGACCAACCATTTTTAGATGTCTTATACAATTGGCACATCAACGATCCAGTTTCTCAAAGAGAAATTGATAGAAATAATGCCATTTTTAATAGACAAGATAACAGAAACCCTTTTATTGATAACCCACAATTTGTTTTTGAAATTTGGCAAACAGCATTATCTGTAGATGAGTTTCAAACCCAAGACATTGTAAAAATGTATCCAAATCCTGCAAATGGAAACATCGTATACATAGATTCCAATATAAACCTCGTTGCCGAAGTATATGACGTTCTTGGTAAAAAAGTAAACGTTCAAACTATAAATACTAATCAAAAACAATTACAAATATCTACTTTATCTAGAGGTGTTTATTTAGTAAAATTGACTTCGGAAAATGGAAGTATTACAAAAAAATTAATAAAACAGTAATCATATCAACATTTTACAAAAAGAGCGATCCTATTCACTATAATATCAAAGTGTAGTTCCGCTTTTTTTTAGTTAATAAAGCGTGAATAACTAAACATGATCCTGCTGAATATCCTCAAGAATATTTTGCAAAATATTGTAAGTTTGCACTCGCACCTAAAACTAAAAATCCCAATTACATGAAAATAATATACATTATCCTACTAGCATTTGTAACCTCATTTACAGCAAATGCTCAATTAACACCTCCTTCAGATTTACAATCCTATTATGGTAGTGAAATTAATTCTACAGGACTTACATTAAAAAGTGAACTCATCGATTTAACAATTGATAAGCATGTCAATTATCTATCGTATAGCGATGTTTGGGATGCTTCGAGAATCACAGACGAAGATCCTAATAATTCTAGTAATGTTATCCTACTTTACGGTTATAATAATACCGATGGTAACGTGACCACAGATCGTTCTAGAAATAAGTATGATAATGGCGGAAGTGTTGGTGATTGGAACAGAGAACATGTCTACCCAAAATCTTTAGGAAGCCCAAATTTAGGAACTTCAGGACCAGGATCTGACGCCCAAATGCTTAGACCAACAGATGTGCAACGCAATGGTTCTAGAGGTAGCTTAAGATTTGCCGATAAAAGTACTGGTCAATTTATAAATGGAGAATCTGGAAATTCTAATGGTGGCTGGTATCCAGGAGACGAATGGAAAGGAGATTGTGCACGTATCATAATGTATATGTATTTGCGCTATGGAGATCGCTGTTTACCAACAGGTGTAGGCATAGGTAGTGACGCCTCAACACCAGATGATATGATAGATTTATTTTTAGAATGGAACGCACAAGATCCAGTTTCAGATATCGAAATTGCTCGTAATGATTATCATGGTAATGCAAGCAACACTTATGCGCAAGGCAATAGAAATCCGTTTATTGACAACCCTTACTTAGCAACTGTAATTTGGGGAGGACCAGATGCACAAAATAGATGGGAAAGTTTATCTGTAGATGATTTTGAAATCGCAAATACAATCAAAATGTATCCTAATCCTGCCAAAGGAAATGAAATAACTATTCTATCTAATTACCAACTAGCGGCTGAAGTTTATGACCTTCTAGGCAAAAAAGTACAAGTCCAAACAATTACAGCTAATCATAATACCTTAAATATCTCTGGTATATCTAAAGGTGTTTATGTGGTAAAATTCACTTCGGAAAATGGAAGCACCACAAAAAAATTGATAAAACAATAACAATTAAACCACTTATAACAAAAGCGACTATTAGGAACTTTACAAATTAAAGTCAACCTAAAAGTCGCTTTTTTTTTGGTTAATAAAGCGTGAATAACTATAAATTTTCACTAACAATTAGCACTTTAATTATCATGAAAAAAGTGTAAATTTGAGCTTACAAAAATCACAACTAAATACGATATAATGATTCATTTCTTCGGAAACCAAAACAGTAAAATATTTGCTGTTCAAGCAACAAAAGAATTATCAACGCAAACCATAGCTAAATTGACATGGTTATTTGGCGACCAACCCAAACTAGAACAAGCATCTCTCGATGCTTTTTTTGTTGGACCACGAGCAGCTATGATAACGCCATGGAGTACCAATGCAGTTGAAATAACTCAAAACATGGGTATTGATAACATCATTCGTATTGAAGAATTCCAGGCTGTTTCTGAAAACTTTTCTGATTATGACCCAATGATATCAGAAAAATTTGACGGTCTAAATCAAGAATCGTTTACAATAGATATTCAACCCGAAGCGATTTTAAACATAGAAGATATTTCAGCATATAATCAACAAGAAGGTTTAGCTCTTAATGATGAAGAAATAGAATACCTAGAAGGTGTTGCTAAAAAAATAGGGCGACCATTAACAGACTCTGAAGTATTTGGGTTTTCGCAAGTAAATAGTGAGCATTGTCGTCATAAAATATTTAACGGCACATTTGTTATTGATGGAGAAGAAATGCCTACTTCGCTTTTCAAAATGATTAAAGAAACATCAAAGCAAAATCCTAATGATATCGTTTCGGCCTATAAAGATAACGTTGCATTTATAAAAGGCCCTAAAGTGGAACAATTTGCACCAAAAAGAGCAGATATTCCAGATTTCTACACTAAAAAAGATTTTGAATCTGTCATCTCTTTAAAAGCTGAAACACACAACTTCCCAACAACAGTTGAGCCATTTAATGGAGCTGCGACAGGATCAGGTGGTGAAATTCGTGACCGATTAGCTGGAGGAAAAGGCTCATTGCCATTAGCAGGAACTGCAGTATATATGACCTCATACTCTCGATTAGAAGAAAATCGTCCATGGGAACAAAAATTTGAAGCTAGAGATTGGTTATACCAAACACCAATGGATATTTTGATTAAAGCATCTAATGGCGCTTCAGACTTTGGGAATAAATTTGGACAGCCGTTAATTTGTGGTTCTGTATTAACTTTTGAGCATGAAGAAAACGCATCGTCAAGCGCATCTGCAGCTAGAAAATTAGGATACGACAAAGTCATCATGCAAGCTGGAGGTATTGGTTATGGTAAAGCAGAGCAAGCATTAAAAGACACACCAAAAGAAGGAGATAAAATTGTTATTCTTGGTGGTGAAAATTATAGAATAGGAATGGGTGGAGCTGCTGTATCATCTGCCGATACCGGAGAATTTGCATCTGGCATTGAGCTTAATGCTGTACAACGTTCTAATCCCGAAATGCAAAAACGTGCAGCAAATGCTGTTCGTGGCATGGTAGAAAGTGAAGAAAATTTTATTGTTTCAATTCATGATCATGGTGCTGGAGGCCATTTAAATTGCTTATCAGAATTGGTAGAAGACACAGGTGGAAAAATTGATTTAGATAAATTACCTGTTGGAGATCCTACACTCTCTGCTAAAGAAATCATTGGTAACGAGTCACAAGAACGTATGGGCTTGGTGATTTCTGAAGAACACACAAAAACGCTTCAAAAAATAGCAGATCGTGAGCGCTCACCAATGTACACTGTTGGTGATGTCACTGGAGACAACAGATTTACTTTTGAATCTAAAACTAAAGGTGATAAACCCATGGATCTGGCTTTAGAAGATATGTTTGGATCCTCGCCTAAAACCATCCTAACAGATCAAACCATAAAAAGAAACTATAAAAACTCAAGATATAAAACCAAAAATATCAAAATCTACTTAAATCAAGTATTGCAACTCGAAGCTGTAGCCTGTAAAGACTGGTTAACAAACAAAGTAGATCGCTGTGTTGGTGGTAAAGTTGCAAAGCAACAGTGTGTTGGATCGCTACAAATTCCTTTAAATAATGTTGGTGTCATGGCATTAGATTATAATGGAAAAGAAGGTGTTGCGACCTCTATTGGCCACTCTCCTATTTCTGGTTTAATTCATCCAGAAGCTGGAAGTAGAAATTCTATTACAGAAGCTTTAACCAATATTATTTGGGCGCCTTTAAAAGACAATTTACAGTCGGTATCATTATCGGCAAACTGGATGTGGCCTTGTAAAAATGAAGGTGAAGATGCGCGTTTATATCAAGCTGTGAAAGCTATTTCTGAGTTTTCTATAGATTTGGGCATCAATGTTCCTACTGGTAAAGATTCATTATCAATGAAACAAAAATATCCTGAAGGCGAAGTAATTTCTCCAGGAACAGTTATTATTTCTGCAGCAGGAAATTGTAATGAGATTACTAAAGTTATAGAACCTGTTTTTCAAAACAATGGTGAAAACATTTATTATATCAATATTTCTCAAGATGATTTTAAATTAGGAGGAAGCTCTTTTTATCAAACCTTAAACACGATTGGTAACCAAGCTCCAGATGTTAAAAACGCTAGCTTTTTAAAAAATACTTTCAACACGATACAAGACCTTATAAAGGCCGACAAAATTTCGGCAGGACATGATGTGGCTTCTGGCGGATTGATAACGACGCTATTAGAACTGTGTTTTGCAGATAGAGATTTAGGAGCAGATATTGATATTTCAGTATTAAACGAAGACGATTCTATAAAGGTATTATTTGCTGAAAATGCAGGATTAGTCTTTCAAGCAGATGTTTCCGTAGAACACATTTTAAAAGATCAAGATATTGAGTTTTTTAACATAGGATCTGTTAATGACTCAGAAAATGTTACCATAACAAATAATGACGATCAGTTTTCTTTTAATGTTTCTGAAATGAGAACAGCATGGTACAAAACGTCTTTTTTATTAGATCAAAAGCAAACGGCAAACGGCTTGGCTAAAGCACGATTTGAAAATTATGCACAATCACCACTTGTTTATAAATTTCCGAAGCACTTTACAGGAAAATTACCAAATATAGATTCTAACAGACCGAGACCAAAAGCAGCAATCCTGCGCGAAAAAGGGTCAAATTCTGAACGAGAGATGGCAAATGCGATGTATTTAGCTGGTTTTGATGTGAAGGATGTACATATGACAGATTTAATTTCTGGTCGAGAAACTTTAGAGGACATTCAGTTTTTAGGAGCAGTTGGAGGCTTTTCTAATAGTGATGTTTTAGGATCTGCAAAAGGTTGGGCTGGTGCAATTAAATATAATGAAAATGCGAATAAGGCGATTAAAAATTTCTTTGAAAGAGAGAATACGCTGTCTGTAGGAATTTGCAACGGTTGCCAGTTATTTATGGAATTAGAACTTATTAATCCTGAGCATAACGTGCATGGAAAAATGGGTCATAATAATTCTCAAAAACATGAGAGTGCGTTTACATCGGTAACGATTCAAGAAAACAACTCGGTTATGCTATCTACTTTAAAAGATAGCACATTAGGTGTTTGGATTTCTCATGGTGAAGGTAAATTTAGTCTCCCTGAGAATGAAGACCACTATAATATTGTTGCAAAGTATGGTTATGATAGTTATCCTGCTAATCCCAACGGATCTGACTTTAACACAGCTATGATGTGTGATAAAACAGGTCGTCATTTAGTGATGATGCCTCATATTGAGCGATCAACATTTCAATGGAATTGGGCAAATTATCCAGCTGGCAGAAAAGACGAAGTATCACCTTGGCTAGAAGCTTTTGTGAATGCTAGACTTTGGATTGAAACTACAAACAAATAAAATTATTTTTAATAAAAAAAACGGTTTAAGAATCCATCTTAAACCGTTTTTTTTTAACATGATTTAAAATTTATTTTTTTCTTTTCTTTTTCTTTTCTTTCTCTTTTTAATTTGAATTTGTCTTCTTAATTGCGCAAAACCATTACTAAACGTTCCGTTTTTTTTCAAAATAGGTACACTTAAAGTTACCAATAGCCCAATACAAGCTGCAGAACCTAATCCTCCTCCAAAACCTTCGAAATACACACTAGTATTTAAAAATATGATGGTAAATAATATTCCTGAAATTCCTATTAAAAAATAATTTGATAAAACATCGGAAGAAACCATACCTATAAACGAAGCTCCAAAACAAACTAATGGTAAATTCTCAGTCAAATAGGGAGAGCATAATTTAGGGAATAGCAAGACAAAAACTCCAACAAAAACACCAATTAAGGCAGATGCTCTAACAGCTCCTAACTTATAGTGTATTTGTAAAACAAAAGTCACTATAGAAGAAATTGCGCCTGCTAAAAACAATATAAAATGATCTATATCCATTGAGAGATTAAAAATGTAATTACAACACCTCCAAAAGCTAAAGTTCCTAACTTACCTCCAACACCATTAAAAGTATCTTTGGTACCTACTAAAAGTAAACCTGTTATAATGCTTGCTAATGTGATAAACATATAGTCTGTAGCAATACTTAGATTTGTCATACCAACAAAAGTGCCGCAATAAACAGCAGTAGGCATTGTTTTAACAAAACGGTTATCTTTAAAAAAATCAGGAATAAAACTTACCGCTAAACCCACCAAACCAGCAGCCAACACACTACTTATTAGAAAATAAGCGCATAAAATATACGTAAGAATAGCTCCAAAAAAAACAAATGCAATTGTTAATACATGTTCAAAACTATGGTTTGTAATACTTAACGGCGTTTTCTTATAAGAAATAACAAGTAATATTAATACAAAAACAACAAATCCTGAAACAAGAATATTATTTTGTTTCTCGTATAAAATTGCAGCTAAAAAGCCTAAATGACAAAGTATTATTAAAATAAAAGCAAGTTGTTTTACACGCTTTTTAATCATAATTTATTTAATTCTATTTCAAAAATAAGTAATATTACTGTTTAAGTTTTACTTTTAAATGCCTTAAAATCATAATCTATAGATATTGTCAAATTCATAAAAATAATAAGTATTAATTATCACTAAGTCCTTTTATTTATGTCATATTTGAAAATCCCTTTTATTTTCATACTTTGCAATACTACAATCTTATCCCTTTCATTTAATGACAGAAATAACTAGACTTTTTGATTTTCCATATTATCAACTAGAAACATATAATTTAGATGCAGCTTTGGTTACCAAATACAATGGTACATGGGTAAAAACGTCTACCAAAGACTATTTAGATAAAGCAAATGCCATGAGCCGAGCTTTATTAAAATTAGGGATTCAAAAAAATGATAAAATTGCAGTAATTTCAACTACTAATAGAACAGAATGGAATATCATGGATATAGGGATCCTGCAACTTGGAGCACAAAACATTCCTATTTATCCAACGATTTGTGCTGAAGATTATGAATACGTTTTAAACCATAGCGAATCAACTTACTGCTTTGTTTCTGATGTTGATGTACTCGCAAAAGTTAGAAAAGTACAAGCCAACACAAAAATTAAAGATGTCTATTCTTTTGATCATATTGAAGGTTGCAAACACTATTCAGAATTATTTGAACTAGGAAAAGATGAAAGTACACAACCAGAAGTGGAAGCTAGAAAAGCGGCTGTTTCACCTCATGACTTAGCAACAATAATTTATACCTCAGGAACTACAGGTAAACCAAAAGGTGTAATGCTTTCACATAACAATATTACCAGTAACGCGTTAGATGCATCATTTCGCTTACCACTATTAAAAGACACAGAAACCCGAATATTAAGCTTCTTACCTATATGTCATGTTTTTGAACGTGTACTCATTTACCTATACCAATACGCTGGAGCTAGCATATATTTCGCTGAAGCCATCGATAAAATTGGTGATAATGCAAAAGAAATAAAGCCTAATTTAATGAGCGTTGTCCCTCGTTTATTAGAAAAAGTATTTGACAAAATTATAGCAAAAGGCGAAGACTTACCAGGTATTAAAAAATCACTTTTTTTCTGGGCTGTACGTTTAGGAGAAACATGGAAACCTTATGGAGCCAATGGCGCTTGGTATGAATTTAAGCTTAAAATAGCCAACAAATTAATTTTTAGCAAATGGCGAGAAGCCCTTGGTGGAGAACTGCACACAATGGTATCTGGTAGTGCTGCACTACAACCTCGATTATCTAGAATTTTTGCAGCAGCAGGCATGCAAGTCATGCAAGGTTATGGCCTGACAGAAACTTCACCAGTTATTTCAGTTGAAATGTATGCCAATCATCATTTTAGAGTTGGTACTGTTGGTAAACCTATTAAAAATGTAGATGTCAAAATTGCTGATGATGGTGAGGTTCTTGTAAAAGGACCAAATGTCATGCTAGGTTATTATAAAGATCCAGAAAAAACTGCCGAAGTCATGACGGGAGATTATTTCCATACAGGAGATAAAGGTATGATTGATGACGACGGTTTCCTAAAAATTACTGGTCGTAAAAAAGAAATGTTTAAAACCTCTGGCGGAAAATATGTGATTCCTCCCCTTTTAGAAAATGACATGAAACAATCACTTTTCATTGAACAAATTATGGTTGTTGGTGAAGGTGAGAAAATGCCAGCTGCAATTATCCAACCTAATTTTGACTTTATTCGTGGTTGGATAGCTGATAAAAACTTAAAAATTGGCACCACTGATGTTGACATTGCAAATTCTGAAATTGTAATAAAACGTATTCAAAAAGAAGTAGATAAGTATAATAAAAACTTCGGAAAATGGGAACAAATAAAACGTTTTGAACTCACACCAGATATTTGGTCTATTGATGGCGGACACCTAACTCCTACTATGAAAATGAAACGCGCCATTATCATTGATATCTATCAAGATTTGTATGATAAAATTTATCGTGTATAAACTCACATTTTAATTTAGTTCAAGTATATTTCTGATTATAGCATTTAGTCTGAAAAAATAAATACTATGCATGCATAATTTTTGTTAAAATACTATGCATGCATAGTATTTTTTAGTATATTTGGATTTCTAAATTCAAATTATGAAGGATAAAACCATTGACTACGTCTTAAGAACTACATGGTTAGCAGTCAACAAAATGTATAATGAAGAAGCTTCTCAATTTGGTGTTACGATGGCAACAGGTTTTGCTTTGTTAAGTATTGATCCAGAAAATGGAACGCCTTCAACATCTTTAGGACCAAAAATGGGAATGGAAGCGACTAGTCTTTCCAGAACATTAAAAATGATGGAAGAAAAAGGGTTGATAGAACGTAAACCTAATCCAGAGGATGGTCGTGGTGTTCTTATTTTCTTAACCGATTTTGGAAGAGAAAAAAGAGCCTATTCTAAAGAAAAAGTATTAACATTTAATGAAACTATTAAAGCCAATGTTTCAATAGAAGAGTTAAATCATTTTTATAAAGTTTCCGAAGTCATAAACAATATGATTTCAAATAAAAAAATATACAATCAAAAAGAACACACATTAAAATAATATGAGCAAACGTAGAATTAAAAAAGTTGCGATTATTGGTTCCGGTATTATGGGATCTGGTATCGCTTGTCACTTCGCCAATATTGGTGTAGATGTATTGTTATTAGATATCGTTCCTAGAGAACTAAACGACAAAGAAAAAGCTAAAGGTTTAACCTTAGAGGATAAAGTCGTTAGAAACAGGTTAGTTAATGATGCATTAACGGCGTCTTTAAAATCTAAACCGTCTCCTATTTATAGTCAAGCTTTTGCAAGTCGCATTACCACAGGTAATTTAGAAGACGACATTGCGAAAGTAGCAGATGTCGATTGGATTATGGAAGTTGTTGTAGAAAGACTTAACATTAAACAACAAGTTTTTGAAACATTAGAGCAATATAGAACGCCAGGAACGTTAATTACCTCTAATACTTCTGGTATTCCAATTAAATTCATGAACGAAGGACGTAGTGAAGATTTTCAAAAGCATTTCTGCGGAACTCACTTTTTCAATCCAGCACGTTACTTAAAATTATTCGAAATCATTCCAGGACCAGATACAGACGCTTCTGTGCTTGAGTTTTTAAATGAATATGGTGAAAAATTCTTAGGAAAAACATCTGTTGTTGCTAAAGACACACCTGCTTTCATCGGAAATAGAGTTGGTATTTTCAGTATACAAAGTTTATTTCACGCAGTTAAAGATTTAGATTTAACAGTTGAAGAAGTAGATAAATTATCAGGACCAGTAATTGGTCGTCCTAAATCTGCAACTTTCCGTACGGTTGATGTTGTAGGATTAGACACTTTAGTTCACGTAGCAAACGGAATTAGAGAAAACTGTCCTAATGACGAACGTTTAGAACTGTTTGAATTACCAGACTTCATCAATACAATGATGGAAAACAAATGGTTAGGAAGTAAAACAGGACAAGGGTTTTATAAAAAGAGTGTTTCTGCGGAAGGTAAAAAAGAAATTTTAGCTTTAGACTTAAACACCTTAGAATATAGACCTTCTAAAAAAGCAAAATTTGCGACTTTAGAAATGACTAAAACAATCGATAAGGTTGTTGATCGTTTTAAAGTATTAGTCAAAGGAAAAGATAAAGCAGGTGAGTTTTACAGAAAAAGCTTCACCGCATTATTTGCTTACGTATCAAACCGTATTCCTGAAATTTCAGACGATGTTTATAAAATTGACGATGCCATGAAAGCTGGTTTTGGTTGGCAACATGGTCCTTTCCAAATTTGGGATGCTATTGGTGTAGAAAAAGGAATTGAACTAATGAAAGCCGAAGGATTAGAGCCTGCTGCTTGGGTTAATGAGATGATTGCTTCTGGAAGTACATCTTTCTATACAGTAAAAGAAGGTGCAACATATTTCTATGATATTCCTTCTAAAACACAAACAAAAATTCCTGGTCAAGATAGTTTCATCATCTTAGATAATATTAGAAAAACAAACGAAGTCTTTAAAAATTCAGGCGTTGTTATTGAAGATTTAGGAGACGGAATCCTTAACGTAGAATTCCAATCTAAAATGAATACCATTGGTGGAGACGTTTTAGCAGGATTGAATAAAGGTATTGATTTAGCCGAAAAAGATTTTGCTGGATTAGTTGTTGGTAACCAAGCTGCAAACTTCTCGGTTGGTGCAAACATCGGAATGATTTTCATGATGGCTGCAGAGCAAGAGTATGACGAGCTTAATATGGCTATCAAATATTTTCAAGATACAATGATGCGTATGCGCTACTCTTCTATTCCAACTATCTCTGCTCCTCACGGCATGGCTTTAGGTGGCGGATGTGAATTATCACTTCACGCAGATAAAGTGGTTGCTGCTGCAGAAACTTACATGGGACTTGTAGAGTTTGGTGTTGGTGTGATTCCTGGTGGTGGTGGATCTAAAGAAATGGCTTTAAGAGCACAAGATCTTTTCCAAAAAGGAGACGTACAACTTAATGTGTTACAAGAGCATTTTTTAACTATTGGTATGGCAAAAGTATCGACTTCAGCATATGAAGCTTTCGATTTAAACCTACTTCAAAAAGGAAAAGATGTCGTGGTTGTAAATAAAGACCGTCAAATAGCGGTTGCAAAACAACACGCAATGTTAATGGCTAACTCTGGTTATACGCAACCTGTAAAAAGAGATGATGTTTTAGTACTTGGTAAACAAGCCTTAGGTATGTTTTTAGTAGGAACAGACTCTATGGAAGACTCTAACTACATTTCAGAACACGATATGAAAATTGCTAATAAATTAGCTTACGTTATGGCTGGTGGAGATTTATCTGAACCAACTAAAGTTACTGAGCAATATTTATTGGATTTAGAGCGCGAAGCTTTCTTAAGTTTATGTACAGAACGTAAAACTTTAGAACGTATTCAACACATGTTAACCAAAGGGAAACCGTTACGTAATTAGAAAAAAGAATAAAGAGAATAGAATGTAGACTTTAAACGAGAATATTTAGAGACAGATTTGAAAGTCTTTTCTCTCTACTCTATTTTCTTATCTCTCGTTTTCAAAATAAACAATAAAATTATGAAGACCGCATATATAGTAAAAGCATACAGAACAGCAGTTGGTAAAGCACCAAAAGGCGTGTTCCGTTTTAAAAGAACAGACGAATTAGCTGCAGAAACCATCAAACACATGATGAAAGAATTGCCTAATTTAGACCCAAAGCGTATTGACGATGTTATTGTTGGTAATGCAATGCCAGAAGGTTCTCAAGGTTTAAACATGGCACGTTTAATCTCTTTAATGGGATTAGATATCGTTGATGTTCCTGGAGTAACCGTTAACCGTTTTTGCTCTTCAGGAGTCGAAACAATCGGTATGGCAACGGCGAAAATACAAGCTGGAATGGCAGATTGTATTATTGCTGGTGGTGCAGAAAGCATGAGTAGTGTACCAATGACAGGTTTTAAACCAGAATTAAACTATGACATTGTAAAATCTGGTCACGAAGATTATTATTGGGGAATGGGAAATACGGCTGAAGCTGTTGCAAAACAGTTTAAAGTATCTCGTGAAGACCAAGATGAATTTGCATACAATTCCCATATGAAAGCCTTAAGAGCGCAAGCTGAAAATCGTTTTCAAGATCAAATTGTACCAATCGATGTAGAACAAACTTACATTGATGCTAATGGTAAAAAAGCGACTAAATCATACACTGTAACTAAAGATGAAGGTCCTAGAAAAGGCACCAACAAAGAAGCTTTAGCAAAACTAAGAGCAGTATTTGCTGCTGGTGGAAGTGTTACTGCTGGTAATTCGTCACAAATGAGTGATGGTGCTGCGTTTGTAATGGTTATGAGTGAAGATATGGTTAAAGAGTTAGGTTTAGAGCCAATTGCAAGAATGGTTAACTATGCAGCGGCAGGTGTTGAGCCTCGTATTATGGGAATCGGACCAGTAAAAGCCATTCCAAAAGCATTAAAACAAGCAGGTTTAAAACAAGACGATTTAGCCTTAATTGAATTAAACGAGGCCTTTGCTTCACAATCTTTAGCGGTAATTAGAGAGCTAAACCTTAACCCAGATATTATTAACGTAAATGGTGGAGCTATTGCATTGGGTCATCCATTAGGATGCACAGGAGCAAAACTATCGGTACAACTTTTTGACGAAATGCGTAAGCAAGACATGAAAGGAAAATATGGTGCAGTTACCATGTGTGTTGGTACTGGTCAAGGTGCTTGTGGGATATTTGAGTTTCTTAATTAAGAATCAAGACGGTTAGAACCAAGAGGCAAGACGAAAACTAGACGCTATGCATAACTTCAAAAAATTAAAAATTTGGAATGAAAGTATGGAGTTAGTTTCAGAGTCTTACAAAATAACTCGAAGTTTTCCAAAGTTTGAAACTTATGGATTAATGAGTCAAATGAATAGATGTGCTGTATCCATTCCTTCTAATATATCTGAAGGAACAAGTAAAAGTTCAAATAAACATTTCTCAAATTATTTAGAGCACAGTTTAGGTTCGGCATTTGAATGGGAAACACAACTGAATGTCGCTTTTAATGAAAGTTATATTTCAGAAGAAAAATTTAAAGAATTAGAAAACAAAATAAAACAAATACAAAAAATGATTTCAAGTTTCAAATCCAGACTTAAGCTGTCGTGATTCCTGGTTCTTGTATCTAATAATCTAACATAAACATGGCAACAGAAGAAAAAGACATCTTAAGAGGAGGACAATTCCTTGTAAAAGAAACAAATTGTGAAGACATTTTTACTCCTGAAGATTTTTCAGAAGAACAAACAATGATGAAGGAATCCGTAATGGAATTCAACGAACGTGAAATCATTGCACACAAACCTAGATTTGAAGCTAAAGATTATGCTTTAACCGAAGAAGTAATGCGAAAAGCTGGTGAAATGGGCTTTTTAGGTGTTGCGGTTCCTGAAGCTTATGAAGGATTAGGAATGGGATTTGTATCTACAGTTTTAACGTGTGATTATATTTCTTCTGGTACAGGATCTTTCAGTACGGCATTTGGTGCACATACAGGAATTGGTACCATGCCAATTACTTTATATGGTACAGAAGAACAAAAACAAAAATACGTTCCTAAATTAGCTACTGGTGAGTGGTTTGGTGCTTACTGCCTAACAGAACCTGGAGCAGGATCTGATGCAAATTCTGGTAAAACTACTGCAGAACTTTCGGCAGATGGAAAAAGCTATAAAATTAACGGACAAAAAATGTGGATCTCAAATGCAGGTTTCTGTAGCGTAATGATTGTTTTTGCTCGTATTGAAGATGACAAAAACATTACTGGCTTCATTGTTGAATATGATGCTGATAATGCTAATGGAATCACTTTAGGTGAAGAAGAACACAAATTAGGTATTCGTGCGTCTTCTACGCGTCAAGTATTTTTTAACGATACTGTTGTTCCTGCTGAAAATATGTTAGCTGGACGTGGTGAAGGTTTTAAAATTGCCATGAATGCATTAAATGTTGGTCGTATTAAATTAGCTGCAGCTTGTTTAGATTCACAACGAAGAATTTTAACAACAGCTGTAGAATATGCTACCGAACGTAAACAATTTAAAACACCTATTGCAGACTTTGGTGCTATTAAGACTAAAATAGCAGAAATGGCTGCTAGTGCCTATGCTGGAGAATCGGCTACTTACAGAGCTGCTAAAAACATTGAAGACAGAATTGCTTTACGTGAGGCTGCAGGAAATTCACACCAAGAAGCAGAACTTAAAGGTGTTGAAGAATATGCTATAGAATGTTCTATTTTAAAAGTTGCTGTGTCTGAAGATGTACAAAACTGTGCAGATGAAGGTATTCAAATTTTTGGTGGAATGGGATTCTCAGAAGAAACGCCTATGGAAGCAGCTTGGAGAGATGCTAGAATTGCTCGTATTTATGAAGGTACTAACGAAATCAACAGAATGTTAACCGTTGGGATGCTTGTTAAAAAAGCAATGAAAGGACATGTAGATCTTTTAGGTCCTGCACAAAAAGTACAAGAAGAATTAATGGGTATTCCTTCTTTTGAAACTCCAGATTATTCTGAATTATTTTCTGAAGAAAAGCAAATGATTGCTAAACTTAAGAAAACGTTCTTAATGGTTGCAGGTGGAGCTGTTCAAAAATTTGGTCCTCAATTAGAAGAGCATCAACAATTATTAATTGCAGCTGCAGATATCTTAATTGAAATCTATATGGCAGAATCTGCAATTTTGAGAACAGAAAAGAATGTAAAACGTACTAGCGAAGCTGAGCAATCTGCACAAATCGCTATGGCTAAATTATATTTATATCATGCTGTAGATATCGTTGAAGAAAAAGGAAAAGAAAGCATTATTTCTTTTGCTGAAGGTGACGAACAACGCATGCTATTAATGGGACTTAAGCGATTTACAAAATATGCAAACTATCCAGATATCGTAGATTTACGTATCGAAATAGCAGAAAAAGTAAAAGCAGAAAAGAAATACTGCTTCTAAAAACTCAATAATTAGACTAACTCAAATAATTCTAATTAGAAAGCCAATTCTTCCAAGATAAAACTTGGTTAGAATTGGCTTTTGTAGTTTACAAATTTATTGTAAATCTCTTATCTCGAGTAAACCTTCATATAAAGACTTAGCTATTTCTATCTGCTTCTCCTTATCTGTTAACACTACTCTATCGCCTTCATTGGTTAAAAATCCTATTTCTAAAACAAGTCCTGGTACAGTCGTATTTTTCAAAAGAAAGAAACTAGCCCTTTTTACACCTCTACTTTCAAAAAGTTCTAATTGATGTTCTACTAAAATTTCAGCATAATTCAAACTTAAATCATGATGTTCATTATTAGAGTCATAATAAGCTTCTACGCCATTAATTGACTTGTTTTGAGATGCATTACAATGTAAACTTAAAAATAAATCTGGTGTGTTTCTGTTTACAAATTCTGCTCGATCTTTTAAGGTTAAAAATTCATCATGACTTCTTGTGAGTATAATTTCAACGTTGTCGTCGCTTAATGACGCTAATGCATTTGTGATTTCTAATACAATATCTTTTTCATTAGAATTGCCTGAGTCTTTTCCGCCATGTCCTGCATCGATAACAACTAGAAGTGGTTCTTTTAAATCTTTGTAAGAGCTTAGTAGTAAAATACCTGCAAATAGTATGATCACAGATGAGATTTTTAAAGTTCGGTTTAATAAAGATGATTTTAATTGATGTAACATAATAATTCGATTTTTGATTTGAATAAAATTAAATCCGCTAGTTAAAGGAACGCGGTATTCCTTAAGTCCCGATTTTATAATGGTTTGAGAATAGACTTCTATATCAATTCCAGAATTTACAGTTTGACTATCTGCAATAAATTCATGATTTTGAATTATCGCTCCTTTGTACAACCATATAAATGGATTAAACCAGAACACACAAAGTAATAGTTCAATAAAAATTACATCTAAAGTGTGCAACTCGTTACAATGCACGAGCTCATGTTGAATGATACTTTTAGAATACGGTTCATCATTTAAACTTTCAGAATTTATAAACAGATAATTAAAAAAACTTGACGCATTTTTATGATCACTAGTCTCAACTATTTTTAAAGGCCCAATGCGAGAATAATTTTGCTTTGTGAGTTTTATAATGCCAAATAAATTTTTAAAAAATCTAAATAGAAGGCAAATAGAGATAATGACATAGATACTCCAAAGTATCCTAGATAATGTAAAACTAGATGTTGTAGTTGCCGTAGGTGTTCCAATAATTTCAATCGCTTCGGAAACGTGATGTGCTTCAAACGATTGCAATGAAATTTCAGTTAGGCTTGGCACAGACTCTATCGTACTAATTTCAAGTATTGGTGCTAACAAACAAAGTGCGCTACTTATTAAAAGGTAAAAGCGATTAAACTGAAACGTTTTTTGGTTTTTAAGAAGTAAATAATAGACTAAGAATGAACATCCCAAACTTATTATGGTATAAAAAATGTAATCAATCATTTAAGTCTTTTTATTATTAATTTTCTCTTGTAAAAGTTCTTGAAGTTCTTGCATCTCTTTCATTGAGAGATCTGCATTTTTAGTAAAAAATGAAGCAAATTGTGCTTTAGAATCGTTAAAAAAGTGGGTAATCATACCATTAACTTGCTTAGAAAAATAATCGTTTTTCTTGAGGACGGGATAATATTGCTTATCTCTTCCTAGACGTTCAAAACCTATATAATCTTTATCACACATACGTTTAAGTAATGTTGAAATGGTAGTATAAGCCGGTTTAGGCTCTGGGAATTGCTCAACAATATCTTTCATAAATCCTTTTTTAAGAATCCATAGATATTTCATGATTTGTAATTCGGTTTTATTTAGTTGTTTTATATCCACAAGTATAGTTTTAGTACTACAAATGTAGTAATAAAAAATTAACATGCAAATCTACCTTAAAATTTCTATCTTTCAAGAAACTATTTGTTATGCGTAATTATCTCATTTTATTCTGTTTACTTTCACTACCCATCACGATTAATAGTCAAACTAACCCAGAGATTTTCCTTTTTGATGTTACCACTGTCAATTCTAAAATTGAAATAGAAAATCCGAGAAACCTATCTAATAATAATGGCTATGATAATCAACCGTCGTTTTACGATAGCCATACCATTCTATTTGCTGCAACCAGAAATAATCAAACTGATATTGCCACATATAACCTCAACGACAATTCGATAAGCTTTATAAATGAAACAGAAGGCGGAGAATATACACCCTTAAAATTTCCGAAGAAAAAAGACATTTCGGCCGTAAGATTAGACAACGATGGGAAACAACGCTTATATCGTTATAATTTAGAAAACGGTGCATCTACTGAGCTCATCAAAGATTTGGTAGTGGCATATTACACATGGTTTAATGAAGAAATTATTGTTTCGGCAGTAATTGAAGGTGATCAACTCAATTTATATCGCACGAATTTAAATACAGGTAATAGTAAAAAATTGGCCAGTAATGTTGGGCGCTCTTTTCATAGAATTCCAAATTCAGATTTAGTGAGTTTTATTTCAAAAGAAAATGAAAAACAATGGCAAATAAAATCGTTAAATCCAGTCTCTGGACAAATTAGGCTTATTGCAAACACCATTGCTAATGTAGAAGATATATGTTGGTTAAATAAAAAAAATCTCCTTTCTAGTGATGGTAGCACTCTCTATAAACTTACTATGAGAGTTGATAATAATTGGAAAAAAGTTAAGGATCTTTATCAAGAAGGTATCATCAAAATATCGCGTTTAGCAACTAATAGTGATGGTACAAAACTTCTAGTTACAGGTGATATTAAAACAGTACCAAAAGTAAAAGAAGAAATAATTGACCCAAACCAACCAATTAGTGAAGAGGACGCTTCTCAAATTGTAGATAGACGTATTGAGCCTTACAATACAAAACAACTTGCTAACTTTGTTAATGCGTTTAATGATGATGTTACGGTACATTTTTTTCCAGATGACAAATTATATGAAGGTAAAACAAAACTAGAAGAGACGTACAACACCATTTTTAAGGAGCATGACAAATTAAATATTAAAGTATTAAATAGAATACATTTTAAAAATTATGTTATTGATGAGGAATTAGCGCTTATCAACAACATCACAAGACGCCAAGCTACTATTTATGAAATCGATAGAAATGGAATAAATGCCATGACTTTTTTATCAACCTCTACCGTAACAGAAAATCCTGAAACCGTAGTAAATAATCAATTAGCCAAGTATAATGAGAGAGATATTAAAGCGTTTGCCAATACGTTTTCAAAAAATGTAAAGCTCTACTCGTTTCCAAATAACGTAACAACCGATGGAAGATCTGCTCTAAAAAAAAGTTATGACGCTTTCTTTAAAAACACACCAGATTTAAATGTTGAAATAGTCAATAGAATCATACTAGGCAACATGGTGATTGATAAAGAAAAAGTAACTATAAACGGACAAATTGTTTATGCCATAGCTATATATGAGATTGAAAAAGGATTAATAACAACAGTTACATTTATGCAATAAAAAAAATATGAAATATTTATTTAGCCTGCTCTTTATATTTAGTTTAAATATATCTGCTCAAACTGAAACTTATATTACAACAAAAGATTCTCTAGCTCCAAAACTAGAAAACATCAAATGGATTTCTGGCCATTGGAAAGGCGAAGCCTTTGGTGGTCAAGTTGAAGAAATTTGGAGCGAACCTTCGGGTGGTTCTATGATGGCTACATTTAAATTAATTAATGACAATCAGGTCTCGTTTTATGAAATTGAAATCATACGCGAGGTCGAAAACTCACTAGTGCTCCAGTTAAAACATTTTGACAATGATTTAAAAGGCTGGGAAACTAAAAATGAAACTGTTGATTTTCCGTTGAAAAAAATTACACCAACCCAAGTCATTTTTGAAGGAATGAGTTTTGAAAAAGTAAGTCAAAATGAAATGAATGTTTATGTCGATATTGAAAATGATGAAGGCGAAATAGAAATTGTCACATTTAATTATAAAAAGAATATTGTTAAACCAAAACATATTAACCAAATTATTTTTGTAGATAAAGCTAAAAACGAACCTATTATTGATGGTAAAGCAGATGATGATATTTGGTCATCAAAGTTTTGGTTTCCTCTAGATCAACTATGGCTTGGAAACGCTTACACTAAAAATGATTTTGCTGGTCGCTATAAATTGTCATGGTCTGAGGATGCACTTTATCTATTAGCTGAAATACAAGATGATGTTTTAGTTGATAATAATGATGATCCCTTAGTGGCTTGGTGGGACGATGATTGTTTAGAAATTTTTATTGATGCAGATAATAGTGGTGGCGAACATCAATACAACCACAATGCTTTTGCTTATCACATTGCATTAGATGGCAATGTTGTGGATATGTCTACAGAAAAAAAAGGGAAACTATATAATTCTCATTTAGAATCTAAGCGCATTACAACAGGTAATACTTCAATTTGGGAAGTAAAAATTTCATTGTTTGATGACACTTATAACGATCACGAAAACAACACTCCTTTAAAACTTCAACCTGGACAAATAATAGGTTTTGCCTTGGCGTATTGTGATAACGATAAAAGTGAAACACGAGAAAACTTTATAGGCTCTGTATTTGTAGAAGGAGAAGATAAAAATAAAGGTTGGATTGATGCTAATATCTTCGGAACTTTAAGACTTAGAAATTAAACCGTTATGAAAAACATATTCACTCTAATATTAGCAACGTTTAGTCTCGTTGCGACGGCTCAAACTAATCAAAAGATATATGATATTATTGATCACATTTCCGAAGAAAGAATAAGGCAAGATGTAAAAACACTTACAGAATTTGGAACCAGAAACACCTTTAGCGATACTGTAAGCAACACTAGAGGAATTGGTGCTGCAAGACGATGGATTAAAACTGAATTTGAGACCATTTCTAAAAATTGTAACAATTGCCTAAATGTATTTTACCAAAAAGATTTTGTTACAAAAGCAGGTAATCGTCGTGTACCTCATGATGCTTGGGTTGTTAATGTTGTTGCGATTCAAAAAGGCACTAAATACCCAAATCGCTATATCATTATGAGTGGCGATATTGATTCTCGTGCTAGTGACACTATGGATTTTACAACCGATGCTCCTGGAGCAAACGACAATGCTTCTGGTATGGCTGGAGCTATTGAAGCAGCTCGAGTTTTATCTCAATATGAATTTGAAAGCAGTATTATTTATGTTGGTTTATCTGGTGAAGAGCAAGGTCTTTTTGGTGGTGCAGGATTAGCTGCCTATGCCAAAGATAAAGGTTGGGATATCATTGGCATTTTAAATAATGACATGATTGGAAATATCAAAGGTGTTGATGGCGTAATTGATAATCGTACTTTCAGAATTTTCTCAGAACCAGTACCTCCAAATGAAACCGAACGTCAACGCAACGCTAGACGCTTTTATGGAGGTGAGGTTGATGGAGTTTCTCGTCAGTTGGCAAGATACATTCATAAAACCACTAAAACGTATATGCCAGAAATGAACCCAATGATGGTATATCGTTTAGATCGTTTTGGTCGTGGCGGACATCATAGACCGTTTAACGACTTGGGCTTTCCTGGTATAAGAATTATGGAAGCTCATGAAAATTATACGCAACAACACCAAGATATTAGAACCGAAAACGGTATCAACTATGGAGATACATTTGAGCACGTCAACTTTGGTTACGCAAAAAAACTCACTGCAGTAAATGCCATTAATATGGCTAGTTTGGCCTCTGCGCCTTCTGCACCTACAAAAGTTGCTATTGGTGGTATTGTTGAAGCATCAGCAAAATTAAAATGGAATGCGGTTGATGGTGCAAAAGGTTACAAAATTTACTGGAGAGATACCACATCACCAACATGGGATCATAGCAGATATGTAGAAAACGTTACTGAATTTACTTTGAAAGGTATTGTGATTGACAATTTTTACTTCGGAATTGCATCTGTAGATGAAGAAGGTTTTGAAAGTGTGGTTGTGTTTCCTAATGAAATAATAAGATAACCTCTATAGATTGCTCATCCTGAAACTTCAAAATTCTAATAACAACAATGGAACTCTACTTTAAAACAGATACAAAATGGCGACAATGGCTTGAAGAAAACCACACCCAAACCAATGGCATTTATCTCATATTTTACAAAGTAGATCATAAAGAACCATCTATGCGATGGGAAGAAGCTGTTAAAGTTGCATTATGTTATGGATGGATAGATTCTACAGTAAAAAGTTTAGGTAATGGCAAACGTAAACAGTATTTCTGCCCAAGAAAACCTAAAAGTGTTTGGAGCGCTTTAAATAAAAAGCATATCAAAGTATTAATTAAGGAGAACTTGATGCATAATTACGGGTTAAAATCTATTGAAATTGCAAAACAAAATGGCAGTTGGACAGCATTAGACAACGTTGAAAAAGGGATCATCCCAACAGAGTTGCAGCAGGCTTTTAATACTAACGCAGTTGCATTTAACAACTATCAAAACTTTGCGCCATCGTATAGAAAAAGCTATCTCTATTGGTTACATCAAGCCAAAAGAGAAGACACTAAACAAAAAAGAATCGCAGAGATTATAAAACTCTGCGATGCTAATATTAAAAGTAGAGATAATAGGTAATTAAATCCCACTTATATAACTTCCGTAAGGATCTTTAAATTGAATCCCTTCAGTAAAACGATATTTACTTAATTGCTTATATTCTACTAAAGCCCAAAGCACAAATTCTTTAACGAAATAACTATCTTCTTTAGACAGTTTAGGTTGGTATTCGCCTAATAAATCATCTAAAGGTGATACGCTATCTAACATCGATTTATACTCCTTATCTCTCAAATCATCTAAGATTTCAAAACCTTCTTGTTGATTAAAAAACCAAGATATAATATCATCATAAGGTGTTTCATCGGTATCTTTTTTTAATTTTTCTATCTTCGGAAAAAATTCTGGAAACAAGCTTTTAACTGCTTCACCAATTAAATTAAAAGCCACCATAGCTGCGCCTTCTTGCTCACCTTCATAAACCAATTCTACTTTACCCGTAATTGACGGAATGATTCCAACAAAATCACTCAAACGCACCATTGTATGAGAATCACCTGAGGTTAACGCACGACGCTCTGCCGTACTTAATAGATTCTCTAAAGCAGTAATACTTAATCGTGCACTTACACCACTTTTTTCATCTATATATTCACTATCTCTTGCTTCAAATACAATTTGTTCTAATACATCTCTAGCTAAATCAGGAACTGAAACCGTCTCTTTTTGACTTTCAACAAATTTTGCTTCTTGCTCTGTTATTAATCGTGCCGTTTCAATATCTGTTGGGTAATGTGTTAAAATTTGGCTTCCAATTCTGTCTTTTAAAGGTGTTACAATACTTCCTCTATTGGTATAATCTTCAGGATTTGCTGTAAAAATAAACTGAACATCCAAAGGCAATCTTAATTTAAAGCCGCGAATTTGAATATCACCTTCTTGCAAAATATTAAATAAAGCCACTTGTATTCTAGCTTGTAAGTCTGGTAACTCATTAATTACAAAAATGCAACGATTGGCTCTAGGGATCATTCCGTAGTGAATCACACGATCATCGGCATAACTCAATTTTAAATTTGCTGCTTTTATTGGGTCTACATCACCAATTAAATCTGCCACTGTAACATCTGGAGTTGCTAGTTTTTCAGCAAAACGATCATGTCTATGTAGCCACGTTATTGGAGTCTCATCACCTTTTTGGGTAATTAACTCCATGGCAAAACGAGATATAGGATTTAAAGGATCGTCATTAATTTCAGAACCGTCAACCACAGGAATGTAATCATCCAACAAATTCAACATTAATCGTGCTAACCGTGTTTTTGCTTGTCCGCGAAGTCCTAATAAATTAATATTATGTCTTGATAAAATCGCACGTTCTAATTCTGGTATTACAGTATTTTCATAACCGTGCACACCTTCAAAAGCTGTTTGTTTGTTCTTTAACTTTTCTATCAAATTATCACGCAATTCATCTTTTATAGATTTTGATTGATAACCTGATGCTTTTAGTTCGCCTAAAGTATTTATGTTTTCTATTTTCATATGTAATGTTTACAAAAGAGATCATAGACAAAAAACGCCCTCAATACTGAACAACTTCAGTCTTTGCTCTATTCTCTTTATTCTTTATTTTTTATTCTTTATTTTTTACCCTTTAATTCTTTTCTTTCTATTGGTCTCATAATCCTCAAAAATCATTTCACCCAAGCCTTTTAAACCTGTATAAAACGCTTTTCCTTGATTTGCTCTAGTAAACTCGTCTACAAATTGCATCAAATAACGATCTTGTGCAATCATAAACGTTGTAATTGGTATATGTAATTTTCTGGCTTGCTGCGCCATCGCATAGCATTTATTGGTGATGTATGGATTGAGACCATTACTATCTTTATAATATTGACCATCTGGCAGCTTTAAGCAACTAGGTTTACCATCGGTAATCATAAAAATTTGCTTGTTAGTATTACGCTTTCGTCTTAGTAAATCCATTGCTAATTGTAATCCTGCAACGGTATTGGTATGATAAGGTCCAACTTTAAGATATGGTAAATCTTTGATTTCTATTTGCCAAGAGTCATTTCCGAAGACAATAATATCTAAAGTATCTTTTGGGTAACGTGTGGTAATCAATTCGGCCAAGGCCATCGCTACTCGCTTAGCTGGAGTGATACGATCTTCTCCATACAAAATCATGCTGTGGCTAATATCTATCATAAGTACAGTACTCATTTGAGATTTGTGCAGCGTTTCTTCAACCACCAAATCATCTTCAGTTAGGCTAAAATCGCCAATACCATGATTTATTTGTGCGTTTCGTAAACTTTCGGTCATCGAGACCTTATCTAAGGCATCACCAAATTGGTAGTTTCTAAAATCTCCTGTATGTTCATCTCCAAGACCAACGCCTTTACTTTTATGATTGCCTTGACCGCTTCGTTTAATTTTTCCGAAGATATGCTCTAAGGCTTGTTGCCGAATTGCGCGTTCGGTTTTTGCAGTAATTGCCATGGCTCCATTACCATCGGGATCAATGTCTTCTTTGATGTAACCTTTCTTTTTAAGATCTTCTATAAAATCGTCAATGGTATACTCAGACGTTGTTAATTCGTATTCTTTATCTAATTCTCGAAGCCAAGAAATAGCTTCGTCAAAATCACCTGAAGTGTGAGTAATTAATTCTTTGAAAATCTCAAAAAGCTTTTCAAAAGGAGATTGATTTGGAGCTTCATAAGGTTTAAAAACAAACCCTTTTTTAAAATTATTTTGTTTTGTCATAGCCGTATAAAAATACAACTATTTCAATGTAATTTTCGTAAAGTTTTTATAAAACTACTCGATGAGTTTTAATTTTTGAAGATTCTCTATTTTAATCTGTTTTCCACGTGTAGATATTAATTTATCTTTTTTAAATTGAGATATAATTCTAATTGCAGATTCTGTTGCAGTGCCAACAATACTTGCATAATCATCTCTAGATAAAATTAAATTTAAATAGCCGTTATCATCAACACCAAATGTTTTATCAACATATACAAGTGCTTGTGCAACACGTTGTTTTACGCTTTTTTGAGCCATGTCTATCATATCATCTTCTGCCTCTCTTAAATCTTTAGCCAAATGCTGCAATACATCAAAAGAAAACACTTGATTTACCTGCAGAGGATCCATAATTGGATCTTTAGGAACATAACATAATTCAATATCATTTAATGCAATAGCACTTAAATTAGTGCGCTCATCAGATATGATAGAGCGTTGACCAAGAAGTTCTCCTTTACCTAATAACTTAATGGTTTGATTATTTCCGTTTGCACTAAGTTTTGTCAATTTTGCGACACCATCTCGTACGCAAAAAACTCCATTTAAGGATTCTCCTTCATCAAAAATAACATCTCCTTTTTTAAAAAATTTGGTGGTCTTGCAATCTGAAACTCGTTTCAACTCAGCTTTAGTCATAGACTTCATTGAGTTTAACTGTCTTGCAATACAACTTTCGCATCTACTCATACCCTTTTATTTGCGCTTATGTAAAAATAATTAAAACATGACAAATATCATATTTTAAAACCACTTGTTTTGTGACTTTTGTTACAGGTATAAATGAGCAAAAATTATGGAACAAACTATTTGTTTCCACTGTGGTGATGATTGTAACTCTACAATTATTGCCTATGATGAAAAAAACTTCTGCTGTAATGGCTGCAAGACTGTTTATGAGATTTTCTCAGAAAATGACTTAACATGTTATTATGATTTGCAGGCTTCTCCAGGTACAATCCCTAAAGAAATTGAGGGTAAATATGATTTTTTATCGCAAGATAATATCATTGAAAAACTAACTGAATTTAACGATGGAAACACGCAAATCGCAACCTTATACATTCCGCACATACATTGTAGCTCTTGTATATGGATTTTAGAAAACCTCAACAAATTAAATCCAAACATATCATCGTCTCAAGTTAATTTTGGTAAAAAGAACGTGAGAGTCACGTACAACTCTCAAACGACATCGCTCAAAGCCGTTGTTTTATTATTAAGCTCAATAGGTTATGAACCTTATATTTCTTTAGACGATTATAAAACTGGACAGCAAAACGTTAATAGAAATCTAATTTACAAATTAGGAATTGCCGGTTTTGCCTTTGGTAATGTCATGTTTTTATCGTTTCCTGAATATTTTCAAGTGGGAGAATATTGGCTAGAACAATACAAACATTTATTTCGTTGGTTGATGTTTGTATTCTCAATACCTGTAGTTTTTTATGCTGGAGCCGATTATTTCATCTCTGCATTTAAAGGGCTGCGTTCAAAACTTTTAAATATTGATGTGCCTATTGCTTTAGGAATTTCAGTGTTGTTTATTAGAAGTACCATCGAAATTATTTTTGATCTTGGTTCTGGTTTTTTTGATAGCTTAACAGGGCTCGTATTCTTTTTACTATTAGGTAAATTTTTCCAGCAAAAAACGTACTCCTTTTTATCTTTTGAGCGCGATTACAAATCCTATTTCCCAATTGCGGTTACTAAAATATCTTCGGAAATTGGCGAGCACCCAATACAAGTCTATGATATTAAAAAAGGAGACCGACTTCTCATTAGAAACGAAGAACTCATTCCTGTTGATGGCATTCTCATTAACGGAAATGCACGAATAGACTACAGTTTTGTCACAGGAGAGTCTGATAGTGTGAGTAAACAATCTGGCGACAAACTCTTTGCTGGTGGCAAGCAAACCTCTGGAGTTATTGAAATGGAAGCCATTAAATCTGTTGAACAAAGTTACCTCACACAACTTTGGAGTAACGATATTTTTAGCAAAAATAAAGACGATGGTTTTACAAACTTAACCAATAGAATAAGCAAAAAATTTACAATTATCATACTTAGCATAGCAGTAATTGCTACTTTATTTTGGCTATTTGTAAATCCCTCAAAAGCAATGAATGTATTCACAGCAGTGTTGATTATTGCCTGTCCTTGCGCAATTGCACTCTCTGCTCCCTTTACCTTTGGTAATTTGCTTCGTATCTTCGGAAAATTAAAATTTTACGTCAAAAACGCTGCAGTTATAGAACAATTAGCTGCTATAAACACTATAATTTTTGACAAAACCGGAACCATAACGTCTAACAAAAAAAGCACAGCACAATACGATGGGTTGGCTTTAAGCCCTTCCGAAGAACTATTACTTAAAAACACGCTTCGTGGTTCTAACCATCCATTAAGTAGAACGCTTTATGATATTTTAGATGAAAATAATATCATTTCTCTCAATCATTTTGAAGAACACTTAGGTCAAGGTATTGAGGCCAACCATAATGATAATTATATCAAAATTGGCTCAGCAAGTTTTGTTGGCGCAAAAGAGCATTCAATACTAAATACGCAAGTTCATATTAGTACAAATAATGAATATAAAGGTAAATACACGTTTTATAACAGCTATAGAAAAGGACTATCTAAACTCTTTAATGTATTAAAAACGCAGTACGATTTAGTGATCCTGTCGGGTGACAATGCAGGTGAACTAGAGAACCTCAAAAAAATATTACCTTCTAAAACTAAACTCATCTTTAATCAAAAACCAGATGACAAATTAGAATATATAAAATACCATCAAACAGAAGGTGCAAAAGTTTTAATGATTGGTGATGGACTCAATGACGCTGGAGCATTAGCTCAAAGTAATGTAGGGATTGCCTTATCTGAAAACGTGAACGTATTCTCACCTGCTTGTGATGCTATTTTAGATGCTTCAAAATTTAACCAACTCAACAAATTTATAGGTGCATCTAAAAGCGCGATTAAGATTATAAAATGGAGTTTTGTACTATCATTTTTTTACAATGTAATTGGACTTTACTTTGCTGTAACAGGACAATTAGCACCTGTAATTGCAGCTATATTAATGCCATTGAGTTCAATTAGCATCGTGGTATTTACAACGATTGCTACAAATCTTTTAGGTCGAAAATTAAAATAAAAGGATAAGAATTTATAGTGATTCTATTTCCGAAGAAAAAATAAAATTTTAAGTCAAACATGATAAAAATCATGTTTTAATTAGCAGTTCAAACGTAATTTTGAACCATAACTTCTAATAGGTATGAGTGTTATATATATTTTATTGAGTATCAGTATTATTGTTGCTGTTGTGTTCTTTATTGCGTTTATAACTGCAGTAAAAAACGGACAGTTTGATGATGATTATACACCTTCTGTTAGAATGCTATTTGACGATGAACTTGTTAAAGAGCAACCAAAACCAACTATTAAAATTAAAAAGACTAACTAAATAAATTATGGAAGTTCAACAGTTTCATTACGATAACAAAATCGTTAAAAATTTTCTTTATGCAACCATGTTTTGGGGAGTAATAGGTATGTCGGTAGGTTTACTACTTGCATTCTTGTTTATTTTTCCAGAGATGCCATTGATTAAAAATGTATCATGGTTAAGTTTTGGTCGTTTAAGACCTTTACATACCAACGCTGTTATTTTTGCCTTTGTTGGTAATGCCATTTTTGCAGGTGTATATTATTCTACACAACGTTTGTTAAAAGCAAGAATGTTTAACGATACGCTAAGTAAAATTAATTTTTGGGGCTGGCAGTTAATTATTGTGGCTGCTGCTATTACATTACCTCTGGGTTACACATCATCAAAAGAATATGCCGAATTAGAGTGGCCTATTGACATTGCTATTGCTGTAATTTGGGTTGTTTTTGGATGGAATTTAATTGGCACCTTATTAAAACGACGTCAACGTCATTTATATGTGGCTATTTGGTTTTATTTAGCAACTTTTGTGACCGTTGCCGTACTTCATATTTTTAATAGTTTATCATTACCTGTTTCTATTACTGGTATGAAAAGTTATTCGGTATACGCAGGTGTACAAGATGCTTTAGTACAATGGTGGTATGGACATAATGCGGTTGCATTTTTCTTAACAACACCATTTTTAGGTTTAATGTACTACTTTGTGCCTAAAGCTGCAAATAGACCAGTCTACTCTTACAGACTTTCAATTGTTCACTTTTGGTCATTAATATTTATATACATTTGGGCTGGACCTCACCACCTACTTTATACAGCGCTACCAGGATGGGCTCAAAACCTCGGTGTTGCCTTTTCAATTATGTTATTAATGCCGTCTTGGGGAGGAATGATAAACGGTTTATTGACATTACGTGGTGCTTGGGATAAAGTACGTACAGATCCTGTTTTAAAATTCATGGTTGTGGCCATTACAGGTTACGGTATGGCGACTTTTGAAGGCCCTATGCTATCTCTTAAAAGTGTAAATGCAATGGCGCATTTTACTGATTGGATTATTGCTCATGTGCACGTTGGTGCATTAGCATGGAATGGCTTTTTAACCTTCGGAATGATTTACTACCTAGTACCAAAATTATTTAAAACAAAAATGCATTCTATTGGTTTAGCAAATCTTCACTTTTGGATTGGCACTTTAGGAATCATTTTTTATGCTTTACCTATGTATGTCGCAGGATTTACACAATGGGCAATGTGGAAACAGTTTAATCCAGATGGTACCTTAGTATACGGTAATTTCTTAGAAACAGTAACTGCAATCATGCCATTATATTGGATGCGTGCCATTGGTGGAACGTTATTTATCACTGGTATGATAATCATGATTATTAATGTCATTATCACTATTAAAAAAGGTAGTAAAGTTACAGATGAATTGGCAGAAGCTCCTGCACTTCAACGTGTATCAAAAAGACGTGTTGCTGGTGAAGGATGGCACACTTGGTTAGAACGTAAACCTGTTAAATTAACTATTTATGCAACTATCGCTATTTTAATTGGTGGTGTTGTACAAATCGTACCGACCTTATTAGTTAAATCTAATATTCCAACAATTACAAGTGTTAAACCTTACACGCCTTTAGAACTCGAAGGGAGAGATATTTATATTAGAGAAGGTTGTGTTGGTTGTCACTCACAAATGGTGAGACCTTTTAGAAATGAAGTAGAGCGTTATGGAGAATATTCTAAAGCTGGAGAATATGTTTACGATCATCCATTCCTTTGGGGAAGTAAACGTACTGGACCAGATTTACATCGTGTAGGTGGTAAATATTCAGATAATTGGCACTTAAACCATATGTACGATCCACAAAGTACTTCTTCTGGTTCTATTATGCCATCATATCAATGGTTAGTAAGAAATGAGCTCGATAAAACTCAAACCGAAGCTAAAATGAAAGTCATGGTTTCACTTGGTGTGCCTTATACAGATGAAGAGATTGCGAATGCACAACAATCTATGAATGAACAAGGAACTCAAATTGAAAAAAACCTATATACAGATCCTGATTTTGCATCAACATATGAAGCAGATAAAAAAGCAGGTGGTGATGCTTTCATTGAGATGAGAAATAGAGAAATAGTCGCAGTCATTGCTTATTTACAACGTCTTGGAACAGATATTAAGGTAAAAGATGAAGAGGTAACAACAACTCAAAACTAACTAATCATGCTAAAATTTGTAAAAAACCATATGGAAAGTATCACTGGTATAGAAATATATCCATTGATTTCATTAATTATATTTTTCACTTTTTTTGTCCTCTTATTTTGGTGGGTCATTACTGCTAAAAAAGATTACATTACGACCGTGAGCAATATTCCATTAGAAAACCAAAATCCATCAGAACTATGAAAAATATACCATCTTGGATAAGAATACCAACTGTATTCTTCATTATCTTCGGTTTAACAGAATATTTTATAGATTCTGGAGATAAGCCTGTATTTATTGAACAACCACTTGTAGCCTTATTTTTATTATTAGTTTTACTAATTCTTATCGCTATAGAAAGTATCGTTGGAGCCTTAGATAATATACTTTATCAAAGTTTAGACGAAGAAGCAAAAGCTAGATATGATGCCAAACGTAATGCTCCATCTAAATTAGTACTATGGATAAATAGAACATATACAAAATCATTAGGTCAAAAACCAATAGAGCAAGAACACGTTATTATTTTAGACCACAACTACGATGGGATAAAAGAATTAGATAATGATTTACCACCTTGGTGGCTGTACGCATTCTATGCATCTATAATTTTTGGAGCCGTATATTTAATAAAATATCATGTGTTTAATGGCGATAATCAATTTGATGAACTTGAAGCAGATATTGCTCAAGCCAAAATTGATATAGAAGAGTATAAAAAACACGCTAAAGATTTAGTAGATTTTAATACCGTAACAGTGTTAACAGATGCTGCTGACATTAAAGCTGGAAAAGGCATATTTGAAACCAATTGTGTTGCTTGTCATAAAGCTGATGGTGGTGGTGGAATTGGTCCAAATCTAACCGATAAATATTGGATTTTAGGCGGAGGCATAAAAAATGTATTTAAAACTATTTCTGAAGGTGGTCGTGATGGTAAAGGTATGATTGCATGGAAACAGAGTTTAAAACCTGCCGAAATTGCTCAAGTTGCAAGTTATGTCTTAAAGTTTGAAGGTACCACTCCTGCTGAACCTAAAGCTCCAGATGGTGATATTTGGGTGAGTGAAGATGCACCAATAGAAGATATTCCAACAAAAGCTATAGAAGTTAAAACAGATTCTGTTATTACGATAGAAGAGAATTAATACAATGGAAACACCAAGTAACGAAAAATTTAGAGACTCCATAGGGACAATAAATGAAGACGGTAAACGTGCTTGGGTATATCCTAAAAAACCGAGTGGTCGTTATTATGAAAAACGAAAGATTGTAAGTTATGGTCTTTTAGCATTTTTATTTATTGCTCCTTTCATTAAAATTGGAGGTAATCAATTTTTAATGTTTAATGTATTAGAGCGTCGTTTTAATATTTTTGGATTTCCATTTTGGCCTCAAGATTTTTACCTTTTCGTTATATCAATGCTTATTGGTGTTGTTTTCGTTACTCTTTTTACGGTTGGTTTCGGACGTATTTTCTGCGGATGGATTTGTCCGCAAACCATATTCATGGAAATGGTTTTTAGACGCATAGAATATTGGATTGATGGTGACAGAAACAAACAACGAAAATTAGACAGACAAAAATGGGACGCTGAGAAAATTAGAAAACGCCTTTTAAAATGGTTTATATTTCTAGTAATTTCATTTCTAATTGCTAACATATTTTTAGCGTATTTAATTGGAAGTGATAAACTAATAAAATACATAACCGAAGGCCCTTTTCAACATACAGGAACACTTATTCCACTAATTATTTTTACAGCAGTATTTTACTTTGTATTTGCATGGTTTAGAGAACAGGTATGCATAATTGCTTGTCCTTATGGTAGATTACAAGGTGTATTATTAGACAATAAATCAATAATTGTGGCCTATGATCATAAACGTGGTGAGGCAGAAAATGGTCGAAAAAAATTCAGAAAAAATGAAGATAGAGAAGCTCTTGGTCATGGTGATTGTATAGATTGTTTACAATGCGTTAATGTATGTCCTACAGGTATAGATATTAGAAATGGAACTCAACTAGAATGCGTTAACTGTACAGCATGTATTGATGAATGCGATCACATTATGGAGAGTATTAATTTACCTAAAGGTTTAATTAGATACGCAAGTGAAGATGAGATTGAAAATAAAAAGAAATTTAAGTTTACACCTAGATTAAAAGGCTATACAGCGGTTTTAATTATATTGGTTGGTATTCTTTCAGGCTTACTTTTATTGAGAACAGATGTAGAAGCTAGAGTATTAAGGCTTCCTGGACAATTATATGAGCACAAAGAAGGTAATATTATTAGCAATGTGTTTACCTACAAATTGATAAATAAAACCACAGAAACCATAAGTGATGTCAGTTTTAAATTAAGACAATTTAAAGGTGACATAAAAATGGTATCAACAAGTGATTACTTTGAAGTACCAGCTCAAGGTGCAGCAGAAGGAACATTATTTATAGAAATTGACAAAAGTGAACTCTCAGGTGATAAAAACAAATTAATGATTGAGGTGTATAGCAAAGACGAATTGATAGAAACCACAACCGTTAACTTTTTAGGGCCAAGGAGCTATAATTAAAAACAAATAGTATGTCGTCTTCTGCAAGCAGTTTGCTCATGAAGAACAAAATATTAATTAATAATAGGAGGTTCTCACTTTTGTGAGAAAAAAGATATGAAATTTAATTGGGGAACAGGAATCGTTATTGCATTTATAGCTTTTATTAGTTTTATAATGTACTTCGTTATTAATATGAACCTATCAGATAAATATGAGACATCATTAGTAAGAGAGGATTATTATGAAGCCGAATTAGAATTACAAAACGATATTGATAAAGAAAATAATTCTAAAACTTTAGAAACCGATCTTACTTGGAAACGAACTGAAGAAGGATTAGAATTTTCATTTCCAAAATCTTTAGACTCAAAAAAAATCACTGGAAAAGTGTTCCTATATAGACCATCTAATGAACAAATGGACCTTGAAACTGCAATTTCATTGTCTCATCACAATTTGCTCATACCTGACAAACGTTTATTGGATGGTCGTTGGAACATTAAAATTGATTGGCAATATAACGGAAAATCATATCTCTACAAAAAGGAGATTACATATTAATACAAAAAGATGCTCTGGTCTGCACTTTTATTTGGTCTATTAGGAAGTTTCCACTGTGTAGGTATGTGTGGACCAATCGCTTTTATGCTGCCAGTAGATAGATCTAACTCTTTAAAAAAAATACTACAAATTTTTTCTTATCACTTCGGAAGACTACTTGCCTACTTCATCATAGGTTTTGTTTTCGGTTTAGTTGGTAAAAGTTTATATCTCTTCGGTATACAGCAACAACTCTCTATTGTAATCGGTATATTAATGATTGTAGTAGTTCTAATTCCTGTAAAAACCTTTAACAAATATAACCTCTCAAAACCGTTGTACAGGCTCATTTCCGTAGTAAAATCAAAATTAGGAAAAGCGCTTAAAAAGAAAACTGCCGATACATTTTTAACCATTGGTTTTCTAAATGGTTTTCTCCCTTGCGGATTGGTTTACATGGCTGTTTTTGCCTCTTTAACCATGCAAAATGCTGCTTATGGTGGTCTGTACATGATACTTTTTGGTTTAGGCACTATTCCTTTAATGACTACTGCTATATATCTAGGTAAATTTTTAAATTCTACGATAAAACAACGTATTCAAAAAGCCATTCCTGTGTTTGTTGTCATTATTGGACTCTTATTCATTATTCGTGGTATGGGCTTAGGGATCCCTTACCTCTCTCCTGCTCCCATTATAGATGTAGCAACTAGCACCATTGATTGTCATTAATTCTATTATGTGATAAATGTCATAGTTTAGAAGCATCGTTCTTGGTAACTTTAGTATAGAATTTAAAACCTAAGAACATGAAAAAAAGAACACCAATTTCTGCAATAATGACAACAGACGTTATTACTCTAAATCATACTGACAATTTAGAAACTGCTGAATCCCTATTTAAACAAAATAAAATTCGCCATATCCCAGTGGTAAGTGGTGATGAAATTATTGGTATGTTAAGCTATACAGATTTATTAAGAATTAGTTTTGCTGATGCCATTGACGATGACGAACAAGATGTAGATACTGTCGTTTATAATATGTTTACTATTGAGCAAGTTATGGCTAAAAATTTAATAAGTGTAAATTCTAATTCTACTATAAAAGAAGTAGCAGAAGTTCTCGCTAAAAAAGAATTTCATGCACTACCTGTGGTTGACAATAATAAGTTAGTTGGTATTGTAACCACTACAGATTTAATAAACTACTTGATAGATCAGTTTTAATACATTATTTTTAAAACAGTAAGTCCTGATAAATGTCTTTCAGGACTTACTGTTTTATCATTTTATAGTCAATACCATAAATCTAATTTAATTACATCAAAATTATTATGAGCACGCACATAGAAGCAAAAAAAGGAGACATTGCAGAAACTGTTTTATTACCTGGAGATCCAATGCGTGCAAAATGGATTGCCGAAACATTTTTTGAAAACCCGAAACTATATAATAATGTTAGAGGTATGTTGGGATATACAGGTACTTACAAAGGAAAACGTGTTTCGGTGCAAGGTACTGGTATGGGTATTCCATCATGTTTAATTTATTGTCATGAACTTATTAACGACTATGGAGTTAAAGATTTAATTAGAGTAGGATCTGCTGGATCTTATCAAAAAGACGTGAAGATTAGAGATATTGTTTTGGCGATGTCAGCCTCATCTAACTCTGGAATTAATAATTCTCGATTTATAAATTCAGATTATGCGCCTACTGCCAATTTTAATTTATTTATGAAAGCAGCTTCATATGCTAAAACAAATAATATAGCCATTAAAGCTGGTAATGTTTTATCGTCTGATGAGTTTTACGAAGATAATTTTGAATCTTATAAAAAATGGGCAGAATTTGGAGTTCTTTGCGTAGAAATGGAAACTGCTGGCTTGTATACTATTGCCGCGAAACATAATGTAAATGCACTTACTATTCTTACAATTTCAGATTCTTTAGTGAGTAAAACATCTTTATCTGCAGAGGATCGAGAGTCTACTTTTAATACGATGATAGAAATAGCTTTGAGTACCCTTCCATAGATTTCTCTACTTATTACCGGTTCAAATAGTTATTGAGCTAACAATAATTCAAAACCTATTTAACTTTTTACGACATCTTGGCATCATTTGTTTTACTATCTTTAAAGCAATCAAACCAAAACAAATGAAAAAATCACTTTTCCTGATGCTTTTTTTAGCATCAATCACTCTTGTTGCCCAAGACATCCCACTTAACGTTTTAAAAAACATGATACCTCGTAATATTGGTCCTGGCGGAATGTCTGGTCGTGTTACTGCTATTGATGTTGTTTTAAACAATACAGATATTATGTACGTAGGTACTGCTTCTGGTGGACTTTGGAAAAGTGAATCTGGAGGTGTAACGTGGTCTCCAATTTTTGATAATGAAGTCACAGCTTCTATTGGAGCTGTAGCTATACAGCAATCAAACCCTAGTGTAATTTGGGTTGGTACAGGAGAAGGAAATCCTAGAAATAGTTTAAATGGTGGTTATGGTATTTTTAAATCTTTAGATGGAGGAAAAAGCTGGACCTCAATGGGATTAGAAAATACGAGACATATACATCGTGTGATTATTGATCCAACAAATCCAGATGTCGTGTATGTTGGTGCCATCGGTTCACCTTGGGGAGAACATCCAGAACGTGGCGTTTTTAAAACTACAGATGGTGGTAAAACATGGAACAAAATTCTATTTGCTAACAACAAAACAGGAGTTGCAGATTTGGTTATGGATCCAACAAACCCTAATAAACTAATAGCTGCCATGTGGGAACACAAACGTGACCCTTGGTTTTTTAATTCTGGTGGTAAAGGTTCGGGATTACATATCACTCATGATGGCGGAAAAACATGGAAAAAAATCACTGATAAAGAAGGTTTTCCAAAAGGAGATCTCGGTCGTATTGGTGTTGCCATAGCTCCAAACAAACCAAATATCATTTATGCACTAGTTGAAGCTAAAAAAAATGCACTTTATAAAAGTGAAGATGGCGGATTTAAGTGGCACAAAGTAAATGATAAATCTAGTGGTAGAGGTTCTGGTGGTATAGGAAATAGACCTTTTTACTACTCTGAAATTTATGTAGATCCACAAAATGAAAATCGGGTTTACTCAGTATTCACCTATATTAACGTTTCCGAAGATGGTGGAAAAAACTTCAAACAACTCATGCCAGCTTATGGTGTAGACAATGGTGTACATCCAGATCATCATGCATGGTGGATCCATCCAAAAAATGGTAATTTCATGATTGATGGTAATGATGGTGGTATGAACATCACTAAAGATGGTGGAAAAACCTGGCGTTTTATTGGCAATCTACCTGTGGCTCAATTTTATCATATCAATGTAGATAATGAAATCCCATACAATGTGTATGGTGGTATGCAAGATAATGGTTCTTGGAGAGGTCCTGCTTATGTTTGGAGAACTCAGGGTATTCGCAATAGTTATTGGCAAGAAATTAGTTTTGGAGATGGTTTTGATGTCGTGCCAGATAAAGATGATTCTCGTTACGGTTGGACCATGAGCCAACAAGGGTATGTAAGTAGATACGATTGGCAAACGGGAAATAATTTCTCTGTAAAACCAACACATCCAGACCCTGAAGTTGAACTCCGGTTTAATTGGAACTCTGCAATTAATATAGATCCTTTTGATAATAATACGTTGTACTTCGGAAGTCAATTTGTACATAAATCTACAGACAAAGGAGACACATGGACGGTGATTTCACCCGATCTAACAACCAACGATCCTGAAAAACAGAAACAATCTGAAAGTGGTGGCCTTACTATGGATGCTACTGGAGCCGAAAATCACACCACTATTTTAGTGATTGAACCTTCTCCATTAGAAAAAGATATGCTTTGGGTAGGAACAGATGATGGTAAAGTACATTACACCTTAAATGGAGGAAATTCGTGGACAGATATCACAAAAGGTCTTAAAGATTTACCTGCTGGAAGCTGGATAACTCAAATTAAAGCCTCCAACAAAAATAAAGGAGAAGCTCTATTAGTGGCTAATGATTATAGACGATTTAACTACACACCTTACGCTTACCGAACTACTAACTACGGAAAAACATGGACGAGAATTGTTGATGCTAATGATGTAGAAAGCTACACCCTGTCTATAATTGAAGACCCTATTGAGAAAAACTTATTGTTTTTAGGTACAGATGACGGACTTTATTTGTCTTTCAACGCAGGAAACAAATGGACAAAATGGACTAACGGTTTCCCTACAGTTTCGGTAAAAGATATGGTGATTCATCCTAGAGAACACGATTTAATTATTGGTACGTTTGGTCGTGCAGCTTGGGTTCTAGATGATATTAGTCCGTTGCGAGCTCTAGCTAAAAACAAACAAATATTAAATCAGAAACTAGAATTATTTGAACCTCCTACGGCTTATCAAGCTGCTTACCAACAACCTACCGGAAGCCGTTTTGGTGCTGACGCCACATATCATGGTGAGAATCGTGGTTATGGAGCAAGACTTAGTTATTTTGTAAAAATTGATGCTTCGGAAAATTCAACTAAAGACAAAAAGGACGTTGACAAGGATATTTCCGAAGATAAAAAAGAAACCCAAGAAACTAAAGTTAAATGGGATTCTATACATCTTAAAATTTATGATGGTGAACGTTTAATTAGAACATTAAAACAAAAAGCTCCAGACTCTACAGGTGTTTATAAATGGACGTGGTATATGGATGAAGCAGGTGTTGATTACCCGTCAAAACGCATTAGAAAACGAACTAGCGAACGTGGTGGTGTTACTGTTAAACCAGGAAATTACAGGCTCAAAATGACCTTTGGTGACCAAACATCTGAAGGGATGATCACCGTAAAATCAGATCCAAGGATAAATACATCGATGACAAATATTAATCAGGTTTACGACGCTTCTAAACAATTAGAAGGTATGCAACAAACTGCTGCAGACGCAGTAAAACAACTTATTGAAAGCAAAACAATTGCAAAAGATTATCAATCTACACTAAGCAAATTAGACAAGAAAAAATATAAAGACGACATAAAAGCTTCAAAAGAAATTATAAAAACCATGGATAGTATCGTTGATAAATTTTTAGGAAAAGAAGATAAACGTCAAGGCATTACAAGAAATCCTGAAGTCACAATTATGCAACGTTTAGGGCAAGCTCGACAATATGTTAGCTCAAGACAAAATGGAATTACAACCACAGAGACGACACTAATAGAGAATGCAAAAAACGCTTTAAATACAGTTTTAACTGAAGTAAATACGTTTTTCAATGACCAATGGAAACCTTATCAATCTAAAATGGAACAGGTTAAAACCAATCCGTTTAAAGACATAAAGACTTTTAAATTAGATTAACAACACACAAAAACCAATCATTATGCAAACAAAAATTTTAGGATTATGCTTAGCGGCTTTGATGTTGTCTTGCAAAGAAGACACTAAAAACGAAGTTGTAGCTAAACGAGAAATCAAGCAGTATACCATTGAACAGTTTATGGATAATGAAGCTGTTGGAGGCGGCAGTTTTTCAACAGACAATAGTAATTTATTGGTATCTAGTAATAGATCTGGCATTTACAATGTTTACACGATACCAACTAAAGGCGGTGAAATGACGGCTATTACGAGTTCTGACAGTACATCAATTTTTGCCGAATCTTACTTTCCAAATGATAATAGAATGCTATTAAGCGCAGATGGTAATGGTGATGAAATTGACCATATTTTTGTTAGAGAATTAGATGGAACCATTAAAGATATTACTCCTGTGAAAGGCGCTAAAGCTAATTTTTACGGCTGGTCTAAAGATGATAAGCATTTATATTTTGGCTCTAATAAACGAGATCCTCGTTATTTTGATGTGTACAAAATGTCTATTGATGATTTTTCTTCGGAAATGATCTATAAAGATGAAAGTGGGTTAACATTTTCTGGAATGTCTAACGATGAAAATTATTTTGCGCTTAGTAAATCTTTAAACACAAATGATAGTGATTTATCTATTTACAATGTGACCACAAAAGAAACCACGAAAATCAATGACAATCAAAGTGGAAACTCTGCTCAAGATTTTTCGGTAGATAACTCTACCTTTTATTATACCACAGATGATGGCGCAGATTTTTCATATCTAATGTCTTATAATTTAGAAACTCAGGAAAAGAAAAAGATTATAGAAAAAATATGGGATGTATCTGGAGCAGGATTTACATCAAACGGTAAATATATGGTGGTTTACGTTAATGACGATGGCAAAAATGCTATTGATGTGTTAGATACAAAAACAATGAAACCTATTGATTTACCAGATTTTGGTGATAAAAGTATTACGAGTGTTGGATTTAGTGATGATGAAAAATGGATGCGAATGTATGTAGGTGGATCAAATGCGCCTTCAGATTTATACACTTATAATTTTGAAACAAAAACACAACATAAACTCACTAATGTGTTAAATGATGACATTAATCCTGATGATTTGGTAACTGCAAAAGTGATACGTTACAAATCGTTTGATGGCACAGTAATTCCGGCAATATACTATTTACCTCATCAAGCTTCCGAAGAAAACAAAGTTCCGGCAATGGTTTGGGTTCATGGAGGACCTGGAGGACAAACTCGTCAAGGATTTAATTCGCTTATCCAATACATGGTTAACCATGGTTACGCAGTTTTAGCGGTAAATAATCGTGGTAGTAGTGGCTACGGAAAGACGTTTTATCAAATGGATGACCTCAACCATGGAGAGAAAGATTTGCAAGACTGCGTAGAGGGTAAAAATTGGTTAACAAGACAATCTGAAATTGATGGTGACAAAATAGGCATTATTGGAGGTTCATATGGTGGCTATATGACTATGGCAGCTTTAACGTATACACCAGAAGAATTTGATGTAGGTGTTAACCTGTTTGGTGTTACCAATTGGATGCGTACTTTAAAAAGTATACCTCCTTATTGGGAATCGATGAGAGAGTCGCTTTACTTAGAATTGGGTGATCCATTTACGGCAGATTCTGTTAGACTGAAACGTATTTCTCCATTATTTCATACTGAAAAAGTAACCAAACCTTTAATAGTTTTACAAGGTGCACAAGACCCAAGAGTATTGCAAGTAGAAAGCGATGAGATTGTTGCTGGTGTTAGAAAAAATGGTGTACCTGTAGAATACGTTTTATTTGAAGATGAAGGTCATGGCTTTGTAAAAAAAGAAAACCAAATAGAATCATATAGTAGAATTTTAAATTTTTTAGATACACATCTTAAAAATGGAGATGTTTCAATTGATGGAGCAACTGAAACTACTGAGATAGAAATAGAAGAAACAAATTAATAGTTTACTTACTAAAATTACACAAAAAAGCTTGAGTAATTTACTCAAGCTTTTTTGATTTTAGCAAATTTTTAATTAGGTACTAAAATTATATTTTAAATGTCATAACAGGCAATGTGGCATGATTAGCTATATCTTCAGATACGCTACCTGAGAAGAAATGAGCTAAACCTTTACGACCATGTGTTGGCACAGCTATTAAATCTGCTCCTAAAAGATTAGAAGCGTTTAATATCCCTTTTTCAACAGTATAGTCTGCTGTGTAATGCACATCATTAATCTTATCTAGGTTACCATCTGCTGTTTTAAGGAAATCGGCTACAGTATTTTCAATTTCCGTAGAGCTTTTAAAACCTTCACCAGGCACATTTACATGAATTAATTTTAAGTTACTAAATAAATTACGAGCTTTTATGTATGGCTCAATCATTTCTTTAGAAAAATCTGAAGCAAAGGTTACGGTCTCAAACTCCAATTTAGATGGCTTTTGTTTTACTACAAGCACTGGAATCTCTGAGTATCTTACAACTTTCTCTGTGTTAGAGCCTACAAAAATTTCTGATAATCCGCTAGCACCATGTGATCCCATAACAATCATATCTGCGCCATGATCTTGTGCGACTTCAGCAACTTCACTAAACACTTTAAAATGCTTAACAATTGGTGTGACACTAATATCTTTAAGATAGTCTTTATCCAAATACGCATCAAACTTTTGCTCTGCCATTTTTAAGAAGAACACCATTTGTTGGTTTTGATCATCACTAGAATTAATTAAACTGCCTTTATCGAGTTCTAGCATATGTAAAACTAGAAGTTCTGCATTATTTCGCTTAGCTAATATTGCAGCTGTTTCAAGCGCAAATTCTGAGTATTCTGAAAAATCTATTGGTACAATTATTTTATTCATAATAACTATTTTTATGTATTTTAGTTTCGTATTCAAATATATAACATTGACTTAAATTGTCATTGAAAATAATCTTGTTTCGGGTTGTTTTCTTTGAAGTAGAACATCAAATGCCATACTAACATTGCGCACAAAAGGTTGACCTTTTGTAGTTATCTTTATGCCGTCATTTTCAAAGGTTATTAAACCATCTAACTCCATCTCTTTAAGCTTAATAACAACATCCTCAAGGTCATCTATATAAAGTGAATCATTTGCCCAACTAGTTTCAAATTGACACATTAAATTTAAAATATGCTGTCGTATGATTAGGTCTTCGGTATTTAATATGTGACCTCTATAAACTGGAATTATTTGTTGATCTACTAAATGATAATAGTCTTCAATACCCTTTACATTTTGAGAAAAACCATACCAACTATCACTAATTGATGACACACCTAAACCAATCATAGCTTGAGTTTTTGAAGCCGTATAACCCATAAAATTACGATGTAAGGATTTTGATAACATGGCTTTATATAACGTATCTGATTTTAAAGCAAAATGATCCATGCCTACTTCATGATATCCTGCTTGGCTTAGTAACTTTTTACCTAATTCGTATTGTACTCGTTTTGATTCTCCCGATGGTAAATTGTTTTCATCGTAACCGCGTTGTCCATTACCTTTAAGCCATGGCACATGAGCATAACTATAAAAAGCAATGCGATCTGGCATTAACGCTTTAGTTAACTCTATCGTTTTAGCTACATGATCTTCGGTTTGAAATGGTAATCCGAAAATAATATCATGACCTACAGACGTATAACCAATCTCTCTAGCCATTAACGTGGCTTGCTTTACGTTTTCAAACGGTTGAATACGATGAATTGCTTTTTGAACACTTTCATTATAATCTTGAACGCCAAAACTCACGCGAGAAAACCCTAAATTAAAAAGAGTTTGCAAATGCTCTCGTGTAGTGTTGTTAGGATGGCCTTCAAAACTAAACTCATAATCATCTGCTAGATTAGCTGTTTTTAAAATGCCTTTAATGAGTAGTTCTAAATGTTCCGAAGAAAAAAAAGTAGGCGTACCACCTCCAATGTGTAGCTCTTTAATTTTGGGTCTTCCTGGTAGCAGCTCGCAATACAAACTCCACTCTTTTAATACTGCATTTATGTATGGTTTTTCAACATCATGTCGTTTTGTGATGCGCTTATTGCAACCACAAAACGTACATAAACTCTCACAAAATGGTAAATGAATATAAAGGCTTAGACCTTCACTCTCATTACTTTCATTAAATGATTGTATTAAAGATTCTTTCCATTTTTTCAATGAAAACGACGCATTATCCCAATATGGAACAGTAGGATAACTTGTATAACGTGGACCTGCCACATTATACTTACTGACTAAAGAATTGCACATACCTAAACAATTTAGTTCAAAAGTACTGGTAATAATTATTATATAATATGACTTTTATCATATCCTGAAAGACCTTTGGTTTTATTTTTCTCATTAGTTAAAAACACTGCTCATTGTTATCTATTTAAGAGATAATTGATTAACAAATAAATAATTGATTAATTTTCTTACGATTTAAATAATGAGTATCTTTCAACAGAAATAACACTTAAAATCAATACAATGAAAAAATCAATATTATACATTTCGATATTAGCCTTAGGCTTGAGTACAGCTTGTAAATCTGACAAAAAGGAAGTTCCTAATGAGGTAGAAACTACTGCAACCGATACTAAAATTGAGGAAAAAACAACAGATAATACAACTATTAACAAGGAAAGACCTGCTTATTTTAATGACTCTAAAAAAATAACAATGACTTTAGATCCTAAAAGCAATAGTGGTGTTAAAGGTAATGTTGTTTTTAAACAGGAAAAAGGTGTCGTTAGTATGATTGCTGTATTAAATGGCTTGACTGAAGGTGAACATGCTATTCACATTCATGAAAAGGCTGATTGCTCATCAGATGATGGTAAATCTACAGGAGGTCACTGGAACCCAACTGCTGAACCACATGGAAAATGGGGAGATACTGCAGGATATCATAAGGGAGATATTGGTAATTTAACGGCAAATGCTAATGGACAAGCAACAATTTCTAAAACTACAGACGAATGGTGTATTGGTTGTGGTGATGAAACTAAAGATATTTTAGGGAAAGCTATTATCGTACATCAAGGTGTAGATGATTTTAAATCTCAACCTTCTGGCGCTGCTGGTAGCCGTATAAGTTGCGGTGGAATTATTCAATAAAGCGCAGTATTTCTTTAATAACAGCATCGTATAGGTTTAAAACAACCTATATTAGGGTTTAATTATCCAAAAATCAAACCAATGGAATTAGATATATTAGTTGCCAACTTTCAAAAGAAAGATGAAAAGGCTTTCGAAAAACTTTACAATATGTATAGTGACAGCATGCATGGTGTTATTTATAATATTGTAAGAGATCATACTATTGCTGAAGAAGTGATGCAAGATGTATTTATAAAAGCTTGGCATAAAGCAGATACTTATAATTCTAGTAAAGGACGATTTTTTACGTGGATTTTAAATATTGCACGAAATGCAGCTATAGACAAAACACGATCTAAAGCCTATAAAAACTCGAACAAAAACCTAAATGCTGAATTTTTCGTAGATATTTTAGAAACTAGTGAAAATCTTAACGATAAAATGGATGCCATAGGAATTGGCAAATATGTTAAGGCATTAGGTGAAAAATGTAAAAAAATAATAGAATATTTATATTTTAAAGGGTTTACTCAAAAAGAAACTTCAGAAGAATTAGATATTCCGTTAGGAACAATAAAAACAAGAAATAGAAATTGCATCAAAGATTTGAGAGCAATGGTAATAGAATAAGATGGATATACAAGCATATATAGATTCAGGAGTACTCGAGCTTTTTGTTGCTGGTCAATTATCAGACCAAGAAAACAAGGAGGTTCAAGAACACATGCTTAAGCATCCAGAAGTTTTACAAGAAGTATTAGAGATTGAATCTGCAATTATAAAATTATCATCTGCAATGTCTCCAGGTGAAAATAAACACTTATTACAACTTATTAAAGATAAATTACAACTAGGAGGACAAGATGTTAAAGTGGTTTCAATTGAAAAAGCGAAATATAACTGGTTAACGTATACAGGTTGGGCTGCAGCTCTTATAGTTGGAGCAGGCTTATTATGGACTATGAACCAAAACCAGCAATTAGAAGTTCAAGTCTCTGATGCTGAAATAGAAAAAGCTTATTTAGAGGTTCAAATTGAGGAAGCTAAAACAGACTTAGCAGTTAAAGAAAACCTGTTGAATGTACTTAGAGATAGAGAAATTATCTCTGTACCTCTAGGTGGACAAGGCGATTTTGCTAATAGTTATGCTAAAGTGTATTGGAATAAATCTGACAATAGTATTTATCTAGATGCCCAAGGTTTACCAGATGCTCCAGAAGGTAAAGTTTGGCAAGTATGGTCATTAACTTTAAACCCGTTAACACCTACAAGTTTAGGTACTATTGACAATTTTAATGATGATGACAACAAAATTTTTAATATAGCTAACGCTAATGAAAGTCAAGCCTTTGGTATTACTTTAGAGCCAGCAGGCGGAAGTGAAACACCAACTATGGAGCAACTACACACTTTAGGTGTCGTCTCACAACCTTAAACATTTTAATTTTTTTTATACTGAAAAGCGCCAGACTCAAGTTTGGCGCTTTTTTATTAAAAAACACGTAAAAATACGCATACACGTATTTCGGTTTTATCTTAGTTTTAGATACTAATAAAATTTAATTAAACTAAAATGGCAGGCGAACAAACAATAGAAGTAAAACCCATCGCGATACAAACCAAATGGGAACAAAGGGTACCATGGTATTTAACTATTGCTAGTAGTGTTGTTTTAATTGCCATAGCCTACTTTTTAACGAGTAACATTAATTGGTTCAAGGAAGAGGTGTTTCTAAACGATGCAGATCTAAATCTCGAATACAAAGTATATGCGTATCAAATGCATTTAAGTATGATTAAACGTTCTGTGGGACTTTTCTCTGGATTTGCACTTATGTTTCTTGGTATTGGTGTTGCTTTTTATTCTATAAAAAAACAAACCACGTTAAACTTAGAAGGTGCAGGAATTACAGCTAGTCTCGTTACAGCATCGCCAGGAATTATTGCCATGCTTCTAGGTACATTTCTCATAATTAGCACGATACAAAGTAAAGACGATTTTCCAAATTTTAGAGACTCAAATACATCAACGATAAAAATTAATGCTCCAGAAAATCCTCCTGGTAGAATAAACTAACTTTTCATGAAATACACGTTTTTACTCATCAATTTACTTATAACTACTATCACTTCTATACATGCTCAAGATATAACTCCAACTGAGATTAACAGTACTGGTCATGTCCTTTCTGAATTAACGGCAGATGCGATAAAAAATAATGATTTTGAATCTGTATTAATTTTCACCAATACAATAGATAAATTAAAAGAAAAACTTAAAATAGACACCACATATACTAATTATTTTAATAACATAAAAATAAGAAACCCTCAGCTTAACAATGGCATTGTGATTTTTCTAAATAGTTCTCCACAATCATCTCCAGGATTCTCCAACAGAGTGGTAGCGCATTATATTGATTTACACAAAAGTGGCATTTCAACTACTGATTTGAATGAATATATATTGTTAAAAAAACTTCATAAAGGTGACATATCATCTCAAGAAATAAATGCTTCTCAAATTAATGACTTAAAAGATTTAAAGGCAGAGATAGAAGCTATTAAAATAGAACACTAGTAAACAGGAAAGCACCTACTTAAAAACTTTAAGTAGATGCTTTCAACTAACAAAAAAACTCTAAACATACCATGTCTCCACATGGTAAACTTTAAAAACCAATCAATCAATTGTAATTGTTAGTCCTTATCAAATAACCCCTTTGATAATTGATGAGTCTCTTTAAAACCTATAACTTATACTACCTTTAATAAAAAAGGGAGTTCCTGGTGTAAAATGTATTTCTTCAACAGACTGCGCTTCATTTTGTAAACGAGATTCTGTAGCAAATTGAGTTTCATTCCACTCTACATCAAACATATTTTCTACTATTACACCAAACGTTATGTTACTAAACGTGTAGTTAGCATTAAAATCGGTTACAAAATAGCCGTCTGCAACTAAGCTATTATCTTCATTTGCTGGTCTATCGTCTATATATCTATATCTAATTCCGCCAGAAAACCCATATAAATCGTTAACTGCTAATCCTCCTGCCATGGTAAAATCTGGTGCTAAAGGGATGTAATCTTCTCCATCTGCAGCGTCAAGACTTCTTGCTTTTGTATATGTAGCATCAGTATCTAAATACAACCAATCATTTAATTGATAACGCAACCCTAAATCTATTCCAAAACGTTCTGTTTTACCACTAGGTTCAACTATACCTGCATCACCTACATACACAAATTCTTGTTCTAAGAATAAATACCATAGCGCTGTGTTTACAACCAATTTTTTAGTTGGTTTCCAAATTTGTCCCAAATCTAAACCGTAAGCTCTTGGTAAAATATCTTCTCCTAAATTATTCACCACAACTCTGGTGTCGTTAGAATGAAAGCCAATTCCCGATTTTAGAAATAATTGTAAATTATCTTGAGCATTGTAAAAGAAATTTAACTTCGGACTAACAATAGTCTTTGTTTCAGACTGTAATGTATATTCAGTTTGTAACTTATCATTGTACAAAAACTTGAAATAATCTAATCGTAAAGCTGGTGCAATTTTCAATTTACCAAATTCAAACTCTGCATTTACAAACGCATCTATATTAGTTTGATTAATATCTCCTAATGAGATATTTTCTAAAGTAGTTCGTCTATTTAAAGTTCTTGACAGCTCCACATCATCAATAATATCATGACGAAAACCTAAACCTGCAGTCAAAGTAAACTCTGTATCTCCTAAAAAAGTGGTGTGCGTTAAAGCAGTATTAGCTCCAAAAATTTGACGATTTTCTTTTTGTTTTATTTGATCTCCATTTACTGGATCTTCTAGAAAAAATGTAAAGTTAGAGTATAATTCAAAAGCATAATGCGAGTAAAATGCGTTTGATTTTAACGATGTTCTATCTGAAATGTGCTTACTAAACGCTACATTAAGATTGGTACGCTCTGTAGTTCCACCTTCAGTATCATCAATAGCTCCAAAACGAGTGATATTTCCATTATCAACTTCTCTTTGCGGAATTTGACCAGAAGCATCCCAACGACTCGTAAAATGAGACGCAGTTACTGTTAACTTATCATTTTCTGGTGAGAACATCACATATTTTCCAAAGATATTTAGACGGTTAAAATTTTGTGGAGATTCAAATGGTCCATCTGTTGCAATATATTCTGTAGCGATATACGCATTTTGGTTTTTTGTAGATTCTAATAGATTAAACATTCCTAAGGTTCTTAGTGAATTAAAATCTCCAACCGACATTGATATTTGACTATCTTTCAAATAATCTCTTGTAGAGAAATCAACATAACCTGCTGTATTAAAATCGCCTTGTTGTGCGTAATAAGGCCCTTTTCCGAAGTCAATTTTATTAACCGTTTCTGGTATTAAAAAGTGTAAATCGCTATACCCTTGGCCATGAGCATGCGACACCATATTTACTGGCATACCATCTACAGAAATTGAAACATCTGTTCCATGATCTATATCAAAACCTCTTAAAAATAGTTGCTCTGCTTTACCTCCTCCTGCATGTTGGCCAGTGATTAAACCTGGCACTTTACGCAAAACTTCTTGAGATGAATTTACTGGATTAGTATTAATATCCAATCTAGAAATCGTGCTCAAAGCATTGAGTTCTTCAGTTATTGTCATTTCTTCCAATTGAAAGGCTTTTTCTTCTAATATTATTAGTAAGTTAGTTTCAAAATTGTCTGGTTGTAATACCAATATTTTATTTTTGTAACCCAATAGACCTATTTTTATAGTATCTCCTATTGTATTATTCTCTAAGATGAACACTCCGTTTTCCGACGAGTGAGAGTGACTTTGAGAGTTTATATTATAAATGTATGCTGCCTCTAAAGGTTGATCAATACTATTTACAACTTGACCTTTTACTTTTTGAGCATAGGCATTAGTTGACAATACTGCTACAAAAAGCAGTATAATTAGTTTATTAAAATTCATGATGTTAGGGCTTTTTAAAGTTGATTAATTTTATCTTTCATTGTTGGTCCTAACTCATAAATACTTGCAAGCAACTCCTCTTTAAGTGGTTTAACTTCTTTAGTTTTCCCTGCCGCTTTATAAATTTGAGCGACATGATATAATGTTGCTGGCTCATAGGTTTTACCAATAACATGTTGCTCCACAACATCTAATGCTGCCTCTAAGTTTCCGTTTTTAAAATAAGTCCATGCTAATAAGTCGTAAGATTGAGGTGTTGGTCTATTCTCAACTTCAGTTTTTGCGATTGCAATTGCATCTTCAAGTTGTACATTTTCATCTGTATACAGCAGTACGTTGTATTTATTATACATGTCTCCATATGCTTTGTTTTGCATGGCAGTTTTGTATAATTCTAATTGCGCTTTGCGCATGGTTTCATCACCTTTATAATCTGCTATTTCAGATTTTAACAAATAATAATCTGGAGCTTTATACGTTTTGGTTACCGAATTTAAAATACGTAACGCTTCGTCAGGGTTTTTCTCGTGTGAATATACAATCCATGCTATACCTTTTTTTGCATATGCATCATTAGGATCTAGTTCTAAAGCTTTTAGAAAGTGATTGTACGATTTTTTAATCTCTCCTGCATGACCATAAAAATCTGCAATATTGGTGTATGACCATTGTTTAAGGTTGTTTAAATTTGAAGATTCGGCAATTGCCATAGCCTTCTCCATATATTTAATTGCCGACTCTAAATCACCGTTGTGATCGCTCATTTTAGATAAACGAATGAGATAATCAAAATCACTAAAATTCTCGAAGCTATTAAGATAAGCCTGAGCTTTTTTGTAATTACCTAATTCTAGGTGCACATCAAAAAGCATTTTTTGAGTTTCACTTAAGTTCTCTTTTAAAGCCTCTGCTTTTTCTAATAATTCTAGAGCCTCTTTAAATCTATGTTGTGATATATAGTTGTAAGCTAAACTCTTTAAATAAGATGGGTTTTTATAAAGCGATCTTTTATTAACTATTAGTAATTCATCTTCGGCTTTTTTAAGATATTCAACCTCTCCAGTTGTAGTAAAATAAGCTGTGTATGTAGATGCCAATTTACTATGATAACCATATTGATTTGGCGTTTTTTCTAACTTTTCAGACCAAAAGATTTCATTTTGTTTAGCACGATCCAGAGTTTCATTTTCTGTCATTGCCAAATACGAATTATAATCGTTTGTATCTGTGATTTTTTGAGTGTTGTTGTTAGCGCAGTTTGTAAATAGAACTGCAGCTAATACTGTAATTATTATAGTGTATTTCGAGTTCATGTTAGCGAGTTTTTGAGTGATTGTCAAGAGTTTTTTTTAAAATCCTGAAACAGGCTTATTTACAGCCCATTTCAGAATTAAAAATTGTATTAGTGAGGTGTTGCTAAGTAAGGAAAAGACGTTAAAAACGCTTTATCATTACTATCTACATTATCATCAGACAACCCTGGATTATCTGTTCCCATTGGGCCACCAAAGATTAATAACAACTCTGTTGAAATAACATCATCTGCTAAAGCACGACCTGTTAATACATTTGTACCATCAAAAAACGTGGTTGTTCCTGTAAGAGAAACGGTCAATACATCGGTTGCTAAAGCTCCAGTAAATGTTGGCGCATCCCAAGTTAATGCATTGGTTGTATAACCAGGATTTAAGGCTAATAATTTAGCTTCAAATTTAGATTGAAATGCTGCATTTTGATTAGAAGGTATCGTCGTATTAAACGCATCTTTATCTTCCATATCTACAAATACCGTGTTTATCGCAGGCCTACCCATTTGATCTTCTTGAGCGTAAGTTCCAGTAAAGTTTGGACCTGTTGGACCAGTTGGTGTATCGTCATCATCACTACAGTTGTAAGCTGAAAATGATACAAGCAAAGCTATTGCTGCTAATTTTATATTATTGAATTTCATGTGTTTTGTATTTTAAATTTAAAATTTTGTTTTCTTCGGAAATATGAAGATTCACCTTATTGTTTTCTTTTTGATTCTACCCAAATATTTACTGAATCTCCAGATCCAACCATAGCTTTTGGTAATTCTACCACTATAGACATCACATTTGTTCCTGCAAAAGTATCTGTACCAGGATCTGAAAACATGGTTTCGTCACCAGCAATAATATCTCCATAACGGAAAAAATCCATAAAGAAAGGATCATCTCTAGGTCCAGCAAAAAAGCTCATCCCATTATTAGTTTCTACAATAGCGTTAGCACCATAAGCCGTAATATCTACATCATTCATAGTTGCAGAACTTGATAAAATTGTACTATTTAAACCTGATTGCGAAGGTGCAATTGGTCCAAAGAAATACATTTTACCATCTCTTGGTGTTGCTTGAATAACTAAATCTGCTACTGCATCTAAATCGTTATCAATGTTAAACTCTATCAATACATTTTCGTCAAAGGCAGCAGCATCTGTATCTGCAGGACTAATTAATCCTTGTACGTTTGCAACAAATACGATATTGTTGTTGTCTTCACCTTGAAAGGCATAAATGTCTGTGATATCACTTGTACCACCAGCAACTGCAGGAGCATCAATATGATCTGCTGCGATTGCAAAAAAGCCAGCAATAGTTAATACCGCAGCTCCAATTAAAATTTTTGATTTTTTCATAATACGTTGAGATTTTTGTTGTTTAATTATTAGTCTCTGGAAACACTTACGTAAAAATCACAGATACGGTTTTATATTTTTTTAGTACACCTAAATAAAATTTTAAAAACGACTCATTTTAGTCACTAATAATCGCGTTGTTTGAAGCGTATCCCAAAATAAATAATTATTAAAACTACGTAATCAAATATTAAATTTTAGGAATACTAGCGCTGAAAAACAGTGCTATGCCAAAGACATTTACCTCTAAAAAATCACTGATTAGAAGCCTTTTAAATGTTAGGTATAAATTAACTATCGTGTAGAAAAAAATTTAAGCATAAAACAAATAAAAAATTAACTTTGTGAGGTCTTTAAATTTAAACACATGAACCCATCGACTAGTGGTTGGATTGAAAAATTCTGTTCTCAAATTTCTAAAAACGGAATTCCTTTTGAAAACTACGCATCTCTATATGATCGCTTAAAAGACTTTGGGTTTATTTATGGTGTCAATGTTGCTGCTACAGAAAAGATTGAGCAAATTCACAGATACTCCGAAGATGAATTAGCCAAAGTAAACCTCATTACTGGCTTATATCATATGTATTACTTTAAAAATAAAACGTTTACAGCCTCAGCTTTTATCAAAGACTTATTAGACTATTATAAAGCCTTAGAAGTTGCAGATTTATCACTTTGGGATAAGTTAGTAATTGGTAAAAGCGAAACCTCAATGCTAGAACGTTTAATTCATGATAGAATTCAAATAGACGACAATCTATTAACTAGAAATTTTAATAAATCTATTACCAACTCTTTACTATTTGTAGATGTTCTTGCGTTTGATGCTTTTTTAAAGGATGATAAAGATCCAAAATCTTATGCAGCACATTTAGAAAGTATCATTGTAGGTACATTATACAAGTCTTTAAATTCTAAAAGTAAAATTACAGATTATGATAAGGAGATTATTAATATTATAGAATCTTCAGCGTCATATATGGACGATGATGATATAGATACCGAAGACCTGATCTATGATATAGATTATGATATCAATCTTCAGGAAAAAAAATATCTTTTAGATTTAATGTGTTTGTCTGTTTGGGATGATGAAATTTTAGAGCGTTCTGAGTATCAGTTTTTAAAACAACTTACTAAACGTATCGAAATGAAGCCTTCAGAAATACAGGATTCTATTTTATCTGTAGCTCAATTTCATATTGACCACAAAAAGAAAGTTTTACTATTTCAGCAAAGTAATCCACTATCAAATTTTTACGAAAACTCGTCTCAATTAGTAAACAAATTAATTAGACGTAATAGTAAACGATTGGTTAAGGAAATGCAGCAAAGTAAAGATTTGATGCTATTAATTTCCAAATCAACACACTCTGATCTTAGTAAAGAAGAGCAAAAACGAATGCAAGCTCAATTATTAGATACGCTAAAAACCATACCGAGTTTAGCAATTTTTATGCTTCCTGGAGGTGCTATTTTATTACCAATATTTGCTAAATTAATACCCAATTTACTGCCATCTGCTTTTGATGATAATAGAATAGAAAAGTAATTTGCATGCTACTTTAGTAACAAATGTAAACATGAACTTACTTATAGATTGAAAACCTAGTGCTATGAATGTCACCAATTACTACAATATTTTTAAAATTGAAACCTCAGCAAATTTAGATGCTATAAAGAAAGCATTTAGAAAAGAAATCGCAATATATCATCCAGATAACAACCCTACTGAAAACGCCAAAATTCATTTTGTATCACTTGTTGAAGGGTTTCACATTTTATCAAATCCTGAAAGACGCAAGACATATGACACGTTGCTTTTTCCTGTTTCTTCGGAAAAAGATACACCTGCTCCTATTGAACCTATACATGAGTTTCAGTACAACGAATGGAAACAAGAATCACAAAAAAAAGCGGAAACTTATAGAGACTATTCTCTAGCTGAATTATTTGTGTCTGATCTATTCATTGAAGCTGGTATTGAGGGGTTATTTACTGTTGGTGGTGATTTGCTTGAAGGCTTAGGAGATTCTCTTGGTGATGTTCTCGATATTTTTTAATACCTATGATAGCCAATCCTTAAAATCTTTTACACGCTCTCTTGCGACAATCACATCTTGCTCCTTAAAAGTATTTAATTTAATTTGAAGTCTAGAATTTGTATAACTTACCATGTCATTAATTGCATTAATGTTGACATAAAACTTACGGCTTATTCTATAAAACTTATGAGGTTCTAACTCTTCTTCTAATTGTTCTAAAGTTGTGTCAAGTAAATAGTTCCTGCCTTCTTGTGTAAACGCATAAGTCCCTTTATTTTCGCTATAAAAACATTCTATATCATCAATATTTATGAGTTTCAAATGCTGTCCTACTTTTACTGAAAATCGCTTTTTATACTCACGTTCTATTGGGTTTACTAATAATTTCTTTATGTCATCAAAATCTAACGTAACCGATTGTTGTTTAGGGGCACGCTCGTTATATTTTTTGACTGCGATTTCTAGATCATCTTCATCAATAGGTTTTAATAAATAGTCAATGCTATTTAATTTAAAGGCTTGTAAAGCGTATTCATCGTAAGCTGTTGTAAAAATCACAGCAGATTTGATATCAACAGTTTCAAAAATTTCAAATGACAACCCATCACTCAATTGAATGTCTAAAAAAATCAAATTTGGATGTTCATTATTTTGAAACCACTCTATAGATTCTTCTACAGAATGTAACATGGTTTCGGCTTCCATATTTAAAGCGGTTAACATACGTTGCAATCGTCTTGCTGAAGGTTTTTCGTCTTCAATGATAATAATACTCATGTATTTACTGTATTTATAGTGGGTTAATGATTATTCGTAACGTGTTGTTTCATTAGAATCTTTATCCATAAACTCTTTTATTTTTTTCTCTTCCCAATGTTTACCAAAAATCATATTAGGTAAAAACACCGATGCACAATGTGCTAATAACCCTATTCCCCAAAAAGCAAGTGTTATAAAATTACGCCATTGAAAATAGCTTTCTCCTTCGTCTAAATTTTGAAAATTCACATACACTAAAACTAAGTTAACCAAGATATAAATTAATGCATGCGTATAAAAACCTTTGATTTGCTTAACTCGTCGTGCTGCGAGTTGGTAACGTTCTTTATGTGCTAATTCTCTTGTTTCCATTATTCCCAGTATTTCGTGTCTTTATCCATTATTTCCTTGATTTTCTTTTGTTCCCATTGCTTTCCTAAGAAAAAATCAGATCCAAAAACGCCTAAAAAATGAAAGAAGATTCCAATTCCCCAGAAAAAGGCTGTAGAGAAGGTACCGAAACTAAAAAATTTAACACCATTACTCGTTATTAAAATGATTAAAAATATATTAACAATCACATAAGATGCTAAGTGCCAATAAAATCCCATAATTGCCTTTACCTTTTTTTGAGCTCTTAAATAAGCTTCTTCTTTTTCCCAAGCTTTTTGAGAATTTCTATTTCCGTAGGGTTCAATATTATTTTCCATGATATTTTATTTTTTTTAATTCCAACGTTGTTCTTCCTCTTCACGCATAAATTTTTCAATTTTTCGTTTTTCCCATCCGTTACCTAATACTCCATCATTAACATATACTTTGTAAGCCTGAAATGCTAATCCCATTCCCCAACCTAGCATTGGAAACCAAAACCATTGGATAGTAAAAGGTGTGTAGCGATACCAGATAAAAAATAAGAAAGGAATAACTAGACAGTAAGAAATTAAACTATAATAAAATTCTTTCATAGCTTCTACACGTTTACGTGCTCTAACATATCTATCGTCATATTGTGATTTTGGTTGTGCTGTTTTCATGATTGATACTTGTTTTGTAAGCATTGGTATTGCGACTGCAAAACTAGTTGCTTGTTGATTGATTGATACTGTTTTATTTGATAATAACTGATAGCGTTGCTTGATATTTTCTAATCCAACTCCACTACTCTTTTTTACAATTTGTTTAGGTTGAAGGTTATTTTCTACAACGAGCATACCATTACGTTCATAAATTTTAATATGTAAAGGTTTGCTACTTGTTACCATATTATGCTTTACTGCATTCTCTAGTAATAATTGTAAGGATAACGGTACAACTTTACTCTCTGGGTTTGATGCTTGCTCTGGAATTTCAAAAATGATACTATCTTCAAAACGCATTTTTAAGAGAGACATGTATGTTTTTGCAAATCTTAACTCTTCGTCTACTGTAATGAGATCCTTATTTTTTTGTTCTAAAACATAGCGGTACACTTTAGATAAGGACGTTGTAAACTTTTGAGCATTTTTAGGGTTTTCTTCAATTAAACTTGTCAATACATTTAAACTATTGAATAAAAAGTGTGGATCTAACTGATTTTTTAAAGCGTCAAATTTCGCACTTGCTGTACCTGCAATTACCTTTTGTTCTTTTATTTTATTTTTTTGATATCGATTATAGAAAAATACAATGTGAAAAATAGAAACTATTGTTAATGTGATCCATAATCCAAATGAGTAGTTTGCATTCCAGGTTTCGTTTTCTATAAAATTTTCAAAAGTATTTTTGTGTAAAAGCAACGATGTCACTAATCTCAAAAAGAACAAACCAATTAAAGTGATAATGGTAGAACCTAAAATCCCTATAAGAATGCGTTTAATGGTATCTCCTTTTTTCCAGCTTAAACGCTCCATGTAATCAAAGAAAGCCATGTTAGAATATCCAAGTACAAAAGCATATAATTGATAAAACCCAAAATCAATTAAAAAGTCATTAACTGTGCTATAGTCAAATCCTCCCGAGATTAGATTACCTACAAGCCAAACTGCGGTACCTATAATTAAGGTTAAAATGATATTTTTAATTGATTTTGACATATTGTATTACTCTTTACACGATTTAGCCACTTGTTGTGCACGCTCTATTCCCCAATTTGGGTGCAACTCGCTTTCTGGTTTAAAGGTAGCAAAAAGTTCAATTGATTTTTCAATCTCATCGCAATACGGCTTGGTATCCTTGCCAAAATATCTTGCGCTTCCCATGGCCCAATCTGCTTTATTAAATGCTACTCTTGGATTTTCTGGTGCTAGGCTATAAGCTTTATTATAAAGCTCTGTTATTTTTCCTGCGTATTTCATACCGTAAACTGCTCCATCATAAGCAACCCAATTAGTTAGTACGTGGGCTTGCATGACAATAATTTCGGGATTATTCTCACTAATTGCCATAGCAGTATCTAAATGCTCTTGAGCTTTATCTAATTGCGCTTTTAAAACACTCTCATCTTTCTCATTCCAACTTTTTAAGCTATTAATTTGAGCTATGTAATAATGAGGAAGCCATTCATTGGTTTCTGCATTAGATATGCGTTCAAACATATTTTCGGCGTCGTCGGTTTTATTGTCTTGCCATAATGCGAATGCTTTTTTCATTCCTTTTTCATAATTGGTTTGAGCAGATGTAAAACCTGAAACCATGATTAATGTGATTAGTATTAATTTCTTCATAATATTATAGTGTTATAGTTTGTGTTATTGATTTATCTTTTACTTCAAATTTTGCATCTTCCCATTTTGGTGGTCCCATAAACCCTGTAGCATTATTTGAGCATCCATAGTCTTCTTTTGGTATGCCTAAAAAATTACTATCCATTTTATTATTCTCATTTTCGTCGTGAAACATTGAAATTGCATAAACCCCTTCTGGAATATTTTTAAAGGTTACTTCACAACTATTATTAGTAATTTTTGTTTTTACAGACTGTAATCCTGTATTTAAAAATGAACTTTGGGAGTCATAAACTGCCACATACACGTTTCCTTTATTACTCTCAAGATTATTAATTCTAACCGTAATATCCTGACCTGATGTTGCTTGAGCATTTAGAAATTGACTAAATAAAAAGCAAATAAAAAATTTAACTATGGTGTTCATATTGTTTTGTTTTAAACTGAAATTGTTTCAGCCTGATTGATACGTCAAATATCTAACAGAAGTCTGTATTTTAAAAAAGAGAACAACCGAACTGTAATTTATTTGTGACGAATTGTAAAATATTTAACGTTTTGAGTAACATAAGCTACTAAACCACTACTAACCAAATATCTATTCTAATCAAAAAATCAAAACAATGAAAAAACTAGCTTTACTCACTTTGGGTTTTCTAATTACCTTTTCTATTAGTGCGCAAGACAAACGGCTTAAAAATATTGACAAAGAATTAAATAAAATTCTAGAAGAAACTAAAGCTGCAGGATTTGCTGTTGCCGTTGTAGAAGGAGACAAAATCATTTACTCAAAAGGGTTTGGATTTAGAGATTATGAAAATAAAATCCCTGTAGATGCCAATACGCTTTTTGCTATTGGGTCTTCAACCAAAGCGTTTACCTCATCACTTTTAGGTTTATTAAGAGACGAAGAAAAATTAACTTTTGATGATAACCCAAGACAGCATATACCAGAATTAGAGTTCTATAATGATAATTTAAATAACAATATCATTATTAAAGATTTAATGAGACATAGCACAGGAATACCACGACATGACGGTTCTTGGTACTATTTTCCTTCACATGATAAGGATAGTTTGTTAATGCGTTTAAAACATCAAGAACCATTTACAGGTATTAGACAACAATGGTATTATAATAATTTTGGATTTTTAGCCCAAGGTGTTATTACAGAACGTATTACTGGTAAAAGTTGGGAGAACAACCTTAAAGAACATTTCTTTGAACCTCTAGAAATGTCTAGGACTAATGCAACTATTGCCGAAATGAAAACGGCTAGCAATGCTTCTTTTGGTTATGAAGTTAAAAATAATCTCATTAAAAAAATGGATTATTACGATATTGCAGGTATGTCGCCTGCTGGCAGTATTAACAGTAGTGTTAATGATATGGGCAAATGGCTAATTGCCTGGCTTAATGATGGAAAATATAAAGAGAAAGACATCATTCCTTCAAATTATTTAAATGAAGCTATTAGCTCTCAAATGGTTGTATCAAGCAATACACCAGATGATAAATTTCCAAATATTCATTTTGGAAACTATGGTTATGGTTGGTTTTTACAATCTTATAAAGGACATTACAGAGTTGATCATGGTGGTAATATTGATGGGTTTTCGGCAAATGTCGCTTTTTTCCCTACAGATAACATAGGGATTGTTGTTTTAGCCAATCAAAACGGCTCACCTATTCCTTCATTAGTGAGAAATACAATTGCAGATCGAATGATTGACGAAGCGCAAACAGATTGGCTTGGACGCTATATTGAAAACAAAGCGAAAGGCAAAAAAGCCCAAGAGGATGCTCAAGAAAACTCTGAAACATCTTTTGTAAAAAACACAAAACCATCACATATTAATGTAGATTACACAGGCTCATATTATAATGAAGGTTACGGTAAATTTGATATTTATGCCGAAAATGACTCGTTATTTTCTAAACTAAATGGTAACAAAATATACCTTAATCATTACCATTATGACGTCTTTGAAATGATTGATGTTTCTGAAGGGAAAGTTGATACCACGCAATATGGCAAATCAATAAAAATGACATTCCTAACTAATGAAACCGGTGACATTTCCGAAGGAAAAATAAAAATAGAACCTACTGTAGATGCTATTAGTTTTAAGCGTACTCCAAATACGATTGATGTCGATGCAAAAACATTAGAAATGTATACTGGAACCTATGATATTTCTGGAACCGAAATAAAAGCATATATCAAAAATGATGTGCTCTTTTTATTTGTAAAAGGGCAACCAGAATATGAGCAAATTGCAACTTCAAAACATAAATTCTCGTTTAAAACTTTAGAAGGATTTAAAGTTGAATTTTTAGAGTCTGAAGATGGGACAATTCATGCCATAAAAATGTTTCAACCCAATGGTACTTTTGTAGCAAATCGCAAAAAATAAACGTTTAACAAAATGCAATAAACACCCAGTAAAATGGGTGTTTTTTTTATTAAACTATAATAAACGACCATCATTGATCGTTGTATTTAAAATCAATAGAATGAAAAAATTTCTAATAATCACACTGTCTTTTTTCGCATTTATTTCACTTATGTATTTAGGTTTAAATCTCTTCGGAAAAATGATTTATAACAAACAATCGTGCGAACGATTTAACATTGATAATATCGAATTAAGAACTGGTGTTAATATTCCTGAAGTTACTACGACCTATTGTCAATGTAAAGACAATAAAAAGGTGTCAAAATTTATAATTAACACTGATAAAGTAGATCTTGATAATTATGTTTCAAGAAATGACTTTACACAAATTGATGATTTATATATTAAAGAGAATGATACCAAAAACTCAACTTATAAGGTGGTTTGTAATAAAAAAACGGCTGAGTTGATTGTTAATATAACATATAAAACTAATTAACCTCTTGAGTTTAAAACCTAAAAAAGCACCAATTAAATTGGTGCTTTTTTTATTTTTTTAGTTTAAGCGATAGTCACAAAATTAACTTCGTTACCTCGTTAATTATAGCATCCTGCTTATTTTACATCCATTAACTCTACATCAAATACTAATGTAGCATCTGGTGGAATTACACCTCCTGCTCCAGCAGAACCGTAACCTAAATCACTAGGTATAACTAAACGTGCTTTATCACCTACGTTTAATAAACAAATGCCTTCATCCCAACCTGCAATTACTTGACCAACACCAACTTGAAAATCTAAAGGTGCATTTCTTTTGTATGATGAGTCAAATACAGTTCCATCGGCTAATTGACCTTTGTAATGCACAGATACCATATTTCCTTTTTCGGCAGATTTACCTGTTCCTTTTTGGATAATTTGGTAACGTAATCCACTTTCGGTTTCATCAAAACCAGCAGCTAATTTATCTAATTCTGCTTTTGCAGCTTCTCGTTCTGCAGCAATTCTTTGTTCTCTAGAACCTTCAAATGTTCTAAATGCTTCTACAGCATTAAAGTTTTCTGCTTCTGTTCCTACTCTAATAATTTCTATAGTATTAATAGCATCATCTTGAGCGATAGCGTCAACAACATCTTGTCCTTCTATCACATTTCCGAAGACTGTATGCTTATTATCTAACCAATCTGTAGCAATATGAGTGATAAAAAATTGACTACCATTAGTTCCTGGTCCAGCATTTGCCATAGACAAAATTCCTGGCTTATCGTGTTTTAAATCTGGATGAAACTCATCATCAAATTTATATCCAGGATTCCCTGTTCCTGTACCTTGAGGGCAACCTCCTTGGATCATAAAATCTGGTATAACTCTGTGAAATTTTAACCCGTCATAGTAAGGAGTTCCTTGAGGCTTCACTTCGTTTTCTAGATTTCCTTCAGCTAAAGCTACGAAATTACCTACTGTTCCTGGTGTTTTCTGAAATTCTAAAGCGATTAAGATTTCGCCTTTTGTTGTATTAAATTTTGCGTATAAACCGTCTTGCATTGTCATGATTTTTAATGAAATGCAAAGATAAGAAACTAAGTTAAAAGTTATGAGCTATGCGATATAAGTTTTTTAGAGTGAATTTTCTTAATTTTGAAAAAAATAAAATTGACCTATGGGAATTTTTGGAAGCTTTGGTAAAAAGGAAAAAAAAGTAGATGATAATTATATTGAATCTATTTTAAATCATAGTAAGGATGAGCCTTTAGGTGTATCTGATCAACATGTAATTTATGCAGGTTATAATGAACTAGGTGGTTATTATTATTTTCAAACCTATATCATTGGTCCCTTAAAACTAAAAACCAAAACTGGAGCTACTTTGATGATTGAAGGAAACAATTATACATATGATTTAAAATCTGACATGGAAGAAATAGAATCAGATCAAATTAATGATGTTATAAAAGGTTATGTGACTCGAATTGATTTTGAAATTGAGAAAAAAGCCGTAGAAAGTATTAAGCGTTCTACAGTAAAACAATTAGTGCTTACTATTAAGAAACATAAAATTGTGTTTAACAAAATTTAGTAAGTGTAAAGTGAAGTATGCTAAAGTGCATATTTTCACTTTACACTATAATACTTTAATTAGCAACTTCACTTATAAACTTAATACGATACAAGCGTAGTTCTTCATCATCGTAATCTCCATCAAACTCTTCGATAGCATCGTCTATTTTATCGGTTTCAGACTCCATAAAATAGTCATGAATTTCTTCTTGCTGTTCTTCATCTAGAATATCATCAATCCAATAATTAATATTTAATTTAGTTCCAGAAAACACAATGGCTTCCATCTCTTTGATAAAATCGGCCATAGTCATACCTTTACTCGAAGAAATATCTGTGAGTGGTAATTTTCTATCTACATTTTGAATAATATATAATTTTATTGCCGAGTTTGAGCCTGTACTTTTAACGACAAAATCGTCTGGTCTTTCGATATCATTATCTTCAACATATTGCGAAATTAATGCGACAAAATCTTTACCGTATTTTTTGGCTTTACCTTCTCCAACACCATGAACATTACCGAGTTCTTCTAACGAAATTGGATATTTTAAAGCCATATCTTCTAGTGAAGGATCTTGAAAAATCACAAATGGTGGTACACCTAAAGACTTTGCATTTCGTTTTCTCAAATCCTTTAGCATTTTCATCAACACCTCATCTGCAACACCTCCTGCTCCTTTTGCAGCAGTGACAATACCATCATCTGAGCCTTCATCAAAGACATGATCTTCTGCCATCATGAAAGATTGAGGAGATTTTAAAAACTCATGTCCAGCTTCAGGAATTCTTAAAACACCATATGTTTCAATATCTTTTTTAAGGTAACCTGCTACTAATATTTGACGAATTAATGCCATCCAATAGCGTTTGCTTTGATGTTTTCCTATTCCGAAGAACGGTTGTGCATCTGTTTTATGAGAAGAAATTAGTGCGTTAGTTTCACCAAATAAAACTTGCACTAAATCTTTTGATTTATACTTTTCATTGGTTTTTTTAATGGTATCTAATACAATGATAACATCACTTTTAGCTTCGTTTTGTTTCTTCGGAAAACGAACATTATCATCCATATCTCCGCCTTCACCAGTTGCATTGTCAAATTCTTCACCAAAATAATGTAAAATAAATTTACGCCTAGATACTGATGTTTCTGCAAAAGCGACCACTTCTTGTAGTAGTGCGTGACCTATTTCTTGTTCGGCTACAGGTTTACCAGACATGAATTTCTCTAATTTTTCAATGTCTTTATAAGCATAGTAGGCTAAGCAATGACCTTCTCCACCATCACGACCAGCACGTCCTGTTTCTTGATAATAACTTTCAATACTTTTTGGAATATCATGATGAATTACAAATCTCACATCTGGTTTATCAATTCCCATCCCAAAAGCAATAGTTGCAACAACAACATCACAATCTTCCATCAAAAACATATCTTGATGTTTCACTCTTGTTTTAGGATCTAAACCTGCATGATATGGCACAGCTTTTACACCATTAACTTGTAATACTTGAGCTAATTCTTCTACACGTTTGCGACTTAAACAATATACAATACCAGATTTACCTTCATTCTTTTTTACAAAACGAATTATATCTGCATCTACGTTTTTAGTTTTAGGACGTATTTCGTAATACAAATTAGGTCTATTAAAAGACGCCTTAAATGTTGTAGCTCCTTGAATGTCTAAACTCTTTAAAATATCTTCTTGAACCTTAGGTGTTGCCGTAGCAGTTAATCCTATTATAGGAATATTATCTCCTATACGTTTAATAATATGTCTGAGATTTCTATACTCTGGTCTAAAGTCATGTCCCCATTCACTGATACAATGTGCTTCATCTACAGCCATAAATGAAATTGTAACAGATCGTAAAAACTCAACGTGCTCTTCTTTGGTAAGTGATTCTGGAGCTACATATAACAATTTAGTGACACCATTTATGATATCTTCTTTAACTTGTTTGACTTCAGTTTTATTGAGAGAAGAGTTCAAAACATGGGCAACGCCTTCATGATCTGAAATACCTCTTATAGCATCTACCTGATTTTTCATAAGTGCAATTAGTGGTGACACTATGATTGCAGTTCCTTCAGTTATTAATGCTGGTAGTTGATAACACAATGATTTCCCACCACCTGTTGGCATAATAACAAATACATCCTCACGTGCCACAACACTTTTAATTACGCTTTCTTGAAGTCCTTTAAACTTAGAAAAACCAAAGTGTTGTTTGAGTGCAGAATGTATATCAATTTTTGTTGTACTCATTAATCCCTATTAGTATTTTTGATACATTTGCATAAACCTAAAGATAACAATTTCTTTAAACCCATCAAACTGAAAAAAAATTAATTTTGAACAGTATACAATCTATCCTTAAAACAGCAAGAAAGACTATTGATTTAGAGCGTGATGCTATAGCTAATTTAAGTCATTTATTAACTGACGATTTTGCAAAAGCAGTCACGTTAATATACAACTCTAAAGGACGTGTAATTATTACTGGCATAGGAAAAAGTGCTATTATCGCTAATAAAATTGTCGCTACGTTAAACTCTACAGGCACACCATCGGTATTTTTGCATGCAGCAGATGCCATTCATGGTGATTTAGGTTTGATTTTAGAAGACGATGTAGTGATTTGTATATCTAAAAGCGGAAATACACCAGAAATTAAAGTATTAGTCCCTTTTATTAAAAACGCTAAAAACAAGATAATTGCGATTACTGGTAACGATAAATCATTTTTAGCACAACAAGCCGATTATATACTAAATGCTTATGTGGCACAAGAAGCCTGTCCTAATAACTTAGCTCCAACAACGAGTACAACCGCTCAATTGGTCATGGGAGACGCATTAGCAGTTTGTTTGTTAGAAATTCGTGGATTTTCGACTAAAGATTTTGCAAAATACCATCCTGGAGGCGCTTTAGGTAAACGTTTGTATTTACGCGTTAGTGATTTATCATCTATTAATTTAAAGCCTAGTGTAGAACTTGATACCACTGCCAAAGATGTGATTGTTGAAATTTCAGAAAAAATGCTAGGTGTTTCAGCTGTTGTTGATAATAATAAAATTGCAGGTATCATTACTGATGGCGATTTAAGACGAATGCTGACCAAGAATGATGAGTTTATTCATTTAACGGCAAAAGACATTATGAGTGATAATCCTAAACGAATTGATGAGGATGCTATGGCAATTGACGCTATGGAACTCATGGAAAAACATGGAATCTCACAGTTACTAGTTGAAAAAAACGGTGAATATGCAGGTGTTATTCATATTCATGATTTAATAAAAGAAGGTATTATATAATGACAAAAACAAATACCGATGAGATGTCTTTTCTAGATCATCTTGAAGATTTAAGGTGGCATCTCATAAGAATTACTGGATCTATACTGGTGTGCGCAACCGTTGCTTTTATTTTTAGTAAATGGATTTTTAAATACGTTGTGTTTGCACCAAAACAAATGGATTTCCCAACCTATAAATGGTTGTGTAAAATATCAGAATTAGTAGGTATTAATGACACAACGTTTTGTGCTGCAGAATTCCCCTTTAAAATTCAAAGTTTAGAGATGTCTGCTCAGTTTTCAGCAGATATTTGGACCTCTATTTATGCAGGTTTCATTATAGCCTTTCCATACATTATATACCAATTTTGGAGTTTTATTAGTCCTGGTTTACATACTAGTGAGCGAAAACACTCTAGAGGATTTATCATAGTCACATCATTCCTGTTTTTTCTAGGTGTTCTTTTTGGTTATTATATAGTAACACCATTATCCATAAACTTCTTAGCTAATTATAGTATTAGTCCAGATGTTGAGAACCAATTTCAAATTAGTTCATACATCGCATTAATTAGATCCTCTTCATTGGCTTCTGGTTTTGTATTTGAGTTACCAATTATTATTTATTTTCTAACCAAAATTGGTTTGGTTACACCAAAACTCATGAAAAAATACCGAAAATTTGCCTTAGTCATTGTATTGATTTTATCTGCAATAATCACACCTCCAGATTTAGCGAGTCAAGTAATTGTAGCTATTCCTATATTAATTTTATATCAAATAAGTATTTATATTTCTAAAGTTGTTGTTAGAAATCAAACCAAAAAAGAAAAGAAAGCCCATGTCTAATATAGTTAATGAATTTAATGCTTATCGTTCTAAAATGAATGATGCTATTCTAGCAGACAATAATAAAATTATCAAACGCATCTTTAATTTAGATACAAATGCGTTTACTGAAGGTGCTTTAGATAAAAAAACTAAAGAACTTCTAGGATTAGTAGCTTCTACTGTACTACGTTGTGATGATTGTGTAAAATACCACCTAGAATCTAGCCATAAGGCAGGTTTAAATAAAGAAGAAGTTGTTGAAGCGTTGAGTATTGCGACGTTAGTTGGTGGTACAATTGTGATTCCTCATTTACGTAAAGCTTATGAATATTGGGATGCTTTAGAAGGCAAATAAAAATAGTATGCAAAAGTTTGAGCATTTTATTATTACTCGTTTTAATATAAAACTCAAAGAATGGGTCGTAACAAAACAAGGTGAAGATGTAACTTCAATAAACTGGTTACAACATCGGTTTAATTTATTTGAAACCTATTGCTTGCCATCTATCAAACAACAAACCAACCTTAACTTTAAATGGTTGGTTTGTTTTGATGCTGAAACACCCGAAATTTTTAAACAAAAAATTAAAAATCTAGAAGAATCATTTGTGAACTTTGTTCCAATTTATATTGAGAATAGCACAACTTTTCATGATGTTATTCTAGAAACAATTAAGTCGTATTATAAAGCTCACACCACTCATATCATCACTTCTAGATTAGATAATGATGATAGTTTACACCAAAATTATATAGAAACCATTCAAAATAATTTTACTCCAAAAGCCTCATTCATAATTGATGTCATAAATGGGTATCAATTGAATTTAAAAACACACAATACACCTGCTATTAGAGAGATTGAAACAGCATTTAATCCTTTTATAAGTCTCATAGAAGGCGCGCATAATTGTGTCACAGTATTAAATCGTAAGCATTTAGATTGGCATACCAATCCACATAAAACTATTGCAGATCAACCACTGTGGATGCAAGTCATACACAAAAAAAACATTAGTAATTCTGAGAAACTTCATTTTAGAGAAGTGAATACGATAGCGTTTTCTAACTTCGGAATTACAAAGCAATTTGAGCTTAAATCTAACGTTAATATTGCCTTAAGTAATATGATTACTAATTTTAAACGGTTATTTTTGAAACTGAAACTAATGAAAAGCTAGGATGAAAACACTCAGAGCCGAAAATTTAATGAAGTCCTATAACGGACGAAAAGTAGTAAAAGATGTCTCTTTAGAAGTGAAGCAAGGAGAAATTGTTGGACTTTTAGGACCAAATGGTGCTGGAAAAACGACTTCATTTTATATGATTGTTGGGCTCATTAAACCTAATGGTGGAAATATTTTTCTAGAAGGTAATAACATCACCAACTACCCAATGTACAAACGTGCTCAAAATGGTATTGGGTACTTGGCTCAAGAAGCTTCGGTATTTAGAAAATTAAGTATTGAAGATAATATTTTGAGTGTACTTCAAATGACTAAGCTCAGTAAAAAGGAGCAGCAAGCTAAAATGGAATCATTAATTGAGGAATTTAGCTTAGAACATATTAGAAAAAGTAGAGGTGATTTATTATCTGGTGGAGAACGTCGTCGTACCGAAATTGCTCGTGCATTAGCTACAGATCCAGATTTTATTTTATTAGATGAGCCTTTTGCAGGTGTAGATCCAGTGGCTGTTGAAGATATTCAAAGAATTATTGCTCAACTCACCAAAAAAAATATTGGTATTCTCATTACCGATCACAATGTGCAAGAGACTTTAGCCATTACAGATAGAACTTACCTTATGTTTGAAGGTAGTATTTTAAAAGCTGGAGAACCAGAAGAATTGGCAAGTGATGAAATGGTACGAAAAGTCTATCTAGGTCAAAATTTTGAGTTACGTAAAAAGAAATTGAATTTTGAGGCTGCTCAAAAAGAAATAGAGTAAGTTAAATTATAAATTGTTTTAATAATTTATAATTTAAAGTGTTGGTAAAAAATACCGACATTAGCGAAATCTATTTTCTTCGATAAAGTCAAATAATTTATCCAAAGTCAGTAACGAAATTTTAGCCATTATTCTTTAATTCTTATTAAACCAAATTTATGTTTTCCATAACTATTCGTTAACGTACCTAATAATGTATCTTGATTTTCAGATAGTGTGTAATCAATTAAAATATCATCTTCAGTATCAACTTGTTTTCCTAGAGAATCCCAAATAAAAGTCTGATAAGTAAATTCAATTTTTGAATTTGTCGCTTTCCATAACACGTTTGCATTATCCTCGTCTATAAAAACAAGACTGTCCGGATAAAATTCCCAAGAAATTTTATCGTTTTCAGTTTCGTACCACTTTCCGTTCAGTTTTTTTTCGGCTGAATTTTGACCACAAGCAATAATTAGAATAAAAGTTAATAAAATTGGTATGTAAAGTAGTCTCTTCAAATTATTGCCAACGCTGAGCTATCTCTAATTCATTATTAACTAAAGCCTTGAGAAGATAATTAAAATCATGAACTAAATTTAACTTTTTTTCAAACTCAAAACAAGCTCTTTTGTATTCACAATCAAAATTCATTTTAATTTGTTCTTCTTTTTGACAAGAAGACAAAAAGGTTAATATGAGTAAAATGATTATACTTTTCATGTTTTAATATAATTTTTTGCCATTGTTGGTGTTTTCCACCAACAATAAACCTAAAATCGTAAAGACTAACCTCTTCGTCTCTCCAACAGCACCATCATCATAAAGCCTAAAATGATACGTTCGTCATCATCATTATCTATAGGTTTGAGTTTTGAGAGTTTGAATTTTCTTCCGAAGAAAGAAGGTTCCTTTTTTAATTGACATACGGCTTGACCGTTTAAATCAGTTACAGTATAACTTGGGTTGAATAGATAACCTGTAAAACCTCCAAGAATAGGAATATTCCCTAACATATTGTCCATCACCTTTACCCAAGCATTGTCTTCTCTAATATGGTATTGCAACTTTTGACGTTGATCTATGAGTTCATAATGTGCTTTCCAAATAGAAGCCCAACCTTTTCTAGCAATTTTGCCCAATTCTTTACCTTGAGCATCTTTAAAACTATAGGCTGCAGAAAAATCTATCCATTGATCTGCTTTTATTGTATGCGTTAGATTTGTTTTATTAGTACTATCATAAATACTAATGGCTTCCTTAAGCTTAAACATTTTTTGCCTAACGTATGCTACTGTTTTGCCACTAGCATCTGTTGCTGTGAAATCATTTGATAATGTCGTCACATGAAACTTGAAACTAATTGGATATTTTAAATCTTTCATAAATTTGATGTCATCAATACTAAGTTAGCAGGTCTTACATTTAGTGTATATTGGGCTAATTATTCTTGTTTTTACTAAAAAGCAAGCCATATATCCATTTTAAAAATTTGACAATTATAACGGCTATTGCTCCCACAATAAGTCCTAAAACAAAGTCTCTAAGCATAGACGGAATTTGCTCTAAAAAATGATGCAAAAATTCTAGGTTATGAGCAAAAATGCCTCCAGCTACTAAAAGCAATGCAATAGTTCCTATAACCGATAAACTCTTAATAATTTTTGGCAAAGCTTGAACCAAGAAATTACCAATATAGAAGGTAACATTCTTTTTATTCTTACTTAATTTAATCATACGCAAACCAAGATCATCCATTCTTACAATAAGAGCCACAATACCATAAACTCCAATGGTTGCAATAATAGCAACGATAGAAACCACCAAAATTTGAAAAAGTAAATCCTGCCCTACTACTGTACCCAAAGCAATAATTACAATTTCTACGGAAAGTATAAAATCGGTTACAATAGCAGATTTAATCTTAGATTTTTCTAATTCTAGAAGCTCTTCTTCAGAAAGCTCTATATCAGGACTAATCATAGCATGCGCTTTATGTGGCACAAAATATTCATAAATTTTCTCTACACCTTCATATGCCAAGTAAACTCCTCCTATAATTAAAATAACGGTGACAGCCCAAGGTAAAAAGGCGCTCAGCAAAAAGGCAACGGGTAAAATAATTAACTTATTAAGCATTGAGCCTTTTGTGATTGCCCAAAGCACCGGAATTTCGCGAGAGGACACAAAACCCGAAGCTTTCTCAGCATTTACAGCCAAATCGTCTCCTAAAATTCCTGCGGTTTTTTTTGTGGTAATTTTACTCATTGCAGCAACATCATCCATGAGCGCTCCAATATCATCTAATAATGCAAAAAATCCTGATGCCATTAATTGAGATTATAAAGTTTTTAAATTGTTTTTGTTGTCATATTTTGAAATACAGAAAGCAAAATGTACAACATTATAATTAATGGGATTGCAATAAATTGAAAAACCACTAGTAATAGTATAGTTGAGATGATTAACACATATCTAATCTTATTATTAGCAAAGCTATAATCTTTAAATTTTAATGCAAATAGTTTAATTTTTGAGTTTAACAAATAGCAACTCAATGCAGTAAAGGCTATTAAAAACCATGGGTTTAATATAAGGTTGGTAGCAAAGCTGCTATTCTGAAATTCAATAATTAGAGGTAATGAAATCACTAACAACGTATTTGCTGGAGTTGGTAAGCCTTTAAAATAGGTTTGTTGCTCTTCATCGATATTGAATTTAGCTAGACGATATGCTGACGCTAGTGTAATAAATAAACCGATAAGCGCAACTAATGAAATATTAATGCTAGACCAACTTATATTTGAAGACCAATCATCGAGTGTTTGCATTTCCGGAGCATGAAAACTGATAGACATTAATTTAAACATGACAATCCCAGGCACTAAACCACTAGTTACCATATCTGCTAGAGAATCCAACTGAACTCCCAACGGACTTTGAACATTTAGTTTTCTAGCTAGAAGTCCGTCAAAAAAATCAAAAAACACACCTAAAAACACAAAAATTGCTGTTGCAACAAAATTATTGTGAACTGCAAAGATGACTGCAATACTACCGCAAAACAAATTGAGTAAGGTGACAAAGTTAGGAATGTACTTATTTATAGACATACATTAAGATTTGCGTAAAAATAGCAAACTATTTTCGACTAATGCAAAAGACGTACAATATCTACACTTTTTTACAGTTTAATAGATGAAAAATATTGTGCATATTTGTAAAAAATTTTTGCTTTTGAAAAAGTACTTACGCATTGTTATCACCTTGATTCCATTTTTTTGCGCCTCACAAACTAAATATTCTAATGAATTTTTGAATATTGGTGTGGATGCAGCTGCACTTGGAATGAGTAATAGTGTAGCGTCTCATACTGCAGATGTAAATTCTGGGTATTGGAATCCTGCTGGTCTTGTTAATCTTGAAGACAGTCAATTAGCATTATTACACTCTAGTTATTTTGCTAATATTGCAAATTACAACTATATCGCTTTTGCAAAACCTTTAGATGATAGAAGCGCCATAGCTTTATCACTTATTAGATTTGGTGTTGATGATATTTTAGATACCACACAATTAATTGACGATCAAGGAAATATTAATTACGACAGAGTGAGTTTATTCTCAACGGCAGATTATGCAATGACGTTTTCATATGCTAGAAAACTACCTTTAGACGGTTTAAGTTATGGTATAAATGCCAAAGTGGTAAGACGTATTATTGGCGATTTTGCTAATTCTTGGGGATTTGGCCTTGATGCTGGAATTCAATTTGAAAGTAAAAATGATTGGAAGTTTGGTATCATGGCAAGAGACATTACCACCACTTTTAATGCATGGTCTTTTGATGATGATAAATTAGCAGATATTCAAAACGCTATTGAAGGTCAAAACCAAACCGTACCTGAGAGCACAGAGCTTACCATCCCTAAATTACAAATTGGGATGTCTAAAAAATTTGTGTTTCATTATGACTACTCACTATTAGCTTCTTTTGATTTAAATGTAAGATTTGAACAAAATAATGACATCATTTCATCTTCTTTTGCAAGTTTCAATCCGGCTTTAGGATTTGAATTTGGATATACAGACCTTGTATTTTTAAGAGCTGGTGCAGGAAATTTTCAAAATGAATTACAATTAGACAATTCAGAAAACTTAACCTTTCAACCTAGTTTAGGCTTAGGCTTTAAATATAGAGGCATTCAAATAGATTATGCTTTTACAGATATTGGAGATCAAAGTGCCGCTTTATACTCCAATGTTTTTTCTTTAAAACTCGATTTAAGTATCTTTAGATAGTGAATAGACTTTTACTTTCAATGTTATCAGGCATTATTTTAGCATTAGGTTGGCCAACCTATGGTTTTCCTATTTTACTGTTTTTTGCGTTTGTCCCATTATTACTAGTCGAACGCCAATTACGATTGTCTAATGCAAAACTAAAAAGTCTTAAAATTTTTGGTCTCTCCTATCTCACATTTCTCATCTGGAATGCCATTACAACAAGTTGGTTACGATTTGCAGACCCCTTTGGAGCTGGCTTCGCCGTTTTTGTAAACTCGGCATTGATGGCACTCATCATATTACTATATCACAAATATGCCAACCGACAATCACAAAACAGATCCTTATTATTTTTGGTTGTACTCTGGATCAGTTTTGAAAAATTACATTTAGGATGGGAATTTTCTTGGCCTTGGCTTAATCTTGGCAATGGTTTTTCAAACTATATAAGTTGGGTACAATGGTATGAATATACTGGAACTTTTGGAGGTACACTTTGGGTATGGATTTTAAATACCCTCATTTTTAAAGGCGCTATAACCTATCAAACCGAAAAATCAAAACCGGTTTTAAAATCTTTACTGCTGAAATGTGCTGGACTCATAATTGCACCAATACTGATATCTCTGGCAATTTACAATAGCTATTCTCATGAAGGAAACACCGTAAATGTAATTGCTTTACAGCCTAATATTGATCCTTATTCAGAAAAATATAATATCACAAATTTAAAATTTGCAGATCTGTTTTTTGAACTATCAAATTCTAAAATCACAGATTCTACAGACTTTGTCATTGCTCCCGAAACCTTTTTAGCAGAAGGCACACGACTCAAACAATTTGATAATTCGTTAGTAAAAAATAAATTTGATCGTTACGTTCTAGAACATCCAAACGTCAATCTCCTAACTGGCATTTCATTTTACGACATGTTTAAAGATGCGCGTAGAATTAGAAAAGAAACTAACGTTTACAAGTTCTCACCAAATACGTGGTATGACGATTATAACGCTGCACTTTTAATTAATAGTACAGATACTGTACAACAATACAACAAATCAAAATTGGTTGTTGGTGTTGAAAATTTCCCATATCAGGATGTTTTAAAACCGCTTATTGGAGATGCTATGATTGATCTTGGAGGTACCATAGCCATGAAAACCACACAAGATTACAGAAGTGTTTTTACAGGTATAAATCCTAATCACAAAGCGGCTCCAATCATATGTTATGAATCTGTTTATGGTGAGTTTGTTACTGGATATGTAAGAAACGACGCCAACTTTTTGGCCATTATCACTAACGATGCGTGGTGGAATGTAACCCAAGGCCATAAACAACATTTAAGTTATGCTAAACTTAGAGCTGTAGAAACTCGACGTGACATTGTACGTAGTGCAAATACTGGCGTTTCTGCAATAATTAATGCCAAAGGAGATATCACTAGTACGCTTGCTTATGGAGAAAAAGGTGCATTATCAGGGCAATTAATCACTAATGATAAAATTACCTTCTATGTGATGGCTGGAGATTATATTGCTAGAATTAGCATTTTTATTCTAATTTTTGTGGGATTGATAGGTTTCTTCCGAAGAAAAAAAGAACAACTCTAACGTATTGAAAAAGGACTCTACATTGCTCTACGGAAATGTAAAACATCTACAAATTGGTCTTTTAAATAAATTACTTAGCCAATAAAAACAATCACTTATTGTCCTCTATAATATAAAATAGTACTTAAGGTTTTAACGACAATATTAATATCTAGAAAAACGCTTCGATGTTTGATATAATATAAATCATATTGAAGTTTTGTTAAACTATCATCAACAGATGAGCCATAGCGTGTATTTACTTGTGCCCAACCTGTAAGTCCAGGTTTTACAATATGCCTTGTTTCATAAAAAGGGATAATTCTTGAGAGTTCGTTTACAAAAAACGGACGTTCTGGACGAGGACCAATAATACTCATATCACCTCGAAGCACATTGAGAAACTGAGGAATTTCATCGAGTCGTGATCGTCTCAGGAACGTTCCAAATTTGGTAATTCTTACATCATTTTTCTGAGCCCATTTTGCACCACCTGCTTCAGCGTTTACGACCATACTGCGCAGCTTAACAATTTGAAATAGCTTACCATTTTGACCCACACGCTCTTGAAAATAAAACAGAGGACCTTTGTTAGCTATAAAATTTCCGATGATAATAAAAGGAAGAATGATACTACCAAAAACGAGTCCTAGAATTGAAAATATAATATCAAAAGCACGATGAAAAAAGAGGTATAATGTATTTTGATTACTGCGACTAAATGGGAAATATTTATAAAAATCTTTACCAACAAACTGAATAGGCACACGGTAAGTAATCTCTTCAAAAACCTGTGTATATTCTCGTATTATAAACCCTTTATCGAGCAAAGAAATGAGGTCGTGATAAATCTCTGACGTAATGGTCTCAGAGTTATAGCTGGCTACAAGTATTTCAGATATTTTTTCATCTCTAATAACTTGCAATAAGTTTTGAGAATCAAACTCTTTTAAACCTTTAAATTTTATTGGTGAATCTGCCTCAGTTTCTGAGTTTATAAATCCAACAATTTTATAATTAGGATCGGACTGATTCAAAGGTTTTATGATATTTTCAATATTGGAAATTTCTCCTACTAATAATACTTTTTTATAGAATCTAGGTGTTGAAATAAATGTAATATAAATCCATCTCCAAATAAAAATCATGGCAATGATGCACAAATAAAAATACAATATTTGCAATCGTCGCTCAGGAAGAAAAGGTGTTAAAACTGGTGTTAGAAGATAAAATAAGACAGTCGTAGATACTGTTAAAACTATGTTTCTAAAGGTAACATCTAATTTACTTGATTTTTGAAGATCATAGATTTCGAAAATTGTACCAAACACAGTGATGTAAATGGCCAAAACGATGAGATACCCAATATTATCTCTTATTACAGTTAAATAATCATAATTAATACAAGTTTCTAAAAAATACAAACCAAGTACAACAACACATATATCCATGATGCGGAGTAATACTTTACGCTCTGAAATCTCAAAATGGATGTCTTTTTTACGGCTCATTAATTAATTTAAGGTCTGGTAAATATACTAAGTTCAATAACATTACAATAATTATTTCGTCATATGACATCAGCCCATAGTATTTTAACTTTTTGCCAATCAAATTGCTCAACTTTAGTTCTAGCATTAGTTATAATTTGATGTCGCTTAGCCTCACTTTTAAACAATTCAATAACAGCCTCTACCATAAGATCAACGTTATCTGGTTCAACCAAAACACCATGAACATTATTCTGTATTAGAAAGGGCATACCTCCAACATTTGTAGACACAACTGGTAACCCTAAAGCCATTGCTTCAATGACACTAACAGGTGTATTATCAAAATTAGTGGTATTTATAAACACATTATACGCTTTTGATAACTCAATCCATTCTGTTTTTTTTAATTTCCCTGTAAATTTCACATTTAAGTTTAATTTGTTGGCTAATTTTTTAACATCAATAAAAGTCCCATCACTATCTGGTCCAACCATACATAATTCAGCATTAGGATACGTTACTTTTAATCGTTCTAAAACCTTAATTGCTAGTTGTGGATTATAAATTTTAGAAAAAGACCTTACCCATAACAATCTTGGACATACAAAATCCTTTTCAATGCATTTATAGTTTTCTATATTAAGTGTGTTAGGAATATACTTGACATTATTATAACCATTTTGGTTGAATGCGTCTTTGAGGTAAATAGATGGTGATACATTAAATTTAGAATTTTTAAAAACCATGTTACTCATTTTTGGATGTTTTTCTAATCTGGCAGGCAGATTTCCTCCATGTAAGATTGGAACATATGGTATTTTATAGCGCCTTGAAATTATACTAATTATCCAAGCGTAGTAAAAGTTTTGAGTACTATAAGTATCTATTAAAACAGAATCAATTTTTTCAGAATATTTAATAATTGAGCTAATCATATCAAATAATCTCAGCGCTTTATTGGTTTTAGAAGACGCGTAATAAATGAAGTAACCTTCATTTTCTAATAATGGTCCTAACGTTTGGATTCCTGATACGTTAGACTTATTATTACTTAAGTTGTTTCCTATGTATAGGATTTTTTTCATTTCTGACGTTTAATAAGGCTAAAGCATATATAAAAGCTGGCATAGCGATACGCATACCCGAATGATTAATAGTCGCAAACCAAAGACACAAAAAAGCATAGAAGAATATATTATTCTTATTTTGGGAGCGAAAATATAATGGTTTAAAAATTAAAATTAATAATATGATCACCCCAAACATACCATGTTCTGCCAACGTACGACTCACTTCGTTATGAGAAATAACGCCTTGGCCAGTTTTTTCAATACGTTGATCTTTAGCTCGACTAGAGCCTATACCCAAAATAGGACTAGACATAAAACCTCCAATTTCATTAATAAACAAATCACTCCGACCTGTTGATATATCTCCTTTCTCTCGACCTAACGAATCTTCATTAGAATAACGTTTATCTAACATACCTCCTGTTTGAGTTGAAGTGTAAAGCCAAATAGAAAAAATACCTATAAAAAATAAGAATAATAATTTAATCAGTTCGTTTCTTTTCCGTCTGTTTACATAACCATAGTAAATAACTAAAAATGCTAATAACCCAATAACAGCGGCAAAAACTCCACCTCGACTTAATGTCACTAGAGTTCTAAAGGTCATGATTCCAAAAAGTAAAATATTAAAAATTTTCAAGCCTAAATTAGGAGATTTCATAAAAAAACGAACAGCTAAAATAAACATCCCTAAACCAAAAACAGTAGCAACTTGATTAGCTCCAAATCCACCAGAGGCCTCTGTATTTGAGGCTGTATTTGTTATAATCTCCTTTATATCTGGCGTATAGAAAATATTATATGTCACATGTGTTATCAATGGAAAGAGAATAAATAATAATATAGTATCTAATTGATTTTTAGTTACCTTCCTATCATAACAAAAAAGTGCAGCAAAACCTAGACAAGCAGGTCCACTTAATACAAAAGCTATATTTGTTCTAAAATTAGCATCAAAACTCAATGTCGTTGACGCTACGAATATTGAAGGAATTAAAAACATCAGGTATACAAAGTAAGGATAGCCTTTTCCCGAAATCCCTTTATAAAACATACCAATTATCATAAAAAGAATCACTAAATACTTAGAGGCTTCATAAGAAACTGACCCCTTAGTAGTTCTCATAAAAACCTCTAAACCTACAAAATAGGCGCAAGCCTTTAATACTTCAAAAGTTTTTTGAGAATTTGCAGACATTACAATTTGGTAGAGAAAATAAAATATGGCACAAAAAAAATAAAGTTTAGCTAAAGTTTCACTGAAATAAATCAACATCCCGATCGCTGCATGTAGACCTATGGCAGTTATGTAGGTAATATTGGTTTTCAATGGTTTTTATTAAATTTTAAGTTACTCGAAAATTGCTAGTTCATAGAAATAATCCAAAAGGATACTTATGAAAATATTTTTTTATAATCGTCTATAGGGAATTTATAGCTATAACTTCTACCAGAAAGATATACAAAGAAATGAATAATAAATATAGGGACATAAGGTCCAGCTACTTTTAAATACCAATCATAAGTTTTATTACGATATTCACAAATTAAAAAAGGAGTAATATCTTTGTTTAAATAATTTTTCGTCACTTGTTCAAATTCAATAACCTTACCTTCTATAAAAGAGCGAAAGTTTACTTTTCGCTTTGTTCGAGATAATTCATAAAGCTCAATTACAGATAAAGGATGATTAAGTTCATTATAAAACAACATTCCCCAAGACGGGTCAATTAATACCCATTTATCCAATTCTCTTATATACACTTCGTTAAAGGAGTGCCCTCCATTATCTCTCCTATATGGCGCACTAGTAGTGCCCCATTCACGAACTTGTAAATCATTAATGAGGCAAAAATTATTATAAATCTGCGCCATGTCACTGCATACTCCCCCATTACCGTATAACATAGTATCTAAGGCTTTAGCTGAAGGCTCACTCAATCCAGGACCAACCTTAGTATGTTTACATAGCCATGATGAGAGTTTCTTTGCTGTATCTAAATCTGAATTTAGTTTTCCTTTTTGAAAAATTTCAGCATTTATGTCATAAAAGCACTTAGGAACCTCTTCCTTTAAATTCCAATCATTATAAGAAATCGAAGAGATTGCGTGTTCATCAGAATTCTTTGACAACAACCGAAACCGAGTCAGATACAAAAAAGGATGACGCTTTAAAGTCCAGCGTATTTTTTTTAGAAACATTAAGTGAAATACAATGAATTAATTGGCTTTAAAATTATCATTTTTTTTTTAATAGCTATAAGATATAAAAAAAAATCACTCATATATTTTTTACAATTGATTTCAAATTAACAAATCGACATTAACCGATTCCAACCAACTTGTGATATAATATTTTTTTCAAAGGTTATGCTTTATAATGTAATTTCAGTTTTAATACGATTGTTATAGTTATTAAAACTGAATTTTTCAACTTCTAAACGCTGATTAATCAACATTGTATAAAAATGATTCGGATCTACTTTCTTTAACTCTATAATTGCTGATTTTAATTTTTTTGCAGTTACCTCTTCCAAGCAAATACCGGTTTTCATATGTTCAATATATTGCCCGATAGATGAAATATTAGATACAATAGGAATACAACCAAAATTCATCGCTTCAGCAATTACCTTTGGGAAACCTTCAGATGCAGTTGTAGGCATTAAAAACACCTGACTTGCTTTATATATTTTAAAAACTTGTTCTCGAGACAAGCTTCTATGAAAAACAATATCTACTTCTAAATTTTCAGTAAGAGATTTAAAATAAGGCAAATCTGGACCATCTCCTACCAAGTGCACCTCTTTGATAAAGGCTTTTTCTTCAGCAGATAAGCCTGCAATGGCTTGAATAATTCGCTCCACTCCTTTAGGCTTCTCTAAGCGTCCAACAAAACAACATGTTAATTTATTTTTAATAGACTTTAGTTTCCCCAATGTTTCCCCTTCGATTAATTCTTGATCTGTTAAACAAGGATTTTCAAAAGTCAAACAATGTTTAGGTTGCTTTTCCCAACTTCCATTAATTGTTACTTTTCGTGACTGTTTTTTTAACATCCAACGTTGTAACCGATAACCTAAGGGTGGATTTTCTTGATTCCAGTTACCTGCATATTTAAACCAACCAGGTGTTTTAACGCAAAAAACCAAAAAAGGAATCACATATACTCCAATGCCTGTTGGGCCTCTAAACTGAAACCAATCGACTTTCTTTAAAGTTGCATTTACAATATGTAAAACTTTTGGAGACTTCCAAATGAGCTGAAGTTTGGCTCCAAGTGTTGTTCCTCCTAAAGCAGGCAAAGGCACAAAAACAATACGATCAGAAATATAAGGTAAGGCACTAGCAGGCGCTACAGTTTCGTGATACATAGCTACATGGTAAATGGTATCAAATATATCTAATAAATGGTTTAGCTCTGTTATGGTTGGTCCCCAACCTACAAGAGAACCATCTGCTGTTTTATAATGTTCTGTATGTGAAATAATAGCTAGTTTCATATCTTAAGCTTCAATAACGTCTATATAGCATTTAACGATTTTATCCCATGAATGTAAGCTAGCCCATGAAACAGCTTCCTCTTTATATAAATTAGGGACTTCCAAAATAGATTTCAATGCATGTTCAAATTCTGATATACTTTCTCTAGATACTAAAAATCCTGATTTATCATTTAAAATAGCATCTTCAATACCACAATTTTTAGATCCGATACTTGGTATCCCTAGAGCATTAGCTTCTAAAATAGCAATCCCAAAACCCTCAATATCTCCAGTACTACTTTCAGTACTCAACATTACAAATACATCTGTTGCTAAAAGCATTTCTTTTAATTTTTTAGAACTTAGTGCACCATGAAAAGTTACATGAGTATCAACTTTTAGGTTTTTAGCCTGTTTTAAAAACATATCTGCTTCTGTTGGAATCCCAACACAATGATAATGCAATTCTGGATACTCTTTTATAAGTGCAGGTAATAACTTTATAACTTCTAATTGCCCTTTTCTGGTACTCACTCTTCCAACGGTTGTTAGTACAGGATTACCTTTTAATGTTGCTTTTGTTAAGCTATCCATTTGCCAGTGACTCAATTCTATTCCATTAGGAATTACGGTAATTTCCTTATTTAAATGACTCACCAATTGTTTAGTATAATTAGATACCGCAACAATACTATCAAACCGTTTTAATGACATATTAATAGTTTTTTTTAAGCCAGCAGATTTAAAGTTCACTTCTGTTCCATGTATTACAGCCATCTTATTTCGTTTATAAAAAAGCGAACAAAAAGCTACATTCCAAAGTGAAAATTTCCCTGTAGTTATTACATAATCAGCCTTCTTAATACTTTTTATTGTTTCTACAATACGATTTAAATACATGATTGGCCTTACTCTTTTCAATGAGATTCTTTTTACTTCAAACGTTAAGGACGCATCAAAACTTATTTCTGATTCATTTGCAAAATCTCGTTGATCAGCAATCACAGTGACTTTATAATTATTTTTAGATAAATATAATCCTAAATAATAAGCGTGATTACCTATTCCTCCAGGCTGCGGAGGGAATTCAGATGTTACTATTAGAATGTTCTTATTATTCATTTAAATATTATAATCAAAATTCGAATTAAAAAAGTTTCCTTTATAAATTTATGAGATTAATTCTTCAATAATTGCTCCTTCTTTTAACTTATTACTAGCTAATTTCCAACTCTTAAAAACTTGAAAAATCACTAAAGGTAAAAGTAATAAAGACACAAAAACACCTACTATCATCAACGGTTTATTCTTTTTAAACTGATAAGGCATTATAGACAAAGGTATTGTTCTAAATAAGGCGGAAATAGTAGCCTTTTTTCCGAAATAACTTCTATAGAAATACAAAACAGAAGGTATAGGTCTTGGTGAAAACCATTTTTTAGTCCGAAAGGCATCCCAACTTCCCATTTCCCTAAGACCACCACTACCTGCTTTCACATCAATACAAGAAGCAAAAGGATTAGAAATACTAGGTATTCCTTCCAAATAAATCCGTAAGCCAAATTCACCATCTCCCATGCGCTGCTTTTCAAACTGCCTATCAAATAATCCTACTGAGTTAAACACATTTTTATAAAGCATGGCATTTCCTGTAGCAAACTGAGAGGCTAGAGAAAAGAAAGAACGTTCTTTTGGCATTTGCTGTCCTTCAGGATAAAAAACTCCTGCTGACACTTGGGCCTTAAAAAAGTCTAAACACTTTAAATGAGTTGAAATCCAATCGGGTTTAATACGAACATCGTCTTCAGACAAAGCTATGAACTTTCCTTTTGACGCTTTAATAGCTGTATTTCTAGCCAACCACAAAGCTTTTACTTCTTGATGAATGACATTGATGTTTAAATCAAAATTATTATAAAAAGAAGGTTGAAAGGGTTCTGATTGATCTACAACAATAATTTCAAAATTTGAGTACTCTTGTTTTTCGAAGTCTTTTAAAACATCCTTTAAAAAATCATACCTGTTTAAGGTCGGAATTACCACACTCACTAATGGTTCTTCTGCTACTAAATTAGACTCATAAGCTTGCCAAGCTGGATATAATAAAGGCTTTATTTTTCCTCTTTCTCTACCTATTTGGGATGTTCCAATCCAAGCTCGAATTTCAGTAATTGGATTATAGAAAGTGAACAAGCGTATGAACAAAACATAAAACACCCAAACTGGATGAAATTGTTTTCTAATAAAATGATAGTTATCGCGTATTGATACCGATTCAAAATGCGTATAAGTATTTGCATCTCCTACATACCCGGCTTTTATAGCTTGCCATGATAAATCATAATTGCATGCAACTTCAGATTCGTAATCTGTATCCTTAACAAGTTGCTCCAGCACACTTTCAGGTAGACCTGCTGCATCAGGAAAAACACTCTTCCTCGATTTCAACAATAAGCGAAAATAATGTGTAGGTTGTAAATATTTTAGAAATTCAAAAGGCATTTATAATATTTGCTCGAATAATTCAACAGTATTTGAATGTATAAAGATTATACTTTTTTATTTTTTAAACTAACGTCATTTTTCAGTTATTTCCTTATGCACATTAAAAAAGCCCGATAACGTTAATTTCTCCTCCCACAACTTACGGTTTTTTTTCAATAAAGCTCCTAAACTATCTTGATCTAATTTTTGGTGAAAATCTAATAAGATTTCAGCAGCTCTATGTCGGTCTTTATAATCTACCCAAACCACATGTTCTTTCCATTTAACATTATCTATCAATGGTAAATAGCCATCAGTATCTATATACAAAGGAATACGCCCCATCATTAATGTTTCATAAAAACGTACTGAAAAATTACCTGCTCCACGAATGCATAACACATATTGAGACTCTAAGATGTTATTATAAAAATCGGCTGTAGTACTATGCTCCTCTTTGTTTTGAGTAACACCTGCACGATACTTTTTACGCTTGATAAAATGACTATCAATAGCTGGGTTTATTTCTAATTGTTTCAATATAGAGGCTCTTAAATAACTAGCTGAAATGATTTTCTGTGGTTCTAGAAAACTTAATCCTATAAGACTTCTTAAATTTCTAACTATTTGTTTTGCCATTTCTTTTGTTGCACTCCAATTAGAAAGTTGAGCTTGCCCACAAAACCCTACAATAGGTTGTTTATTGAAGTTGGTATTCAAATACGTATCAATTAACTTATTTTCAATTAAATAATCATTAATAAATGATGGATAGCCAATATGACCAACTTGGTCATTACTCACATAACCACCTTGTCTAAAAACGATAAGATTTTTAAAACTAGGTAATTTCACTCCAAAATCGCCATTATTAATAGACCACACCATTTTACCTAACACATTAGCTTCTTCAATACACTTAAAAGCTAAACCCATTTTATTAGTAAGCTTATAATAATACCAAGACATAGGCAAAATAACGACCTCACATGCATCCATCGAATTGACTATAATAAAATCTTCGTCACTTACGCCATATATTTTTATCCGTTCAGTATCTGTAAAACCTTCCTTTTTTATAAACGGTTTCAATAATGGAAATACTTGACCTCTGTAAGATGGATTATTATGGTGAGGTGGATAGTAGAGTTTCATTTTCAAATTTACAATACTTTTAATTCTTAAAGTAAGTGTCACTAAATAAAGTCGTAAACTGTTTTGCGCCTTTTTCATTTAAATGCAAATGATCACTGAAACAGTTTATATCACTTATACTACTATAAAAATCGTGATAATTAGGCAATTGTTTCTTAAGCACCTCAGTATTAAGTTGGGTATTGAAATAAGGTGCTGTAAAAAAAAATAATTCAACCTTTTCTTTTTTACATATATCAATAATAGTTTCTAAATGCTGATTTTTTTTATCAATTATATGTAAAGCCATTGGTTTACTGTTTTCATTTATTTGACCAACCATAGGAGCAAAGCCATTAGTGGCCTCAAACATATTAGGTTTAAAAAAACTTAATACAATTTCTCGAAATCCTAATCTTGAATCAGACAACATATATCTATAAAACGGAAGGTATCGTTTGTAAACAGCTGCAGAGTCTACAGCTTTTATATCATTATAGATAGAGTCTTCTTTTATAAATGGTATCCAAGGGTTTATAGCCAATTTATTGAAGTTTTCAACATTATATCTATCATCCACCTGAACGAATATTTTTTTCGCTCTGTGTTTCTTAAAAAACTCCTTAACCATCAATTTTATTTCAAAATTATCAGCTGCAGGATAGGATAAATTAATACCATTTAAACCTGTTTCCTTTTTAATTTGTACTGGGTTTAAATGAAAAAACACACGAGAAGAGCCAAACAACGCGTAATCAAGTTCTTGATTTGGTTCTAAACTTCTCAACCAAGTCACTTTAGATCTAGCTTTTATAGGATGATTATATATGGTAGTATAAATTACATCCAAAACAAACAAAAGGATATAAAATGTAACTAAAGTAATAACTATGTTTTTAAAAAATGCTTTCATAATTAAAACTGGAAATAAATAAACTCATGAATATTTGAAAAACTACCAAAAACAACAATTAACATGATAATGAAAAACGTGAAAAATGTAGGATATTTTACATTTTTTAAAGGGTGTTCTTCTTGTCTTGAAAACCATTCGATAAGAACAAGTACTCCTATTAAAGGTATTATTTCAAACACAAAACGTTTAAATTTCAGTTGTTCATTCCAATGGATTGAAAATTCAAAAATCCTTTTGAGATACAACCATGCTTTTTCTACATTTTCTGATCTAAAAAACACCCAAGCAAAAATGATTAAACCAAATGTAGTAATCATTTGGAACACTTCTTTCACACTTGGTAACTTACGATTTTCTGCTACTACATTGGTATGACTTCTATTTTTATTTCGTAATAATAAGGGAAGAAAATAAATAGCATTTAAAGCTCCCCAAACGACGAAAGTCCAATTAGCACCATGCCAAAACCCACTCACTATGAAGATAACAAATACATTTCTAATTTGATTGCCTTTCGAACCTCTGGAGCCACCTAAAGGAATGTATACATAATCTCGAAACCAAGTAGAAAGTGAAATGTGCCAACGCCTCCAAAACTCAGCGATATCACGAGAAAAGTATGGCGTTGCAAAATTCTGTTTTAAATTAAACCCAAAGAGTTTAGAGGTTCCAATTGCAATATCTGAATATCCAGAAAAATCTCCATAAATCTGAAACGCAAAATAAAAAGCACCTAAAAACAAAGTACTTGAAGAGTAATCTGTGTAATTATTAAAAATATCATTGGTAAATTGAGCACAATTGTCAGCAATAACTATTTTTTTAAATAAGCCCCATATTATTTGTCTAAAGCCATCGATAGCTAGTTTAGAGTTGAAATTTCTCTTATTATAAAATTGGGGTAATAAATTTGATGCACGCTCAATAGGTCCAGCTACCAATTGTGGAAAGAAACTAACAAATGCTGCAAAGGATATAAAATCTTTTGTAGGTTTCAATTGTCTTTTATAAACATCAATAGTATAACTCAAAGTTTGAAACGTATAAAAACTAATTCCAACTGGTAAAATAATAGAAAGGGAACGTGCTTGAATATCTGTTCCAAAAAAGGAGAAAGCAGTTGTAAAACTGTCTAAGAAAAAATTGTAATATTTAAAAAAGCCTAAAAAACCTAAGTTCACAACAATGCTAATCCACAATAAAACCTTTCGTTTTACTTGTACCTCTTGTTTGGCTAACGCAATACCAACCACATAATCTACTAACGAACTAAAAAGTATTAAAAAGAGAAAACGCCAATCCCACCAACCATAAAATACATAACTCGCAAAAACAATAAACAAGTTTTGTAGCCTTAAGTTCTTGTTGAATACAAACCAATAAATAACAAAAACTATGGGTAAAAAAATCGCAAAATCTAAGGAGTTAAATAGCATCTTTTAATTATTGCGTATAAAATATATGGAAAGCATGTTTTTGATGGTTCAAATTAAATTGTTCTTGAACACGACTTACAGCTTGTTCAGATATTTTCACTTTTTCTTCATGAGTTAAACTTGTAATATTTATGATTCTTTTAGCCATAGCTACAACATCAAAAGGTTCAATTAACCAACCAGTTTTAGTATCTAAAATATTCTCCTGAAGTCCACCAACCTTAAAAACTACACTAGGAATTCCTAAAGCCTGAGCTTCTAAAACTGCATTGCAAAACCCTTCATTTACACTAGGCTGAACATAAATATCTGCTGTTGCTAATATATTTAATGTTTCGTCATGAGAGTACTTCCCTTTTAACATCACATGTTGGTCAAGTCCTTTTTCGTAAATATGATACAGATACTTTTCCTTATCGGAATTTGTTCCAGCACCAATTAACTGCCATTCAAAATCTAAACCTTCATTTTTTAAATGTGCAGCAACTTCTATTAAATAATCGATTCCTTTCATCCAATTAAATCGAGCAATGGTTATAATCGTTAATTTATTTTCAACCTCATTAACAATCCTTTTTGGTAACGTTTTTATATTGACAGCTGGAGTTATAATCTTCGAAGGAGTTTCTTTAGACAAGCCGAGACTATTTGCTTTTACTAATAGATATTGAGATATGGATTGCACCTTATCAACCTGCTGCCATAACAAATCATAGCAACCCGGATGTTTTAAAGGATATACATTAATATCAAAACCCCTAAAACTGACAGCCATTTTTGCGTCTATTGCTTCGGCTACAAATTCCTTATTTAAGGCTAAAGTAGCAAATCCAAAGTGTATCCAATCTCCTTTAAATTTAAGTAATTGAGCGTTCAAATATATTTTTTCAAGAATCCGTCTTGAAGAATTCCCTTTGCTTTTCTCTAATTTAAAATATTTTGAAACCGCTCGTATATTAGATAACAATAGAAACCCTATCCAAATCATCTTAAAAATTTGAATCAAAAAAAATCGGTTAAGTTTTGGACTTTTAACATGTTTACATAACGTATATGTTTCTTGACTAGAACTTGTAAACAATGTAACCTCATGTCCATTTTCTTGTAAACCTTTTATTTTAGAATTAAAAAAGGTTTCAGAATAACCAGGAGGTTGAGCTAAAACTAAAGCTATCTTCATACACCTATTTTTCTATCGTATAAATCAATTTTAAATATATCTAAATATTGATTGATCAGTTTAAATTCATCTTTAGAAAAAAGATACCTTTTACTTCCCCCTGTAATTACATTGCTTTTAGGATGAGTTTTACTAGAGGGCTGAGTAAAAATTGTATTCAAGTTATCTAAAGGTTTTAAATTATAGCGCTTACAAAAGCTTTTAAATAAGTTTATATCTCCTTTAAAATCTTCATATTTATAAATTTCAAAATCAGCTTGCTTCTTGTTTAAAAATGGTACTGAATTTTCAATACACCAACGAATGCATAGCTTTTCTAAATTACTCAAGTTTTGTTGTTTATTTAAATCAAAGTTATACGTTTTTAATAGTAATTCACATAACGCCTTTTGATTTTCGAACCTACTAAGATCATAAAGCCATGGAAATTTAACACGTTGTTGTGAAGCTAAAACATCATATGGATTTCTAACAATTAACACCGTAGGAATGTTAAACCTTTTTACCATATAATGTACAGATAAATTACAACGCACAAATTTAATGATATGTTTTTTAGGCACAAAAGGCCATAAATGACGTTTCCATTTCCTATTACTTACTTGTGCTATCCAATCACAATCTACTCTATTAGCAAAAACTCGTTTTAAGTATTTATCTATGCTTACTGAACTAGTTTCAGGTGTTAAATATTGATCACAAATTAATTTTCCATGTTTGGTATTATACTCATGTTCTGGTTCGAATAACAATCTGTAACGATGTTTCAAAGCTATAAGCTCTGAAACCCAACTCGTACCACTTCGCGCAGATCCTAGAATAACAATATGTTTATAATAGCATTGCACTATAATTGTAAATATAAAGATTCATAAGCTTTTACTTCCTTTAATAAATCAAATTTTCTTGCCGTTAAAGTAGCTTCTTTCTTTTTTTGATGAAAATACTCTTTATTATTAAAAAATTTCAAAAGTGACTCTTTAAATTTTTCAGGTTGATTTAAGTTAAAAACAACACCTCCTTTTTCTTCTGCTAAAATGTATTGAGTACCACCTCCCGATTCTGAACATAATACAGGAACACCACAGGCAAGTGCTTCAAGAATAGATACGGGCAATCCCTCACGCCTAGAAACCAATAAAAACAAATCAAAACCATTTAAAAGCTCTGGCAATTGATCATTTTCTACAAATTCACGGAGATGAACACGATTATGCAACTGTTCCTTCGTTATAAAATCTTTTAGTTTAATTAAATATACAGGATCAGCATTTCCAAAAAGATATAAATGGATTGCCTCGGGTAACACTTTAAGTTGTTCTAAAATAAAAAGTTGATTCTTATTGTCTCCAATATTCCCAATGCAACACATTTTAAAAACACCTTCATCTTTATGATTAGATTCAATTGGTTTAAACTGGACTAAATTGATACCATGATGAATAAAACTCACTTTGTTTCGTAAGAGAAAATGGTTAAAAAAATTAGATTTCATTTTAGGATGGTTGTAAGCTATATGTTTTGATAGCAGGCTTTTTAAAAACCATCTTTTAGACCATGCTGCATTTTTTTTTGTGTACAAATAAGGAGTAAATGCTAACCTACATGCGATAGGCTCAATAAAATTAGATTTATAATCCCATGAATGAACTAAATCAATTTTAAAACGGTATAATACTTTTGCTAAGCTATAAATGTCTTTAAGAAAACTCCCAGTGTAATCTATCAACATTTTATGGTCATCTGGCACTACATTTGGAATTAATTCTTGACTTTTTTGAACTCCTATAAACACATCAAAATGACTTTTATCTAGCTTATCTATAATGGCTAACAAGACATATTGACTTCCAGCGGTATCAAAATTAGGAATGGTAAATAATATTCTTGTTTTTTTTGTCATAAGACCTTTAAAATTCAAAAATACATTTTTAAATAAACTTTAGATGTGCAATTGTCGGGTTAGTTATACTAGATATGATTTAACTTTAGGAAGAAACACTCTTAAAAACAGACTCCTTCCTTTCTTTTCCAAACCATAATGACAGTGTTAAAAGCATACTGACCGAATGAGAATAAAATACAGCATCTTTATTTTTAAAGTTTTCATACATGACGTGAGCGATATTACTTCCTAAAAACATTTGAAAATCATTATCAAAAAGATGACTTTTTAATTTAGATGCATTATCGTTTCCTAAAAATTGAAGTTCCCAATTTCGCTGGATGTATTTTTTTCCCATAAGACCTTTAATTTCACGCTGTAACTTACTTTTGATACGATAAGGTAAAGATTTTGTCAATTGAGTTTCATTATAACTGTATAAATTAAAAGGCATGTGATCTTGCCATTCAATTTTGGCTAGTTTTGGGTTACGCTTTTTTATGTATGCAATTTGAAGTCTTCGATCTCCCAAATAGGCTTCTGGAATTTCACAAATAAAACGACACATACGATCATCGTAATACGGTAAATTTATGGGATGCGCTGCTTCAAAAAACCGCAAGCTTACGGAAGTCCAACGAGGTGCCCAATACAAACTTTTAAAAGCACGTATTCTAGCACTTTTATCTGTAATATCTATTTGGTCTAAAAGCGTTTGAATACGTGTTTTTAAATAACTTTCAAAATCGCCTTCTAAATCCCATGATTGCCACAATCCTTTTGCTAATTCAAGCCCTCCTTTTTTAATTACTTTTTTATAAATAAGTTCTAAATCTGATAAATCATTGTCTTTAACAGCAATACCTCTATCAAATAAAACATCTCCCCAATGTCCTAAAGAAAATTCACCCTTCATAGTTTTAAACTGATCTAAAACAGCCATTTGACGAGGTAGTGTAAATTCAGAATAGCATTTATTTATACTCGCAGCTTGATCTAAGCTATTCCATAAATAATTAGGCGGAATCAAAAACGAATCAAAATCAAAGCCACAAGCGTTGGCTATCTGTTCACTAATTTTATGTTCTTTAAAGCCTCCTGAAAACGAATAAGAATAACTATGCACATCTGCATTTAAATGCTTTAAAGCAACAGCCTGACTCCTACTATCCAAACCACCTGACAAAGGCAATAACATCTTTTTTCCTTCTACCTGCTCTTTAACTATACTTTCAAACAAGTTGGTAAATTCATCTAAAGCAGTTTGAAATGAAATGTCTCTAGGTTTATAAAACCAATTAAAAACTTTTTCTTCGCTTATAACATAACCATTATCATCTAAAACATAGGTTGTACCTGGTTGTAATACTTTTTCATCCTTCCAATACGTATCCTCTCCTAAAAAAAAACCGATAGCTGCAAATACACAAATAGCTTCATAATTTGGAGTATGCTCTCCATGTACTTTTGCAAAAGTCTGTTTTATTGGAATTATGGAAGTGGTAATTGTTTTCATGTTGAACTAGAGTTAAAATATTTTTATCTTAGAAAGATTTACTCGGTAAAAGACTTAACATTGACCCCAAAGTAATCAAATACTTCTTTTATCTGCCTATCATTATCACTTTCAAAAACATTTATCGAGTATAAATTCTCTTTTTGAGATTCTGGAACCTCTATAAATTGTTTAAAATAAAAATCTGTAAAAGCAACAGGCACATTACTAGAAACCTGACCTGCTTTCAACCAAATATCATCACCTATACAATTCGTTTTTTTAATTCCTTCAAGATCATAAAACGATTTCTTAAAAAACCGAGGTTGATATAATACTCCTCCAACGCCTGTTGAAAATATTTTTTTAGAAGGATTATCACTATTTACACTATTTATTCTCCACTGTCTATAAGGCTTATAATTTTTATTCTCCATTTCCATATAACGCACCCTATTTGCAATTACACTGTTTGGATATAACTTATGGTTTTCTAATAATATCTTTAATAAATTTTTAGGATATATAACATCATCATCAATCGTTACAACTAAATTATTAGGATATTTCTGAAAAGCAAAATAATATTTTTTGTGCGCTTTAAGATCTTTACAAAATTCAATTTCTAGACCTAAAGGTTTTAAGTCTAATAATGAGTTAGGCAAGCTACTTTCACCATCTGGAAATTGTTCTTCCCCTAACCACAAAATTATTTTTTTTGGTTTTTCTGTTTGATTTAGAATACTTCTGATTGCTAAATAAACCACATCTATTCTTGCAGGAAAAGAAGTTAAACTGACTATAAGGTTGCTTTCTGAATCAACTCCTAAGGAATTTATTGAAATATTTTTATAATAACCTATCAACCTTATTTTTAAAAATTTATAAAGTTGCCAATACAACCACCTTATTAAATTATTCTCTTTTTTTGCAGGTTTCTTGGTTAAAAAGAAGTTATATAGAAAATGAATCATGTTTATTTTAATTTAAGAAACACTATATATGTAGTAATGATTTGCTTGAATAGATATAAAGGTTTTAATCTTTATTTGTTTTAATTGCATGAATAAACAAGATTCTAACATCGCTTTTAAACATAATTCTTCTATTTTAAATATTTAATTTCATCAAAAGTTTTCACTACTGAGACAACTTGTTTTACAGCACTTTGACGCCTTTTTAAAAAAAATAATTTTTTATTTTTAGATAGTTTCTTTATGTTTTTAGATGTAAACAGAAGATTATTTTTAAAATACTCCTTAAGTTCAACTTCTGAATAACCTTGATTGTTAACAACATCTTTTAATAATAATTTTAAGGATTCCACTCGATTTCCAGATAAGAAGTGTTCAGGATGTTGACTGAAATTTCTAAATTTTTTAATAAAATCTTCGGCATCATAAGCGTGATAATGTAAAACATATCCGTCATTTATGTTTTTAGGTTGATCATCATTTTTATGGATATATCGATGCACATTATGAGGAATTAAATCTGAGTTTATGCGAATTGCACCTTTCCCCATAGTTTGTCCGTACCAATAATAATGCTTATCAAACTTCTGGAGACTAGGATTGTAAATCTTCCTAAAAATACTTTCCCCTCGATATTTAAAATTTTTCCGAGTCTTAAAAAGGTCTGCTTCTGCAAATACATTTTCAAAATGTTCCTGCTGTTGTAAAACTTCAAGCGTTCTAAAATTTATAACATCTACAGAATCATCTTGATTATTAAAAAATGTTTTAAGGTTAGAACGTTTATCTGTTTGGGTAGCAATCAACTCATCGGCATCAATAGATATTAACCAATCAAAACCTAAGGCTTTACTTTTCTGAAGTGCATCATAGGTATTTAAACATTGCCTAGCCGTATGATGCTCTTCTGCTTGTGATGTAAATTTATTTAAATAATCTAAATTTTTATATACTTCAGGGTTAACCGAGTCTTGGCTATCTACAAAATCAAAGTCTTTTATAGTTTCCTTTCCATCATCCGTTGTACCATCAAAATACACAAAGGCTTTAGAAACTCCTATCTCGTAATGATAACGCAAATTATCACGTAAGAGTCTGCTTTCATTTTTAACAGTTAAAACAACGGCTATTTTCATTTAATAAATTTAACGTTTTCAAATATAATACTTCTTACTAAAATACTACTAGTTGTATATTTTACTTCTAAAAAATTAATAAAACTAACTTAGTGATTAATATAGTTTTAAAAAAAACCTTAGTTTCGGGCTCAAATATTTTAGGTGTTAAAAAAAAAGTCTAATAAGGTACGCTGTTAAAAAAGCCAACTTTCTCAATGTGAAAAATTAATTAAAATTATGAAGAATAGAGTTAGATTTTTATTAATTAGATTAGTTCAAAAGGACTTTTTTTGGAAAGCCCTAAAACCTATAGCTTCCGTTGGATATTTTTTATTTCGAAAAAGAAGGCAATATGAATTAGCACAAATTGAAATAACAAAGCAACGTTCAGTTATGGAGATTTTAAACTATACCTTAGAAGTACTTAATGGTCCTTTTAAAGGAATGACATATCCCAGTTTACAATCTGTTGGCAGTACTTTATATCCAAAACTTTTAGGCTCTTATGAAATGGAGATTCAATATCAAATAGAAGATTTTGCATCTAAAAACTATTCTGAAATTATTGATGTAGGTTGTGCTGAAGGTTATTATGCTATTGGTATGGCATTAAAGTGTAAATCTGCAAAAATCTATGCTTTTGATATTAATGAAAAAGCAAGGCAGTTATGTAAGGAGATGGCAGTACTAAATGGTGTTGACAAACGAGTTTTTGTAAAATCAGAATTTAATGCTGAAAAGCTTAAAAATTTTGAATTCTCAAAAAAAGGATTAATTATCTGCGATTGTGAAGGCTATGAAAAGTTATTATTCAATGAATCAAATATTAGTAACTTAAAAAATTGTGATTTAATTATTGAAACTCATGATCTGATTGATATTGAAATAACGACTTATTTAAAGAAATTAATTAAAGACACACACAACATAATATCTATATACAGTAAAGATGATATTCACAAAGCTTTAGATTTTAATTTCAAAGAATTAGATGGACTAAACCTCAAAAAGAAACGAGAAATACTAAGTGAAAACAGAAAGGCTATTATGGAATGGCTGGTTTGTATCCCAAAAGGAGATTACAAAAATTAATATAAGATATTACCTAAACGAACAACCTCAACTTATATCTAAAAAACAATAACAAATATGGTAAACTTCGCTTTTTCTTTTGTGAGACTCTATTACTTACACGATTATAAAACTTAGCAACATAACGCTTATACATAGTTTTTGAGACTAAGCGATTGTTTTTTGCATAAGAAATAAATTTAGAATGCTCATTAAAATAGCTTGAATAATAAGCGATACTTCTATCATTTAATTTAGAGATACTAGAGTCACTTTGACGGAAATAATTAATTGTAGATTCGTTTAATACTATTTTTGAATCTAAAAAAAATTCAAAATAAAACACCCTATCACCTATTATTTTGAAATTAGTATAAAACCCCTCATTTAAATCTGTAAGTTTTGATGCTTTAAAAAGCACAGCGCTCACGTTTAAAATTGGGCAATATAATATACTATCTTTTTGTTTAGCCTCATCAAAAACGGGATGTAAAACTTCATTATCGCTGGTGCCTTTGTAATAAGCCATAGTTTTTGCGACTGCTACATCAGCTGATTCTATACACTTTAATTGTGTTTCTAAAAAATTAAGATCACAAAAATCATCACTTTCTGCAATCCAAATAAAATCTCCTTTAGCCAATTTTAAGCCTTTTTGCCATTGTATAAAAGGAGAACCACTGTTCTTTTTGTTAGGAATAAAATATGACACTTTAGGATGCGTTTCATAGGTCTTTAAAATATCTAGACTTGTGTCTGTTGAGCAATCATCAAGAAGAATAACTTCAAAATTTTCATACGACTGATTAAAAATGCTATCCAATCTATCTTGTAGATATTCTGAATGGTTGTAATTGGGTAAAATAATAGAAACTAATTTTTCCATGAAATTTATCTTATAAAAACATCTTAAACAGTTTTTATTTATTTCTTAATAAACTATTGTAACATTTAGTTTTAAATCTTTTAAACAGTGATCTTTTGTATCGTATCTTACTTCTTATCTCTATATATTTATTGTAGTCAAAAAGATTTCTGAGAAAAAACTTAACCAATTTATTTAAACCAAAATATCCTTTTACAGAAAGTTGAGCACTTTTAATCTGTTTTTCTTTAAATGAATTTGGAGTTTTATTGGCTATTGGAAATTTCTTATATCTAATTTTTAATCCAAGAAATTTTTGCAATTTAATTGCGTCTTCATGGTTTCTTACATCAACTTTTATAAAATTTGTCTTGTCTTCAAAATATTTAAAAACCCTTTTCTGATGAGATTTATACTTTTCTAAATAAAGTTCAGGTTTATCTAAACTATTCGGATCTCCATAAAAATGTCGTCTGATTATATTATTATATCTATCTTCTCCATAAAACCTTTGAACACTATCAAGCCAAGAATTTTCTTCTCTGCTTAAATAAATAAATTTCGCATTAGATACTTTTGAATCTATATATTCAAAAATCTCATACCAAGGATCATCTTGAAAAACATCATATTTATCGATACATTCATCAATGTTTTCAAAATCATTATTCATGTAATCATAATATAGGTTAGTATCGGGACCTGTTACCAGGTAACCGAATTTCTCTAACATAACGATCACACTAGTAGTGCCTGTTTTGTGAAGTCCTATTATAAAGATTTTAGATTTTTTCACTAACTTTTTAATTCAAACAAAAATAGATTATACAATTATATTATTAGTCAATTATTTTAGAACAACTAAAACGTCTTCTCTAAACCATCAGCCTAAAGTTTCGACACGACTGATTAAAATACAATTCAATCTATTCTGCAGGTATTTTGCATGATAGTAATTAGTTAAAATAACAGAAACTAATTTTCCCATAGCGTTCAAACTTATAAAAAAAAGCAGAAAATTGTATTTTAAATTTCATCTAAATGAAAAAAGTTTACTTTAATGATGAACATTACTTGATAATGAAAAAATAATTTTAAAAATTAGAGTTCATTACTCATAATTAGAATTCTTTATTCGATTAATTTTCCTATCTTATTACTTATAACACAACAAATAGAAACTGCCACTTTTAGATCTATTTTTGAATTCAATAACGGTTAAAAAATAAACACAAAAAAATAACAGATCAAAAAAAATTGATGTTTAAAATCACTCTTATTCAGAAAAAGGTTAGTAATTTTAAATTATGAATTATAAGTCAAAAGACAATATCATTTTCTTACATCTTCCTAAAAATGGAGGTATGACTTTTAACAGGTTAATCGATAGATTGTACCCTAAAGAAATGGTATACCACATTAAGGTAAAAAACAACAAAACATTAACTACACAAGATTTCATAGACCTTCCCGAAGTTGAACGATCTAATATACAGGTATTAAAAGGACATATGTACTATGGCTTGCATGAGCACCTTACTGGAGACTCTAAGTACATCACTTTTTTAAGACATCCAGAACAACGAGTTTTATCTTTCTACAATTTTGTAAAAACCCGACCTACTCACAGACTCTTTGATAGAATACATTAAAATAATATGTCTTTTCATGATTTTGTTGAAAACATTGATGCGTCTGATGTAAATAATGCACAAGTTAGATTAATCAGCGGTCTTAAAAACGCAGATGATAAAACCATGTTAACAACTGCTTTAGATAATATTGACAAGCATTTTTCTTTTGTTGGGCTTCAAGAAAATTATGATGAATCACTTCTCTTATTACAAAAGTTATATGGTTGGAGTATGCCTTATTACAATTATAGAAATAAAACAGATTCGTCTAAAAAAATAAAAACTATAAGCGGTGAAACAAGAGCTTTAATCTTAAAAAAAAATGCTGCTGATGTAAAACTATTTAATCACATACAAAGTAAACTGACAAAACAAATAGAAGCAGAAAAAAATATATCTTTTCAACTTTTAAAATTATCATACTCAAATAAAATTGCTAAATCAATTTGGGGTAGACGCTTCTTAAAAGTTTTCAAAATTTAAAAAATTTCCGATTATTTTTCACTAGAAATTGCTCTTTCTTAGATCGAGAATTGATAAAACTCTTAAACAAGATTGGACTTAGTAATATTTTCTCAAAAGGGTATTAATATACTGTAAGCCTTCACCTTTTTTAGATTCAATTACAGAGAGTTCATCACTAATATCACATGTGTCAATTTGTAATTCACATCCTTTTGAAATAAGTTCTTTTCTACTTACTTTACCTAAATAGTGTTCAACTTGAGCTAAAATATCGACTACAAATTCGCTTTTTCTTACAGCAATATTTATAGTTTTATTTTTTGTTCCTAAATGAATTTTACGTTCTACAATAAACTTAACATCCTCTATATCTATTATATTTCGCTGTGCTTGTTTCCAAATCTTAATGGGCTGGACATTAGTAACAGCGTTTGTAAAATAATTAATTAACGTATTAGGATTACCTATTTTACCAACCACATTTGATACACGAAAAATGATATAGTCTGTACAATTATTTCTCACAAGCTCTTCCATTTCAAGCTTATGCTTTACATAGGCACTACCTAAAATAGAATCATCGTAAATACTACAGGTACTAAAATAAATGGCTCTTTTAAACGTATATTTACTTATAGATTCTAGGAATAAGCGTTTTTCCCTTTCAAAATCCTCATGGTTATTTGCGGATGAGTTAGACACTCCAGAAGCAAAAATCAATACTTCTTTATTAAGCTTATAATTTGAGAACGTTCGACCTATTAAACCATTACCTACAACCATAAATAATTAGTTTTCAATTAATTTTTCTATAACGTTAACAATGTGAGGTGCGTTTACAGCAACATCATGACTTGTAATGGACTTCGCTTTTATATAATTGGCATTAGTATCTAATAGCTCTCTATGGTCATAAAAGTATTGAATTTTATCTACAGCAGCCTCTATATCTCCATAAGGAATTACGGCTCCTACTTTATCATCAATAAACTCTTGAGCTCCACCTGCGTTTTCAAAACACAAAATTGGTATACCATAGGATGCAGCTTCTATAAAAACCATAGGATAAGGATCTTCTCTAGAACTTAGAAAAAATACATCTATAACACTAAAGTATTTAGAAAATTCTGGAGTTGGTGGTACCATTTTTAATTTAATGTCTTTATTCGATTTTTCTAAGTCGTAATTAAGCATCTCTATTAAACTTTGATTACTTGCTCCAACCCAAAGGAAAACAATGTTTTTTGAAGCTAATCTACTTGCTGTTTTTGCAAAAAAATCGGCACCTTTTCTCCAATTCAATTTCCCCATCATTCCAACGACCATAGCGTTAGCAGGTATTGAGAGTTCTTTTTTTATGCTTTCTGAAATTTTAAAATTTTTGTCATTACTTTTTAAATCTGCAAAAGAATTAACGACACTTGTTTTTGAAGACTCTATTTTATGATTATTAATAAGATTGTTTTTCACCATATGAGAACCACATATAAAAAAATCTGAATGCAATAATGTACCCTGAACTACACCTATTTTTAAATAACTACTAATACTATATTCCAACTCATGAATATAAGAAATTACAGGTACTGATGCCGTTTTTAAAAATTCAATTTGTTTCCCATTGACAATTGTATTTGAAAAAATCAAATCCCACTTTGTCTGCTTTAATTCAAATTTAGCTTTTCTGTTATTGATTTTACTCCATACACTATTCAATAATTTAAATTTGGTATCACTTTTATGATTTAAAATTTTAACATCAATTATTTTTTTGAAATCATTGATTAAAGGTCCACCTTTAACGGCGAGTAATGTTATTTTATAAGTATCGCTTTTATGCTCAACAAACCAATTTATTAGGTTTAACAATAAAATGGGCGCACCTGTCCGACTCCCATCATTTGTAATAAATAATATGTTCTTCATGCGTTTCACCTATTATTGAGCGCTACTATTAGTTGTGTTTTTTATTTTTATTTTGTACCAAGTTCTATCTGAGTAATCTTCAATAGCAAATCGTTTATTAAAAAAACCTTTTTTTAATATGATAAAAAAGCTAGCTATGACTTTATAGAAAAAATGATGATTACGCTTTCTGAAATACAACAAACGTCTCCAAAACCAAAAATCTATTTTTGGCACAAGATATAACCTGTTTTGTATGTTTTGCCATAAACCGTGTTTTAAACTTGATAAAGGCAGTTTAGATATTACAAAATAATACAATTTGAATACAAGTAATTGTACCTCTTTGTCTTTAAAAGAATCCTGATTTTGTATAGCGCTCACCACTAAAGAAATAAGCTCTAATCTATTCTCTGTTACAACAACAGTATTATTTTTATTAATGGTTTCACTTTTATGAAATCTTTGTAATGCGGCAGAAGTTTCATCATCACTTTTTAGATAATTAGTGCTCAGTAAAAGGGCTCGAATATGAAATTCCCAATCTTGCCAAGAGCTCACACCTTCAGTGTAAAAAAGCTTATTATTAATTAAAAAACTTTTGGACCATAATGGTCCTGAAGTGTGCCAGATCGGATTTAAGCTTAAGAAGCTTTTAAAATCAGAAGCATTTGGTTGCGATAAATCATTCCAAACACAATCCTTAAGATGTAACTTATCAAAAAAGCGTATGGTTTGAAACACATAAAAATCATAACCACTATTATTTAATGCAAATTCTATTCGGGTTTTTAAAATATGTGATGGCAAAATATCATCTGAATCAAAGAACATAACATAATCCCCTTTTGACTGTACAAGACCAATATTCCTGCACGTTGGAGCACCTTTAACACTTCCCTCTGGTCTTTCAACAAAAGTAAAACGTGCATCTTTTTCTACATATGCGTTTACAACCGCTTTTGTACTATCAATACTTCCATCATCTACTACCAAACATTCCCAATTTTCATAGGTTTGATTCGTTATAGAATTAAGAGTATCAACAATTAATTGCTCTCGATTAAACGTTGGTATAATAATAGAAATGATTGGTTTGGTCATTAATGCAATTCTTAGATTGTAAAACTAGCATTCTTTTTTAGTAATTCTGAATGATAGTCTTTAAAATCACTTATTAGTTTCAGAATTAATAAATGTTTTTAAATCTTCCATATATAAGTTATTAAATGCTTCAACACCTTTGGCATTTAAATGTAAACTGTTATAAAAATAGGATTTATCACTATTCATTTTAGCTTTAGAATAGTCAAAAAAGGGACTATTATTTTTTGTTGCTAAAGAATCAAACATAGATATAATATCCTCTCTATTTTCAATCAAACGTTGTCCTAAAACATGTTCTGGTGTGTACATTAAAATAACTGCTATTTTTTTTGAATGCATTTCCTTTAAGAACGCATCAAAACATTTAACCATGTTAGTATCTATTTTTTTGTAATAAGTAGTCTTGTTTTTGCGAGCGCTTTCAAAATCTGTATTCCAAGTTTCATTTGAAGCCTTAAACCCTTTGGTTCTCATACGCTCTTGTGGCCAATTAATCACTTCCTTTACAAAATAGGTTAAGGCTTTCTTTCGTCCGCTATATCTAACAAGAGGTAAATTATAATCTGTAGACGAAAAATTATCATAGCTTTTAGTATATGTATTAAAAAGTGGATCTGAATAGAAAAAAGGTAAAAACTGTTCGTCATTATATAAGCCATCAAACAATATCAGTGTATTAACATCAACGGAATAAATAATAACCTTAGGTGGTGAATTGTGTTTTAGCTGAAGTTTATGTCTTAAGTCCTGAATATCGAAGGCATGACCATCCACACCAAAATTATATGCAGACATTCCCGTTTCTTTTTCAATAACCTGAGGATCAAAATGCCTCCAAGCTCTTGAAGAGCCATAAATTAACAATTCATCGTTGATATCATGTTTTAAAATATCATTCCAAATTTTAGCATCTCCCATGGCGTAACTTTCAGAACTGGCCAAAGTCTTAGAAACCCAAATATCAGTCACAATAGCTGCAACCAGTACTGAAACAAAAAACAAAATACTCTTTAAGAGAAAATTTTTCATGTGTTTATTTTATTATTTTATATGGGACACATGCTGTTCGCTAAGAATTATCTCATTAAATGACAAATATTTTAATAGTGCTCGTTTCATGGTTTAGAATTGAAAGTAAATAAAAGCCTGTGGTTCTCCTGAGAAATAAAAGATACAAAATAGTATGCCATAATAAATTGCATATCTACCAATAGCAGGCACTTTTTCATGAATGTTTGATAACGCAAAATCTTCTGAACGCCCTTGCCATTCCATTAATAAGAATACAACTAATAAACCAAAAACATCTAAAGGTAACTTTTGAGGAGAATTAAAAAATGAACTCGAAAATATAGTCGATAAATAACTCCACGCATGGGTAACATTTTCAGCTCTAAAAAACACCCAAGCGATTAAGGTTAAAACGAATGTAAGTAACATGCCGCTAAATTCCTTTAAGCTTGGCAAGATTCTACCAGACGCTATATCTCCAGTGTATACTCTATTCTTTTGTCGTAATAGCAATGGTAAAAAATAAAGAGCATTTAGAGCTCCCCAAACAACAAACGTCCAATTGGCTCCGTGCCAAAAACCACTAACAATAAAAATAATAAAGGTGTTACGTATTTTTTGCCAAGTACCTCCTCTACTTCCTCCTAATGGGATATACACATAATCTCTAAACCAAGTTGATAAGGATATATGCCATCGTCTCCAAAACTCTGCAATATCTCTTGAAAAATATGGATATGCAAAATTCTTCATTAAATCGAAACCAAATAATCTTGAAGTTCCTATGGCGATATCAGAATACCCAGAAAAATCACCATAAATCTGAAAAGCAAAAAATAACGCGCCTATAAATAAGGTACTACCATTATAGCCTGAGGAATGGTTAAATATCTCATTGGCATATTTAGCACAGTTATCTGCGATAACCATTTTTTTAAATAAGCCCCATAATATTTGACGCATACCCTCTACAGCTAACGGATAACTGAATTTACGTTTTTTATAAAATTGCGGTAATAAATGCGTTGCGCGCTCAATAGGACCAGCTACTAATTGTGGAAAAAAACTAACAAAAGCAGCAAATGCTACAAAATCTTTTGTGGGTTCTAATTTCTTTCTATAAATGTCAATGGAATAACTGAGTGTCTGAAAGGTATAAAAGCTTATACCAACTGGTAGAACAATGTCTAGTCCTCTAAAATCTAAAGGCTGTCCAAAAAAGTTAAAAGCATCAACAAAACTATCTAAAAAGAAATTGTAATATTTAAAGAAGCCTAACAATCCTAAATTAACGGCAAGACTTACCCAAAGCAAATATTTACGATGAGTAGGCTCTTCTGTTTTAGCCATCCACAAACCAATAGAATAATCAACGAGCGTACTAAATAAAATAAGCACTAAAAAACGCCAATCCCACCAACCATAAAACACATAACTAGAAATAGCAATGAGAACGTTTTGAGAAGACAGTTTTGATCTCAGTAACCAATAGAGCGCAAACACTATAGGCAAAAAAATGGAGAAGTCTATGGAATTGAATAACATTCTTTAATTTTATTTACTAATGTATTCTAATATGTCTTGAAGACTTTTAATGTGTCTCTGCATACTATAATGTTCTAAAATATGATTTTTCCCGTTAGCTCCTAATTGTTTAGCATATTGCATATCATCCAAAAGTCTAGCCATATGTTTGGCCATTGTATTTACATCATGTTCTTCATTCAACAATCCTGTTTCACCATGTATAATCACATCAGGAATTCCTGCATGGTAAGTAGAAATCACTGGCAACCCAGCAACACTAGCTTCTAAAACAGCTAAAGGTGTTCCTTCCATATCTCCATTTTCAGATCTAATAGAATGTTGAACAAAAGCTAAGGACTCCGCTAATAATGCTCTATAAGCATCAGGTGAAATAATTCCTAAAAACTGTACTTGATTTTCAAGCTGATAGTGTTTTACTAAATTCTGACACATATTTTGTAACTCACCATCTCCAGCGAGTAATAATTTTGCATCAGGATGTCTAGTTGCGACTTCCTTAAAAGCCATAATGGTATAATATGGTGCTTTTTTATCTGTAAAACGTCCTATGGATATAAACTGTTTTCTTGAAAAATTTGGACTTACAATTTCAAATTCGGGTTGAGGACCATAAACATTGTAAATTAGCTTTTTCTTCGGACATCCTGTATCCAACAACATCTGCTCCATTTTTTTTGAAACCGCTATAATCTTTGCAGCATAGTCAAATACATCCTTATAGTTATTACATTTTTTAACTACGGCATTTACACTAGCATCAAATCCATGAAAATGAACTACAATTGGTAAGCGACTCTGTTTTAGAAGATCTAATAAATGATAGGCATGTGTTCCATATTCTACCAAAACAACATCTATAGCTTGCTTTTTCAAAGAGGACAGTATGGATTGTTGATTAGTATAATTAAAAGAGTAATTCTTTATTTTACGAATCAAACGGTAACTCCATCTTTCTGACTTAGACATTAAATGGTCTGAACCTTCTAACTTCATATTCCCATTAGGTCCATAGTAATAAAACACATTATCCTTTAAATAGGTTTTATGTGCCTGAATAAAAGTTTCAGAATAAGGATTTTGACTGGGTGAAAAAATAGCTATATTCATCATTTATTTTCTTATGAAACCATATAATCCGGCTGTCATTTGGTCTTTTTTAATGTTACTTATTCTATTAGAATTATTTGGCATTACTTAAATAATTTATAAAAGATTTTTGATATAATAGTTTTATCCTTTTTAATTATTGCATTTTCATGTGCAAACTGAAATTCTGGATTATGTTTCTCTAACGTTTGTTTATACATATTCAATTGTGGCTCTAATAAACCATCTATACCATTAGCAATTAATTTAATAGTTGCATTAGTATAATGAATAAATACAATTGGAAACGAATTATTAATCAAAACCTCGTTATCAATATTTGTGCGTTCACACTCAACCCTATTCCAATTAGAAATATTACACCCTCTATGCTCTATAACTTGAACTTGAGATGAAAAATAGATAGGCATTAAATTCAAATAAATCTGATCCACATAAAACCCTTCTTCTTTTTCCATTTTATAGCTACAAACGCTCAGCCACCAATCTAGCACATTTATGGCGTTTTTATTACATCCAAAAAAACCAGCATTATAAAGACCTTCTGTAAATAAACAGTTAAAATTAGAAGCATCTAAAAAAGGGTCTTTTGACCGCCAATGTGGGGTAAGTATAACATCTCTATGATCTAAAATATCTAACAAAAAAGATGGATCACTATAGAAATATAGGTCTGGATCTAAAAAAAACACCTTATCGTAACCTCTAATCGTTAATAAATATTTTAGAAACACAGGTTTTAAAGCCCACCTTAGATTACTTTCTAAATCTGATTCATACTTTTGAATCATTGAATAATCAGATTTCAAAACAGTCTTGATCTCATTTAATCTAATAATCTTAATAGTCTTGTATTCAATTAAGTCAATATCTTCATCAACAACTAAAACATTAAAATTGAAATCAACTATAATTTCTGCTAAAGAATCATAAATCGCTTTTGCATAAAAAAAATAATTAGAGGTTATGATTGTACAAAACGTCTGTTTATTGTTCATAATTTTTCGTTTTTATTAAATACATTTTTATTAATTCATAACGGATTTTGTAAAAACCATACGCTAAATACATTTTGTTTATTCTAGCTAATCTTTTGATTTCCCAATAAGTATTTAATCGTTTTTTTAGAATAGATATCCTATAAGAATCTTCAAACAATAAATCTTTTTCAATAATTGACACAAAGTTTAAGTGTTGTTTATAATTAGAAATCAGTTTTTTCGTACTTGATCTAAATTTAGCGTGCACACCCCCTGAATGCACCCTATAAACACCCATTTCTTCATTAAAAACTTTCATCTTTTTATTAGAATGTTTTAGTACAGTCAAAACAATTCCTAAATCACCAAAAGGTAATTTATTAAACAATTTTGGCAAATACTTAATATATTTACTCTCAAAAACTAAAGAACAAGTACCTGTCTTATTTCCTAAAATATAATCTTCAATCAAATAATCGGTATCAGTATCAATATTAGGTATTTTCTTAATCTCTTTTTTATTAAAATCATTTAATTCAAACACCTTGTGAGCGCAGATGTCGTAATCGGGATTAGTTTCCAAAAAATCAACTTGCTTCTGTAACTTGAAAGGATCTGTCCAGTAATCATCACCTTCACATAAAGCTAAATATCTCCCTTTAGCCGAATACAAATTATACAATAAATTAAATCTTCCTGAAGGTCGACCACCAATAATAATATTGTTTTCTCTATGGTGTAGAAAAAGCTTAATTTTATCGGGAAATTGCTGAGCATATTCCTTACAAATAATCCTAGTTTTATCATTGGATTGGTCTTCGCCAAGTAAAATTTCAAAATCAAAATTTGTTTGTTGCATTAAAATACCATCTAAACATTGGCGAATATAATGCTCATGATTATAAGTTTGAACACAAATAGATAAAAGTGGATTATCTACAACTCTATTTGGAATTTCAAGAACGTCTTTCTCTTGATATTTTAATTTAAATTCTTTAAAATTCATATAAAACTTAAGGGTTAAACGATCTTATCTTTTGCAAAACTAATTCTTCTAAATCTGTAAGTTGGAATAAATTCTTATAACTAGTATTCTTGTCTCCTTTAAAAGCTTTATTTAAAACAAGCCTTTTATTGATAACATTCCTAAATATTTCTTCTTCTTTATAATCTAATTCTGATCTTTGATAAACAATTCTATTACGATGCCTTTCAAATGGCTCATATTGGGATAAACCAAGTTCTCTGGGATGCATTTGATTATACTTAAGAAGTTTACTTAGATGCTCATTAGATATTGAAGGATTATCATTCTTTATAGGTAGTTTATGATTGTCTATTCTTAAAACACTTGACAGTGTTACATTTAAAAACTCCTGATTTTTTGTTAGGTCTTCAAAATTCAAACATGTTATATCTACATTATAAAAATGCTCTTTTAATTGTGATTTCTTATTTAATATATTTAAATCTGATAAAAAATTCCTATCACTTAAAGCTACTAACTCACGCATAAAATAGGTGTAATTATCTTTGTAACCCATCTTTAAAAATTCTCGATAAAGACTTTTAAGTAAATTAATAGGTTCTCTCTCAATAATAAAAATTGAAACTTCAAAATCGGAAAATAAAAATGCTAATCTTTTAATTTTTTCTACACTATCTATTTGTTGTTGAGAAAACTTAAATCCTAGGTGTTCACTCGAAAAAAGAGACAATAAACTAGAGTTATTGACAAATTCCTCAATTGTTTTTTTAGCTTGTTTTTTATTTTGATTCCAATAACAATCATTCGCGTATTTCAGTAATGACTCAAAAATAAATTCAATGTCTTTATTTACATATGAAATATTATCATTAATACCGACACCTGCGTAATTAATTTGAGGATGTTTCTCAAAAAAGCTTCTCTGCAAAGTAGTTGATAAACACTTAGGGTAACCTATATGGAGACAAACTTTTTTCATAAATGCATTAGGGCTTCAATATTATCTGGAGCAAATACAGGGATATTCAAGTTTTTATAAACTTCATAACGTTCGGCATAAGAATCATCAATAAAAATAGTATTCTTATTGGGAATGTACTTATACTTTTTATCTGTTATACTTAAATGTATAATCTCGTCAAAAAGCTCAGACAACTTATATTCTTTCAAGGTTTTTAATATATCATTTTTATGCTTTGTAATTAACACTACACGCTTCTGTTCATTAATCAATTGGAAGATAAATTTAACCAAATCAGTATTTATTTTACCTCTAATCAACAAGCAATCATCAAAATCTATATATACCGAATGATATTCAATATTAATTATATATTTATTAGTCAGTGCTCTATCCAATTCTAAATTATAGGAATTATGAAAAATATTCACATCAATATCAAATGCATCATAAACACTTAAAAGAGCAAAATTAACCCCCAAATTCCTATATAAAGAAGATGACCCAGCTAATCGACTAGCTATTTCAAGTAAAACTAATTCTCCATGTTTATTTTTTTTGACTTGAAAAAACCATGCTCCTCGAAACTCTATAACCTTATTAATTTGTTCTGCAATCTTAATAAAAGCATCCTTATTCTCAACAGGTACAGTTTGAACACTAATGCCATTCTGAATACGTTTACGTTCTCTAGCTCCTGAAAAAAGTAATTTACCGTGCCTATTTGTAAAACAATCTATTGTAAATTCATTACCAGGTAAATACTCTAAAATAATGCTAGACGGAAATTGCTTAATGTGTTCATGTCCCTCTGATATTGAATGGATTTTTTTTGCCCCTCTAGAACCATATCCAATATCTGGTTTCATGAACACCGGGAAATTTTTAATATGGTCAATATTATTAAATATATCAGGTGTATTTATAATATTTTGACAGAATTGATACGTTTTTGTTTTAGACAAACATAATTCTGTAGTATCAGAAACAGAAGTTATTAAATTACAATGTAATTCAGATTTATGTTTTGCTAAAAAAGAAATCACACTATCCATTGCAGGATATATGGCATCAACTTGGTGTGCTTTAATAATAGCATTAAGTTTTTGTAAAAACCCTTTTTCATTATAAAAAGGTACATCTCCAATATATTGATCATATACCATCCTACCATGATCTTCAACACTACTTAACCCAATAAGACTTATGTGACTTGAGAACTTTAAAGATCTATGAATTTCCAAACCAATTTCAGATCCACAAGGAAATACTAAAATAGTAAAATTTTTCATTTTAATTTATTTATTATTTTATCCAAAAGCGCTTTATTCATTCCTACAAATAAAGGTAAACATAGTATTCTTTTAGATATACTATCTGATATTGGCATATTTTGTTGGTTTAAATAAGGAAGATTATTTAAACTAGGATAAAAATAGCGTCTAGGAAAAATAGACTCTTGGTTTAAAGCTGTTTTTACTCGTAAAAGTTCTGTTTCATCTTTAAAAATGACAGGATAATAACTATAATTCCAAATAGTGCCCTCCCTAATTTTAAGCAATTGAAACGCTGACTCTTTAAAGGCTGCATTATAAGTATCAACTATGTTTTTTCGTTCTTCTAAAATCTCATCCATATAAGGCAATACTGCTAAGCCCATGGCAGCTTGTGGCTCACTCATTTTAGCATTAATCCCTAAGCTCTGAAAAGCCTCCGGACCATCATGTCCAAAATTATGATGCGAAAACATAGATTTATAATATTTTTCTTTACAAAACAAGGCCCCACCTTCCCCGGTATGAAACAGTTTAGTAGCATGAAAACTACAGCTACTAACATCACCATAATTAAAAAGAGAACTTCCTTTATAAGACACGCCAAAACAATGTGCCGCATCATAAATAACCTTTAATCCATGTGTTTTTGCTATGGCTTCTATAGCTTCTATTGCACAAGGATTTCCAAAGACATGTGTGGCTAATATAGCTGTAGTTTTATCTGTAATAGCAGCTTCTATTTTAGTTTCATCAATAGTAAGATAATCATGATGAATATCAACAAATACAGGTGTACAGCCTTCCCAAACAATACTGCTCGTCGTTGCTACATAACTAAAAGGGGTTGTAATAATTTCGCCAGTCAAACCTAAGGCCTTTATGGCAATTTGTAAGGGCAAAGTCCCATTAGTCATTGCTATAAAAGAAAAAGATCCTAAATATGTTTGCAAAGCAACCTCTAATTCCTTAACCAAAACACCTCGATTGGTCATCCACCCTGTATCCCAAGCACGCTTCAAAATTTCTTGATATTCCTCTTGTGGTGGCAAAAATGTTTTGGTGACGTTTATCATTTTGTTACATTAGTTTTATTTTCCCAAGGAAACGTTGTGTATTTTGAAGTTATTCCTATAAAATCAGCAAGTTTAATAACACTATCAGCCTCTGCAACATTTAGTATCAATAAATTATTTTTATTTTTAAAATAATCTTTAATACCTTTATTTCTACTTTCATATATACTTATCAACTTCTCTTTATTATAAATATCATTAACCGTTTCTCCATATTTTTCATAAAAAGTTTTCCAAATAAAACCTTTATAAATATATGTTCCATTTTGTAAATCTTCTTTAGTAGGAATCCTGCCATTTTTACCAAAAAGTTTACTATGAAATTTTGTTATAGAATTATACCAATCTTCAGAAGAAGATCGTTCTGTTAAAATAAATTTAGCATTAGGAAAATAATGATCTAATAAAACATATAAATAATCATTACTAAATGGTATATCTTGAAATACCTGAGCAGTTTTACAGTAATTTATAATAGGTTTCCAATCTCTGTTAATATAAGCATCAATCAATAATTCTGCTTTACGTTGGTTTCCCACATTAAAACCATGGTCTTTAAAAAAAGACTCTAAAGACGTAGTACCTGTTTTATTTTGACCTATACAAAATATTTTTGGCTTATTTTTTCTTAGAAATTTCATATTCTATTTCTTTGAGTAATTAGCTTCCAATAAAAAAGGAGGCCAAGTTTCTAAGTCATTTATTATCTGAAAATCCAAAATACTATTAATTCTTAAATAAGGCTCTTTACTTTTCATATTGTTAACAGAAACATTAATGGAATAAACCCCTTTTGAAAGCTGTAATTTTTTATGTATAACTCTAAATTGAATATTATTCTCATTAAATTGTATTTCAGACTCAAGCGTATTAGGCGTTAACAACGCTACAGGTCTCTGCTCTTTATCAAAAATAGTTAGACTAAAAGCAGGTAATTCTGTTAAGGTGTTGTTTGTAAATAATAAATCGATGCATAAATCGTCACCCCAATTAACTTGTATTAAACTATTATCGTTTTTTACATTTATAATATCTACTTTATCTAAAATTAAACTTCCATCATCAAAAACAATATTACTCTCATTATTCGTAAATCGCTTGTAATACAAATCAATAGCTTTTCCTACATCATCACCATTAAACTGAGAACAACCTTGTTCCATCAAAATAATTTGAGAACAAATACGAGACACCATTGGCATACTATGAGACACAAAAATCACTGCTGTATGCGGCAAAATAGTATCAATGGTTTTAAAGCATTTTAAAATAAAACCCAAATCTCCAACCGCCAAAACCTCATCAATAATTAATACGTCTGGCTCCATTTGTGCAGCTACGGCAAAGCCTAAACGTACTTTCATACCAGAACTATAATGCTGAATAGGCATATCGATAAACTCTTCAAGTTCAGCAAATTCTATAATTTCATTTAGTTTAGCATCAATCTCTTTTCGAGTAAATCCTAAAATAGCACCATTGTTATAAATATTTTCTCGGCCGCTTAAAATAGGATTAAAACCGGCTCCTAATTCTATAAGTGCTCCTACACGTCCTTTTATAGTTACTTTCCCTGCATCAGGATTGATAAGTCCGTTAAGAATCTTCAACAAGGTACTTTTACCAGCTCCATTATGACCTATTAAACCTAAACATTCACCACGACGAAGCTCAAAATTTATATCCTTAACCGCCCAAAACTCTTTAGGGCGCAACTCACGTTCTTCACTAGACCCAAACACTCCACTTACCAAATCTTTAACTCCATACCATAGGCTTGTTTTAAGATCTTTACAAAATTTTTTGCTTAGCCCCTCTACCTTTACTAGAACTTCTTTATTTATTGATATGTGGTTATTTTCAGACATGAAATAAATTAATGTTTGGCATATAATGTATATTATTTTTTTCTACTATAAATTAATTTTCAAAACCTAAGCACTCAAACGCTCCACAATAATTGGAATTGAGATACGATAAATAATCAACCCTAAGAACAATAAAGGGATACAAATCATTAAAACTATTAAAAAATCAACCACATAAATTGGTGAAAACCCTACAACTAAATCACGAGCTGTTAATATTATTGGGGTTATAGGATTCCACTCCATAATAGTTTTCATTATACCTGTTTTAGGAATGGCATAAACCACAGGTGTGACGTACATTAAAAACTGCATTCCAAACGTTATGATTTTTCCAATATCTTTGTAAAGCAACCCTATTGGTGTTAAAAACAAGCCCAAAGTGGTTCCGAAAAGTATAGCTCCAATTATAGCTATTGGAAACAAAAACAAACTCCAATGAAACCCAACACCATAAATAAACACAAACAATATTAGGAGTAAAATTTTAATAGAACTATCAAATAACAACTTATAAACCCCCGAAAGCAATAAAGCCTCCTTAGGAAAGTTAATTTTAGTAAGAATACCTTTTGCAGCCTGTGTACTCTGCATAGGCGAATTAATAGAAGCAACAATAATAGACCAAATCAAAGTCCCTGAAAATGCATAAACAGGATAGGGTATCCCTGTATCAGATAATCGAACAGTACCACTATTGTTTAAAAAAACCCATACAGCTGCAGTTGCCAATGGGGTAACAAAAGCCCAAATAATCCCTAAATAGGATTGTCGGTACATAGCTTTAATATCTCTCTCAGCTAACTGTCTAGCCAAAAATCGTGATTTAAACATATCACTTAAACTCTCTATTAATAGCTTACCAAATTTTATAGTGCGTTCCTTCTGATAAACACGAGTTTTTAATGCCATGGTTTGTTTCTAAAACACTTCTTTTTTGATAGTGCTAATATACTAATTCCATTAGTAAACGAAAACACAGTCTAAAGAATAATAAATTAAAATCATTCTATATTTTTTTGAATAAAAAATCATCTTTAAAAAAAAATGTCACAAATATAAAAAGCTGTCTTTACCAGACAGCTTTTTTAATAAAAATCAATATTAGTTTTTATAATTAAGATGTAAACGAATCCCAAGTAATTTTTAATCCTTCTCTCACTGTAAATTGCGGCTCGTAGCCTAAAAGGTTATTTGCTTTTGAAATGTCTGCCAACGAATCTCTTACGTCTCCTTGACGTTCGGGTCCATAAATAACATCTAAATTAGAATTTGCAGAATCTTTAAGTGAATTCCATAAATAATTAATAGTTATTCGTTCTCCACAAGCAACATTGAACACTTGATTTTTAGCTTCTTTTGAAGCAAAGAAACCTTTCACATTGGCTTGCACTACATTGTCTATATATGTAAAGTCTCGTGTTTGTCCTCCATCACCATTAATTTTAGGAGATTCCTCATCTTTAAGCGCTTGCATAAATAATGGTATTACTGCTGCATATGCTCCATTAGGACTTTGTTTTGGTCCAAACACATTAAAATATCTAAAGCCTATAACATCTGTGTCATACGTTTTTCCGAAGACATCTGCATACAACTCGTTTACATATTTAGTCACTGCATATGGTGATAAGGGTTTACCAATAGTATCTTCAACTTTTGGCAAGGTTTGACTATCGCCATAAGTAGAGCTAGACGCTGCATATACCATACGTTTTACAGTTGTAGAGTCTTTTAAAGCAATCATCATATTTAAAAACCCAGATATATTCACCTCATTGGTTGTTGCTGGATCATTTATAGAACGTGGCACCGAACCTAAAGCTGCTTGATGAGAGACATAATCTATATCTTTCATAGCATCTTTACAGGTTTGCAAATCTCTAATATCGCCTTCAATAAGCTCAAAAGCAGGATGATCATGAAACGCTGTTAAATTATACCTGTGACCATTAGAAAAATTATCTAAGACACGTACTTTTTTAGCGTTATATTTTAAAAGGTATTCCACAAGGTTAGACCCTATAAATCCTCCTCCTCCAGTGATTAAAAATGACAACTGGCTTAAATCTTGATTGTGATAATTATTTTCGTACATTATAATCTAGCGTCTGTTGTATGTTTAGGTAATAATGATTTTACATCAAATATGATGCAGGTCTCAGATTTTAGGTTCTGTAAATCTAATTTCAAAAATTCATCATGAGATACTGCTAAAACAATAGCATCATAATCTGGTTTTAATTGCGTTTCTTTATCTAATAAACCAAAACCATATTCATGTTCAACTTCTTCTTTGGATGCCCATGGATCATAAACATCGACGTTTACATTATAGCTTTCAAATTCTTCTATGATATCTATAACTCTAGAGTTTCTAATATCTGGACAATTTTCTTTAAATGTAATCCCTAAAACAAGCACGTTAGAACCTTTGATTCTTGCGCCTTTTTGAATCATCATTTTTACAGATTCTTGTGCTACATAACTTCCCATACTATCGTTCATCTTACGACCAGCCAAAATAATTTCAGGATTATACCCAGATTCGATAGCTTTTTGAGCTAAATAGTAAGGGTCAACACCTATACAATGCCCTCCAACTAAACCAGGAGAGAAATTTATAAAATTCCATTTGGTACCTGCAGCTTCTAAAACAGCTTTGGTATCTATATCTAATATTCTAAAAATTTTAGATAACTCATTTACAAAAGCAATATTTATATCTCGTTGCGAATTCTCAATAACTTTAGCCGCTTCGGCAACCTTAATTGATGGTGCACAATGTGTTCCTGCTGTTATGATAGATTTATACAAATCATCAATAACCACTGCTATTTCTGGGGTTGATCCAGAGGTTACTTTTAATATTTTTGTAACGGTATGTAATTTATCGCCAGGATTGATACGTTCTGGAGAATAGCCTGCAAAAAAATCTTGATTGAATTTTAATCCTGAATGTTTCTCTAAAATTGGTACGCAGATATCTTCTGTTGCACCTGGATATACAGTGGATTCATAAATCACTATATCCCCTTTTTTTAAACCTTTAGCAACACTTTCACTAGCTTTAATTAACGGTGTAAACACAGGCCTTTTCAGCTCATCTGTTGGTGTTGGCACAGTAACAATATACACATTTGAGTCTGCTATTTGATTGGTATCATTTGTAATGAATAATCCTGTGCTAGCATTTGGATTTGTTGTAAGTACAGATTTTAAATGGTCATCTTCAACTTCTAATGTTTTATCAATACCATCGTTTAGTTCTTTGATTCGTGTTTCATTGATATCAAATCCTATTACCATATATTTTTTGGCAAATTCTACTGCCAATGGCAAACCTACATATCCTAGTCCTAGTATTGTAATTTTTTTACTTGTATTCATTTTCAGTTAAGTATAGATTTAGTAATAAGTTTCAAATCTAAATAAAAACTCCAATTCTGCACATATTTTTTATTGATTTCAACCTTATCTACCCAAATAATCGTTCTATTGTATTTTTCTGGGTCATTTTGTTGAGCAAGAATACCTTCTTCGCTTTTATATTTTAATGTAGCCGGTCCAGTAACGCCGGGTTTCACTTTTAAAACAACGCTATCTTCTCCAATTAATGTATCTGCAAATCCCTGAACATCTGGCCTAGGTCCAACAAAACTCATATTTCCTATTAAAACATTAAACAATTGAGGAAGTTCATCCAACTTCGTACGTCGTAAAAACTTACCTATACGAGTTGCACTTTTACTAAGATGTCCCAAATTATGAACTTCTTCTTTAAGAGTTCTTAATTTATATATCTTAAATAGCTGACCATGCTGCCCTACTCGTTGTTGCGTGAAAATACCATATGTTTTGGTGTCGAATGTTGCTATTAAAATTAGAACAAAAAGAGGCGCAATACATAACGGAAACAACATTAGAGATAATAAAAAATCAAATATACGTTTCCAAAAAAGTTGCTTTTTAGAGATCAATTTAAATCCGTTTTAAAAAATGTTTTATTTTTGTTAATATAGACATATCCTCTCGCTCATGATATGCATTACCATAAACACCATAACCATAACCGTAGCCATAACCGTAGCCATAACCATAATTATGGTTTGTTTTATGTTTATAGAAGTTCAATACAAAACTAATATTTTTGACCTCTCCAGTTCTATATTTAGCGTTAATTAAGGCTAACATGCCTTTTTTGGTATAGTCTAAACGCACCATAAATATGGTAGCATCTGCATATTGTGTTAATTCAAGTGCATCTGTAACCAAACCTAAAGGAGGCGTATCCAACACAATCATATCATAATCTCTTCTAAGTTGATCAATTAAAATTTTCATTTGATCACTCATAAGTAGTTCTGATGGATTTGGAGGAACAGGTCCAGATGGGACCACATCTAAATTTTCAATATGTGTTGTATATTTAACCTCATCAAAACTACTTTCGCCAATTAAATAATTGACAACACCTTTATCATTGCTAATATCAAAATCTCCAAAAATTTTCGGTTTTCGTAAATCTAACCCTAACAAGATAGTCTTTTTACCTGACAACGCATATACAGTTGCGATATTTATAGAGCAGAAGGTTTTACCCTCACCACTTACTGATGATGTGACCATAAGCGTTTTCCCTTCTACCTTACCTTGTCTTTTATATAAAAACTGCAGACTAGAACGTATTGCCCTGAAAGACTCAGCCACCGCAGACTTTGGTTTTTCAAAAACAATTAAATTGTTTTTGTAATTATATTTACCCAGCAGTCCTAAAATAGGGATTTTAGAAAGTTGCTCAACCTCATCAGATCCGTGAATAGTATTATCTAATAAAAACAAGACAAAAATCAAGAACAAGGGAATAAAAACACCTAACATTAAAGCCATCATGTAATTAAGCGTCTTGTTAGGCCCTATACGACCAACTCCTATATCTTTAGCCTCATCAATCACCGTAATGTCAGATATATTAGCGGCTTTAACAATAGCCGCTTCACTGCGTTTCACCATATAAATGTTATAGGCTTCTTGACTAATATCTAATTTTCTTTGAATTTTAAGATATTCTTGTTGATCCTCAGGTAAGCCAATAAGTTTTGCCTCTAAATTCGCAATATTGCGATTTAATGTTGACAATTGTATCCTTATTGTTTTTTTCGTTGCACTTATTGTCTCTAACAATACATTTTTTTCAGCATCAATACGTCTGTCTAAATCTTTAAATAACTCAGAGCCTTCTTTAGTAGTATATTCAAGATTCTGACGCTCTGCCGCTAAAGCAATTATTCTTCCCACACTAGACAAAATATTATCTTCTTGAATACCCACACTTGTAGGTGCTGCAATTTCGGTATAATTGGTTTTGGTTTTTAAATAACTTTCTAAGTTATCAAGGTAAGCTAATTTTGCGTTTTCTTGCTCTTTAGTAACGTCGTAACCTCTAAGTTGCCCAGAAATTTGTGAAATCTCTTCGGAAACATTAAACACTTTATTCTTTCGTCTAAATTCATTCATTTCATCTCCAAAACCCTTAAGATCAACATTAACCGCTGCAAGACTACTATCAATAAATTTTATAGTATTTGTAGCGTACAAGTTTTTACGCTCTAACTCTAACTTACTTAAAATTGCTGAAGTTGCATTTAAATAATCTACAATTTTAGCTTTATTATTCCCTGCCAATTGCAACTTTAAAATAGAAGAAGCTGAACCTGCGGCTGGCCCTATAATAATACTTCTTTTATACCTATTCACAATCCCATCAAAATTTAAGAACCTGATGAAATACTCCGTTTGAGGCTTTAGATTTATATGAGCTTTATATACCAAACGGCCATTTAAAAAAGGAAGATTGATGACATCACCTGTTTTAAACGTTTTCTTAAACACACCCATTGGCACATCTACGGTCTCTACTGATTTATCTCCGTACGACTGAGCAGTCTTCCTTTCACCCTCAAATTCGGTAAACACCTCAAATTCAGTATCATTTAAAATTCTAATCCCTATCGGATAATTTAACACTTGAGGTTTCGATTTGTCAATGATTAAATCAAATGGCGCATTTTTATAGATATCTTCTTTTCTATATTTACCTTCCCTTAAATATTCCATATAAAACTGGAGCGAATCAACAACAAATTCGTTATGAGTTCTTGTTTGTACTGCAGTAACAATTTTTCCAACCTTACCAGAAACGCCTCCCCAATTAAATGAAATACTTGTGTTAGCTGTAAAAAAAGGATTTTGATCGTTTTCAATAGAAATTAACGAATCTAATTTATAAACACTTTGTTTTCTAACGTTAATGTAATATGCAATACCAATAGCAATACCAATAGATATTAATACAAATTTCCAAAGATTTAATATTTTAAATAGGTAGCCTTTAAAATCAAAACTTACACGACCAGACTCACTATAGTCAAATTCTTCCTGAGTATTATCCATATCCTATAACCTTGTAAATAACAATAGAGTAGTAGTAATTAGAGACACAACCGTAGCAATAGTACCCAAAGTTTGTACAGCAGTTTGCCCTGTCCCTATTGATTTTTGAGGTAGTGGTTTAACATAAATAATATCATTAGGCTGAATATAATAATACGGTGAATTCATAACCTTAACATTTGTTAAATCAACAGTATGAATTTGTTGCCCTTGTGGATACTGCCTAATAATTTGCACTTCCTTTTTATTCCCTGTAACGGGTATTTCACCTACATTAGCAATAGCCTCAAAAATATTCACACGATCTTGAAACAAGGTAACTGTTCCTGGTCTTCCCACTTCACCATTTGCGGTATAACGTAATCCAGACAGTTTAACAGTTATAAAAATGTTTGCAGTCTCTTTGAACTGTTCCTTTAAAAGTTTTTCCTTCAACATCATTTCGATATCCTCAACAGTATAACCAAGCACATTAATTTTTCCTAAAGACGGAATTCTTATATTACCATGCAAATCCACTGTAAATCCATCAAAATAAGCACGCTCAGAGCTAGTTGCATTTAAGTTAACTTCTCCAACGGGATTAAAAATAACCGCATTTTCTTGATCTAAAACCTTTATTCTAATATTTAAAATATCATTAACTTGAACACGATATGGTTTTGGTTGCCTTACCATAACTTGACTTGAATCTGTAACCATATCTTTTTGCTGAAGATAAATGGTATCTTTATGAGGTATACAAGAAGTTGATAATACACATAGTAACAATCCTGTAAACAATAATATTTTATTCATTTTAACGTTGCTTGTTGCTTCACAAATATAGCTTATCACCATTAATATCAAAACTATTAGTCGTTTTTTTGAGTAATATCACTTTCTTTGTAAAAAATATTCCATTGAACTACTTAACAGTTGAAAACATATCAAAATCTTATGGCGAATTAGAGCTCTTTTCAGACCTCTCATTTAGTATTCATAAAGATGACAAAATAGCATTTGTTGCGAAAAACGGAAGCGGTAAAACCTCAATCCTTAATATCCTTTCAGGTGCAGACACGCCAGACTCAGGCCAAATCGTCATGCGAAACGGGTTACGAATAGCCTTTTTATCGCAAGATCCTCAGTTTGATCCAAAATCAACAATTAATGATACTATTTTTTCTTCGGAATCTCCACAACTCAAAATCATTGAGAATTACGAAAAAGCATTACAAAAACCCGAAGATGCTGAAGCCTACCAAAAAGCATTTGAGCAAATGGATATCCATAATGCCTGGGAATTTGAACTTCAGTTTAAACAAATTCTATCACAACTAAACCTTCATAATCTAGACCAAAAAATTAGCACGATGTCTGGCGGACAAATAAAACGTCTCGCTCTTGCTCAAGCCTTAATTAGTAATCCAGATTTATTAGTTCTTGATGAACCTACCAACCATTTAGATCTAGAAATGATTGAATGGCTAGAACAATACTTCGCCAAAGCGCAATTCACATTATTCATGGTCACGCACGATCGCTACTTCTTAGAACGTGTATGTAACGAAATTATCGAGCTAGATCACGGTAAAATGTACAATTACAAAGGTAATTACAGCTATTACTTAGAAAACAAAGAAACTAGAATTGCTCAAGAACAAGTTGAAACCGGAAAAGCCAAGCAACTCTTCAAAAAAGAGCTAGAATGGATGCGTCGCCAACCTAAAGCGAGAACCACAAAATCAAAATCTCGAATTGATGATTTTAGCGATATAAAAAAACGAGCACACCAACGTAGAAACGACCATAAGATTGAATTAGAAATCAATATGGAACGTTTAGGTAGCAAAATTGTAGAATTCCATAACGTATCAAAATCATTTGATGACCTTGTAATTCTTAAAAATTTTGAATACACATTTAAACGTGGTGAACGCATTGGCATAATTGGAAAAAACGGAACAGGAAAATCCACCTTCCTAAACATGTTAACAGATGCACTAGAGCCAGATGCTGGCAAAGTCATAGTTGGCGAAACCGTAAAATTTGGATACTACACACAAGGTGGAATCCATGTTAAACAAGGTCAAAAAGTAATAGACGTTATTAAAGAATTTGGCGAATACATTCCATTAACAAAAGGACGGCAAATTAGCGCCAAACAACTACTAGAACGTTTTCTTTTTGACGGAAAAAAACAACATGATTTCGTAGAAAAATTAAGTGGTGGCGAACAAAAACGATTGTACTTATGTACCGTTTTAATACAAAACCCTAATTTCCTAATTCTGGATGAACCTACAAACGATTTAGATATTGTTACCTTAAATATTCTCGAAGATTTCCTATTAGACTTTCCTGGCTGTTTACTTGTAGTGTCTCACGACAGGTATTTTATGGATAAAATTGTAGACCACCTATTTGTGTTTAAAGGTCAAGGTGAAGTTCAAGATTTTCCAGGCAATTACACAGATTATCGCGAGTATGAAGCCTCAACTCCTCCAGAAACAAAACCAGAAACGACAACGTCTAATACTTCGGAAAATCAACTAGACCAGAACAAAGCAGATAAATTAACTTACAACGAACAGAAAGAATACAAAAACCTTGAAAGTAAAATCCGTTCACTAGAATTAGACAAGAAAAAACTGGAAGAAAAATTTCTAGACGAAAATCTGTCCCAAGAAAAAATCACCGAATTATCTCAACAATTACAAGTCATTATTGATGACATCGAAACAAAAGAAATGAGATGGTTTGAACTAGCAGAAAAATTAGGACTATAACCAATATAGTTAAAGCGTGTTTCAATTCATTCAATACATAAAGTTCTTATTAAAATCTACCAATCAACATGGTGTACACTCACCTTTTGTGTATGATTTAGTCACTCAATGCTTTTATGACAAAACAGAATATCCTGAATATGCTAAACTTAAAAACTATCGCAACTCATTATTAAAAAACAAAAAAAACATTAAAATAACCGATTTTGGTTCAGGCTCTAAAGTTTTTAAATCTAACGAAAGACAAATTAGTGCTATTGCCAAAAACTCTGGCACATCTTTAAAACGTGCGCAATTACTCTATCGCTTAGTCAAGTACTTAAATCCAAAACACACCTTAGAATTAGGCACTTCTTTAGGCATTGCTACTCAAGCTATGGCATTAGCCAAAACAGATAATCATATAATATCTTTAGAAGGTTGCCCAAACATCTCAAAATTTGCAAGAAAGCAAATTTCCGAAGCAACTATTAAAAACATTACTATTAAAACTGGCGCTTTTAAAACAACCCTTCCTAATTTAAAAGATCAAACTTACGATCTTATTTTTTTCGACGGAAATCATAATAAAACAGCAACACTCAACTATTTTGAGACACTAATAAACCAATCCCACAACGATTCGGTATTTATTTTTGATGATATTTACTGGTCTAAAGACATGATGAAAGCTTGGGAAATTATCAAAACACACCCAAAAGTAACAGTTACAATAGACACTTTTTTTTGGGGACTTGTATGCTTTAGAACAGAACAAGTGAAAGAAAATTTCACCATTAGAGTGTAACAACTCTTATGGTTTAGCGTCTTATTGATTATATTGCAGAAACATCATTTAAAAGTTAATTCTCGTTATGAGTCATGTTATTGAAATTAGAAATATCATTCGTGATTTTCAATTAGGTCAAGAAACCGTTCACGTTTTAAAAGGTATCGATTTAGATATAGAACTAGGCGATTACGTTGCCATCATGGGACCTTCTGGTTCTGGCAAATCAACACTTATGAACCTTTTGGGCTGTTTAGACACACCAACTGGTGGTTCATACATTCTAAATGGAAAAGATGTAAGCCAAATGAGTGATGATGATCTAGCCGAAATTAGAAACACTGAAATTGGCTTCGTATTTCAAACCTTTAACCTTTTACCAAGAACTACAGCTTTAGACAATGTGGCTTTACCAATGGTTTACGCAGGAAAATCTAAAACAGAACGTACCAAACGTGCCGAAGAGGTCTTAACGGAAGTTGGCCTTTCAGACCGTATGGATCATAGACCTAACCAACTCTCTGGTGGTCAACGGCAACGTGTGGCTGTAGGTCGCGCCTTAGTAAACAAACCATCTATTATTCTTGCAGATGAACCTACAGGTAACTTAGACTCTAAAACTGGTCACGAAATCATGGCGCTTTTTGATGAGATCCACAAAGCGGGCAATACCGTTATTATGGTAACGCACGAAGAAGACATTGCAGCTCATGCACGTCGCGTTATTAGATTGCGTGATGGCATTATTGAGAGCGATACGTTGAATTAGAACAAGAGTTTAAGAATACGCTTTAAAGCAAACGCAAGTAATCGCCTTAAAATAAGCTTCGTGACTTTATGACGTTACATCTCTGCGAGAAAAAACTAATACGTAACTTTGATTTCGTAATAGAACTATTTCAAAATGAAAATATATACAAAAACAGGAGATAAAGGTACAACCGCATTATTTGGCGGTACTAGAGTTCCTAAACATCATATTAGAATTGATAGCTACGGAACCGTAGATGAACTCAATTCTCACTTAGGATTAATTAGAGACCAAAACATTAATAATCACTACAAAGATGTATTGATTGATGTTCAAGATCGGTTATTTACCGTTGGTGCTATTTTAGCCACAGATCCTGAAAAGGCAACGCTTAAAAATGGAAAGGACAGATTGAATATACCTAAAATTTCCGAAGAAGATATTGAGCAATTAGAGCAAGAAATGGATAAAATGAACGAGTCGTTACCTCAAATGACGCATTTTGTATTGCCAGGAGGACATCAAACGGTGTCATTCTGTCACATTGCTCGCTGTGTTTGTAGAAGAGCCGAACGGTTAGCAAGTGCTCTTAATGACTTAGAACCGTTTCAACCAGAAAGTTTAACCTACCTCAACCGACTTTCTGACTACCTATTTGTGTTGGCACGAAAGTTGTCTTATGATTTACAAGCCAATGAAGTTAAATGGATTCCGAAGAAAGAATCATAACTGCAATTCTGGTTTGAAATTTCAGTAAAAAAACTAAACATTTTTACTACTGTCATCTAAAATTAAAATTGGTATCAATAACAAATTGCGAACATATTTTATAGTTCATTTGGCCTAAAATCATTAAAAAACATAAGTTCTTTTAAATTTTTATTTAATTAATTCACTTTTTTCTTGACTTTCTGAACTATAATTTTATTTTTGCAGAAATTTAAAACGCATAACACATGTATTGGACATTAGAATTAGCATCGTATTTAAGTGATGCACCTTGGCCAGCAACTAAAGATGAATTAATTGATTACGCTATTAGAACAGGAGCTCCTTTGGAAGTTGTTGAAAATCTACAAGCGATAGAAGATGAAGGCGACTCTTACGATTCAATTGAAGAAATTTGGTCAGACTATCCAACAGATGAGGATTACCTTTGGAACGAAGACGAATATTAATTTAATTTGTATTTTCAAGTTATATTAATTGTAAAATAAAAGTTAAAAAGTCTCTTGTTGAGACTTTTTTTGTGCCTTTATCTTTCAAAAAAACTAACACAAATCATATCTTTGAAGTCTAACAATTTTGAAGATAAGGCGTTATCTAAAGTTTTGAATTGTCATACTGAACCAAGTTTAGGTTGACATAAATTTTAAACGTTAGACAAAGTCATTAAAATAAATAAACACCAATGAGTTTTTTAAATTCAGTATTAAAAGTATTTGTAGGAGACAAGTCTAAGCAAGATGTAAAAGCACTCTCTCCTATTGTAGATCAAGTAAAAGCATTTGAAAGCAAACTTGAGCAATTGTCTCACGATGAGTTGAGAGCAAAAACCATAGAATTCAAATCTAAAATTGCTGAGGCTCGCAAGCCACTTCAAGATAAAATAGATCAATTAACAAAAGATGCTGAGGCAACCGAAGATATAGATGCACGTGAAGATATCTATGTAGAAATTGATAAAATTAACGACGATATCTACACCGTAACCGAAGAGGTTTTAACCAACATTATGCCAGAAGCCTTTGCTGTGATTAAAGAAACAGCAAAACGTTTTGTTCATAATACAGAAATCTCAGTTACCGCTAGTGAGTTTGATCGTGTGGTTTCTGGTGATAATGATTATGTGACCTTAAATGGAGATCAAGCCATTTGGGCAAATTCTTGGGATGCAGCAGGTAAACCAATTACTTGGGACATGATTCATTATGACGTACAGCTAATTGGTGGTGCAGCTATGCACCAAGGTAAAATTGCAGAGATGCAAACTGGTGAAGGTAAAACCTTAGTCGCAACCCTTTCAGTTTACTTAAATGCATTGGCCGAAAAAGGAGTACACTTAGTAACTGTAAATGATTACTTAGCAAAACGTGATAGCGCTTGGATGGCTCCAATATTTCAGTTTCATGGTATGAGTATTGATTGTATTGATTACCATCAACCTAACAGTGAAGCACGTCGTAAAGCCTATAGAGCAGATATTACTTATGGTACAAACAACGAATTTGGTTTTGATTACCTAAGAGACAATATGGCTAACTCGCCAGACGATTTGGTACAACGTCCACATCACTATGCTATTATTGATGAGGTCGATTCAGTATTAGTAGATGATGCTAGAACACCATTAATTATTTCAGGACCAATACCACAAGGTGATCGTCATGAATTTACCGAACTAAAACCTAAGGTTGAAGATTTAGCGAGTATTCAAAGAAAAGAACTCGTAGGTGTTTTAGCCGAAGCCAAAAAATTAATTGCAGCTGGTGACACTAAAGAAGGTGGTTTCTTGTTATTGCGTGCTTATCGTGGTATCCCAAAGAATAAAGCATTAATCAAATTCTTGAGTGAAGATGGCATTAAAACTTTATTGCAGAAGACTGAAAACTTCTACATGCAAGATAACAACAGAGAAATGCCTAAGGTTGATGCAGAACTCTACTACGTTATCGAAGAAAAAAATAATCAGGTTGAATTAACAGATAAAGGTGTTGAATATATCTCCGGAAAAGATAATCCAGATTTCTTCGTCATGCCCGAAATCGGGATGGAAATCTCTAAAATTGAGTCTAAAGGCTTAACAAAAGAGGAAGAAGCTGAAGCTAAAGAAGAATTATTTAGAGACTTCGGAATTAAATCAGAACGTATTCACACACTCAACCAATTACTTAAAGCCTACGCATTATTTGAAAAAGATATCCAATACGTTGTAATGGATAATAAAGTAATGATTGTAGATGAGCAAACAGGTCGTATTATGGATGGTCGTCGTTATAGTGACGGTTTACACCAAGCGATAGAAGCTAAAGAAAATGTAAAAATTGAAGATGCAACCCAAACATTTGCAACAGTAACGCTTCAAAATTACTTTAGAATGTACCGTAAACTTTCTGGTATGACAGGAACTGCGGTAACTGAAGCTGGAGAATTATGGGAAATCTATAAATTAGATGTGGTTGAAATCCCAACCAACAGACCCATTGCAAGAGATGATAAGCAAGATTTAGTTTATAAAACAAAACGAGAAAAATACAACGCAGTTATTGATGATGTCACAGCATTATCACAAGCTGGTCGTCCAGTATTAATTGGTACAACATCGGTTGAAATTAGTGAGCTTTTAGGTAAAATGTTGAGTATTCGCAAGATCCCTCACAATGTCTTAAATGCAAAACAGCATAAAAAAGAGGCCGAAATTGTTGATGAAGCAGGACGATCTGGTCAAGTAACCATTGCAACCAATATGGCAGGTCGTGGTACAGATATTAAATTAACAGACGAAGTAAAAGCAGCAGGAGGTTTAGCCATTGTTGGTACAGAGCGTCATGATTCTCGTCGTGTTGACAGACAGTTAAGAGGTCGTGCTGGTCGTCAAGGTGATGTTGGTAGTTCGCAATTTTATGTATCTCTAGAAGATAATTTAATGCGTCTTTTTGGTAGTGAACGTATTGCCAAAATGATGGATAAAATGGGATTACAAGAAGGAGAAGTTATTCAACATTCTATGATTTCTAAATCTATTGAGCGTGCTCAGAAAAAAGTGGAAGAAAACCAATTTGGTGTGCGTAAGCGTTTACTAGAATATGATGATGTGATGAATGCACAACGTGAAGTGGTTTACAAACGACGTCGTCATGCATTAGAAGGCGATCGTCTTCGTGTAGATTTGGCTAATATGATTTATGATACTTCGGAAGGAATAGCAGAGTCTAACAAAGCTGCCGAAGATTTCAAGAACTTCGAGTTTGAATTAATTAGATACTTCTCTATGAGTTCGCCAATTTCCGAAGCAGAATTTAGAAAACTAAACGTACAAGACATTGCAGGTAAAGTTTATAAAGCTGCCTTTGAACATTATAGAGCTAAAATGGAGCGCAATGCAGAATTAGCTTATCCTGTGATTGAGAATGTTTACCTTAATCAACGTGATAAATACAAGCGTATCGTGGTGCCTTTTACAGATGGTGTAAAAAACTTACAAGTGGTTACAGATCTTGAGAAAGCTTACGAAACGAAAGGCACACAGTTAATTAATGATTTTGAAAAAAATATCTCATTAGCCATTGTTGATGATGCCTGGAAAACGCATTTACGTAAAATGGATGAGTTAAAGCAATCGGTACAATTAGCTGTTCATGAGCAAAAAGATCCGTTGTTAATCTATAAGTTTGAAGCTTTTGAGTTATTCAAAGACATGATTGACCAAGTGAATAAAGATGTCATTTCATTCTTATTTAAAGGAGAATTACCTCAAGAAACACAAAACAATATCCAAGAAGCTAAAGAGCGTAAGCAAGAAAATTTACAAACGCAAAAGGAAGAAATCCCTAATATGGATGAACGTGCTGCGCAAAGTAGAGCTGTTGGTTCTGGTGCTTCTCGTCAACAAGAAGTTATTGAGACAGTGGTTCGTGATAAACCAAAAATTGGTCGTAATGATCGTGTAACGATTAAGCATGTTATGAGTGGTGAGAACAAAACTGTAAAATTTAAACAAGCCGAACCATTAATCGCTAAAGGCGAATGGGTTTTGATTGAGTAATAGTAGCTAAACGACGTTTGGCAATATACTCAAGTGTAAAACACCAAACTGTCATTTAGACCATAACGATAAATCTTAAATATAATTATCATTCCGTTTTACTGCGGAAATTTAAAATCTCGACTATTTGTTCGGGATTTTTTTTTAATGTAAAAAAAATAGAAATGAAATTAAACCTTTATTCTTTTTTGACGTCTTAATATCACATGTTATAAAATGATCACAATATCAACACTTACAAAACGCTTACTAGCAAAGCTTAATTATAGTTATTTTATCATTGTTTTACTAGTGTTTAGTAGATGTAAAGACAATGCCTCTGCAATTACTACGGTAAATGATAATGAACATACCGTGGATATGAGTACTGATATTCCAGTACACAACTTCACCTCTTTCGAACCCTTGCTGTATACAACATCTAACAAAACCTATATTGTTAATTTTTGGGCCATGTGGTGTGCACCTTGTGTTAAGGAGCTACCTTATATTCAGCAATATGCAAAAGCCTATCCTGATGCCGAAATTTTATTAGTGAGTTTAGATTTTCAAAAAGATATAGATACTAAACTCAAACCTTTTTTACAAAAGCATGGTATCACATCTAAAGTCGTGCTTTTAGATGATCCAGATTCTAATACATGGATTGATAAAATAGATCCTAATTGGTCTGGAGCCATTCCATTTACCATTATATTCAATGCAGAAAAGCGTGCTTTTTTTGAACGCTCTTTTGAAAGTTTTGAAGATTTAGAAAACGAAGTACAAAACACAATACATAAATATTAAGACCAACACAAATGAAAAAAATAAGCATATTAATTGCCATTATTGGTTTATCAACAAGTGTATTAATCTCTTGTAAAAATGAGACTAATGGTACACAAGAATTATCAGTACATCGAGATAAAAACCCAAAAGGACCACACCAAGATGGCGACCATAAAGCTCCACCTCCAGGCGACCGTAAAGGACCACCAACTGGAAGCCCAGAGCAAACAAAGACGTTAGAAGAAATTGGAGGCTACAACATTGGTGATGTGGCCACAGATTTTAATCTAAAAAACGTAAATGGATCTATGGTATCATTAGCCAGTATTGATAAAGCTAAAGGATATATTGTAACATTTACCTGTAATGAGTGTCCGTTTTCAAAATTATATGAAGACCGCTTAATAACTATTAATAATACCTATGCACCACAAGGATATCCTGTAGTAGCTATTAACCCAAACAGTCCTGAAAACGAAAAAGAAGGCTATGAAGCTATGAAATTACGTGCCAAAGAAAAAGGATTTACGTTTCCTTACCTTGTTGATGAAGGACAAAAAATCTACCCTCAATATGGTGCTGTAAGAACACCTCACGTATTTTTATTAGACAGCGACCGTAAAGTACAATACATTGGCACCATTGATGACAATGCAAAATCTCCTAAAGATGTTAAAGTAAACTACTTAGAAGATGCCATTAATGCTTTAAAAAATGGTACAAAACCAGAACCAAATTTTACTAAAGCTATTGGTTGTCCAATCAAAGCAAATAGAGCTTAATACATGGTTGACTTCATTTTTATTGAAACGTCCCAAACTTAGGTTTGGGACTTTATTGTTTTATACATACGTCGTTTACGCATTCACTTTATCAAAAAAATACTCGAACTTCGTTTAACTGCAGTTGGATGTAAATTAAACATCTCAATAAGATAATATTTTTAAAAAACAGATTTAACTTTCATTAAAGTTTGTAATTTCATAAAATTCTTTCTTTCCTTTTAAAGTAAGGTAAGGATAAAGTAAACTTAATAAAGTATTTGCTTTTTTTTCTATTATACTATCCTGTATTTTCCCTCCATATAATACGGTAGAATACAACCAAGTATTACTATAAACAATCATTTGTTCGGCAAGATTTTGACATTCCCAGTCCAGTATAGATACCTTCATTAATTTATTCTTTTTTAATTGAGTAAATAAAAAGATATAACTCTGAAATCGTGCATCATATATTTCATGAAAATGTGTTTTAATATTAGCATTTAAATTTAATATATTATATAAATCTGTCCAGAAAAATTGATAATCAATCATTCGTTTCATCGTCAACTTAATTTCAATTTTTATTTGATTTATAGAAACTTCCATCGCAGGGAAACTTAAGAGTCTATAATCGAATTCTTCTGTCATTTCAAAATATAAAGCCTCCAAAATTTCTTCACGTTTTTTAAAATGATAGTTTAAATTCCCTGAACTCATCTTTAACGATTTTGCAATCATTCTAATGGTTACTGAACTATAAGATTGCTCATTAAATAAGCGCCTTGAATTATATAGTATTTTGTCTTTTGTCGATTTCATTAGTAAACTTGTCCTAATTAAATTATTATTAGTAAATTTGTCCTAAACTTACAAAAAAACAAACAGATGAATAATATAGAACCACAAAAAAAATCCTTTGATATTAAAATTTTTGTAGAAATAGCAATTGTATTCCTAACTATATTGACCATAAAACATCTCGCAGATTATTTCGAGGTGATTGGTGCAGGCTCAATAGCAATTTGGTGTGGAATTATAGTAAGCACAATTTTCATGAAACAAAAAAAAATAAAATGGAAAGTGTTTAGGCCTAAGTTTCCAAAAGGTACACGAAATTGGTTAAGCAATATATTGATAGCACTTGGTACTGTAATACTAGTTTTTTCAATTATGGGACTAATTGTAAAACCAATATTGGGAAGTTTTGGGCTTACAAACCCAGTAGGTGTAGCTGATAGATTTTCTTTTTTTATGGGAAAACCTCTTGTGTTTATAGGTTACCTAATTTCAGTTGTTTGGTTTGGTGCAGCGTTAGGTGAAGAATTATTATTTCGTGGGTATCTACTAAATAGATTGTTAGATTGTACAGGAAATAATAAATTGGGAATACTCATCGCATTAATAATACATGCTGTAATATTTGGAATTTTACATATTTATCAAGGACTAGCAGGTGTTATTGCCACTAGTTGTATTGCCCTTATATTTGGCTCAGTCTATTTTATAATTAAGCGAAAACTTTTTCCTATAATAATTGCACATGGAATAATTAACACCTTCAGTCTTATTGGATTATACCTAAACAATGGTCTTATAAGTTAAAGCTATAGAGTTTAATTACACCTACAGCCAATATGGTGTATAGTTCATTGCTAGTTCTAACCTACATGGAAATTATTATGGTATTTCTTCTGGTTCGTTTCATTTTTGCCAATTTAGTTGCTTAAACACGACACGAAATCATGCATAAACACATTCAAACGAAATCTCTAATTAATTACACCTGTCAAAATTTTTCAGTATCTTCATTCCAACAAACTAATCCTTCAGTACAATGAAAAATATTCTAGCAACAATTGTAGGTTTCATTTTAGCCTCATTAACGGTTTACATCTTTGAAACCTTAATTGGTCATAGCTTATTCCCTTTACCAGAAGGTGCCAACCCAATGGATATGGAATGGATAAAAAACAATATGAACCTCATCCCAACAGGAGCAAAAGTCATGGTTGTAATTGGTCATTTTATGGGAATTGTTGTAGGCATGTTCGTTGCAGGATTAATTTCTAAAACCAGTATGGTACCTGCTTATATTGTTGGAGGTTTAATGTTGGCTGCAACTATTTTTAATGTCGTAATGTTACCTAAAGAGTTATGGTTTAGCATTAGTGATATTATATTAGCCGTCATTGGATTATTACTAGGAAAGAGTTTAGCCAAACGACAGTTAAGAATATGAAATTTGTAAGTCGCTAAGCTTTGCTTAAGTGTTTTCAAAACAACATATATATTGTTTTTTTCCAATACGCAATGTCACATAATAATTTTTAAAACATCTACACACATGAAACATCTGATTACAGCTTTAGTTTTTACAGGATTGTTAGTGTCTTGTAATTCTTCAGAACAGACTAAAACAACAACTGAGAATTCTACTAAAATAGAAATCACAGAAGAAAATACTCCAATTGAAAACCATAGAGAATTAAAGACTATTACTACAGATGCCGATTTAATTGCCACAGCATTAATGGCAGCTCCTGAAGAAAGTAGAGCTAACTCTAAAGTTATTGGTTACAATATGAAAGGCGAATTCGTGACACTTAAAGAAGGTACAAACGAGTTTATTATTCTTGCAGATGATCCTAATAAAAACGGATTTAGTGCAGCATGCTATCATAAAGATTTAGAACCTTTTATGGCAAGAGGACGTGCTTTAAAAGCAGAAGGAAAGAATCCTAAAGAGATTTTTGATATTCGTGAGGAAGAAGTTAAATCTGGTGCTCTCAAAATCACAACTGGAGCTACTTTGCATATTTACTTCGGAAAATCAACAGCATACGACCCTGAAACATCTAAAGTAGAAGGAGCTAAACTACGCTATGTGGTTTATATGCCTTGGGCAACTTCAGAATCTACAGGTTTACCAGAAGCTCCTTTAGCCTCAAACCATCCTTGGATTATGAATCCTGGAACGCATAGAGCACACATTATGATTTCTCCTTTGGCAGATGAAGAGCAATAGGATTAATGATAGTGTGATTATATGATAAATAACCACCTCGTCTTTCCTCCTTTTACGAGGACGAAATCCACTCCTCCTTGAAAAAAGGAGGAGAATTATTTAGTCCTCAATTTTTAGTTCTATAAATTTAATTATGCTTTACTTTTCTTGAATTCCTTCCCTTTTGGAAGATAGCTTTTATTGAGCTGTCATTCAGAAAGAGGTACGACTAAAGAATCTTTAACTATTTT
>NZ_JXJO01000010.1 GCF_000826655.1 Psychroserpens damuponensis
TACCATCTGGTGTACCATCATCACAAACTTCTAAGGCTATTGGATCAGCGATGATAGGTAAAGGGTTTACTATTAAATCAAAATTACCCACATTAGAACAACCTGTTGCTGTATTTGTAATATTTACAAAAATGGTTTCTAGATTACTTGTATTACTATAAAGCGTAGGCAAAGGATTTAAACCATCAACGGCATCAGATAACGATTCGTGATAGCTCACTGTAACTCCTGTTTGTCCATCAATCGCTTCCGCATCTTTGGTTGAAAGATCAAACACTTCGGTTTCATCTCCAGATAAATTATCATCACAAAGTTGATAATCTGAAATTGTACCTACAGAAGGTAATGGATTTACAAATAATACTAATTCTACGGTTTCATAACAACCAGAAATATCATCAGTAACCCTAACGTGCAATGTTTGAGAACCTGCTGATATATTACTATAAGGACTGGTTTTAGGATTGACACCATCAATAGCTTCGGTAGGCGTTTCATGATAGGTCACTGTCATTCCTGTTTGTGTCCCTAAAATTTCAGCATCTTTTGTAGTTAAATCGAATATTGAAAAACCATCGTTATCATCATCACAAATTTCATATTGAGTCGGAGTTAATGGCACTGGTAGTTCATTTACTATTAATTCTAATGAGGTTGTATTATAACAATCTGCACTGAGATTCGATTGCACCCTTACATATATGGTTTGGTTATCAACCATCACATTTGTATATGAAATAGGTAGAGGATTAATTCCATCAATAGCATCTGTCGAAGAAAAATGATAAGACACGGATACCGTTCCAGGATCTAAAACATCGATAACTTCTAAATTCGCATCTGTTAAGGTAAACGTTGCGAAACCATCAGCATTATCATCACAAATTTCTAAAGGTGTTAGAGCTGTATTAATATTCAAATTTGTAAACTCCAAATTAAAGGATGTTGTATCATAACATTCTTGAGATAATTCTGCCATACGAACATAGATTGTTTGCGGATTTGAATCATTTGTGTATGGACTTGTCAATGGATTAACATTATCAATTGCATCTTGTTCCGAGTAGTGATAACTAATTACAAAATCTGCTGAGTTTTGAGTTCCTAGAATTTCAGAATCATTATCTGTAAGCATAAATTCACCAACTCCATCTGTACTACAAACGATCATATTTGGTGGTGTATTTGGGTCTGGAATAGGTTTAAATTCAACTACTACAGAATCATTTGCTTGACAAATTCCAGAAAAGATAACATCTACAGCATAAATTCCAGACTCTGTTACATTTAAAGTAGACCCTGTTTCTCCTGTAATTACAATTCCATCTTTATACCAAACATGAGTTGCCGTTGGTGTTTGAGTATCTAAAAGAATTACAGCTCCATCACATTCTGCAGTACCTGCAGCGATTGTAATATCATCACCTAAATCACCTCCTAAATCAAAACTTCCTGCTTTTAAAAATACCCCAGAATCTAGAGACGTATCAGAAGCATCAGCAACTACTAATTTTATATGATACGTATCACCAGGAATAACAGCAGATTGAGCTGTAAATACAGCTGTACGACCATCAAAGCTCATTGGAGCTTGAGGAGGTGTAGCGTTATCATATGGCACTGTCATATCTGGCCATTGTGTATAACCACCAAAATATTGTTCATTAATAGCATTGCAACCTGAATTATCTGGATGGATATTTGTTACTAAAATAGGAGTTGTAGTTGCAGGTAATACTGCTAAATTAGTAACATTACCAGCAGCATCGGTTAATAAAAAAGCAAAGGCATCAGAGTAGGTACATTCAAAAGACCCTCCACTATAACCATTATATTCTTCCGAAGCCATTAAAAAATCAAAGCTGATACTATCTGCTAATGGCACAAAATCAAATTCTATGATAGAAGCATTATTTGACCCAATACCGACAGCAGTATCTAATTCTGTGTCACCTGGCCAATTCGAACCACCTTCACTTAATGCATTATCATTAGGTCCTCTTGCATTAGCTGCGTTACCAGAAGTTAATAACAGCCCATCAGTAAATGGAAATAACGTGCCATCATTTATAAAATAACCAATACCATTATCGTCACCAAAATCGGTTCCTGTTGAAGATGAAATATTACTAATTTGAGCGCAATCACTATTGACAAGTACATCCTCAACTAATTCTTCTATTGTATAGGTTGTTTGATCAACAACAATATTTTCACCAACTATAAATACAGATATCGTTGTAGTCTCAGTACATCCTATAGGATTGTCATCTGTAACTATTAAAGTGACTGTATAAGTTCCTGGAGCCGTATATGTATTTGATACTGTTGTACCAGTATCTGTATTAGAGTCTCCAAAATTCCACTCGTAAGTTGCACCTGTTCCATCTGTAGAAAAGTTTGCGCTACCATTGAATGTAATGACTTCACCAACATTTGCTTGAACAGAACCCGAAGAGTTCATTTCAGGTATTGTACTATCTATTGAGGGAGTAATGGTTTGACAAGGTACTGCACAAATTATATCAGCCTCCCAACCTGTTGTGGTTCCTGAGTCATTTGAAACAAATTCTATTGTAATACAGCCGCTTGTGTTAGTATCTGATGCAACTATTGTACCTGGATTATTGGCGCCATTGTACGAACCTATGATAGGAGCTGACGTATCATCACCATCATAAATTGTTAAGACATCTACATTAAGTTGTGTGCTAAAAGACAAGAAATCTAGGATTATAAATTCTCCTGCATTTGAAGCACAAATTGTAGTCACAAAATTTTCATCACTACCATAGGCTCCTCCTGCACCACCAGAATCATAAAATTTATCTGGAGCACACCTATTAAAACTTCCATTTTGCATATTTAAATCTTGTGCAAAGGAAAAACAAGAACATAAGACAAGTAGTAAGTAAAGCTTTTTCATAGTATTTGAAAATAGTTTTAAACCTATTATTTAACTTACAATCATCATATTAAATTGAATAGATGAAATCTATATCTTAAAATAAAATTACTTTAAAAAGCAAATGCAATCAAGTTATAGGTAGAGGTTTTCATAATAAGAGCGAAATTTAATAAAAATTAAAGGAAACACAATTGTTAAATCGTTATAATATAAACAGTTTAACAGTTTAATTTCCTAGCACTCTTCAAAAATTAACTCTTGCCAGTGATTTTTATTTTATTCTTAGCGCTAATTTTAAAAAGTTATGATAATCTTAAAATGGTGTTAATTGCGTTTTTTGTTGCTTATTTTTGCAGAAACAAATTCAATGAATACGTATTCAATCTCAATAAAAGAAACCACAAATCCTTCAATTGTAAAATTTGAAGCCAATCAATTTATTACTCAACACGAGAGTTTTGAATTTAATAATATTGATGAGGCTAGCTCATCGCCTTTAGCTCAACAATTATTTTATCTTCCATTTGTTAAAAAAGTATATATCTCAAGTAATTTTATTGCGATAGAACGTTTTAATATTGTTGAATGGGCAGATGTTCAAAATGAAGTTGCAGAGCAGATTGAGACCTATTTAAACTCTGGAGCTTTGATCGTTAAAGTTTCCGAAGAAAAAAAGAAAACACCTGTAACTATTTATGCCGAAAGTACACCAAACCCATCGGTACTAAAATTTGTTGCCAATAAAAAATTGGTAACAACTACACATGAATTTACATCAATTGATGATACTAAATTTGCACCATTAGCAGCAGAGCTTTTTCATTTTCCTTTTGTAAAAAGCATCTTTATTGATGAAAACTTCGTGTCTATAACTAAGTTTGATATTGCTGAATGGAATGAGATCACTATGGAACTTAGGGAGTTTTTGAGAAGCTATATTGAAAATGGCAAAACCATTATAGATCCAAATGCGCCTGAAACGAAATCAAAACAGAGTGACCAATTAGATCTTGATTATGAATCTAAAGATGACACATCTAAAGAAATCATAAATATTTTGGAAGAATATGTAAAACCAGCTGTTGCTAGTGATGGTGGAAACATAGAATTTCAATCATATGATCCAAAAGAAAAAAAAGTAAGTGTAATTCTACAAGGTGCTTGTAGTGGTTGTCCATCGTCTACTTTTACATTAAAAAATGGCATCGAAAACATGCTTAAAGAAATGATGAAAGGCAAGGTTGAAACCGTTGAAGCTATCAATGGATAATGACACCTCAACTACATCATTTTTATTAAAAACAACATCTAATGGCTGTATTAAAAGTAATAGAAGTATTATCTAATTCAGAAACAAGTTGGGAAGACGCAACTAGAAAAGCGGTAAAGCATGCTTCTAAAAGTGTTAAAAACATAAAATCTATTTATAAGAACAAAACGCCATTATAAAAGAAGATGATGTAACTGAATTTAGAGTTCATTTAAAACTAACGTTTGAAGTAAAATAAAATATAGCTATATCTTTTCTTTGAGTAATTACTTTAGAAAAGGCATAACTTTTGATATTAATTTAAAAAACAATTAAAAAAAATTATGAAAAAATCAACATTATTATCACTATCACTAAGCCTCATTATGACTTTTGGTTTCAACATTGCTAACGCTCAAGATGATGCAGGATCTAATCAAGCCTTAATGGATGGTAGTGGGTCTTTTATTACGACGCTTAATCAAAAAAGCCAAAAGGCAATTGGGTCACCTTACCTCTATGAAAATTTTACCATAGCAAAAATTTCTGCTACACCAACAGAAGTATATAATATTAGATATAACGCCTACACTGATGAAGTTGAGGTAAAAGTAAGTGACGATAAAGTTCAAAACTTTAATAAAAGCATTAGTAATGTAGTAATTACATTTATTGCAGATGATTTGAAATTAACACCTTTAAACTATATTAACTCCAATGATGGTGTGCAAAGAGGATATTTTGTACCATTAACAGAGAACAATGAAAAGGTTAAGCTTTTTTCAAAAAAACAAGTAGTCTTTTATAAAGCAAAGCCTGCTGTAACAGGTTATGACAAGGATAAGCCTGCTGAATTTAAAAACGTTAGTGATTCGTACTTTATAAGTATACAAGATGCTTATGCTCGTGAGTTACCAAAAAAGAAAAAAGATTTAGCAAAATTATTTCCTAAACATTCAAAAGAAGTGCTAAGTTTTATTAAAAAGAATAGAATTAAGACGTCTCGTGAAGAAGATTTAATACAATTAACAAATTACGTTAACACGCTATAAACAGACAGTATCGTACTCAAAACCCGAACGTTTTCATACAGCGTTCGGGTTTTTTTATTAATATTATACTCAAATTAAAAACTATATTATGGATTTACAAAAATGGATAGACAAAGGTATTGACATCATTGTTGATTTAGGACCTAAAGTATTAGCAGCTCTTGCTATATGGATTATTGGTGCGTGGGTTATAAAAACGCTAATCAAAGGCACGAGAAAGGCAATGAAGCAAAGAGCATTTGATCCTAGTTTAGAAAAATTTCTTTTAAATTTAGTTGGTTGGGTACTAAAAATCGTTCTTATTATAGTGATTTTAGGCACTCTAGGTATTGAGACTACGTCATTTGCAGCAGTAATTGCAGCGGCTGGTTTAGCTATTGGATTAGCATTACAAGGCTCTCTAGGCAATTTTGCAGGAGGTGTATTACTTATGATTTTTAAACCAATTAAAATTGGTGATTTAATTGAAGCTCAAGGTGAAGTTGGTGTTGTAAAAGAAATAGAAATTTTTACGACCAAACTTATTGGACTCTCAAACAGAGAGATCATTATACCAAATGCAGCACTTTCAAATGGAAATATAATAAATTTTTCTACGGAAGGTACGCGTAGAGTAGACTTAGTATTTGGTGTTGGTTACGATAGTGACATTAAACAAACTAAAGATGTTTTTAAGAGTGTTGTAGATGCACATCCATTAATATTGAAAGATCCTGCTCCAACTATAGCAGTGTCTGAACTTGCTGACAGCTCAATAAATTTTGTTGTGAGACCTTGGTGTAATACTGCAGATTATTGGACTGTATTTTTTGATATTACTGAACAAACTAAAGAAGCATTAGATGCAGCTGGCATAGAAATACCTTACCCACATACTGTTGAAATTAAAAAAGAAGGCTAAGATTTAGGCTTCGGTTTTAAAGCTATAAAATCTTTTAAATAAAAAGGTTCAAAATAGGCGACATCTTCGGTGTCGCCTATTTTATATTTAGAATACGCCAAAGCGCTCATCTCATTAGCAGATGGCAATTTATGATCTATAAAGACCGCGTTCTCATGTGTAATAATAGCTTTTGTTTTTTCAGTTCCATTTCCGACGAAAAACACTTTACCATTGTTTAACTCTTGCTCAAAGGATGTGGCTTCTAAAATTTGTGCTTCAATGTTACGCAGTAAATTAAAGCTATGATCATAGATGGCAGAGTACACTTCCATGCGTCGTGCATCTAACATTGGTACAATTACACCGTCTTGAGTTTTGACTTGATGCGCCAAAGCATGCAAGGTTGATATCGATATTAAGGGTTTATTTAAGGCATAACACAAGCCTTTTGCAGCAGACACTCCAATACGCAAACCTGTGTAAGAACCTGGACCTTTACTTACTGCAATGGCGTCAATTTGAGTCTTGTTTATTTGAGCAGTTTTTAAAACGTCATCAATAAATGTATGTAAGGACTCAGCGTGAGAATAATTAGCATTGTTATCTTCTTTTAAAACCAAAGTCTCTCCTTGTTTTGAAAGAGAGACTGAGCAGTTTGTTGTAGATGTTTCTATACTTAATATTATAGACATTACTGTGTGTATTAAAATTTAGTGCTATTCGTCAGTAGATTCGGTCGTTTTATTTGCACTCCCTTTTTGGGATATTTTATCGCCTGGTTTAAGAATTTTTGAAACCATATTGTAAGGTCCTGTAATAATTTCAACACCTTCACTTAAACCAGATACAATTTCTATATTGGTATCGTCCTGAATTCCTGTTGTTACTTTTTCTAATTTGGCTACACCATTATCGTTTACAAAGACACATTCAAATTTTTCTTCATCTTCGGCTTTAATTTCTTCGGAAACGGATACTTTACTTCCCGCTTCTTTCTTTTTCATTTCAGATTCGGTTTTAATCACAATAGAACTAATAGGAACCGCAATAGAGTTATCTCTTTTACTTGTAATAATATCTACAGTTGCTGTCATACCAGGTCTAAATGGCGAATAAGATTCTGGTTTCCCTTCTATTAAATCGGCATAAGATTCTTCAACAATTCTAACTTTCACTCTAAAATTAGTCACTTGATCTGCTGTTAACGTACTAGCCGCTGAGTTTGCTATTTCAGTAACAACGCCTTTAAACTCCTTTTTTAAATAGGCATCAACTTCAACGATGGTAGAATCACCAATTTGAACTTTTACGATATCATTCTCATTGACGTCAACTTCTACTTCCATATTGTTTAGGTTGGCAACTCTCAAAATTTCTGTACCAGCCATTTGTTGCGTTCCCACAACACGCTCACCTAATTCAACATTAAGCAAAGAAATAGTGCCACTCATTGGCGCATAGATTGTTGTTCTTCCTAAATTATCTTTTGCTTCATTTACAGTAGCTGCTGCACTTTGTACGCTATAATAGGCAGAGCTTCGTGATGCTGTAGCGGTTTCATAAGCTGCAATAGCTCTATCCCAATCTGCTTTAGAAATCACACCTCTTTCAAAAAGAGATTTATTTCTATTATAGTTTGATTTTGCTTCTTTAAGTGATGCGTCTGCTTGTTCTAATCCAGCTTTTACATTTTGGTAAGATGCTTGAGATCTATTCACTGCAGATTGTATTAAATCTGGATTAACTCGAACTAAGAGGTCACCTTTTTTAACTTGCTGACCTTCTTTAAAAGGAAGATCTAAAATCTCACCAGAAACTTCACTAGATATTTTAACTTCAACTTCTGGCTGTATTTTACCTGTTGCAGAAACCGTTTCGATAATATCTAATAGAGCTACTTTTTTAAACTCTACTTCTTTAGAATTTCCTTTTTCACCGAACATTCCCATTGATTTTCCTGCGATTAGTGCAATTAGCAGTAATACAACAATGCCGAGAATAATTTTAGTACTTTTAGTCATGGTTTTTAAAACTTTAATTCTGTAGCTGGGATTCCGAAGTATAATTCGAGAACCTTTAACTTAAATATATAATCGTATTTAGCACGATTAACTTCAATTTTTGCATTATCAAATCTTAATTTAGATTGGCTAAAATCGAACGCATTTGTTAATCCAACATCATAACGCTCTTTTGCATAATCATAAGCCAATTCTTGAGATTCTAACGCTGTATTAGCTGCTTCAAAAGATTTTAAAGCGCCTTTAGCATCTACATATGCTTGATACACGGTAGATTCTAAATCTAATTCTGCTTGTTCTAATTGAAATTCAGATAATTGTAAATTTATTTTACTTCTCTTAATACTAGCTTTAGTAGAAAATCCATTAAAAATAGGGATATTTAAATTAAGACCGTATCCAATACCGTCATTTAAAGATAATTGATCTATAAATGGATCTGCTCCTGTTTCTCTTAGAATTGTGTTTGGAAATTCTCCAACAACAGATTGACCTGTGGCTTCTACGACTCCAATTTGTGAAATTGTAACTGGATTATCTGGATCTATTTCTGAAATGAAAGATGAGTTATTGGTATATCTCGTATTATAACCAAAAAACGCTGTGAGTGTAGGCAAGTTTGCTCCTTTAGCTATTTGCACATCCTTTTTGGCTAATTCCACATTTTGCTCAGCTATTTTAATTTCAGAACGAGACTCTTTAGCTTTTGCAAGTATCTCTGAAATATCTTTATCTGCAATACCTCCATCTACAACATCATAACCTTCATCTTGAATATCAAAATTTTCATAATCTTTAATAAGAAGTAATTGAGCCAAGCTAATAAGTGAAATTTGAACTGCATTTTCTGCATTAACAATGCCTTGTTTTTCAGTAGCATCTGTCGCTTGAATTTCAAGTAAATCTCCTCTTGGCAAAGACCCAGCTTCTACCAATTGTTTTGTTCTATCTATTTGCTCTTGAGTGACTCCATTTTGAGATTGTAAAACTTCTAAATTAGCTTTATTTAAAATAATTTGAAGGTAACCATTAGCAACAAACAGCGAAATATCATCTTTCATTTTATCTAAGCGATACTGGCTTGCGAGTTTTGAGATTTCTGCTCTCTGTAATGTTCTTACATTTCTAAGACCATCAAATAAGGTATAACCTACATTAATGTTTCCGCTGGCAGACAAAAATGTTTCTGTTTGCGCATTATTTGTTACCGGATTAAAGTTAAGACCTGTACTTTCTGAAACACCTGCACCTACATTTAAACTCGGTAAAAAATTACCAACTGCTGTTAATTTATCTATATCGGCAGTTGCGAGATCTAATTCGCTTTGTTTTACTGAAATATTATTTTCCAAAGCATACTCAACACATTCAATAAGTGTCCATTTTTTATCTTGAGCTTGCGAGCTTATTGTTATTAAAACAATTAATATACTGACTATTTTTTTCATAATTAATCTATAAGTATCTATAATTCTTAAAGTGTTACACTTAATATTAAACTTTTTATTGAGCGTAATCTGGCATTCCTTGTATTTGGTTCCAAACTTTAATTTTATCGTCTTTATTTATTCCACTTTTTACTTCTACATAAATACCATCACTTATACCGAGTTCTACTTCTCTTCTTTCAAATTGTTGATCTCCAGTTTCAATTTCAACATAAGGCTTTTTAGTCTCATCATCATATTGAACAAGGGCTTCTTTGATGGCTAAAACCTTTTCTGCTTTTTCTAATATAATGGATGCGTTTGCACTTAATCCAGCTCTAATAAAAGTAGAATCTATATTTTTAAGCGATCCTTTTATTTCAAATTGAATGGCTCCATTCTCAGCGACTCCTTTTGGTGCAATATAATCTAACACAGCATCAAATGTTTTGTTTTCTATAGCTCCTACTGTGATCTCTAATGGTAAATCTTCTTTGATTTTACCAACTTCACTTTCGTCTACTTTTCCTTCAAAAATCATTTGTTTTACATCTGCTAACGATGCAATAGACGTACCTTCATTAAAATTATTTGCTTCAATAACTTGGTTACCTGCTTTTACTGGAACATCTAAAACCATCCCAGAAACGGTTGCTCTTACTTGTGTTTGTGCAATATTGCCTAATCCGCTAGTGGTACCAGTTTTTATAATATCATAATTTTGACTTGCCGAATTCACATTTATTCTCGCTTGTTCAACAGCTTGTTTTGTTTGTAAATACGTGTTCTTTACGCCTTCAAAATCGTTTGCCGAAATCACTCCTTTTTCAAACAATTCTTTTTGCCTATCATAGTTAGACTGTTGTGTTTGTAAATTGATTTTAGCCGTTTGAAAAGCAGTTTGATTAGATGCAATATTATTTTTTGCACTTGTTAATGATGACACATTAGGAATGACTCTAATTTGTGCAATTAAATCACCTTGTTTCACATATTCACCAGCTTCAATAAATACTTCTTCTATAACACCAGAAATATTTGGCTTAATTAATATTTCTTCCTTCGGAACAATACTACCTGTTGCCACCGTTTTAACTACAATGGTTTGCTCTGATGGGCTCTCTGAAGTGTATTTTATCGGATCTTCTTGATTTTTTTGCCACAAATAATATAATGCGCCACCAAACACGACAACGATTAATATTAATATGATTATAGTTCTAGTTCTTTTCATTAGATGTTGTTGATTATATAATTTATTTTGATTTGATTTATTCTATTCTTAATGCATCTACAGGTTTCATCTTTGTGGCACTGTTAGCTGGAATTAAGCCTGCTAAAACACCAGAGACTACCAATATAATTAAAGCGACAAACACGACTTGCATGCCCACGCTAGGATTTGCAAAATTTTCAACTGGTCCTCCACTCATATCTAAAAGATAATTTAAAAACCAAATTAGTAAGGCTCCAAAGGAGATACCAACCATACCTGATAAAATCGTAAGAATTAAACTTTCTTGTAAAATTTGTGATTTAATCATCCAAGGAGAAGCGCCCAAGGCTCGTCTTACTCCAATTTCCTTTGTACGCTCTTTAACAACGATGAGCATAATATTACTAATCCCAATAATACCAGACATAAGAACCAATGCTCCAACAAAATAGCCCACAATAGTTAAAATTGAGAATAAACCGTTTACACGTTCAAATTGTTCAGAAAGATCAAAATGTCCAATAGCACGATCATCATCAGGATGAATTTTATGTCTTGATTTCATTACATCAAAAACTTGTTGTTTCAGGGAGGTTATACTTGTACCGTCTTCCGCAGTAATAGCCATCCAACCTACACTATCGCCTCTATTAAATGCTTGACCAAATGTGGTAAATGGGATATAAATTGTACTCGCATCTTGTTCACCATCACCTTGACTGTTACTCATTTTAAAAGTTCCAACAACTAAAAAATTAACACCATTAATTTTAATATATGTCCCTAAAATCTCTTCTCCTTTATCATAAAGTCCACGTTCAACACCTGTGCCAATGACGCAAATTTTACGTTTAGACTCAATATCTGAATAACTAATAAAACGACCTTGAAGAATATCCATTGGTTGTTGTTTTATATATTCTGGATAATCACCATAAATTTCAAAAGCACCTGTTTTAGTACCTCTAACAACATTATTTGCGCCATTGTAACCGCCCAACTGATTTCTTGGAGATACATATTTAATATTTGGCACTGTAGATTTTATGGCTTCAACATCATCTATTTTGTAATTAAAATAACGTCCTTTAGGTAAGCCTTTATAAGGCTTTGATGTTCCTTGCGTCCACATAAACATGGAGTTTGTAGCAAAATCACCAAAATCTGCAGTTACACCATTTTTAAGTCCATTGGTTAAAGCCAATAGCACCACCAAAATAAAAATGCCCCACGCCACACCAAATGCTGTCAAAAAAGTTCTAAACTTATTTGCATTTAAGGCTTCTAATATTTCGTCCCAACGGTCTCTACTAAACATATTATTCGTCTCTTAGTGCTACAATAGGTTTAATTTTTGCTGCACGATATGCAGGTATAAATCCTGCTAATGCTCCAGCAAATACTAATAAAAACACTGTAGTTATTGCTATATTAAAATCAACTTGAGGGTATTTAATAAAATCACTTTCTATTTGTGGACCAACCAATTCTAGAAGGCCTAAACCAAAAATCAACCCAAACAATCCTGAAAACATGGTTACAAACACTGCTTCTTGTATAATCATACCAACAATAGACATTGGTAAAGCTCCTAAAGCTTTTCTTATGCCTATTTCTTTAGTTCGTTCTTTAACAATAATAAGCATGATATTTCCAACACCAACAATACCTGCTATTATAGTACCTATACCAACAAACCAAAAAACAGATTGAATCATACCAATTAAGGAGTAGATTTTCTTTGCTTCTTCTAACGTATTAAACACACGAACAGCACTTGTATCATCTGGAGACACCGTATGCATTTGTTTTAATTCGGTTTCAACAGCATTAGCCATATTTTGAGATAAAGCAACAGCGTCATCAAAATTATCAGACATTTTCACTGTAAATAACATATTTCTAATGTTATCACCTGCATTAAATACTTTTTGAGATGTTGTTAATGGTATATAGGCTTGTTGTTCTTCTCGTTCTCCACCTGGATCTATAAACACACCAATAACTTTAAAATTCATTCCAAAAATGGAAATATTTTTATCTATTGGATCTTCATCTTTAAACAAATCCTGTTTTAGTTTACGACCAATAACAGCAACTTTTCTATTCTCATTTAAATCAGATTGATTGACAAATCGACCAGATTCTATTTCGGCATTTTCAATAAATTGATGATCTGGCATTGCACCTCGTACTCGATAATTTCCTGTTTCATTTTTATAAGCTACTTCTGCTCCCCAAATAGCATATAAAGCGGTTTCATACTCAATATTATCTTCATATTTTTTAGAAATCATTTCAAAGTTATCATTCTTCATTTGAATATAACGCCCTGGATTTAAACCCTTATAACCTTTCGTAGTTACACCAGTCCACACAGTAATTAAATTAGTAGCATCTTGCTCAAACTGAGACTTAACACCATTCTCAATACCTTTGCTAAAACCTAATAGTACAACCAATATAAAAATCCCAGAAGCTACAGAAAGCCCTGTTAAAAACGTTCGCAATTTATTTTTGCTCAACGTCTCAAATATTTCTTGCCAACGTTCTAAATTAAACATGTAATGATGCTCTTACTTGTTGTACTGGACTATCATCTATTATTAATCCATCTTTAAGATTAACAATTCGTTTTGTCATTTGTGCAATATCTGGTTCGTGAGTTACGACCAAAATTGTTTTACCATCATCATTAATTCCTTGAATAAGCTCCATAACTTCATAAGACGTTTTGGTATCTAATGCACCTGTAGGTTCATCTGCTAGAAGCACTTTAGGATCACTAGCTAAAGCTCTGGCAATTGCAACACGCTGTTTTTGACCACCAGATAATTCACTTGGTAAATGGTGAGACCAATCTGCCAAACCCACTTTCTCTAGATAGTGCATGGCTTTTTCTGTACGCTCTTTACGTTTTACACCTTTATAGTATAAAGGCATAGATACGTTATCTAGAGCACTTTTGTAATTAATAAGGTTAAAGGATTGAAAAATAAAGCCTAAAAATTGATTTCTATATTTAGCTGCAATTTTTTCGTTTAAGTTTTTGATTGGTACATTATCAAGTATATATTGACCTTCATCTGCCTCATCTAACATACCCAAAATATTTAGTAAAGTTGATTTACCAGATCCCGATGATCCCATAATAGAGACTAATTCTCCCTGTTTTACGTCAAAATTGATACCTTTTAATACATGAAGCGAGTTGCTTCCCATATGGTAAGACTTGTGTAAATCCTTGATTTGAATCATAATGTGATTGGTTAATTCTCACAAACTTAATTAAATCACAATCTGGATTATGCTAAGTATTTGTTAAGAATTAGATTTTGATTGATATTTATAAGACGTCTAAATATCAAGAATGTTACAGTAGCTTAGAAAATTAGTCTAATTCTTTTTTTCTACGGAAGAATTTCCAATAAATCATAAAACCAATTCCTGCAACCAACATATAAGGAATCGCCATTAAATACATTATACCATCGTTTACACCTTCTGCTGTAGCTTGACCTTCTTCACTTTCTAAAACAGCTCTACACATGGCACATTGCGCATTTCCTTTTATAAAAAAGGCAAGAGAAAATACAAAAATGACGAGTTTATGCTTCATAGTTTAAATATAATATGGCGCAATCATAATATATACAATAACACCAGTAACAGCAACATATAACCATAAGGGAAATGTGATCTTAGCAATCCTTTTATGTCGCTCAAAATTATTAGTAATAGCTCTCACATAGGTAATCAATACAAACGGAATGATTACAATAGATAATAATATATGTGTAAATAATATAAAATAATAAACGTATTTGATTACTCCTTCACCTCCAAATTTTGTAGAGTCACTCGTCATATGATAAGCAACATACATCACTAAAAATGATACCGACAACCAAATAGCTGTTTTCATTAAACGTTCGTGATCAATTCTATTTTTCTTCTTTATTGCAATTACTGCCAAAATTAGCACCAATGCAGTAAGACCATTAATGGCAGCATATATTGGAGGCAAAAACGTTAAAGGCTCTACTTCAATACCAAAATCTTGCAATTTTACTCTTGATAAAATGGCCACAACAACTGGAATCACAACGGCCAAAAGCACAATCCATTTATTGTATTTTTTTTCTTCGGAAGGATTTTCTATAGAACTCATTACTTTAATCTTCTTTTAATAGTTTAGCAATATCTGCTTTAAGCATACTTATTTCTTCTGTTTCACCATCATCATCAACTTTTTCTTCTTCGGAAATAACACCTTTATAGAAAATTTTAGGGTTACCAAAATTATCTTGTCTAGATCGCATAAAGCCGTTTTTATCAATAAGCGCGAAATTTCCTGAATGCTCAAATCCATCCTCTACTTCTGGATTTTCTCCTGCATAGATATTAAAACCAATATTTGCTAATTCATAAATTGCCTCTTGATCTCCTGTCATAAAATGCCAATTTGGATTGGTCACCTTGTGATTTTCGGCATATTTATATAACACTTCTTGAGTATCATATTCTGGATTTATGGTAAATGAAGCAACTCCGAAATCTTTAGAATCTAAAAACGTATTTTGAATTTCTACAAGGTTTCTATTCATTCTTGGACAAATGGAACCGCAGGTTGTAAAGAAAAATTCTACCAAATACACTTTACCTTCATAATCTTTGTTAGTAATCACATTTCCGTGGTGATCAACAAAAGAAAAAGGCGGCACTTTTTTAGGCGCTCCATTAATTTCTAAAAACATTAAATCTGCTACAAAACCTTCGGCATTTGACGATACTTTTTCTGACCTGCTCTCAGATCTTATTACATCTCCACCTTTTATTCTATCTACAATTTTAGGAATAAAAATAATTCCGAAAACTAAAAGAACAAGTGCAATTCCTACGAAAGAATAGTTTGTTTTTTTTGTGCTCATAATAGTATATCTAAATCAACAATTTTTGTTGTGTTTGATTAATTGGTTTCTTTTATATCTCCTGCTCTTCGTGATGCCGAATCAAATTCACCTTTACGTTTTTGACGATATTCAGTAAATAGAATTCTTAAATCATCACTCATTTTATTTTTAATTTCGGCAACCTCAATACAATCGTATGAATAAAGTGGGTATGCGACGTGTTGTTGTTCTTTCTCTTGATCTGTTCTATCATCTAATCGTCCACGTTGTTTTAAATCTTGATCAATAATAAACACATGATCAGAAAATAAATTTTGGTCAAGCGACTCTTCTATTTTAAGGCTTTCAAAAACTTTTTTAATATCGTTAGGTTGTCCAAAAACATAATGCCAAAAACGCATATCGTCATAATTATTTATTTCATCTTGTAGCTGGTCTGCTTTGGCTTCTGTTCCTTTTGGCAATACAATTACAATTTGAAATTTTTTAAAGCCTTTAAACTTATCGTAAACTAGTTCTTTTAGGTTTGAAGCTGCTATCACTTGGTTTTCTGGCTCATTTCCGAAGAACGCAATAATCGTGATATAATCTTTTAGGCGAATGTCTGTTTCAGAATTTGAAGTAAACAATTCGAGATCTGCTACCTGTTGTTTTTTTACAATATTTAAGGGTTCGTAATTGTGTGTAGATGGATATAACATCAACAAAAAAGCCACAGGCAAAAAGAATAAAATGACTAGTACGAGGTAACGTTTAATTTTGCGTATTTCCATAGTGCAAAAATAAAAAAAGACGGTTTAAAAAACCGTCTTTTCGTATACTTTATGATATTGAATATATGTTAAAAATCTTTCTTAACATATCCATTAGAATACACACTTTCTATATAACCACCTTCTTGTAATAAGATGAAAATTAAATAGCAAATCAAGAATATTGATGTCCAAACGACCATACGTCTCAATGCTTTTGTTTCATCTCTCATGTGCATAAAATCCCATGTAATATAATATGCTTTCACAATAGTAAGTATGATAAACACCCAGTTTAGAAGTTTCATTCCTAAAAATTTAGCCATAAATGATTCTGGCTTGTAAATTCCTAATATAACTTCAACTGCTGTTATTAATGCTAAGAAAATAAGTACTCCCCAAATTTTTTGGGTATTAGATTTAAACTTAACTAAACCTCTAAATATTTCTAATTTATGTTCGTGTGCCATTTTAAAATTTTATTCTTAATTAAACTAGGTAGAAGAATGTAAATACGAATACCCATACTAAATCGACAAAGTGCCAATATAATCCAACTTTCTCTACCATCTCATAGCTACCTCTTCTCTCGTAAGTTCCAAGAATAACATTAAAGAAAATGATGATATTTATTATAACTCCCGATAGTACGTGAAAACCGTGAAAACCTGTAATAAAGAAAAAGAAATCTGCAAATAGTGATGTCCCATACTCGTTAACCTTAAGGTTAGCACCTTGAACAACCAAAACACCCTCATCCTTTAACTTAGCTAAAGACGCTTCTCTAGAAAGCACTGTTTTATGACCTTCTTCATTAATAATTTGAGTTCTTACTAATACATTAGGATTAGCCACTAAGCCATTATATACTTCGTCAACCGTGTATGCAGGTAAAGTACCTTCATCTACAAACCAAAGTCCATTTTTACGTTCATGCGCTACACGTTCTCCATGAGCATCTAAAGCTATATCATTAATAGCTACTCTATGCCCTGTATTATCAACTAACTGAAGAATATTACCTCCTTTAGTTTGTACAGCACCATAATCACCTTTAATAAATGTTCCCCATTCCCAAGCTTGTGAGCCAACGAAAATTAAACCACCAATAATGGTTAAGAACATATACCAAGTCACTTTGGTTTTATTCATGTGATGACCAGCATCAACGGCTAATACCATTGTTACAGATGACATAATTAAGACGAATGTCATAAAAGCCACATAAATCATTGGATAGTTCCCGTGAAAAAACGGAACGTGAGTAAAAACCTCATCTGCTATTGGCCAAGAACCAATATATTTGAATCGTGAAAATCCGTAAGCTGCTAAAAATCCAGAAAATGTTAAAGCATCTGATACGATAAAAAACCACATCATCATTTTACCATAACTTGCTTTAAGAGGTTCGTTTCCTCCACCCCAAGTTTTGCCTTCTGCACCAGTATTCGCTACTGTAGTATCCATATAGAGCATTTAGTTGTTAAAAGTTGCACAAAAATAATCATTTTATCTATCTAAAAAAACATCCGATTCTAAAAATTCAAAACATCGGTCTGTACTAGACTAAATCATGAGTTTTAGACTATAAAAATGATTTAAAAATTAAACGAAATATGATAAAAATAAAAACAAGAATATCCACAGTATATCTACAAAATGCCAAAAGGTAGCAGAAAGCTCCATACCTAGCATTTTGGTTGCTGTATATTTTTGTTTAAAATGATTATAAATTACGACCAATATTGAGATTAATCCTACTGCAACGTGTAAAATGTGAGCGAATGCAATCACATAAATAAAACTCATTGTCACATTAGAGGTTTCTCCAGTAAAATAATAACCTGAATCAATAATTTGTTTAAAACCTTCAAATTGACACATGATGAATGCTACTCCCAATCCAAAAGTGGTTAACAACAGTATTGTTGCCAAACTCCTATTACTATTTTTTATTGCTTTTTTTGCTAGAATAAATGTAATACTACTCACTACAATTAGTAGACAACTAATTAAAAATGCTTGAGGCAATACAAAATCATGCATCCAATCTTCACGCTTTCTACTTACTAAAACCGCACTGGTTAAACCTGCAAAAGACATAATTAAAGAACCAATACCAAACATGAGCATCATGCGTTTTGATCTGTCTTTTTTCTCTTCTAAAGTTCCTTGTGTTAAATCCATTTTATCTTATAAATTTATCTGCAACGTAAACAATCTGTATCAATGATATATATATTACACTAGCAAGCATCAATTGCTTAGCCGCTTTTGCAGTTCTCTTTTTAAATAATTCAAAGGCATAGTATAACATTACTAATCCTAATAATAATACAACTATTGCTGCCACTATAGATAATTTTAAATCTCCAGTAATACCAAATACAGGAACGATAGAAACAAGAATCATCCATATTGTATACATAATTGTTTGCACAGCTGTACCTTTATCTCGTTTTCTAGTTGGTAACATATAGAAACCTCCTTTTTCATAATCTTCAAACAAAAACCAACCTATAGCCCAAAAGTGTGGAAATTGCCAAAAAAACTGTAAAGCAAATAAGGTTCCTGGCTCAATACCAAAATCATTTCTTGCTGCCACCCAACCTAACATAAACGGGATCGCACCAGGAATTGCACCAACAAAAACAGATAAAGGTGTTTTTGTTTTTAAAGGCGTATACACACAAGTATATATAAATATTGAAATGGCACCATACATTGCTGTACGCTCATTAATGATATATAATACGGTAAGCCCTAAAATAGTAAAGATTGTTGCAATAATAAATGCCGATTGAACGCTCATTCGTCCAGCAGGAATTGGACGATTTTTAGTACGATCCATCAATACATCCAAATCTTTTTCTATAATTTGATTAAATGCATTAGAGGCACCTACCATAAAATAACCACCAAACGCTAGTAAAACCAATGTGTTTACATCAACCTCTATAGCGCCAAGTAAATAACCAGCAAGTGCCGAAAACACGACGCTTAAAGACAGTCTCATTTTAGTAATTTCCTTAAAATCGGAAATTAAAGACACTTGATTTACAGATGATTTTACAGTACTCAATTTGAGAGATTTTATTGCGTTTGCAAAGATACTTTTAAAAAAGGTTTTGGACAATTCAAAACAGAATTAATTAAGCCCATTGTAAGTTTAGTTATCTTTATCAGACTCTAGTTAAAAACCGATATTCATGAAATATGTGTCTACATTTACTCTTATTCTTTTTTTTCTCTTCGGAAATTATGCCAATGCACAACGATTTGATAAGGTAGAAATAGAAACCATAAAAGTTTCAGATCATGTGTATATGCTTTTAGGCGCTGGCGGAAATATAGGTATATCTATTGGTGACGATGGCATTTTTATAATTGATGATCAATTTGCACCACTTACTAAAAAAATTCACACAGCCATAAAAGCTTTAAGCGAAAAAGACATCAAATTTTTAGTCAATACACATCATCATGGTGATCACACAGGTGGTAATGAAAACATGCAAAAACTAGGCGCTACCATTATTGCTCATGACAATGTGAGGCAACGTTTAGAAACAACACCTAAACGCGATGGCTCTTCGGAAGCTAAAGCAGCCTTGCCAATTATCACTTTTAATGATGAAATGAGCTTACATATTAATGGAGAGAAAATTGGTGTGTTTCATGTAGAGCATGCACATACCGATGGTGACGCTCTGCTTTATTTTACAGAGAGTAATGTATTACATACAGGAGATACTTATTTTAAAGATCGCTACCCTTATATCGATCTAAGTTCTGGAGGCAGTGTTAATGGCTATATTAATGCTGTAAAACTCGGACTTCAACTTATTGACGACAACACCAAAATTATTCCAGGACATGGCAGTTTATCTAACAAAGAAGATTATCTAAGTTTCTTAAAAATGCTTGAAGATTTAAAATCTAAAATTTCCGAAGCTATAAAAGCAGGTAAAACTGAAAATGACGTTGCAATGGATCAAACTCTTACCAAAACCTATGACGATTTACAGTATGGCACTGGGTTTATTAACTCTGAGAAGATTAGACGTACTTTTTATTTGAGCTTAACACAATAAGTGTTTATTTATAACTTACTCACAAACAATACCATAAAACCAAATCATTGTAACAGAAGGAACTTTACCATAACAACAATTTCCTTTACAGTGCTTTATATAGCTTTTACACTTTTGCAAACAAGCTATTAATGATAAGCTGTATTATGAGCTAAAGTTTCACCGCAAGTACCACAAGCAACTGCAGATCCTGCACCTCCTGCATGACCCTTAGCACAGGTATAATGCCAAACACCAGCAGCATTTTGAGCTGGCTCAGGAGTCGTGGTTGCAGCACTAGTTTGAGGTGTTGCAAAAGGGGATGAATTTGTAGTCGTATTTGCATTAGCATGATAAGCTGTGTTGTGTGCTAAAATATTACCACAAGTGGCACACTTATTAGCTAATCCAGCTCCTCCTGGGCATCCTAATCTACACGTGTAATGCCAAACACCACTCGCATTTTGAGCAGGTTCTTTAAGAGGCGGAGTTGCCTTGGTAGCTTCTGTAGTTGTTTCTAAATCCTCCTTAGCGGTTACAGTCTCTTGCTTTTGTGTTTTTTTATCTTCATTACAGCTATAAAAACAAAGTAATGAACTAACTATTAGTATTGGAAGAATTTTAAAATATTTCATGTGTTTGTATGTATTAATTTTTAATGATCACATGTTGCTTGCAATTAATCATTCTTTTAAATGATCGTTTTTTTAACATGCTCGTTACATAATTGGGTTAATTTTCAAAATGTAAACTTACATTAATTTTTGTACATCGATATATTTATAGCACGATCTATTTCACAATTAACATTTCTTAAAAATCATTATACCAATTAAACAAATCTGTTCTTACACCTACCGTAAACCAAGCTGTACTTGTATTTAAAGCAGCAGCTGTATCTGCCTCTGGGTTATAATTTCTAAACGTAATATTGGTAAACAATCTCAAATTAGTTGCAGGATTAACGATGTAACCACCACCTAAATCTGCTTGAAAAACGGTTGTTGTATTTCCTTGTCCAACGGTAATCCCTGTATTTGCATTACGATCAACTTCGGATCTAAAAATATTACTTCCGTAGTTAAAATCATCTGTACCATCATTAAAATCAAAACCACGTTTACCAAAGATAAACTTAGCGTCTCCAAACCAACGCTTATAATTGTAACGACCTATTAAAATGGCTTCGCTAAAGTTTGCTCCCCAAAGATGCGCCATTGGTTGATTGTTGTGCGCATAATTTAAAACGATAGAATTATGTGAGTATGTGTAAGGTCGCACTCTATTATATTCAAATTGCAACAATAGATTATCTACTTTAAAGGCATCAAAATATTTGACTCCTATTTGATATCCAAACTTATTTCTCCAACTCTTGTTTCCTGCTGTAACATCATTAATTGCAAATTCATCTAGAATAAATTGCGAATAGATATTCACTTTATTATTCCATTTATACTTTGCCGAAGCTCCTAAGATAGCATTACCAGCATCTTGACCTGTAGAAAACTCAATGGCTCTATAAAATATTACTGGATTTAAATAATTTATATCAAATCCTCTATCATTATCATTTGACCAGAGTACAGATTCAAATAAACCAATGTTTAATCGCTTGGTAACATTCCAACTCAAATAATGATTTGCCATATATTTGGTTAAAAACGCTCCATCTTCGGTCACCTCTGGCCTTACATCTTTTAACCACATCCAAGTATTGGTATATTTTATTTTCCAAAATTTGGTGTTCAATTTTAAAAACGGATAAGGACTCGTAGCATCACCTTGAAATAAGGATCGATATCCTTCACCTATAAAATTTTTACCGTGGCCAAATTGAACATTAATAAATTTAGCTGGCGAATACGACAAATAAGCTTCTGCCACCGGATAATCAAAACCACCATCTTTAAACAGTTTAGATAGTCCTCTTCCTGGTATGATTGGCTCATTACCTTCGGCACTGATGCCTACTGCGTATTCATTAAAATATTGAGCAAAACGTCCTTGACTCTCATAAATTGAAGTTGTAAAATTGAATTTTTTACCCAAACCACCTTGAATAAAAATACCTCTCGTATTATTATATGTAGAACTAAAATCGGCTTCGGTATCTTTACCAACTTGCAAATCAAAGATAGGATCTACTGTGAACCAATAGTCTTTTCCTTGAATTTCTACTAAATGTTCGTTCCATAATTTTCGTTTCCACCACGTATCGCTACCTTTAACCAAAGCTTGCTTTTCGGCTTTAAAATCATAGTAAGCCGAGACTTCATTATAGGTAAATGGTTTTGCTGCAGTATGACTATTTGTTCCTAAACCATTCATTTCTTGATCAAATCTAGAATAATAGTTATGTGTAAAAGGAATATTTAACTGGCTGCTATATTCCAATTTTTCATATTTAACAATACTATCTGCTACGTTATTATACTCATCACTTACGTCTGCATTTAAATTGGTTGCAGCATTAAGGTGAATGGTTTTAGCTTTTGCTTGTTGTGTTTGAATTTCCGAAGGATTAATTAAAGGTATTTTTATACCTAAAGAATATTGATAAAATGTGGGTTTACCGTTGTACGTTCCTGGAGATACTTTTGGTAAAGCCTCAAAAACTCGCTCTGTTTCTTCTTTTAGCTCATCATAAACAGCGTCTATGTAAATGATAGTAATGTTACCTAGTTTATCGACTTCAAAAAGCACTTTGACTTCACCATTGTAACTATCATCATTGACTATTTCTGGAACCTTAAACTCTTTATAGATAAAGGCATTGATATTATTATTAAAACAGACTTTTAATTGGTTGATAGGTTGAGATTCACACTCAGGGAATACTGGAGATTTTTCAAAATTTGAAACCTCTTGTGCTGTTATGAATCCAAAAGCGAATAAAAACACAAGTAAGAAACGATTCTTCATATAGCATGTACAACATTAGTTGCTCGAAAGATACTGTTTTTTTCAAAAATTAGGTAATTCGATTTTTTATAAAAAAAGCGACCTAAAACTAAAATTAGTTATAGATCGCTATAGGTGTATTTCACCTGTTTACCGCAAAATAGGTTTGGCAAAGTTTAATTCACTTTAAATACAATTGGAAGATTATAAAGTACAGATACTGGTTGCTCTCTTTGCAAACCTGGTTCCATTTGTGGAATTTTGTTTGTTACACGCTCTGCTTCTTTTTCTAAACTTGGATGTGGTGCTCTGGTTAAGATTTCTGAAACATTTCCATTTTTATCAATTTTAAACTGAACATTGATACGTTGTGTACCAGACAACCCTAGTTCTCCGGCAAGATCGGTATCAAATTTACGCTGCACTAATTTGGTGATTTTTTCGTTCATACATTTAATACGCTCTCCATTGGTTGTTTTTTTCTCACAACCTGGATATACAGGTACCACTTCAACACCATTTAAATTGAAAGGCGCCTCAATTTTCTCATTTTTACTAGGATCTACAGGATCTTCGAACGTATTAGGATTAATAGGTTTATCTGTTGTTGGCGGATCTGTAATAATGTTTGGTGTTTCAACATCTGGTGTATCATTATCTACAATTATTGGATCATCAATGAGTTGTTTTTCTTTTGGCTTTTTAATTGGATCTGCTTTTGGAGGTACATTGGGCTCCACAATAATTGTTGGTGTGAAATAAGGACTATCATCAGGATCAACGATAACAAGGTCTTGTTTAAATACTTTGTTTTCAAACTTCATCTCAAATAAGGCGTAGGTACCAAGAAGACAAAGAATGAGTCCGATTTGAAAATACAACGATGAGTTTTTTTGTAAATTTGCATCGTGCTTGTGTGATTTTTGCACATTTTTATTGCTCTGACCAGCAATATCGTGCGATTTTTTAAAATCTTTCATAATATTTGATTTAAAATGTTAATATTATGTTTAAATCACAATAAGCATACCAAAGTAAAAATCCCATCTAATTACTTAGATGGGATTTTGAAATTTTATGATATGTTATATAATATCTAGTCTTGCACTTGAAATAAGATTGGTAAAGAGTAAGGTACATTTACTGGCTTACCTCTTTGTTTACCTGGTTTCATTTTAGGTAACAAGTTAATCACTCGCTTAGCCTCTTTTTCAAGACCTGGATGCGGAGCTCTTGCTCGTACACCAACGATGTTACCTGTTTTATCAATTTTAAAGATCACGTTGATACGCTGTCTTCCAGATAGACCTAATTCACTAGCTAAATCTGTATCAAATTTTTTGTTTACAAACTTGCTAATTTTATCAGACATACATTGCTTTTTAGCATTGTTACCTTTTTCATTTTCACAACCTGGGAAAATTGGTACATTTTCAATAACGTTAAAAGGTACATCTATATCTTCTTCTACTTCTTCAACTTCAATTTCTTCAACCTCAACGATTTCTTCAGTTTGGTCAGTTTCTGTAGATTCAATTACTGTTTCTTCAATTTCCTTTTCATCTTCCACGATTTCAATTTCCTCAGGCACTACAGGTGGTGGAGGTGGTGGAGGTGGTGGAACTATTTTTTGATCTGTAATAGGAATATCTTCTTCTTCAAGAGCGTCTAAGTCTAATTGTCCAATATCAATAACTTCTTTCTCATATGATCTATAATTAATAGTCAAATAAGTTAGAGCCATCATCAATACCATTCCTACGGCAAAATACAGCGAGCTGTTTCTGCTTACATCTGATTTAATATTCTTTTTAGGTTCCATGTGCTTAAAAGGTTTTCTGAATGCTAAATTAACCAATTTTTTGTTAAAAAAGCAAGCTATTATTTTAATTTAACTTTAGTTTATTTCTAAATTTAATAATTAGAGTTGCAAAGGTTACTCCTAATGTATTTGCTAATGCATCAAAAACATCTAACGTTCTGTAAGATGTTAATACATGCTGAAGAACTTCAATAATAATGCCATAAATAATTACACATATAGCAGATATTAATATGATATACGTTCCTTTTTTGGTTCTACTATAATTATAGACAAGAACAGTGAACAAAAAATAAGCTATAAAATGGAAAATCTTATCATCAAACGAGGAGCCTAAACTTGGCATACCTCCTAAATGAACTAGGCTAACAGTTGTTAATGCTAAAGCATATAATATTAAAATAGGCAATGCCCATTTTTTAAGCACCAATAAGAGCTTTGTAATCATCGGCAGATAATAGATTATCAATTTCTGAGGCATCAGAAAATTTAATTTTAATCATCCAACCGTCACCATAAGGATCTGTATTCACCTTTTCTGGCTCGTCTTCTAGACTCTCGTTAAACTCTATAATCTCTCCAGAGAGTGGTAAGAATAAATCTGAAACGGTTTTAACGGCCTCAACCGTACCAAATATTTCTTCGATGTCTAAAGTTTCATCGAGTGTTTCTACTTCAACATAAACGATATCTCCAAGTTCTCCTTGTGCGAAATCTGTAATACCTACTGTAGCGGTATCACCTTCAATTTTGATCCATTCGTGATCCTTTGTGTATTTTAAATCTGATGGTATATTCATGGTATAATCTAATTTTTTGTATGGTTTACAAATGTAATTTTTTTAGATATTATATGCTACTAATTTCCAAAATTGTAACGCAATGTAAATCCTGATCTAATTGTCGTTTGTGGAAAAGCAGTGGATATTTCGTATTCAGAGAAAGTATAATCAAAATAGAAAATGGCAGTTAAGTTTTTAGAAAACGCATAATCTGCTGTATACTTTAATCCCCAAATGGTTTGACCTTGAGTAATTTGATTGTTTTCGATATCTAAATACCTAATAATGGTTTTATTGTTTCTTACTGAAACATCTGCTTTCATGTTTAAATCACTTTTAATCACTTGCTTTGGTCCGGCTAATTTAGAACGAATGCGTAAATCTTTAATACGATAGCCTAAACCTAATATGTATTCATGACCCTGAATTTCTGTCAATAAATTATTATCAAAACTCATAGATAAAATACGATCCTTCTTCATTTCAGCTAAGATCTTGACTGAATTTTTCATTTCAAAATCGATTCTAAACAGAGGACTAAATTGTTCTTCTAGATTGATATTACTAAAAATAGTTTGATTTTTAAAGTTACCCGATTGATCTACAACTTCACTAAAATTAGGTTGATCTTCATAGGCTACACCTGGTTGTAAATCTCCTGGCTGCAAATCTAAATTTGTTCTAAATTGATTAATTGTATAACTAGAACGGTAACCATGTGTTATTGAAAAACGCTTAAATCGTTTTTTAAACCACTTCATTTTCATGAAGCCTGTATACTTTAATTGCCAATTAGGAATTGGAATATCTCTAAATGCAGATAAACTAATTTTATCTGGATTTGTACCTTTATAAGCTGCCAAAAATGATGGTAATAATACTGCTTGACTGTTTTTACCAAACCCTAATGGATAGCCTTCTGCATCTATAGAATAGTTATCATTGCCATAAAACTCGCGTGCTAAACGCCTTGCGACAACTAATCTGTTGGTTCTAAAATCATCAAATGCTGCAGATTGGTTTTCATCACTTTTACTAAATGATGTTTTAATTAAAGCGGTTGAAATATTAAAGTTTCCGAAGGAATTAGTAATTAAAGGATTGTAATCCAACACACCATCTGACCCTAAGTTACCATTGGCATCGACAAAATCTTCAACTCTAAAGTTTTGTGTTATACTTTCGGAATAAGTACGTCCACCAGTAATATCTATGTTTAAATCGGGAATTAATTCTATATCTGCTGAAATATCTAAAATACGATTTGTTGTCTCGCTATATTGTTGATTAAAATCTTCATATACCGTTAACCAACCATTTCTTGCTGCTAGACCTCTAATATCTCTTTGGCTACCAAAAGTATACCCTAATGTTGGCTTAAAGGTACCTATAAACCCTGGAGTTCTTAAATAACCTGGTAAATATGAACCGTTATTTTCGGTATAATTTATTTGAATACGCTTAACTGCTGTTAACAAATCTATACCTGCATTTAATATTTTAGAGCCTGCACCTTTTTTTGCTGGTTCATTAGAGGCAGCTGCAGGCGATGTAGATTTCCCATCTTTACCTAAAGCTCCTGGTGTTGGGCGTTTAGACACTCTTGTATTCCTTTTTTTCTTTTTAGTTAGACCAACATGCTTATACAATGTCTCCATATTAAATGTGGAGTTAATATTGTGCGTATTTGCATTTTGAATGGAATGCCCTAAATTATAAGTCGTAAATGTACCAGGTGCATCTTCGTTTTCAATAGGTAGATTCGTATTTAAATCTGATCCTTTTTGCCATTGAAAATCTCCTGTATATGAGTAGGTCGCTCTCATAAAACTTAATGTAGGAATCTTATATAACGGGATTTCATAGTTAAGTTGTAATTGTTGATTTTGAATATTTGGATCACCAAAATCAAAGAAGCCATCCCATACATCTAATTCTGGGTTTTGTCGGCCGTTTAAAACATCATCAACAAAATAATTTCTTACAATATTTGTATTTGCAGCTGTAAAGTTTAAACTCAATGCTTTTGTTAAGTTATAATTGAGGGCATATTGCGTGTTGAAATTATAATTTCTTTGAAACAACTCTTCTAAACCAATATTATCTCCTGTTAAATCTACTTCTCTAAACTTTTGCTTATTAAACTGACGAATGATATCAGAATTCACTGTAAAACTTGTTGGTACTGGGTTAAAATTAAAATCTTTTAAAATTTTCCAATATTTACCTCTAAACAGAGAATCGTTTTTCTTAAATGGCTCTATAGGTTTAGCATCAAAACTATAAGCATAATTAACTCCAGCTCTTACTTGCTGACTTAAGGCATTTTCGATTTCAAAGTCGCGTCGTTCTTCCTTGTTATAAGAATAGTTAAATGTTAGGTTTTCTACATCATAGAAACGTGGCTTAGCATCACCTGTTCTATTTTTTCTAACACCTATAAAGTTTATACTTTTTCGTTTTGTATAATTCTCATTTACATTTAATATTGAATCCCGATTTGTTGTATTATCTAATTGTGTTTGTAATTTAATATCTTGATAAAACTCATCATACTCTGGTGTAATTATTTCTTCACCAATAGCGTAATTAAAAGGCAATTGAATTCCCCATTTTTTAGGTAATAACTGTCCTAAATTTAAATTAGTTACGATATCATACTGCTCTACATCTTCTCTACTTCTCTCATTTGGTCTTTGCTCTACCGACCCAAAACCTATAGTACTTTTACGTCCTGTTGCGCTGATATTGGCAAAATCTGCAAAATTAGCATCCATTCCTGCAACAGCTGCCCAACCACCTTCATTATCTAAATCGGCTAAACGAAGTTCATTAAACCAAATCTCTCCACATGCATCCATTCCACTTTGACCAGAATTTTTAACACCTACCATTAAAACTCGTATGTCTCCAAAGTTTGGATTTCCTTTAATTCCAATTCTTTGTTGACCAGGTACAACAGGTAAAGCATACTCTGAAGTTGCCGTTAAGTCATCACCTATAAGATCATAAAATGAAGGTTCTAAGTTAGCTAAAGAGCCGGCTGCAATTCCTAAAGATTTTACTTGTTCTAATACAGATAGATCAATATTAATTTCGTTGGCTTCTGGCCAAACAGATTCTGCAGTAGACGTTCCTGAAGAGACTTGTAAAGGCACTTCAATTTGATAATAATTTTGAGTAAAGTCATTACCCATACGAATAAAACCTATTAAATCACCATCACTTAGCATGGTTGTAGACTCACCTGGATCTGCATGTATAAACATACGCAGCTTATTATACTGTCTCATGTCTACATTAACATTTTTGTAAACACCACGAGAATCTTGTGGCTCTAAATCGCAAACCTCTAATTGTAAGGATTGTTCATTTTGTCTAATAATATTATTGTTGTTATTTAACTGCTCTAATACAACTCCTGGTGGTAAGAAATAATTACCTTCATTTTGTTGAAGGCCAACAACACCTACGGTAAAATCTGTATTATCATCATCATTATTTGCTTCTTCATCAAGTGTTAATTGATAACGTCTCCAATCACTACGCACTAAATCTAAAGTTGCGAAACGCATAACTGTTTTCTCTTCAAAATCTTTCAAAAACAAACGAGCAAAACGAACTGATCTAATATCTGAAATACCTCCAATAGCATCAGTAGGCTCAGAAATTGGAATTCTAAATTGATAATAAGTTACATCTGCTGTTTGACCATTTGGCAATGTTACTGGACGCGTTTTGACATCATTAATTTGTGGATTACTAGCATTTAATGTAGTTGGATCAATTTTAACCTCATATTGATAATAGCTATCAATAGTATTCATGGTATTATCTCGGTTGATATCCTCAACATCAGGTTGTACAGTAGACCCTCTATTAGTATCTGTAAAGACATCTGGAGAGTTACCTTGCAAACCATTATATTTTTTGTAACGCTCAAAAATATCTCCTTCAGTGTTTAAATAATACGTGTAATTATCATTTGAAGGGTCTGGACCAAAGGTTGAGCCAAATTGTATCGTTTCTTGTGCATCATCATAACCATCATAACCAGCATCTTGATTATCACGTTCTTCTCCTCCTGTTGAGAAAGTATAGATGAGTGATTGATTTCTTGGCACAACCGTTTGATAGGCTGTTACAGGTAATAAAGGCGTAATATCTCCATCCTCTGGCAATCCATTTTCATATTGTTTTTTCCCATCCTTTATGACATCTTCGGAAATGTTACCTAAATTGATAAATAGGCTACCAGGAGATGCACTTAATATGGTGTCACCACTATCGTCCATAAACGGATTCATTAACCAAAATTCAATATATTCTACATTAGCTTGTTCAAAATCTGTAGAGGTAATTTGCCTTGTAATTCCTGCCCAACTATCTTGAGGACTATCTATCAACCCATTTCCATCGGTATCAGTTTGATTTAATGGTTGAAAATTATAAGGTCCTCTTTCTGTAGGATAATACACTAAATCTAAAGTATTAATCACCGTACTTTGACCCTGAGCAACATCAATTTCAGGAAAAACTTCATCGATAAATACACGACGCGTATAAAGATCAGAAACATCTTCATCACTAATATCGCCTGGACGTTGATTACTATAAAAAATAGGATCAATTGTATACCAGTTTAATACGGCTCTATCAAAACCATTTTGAATTCCATTTTCATCTTCACCACCAAAACCAGCATAGGTTCTACCTAATCCTCTTGGTCTACTAGATAAGAACCAAGATTGAGGTGATAATAAATCTATAGCGCCTTGTGTTCCTTCAAAATCATCAACATATGCCGTAGCTTCATTATCAAAGTCTGTTCCTTTAGGAGCACCTGGTGCTAAATATGCGAACTCACCTCTTACTGATAGGTTTGAAGGTGCATCTGTATCTATATTTGGAAGTTTATTAACCAATCGTGTAAAAAACGGTACTTCGGTTGAATAATTACCATTAAACCCAAAGATGGTATTATTAATTGGTTCAGAATTATAATTGGCCTTTTGAGTAATAGGACGCTCATTTAGATTTAAAAGTGTAGCACCTAGTACAAAGTTTTCATTAAATTGATGCTCAACATTTACACCTGTAAATCGTCTTGTTTGTTGTCCAAATACGGCATTATTTTCTACCGAAACATTGATAGGAATATTAGAAGATTTTAACGCTTCATCAATAATATAAACACGTCCAATTTGATAATTTACGGTATAATCTTGACCTTCAACTAAGGTACGTCCACCAGCAGTTACAATCACAGATCCTCTAGGCACATTGAATGCTCCTAACGGAATCCCATCACCACCTGAAGATTTATAACGACCTTTAATTTGGAATTTATTTTTCTCAGCTTCATCTAAGGCTGCTGTTTTTGTTTCCTTGTAAAGAATATCATAAACATACTTAAGCTGATTTAAGTTATACGGATCTGCTCCTGCATCACCTTCGTTATATTCATAATCTGCCTCATTATCAAAATCATTTCCATCATCATCAAGAATATCAAAGAGATAACGACCAAAAGGTTCGGTTTTTGTGAATATAATTTTACCATTTTGGGTTAAAACAGTCATTCCTGGAACAAAATCAAAGAAACCATCACCACCAGCTTGCGGATCATTATTATAATTTAACCTGTCTAAATGAAATAATCTAATTAATGGTGTATCTAATATTTGTCCGTCATCAGATGTATCAAATGGTGTATTATTATCAAATTCTGGAAACGTAGAACCTTCTACAGGCGAGATATAATTTAAAGGTGAGGCTTCTGTATAGAAAATATTAAGCCTAAAATCTTCTTGATCTAATTGAAAAGCTCCAGTATCATAGATGTTTTTCATCATTAAGTCCCAAATAGGTTGATTGACATCTGTAATTGGACTCTTCAACATTTTAACAATTAAACTTTGTGTAGATCCTTCTTGTATCGTTACATAGCTATCATTAATTCCATCAAAATTAGCATCTGGTCCATTATCAACTGCTCCATCGCCATTAACATCTGCATCACCAATATCATTGATTCCGTCACCATCTGTATCTGGTCCATTATCCACAACACCATCACCATCAACATCTGCGTCTATAGAATCAGGAACACCATCACTATCGGTATCATTTCCTGAAGCAGTAGAATTCACACCATCATTAGCAAATTCACCTACTTGATACACTTGACCTCCAATAGTATATTGAAACGCAACGGCAAGAATCTCATCATTAAGTAATCTTTGGTTTAAAGAAATATAACCTAATTGTTGGCTTAACGTATAATCACTTCCTTGTTGTAACTTTCTCGCGTTTTCAAGTTTTCCGAAGTCAAACCCTTCATTAGCAGGAGTTAAAATCCCTTGTTCTGCAGTTGTAATATCCCTTACAGCAGAAGATAAAAATGAACCTGCTCCACCAATATTTGTTGGGTCAAATGCATTATTATCATTATCAGGAAATTGTGAGCCAGCTGCATTTATAAATCCTCCTGGAGGCACACCTCCATTTAAACCAATAGTTTCAAATTCACCAATATCTTGCAACGCAACAACGTTTCTAACATTTTCAGTTTGATTACTTCTGTTGGTTACCCATACTTCTATTCTTGTAACCTGTATATTATTAGCAATGTAAGGGTAACGCAGCATTGATTCATCATAAGTATCTCTAAAATATTGTGCTAAGAAATAGTGTCTATTCTCATCATAATCTCTTGCAAAGAATTCAAATTCTTCAACCGTACCACCACCTTGAGCTACTACAGATTGTGACTGTGATTTTTGTTCAGAGAAAATTGCAGTCACTCTAGTTTTACCAAATTGCAATTCGGTTTTAACACCAAATAAACTTTGTGCACCAGTTATCAACGAACTGTTAAGTGGCATACTTACGTTACCAACTTCTATTTTTCTAACAATATCATCTTCGGTTGGTGTGTATTCTAATTTTGTTAATTGTTGAAAATCAAATGTGGACTCAGTATCATAATTTACAGTTACTTGTAAACGTGTACCTACTTTACCTAATAAACTTAGGCTTATACGTTGATCAAAATCGAATGTAAAATTACTTCGATTTCTAGGAGAAAATGTTGGATTATCTTGTTTGGTAAAAAGGATTCCTAAATCTACTTCTGCAGAACCTTGTGGTATCACTTCAATTGTATTACCTCCAAAAATAGTTTCAAAAAACCCTGAATTAACATAAAATTCTGGCAAAAGGTTTTTTTGTTCATCTTCTGCACCTTCTTTTTGACCAGCTGCAGCATCAATTTTTTGCTTGTAATATTTTTGCTGTTGTTCGAGCAAAACGAGTCTATGAAATTCTGCTGGTGTTAATATAATAGGATAATTAATATTAAAATTCCCAACAGTTTCTGTATAAATATATCTATCTGTTATTGGGTCATATGTATATTTTGAAACAATACTTTGAGGGTTAGGAATACTAAGCTTTCCTAAAGAAAATCCGGTTTTTGTTGAGTCTTGTTCGGCAGGATTAATTTGTGCATAGCCAAAACTGCTAATCAATATTGAAGCAATTACTAATAGTAGTCGGTATGATTTTGAATAAGTAAAGTTAGTTGTACTCAAATTTCTATAAATTTTTTAGCGCTTCTTTAATAATGTTTTCTACCGTGGCATCTGGTTGTTTTGATACAATTTTTTCTACAACACGTTCTGCTTGTTTTTTAGCAAATCCTAAAACCTCTAAAGCTGATAACGCTTCATCTTTATTCGTATTGTTCTTATTAACAGAAACTTCATCAATATCGTACACTTTAAGTACTTTATCCTTTAAATCTAGTATTACTCGTGCTGCTGTTTTGGCTCCAATTCCCTTAATAGATTGGATTAATGCTACATCTCCATGAGCAATACCTTCTTTCACTTGCTGTGGTGTTAGAGACGACAGCATCATTCTTGCAGTATTTGCTCCTATTCCACTTACAGATAGCAATAATTTGAAGATTTCACGTTCTGCAATGGTTGAAAACCCATAAAGTGTATGAGAATCTTCTCGCACTATTAAATGCGCATATAATTTGAGAGCCTCTTGATCTGGAATTTGTGAAAATGTATGTAGTGATATATTTAAAAGATAACCAACACCATTACAGTCTATAACAACATCTGTTGGGTTCTTCTCTACTAATTTACCTTGAATATGTGTTATCATTACTCAACTGTGTTTAATTTCAATAGTAAAATAGTACTCCTATATCACAATTAAAATTGAAAACTCAAATGTAATAAAATTATTTGCATTACAAAGGCGATTGGTATGGTATTACACTTGACTTACTTACGCAATAATTTTGCTTTTTGCTGAGCATCAATCACTGCGATAGCTGTCATATTTACTATTTCATCTACACTTGCATGTAATTGTAGTATGTGAACTGGTTTTTTCATTCCCATCATAATAGGTCCAATTGAGTCTGCCTTATTAAGTTCTTTTAAGAGTTTATAAGTAATGTTGGCTGACTCTAAATTTGGAAAAATTAGCGTATTCACTTTTTTACCTGCCAATTTAGAGAATGGAAACGTTTCTTCTAGTAATTCTCTATTTAGTGCAAAATCGGTTTGCAATTCACCATCAACAATTAAATCAGGATGCCTTTTATGTAAATACTCAACTGCTTCTCTAACTTTAACTGCTGTTTGATTTTTTGAAGATCCAAAATTAGAGTACGATATCATTGCCATCACAGGTTCCATACCAAACATTTTAACAACACCAGCCGTCATTTGAGCTATTCTCGTAAGATCATTAGCTGACGGATTTATATTAATAGAGGTATCGCTCAAAAACATTGGACCACGTTGTGTCATCATTACATTTGTAGTTGCAACACGAGTAGAACCAGTGGCTAAACCTATTAGCTCTAACATAGGCTTTACGACTAGCGGGTAACTTCTAGCATAACCAGAAATCAATGCATCTGCATCACCCATATTTACCATCATCGCAGCATAGTAATTACGTTCTCGCATTATTCTTTCTGCGGAATAAAGCGTTACACCTTTACGTCTACGTTGTTCCCAATAGACTTTTGCATACTGATTTTTTCGTTCTTCTTCTTCGTCAGATTTTGGATCAATAATTTCTAAATCTGCATCAAACTCAATCTCTTCCATTAATTTTAGAATCGTTTGACGCCTTCCTAATAAAATAGGAATGGCAACACCTTCATCATAAACAATTTGAGCTGCCTTAAGTACATCTAAATGATCGGCTTCAGCATAAACCACACGTTTTGGGTTCATCTTTGCTCTATTTAGTAATAGTCTTACTATTTTGTTATCAGATCCTAAACGCTCTAAAAGTTCATCTTTATACTTATCCCAATCTACAATTGGCTCTGTAGCAACACCACTCTCCATAGCTGCTTTTGCTACTGCTGGAGGCACTTCTGCAATTAATCTAGGATCAAATGGCTTTGGGATGATATAGTCACGTCCAAAAGTTAAACGTGTTTCCCCATAAGCGATATTAACTTGCTCTGGTACTGGCTCTTTAGCTAAATTAGCCAAAGCATAAACTGCGGCCATTTTCATAGCTTCGTTTATTTTTGTTGAACGCACATCTAAAGCTCCTCTAAAAATAAATGGAAAACCAAGTACATTGTTTACTTGATTAGGATGATCACTCCTACCAGTTGCCATAATGATATCTTTACGAGTAGCAATTGCAATATCATAAGGAATCTCTGGATTAGGATTTGCCATCGCGAACACAATCGGATCATTAGCCATAGCCAAAAGCATGTCTGGTGACACAATATCTGCCATTGACAAACCAATAAAAACATCGGCATTTTTCATAGCCTCATCTAAAGTATCAATTTTTTTATGGGTTGCGAATTCAGCCTTTTCTTTGGTTAAATTATCACGATCGTCTCTAATAACACCTTTACTATCTAGCATGACCATATTCTCGCGCTTAGCTCCACAAGCTTGGTATAATCTCGAGCAAGAAATCGCGGCAGCACCAGCTCCACTTATAACAATTTGTACGTCATCTATTTTCTTGCCTGCAATCTCTAAAGCATTTAATAATGCAGCTGCAGAAATTATTGCAGTACCATGTTGATCGTCATGCATTACCGGAATATCCAATTCTGCTTTTAAACGACGTTCTATTTCAAAAGCTTCAGGAGCCTTAATATCCTCTAAATTTATACCACCAAAAGTTGGTGCTATTTTTTTCACGGTTTGAATAAATTCTTCAACATTTTCGGTATCAACTTCAATGTCAAATACATCAATATCTGCAAAAATTTTAAAGAGCAAACCTTTACCTTCCATAACAGGTTTAGAGGCTTCAGGACCTATATTACCTAGTCCCAATACTGCAGTTCCATTAGAAATCACAGCAACTAAGTTACCTTTAGCTGTATATTTATAGGCGTTTTTTTTATCTTTTTCAATCTCTAAACAAGGTTCAGCAACACCAGGCGAATAGGCTAAAGACAAATCTCTTTGTGTAGCATATTTTTTTGTTGGTACGACTTGAATTTTACCTGGAGTAGGCTTAGCATGATACACTAAAGCTTCTCTGCGTTTACTTTGTTTGCTCATTTTAGTTGCGTATTAAATGATTTACAAAGATAATTGTTTTATAAGAAAGAAAAACAAAAAGCCTTAGTAATCATTGATTGATTATTAAGGCTCTTATTAAATTATTTTACAATTACTTATTTATTGTTTTTCCTCCCTCAGGTTTAGAAAAAAAGTTTTTATCAACTGCAGGAGAAAAGCTAAGATCACTCACTTCTATTTTAGTAATATACTCACCTAAGCCATCTTTATCTTTGGTTGACCAATATGTTTTAAAGCCTGTTGAAAACGTGATATCATTGACAGTTGTAGTTCCTTGAGAAACCGTAATTTTCTCTGGAGCATGACCTCCGTTTGGAAAATACTTTGGGTATGATACTATATATTTAAAAGCATCTACTAAATTAGTTTTTGCATTTACATATAGTATGTAATAATCATCAGGAGCAGACCCTACACCTGCATCATATGTTGCTTTTATAACTTTTTGTGCTTTACCTTTAAAGTTTTGCTCCGGCAACAATTCTAGATTAACACCTTCTCCATCTAAAACAAAAGGCTGTCCAGAGAAATACAGAGGTGTTAGTGCCCAAAAAGCAGTATCATAATCAAAAGAGGTACTGTCTTTAGCTTTTACCCACGATTCGTTTCCGTCCCAACCATAGATTGAAGATGGATCTTCTATACTATGATGTCTAGCTTTATTACTCCAAGTATCAATAGTTTGATATGAATCCCTTATACCTTTGCCATTTACGGGTTGATAGTTAAAACGAAATGAAAAATAACCATTAGAATACCAAGTTTTCAAACCTCCATGAGCTTCCATCGCACTCCATAACACTTTCCCAGCCTCTGTAGCGTTTAATCTTTTATTAGCTGCATCTACTCTTTTTTGAATCCATGAGTCTGGGATATCATATTGCGATTTAGATGTTTCTTCTACAGTTTTTTCAACGGTTGTTTCACCGGTAGTTTCCTTACAAGCTATAAGACTTAATACTAAAACTAAGCCTAATAGTTTATGTGATATTTTCATTATTCTATTTTTTATTGGTTAATAAACTAAAGTCGTAATGATGATCTTGACATTTCAAAAATAATTAGTTTTATGGAAAACGTGATACTTACGACCAATGCATTAATGAGTCTCTAAATGAATGTACATGATAATTCTTAAATGATTAATTCAACTATTTCAAAAAATTAATATTTCGTTGTAATCCAGAAAATTTAGTTCTTTTTACTGCTGATTTCTGAAATACTTTACTAAACGTATCTTGAGTAATTTCTTCCCAATCTTTTTTTGTCATATCTAACAATTCAGGATGCGGATTAAACAAGGGTTCGCTATGTGCTTTAGAAAACCGGTTCCAAGGGCACACATCCTGGCAAATATCGCAGCCAAACATCCAATCATTGAATTTTCCTTTTACTTCGGAAGGAATATTGTCTTTAAGTTCTATCGTGAAATATGAAATACATTTACTACCATCAACAACATAAGGCTCAGTAATTGCTTCTGTAGGGCACGCGTCTATACAAGCTGTACATGTACCGCAATGATCTGAAACTATATGGTCATATTCTAGTTCTAGATCGATAATAAGCTCTGCAATAAAATAGAATGATCCAACTTTTTGAGTCAATAAGTTAGAGTGTTTGCCAATCCATCCTAAACCAGATTTGGCTGCCCAAGCTTTGTCTAAAACTGGAGCAGAATCTACAAATGCTCGTCCGTTAACGTCTCCTATTTCCGTTTGGATTGTATGTAACAATTCTTTCAGTTTATCTTTGATGACAAAGTGATAATCGGTACCGTAAGCGTATTTTGAGAGTTGATAACTTTCTGGGTTTTGAATTTCCGAAGGAAAATAATTTAAGAGTAATGAGATCACACTTTTTGATCCTTCAACGAGTTTTGTGGGATCGAGGCGTTTGTCAAAATGGTTTTCCATATAACGCATTTCGCCATGTGCGTTGTTTTTTAACCACTTTTCTAATCGAGGTGCTTCTTCTTCTAGAAATCCTGATGGACTTATACCACAAGATAAAAACCCGAGGCGTTGGGCCTCATCTTTTATTAATTGACTGTATTTAGATTTGTTATTAATCACTTATCTAGGTTCAAATCTTAGAAATGCATTTTCAGGCTTTAAAGTAATTAATGGTGTAATTTCAATGTTTTCAAATTCTGCATATATTTTATACTTAGATACTATTTCTCTTATGGCGATAATCATTTCAAACATCGCAAAATTGTTACCAATACATTTTCTAGGTCCTGCACCAAAAGGGAAATATTGTGATGAAAATTTACGTGAACCCTCTTCAAAACGTTCTGGTTTAAACTCGTTTGGTTGTTCCCAAAGTTTTGGATGACGATGCATCTCATATACCGAAAACAATAAATTAGAGCCAGGTTCAAAATTCATATCATCAAAATGATCTTCGGCAATATTAACGCGATCTATAAAATAGGCTGGAGGATATAAACGCATGGACTCTTCAATAACTTGCTGACAAATTTTTGATGCCAAAACACGTTGCATTAAATCATTGGTTTCTTGATTTACTTCAGAAATTTCAGCATAAATCTTTTCTTGCCATTCTGGATGTTTTGCTAATAACTGAAACGTGAATGTCAATGCATTTGATGTGGTCTCATGACCTGCAGTAAAAATAATTAGAATTTCATCTATGAGTTGTTCTTCACTCATACCCAAACCGTCATCATATTTGGTTTCTATCAACATATCTAATAAATCATCATAACGTTTACCAGATGATTTTCGTTCGTCAACGATACCTTTCAAAATTATTCTAGCCTCTTTTGAAAGATCCAAATGTTTTTTAATTGTACCACTTGCTTTGAACCACCAACCTAGATAAGGTTGACGTAATTCTTTAACCAACATACGTTGATTTGCTTCGGTTACGTATTGCAAACGTTCCATATCTCTAGATCGTGCAGCTTTTGTAAATAATGATTTTACAACGGTTTGAAAGGCTAAATCATTGAGCGTAGGGAATATATCTACAACTGTATTCACCTCAATATTTTCATACTCTGAAACGATGGTTTCTTGCATGCCACTTAATAAATTCTCCAACTGCTTTTTATGAAAAGCAGGCTGCATCATTTTACGTTGTTTTTTCCATTTGTCTCCTTCGGAAGTTAACAAGCCTTCACCTACATATTTAACTAAGTCTTCCGTTTGGATTTTAGATTTTACATAGTTTTTTTGATTCTTCTGAAGTACATACACTGCTAAAGCTGCATTTCTACAAAAAATAACGCTGTTATTGAACCCTATTTTTAATCTAAAAACATCTCCTTGTTCTGTGAAATTTTTATGGTGAAAAGGAAGTGGGTTTTTAAGAATTTCTAACGAATGCTTAATGAATTTATGTAAAGAAATAGTAGGTATTTGTTTTTTTGAATTCATGAAGCGTGTCCTATTACGTTTTTATTTTATGGTCATTTTGATGAAAAATAGATTAAGCATCAAGAATTCTCATCTCATTTGTGTACCTCTTAATCCTACTTTGGGTGATTGATATAGTGCGTACTATTTAAAACAATCCACCTTGAGTTGGTCCTTTTATTTTACCAAGATGCTTATAAGCTTGTTCTGTAACTTCACGACCTCGAGGTGTACGCATTAAAAATCCCTGCTGAATTAGAAAGGGCTCGTAAACTTCTTCAATAGTTTCTGCACTTTCACTTACTGCTGTAGCAATGGTTGTTATACCAACAGGACCTCCTTTAAATTTTTCAATGATGGTTGCAAGGATTTTATTATCCATTTCATCCAAACCATGTGCATCTACATGGAGGGCTTCTAAAGCGAACTTTGCAATTTTAATATCTATACTACCATTACCTTTTATTTGAGCAAAATCTCGTACTCTACGTAATAAGGCATTTGCTATTCTTGGTGTACCACGGCTTCGTCCTGCAATTTCAACCGCAGCTTCCATAGAAATTGGAACGCCCAAAATAGATGCACTACGTTGTAAAATTGTAGTTAACAACTCGGTATTATAATATTGTAATCTACTTTGTATTCCAAAACGTGCTCGCATTGGAGACGTTAATAACCCTGAACGCGTTGTTGCACCAACTAAAGTAAAGGGGTTTAAATTGATTTGAACCGTTCTTGCATTTGGTCCAGACTCAATCATAATATCGATTTTGTAATCTTCCATAGCAGAATATAAATACTCTTCTACAATAGGACTTAATCTATGTATTTCGTCAATGAATAAGACATCTCTTTCATCAAGATTGGTTAGCAAACCAGCTAAATCACCTGGCTTGTCTAATACTGGACCAGAAGTCACTTTGATACCAACATTAAGCTCACTTGCCAAAATGTGAGCAAGTGTTGTTTTCCCTAATCCTGGAGGACCATGAAATAAGGTATGATCTAGGGCTTCTCCTCTCCCATTAGCTGCCTGAACAAAAATTTGAAGATTCTCCAACACTTGATCTTGACCTGTAAAATCATCAAAGGATAAGGGTCTTAACTTTTTTTCAACATCCAGTTCTTCTGGAGTGAAATTTTCATCTGTTGGGTCTAGATTTTCGTTCATGGCATTACCTGCGCAGGCAGATATCTTTTATTAATTATATTCTGAAATTTGCTGTATCCAAAGTTAATGATTAGAAATTACATCATGCTCATTTTTTTAATCAAACCATCTTCTTGGACTATAAATGAAATTCCTTTTGAACCAACCCATGTTTGTAGCATTTTGTCTTTATCTTTTGCTGAAAATTCAGCATCTTCAGAAGGAACAATTGGTATTATATAGTTATCTGATAATTTCAAATATCTATTTGTTAATTTCATATAACGTTCATTTTTATAATAATCATCACATGTGTTGAAATGTACAGTAAATCTCTCTTTAAAACCATTAATTTCTACAAACTGTTTCGTTAAATTATATTTATCATTATTTGAGTTTTTTTGAGCAGCCTCAAAATAGTTAATGATATAAGTTGAGTATTTTTCTTCTAATTCATAAATAATCCGACGCTCTTCTTGATTGCTCTTTTCAGAATTACAAGAGAAAACAATCAATAGAAATAATATAAAGAATTTATATTTCAGCATAATCAAATATAACTAAAAAGACCTTTAGAATGATTGCTCAATCTAAAGGTCTCTGAATATTTATTATGGATACCCGTTTTCACGGGAATTTTAGTGCTGTAACTCTTCTTCACCGTCCTTTAATGGAACGTTTTGAGGTACAAAGTCTACATCGTGACCAGGTTTACTGTAATCGTACGACCAACGGTACACGTGAGGTATATCACCTTCCCAGTTACCGTGAATATGTTCTACTGGAGTAGTCCATTCTAACGTTGTAGATCTCCAAGGGTTTTGAACTGTACGTTTTCCGAAGAAAATTGAATAGAAGAAATTCCATAAATATACCAACTGAAATGCTCCTCCAATAATAGCAAATATAGTAATCACTACATTAGCATTGGCTAAATCATCAAATAATGGGAAATTAGAATTTGTATAGTAACGTCTTGGTAAACCTGCCATTCCAATAAAGTGCATTGGGAAGAAAACTCCGTAAGCACATATAGCAGTTACCCAAAAATGAATATACCCTAAGTTTTTGTTTAGCATACGACCAAACATTTTTGGGAACCAATGATAGATTCCTGCAAACATACCATAGAGTGCTGAGATACCCATTACCAAGTGGAAATGCGCAATTACAAAATAAGTATCGTGTACGTTAATATCTAAGGCACTATCTCCTAAAATGATACCTGTTAAACCACCTGTAATAAAGGTTGAAACAAAACCAATAGAAAATAACATGGCCGGATTCATTTGTATATTACCTTTCCATATGGTGGTTATCCAGTTAAAAGCTTTTACTGCGGAAGGTATTGCAATTAATAATGTTGTAAATGTGAACACAGAACCTAAGAATGGATTCATGCCTGAAATAAACATATGGTGACCCCAAACGATAGTTGAAAGGAATGCAATTGCAAGAATTGACATAATCATGGCTCTATAACCAAAAATAGGTTTACGCGAGCTGGTTGCCATAATCTCTGAAACTAATCCCATGGCTGGTAAGATTACGATATAAACTTCAGGATGCCCTAAGAACCAAAATAGATGTTCAAATAAAACTGGAGAACCTCCTTGATAGTGTAATACTTCACCCTGTATAAATATATCTGATAAGAAGAAAGATGTACCAAAACTTCTATCCATTATAAGTAATAATGCTGCTGATAATAATACTGGAAATGATACGATACCAATGATAGCCGTTACAAAAAACGCCCAAATTGTTAAAGGTAATCTCGTCATAGACATCCCTTTAGTACGTAGGTTTATAACAGTTACCACATAGTTTAAAGATCCCAATAAAGAAGAAGCAATAAATATAGCCATAGAAACTAACCACAATGTCATACCCATTCCTGATCCACCAGATGCCATTGGCAATGCACTTAACGGTGGATAGATTGTCCAACCTGCTGCTGCTGGTCCTGCTTCAACAAATAATGAAATAATCATGATTACGCTTGACAAGAAGAATAACCAATATGACACCATGTTTAAGAAGCCTGAAGCCATATCTCGCGCTCCAATTTGTAATGGAATTAACAAGTTACTAAATGTACCACTCAGACCAGCTGTTAATACAAAGAATACCATAATAGTACCATGAATGGTTACTAATGCTAAATAAATATCTGCATCCATAACACCTCCTGGAGCCCATTTACCTAACAATGCCTCAAAAAGGACATTTGGTTCTTCTGGCCATGCAATTTGCATACGGAACATTATTGACATTAAAACACCAATAACTCCCATAATTGTACCCGTAATAAGGTACTGCTTTGCAATCATTTTATGATCTTGACTAAATATATATTTAGTTACAAAAGTCTCTTTATGATGATGTCCGTGATCGTCGTCGTGTGCGTGAGTATCTGCGTGTGCTGACATAATCTATTTTCTTTTTTTATCTTTTTATTTTGTTAAAGAATCTTTGAATAATTTTTGCTCTTTCATCCAAGCATCATATTCTTCTTGAGTTTCTACTATAATTTTCATTTGCATGTTGTAATGTGATTTGCCACAAATCTTATTACATAATAATAAGTAGTCAAACTCATACATTAACTCTTGGCCTCTAGCCTCTACCTGCTCTTTATTTTCAAGTCTAAGCGCATTAATATTAGCTACTTTTTCTTGAATATCAGGATTTTGACGCATATCTTTAGTTGTTACTGTTGGAGTAAATCCAAACTGAGTAATCATACCAGGAACACAGTTCATTTGTGCTCTAAAGTGAGGCATATATGCTGAGTGTAAAACATCTTGCGAACGCATTTTAAACAATACTGGAACACCTACTGGCAAATGTAGCTCAGTAGTAATGACATCATCTTGAGCATTAGGATCTGCTTCGTCTAATCCTAAGATATTAGCACGATCAATATCAATTAATCTCACATTTGCTAAACCTAAAGTATTATCAGCTCCACCATAGCGAGCTTTCCAACTAAATTGTTGTGCATATAACTCAACAATTAGAGGATCTTCAGATTCATCTACATTCATAATTGCAGTCCAGGTGAATAATCCGTAGATAATTAAACCAGCCAATACAATTACAGGAACGAAGGTCCAAATTGCTTCAAGTGTATTATTATCTGCATAAAACAGAGCTTGCTTACCTTTTTCTCCTTTATACTTAAAAGCAAAATAATGTAATAAAAATTGAGTTATAGTTTGAACAATAAAAATGACAATCATTGATATAATCATTAGATTATCAATATCTGGGCCATGCTCTGAAGCAGAATTAGACATTAATGGTAAATCACCTAAATACCAAAAACTAATGATTGTTATAGCATAGATGAAGACCAAAAATCCCATCATTAAATATGCATTAATTGTGTTGTCTTTATCTGTAGCTACAGGGCTATTAGAAGAGCCTACTTGAGCTAGGTCAAATATTTTGACCATTTGCCAAATTGCAACAGCTATGAAAAGTACTATGATAAGGGTTAAAAAAGCAGTCATTGTCGTTTCTGTTCTTTATATAATTTATTAATAATGGAAATGTTCACTTTCTTTAATGAAAGGATTACGTTTAGGCTCTAAAGGCTGTTTTGTTAATGCAGTAAAGACTATAAAAATGAATAACCCAGCAAAAAGAAGTATTGAACTAATTTCTGGAATTCCAATAGACCATTGATCTCCAACTGTAGCTGGCATAATCATATTGAATATATCAATATAGTGACCACCTAAGATTATGATACCTGCCATGATTACAAACCAATTAACACGCTTGAAATCACTATTCATTAACACTAATAATGGGAACACAAAGTTCATCACGACCATTCCTAAAAATGGCAATTGATAATCTTGAAAACGAGTAACAAAGTAAGTTACTTCTTCTGGAATATTAGAATACCAGATCAACATGAATTGTGAGAACCATAAATACGTCCAGAAAATACTGAAACCAAACATGAATTTTGCCAAATCATGAATGTGACTATCATTTACTTTAGGCAAATATCCTTTTGATTTTAGATATATAGTAACCATTGAAATTACCGTAATACCGCAAACCATCATACCTGCTAAGACATACCAAGCAAATAATGTAGAAAACCAGTGTGGATCAACACTCATAATCCAATCCCATGACATAATAGATTCAGTGTATAAGAAGAACACTAAAAATGCTGCTGAGATACGAAACGTTTTTATAAAGTTTTTATTATCGTCTGCTTCATCTTGAGCAATTGAAAATTTACGTGCAAAATGTCTATATAACCACCATCCAGCGATGAATACAAAACCTCTAACGCCGAACCAGAAGATATCTAACCAACCTGATTTACCTTGTATTAATTTATCATGAGCCACAACATCTGGATCCATCCAAATAAATAAGTTGTAGTGTCCAATTATTCCAGATGCTAAAGCAATTGATAATACAATAACAGCACCAGGCAACATATAAGCCGTTATACCTTCCATAACTCTTAAGAGCAATGGCGACCATCCTGCTTGTGAAGCATATTGCACAGCATAAAAAGCTAATACTCCTAGTGAAATCATAAAGAAGAAAAATGCAGCAACATATAATGCTGACCACGGTCTATTGTGCATAGCGTGCATCACGTGATTCACATGTTTTGTATGTTCATCAACTTCGGCTTGTGGTCCATGTTCTCCATGAATTTTAGCACCAGCTTGAGCAGCTTCAGAATGAGTGTCTTCTGTTGCATGAGAATCACTCACTTTAGTGTCATGATGCGTTGCAGTTTCACCATGAGCATCACCATGAGATTCACTCGCTAACATCATTTCTACTGCAGCAAAATCTTTATGAGATGTGAAAAAACCATAAGCAACACCAATGGCTCCTATAATAATTAGGCCAATTGCAACTGATTTTAATTTACTTGAAAATGTATACATATCTATATATAATCTTTATCTATCTTATTTTTCTAAGTCTGACTTCAATTCCATAACGTAATCAACAACTTGCCAACGCTCTTCTTCATTAAGTTGATTTGCGTAAGATCCCATTGCATTCTTTCCGTAGTAAATTGTATGATAAATACTTCCTGGTGTTATAGCTCTTCCTGCATCATCATAACTAGGCACACCCAATATTTTCTCTCTTTTCACTAGATTTCCTTGACCATCACCTTTTTTACCGTGACAAATTCCGCAGTAAATATCATATAATTGTCCTGCCCTCAATCTATCATATTGAATAGAATCTAATGGGCTTTTTAAAGCTGTTTTAGCCAATAAATAACCATCATTAGTATTTTCAATTTCAAAAGGCATATGACCACCTCGAGCTATAGAACCTTCAGCTGGTAAAAGAGCTTCCATATTATTACTTAATATATGTTCTCCATCAACCATTACATCTGCTTCCTGATAAGCTTCATAACTTATAGGTTCATACATGTTTGGCATAAATTGGTAGTTTGGTCTTGTATTCTTTTGACAAGAAACAACACTAGCAAACACCATAAACACTACTACTATTTTAAAAACACTTTTCATCTCTATCAATTAATGCGTTTTATCAATTAAATTAATTTCTACCGCTCCAGTTTCCTTCAATAAATCTGTCAATTCATTTTCATTTCCATGCACAGCAATCTCCATTAAAAAATGGTCATCGGTTGTTCTTGGGTCTGGGTTTTCAGCTTTTTTAAATGGCCACATTCTACTTCTCAAATAAAATGTAACTACCATCAAATGGGCTGCAAAGAATACAGTTAACTCGAACATAATTGGCACAAATGCTGGCATATTCTCGATATAGCTAAAACTTGGTTTACCACCAATATTTTGAGGCCAATCTGATATCATTATGAAATTCATCATAACGATAGCCACAGTTAAACCAACACAACCATACAAAAATGATGTAATAGCTATTCTTGTAGGAGCAAGTCCCATCGCTTTGTCTAGTCCGTGGACTGGAAAAGGTGTGTATATTTCTTCAATATGATGTCTAGCTGTCTTGACTTTCTTGACAGCATTCATTAAAACATCATCATCTGTATAAATAGCGTGAATTACTTTTGAAGCTTCCATGTACTATTTTAGTTTATTAATTTTTTAGCTTGACCAGACCAATCATCACGTTCTGCTCTTCCTGGAAAAGAACCGGTAATTGAGTCTAATAAGTCATATTCTCTTTTTGTCATTTTACTAACCTGTAAAAATGTAAAGATCCCAATACTATTAAGTACTTCTTCCATTTTAGGGCCTATACCATTTACTTCTTTTAAGTCATCTGGAGTTTGAGTCGTTGGATCAAATGCTCCAATACTACCTAGTAAATCATTTACTTTAGCAGAATTATCTTCAGTTGAAGTAGTACTAGTCGTATTAGTATTCACTGCTATTACGTTAGAAGTTCTTTCATCAGATCCCGTTCCAACTAGACTATCACCTCTTTCTCTTATTTTTTTATAACGTTCTCCAGAAGATTTCAAAATCGTTTTAACCTCTGCTTGTGCGATTACTGGGAAGGTTCTTGAGTATAATAAAAACAATACAAAGAAGAACCCAATAGTACCAATAAAGATACCTATATCAACAAATGTTGGTGAAAACATTGTCCAAGATGATGGCAAGTAATCTCTGTGTAACGATGTTACGATGATAACAAAGCGCTCAAACCACATTCCAACGTTTACCACGATAGAAATAAAGAAAGAAAACATAATACTTGTTCTTAATTTTTTAAACCACATAAACTGAGGTGAGAACACATTACAAGACATCATCATCCAATATGCCCAAGCATAAGGTCCTGTTGCTCTATTTAAGAAAGCATATTGTTCGTACTCTACTCCAGAATACCATGCAATAAATAACTCAGTAATATAAGCCACACCTACGATAGAACCTGTAATCATAATTACAATATTCATTAGCTCGATGTGTTGTACTGTAATATAATCTTCAAGGTTACATACTTTTCTCATGATAATAAGAAGCGTATTTACCATTGCAAAACCTGAAAATACTGCACCTGCTACAAAGTAAGGAGGGAAAATTGTTGTATGCCAACCAGGAATTACTGAAGTAGCGAAATCAAATGATACAATAGTATGAACAGAAAGTACTAAAGGTGTTGCTAAACCAGCTAATACCAAAGATACTTCTTCAAAACGTTGCCAATCTTTAGCACGTCCAGACCATCCAAAACTTAATAATGAATATATTTTTTTCTGAAAAGGTTTAATCGCACGATCACGTAACATAGCGAAATCAGGTAATAAACCAGTCCACCAGAACACTAATGATACCGATAAATACGTTGAAATTGCAAATACATCCCAAAGTAAAGGTGAGTTAAAGTTTACCCATAACGATCCAAATTGATTTGGAATAGGTAATACCCAATATCCTAACCACGGTCGACCCATGTGAATAAGTGGAAATAAACCAGCTTGAACTACTGAGAAAATTGTCATTGCTTCTGCAGAACGGTTAATTGCCATTCTCCATTTTTGACGGAAGAGTAAAAGCACAGCAGAAATCAAAGTTCCTGCATGACCAATACCAACCCACCAAACGAAGTTAGTAATATCCCAAGCCCATCCTACGGTCTTGTTTAATCCCCAAGTACCAATACCTGTTGATATAGTATAGATAATACACCCAACTCCCCAAAGGAATGCAACTAGAGAGATTGAAAATACAATCCACCAAGCTTTGTTCGCTTTTCCTTCTACAGGTGCTGCCACATCTACCGATACATCGTGATATGATTTTTCTCCTGTAACTAAGGGTCTTCTAATAGGTGCTTCGTAATGAGACGCCATAATCTATTATAATTGTTTCTTAATTAATTTTTTTCTATGCTTCTGTTGTATTTCTCACTTTTGTATGATACTGCACATTTGGCTTAGTACCAACATACTCTAACAAGTGATACATACGATCATCTTCTTTAAGTTTTGCAACTTTACTTTCTTTATCATTGATATCACCAAATACCATTGCTCCACTACTACAAGCTGCAGAACAAGCTGTTTGGAATTCTCCATCTTTGATAACACGTCCATCACGTTTTGCATCAAGAATAGTTTTTTGTGTCATTTGAATACACATAGAACATTTTTCCATCACACCACGAGAACGTACTGTTACATCTGGGTTTAATACCATACGACCTAAATCGTCATTCATGTGGTAATCAAACTCATCATTTTTGTTATATAAGAACCAGTTGAAACGTCTAACTTTATATGGACAGTTGTTTGCGCAATAACGTGTACCTACGCAACGGTTATAAGCCATATGATTTTGACCTTGACGACCATGTGAGGTTGCTGCCACAGGACATACTGTTTCACAAGGTGCATGATTACAATGTTGACACATTACTGGCTGGAAAGCAACTTGAGGATTATCTGCTGGATTTTCTAATTCACCAAATCCACCTAAAGATCCTTTATCACCCCAAAGTCCTGAAAACTCTTCTTTTTTAGTATCATCTTCAGCAAAGGTATCTTCCGAAGAATAATATCTATCAATACGCAACCAATGCATATCACGACTACGTCTAATTTCTTCTTTTCCAACTACTGGCACATTGTTTTCTGCATGACATGCAATAACACAAGCACCACATCCTGTACAAGAGTTTAAATCTATAGATAAGTTAAAATGATGTCCTATTGAACGATCAAACTCATCCCATAAATCTACTTCTGGAGAGGTCACTTCTACCTCTTCATGGTTTAAAGATACTGTAGGCACTCTATTCCATACATTTCTATCTTTTGTATTAAAGATTTCTAAGGTTGTTTCCTTTATAATATCTCCACGACCCATCAACGTATTTTGCAATTGTACGCATGCAAATTCATGCGTTCCCGCTGCTTTTTTAATGGAGACTCTTTGAGTTGTATTAAAATCTTGGTATAACGGATAAGCGTTAACACCAGTCATCATTTCTGATTTTAAACCTGCCGTTCTACCATAACCTAGGGACAATCCTATCGAGCCTTTAGCTTGACCAGGTTGAATAATTACAGGCACATTATTAACAGTAACTCCATTCACAGTTACATCTGCATAACTACCATCCAAAGCTCCTGTCGCAACATGATTATTTTCTAATCCAGCTGCTTCTGCATCTGCTGCAGAAATTGTTAAATAATTATCCCAAGAGGTTCTTGTAATTGGATCAGGAAATTCTTGTAACCAAGGATTATTAGCATCTTGACCATCACCCATACCAACTTTAGTATATAATGACAACTCTAAACCATCTGCCTTGGCAGACGATGCTAATGTTCTTGCTGCAGTTCCAGCATTAATTGCACTAACTCCAAAAGCTCCATTTGATCCACTAGTGGTTGTTGAAGACGATGTTGTAGTTACATACTCATCTTTATCTTCATCCTTGATACCAACTCCTACAGCAACGTCATGTATAACGCCTCCTAAGAAAGTTCTATCTTTTTTATCCTTTAATTCAGTTGATGTTTCCGTAGTAATCGTTGATGATCCATTTGGAGCACTAGAAAACGTACCAGAAACATAAACACCATCTTGCAATGCTTTATTGAAAGAACCACCAGACCATCCAGATTTAATATATTCTCTGTATGTTTTATCGCTTCCTGTCCACATTAATAATGCTTGTTGGAATTGACGAGTATCGAACAACGGACGAATTGTTGGTTGCATTAAGCTGAAATGTCCTTTCTTTATTTCTACGTCTCCCCAAGATTCTAAGTAATGAGGTGCAGCTGCAATATATCCAGCTTTAGTCGCTGTTTCATCAGCCTTCATTGAGAACGCAATAGATAATTCTGTTTTTGCAAGACCTTCAGCAAATTCTGAAGCATTAGGTAAAGAATACATTGGGTTAACACCACTCATGATGATACCACCAACGTTTCCAGCTTTCATGTCTGTTACTAATTTAGCAACTGCTGCATTATTACCTTGTCTTGTTAATATTGGTGTTGAAGCATCAAACGCTTTACTGTTCAGTTTTTCATTGATTGCTAATGCCACTGTTTGTGCATTTACATCTTGAATTCCTGTAACTAAAACTCCGTTACTTCCTGCTTTACTTAATTCTGAAGCAGCATTCTGAACTGCTTTATTAATATGTTCTGGTAAATCTGTTGCTGCAGATCCTCCAACAACTAAGCTATATAATTTTGCTAAAACTTGTTTTTGTTGACTTGGTGTTAAAGGCACACGTTTATCTGCGTTTGCTCCAGATAATGACATATTTGACTCAAACTGAATATGTCTCGACATTTTTCCGTTCTTCGGAACACGTCCTTTTGCATATCCTGAATCAAATCCTCCACCTTGCCAATCTCCTAAGAAATCTGCTCCTACTGACACAATTGTCATTGCTTTAGAGAAATCATAACTCGCTAATCCGCGAATACCATAATTTCCTTGAAACGCATCTAATGCTGCCGATTCTGAAACCGCATCATATACGACATGACGAACATTTCCGTATTTAGATTTAAATTCTGCAATTAACCTTGATGTAGAAGGTGACGCATAAGTTTGAGTTAATAACACAATTTGCTTCCCTGCACTTTTTAGTTCGGTTAATTTCTGATTAGTTTCTGAATCAAAAGTTTCCCATGTGATAGCACTTTCACCTTTCATAGGACCTTTAACTCTCAAACTATCATATAATCCTAATACAGAAGCATTAACTCTTGCATTAGCACTATTGTGTGTTTTTGCTAAGTCGTTGTTTTCAATTTTGATAGGACGACCTTCACGTGTTTTAACCAAAACACTAGCGAAATCAAAACCATTTGCAATTGTTGTTGCATAATAATTAGCAACACCAGGAATTATAGATTCTGGCTGAACAACATAAGGAATAGCTTTAACCACTGGCCCTTCACAGGCAGCTAATGAAGCCGCTGCAGTACTAAAACCAACATACTTTAAAAAGTCACGACGCGTTGTGGAAGAAGACTCAAGAGTCTCTTTATTTCCTAAAAACTCATCCGTAGGTATTTCGTTTACGAATTCGTTTTGTTTTAGCGTCTCAACAATAGAGCTATTATCTTTTAGCTCTTCAACACTTTTCCAGTATTTCTTGTTTGATGACATATTATATAATTGAATTACTTCTTATTTATTTTTTTTTTGAAATCTCTTATTATGAGATCCTCCTTACTTTAGAAAACTACGTCTTAGTAATGACACTTACCACATTCTAATCCACCCATTTGAGCAGCAGTAAGTTTTTCTACACCATACTTTTTAGACAACTCTTCATGTATCTTAGTATAGTATTCATTTCCTTGCACATTAACATCAGTTTCTCTGTGACAGTTAATACACCAACCCATAGTTAAAGGCGCATGTTGATACATCACTTCCATCTCTTCAACAGGACCATGACATGTTTGACATTGCACACCTGCAACCTCTACGTGTTGTGAGTGATTAAAATAAGCAAAGTCAGGCAAATTGTGAATTCTAATCCATTTTACCGGCTCTGTAACTCCTGTATAATTTTGCTCAGCTTCATCCCAACCTACAGATTTGTATAGCTTTTGAATTTCAGCATTATAATCAACATTGAACTCATCTATACCAGCCTGCTGAGTTTCATCAGCAACTTGATAAATAGACTTGTGACAGTTCATACATATATTTAATGAAGGAATACCTGAATGCTTACTTACCCTAGCAGATGAATGACAGTATTTACAATCAATACCATTTTCTCCTGCATGAATTTTATGTGAAAAATGAATTGGCTGCACAGGCTGATACCCTTGATCAACTCCTACTTGAGACATATAACCATATGCAAAATACGCACTAATCAACAAAAAGAATATAACCGTTACCAAAACCAAGAATTGATTTTGAACAAAAGCTTTCCAAAGCGGCAAACTCTTATCTTTTTCAACAACAGCATCAATCCCTTTTTCATCAGCAAAACGACGTAATGTTTTTCTAACAAGAACAAGTGACACCGCTAACAGAGCAAACAATATTGCTAATGCTCCTAATATTAATTTACTTGAAATCCCAGCTTCGGTAGAACCTCCACCATTAGAACCAACTTCATCTTTTATAACTTTTTCCTTTGCTGGCTCTGCAGTATAAGCCAAAATATCGGAAATATCTTGATCTGACAGTTGCGGAAACGCTGTCATCGCAGTTCCGTTGTATTCGTCATAAATCTGATTTGCGTAAGCGTCCCCAGATTTTACCAATCCAGCACTATTACGAATCCACTTATCTAACCAATCTCTACCTAAACCTTGCTCATCCTCTAAACGCGCTTCTACATTACGAAGTGCAGGACCCGTCATCTTTCTATCTAAATTATGACATGATGCACAATTCGTATTGAACAACGTCTTCCCTTTTGCAGGATCACCTTCTTGAGCGTTAAGTGAAGTAGAAAATGTAAGTAAAATAACCAATCCTAAGTAAGGAATCTTTGAGGCTAAATGTCGGTAAATCACCTGTATCATATTATTAGTTGAATTATCTTCTAAACTTTGGTACGATTTTTTCATATACTCTTGAAAAAAGCGCGTGTAAAATCTCATGCAAAAATAATACTTATAGTCCATTTTAGAAATGTTACAGAACTGTTAATTGACAATTTATATGGATTCTAAATAATATTTCGAGGACTAAAATAGTCATTATTTTCAAGTATTAAAACAACACTTAAAAAAAAACGTTTTCTTTGTACTCAATTTCAAATTATAAGATCAATTCAGATTGAAATATAATCATATGATTAATAGCAAGCTGCACGTGATCTCCTAAAACAATAAACTTAAATATGAAATTAAATTTTTTAAAAACAACTGTTCCGTTAGTATTCATTCTTGCATGTTCTAGTATTATTTCTGCTCAAGAAGGCGTTGTAAATATTGAACAGGATAGCGATATCACGAAATTATTAGAGTATAAGAAAGATGTTAAAACTGTTGACTTATATAAGATACAATTGGATTTTGGGTCTCGATCTGAAGCAGAATCACTTAAACGCAAGTTTCAAAACACATTTGCACAATGGCCTGCAGAAATGGTTTATGAAACGCCTAACTATAAAGTATGGGTTGGTAATTTTAGTACGCGTTTAGAGGCAGACATTGCTTTATTAGATATTAAAAAGAAGTTTTCTAAAGCTATGGTTTTTGAGCCTAAGAAAGAGGATTAAATCTATTAATTTTGCTTTACAACATAAAAAAATGCGACTCTTTGAGTCGCATTTTCTTTGATTTTACATTTCCGAAGTTATTCCGAAGAACATACTTATATTACAATTGAATTCTATTTACTTTTCAATTTCTTTTTCACTTCTACTTCTTGGAATGCTTCAATAACATCATCTATTTGGATATCGTTATAATTCTTTATTTGAATACCACAATCGTAACCTTTTGATACTTCTTTGGCATCATCTTTAAATCGTTTTAATGATGTTAATTCACCTGTATGAATTACTACTCCATCTCTAATTAAACGAATACCTGAACTTCTATAGATTTTACCGTTAGTCACCATACAACCTGCGATGGTTCCTACTTTAGAGATTTTGAATGTTTCTCTAATTTCGGCAGTACCAGTAATTTCTTCTTTAAGCTCTGGAGACAACATACCTTCCATAGCATCTTTAAGATCGTTAATTGCATCATAGATAATTGAGTACATACGTACATCGATTTCTTCTTTATCTGCAATTTGACGTGCATTCCCCATTGGTCTCACGTTAAACCCTATAATAATGGCATCTGATGCTGTTGCTAGTAACACATCACTTTCTGTAATGGCTCCAACACCTTTATGTATAATATTAACCTGTATTTCTTCTGTAGATAATTTCTGGAAAGAATCTGTTAATGCTTCAACAGAACCATCCACGTCACCTTTTATTATGATATTTAATTCTTTAAATGTACCTAATGCAATACGACGACCAATTTCGGCAAGGGTTAACTTTTTAGTTGTACGAACATCTTGCTCACGTTGTAATTGCATACGTTTGGTTGCAATTTGCTTAGCTTCACGTTCATCTTCAAATACATTGAATTTATCACCAGCTTGAGGCGCTCCATCTAAACCTAATATAGATACTGGAATTGACGGTCCGGCAGCTTTAATTTCCTTTCCACGTTCATCGTGCATGGCTTTTACTTTACCACTGTTTTTACCAGCTAAAACGTAATCACCAACTTTTAAAGTTCCTGCTTGTACCAAAATAGTAGATACATATCCACGACCTTTATCTAAGAACGCTTCTACAACAGTTCCTGTTGCATTTTTATTAGGATTTGCTTTAAGCTCTAACAACTCGGCTTCAAGTAATACTTTTTCTAGTAACTCATTAACACCAGTTCCGTTTTTTGCTGAAATATCATGAGACTGAATTTTTCCACCCCAATCTTCAACTAATAAGTTCATTTGCGCTAATCCTTCTTTTACTTTTTCAGGGTTGGCACCAACTTTATCGATCTTATTTATTGCAAAAACAATTGGCACTCCTGCTGCTTGAGCATGAGCAATGGCTTCTTTTGTTTGTGGCATTATTGAATCATCTGCTGCGACAACGATAATAGCTAAATCTGTAACTTGAGCACCACGAGCACGCATCGCTGTAAAGGCTTCGTGACCTGGTGTATCAAGGAATGCTATTTTTTGACCACCTTCTAGTGTTACACCGTAAGCACCAATGTGCTGTGTAATTCCACCAGATTCACCAGCAATTACGTTCTCTTTACGTATGTAATCTAGTAACGATGTTTTACCATGATCTACGTGACCCATTACCGTAATGATTGGAGCACGCGGCTCTAAATCTTCAGGTTTATCTTCAACTTCTTCAATAGACTCCTCAATATCTGCAGTTACGAAATCAACTTTATAACCAAATTCTTCTGCAACAACAGATAAGGTTTCGGCATCTAATCGTTGGTTCATCGTCACCATCATACCAAGAGACATACATGCTGATATAATTTGTGTTACTGAAACATCCATCATTGTAGCAACTTCATTTGCAGTTACAAACTCAGTAACTTTAAGAATTTTGCTTTCTGCATCTTCAATTTGCGCATCAATTTCTGTCTGCTCTCTATGTTGATCTCTTTTATCTCTTCTATATTTTGCGCCTTTACCTTTATTAGATTTACCTTGAAGTTTCTCTAATGTTTCTCGTACTTGTTTTTGTACTTCTTCTGCTGTAGGCTCAACTTTAACAGTAGATGTACGTTTTCCACCTTGGTTTTTACCTTTGTAACCACCTCTTTGGTTACCACCTCTATTGTTAGATCTGTTATCACCACCTGTAGATGGTCCTTTACTTATTCTACGTCTCTTCTTTTTATTATCTGAATCTGACGCTTTTTTATCCTCTTTCTTTTTAGGCTTCTTAAATTTAGAAAGGTCAATTTTATCTCCAGCAATTTTAGGACCAGATAATTTTTTGTATTGTGTCTTTAAGGTTTCCTCAGCAGGTTCAGTACTCACTGGCTTCTCCTCAGTTTTTGATGTTTGTTTAGTTACAGCTTTTGAAGGTTCCTTTGACTTTAAAGTATCTGCTTTTTTAGCAGCTGCTTCCACAGGAGTTTCTTTAGTTGATGCTGTTTCCTTTTTAGTAGTTTTCTCTTCAACTGGAGCTACCTTTTCAGGAGTAGATGCCTTAGGTATTTCAACTTTAGCAGGTGCTTCTTTTGGAGTTTCCTTTTTAGAAGTTTCTTCTTTAGAGTCTTTACCTTTATTCAAGTCTATTTTACCAACTTGTTTAGGCCCACTAAGTGCTGCTTTTGCTTTAACTATCTCGCGACTTTTCGCTTCTCGGGCAGCTTCCTTTTCTTCCAATTCACGCTCACGTTGCTCACGTAATTCTTCTTTTTCTTTTAGCTTTGCTTCGCTAACCTCTAAAGAAGCTACTTTTTTATTAGCATCGGTTTGAAATTCTCCAGAAAGAATCCCGTAAACCTCTTCTGATATTTTAGTATTAGGGCTCTTCTCTATTTCGACACCTTTTGATTCTAAAAAATCAACAGCACGATCTATAGAGATATTCAATTCCCTTAGTACTTTATTTAATCTAGTTTGAGCCATAAATTGCTTGTAATATAACTTAAAATTCTATTCTACCAAAACGTCCTTATAGAGACTTAATGGTTTATTAATCTTCGAATTCTTCTTTAAGAATTCTTATAACGTCAATAATCGTTTCTTCTTCTAAATCTGTTCTTTTCACAAGATCAACAACATCTTGTTCCAAAATACTTTTTGCAGTATCTAAACCTGCTTTACTAAATTCTGCGATAACCCATCCTTCGATTTCATCTGAGAATTCTGACAACTCTACATCTTCTTCTGCACCTTCTCTAAACACATCAATTTCAAAACCAGTTAATTTACCAGCTAATCTAATGTTATGTCCTCCTCTACCAATAGCCTTAGAAACCTCTTCTGGTTTTAATAACACTTCGGCACGTTTATTTTCTTCATCTAACTTAACAGATGTCACTCTTGCAGGACTTAATGCTCTTGTAATAAACAATTGCAAGTTATTAGTATAATTAATAACATCAATGTTTTCATTTCCTAATTCACGAACAATACCATGAATTCTAGAACCTTTCATACCTACACATGCTCCAACAGGATCAATTCTATCATCATAAGAATCTACTGCCACTTTCGCTTTTTCTCCAGGTATTCTTACAACATGTTTAATTGTAATTAAACCATCAAATACTTCAGGGATTTCTTGTTCAAACAACTTCTCTAAAAATGCAGGTGCAGTTCTAGACATTATAATTGCTGGCTTATTTCCTTTTAATTCAACACTTTCAATAATTCCTCTTACATTTTCTCCTTTTCTAAAAAAGTCTGATGGTATTTGTTTATCCTTCGGAAGGATGATTTCATTACCGTCATCATCTAACAAGATAATTGCTCTGTGACGAATATGATGAACTTCGGCAGAATAAATTTCTCCTTCAAGCTCCTTAAAGTGCTTATATATATTCGTGTTATCGTGCTCATGAATTTTAGAGATTAAGTTTTGGCGCAATGCTAAAATTGAGCGACGTCCCAAATCTATTAATTTCACCTCCTCTGCAACATCTTCACCTACTTCAAAATCTGGTTCTATTTTTTGAGCTTCAGACAATGCAATTTCTTGATTAGGCTCTTCAACCTCTTCATCTGCCACAACAATTCTATTTCTCCAAATCTCTAAATCTCCTTTATCTGGATTTATGATAATATCAAAGTTATCGTCATCGCCAAATTTTTTCTTCAATGCATTTCTTAATACATCTTCCAAAATAGCCATTAGCGTTACACGATCAATTAATTTATCGTCCTTAAATTCTGAAAACGAGTCAATTAACGCAATATTTTCCATAATTATGAATTAAAATTTTATTACCACTTGAGCTTTTGATATAGCATCATATGCTATTTCTGCCTCCTTCTTTACTGTTATTTTACCTTTACCTACTGGTTTAGGCTCTCTTGTTTTCCACTCTAAAAGAATCTTTAACTCATCTACTTGAGCTAACACTCCTTCTATAGTTTCATTGTCTTTAGTTTTTACGCTCAGTGTTCTACCAATATTTTTCTTGTATTGTCTCACACTTACTAGAGGCTCTGTTGCTCCTGCTGACAAAACTTCTAAAGAAAAATCTTGCTCTTCTCTATCTAAACTATGTTCAATAGCGCGACTAACAAAAATACAATCATCAACTACAACACCATTATCACCATCAATTATAATTTTAATTGAATTATCTGGCAATACATCAAAACTGATTAAAAACAGATCTTCGCGCTCATCTAGCGCTTCATTTAATAACTTATTTACGGTCTCTCTGAACATTTTTAGTATAAAAAGAGCGGACTTCTCGTCCGCTCATTATTCTTTTTTCTTCAAACAACGCTGCAAATATACAACTTTTTTATTGATTTCTACAAGTGATTAAGTCTCGTTTTTTATTCTTATTTTTATAGTAACACAATCAATACAAATAAGATGAAAAAAATATTAGTTCCCACAGATTTTTCAACAGAAGCAGAAAATGCTTTAAAAGTAGCTGCACAAATAGCTAGAAAGCATAATAGCGAAATTTATTTATTGCATATGCTAGAAATTCCTATGCAAGATATTGACGCTGTAAGCTCACATGCAGATGTACCTGAAGTTATGTTTTTTATGAAAATGGCACATCAAAAGTTTGAAGATATCATGAATAGTGATTATTTAAAAGGCCTTACTGTGCATGAAGTTGTTAAAACTGACGGTACGTTTAATGGCATTTCAGAAATTAGTAAAGAACACAACGTTACCATGATTGTAATGGGCTCTCATGGCGCAAGTGGTATTAAAGAAATGTTTGTTGGATCTAATGCAGAAAAAGTTGTAAGAAATTCTGATGTTCCAGTTTTAGTTATAAAAAATGAGCACGATGATTTTAGTATAGATGACATAGTTTTTGCTTCAGATTTCAAAAATGATAATAAAGAAACTTACCTTCAAGCTACAGAATTTGCTACAGCCTTTGGTGCTCAATTACATTTATTAATGGTTAATACAGCAAGTAATTTTACAACTACGCAGTTGGCAAATGATAGAATTAATGCATTTATAAATGATTACAGCTTTAAAAATTTCACTATAAATATATACAATGATGAATCTGTAGAAAAAGGAGTGCTCAACTTTTCAAAACATATTGACGCAGATCTCATAGGCATTAGTACTCATGGCAGACAGGGTATTGCGCATTTTTTCAACGGAAGCATCAGCGAAGATCTTGTAAATCATGCCAATAGACCAGTAATGACATTCAAAATTTAAGCCTCAAATATTAAGGTCAAAAAAAAATCCTTACTAAAAATAGTAAGGATTTTTTCGTTTTTGTTGGCCCACTAGGTTTCGAACCTAGACTCTTCGGTACCAAAAACCGATGTGTTAGCCAGTTACACCATGGGCCAATCTCTTAAAGAGGGTGCAAATTTAATACAAAGTTTTATTTGTGCAAACAATTTTTTATAAAAAAATCAAAAAATGGTAACCTTTACTTAAAATCAGTAGTGCTTTTGATAATTATTCTTAATTTCGCTCGCATTAAATAGACATGTTTTATGATACATTTCAATTTCAAGAAATGGAATACCATTTTAGGATGGTTTGCCTTTACCATAGCATTAATAACGTACGCGCTAACTATAGAACCTACCGTTAGTTTCTGGGATGCAGGGGAATACATCCTTACCTCATCAAAATTACAAGTTGGCCATCCACCTGGTGCACCTTTATTTCAAATGTTGGGAGCTTTCTTTTCTATGTTTGCTTTAGAACCTTCTCAAATTGGAGCAATGCTTAATATGATGAGTGCAGTATCAAGTGCATTTACAATACTATTTATGTTTTGGACGATTACTATTTTGCTAACTAAATTAGCTAAAGTAGCAAGCCCTAAACAAGAAAACTCAAAACAAAAAGCTTATCAAGACTTATCAAAAAATCAATATATCGCCATTTTAGGCAGTGCTTTAGTTGGTAGTTTGGCATTTACTTTTACCGATTCATTTTGGTTCAACGCTGTTGAAACAGAAGTTTACGCCATGGCAACTCTCATCATGGCCATCCTATTTTATTTAGGATTGCGTTGGGAAGCAGATATGCACGAGCCTAGAGGTCATAGATGGTTGATTTTAATCGCATTTGTAATTGGGCTATCATTTGGAGTTCACTTTATGGGTCTATTAACAATCCCAGCATTAGGCTTACTTTATTATTTTAAAAATTACAAAACTGTAACGATTGTTAATTTCATATTAGCTAATGTCATAGCTGCTGCGATATTACTCTTTATATTTAAATTATTACTTCCAAATGCATTATTGCTTTTTAGTGCTTCGGAAATTTTCTTCGTCAACACAATTGGCCTTCCGTTTAACTCTGGATCTATAATTACCGCACTACTTTTGGTTGCCGCGTTCTATTTCGGATTAAAATACACACGTGATAAAGGGTATAAATATGCAAACACGTTAACTCTTTGCTTAATATTTATATTTATTGGTTTTTCATCTTGGGTCATGCTACCAATTCGTGCCAATGCTAATGTTATTATTAATGAGAACAATCCGTCTAGCGCAAGAGAATTATTAGCATATTATAATTTAGAACAATACCCTGAAACACACTTGTTTTACGGACCACTATTTACAGATCAATACACAGGTTTAGACGAAAACAATCCTTATAAAGATGCAAAGCCTAAATATGAAAAAGATTATGACAAAGGCGAATATGTAATCGTTAACAACTGGAAAAACGCTGAGCAACGTTACAATTCAAAGCAAGCATCTATCCTCCCAAGAATGTGGAGTACAGAACATGCCGAAAACTACATGATGTTTACAGGTTTATTAGATTTTAGAATCAAACCTGAGTATCAAATGGAAAATCAGGTTCGACAATTGGTTAATGAATTTAAAAATGAAGTCGCCCAAGGCAATGTTGATTATGAAGATTATCACAATTTTTTAAAACAATTTGGTAGAGACTTTTTAGTTATAGAAAAGCCATCGTTTAGCGACAACCTATACTATATGGTAGATTACCAACTTGGTTATATGTATTGGCGCTATTTCATGTGGAATTTCTCTGGACGTCAAGATGATATTCAAGGAAAATACGATGACTTACATGGCAACTGGATTAGTGGTATAGATTTTATTGATGAAGCTAGACTTGGCATGTCACAAGATAATTTGCCTAGTGATGTAGCCAACAATAAAGCTAGAAACACCTATTATATGCTACCGTTAATTTTAGGTATTATAGGCTTTCTATTTTTATTAGGACGCGATCCAAAACGCTTTTGGGTATTACTCGTGTTCTTTTTGTTTACAGGACTTGCCATTCAATTTTATACCAACGTAAGACCTTTTGAACCTCGCGAAAGAGACTACTCTGTAGTAGGTTCGTTTTATGTATTTGCCATATGGATTGGTTTTGGTGTCTATGCCATTTTTGATATGCTTCGGAAATTTACCAGCTCCAAATTTTTAGCTCCTGCCATAACCATAGTTTGCTTGTTATTAGTTCCTGGTGTTTTAGCAGCCGAAAATTGGGACGATCATGATCGCTCAGAAAAATATACAGCACAAGCCATGGCACGAAAATATCTAGAATCTTGTGCGCCAAATGCCATCCTCTTTACTATTGGTGATAACGACAGTTTCCCATTATGGTATTTACAAGAAATTGAAGGGGTACGAACAGATGTTCGTGTTGTTAATACGAGTTTATTTCAAACCGATTGGTATATTGACCAAATGAAGCGTAAGGCTTATGAGAGTGACCCAATTCCTTCTCAATTAACTCATGATCAATACAAATATGGAACTCGTGATTATATCATGAAATATGAAATCACCAAAGACACTATGATGATTAAAGAGTATATGAATTTCATATCTAATGATGATCCTAAGTACAGTCTTAAATATGCCATGCAACGTAGAGGAGAAGACCCAAATGGTTATCCTGCACAATTACAAAACTCAAATTATTTACCAACATCTCACGTTAGAATTCCGGTAAACAAAGCTGCCGTTCTTGAAAATGGAGTGGTTAAACAAAAAGATGCAGAGAACATAGCACCGTTTATCGATATCAATATTTCTGGTGGTGCTTTATATAAAAACAGGTTATTAATGTTAGATATCGTAGCAAATAATGATTGGAAACGCCCTATCTATTTTACTGGAGGCGCTTTTAGCGATGAAGATTACATATGGATGAAAGATTATTTACAGCTCGATGGATTATGTTATAAACTCGTGCCTATAAAAACACCTGTAGACAGAGCAAATCCTTTTGATATGGGACGTGTAGATTCAGATCTTATGTATGAAAAAGTCATGTCATGGGATTGGGGAAATAGTGGTAATGACAATATTTATCATGATGTTGAAACTCGTAAAAACGGCATCACTTATAGAGGAAATCTCGCGAGACTTTTAGAACAATTGATCAATGAAGACCAACTAGATAAAGCAGAGCAAATTGCTGATTTAGCCATGGAAAAAATGCCAGTAGATAAGTTTGGATTCTATACACTTTTAGAGCCTTACATTAGTGGCTATTATGAAATTGACAAAAAAGATAAAGCTAGAAAATTATATACTGATGTTACTAGAAAATATCAAGAAAACCTTACTTATTGGAGTGAACTAACTATAGAAAACCAAACCCGTTACTTAGATGAAATTGTAACAGATATTGAACGCTATAGAGGACTCGTAGACCTTCTAGTTATATACAACGATAAAGAGTTTGCCTTACAAGAAACTGAGAAGTTTAATAATTACTTGAAACTCTTTAAGCACTTTACAGGAGAAGAGGAAGAGGACTCAACACCTCCTGCTAGAGAAGAACGAGATTTCCCAAAAGATACTATTGATAAAATTATTGGAATCCAAGATTAGGAGATTTTGAAAATAACTCCCGTAAAAACACCTGTAGTTGCAAAAAAAATATTCCCAAGTTATATTTGGGACATTGCACCTACTCATAAGGAGTTATACTTAACTTTTGATGATGGTCCTACTCCAAAAATTACCAATTGGACTTTAGACATCTTAAAACAGTATGACGCTAAAGCTACTTTTTTTTGCATTGGTAATAATATTGACAAACATCCAAGTATTTATAATGATATACTCAAGGATGGACATACTATTGGGAATCATACCCAAAACCATGTCAAAGGCTGGTCTACAAAAACCAAAGCATATGTAATAGATGTAAATGAGGCTCAAACTAGAATGCGCTCTAAAACACATTTATTTCGGCCTCCTTACGGCCAAATTACTCCCAAACAAGGTAAAAAGCTAATGGAGTTGGGTTATAAAGTCATTATGTGGGATATTTTATCGTTTGACTGGGACCAGAACATTTCTGAAGAAAAATGTCTAGAGAACGTCATTTCAAAAAGTAAAGCTGGAAGCATTATTGTGTTTCATGATAGCATTAAAGCATCAAAAAACATGATGTATACGCTTCCAAAGGTATTAGAGTATTTTAGTAAAAAAGGGTATAAATTTAAATCTCTGTCTTGAGGTTTAGAGATATTCTTGAACAATACTAATTAGAGTGTTTGCATCTTGTTCTCCACTATGACGCCATTTCATTTCTCCGTTTTTGTAAATAATAAGCGTTGGCAGACCTTTAACTCGAAGTGCTTCGGCTAATTCTCTGTTTTTATCAACGTCAATTTTAATGACTTTTGCCTTATCACCAAGAGCCGCAGCCACATCTCTTAATACTGGATGCATTGCAGTAGATTGGTCATTCTGCTCTGTAAAAAAATCTAACAGAACAGGAATATCGACATCTATAAGTTCCCCAAATTTTGACATATTTTCAACTTTTTAATCAAGGTGTATCTAACAAACCTAAATAATTTTTTCTAGTGTTTTAGTTATTATAATTCAACAGGTTCACGCATACCTATTTATAAAAATAAACAATTTAAGAGTAAAAATAACATTTCTTCCTAATTATGCGTTATTCGTACCTTTTTTAAGTGTTATAACGGTAATTTCTGGCCAAATACCAACACGTCCAGGAAATGCTAAATAGCCAAACCCACGGTTTACATATAAATATTTCCCAGCTACTTTGTACAAACCTGCCCATTTTGGATAACGATATTTCACTGGACTCCATTTAATACCTAGTGCTGGTAGTTCTATCCCAAATTGCATACCATGAGTATGACCTGCAAGTGTTAATTGAATGTTTTTTTCAAAATCAATAACATTAGTTTCATCTATAATAATATCATGGTTATTTACATCTTCTTTATTAAGTTCCATTTGCTTAAAATCAAAATGAGATGGATCATGGCTCATTAAGATATTAAACTCGTTATCGGTTATATTTTTAGTCGCCTTAATTAGACTACCTCGTTTAGGAAAATGACGAGATGCTCCCCAATTTTCAACGCCTATAATATTGATATGCTCACCATTCTTTTCGATGCGTCGATTAGAGTTAAGTAATAAATCAAAACCTATTTTCTTATGAACAGCCTCCATCTCCATTTGGTTATACTTATTGAGTTCAACATCTCCACCGTAAGCATAATACCCATAATCATGGTTTCCAAGCACTGAGAACTTTCCATCTCTAGCCTTTAACTTATCAAAAACAGCTAACCAACCAATCATTTCTTCAGCTTTGCTATTAACGATATCTCCTGTAAACAAAATAATATCACTATTTTGTTTGTTAACCAAAGAGACACCTTCGGCAATCTCACTTTTACTTTCTAAACTACCGGAGTGAATATCACTAATTTGAGTAATTCTATAACCATCAAAAGCATCAGGAAGATCATCAAAATAGATCGTTTTTTCAACAACTTGAAAATTGTATTTACCTCTAGTTATACCATAAATAAGTGATGCAAACGGAATAGCTGCAAAACCCAATGCAACCTTAGATACAAATTCTCTCCTACCTTTAAAATGCATAGGTTCATTAGTAAACTTTTGAAAAACAAATGAGCATCCTCTCACTAAATCTTCCCCAAACATAAAAATTATTAATATCGCCTTTGGCAGAAATAAGGTCATTAAAAAAGCAACAGCATAACCATGTCCATGTGTAAAACTTTCACCTCTTACGAAATTAAAATAATAATAGGCGAAATTTATAACAACCAATAAGGTAATTGACCAATAAATAATACCTATCCACAAACTTTTAGTTATGGTTCTAACCGCTTGAAAAGCATATATATCAAAAAGAAATATAAGTATAATTAAAAGAACCCAACGTAACATAAACCCGATTTTTATCAAATATAATAGATTTTAAAAAGTAATTTTGATGCTGTTTTGTATTTAACGATACATTAAGATTTAGTATCTTTTCCTACTTTTTAAATACCCATCCATGAAACCTCTTTTTCACATCGCTTTAATAGCTTTACTCCTAACGAATTGCAAAGAAAATACACCAATAGAAATTGCAAAAAAAGACAAACCGCTTATTGAATATGTAAACCCGTTTATTGGTACAGGCGGACATGGTCATACCTATCCTGGAGCAACAATGCCTTTTGGCATGATGCAGCTAAGCCCAGATACAAGGCTTGATGGTTGGGATGGTTGCTCTGGCTACCACTATAGCGACGAATACATTTACGGGTTTTCCCATACACACCTTAGCGGAACTGGCGTTAGCGATTATGGCGACCTATTATTAATGCCTACCAATGCCATTAATTTTTATAATGGTAGCGAAACCTCGACAAGCTCAGCATTTGGAAACAAAGGGTATAAATCACATTTTTCTCACGATAACGAAATCGCACAACCAGGTTATTACAAAGTCCATCTAGATGACACACAAATTGATGTAGAACTTACCGTTTCAAAACGTAGCGGAATTCATAAATATCAATTTCCTTCAGAAAACAACCAAATTCTTATCCTAGATTTAGAGCATCGCGATCAGGTATTAGATTATAAAATTCAAAAAGTTAATGACTCTACAATTTCTGGATTTAGACACTCTAAAGCCTGGGCAACAGACCAACGCTTATTTTATACTATTGAATGCTCTAAACCAATAAAAAACATCACTTATGAAGAAGATGGAACTCCAATCTCAAAAAACTATAAATATCAAAGTAAAAAAGCAGCTATAGAATTTGATAACCCAAATAATGAACCTGTTTATATTAAAGTTGGAATTTCGGCAGTTGATCAAGATGGTGCAACCAAAAATCTACAAGCTGAAATAGGCAGCAAAACATTTGATCAAATTAAAAAACAAGCGCAAGACAATTGGGAAACTCAATTAGACAAAATCGTTGTAGAATCTAAAAACGACGATTACAAAACTAATTTTTACACCTCATTATATCATACCATGTTAGCTCCAAATTTGTATCAAGATGTTGATGGTCGCTATCGTGGTATGGATTTAAACATACACCAAACTCAAGATTTTGAATATTACACCGTTTTCTCACTTTGGGATACCTATCGTGCCGCTCACCCACTCTATACCATTATTGAGCAAGATCGCACCAATGATTTTATAAATACATTTTTAGCAAAACACGACGAAGGTGGTATTATGCCAATTTGGGATTTAAGCGCTAATTATACAGGTTGCATGATTGGCTATCATGCGGTTCCTGTAATTGCAGATGCGTATTTAAAAGGCATCAAAGATTATGATAGCGAAAAAGCATTTAATGCTATGAAACACTCAGCTACTAGAGACAAATTAGGACTTAAATCCTACAAAGAATTTGGCTTTATACCCGTAGAAGAAGAAAGCGAATCGGTTTCTAAAACTCTAGAATATGCTTATGACGATTGGACCATTGCACAAATGGCTAAAGCTATGGGTAAAGAAAACGACTATAAATTATACACGCAAAGAGCACAGCAATACAAAAACATTTATGATCCCGAAACCAAATTCATGCGTGGACGATTTCGCAATACATGGTTTGCACCTTTTGATCCGTATGAAGTAAATTTCAATTATACCGAAGCCAACTCATGGCAGTATAGTTTTTACGTCCCTCAAGATGTATCTGGGTTTATGAATCTTCTCGGCGGAAAAGATAAACTAGAAGCACAATTAGATACATTATTTATCGCTAAAGCAGAAACTTCTGGTCGCAATCAAGCAGATATAACAGGTTTAATTGGGCAATACGCTCACGGAAACGAACCAAGTCACCATATGGCTTATCTATATAATTTTGTTAACAAACCACATAAAACACAAGAGAAAGTTCATCAAATTTTAACTCAATTATATACTAACGAACCCGATGGCATTTCTGGCAATGAAGATTGCGGACAAATGAGCGCATGGTACGTATTTTCATCCATGGGCTTTTATCCCGTAACACCAGGAAGCAATGACTATATAATTGGCACGCCTTTATTCGATAAAGCCACGATTAATTTAGAATCTGGCAAACAATTTACTATTACTGCCAATAATTTAAGTGACACTCATATTTACATCGAAAATGTGTTCCTTAACGGAAATGAGCTCAACCAATCCTTTATTTCTCATGACGCTATTATGGCTGGCGGAACATTAGAATTTAAAATGACCGATAATCCAGCAATTTGGGGAAGCCAAAACGGTCAAGAACCAAAAACCGAAATCAATGAGCACAAAATAGTTCCGGTGCCTTTTATTGCTAAAGGCGATGTTGCTTTTAAAAATGAAACCGAAGTTAGCCTTGGGATTGTAAACTCAAAAACAGAAATCTTTTACAGTCTTAACGACAGTGAATTTAAGCTATATCGTGCACCCTTTAAAATTTCTGAAGCCATGACATTACAAGTTTATGCTATGGACGATACCAAAAATAAAAGTGCAACAGTTGAAACCAAATTTTACAAAATAGATCCCAACCTCTCGATCAAATTAGAAACTCAATACGCTAATCAATACAATGCTGGAGGTAATGACGCATTGATTGATGGTATCATGGGAACTCAAGATTTTAGAACTGGTACTTGGCAAGGATATTCAGATCAAGACGTTATTGCTACTGTAGATTTAGGAAGCACAAAACCTGTAAACACCGTAAGTATTAATTTTTTACAAGATCAAGGCGCTTGGATATTTTACCCTACACAAGTAACATGCCTAGTGTCAAAAGATGGTGTTAAATTTAATACCATCGACACTATAACTATTGATACCGCAAAACGAAATGATGATGTGCTCATAAAAAATGTATCCTTTAATTTTTCTTCGGAAAATTACCGTTATATAAAAATCATTGCCAAAAAAATGGGAGAACTACCTACTTGGCATTTAGGCTATCCTCACAATGGAAGAAGCTGGATTTTTACAGATGAAATTATCGTAAAATAACCAAACAAAAACTATACATATACTTTAATACAAGCCTAAAAAGGATATTTTAATTACATTTAGACAACTAAAAACTAACTAATGAAAGACCAAAACAACAAATCTGCTTTAACTACTTTAGTTACAGTCTTTTTTTTCTGGGGATTTATAGCAGCATCCAACGGTGTATTTATCCCATTTTGTAAAACCTACTTTAATATAGATCAATTTCAATCGCAATTGGTTGATTTTGCATTCTATGGTGCTTATTATTTTGGTGCTCTCTTACTATTTATTATTTCTGGCTCATTAAAAAAGGATATATACAATAATTGGGGTTACAAAAATGGTATTGTATACGGTTTGCTATTATCGGCAATTGGAGCCTTTGCCATGTATCCTGCAACTGCTGGAGCAGAACAAGGTCAAACGGCAGTATTTTATCTTGTACTAATTGCATTATTTATTGTTGGCTTAGGGTTTTCATTACAACAAACAGGAGCCAATCCTTTTGCTATTGCATTAGGTGACCCTAAAACAGGATCTCATCGTTTAAATTTAGCGGGAGGCGTTAATTCTTTTGGCACTACTATCGGACCAATTGTGGTAGGCTTAGTCATATTTGGATCTGCTACTAGAGGTACCGATGAAATAGCTAGTATGATTGCAAATAATGAAATCACTTTAGTTACTGTACAAGGATTATATGCTGGCGTTGGTATTTTATTTTTAATTGCTGCAGCTTTATTTCATTTTTCAAAAAAATTACCCGCTTTAAAATCTGATACCGCATTTGAGCCGGCTAACAAAGCTAGAAATTTACTTATTGCCTTAACCGTTATCATCATAGGATGTTTTGGTTATATTTTTAGCACTTATACTGGAAACGAAATTGCTTCAGAAACTGTAGAAAACACACGACTCATCTTATTAATAATAGCTTTAGCTGCCGTAGTGGGAGCTTTATTGTTTGCGTATTCTCGTTCTTCTAAAAAGGCTGAAGGTTGGGGAGCCATGAAATATCCGCAGTTGGTTTTAGGCATGCTAGCCATATTTACATATGTTGGTGTAGAAGTTACTGTAGGTAGTAATTTGGGAGAATTATTAAAACGAGCGGTTGACGGAACCTCTTTGAATGAATTGGGATTACCAGCACTCAATGATGCTGAAATCGCACCATACGTTTCTCTATATTGGGGAGGATTAATGATTGGTCGTTGGGTTGGTGCCATTACGGTTTTTAATCCAAGTAAGGGTTTAAAAAAAGTATTACTAATCATTGTACCATACGTTGCTTTTGGTGTGATTATTTTAGCTAATTCTATTAAGTATAATTTTACAGTCTACGAAATACTCTTTTTTGGTATTTGTATTGCCATTCAAATTGGAGGTTTCTTTGTTGCAAAAGACAATCCTGTGAGAACTTTAAAAGTATTTAGTATATTAGGCGTTTTGGGCATGCTGATTGGGTTATTTTCATCAGGAAATGTAGCCTTATTTGCATTCTTATCTGGAGGTTTATTTTGTTCTATAATGTGGCCTTGTATTTTCACATTAAGTATTGCTGGATTAGGAAAATATACATCGCAAGGATCTGCTTTTTTAATAATGATGATTTTAGGTGGTGCTATTATACCTCCTGTACAAGGAAAATTGGCTGATGTATTTAATATCCAATCTTCATATTGGATTGCAGTAGCCTGTTTTGTGTATTTATTATTCTATGCTTTTAGAACCAAAACCGTTTTAGACAAACAAGGCGTTACCTATTAATTATTTCGGTTCGATAACTTCAGAAATAGAAAACTAACAAACACCCACGTTGATGGGCAATAGATTATGAAAAGAAGACATTTTATTAAAAACGCTGCACTATCAAGTGCTGGATTGGCTGTAAGTGGATCTATTGTTGGTTGTGCAGATACACCTTCCGAAGAAAAAAAAATTAGTCTGGCGCCAACTTCAAAAAAAGCAACATTACCAATGGTAATTGCAACTTGGCATGTTATAGATGCTACTGCAAAGGCTATGGAGATTTTACAAGCTGGCGGAAACGCGCTTGATGCTGTAGAACAAGGCTGTAGAGTTGAAGAAGCTAATGAAAAAGGGCAGTCGGTTGGTAAAGGCGGTTTACCTGATCGTGATGGCAATGTGACTCTTGATGCTTGTATTATGAACAAACATGGTAATTGTGGTTCTGTAGTGTATCTTCAAAATATAACACACGCTGTTTCGGTAGCGAGAAAAGTGATGGAAAACACACCACATGTGATGTTAGCTGGTGAAGGTGCTAAACAATTTGCTATTTCCGAAGGATTTAAAATCGAAAATCTACTTACAGATGCTTCTAAAAAAGCATGGGAAAAATGGCAAGTAGAAGCTAAATACAAACCTATTATTAATATTGAAAATCATGATACAATTGGGATGCTCGCTATTGATAAAAATGGCGACATTTCTGGCGCTTGTACAACGAGTGGCTTGGCTTATAAACTAGGCGGACGTGTTGGAGATTCGCCAATTATTGGCTCTGGTTTATTTATAGATAATGAAATTGGAGGCTGTGTTGCAACAGGCTTGGGAGAAGAAGTTGTAAAAACCGTTGGAAGCTTTTTAGTCGTAGAACTCATGCGACAAGGAAAATCACCTCAAGAGGCTTGTGAAGAAGCCATTGGTCGCATTGTTAATAAACCTCATAGTAACTTTAAAGATTTTCAAGTGGGTTACATTGCTGTGAATAAAAAAGGAGAAACGGGAAGTTACTCGATACATCAATGGTTTAGTATGACTAAGTTTCAGGATGGCGTAAATGAGCAAATACAGTCTGATTATTTTAATAAGGGTTAACACGAGAAAACCTTTAAGTTTATAAAGCAGAAATTTTGAATACTTAGCTCTACGAAGTTAAAACCACTTTATCGTAACATCTACCAATTTCTGCTTAACATTGGTATAAGGAGGTGTCAATAGATCTACAGCTCCAATGGTATGTTGTTTTAAAATAGAGCGTTGGTTGCTAAATTCTAAAAACCCAAAATAACCATGGGATTTCCCAATTCCGCTATTATTAGAACCTCCAAAAGGTAAGTTATGATTTAAGAATTGTAATAGATTATGATTAATACACGTACTTCCTGCTCTTGTATTATTTATAATCTCATTAATACGCTTTTTGTTTTTACTAAAAATATAAAGCGCCAAAGGTTTTTCTTTTGAGTTGACATACGTTATCATTTCAGGTATTGAGGTGTAGGTCTTTACTGGAAGTATGGGTCCGAAAATTTCATTTTGCATCAATTCACTATCTTCGGAAATATCAAACACCAAGGTTGGTGCTATATAATTATCTATCGCTTCAACAATTCCACCAACAATAATTTCTGCGTTTCTAGACTTTGCGTCTTCCAAATACCCATGTAATCTTTCAAAATGTTTTTGATTGACAATCCTTCCGAAGGAATGCGACATAGAAGGGTTTTCAGTATAGAAATTTTTGAGGTGCTTTTTAAAACTAGTTATAAACTCCGATTTTATAGTGTCGTTGATAAGCACATAATCGGGTGCAATGCACGTTTGTCCTGCGTTTAGAAATTTTCCGAAGATAATTTTTTTAACCACTTTATCTAAATTAGTAGTATCATCTACAATAACTGGCGACTTACCTCCTAGTTCTAACGTTACAGATGTGAGATGCTTAGAAGCGGCTTTCATGACTATTTTACCTACTTGAGGAGAACCCGTGAAAAAAATATGATTAAATGGCAGTTTGAGCAACTCTTGTGAGACCTCAACTTCACCTTCTATGAGTGCCACTTCGTTCTCATTAAAGAGTTCAGTGACTATCTTAGACATTACATTTGATGTATGAGGCGTCATCTCACTAGGTTTTAATATCACCGTATTACCAGCTGCAATGGCAGAGACCAATGGACCAAAGGTGAGATTGACAGGAAAATTCCAAGGTGAAATTATCAAACACACACCTTTAGATTCATTTTTAATTCTAGAGGTACCACCCAATAATGCAATTGGTGTATCTACTTTTTGTGGTCTAAGCCAAGACCTTAAATGCTTACTTATAAACTTAATCTCATCAACAACAGGATAAATTTCTGTGAGATCTACTTCTAATTGAGGCTTTTTAAAATCTTTATACAAAGCGTCTCGCAAATCTTGCTTATAGGTTGTTTCTAAAGCAACCTGTAAACGTTTTAGTTTTTTTATGCGCGTTTTATATGTTGTATTACCTATCTCAATATAATGCGATTTTTGAGTCTCAAAAAGTTCTAAATACCTGTTATCTGAATAATCTATCATTTAATCCTAAACGTTTTTATTGGGCTGCGAGCAATATTTGTGTATTTCACCGATGTTTTTTTCAAGCGTGTTCATCTCAACTAAAAACCAATCGTTTTATCTATTTTTTTCATTATCAGCTCTTAAGTTATGTTTCTTTGACTATTGTTTATTAACAAATCCCTCAACGATTATGAAAAAAGTATTAATAATTTTAGCCTTTTTAGCATTACCTTTTCTTGCAATAGGACAAGAAATAAATGCTGTTAATACAAACACCAATACTGTAGAAACAATAATCGAAAAAACAATACTAGGTAAAGATATTAAAAAAGAGACTGCGACTAGTTCTAAAATGAAAGCAAAAGTTTTAAAAATAAACAAAAAGAAAAGTACTGAAATTATTAGTATTAAAGCCTATAGAAAAAGTTTACAAATTAAAGTGAAGACTATTAAGCTTTGCTAATCTTAGCATAAAAAAGGAGAACTTTCTAAATGTGAGTTTTGATTATTTTTCAAACATTATTGTGATTCTATAGGTAATTCATTTACAAATTTAACTGTTAACTATTCTCACTTAACTACGTGTATTCATACAAGTTACCCGTATAATTTAACCGTTCACCCTAGACGCTTTTATTGGGCTACGAGCCATAATTGTGTATTTCATCGTGTTTTTTCACCAGCGGTTTCAACTCAACTAGAAATCAGTCATTTAAACTAAAATATTGAATATGAGGTCTCTTGTTGTTGTTTCTTTGCTGCGAGTTTAAAACAACACACCACGATTATGAAACGAGTATTATTAATTTTAGCCTTCACATTATTACCATTATTATCAATGGCACAACTATCTAATGAAGCAGTTAAAAACGATAATACCATTGAAACCGTAATTGAACAACAGCCAGACTCTAAAATTATAAAACAAGAGACTACTGCTAGTTCTGCAATGAAAGCTAAGGTGTTAAAAATAAACAGAAAAAAAAGTACAGAAATTATTAGCATAAAAGCGTATAGAAAAAGTTTACAAATTAAAGTAAAGACTGTTAAGCTTTGCTAATCATTATATATGTCAAAAAAAAAATCCGAAACTTAAGTTTCGGATTTTTTTTTGACATTTTTTTAATTTAGAGCATTACTCAAAAGTTAATTCTCCTTTAGCTTCTAGCTCTTTAAATTCTTGAACTAAATCTAAAGCATCAGGTATCACATCACTACACAATATAATGAGCGATCCTTTTACTGCATTTTTAACCGCATGTGTGATGGCTTCTTTTTCCGAAGGAATAATAGTGGTTTTTTTATTGGGATCTTTCATCTTAATACCATCATCTAGCATTTTAATGAGCTCTTCCTCTGTTTTTCCTCTTAATCGTTTATCCTGACGAATAATAATTTCATCAAACATTTCGGCAGCTATACTACCCATTTCATTATTATCTTCTATACGTCTATCTCCAATTCCTGCAATAATACCAACTTTAACTGTTGCTTCTAATTCTTCGGTAAATTTTTGCAGCGCACGCATTCCTGCTGGATTATGAGCATAATCTAAAAGAATCGTAAAGTCTTTAAATTCGAATAAATTTAGACGTCCTGGAGTTTGTGCTGCCGACGGTATGAAGGTTTCTAAACCCGCTTTCATATCTTCAATACTAATGCCTTGAACATGTGCTGCAAGTACGGCTGCTAATACATTTTGAATCATAAATTTGGCTTTTCCACCATAGGTTAACGGAATGTTTTCTGCTTTCATTAAGCGCATTTTCCACTCGCCTCTACAAATAGTTACCCAACCGTTTTCATATACAGCAGTAATACCATTTAAACGTTGTAATGCTTTTATTCTTGGATTCTCTTCGTCCATAGAAAACAGTGACACATTACAATCTAAATTACGTCGCATATCATACACCAAATCATCATCTGCATTTAAAATCGCATAGCCTTCTGGCAACACGGTTTCAGGAATTACCGCTTTAACTTTGGCGAGTTGTTCAATGGTATGTATTCCTTTTAATCCTAAATGATCTGCAGCAACGTTAGTGACTACAGCAACATCACATTTTTTAAATCCTAATCCTGCACGTAATAATCCGCCTCTAGCACATTCTAAAACGGCAAAGTTCACCGTTGGATCTTTTAGTACAAACTCAGCACTTGCAGGACCAGTACAATCTCCTGTCATGAGTAATCTGTTTTGTATATACACACCATCACTTGTAGTGTAACCAACACGATAGCCATTCATTTTAGCTATATGTGCAATTAAGCGCGTTGTTGTTGTTTTTCCGTTGGTACCTGATGTTGCAATAATTGGTATGCGACCTGTTTCTCCTTTTGTAGGAAATAATTTATCAATAACTGGTGCAGCAACATTACGTGGCAATCCAGATGTTGGCGCTAAGTGCATTCTAAATCCTGGCCCAGCATTAACCTCTAAAACAGCTCCTCCAGTTTCAGATAATGGTTTAGAAATATCTGTGGTCATGATGTCAATTCCGCAAATATCTAAATCGATAATTTTAGAAATACGTTCTGCCATACTAACGTTTGCAGGATGTATAATATCGGTTATATCTTCTGCTGTCCCACCAGTACTTAAATTTGCTGTATCTTTTAATACCAATCGCTCACCTTTGGCAATTACAGATTCTAAAGTATAACCTGCATCTTTTATAATGGTTTGTGTTAACTCGTTTGTTGTTATTTTAGTCAATACATTTTCATGTCCAAACCCGCGACGAGGATCACTATTTACCGTATCTATTAATTCTTGAATCGTTGATTCCCCATCTCCAATAACATGTGCTGGTGTTCTAACGGCTCCTGCAACTAATCTATTATTAATTACAAGTAATCTATAATCTTCACCAATAATGAATTTTTCGACAATTATTGCACCACTTTTAGAACTCTCTTTAGCATGATGAAACGCAACCAAAGCCTCATCATAATTTTGAATATTTACAGTAATTCCACGTCCATGATTTCCATCTATGGGTTTAATTACTAACGGATATCCAACATAACGACAAGCTTCTTCTAAACTACGTTCTCGTCTAATAATATCGCCTTTTGGCACTTCAACTTCGGCTTGTTCTAAAAGATATTTAGTATCTTCTTTATCACAAGCCAATTCTACACCAATACTACTCGTTTCGCTAGTTACAGTGGCTTGAATTCGCTTTTGGTTAGCACCATACCCTAATTGACATAATGAGTATTTGTTTAGTCTAATCCAAGGGATACCTCGAGATTCAGCTTCTTCAACAATAGAACCTGTACTTGGTCCTAAGCGCGAGCTTTCTCTTAATTCTCGCATTTCTTGAATATCTTCCTCTAAATCATAGGTCTCTCCATTTATTAAGGCTTCACAAATTCTAACTGCAGATTTTGCCGCAAAGCGACCTACATTTTCTTCCATATAAGAAAATACAACACTGTAAACGCCTTCTTCTCCATAACCTCGAGTTCGTCCAAAGCCAGTATCCATTCCTGCTAAGGTTTGAATTTCTAATGCAATATGTTCAATAACATGACCCATCCAAGTGCCTTCATCAACACGCATAAAAAAACCACCTTCACAACCTTCAGAACAACGATGAGAATACATCGTTGGAAACATCGCTTTTAAACGTTCAGGAAATCCATCTATTTTATTTGATGGCTTCTCTTCCATATCTTCAAGATCCAAAACCATTACAATAAGTTTATGTCGTCTTACAGACCAATAATTTGGTCCTCTCATGGCATTTATTTCGCGTATTTTCATGTTAGTTGGTATAGTTTAATTATTGTGAAAGATTATAAATATAGCATTTTTCAATAGAAAATTTAGTTTATTTTTGTCCAATATTTAAACTACAGAAAGATTTTTATGCTGAAGAATAAAGGAACATTAATTCCTATTGGTGGAAATGAAGATAAAGGAATAGAAGACAATGAACAATACACCTTAGAGTTTATTGATGAGGGTATTTTATTTCATGTGGTTAGAGAAGCTGGAGGCATAGAAGCCAATATTGTTGTAATCCCTACAGCATCTAGTATTCCTGTAGAAGTTGGAGACAACTACTTAGAAGCATTTACGACTTTAGGCTGTAAAAATGTTACCGTTTTAGATATTAGAAGTAAAGAAGATTCTAAAAAACAATCGTCTATAGATTTAATAAAAGCAGCTAATTGCATCATGTTTTCTGGTGGTGATCAATCTAAAATCTCAAATAAAATTGGAGGCACTAAAATTCATGACATCATAAAACACCGTTATAAAAACGAAAAAGGCTTTGTAGTTGCAGGTACAAGTGCAGGTGCCATGATGATGTCTAAAGAAATGATTGCAGGCGGAAGCGCTACAGAATCATTTATTAAAGGCGCAGTTAACATGTACAAAGGTTTAGGCTTGGTACCTGGATTAATTATTGACACTCACTTTATCAAACGTGGTCGTTTTGGTAGAATCTCTGAAGCTGTTGCACAATTCCCTAAATTAATTGGTATTGGATTAGCTGAAGATACTGGCATGATTATTAAAAATAGCAAGTGTAGCGTTATTGGCTCAGGAATGGTTATTATTTTTGATGGCAGACGTTTAAAACATAACAATCACAAAGTACTCAATGAAGGCACTCCAATGTCTCTCACCAATATGCGTACTCATATTTTATCAAATGGAGACCGTTTTCATATCAACAATAAAAAAGTAAAAGTGCTACCTATTGAGGAGCCTTTTATCTAATACCTTTATTTTTACATTTTTGGCGTTACCTAAAGGTCGTGCTTTTCGCAAGTCGCTCTCTGCGAGGAGCTTCAACAAATGCTACAATCACTAACGCAGTTTTTGCAATGGTGTTAAACCGTTAGTTAATAAGCACAATGTTGCGCTAAGCCTCTAATTTTTATAAATTGAAACCTGCTCTAAACCTTGAGAATTTTTGCACGCTCTATACATCCCTTCCGTATTAAAAGGCATAGCAATATTACCATTAGCATCTACAGCTATTAAACCACCATCACCTCCAATTTCTAATATACGTTTATTAATCACTTCATGAGAAGCCTCTTGAATACTCATTCCTTTATGCTCCATTAAACAAGCAACATCATAAGCCACAACACCTCTAATAAAAAACTCACCACTTCCTGTGCATGAGATAGCACAAGTTTTATTATTAGCATAGTTGCCTGCTCCAATCATCGGACTATCACCAACGCGTCCCCATTTTTTATTAGTCATTCCTCCAGTAGACGTTGCTGCAGCAATATTTCCGTTTTGATCACAAGCTACTGCACCTACGGTTCCAAATTTGCTGTCTTTTTTTGTAGAATGATCCAATTGAAAACTATCTGTATCCTTAATTTCTAACCATTGGTTATGACGAAACTCATCATAAAAATAAGAAGGCTCTTCGAGTTTATAATCTAATTCTTTTGCAAATTGCATAGCGCCTTCTCCGGCAAGAAACACATGCTCACTTTTTTCCATTACATCTCGAGATAAACTCACAGGATTTTTAATTCCGGTAATAAGACTCACACCTCCTGCATTTAGCGTTTTCCCATCCATAATACTGGCATCCATTTCATGAGATTCTGTAGCGGTAAATACAGAGCCTTTTCCTGCATTAAACAAAGGAGAATCTTCAAGTACCTGAACCGCTTTTTCAACAGCATCAATAGCTGTTCCACCAGATTCCAAAATGGCATAACCATGATCTAAAGCACGTTTTAAATCTGCTTTATATTTTGCCTCCAATTCTGGCGTCATCATACCTTTTACTAAAGTTCCTGCGCCTCCATGGATCGCTATTGAGAATGTGTTCATTTCATTAAGTTATTAGGTTTCAAATATACGCTTTGAAAAGGAGAAATAAAGACCTGTCAGGTTTTAAAAATATGCTAGGTCTAATAAGTTTTTTGTAGCTTTGAGTTTCTAATAAATTCATACCATGTCAGACCAAAAACGCTTATTTCTAGTTGATGCCTACGCACTAATTTTTCGTGGATATTACGCCTTTATAAAAAATCCAAGAATCAACTCTAAAGGAGAAGACACCTCAGCAATCATGGGTTTTATGAATTCACTTTTAGACGTTATTAAACGAGAACGACCAGATCATTTAGCCGTGTGTTTTGATAAAGGTGGTAGTGCCGATCGTGTAGAGATGTTTGAAGCTTACAAAGCCAACAGAGACGAAACACCAGAAGGAATTAAAACCGCTGTCCCATACATCTACGAAATCTTAAAAGCCATGCACATTCCAATCATGGTAAAAGAAGGTTTTGAAGCCGATGATGTTATTGGAACCTTAGCTAAAAAAGCCGAAAAAGAAGGTTATAAAACCTATATGGTGACTCCAGATAAGGATTTCGCACAATTGGTTTCAGAAAACATTTTCATGTACAGACCTGTATTTGGTGGTGGCTATGAAACTTGGGGAATCCCAGAAGTAAAAGCTAAATTTGAGGTTAATGATCCCTTACAAGTCATTGATTATTTAGGTATGATGGGAGACGCAAGTGACAATATTCCAGGCTTACCAGGTGTTGGACCAAAGACGGCTAAGAAATTTTTAGCAGCTTATGGTTCTATGGAAGGTTTACTGGCCAATACACATGAACTTAAAGGCAAAATGAAAGAAAAGGTTGAAGCTAATGGAGAATTGGGTTTACTTTCAAAAAAATTGGCCACAATTATGCTCGACGTTCCTGTAGAGTTTGATGCTAAAGATTTTGAAATGTCTGAACCTGATATTCCTAAAGTTACAGAAATTTTTCAGGACTTAGAATTTAGACGCTTAATAGATAATTTCTTAAAAACATTTTCTTCGGAAACCTCAACTACCCAACCAACCGTTGCTAAAACAGAAAACAATAAACCTAAAGTAACACCAAAAGAAGCAGAAAACGCAGGAGCAGGACAATTTTCATTATTTGGAGCTTCACCTTCAGGTAGTGCAACTACTCAAACCACAAACGAGTTTACTCGTAAAACCATAGAAAACACATCGCATTTTTATCAAAGTGTTGCGCCAGGAATGGCTACAACCTTATTTGTAAAAAACCTATTGAATCAAACTTCAGTGTGTTTTGATACAGAAACTACGGGATTAAATCCGTTGACCGCAGAACTCGTTGGTATCGCATTTTCATGGGAAGCCGGAAAAGGATTTTATGTCCCATTTCCGGAGAAAAAAGAAGACGCTCAAAAACTCATAGACATATTGCGACCATTTTTTGAAAACGAGCAGATTGAGAAAATTGGTCAGAATTTAAAATACGACATTAAAGTCCTTGCAAAATACAACGTAGAGGTTAAAGGTAAACTGTTTGATACCATGTTGGCGCACTATTTAATTAATGCAGATATGCGACACAATATGGACGTGTTGGCAGAAACCTACCTCAACTACACACCTGTATCTATCACAGAGTTGATTGGCAAAAAAGGAAAAAACCAACTCTCAATGCGAGACGTTCCCGTAGATAAACAAACCGAATATGCTGTAGAGGACGCAGACATTACCTTACAATTAAAACAGCATTTTACGGCAGAATTAGGTGAAGCCAACACCCAAAAATTATTTGATGATATTGAAGTGCCTTTATTGCGCGTGCTTGCTGCCATGGAATTGGAAGGTATTAATTTAGACAAAGCCTTTTTAAATTCACTATCGGCAGATTTAGAGACCGATATTACCAATTTAAAAGCCAAAATTTTTGAGGTGGCAGGTGAAGAATTCAATATTGCCTCACCAAAGCAATTGGGTATTATTTTATTTGAAAAGTTAAACCTCGTAGATAAGCCTAAAAAAACCAAAACAGGACAGTACAAAACAGGAGAAGATATTTTATCGGCTTTAGCCAAAGAGCATGAAATTATTAGAAATATTTTAGAATATCGTGGGCTCGCCAAATTAAAAAGCACGTATGTTGATGCTTTACCTCTTCAAGTGGAAGAAGCAACAAATCGTGTGCACACAGATTATATGCAAACTGTTGCTGCCACAGGACGTTTGAGTAGTAATAACCCAAATTTACAAAACATCCCAATACGTACCGAACGTGGTCGACAGGTACGAAAAGCATTCATACCAAGAAATGATGATTACACTTTACTTGCTGCAGATTACTCTCAAATAGAACTGCGTATCATTGCTGCTTTAAGCCAAGAGGAAACCATGATAGAGGCGTTTAAAAATGGGGAAGATATTCATGCTTCAACGGCTTCAAAAGTGTTTGGAGTGCCAATTTCCGAAGTGACAAGAGCACAACGTAGTAATGCCAAAACCGTCAACTTTGGGATTATTTATGGTGTGTCTGCCTTTGGATTGAGTAACCAAACCGATTTATCGCGTGGTGAAGCCAAAGAATTGATTGATACGTATTACGAAACCTACCCAAAACTAAAAGCCTATATGAGTGAGCAAGTCGATTTTGCACGCGATCATGGATATGTAAAAACGGTTTTAGACAGACGTCGTTACCTAAAAGACATTAATTCTCGTAATGCTGTGGTGCGTGGAGCCGCAGAGCGAAATGCTGTAAATGCGCCAATACAAGGTAGTGCTGCCGATATTATTAAAATTGCCATGATTAATATTTATAATAAATTATCCCTCGGAAATTTTAAAACGAAGATGCTCTTACAAGTGCATGATGAATTGGTGTTTGATGTGTACAAACCAGAACTTGAGGAAATGAAAGCCTTGATTAAAACTGAAATGGAAAATGCCTTTGTGATGGATGTGCCGTTAGATGTTGAGGTTGGTGTTGGTCGTGATTGGTTGGAGGCGCATTAGGAAACCTTTTATTATATTGTCAAACAAACACATAACAATTTATGTCTAATACTTACCTAAACTACATTTCAGACGAACATCTTTTAAATTGTATTGAGAACCTATACAATTCATATGAAAGAGCTAAAGCGAATATTAGTAAATCAAAATTTTACAAAAATAAAATTGATACGATTAAGTTAACTTTTGATTCCAAATTCAATGATTTAGATGAGGAAACTTTAATTAAAACTGAGATTAATCGCCAAATTGATAAATCTATTAATAACTCCATTGGAACTTTTCATGAGGAAATACTTGGAGGTGTTAATGGTTATGAAATAGGAAAACTTAGTGGATTTGATATAAAAGCGATTGATGACACTTTATTTGCAGATATAAAAAATAAGCATAATACGATGAACAGTAGTTCATCTGAAAGTCTTTTTCAAAAATTAGCGACTTATGCGGATAATTACAAAAAGGCAAAGTGTTATTGGGTTCAAATTTTAGCAAAAGGAAGTTTTTGTGAAAAATGGTTCGGAGAAATAAATGGAAAAGAATATAGTCACAGTAGAGTATATAAAATATCTGGAGACAAATTTTATGAATTAATTACAGGAAATGAAAAGGCATTATTCGAATTATATTCTGTTCTACCAAAGGTTATTAGTGATTTCCTTCAAACCAAAGATGCTAAAAAAGGAAATAAAGATTCTGCATTGAAAGAAATTACTGAAAGTGCAAATGAGAGCAAGCGTTCTATTCTCAACGAAATTACTTTTGAAAATTACAGCTATTATTTAGGGTTCGATAAGCTAGAATAGTAATCATTCAAAAACTTAACAATAGAATAACCAATTTCTTTACCCAAATTACAAGGCACTGCGTTTCCTATTTGTTTGTATTGTTGAGAAATTGAACCCATAAACTTCCATTCATCTGGAAATGTTTGAATTCGAGCATATTCACGAACTGTAAAAGGTCGTGTTTCATCTGGATGACATCTTTCTGTTTGCTTCTGTGCAGGACTACAAGTTAGAGTTAAACTTGGTTCATCCCAACCAATACGTCTTGCCATTCCTGTTTTCCCTCCTCCTAAATAAAAACTTTTACCCATATATTCCTTTTGAATATCCAAAGGCAAATTTCTCCAATAACCTCTTGGTGGTACTAAATCTAAAACTTCTTTTTTATGTTTCGGATATTTTGAACCTTCAGACTTAGGAACGTCAGAATCATATAACTTCCCTTTTTTTAATGCATCAGACAAATTATAAATAGTTTGATAAGGTTTTGGGTATTCGTATTTAATATCTATATCTTTTCTAATACCAACTAAAATTATTCTTTCTCTCTTTTGTGGCACTTTATAATTAATAGCTTTTAAAACTTGAACAGGAACAACATTATAGCCAATTTCGTCAAGAATTGACAACATTCCTTTTAAAGTTTCACCCTTTTCATGTGAGCGTAAGCCTTTAACATTTTCTCCAATACAAATTGGTGGTTTAACCTCTTTTACTGCACGAGCAAATTCGTAAAATAAAGTTCCTCTTGCATCTTCTAAACCTAATTTCTTTCCTGCATAACTAAAAGCTTGACAAGGAAAACCGCCTGTAACGATATCAACTTCTCCATTAAATTTTTGAAAGTTAAAAGTTTTAATATCTCCTTCCAAAACATTCCAATTAGGACGGTTTTCTCTCAACGTTTGGCAAGCCCATTTATCTATTTCATTTAAAGCAGCACATTTTATCCCAGCTTTTTCAAGACCAATTGCTAAGCCACCAGCTCCAGCAAATAGTTCTAAAACTTTAAATTCTCTAATTGGTTTTTCAGAATTATCAACGACTTCTTCAAGATTATCAAATAATGGTTTTATTAGATTATTAACATCTTCTTTTTTGTATATTCGATACTTACTTATTGGCTCTCTTAAAGCTGGAAGTTTTCCATCTTTATCCCATCTTCGTAAAGTATCAGTAGTTTTACCTAATAATTCAGCAGCTTCAGAAATAGAATAATAATTTTTAATAACCATGTTATGCAACCTTACTTATTGGTTACAAATTTATGAAAGAAATATTAATTTTTAATTAAAATTTGAAAATTTTTATTTTCATTAAATTAGCAAGGCATTTATTAAAACAAATCATGATCACCATACTTTAAATAGTAATCTAACTGTGCAGTTTGAACATCATCAACTTCTAAATCTTCAACCAAAGCATAACTAATTGGAGGAATTTTTAAACCTGAATTACCTAATTGTAACTTAGCTATCGATATACCAAGACCGTTATCTTCTAGGTATTCAACAATCACATATAATTTTTCTAAATTCTCACACTCTTTTCGTGTCTGAAATTTCGCTATTTGACCTCTTCTACTTGGTTTCATAATATTATTGTTTATATGTTTTTACAAAAATACCAGTTAAACAAATGGTAGTCAACATACAATGTGTAGCATTTTAATTTCTTTAAGGCATTCTAATGAGTTTTGACAAACAACCATCACTTCACCCAATCAAGTCAAAACATTACCCATTCAAGTCAAACTAAAAAATCATTAATTACTAATTTGTGATAAATCAAAAACACACATTATGATCATCACAAAACTATTAGGACTAACAAGTACGTTGACCAAAAGTAAGAAAGCCAAAATTGCTATTTTACTATTAGAAGTTGGTATTCTGGCCTATGCTTTAAAGACCAATAACGATGAGAAATCTAAAAACAAACAACTAGAAAAGTAAATTTAACTTTTTCTCGCTTTAAAATACTCCATGCATTTAATTGCAGGATTTGTTTTTCGATTTTTAAAAGCATGTGTAAAACTGCTCAATATTAAAATGGCAGCAGCACCTATTGCTGTATAAGCTACAGTCGTATTACCATCGCTATTAGCTACGTAAATTGCTATTAAAGCCCAAGCACCTACGAGTGCAAACTCACGCATGTTACGTGTCCAGGTGATTATTAAATTTATGATCATAGCGATAATAAGGAGTGTAACAGTCCAAAACGTTGGAGACCATCCAAAACCATCCCAATTATATTTTACTAAAACCGCTGAAACGTTTGCAATACTTGCAACCGTAACCCAACCGCTATAAAACACAAACGGCCACCATAAAAATACAATCACAGAAATGGGTTCGTCTACCAATTCCATGCGGTTTTTAATCACAATTTGAATTAAAGAAAATAGCAGCATAAAAATAAAGACAGAGGACAACAGCGTATAACCATAAATCCAGGTGATAATCCATAATATATTAGCAACACAAGACCATACAAACCACCAACCTGTTTTAAGTACAAAAGCATCGTCTCTAACATTTACAAATAGGCTTCGACCTTGATAAATAACAAATCCTAAGACTAGTATATAAATAATTCCCCAAATAGAAAAGGCATAGCCTGCTGGTGTAAATAAAGTATTGTATTGCTTAGAGACTTCACCAATGGTTGTGTTATTTAACACACCTGTGTTAGAAACATAGTTCATGATGATAACGCAAACAAATGCAACAACGTTGGCTAATTGTAGTAGTTTTTTCATAATAGTAATATAAAAAAAATATTACGACTTCACATATGATGCGAGCATATAACTGAGATTTCTACTCTGTTTTCTTTCTAACAGTTCTTACTGCCAAGGCAATCACTGCAACAGCAAGTAGTAGTATCAACACAAACCAATATGAACTTGAGTCCGTATTGTGTATTGCACTATCATCTCCATAAACTACAAAACCAGCCCAATAATAAGGGTGTTTAAATTTTGGATTGTCAATGTTAGTTAAATACTCTTGTTTTGCGAGTTGTAACGCAACCGATTTTGTTTTACCGTCTTTTAAATGTTTATAGAAAGAAATCATAATTTCGCTCGTTGTAGCATCTGGCACTTCCCATAAACTAGCTACTGCTGCTTTGGCTCCAGAGAAATTAAAAGCACGATGTAAAGACACCATACTTAAAGAACCATCTTCTTTTCCTACTGCTGTATTACAGGCGCTCAAAACGGCTAAATCTACTGGTATATTTAAGCCATAAAGCTCTTCTAAAAATAATTTCTCGTCATTTGAGAAATTAAAATAACTAAATACAGGCTCATCGTTATCTAATGACGCATGCATAGCAAGATGTAAAATATTGTCTTTAGACTTATGAGTTATAAAATTCTCTTTTGTTGCAGTGTTACCAATAAAAGCGTCCGAATCAAAAAGCGTTTCGAGCACTTTGGCTTCCTTTTGCGCTCCTTCTAAAAATACCGAACTGTTTCTAGTCACCAAGTGTGTTTCGCCTTTAGGATATTCTGGTGCAAAAATCGTCGCCTTGGCTTTGGTATTGGTGTTTTCTTCGCTTTCAAAAAATGCAAATCTTAAATGTGAGGAATAATGAATGGCTTTGTCTTGTATTAAATACTTAGAGTTATAGCTTAACGTTTCAAACGGTAAACTGTAAATAGGTGTATCTGGAACAATGGTTAACGAGTTATATTTTAAAGCTTTCTTCGGAATTAATAATGTTGTAAGCTCTGGGTTTAACTCGAACTGACTATTTGGGTTTTTGAGATACTCCAAATGCGCATTGAGTAAATTTTTTGTAGCCTTAGTCCAAGGTTTCAATTCCCATTCAATGGCATCTTTAGTAATTTGAAAAACGACAAACTGATCGTAAAAGAATAAATATTTTAAAACGATTTCATCTGCACCTAATAGTTTTTGAAAAAAAGTGATGTCAAAATTACTCTGTGTAAAATCTGAAATCGTTGGAAATTTAGCATTAACATGGTCTTTATAATCTTGAAGTACACGTTTTAAAGAGTCTTCTTGTTTCTGGTTACGCTCTTGCTTCACCTTAACAATTTGCTTTCTAATTTGAAATTCTATGTGTTCTAGCGAATCAATAATTGGTAATTTCACAACATCTCTACTCTGGCTAAAGGCTTGCCAGGCCAAACGATTGCTTATATTTTCAAGATTAGAAACAAAGGTCTGCTTGTCTTTAAAATTATTCTTATTGAGCTCTAATCTACACTCTATGATTCTGTTATACAACAACTTATTTCCAATGCTTAAGTTTAAATCTTTATGATTTTCAACAAATTCATTATACGCAAGGTTATTTAAAATTCGTGCTTTCTTAATAGCAACGGAGTCTTGATTAAAATGTGTAAACAACATATAACTCATTCGGTCTATTTGCTCACAGTCATTCGGGAATTGATGTCGCGATTCAAAATTTTTAAAGTTGTCTTGAAGCGCTTCTTCAGCATTATGAATAAATTTCAAGGTTTTAGAATAATAATGCAATGCAGAATCTAATTGTTTTGCTCTAGCATACATATCACCTTTAAATTCATAGAGGTCATTAAGGTGAAAACTGTTACTGTTATAGGTGGTTTTTATACTATCAATGAGCACAATAGCTTGTTGGGTTTGGCCCATTTCATTTAAAACATTGGCTTTAAATCTTAAATATTCGGTAACATTTCTATCAGGTTCATTTGCAATTTCTGAAAGTCTAATTGCTTTATTAATGAGTATTAGAGAACGGTCTAAATCTTCAAATTCTTTGTGAAAATCAGCCACATAATACAAAGCTCCTATATAAAGCGATAGGTTAGAAAACTGACTTCGCATTTTAGGATGTTGTAATGATTCAGTCGTATCAAAAACAGAATCTAGCTTTGATAAATTGAATTCAATATTTGCGCTTAACGGAATCACCTCACTAACATAAGCACTAGTTTTTTCCTTTAAATTTAAAGCTTCGTTATAGCTTAGTATTAAACTTGACCTATAGTAACGCATCCAACCATATCGCATGGCTTCATCAGTTTCATTGCTAATTGGTTCTAACTTTTGTTTAATTTTTTCAACCTCAATGGCAGCTTTATCATAGAAACCTAGAGCAGAATAGATTCTAAATTTTCTTTGATAAAGCCACGTATATCTACTGGCTCTAATATAATCGTAATCATCGAGTAGTTGCTCTGCCTTTTTTGCTACTGAAAGCGCTTTTTTATATCGTCGTAAACTATAATATCTAGTGAGCAAGTCGTATAAAATATTATAATTGGTATTAATAACACCTGGACTTTTTTCACTTGGAATGTATTGTAAAGCGGCTTCAAAACCCTCAATAGACTCAAAATAATTAGCAAATTTATTGTTCGCATAACCAATGTAAGCCGTAATTCTTGCAAAAGTTATACTGTCTTGAGCATTTTTTAGCTCAATTGCTTTTGCCACTTCACTTAAATCGATAATAGCTTTATAATCTTTAGTTTTATAAAGTTTTCCTTGCAAAGCATAAATACTATCAAGCGCATTAGCTTTGGGGTTTTCTTGCGCATAAACGCAAGAATAGAGTAATAACAAAAGTACTACAACAGACTTAAATTTAATTTTGAAAACAAACAATGACTTCGTGTTTTAAAGTTTAAGACCTCACACTTAAACCATTAAGAATAAGTAATAATACTATTTTTTTTGTTTTTATGCTAAAACTTAAATCCTAAACAAAATGTGAATCATGCATTACAGCTTATAAATTACAAACTGAAAATCTGTTGGTGTATATGAATTGTTGTCAGAATCGTAAGTAATCACTAACAAATCGTTATTCGCTGAAAACTCGAAAGATGCCGTTCTAGGCAGCAAAGAACGCGGTGTAATTGAACACACTGTATTTGCAGATGTTAAATTCTCATCATTTACCGATATCGTAAAAATGGCTGCATCTAAACTTGCCGTAAAATTTCCTGTACCATTGATTATGGTTCCATCATCGTTAATGGTTCCATAGGCAATGGGTACTAAATTAGCATTACCTGTTGATGGCCTTTGTAGTTCTCCATTAATTTTAGAATCACCGTTCTCATTAACCTCAAATATGGTGACTCCTTCTCCAGATCTAATTGCAAATTGCGAATCCTCATCATCATTATTATCTAAACGTATAAAAATATCATCATTACTTAACATAAAAATATCACTACTAGAATATAGAGGGTCTGAAGACATAATACCATTATCTCCTACGGAATCACTTCCTGAACCTCCCAAAATTAGATCGACACCATGTGATAAGCTACTCGCTTCTGCAGTGGCATTGAACTTTAAAGTTTGAGTATCAAACTCACCATAAATTAGTGGGTTTTCGGTAGAAGAATTAGCGATGTATAAAGTGTTACTACCTGTTTCATATCTGCCTGCATCATAACCTAAAGCAACATTTCCGGAGCCAGAAGTATTACTAGAGAGTGAATTATTTCCAATGGCTGTATTGCTATTTCCTGTATTGTCGTGAAGCGCAGAATATCCTACAGCTGTATTTGCATAACCAATAGTAAGTTGAGAAAGCGCATCGACTCCAACACCAACATTAGTAAGACCATCTGAAATTGATGCTTGTGCACCTGCATTATTTCCTAAAAAAACAGAAGTACCTGCAGTGGTTCTAGCATCAGAAAGATCATTTATACTCACATTACTGTTCAATGTTATATTATCTATATAAGTTTTTACAGCTTGTTCTGTAGGTACTGCCAAATCACTATTACCCGTAAGTGTTCCATCTGTAGAAAACTCATTAATACTTGTTCCTACCGACAATTGTAAGTTGTTACCAATTTCTAAATCGTTTACTATTGAAACTGTTCCGGTATTTTTATTTTGGATATTATTGCCAGCAGATTTCCATTGATTATCAGCACTAGTTAGCGCAAAGGGCACTGCAACAAATTCTGAAGTACCAACTTCTAACCCATTTAAACTTATGGTTAAAAAAGAAGCCTCTGTGCCCCAACTTAACGTATCATAGTTACCACTAACCAAAGTTCCATCTCCAATTTGTAAATTAAAAAGTCCGTTACCGTCTGTTGTAACAGCATGATTCTCTATATAACTTGCTGTTGCGTTAGCATTACCAAATTTTAGTGCTATTTGTATATTCAATGAGCTATTTGCCATTGCAGCACCTTGATCGTCACTTGCAACTCCCTGATAATTTATATGGTTCTTTTGAAATTCTTGAGCGTAGGTTAGTATAGAAACTAAGCACAAAAAAATAATGGTTACGTTTTGTTTAGCTTTCATCGTTATTGTTTTATGATTTTAAATGTTTTATTAATTTGATTATCATTAAAATAAAGTTGCACTAGATAAACCCCTTTAGAGAAATCGCCCATATAAAATCTCGATTTAGAACTCCTAAGTATTTCGCTAAGTATTTTTTTTCCAGTGACATCATAAATTGTCAAAGTAACCTTGGTAGCATCTTCTAAATCAATGTTTAAGGTTTCAACAACCGGATTTGGATACACCTTTATGTAATGATCTGTTACAAATGTGCTAGTAGATAAGGTGGCTGTATTTGTAATGCCTGCTAAAAACCCTTGATTAATGGTTATAGCGTTCATTTTTGGCCCAATAATAGCTTCACCTACCGTATTAGTAATTTGATAATTAGAATTACTAACACTATTACCCATCGAAGCGATCACCTGTTTGTTAACGCTTTGCGCATTCAAAGTCATCATCACAGGTATTAGAGATACTAATGTTATAATTGATTTCATCTATTTTAAATTTTATAGTATTGAGCAATTTCAATGGCAATAGCTTTCGTTTCTTTTCCAGTATTTGTTGTACGACCTCGATTTGGTGGCGTAATATTATACATCACACCTCCTTTTAAAATTTGTAACTGAAACATATTACCAATAAAAACAGCTCTGTCTCCTAAACCTTCAACTTCCTGATATAATGAAGGGTTGCGCTCTGGATTATATTGCCAAAATGGATCTTCCATGTTATTGATATTAGCAGCAACCAAGCCTTCCCAAAATTCATACTCTTTTTCGCCATAAAACAACTTTACTTTACAACCCAAAATCCCACCAGAACCATCATCAATTGGTTCTATTTCTATTTTTTTACCGTCAGGATTATACTTTAAAATTAAATCTTCAGGAAAATCATTGCATAGTTTCTCCTTTATTGACGCTATATTTATAGCCTTTGTTTTCGACTGAGACGCTAATGCTGGTTCGTCTCCTAAATTAATATCGTTTTTAGTTTCCTTATTCTGGCCACATGAAGTAACCATTAAAACCGTAAGTAATAACAGTTGTATATTCTTTATAATTTTCATTGAAGTCTAATTTTATCTTATGAATCTTGAAGCCTTAGCCATGGCGATAGCCACACTTTTATAATCTCTATTTTTTGCTACTTCAGCTTTATTTAAACTGTTTTTTATAGGATAAATAGATAAGTTGTACCCTTTAAATTTAATTTTAAGCTCCACCTTTTTTTGATTCCAAACAGCTGCCATTCCCATATCTTTAATCCATTCCGAAGATTTAGATATGGACTTATTTAGAGCCCAAGCCTCCTCCCACTCTTCGCCATTACCAACAGCTTTAGCAATCTCGTAAGCAGTATCATTCTTTTTAATTTCAGGTTGAATACTCATTGACCCTCTTAACCACTCAAAATCATTATCACCTGTTTTTATGTAAAACATACATGAAGGTGGCGAATTTGGTTGTCTTCTATCCGTTTTGGTAATGTCATTAATAACAATTTTATCTTCTGAAACGTTATACATCGACGCTATGTCTTTTGCAGAAATAGATTCGCAAGCACTCATATCTTCCGAATAATTAATAAGATTACCTTTGAAATTTTTATTGACAAAACTCGTGTCAGTCATTTGTGAAACATCTACGACTTTTTTATCTCCATTGCATGAGATTAATAGCACTGTAAACAGTATAGCATATAATAATTGTTGTAATTTCATCTGTAATTTTTAATTGATTAATAATCGTTTTGTAATTGTAGAATGCTGAGTTGTAACTTCAATTAAATACACTCCTCTTGAAAATGCAGAAGTATCAACAAAACATTCAGAAAGTTGTAATTGAGATGCAGACACAATTAATTTGCCTGTAAGATCAAATATGTTGTAGCTATCTATAAATTCATTAGAAGTGATAGTCACATTATCTTTTGCAGGATTAGGAAATAGCTTTATTTCATTGGGTACATGTGCTATACTCTCTAAAGATAACACCGAAGTATCTTCAACATTAAGCACAAAATTATCCTCTTGATTTTGAATTGACGCTCTTCCTGATTCAGACGTTTCTAACCAAATTTCTAAATAGTATGTTTGACCTGCATTCAAATTATTTATTTGCAGTTCATCTGCTGCACAATCCAAAGAACTCATTGCGCTGCAATTATCGTAAATAGCAATTTTACCAGTTAAAAGTGGTGCGTTAATGGTCATCGTTACACTCCCAGAAGTTGGAGCAATAAATTGATACCAAACATCTAAAATGGTAATACCAGATTCTTGACAATTAGGGTTGTTACTTACGTTTTCTGTAGCATTTTGAGTTGTTCCTATTGTATCTTGTCCTAAAGTAATAGAAACAGCGTCTACACAATCATTATTCTCTGGCATACAGCTTGTACTATAATACGTTTGAGAATCTAACCACGTCCATGTATTGGTACTAAATACGACATCATCGACTTGAACACATGTTAAATCTGGATTATATAGTATATCAAACTTACTACCGGTATTCATGAGTGTATTTGCTCCATTTTGAACATTTAAACTCACCAAATCATTAGATTTTAATCTGAGCTTTGATAGATTAGTCTGATTGGTAACATCCAAAAACCTTAAATTATTATACGCTAAATCAATATCCTCTAACGCAGTAGCAGTGTTTAAAATAACGGTCTCGATATTGCAATTATTAGCATTTAAATCGGTTAATGACACTAAACCATTTAAATCTAAAGTTTCAAAAGTATTAAATTGACACTCTAATATGTCGAGTACACTAGAATTTGAAAAATCGACAGAACTCAATTCATTTGAACCACAATCAAGCCATGTTAAAGAGGACACAACAGGCAAAATCAAAGTTGTAAGCGCATTTGAATTACAATGCAATTGCTCTAAATTTGAGAGCGCACTAACATCAAGTTGGGTAAGATTATTATTAAAAACCGACAACCACTCTAATTGCACATTATTAGAAAGATCAACTGTTGTTAGCAAATTATGATCTAAGTCAAGCTCTTCTAAACTGGTGAAATTCTCAATTCCGGTGAGATCTGAAATGTTTTTTGCAGTGAGATCTAAAACAGAAGAACCCGTAACTGCTGCAGAAAGGTTCACTTGCCCATCAATAGCGTTTGTTGGTGATGTTGTATCAATCCCTAAATCAATTAGAGCTTGTTCAAAATTTGTATCTGGTACATTAAAATTTTGAGAGAAACAAAATACTGGTATCAGCAAAATAAATGGTAGTAGAATTTTATTCATAATCATTAGATTTTAAATTTGGGTTAAAACATCTTTTTATAATCCTTTGGATTGATAGTCTTCTGGATATTATCATGTATTGCAATGGTTTCGCTTTTCATATTACCATCTTTAGATGTAATCATATATTCCATAATATGCCCTTGAAGCACCTCATCATTTTGAACAAACCAATTAGGCAAATTAATTTCTGGTGCCACCCAAAGCGTCATTGTAACATCACTGTCTGACATCACATACTCATAACATGTAGCCCCTAAAACCATTTTTGTTTCCCCTGTTTTCTTAATTTTTGAATAATCGTAATTCGTCATCTGATCTGTAGGGTTTTGCATGTCTTGTCCACCCATCATATTTTGTGACATTTGCATTTTCATACCCTGAGTATCAACAAAAATGTGAGAATTACCACTATCCATAACGATTATAGATTCACCTGCCATCTCTTCATTAGAGTACGTACTCATATCAACCATTAGTCCCATATAGTTTTCATTAGGGTTTAATAAATAAGACATATAGAAGGTTTCATTAGCATCATCCATGTTAGTCACCTTCACCTTAGATTCGACATTAAATTGATATACTCCTGGAACTGCCGTTATTGAAGTTTCGTGATTTCCCGCACCACTCCATACGTTGTCATTCGTTTCTTCCTTATCAGAAATAGATGTTTGATTAAAAAACTCAGGACTCTTGGCATCAATACCACCTTGAATTGTAGATTCAAAATAGGCTTCTGTATAGGTTTCCGAAGAAGGGCTTTGCCTTTTAATTTTTCTTAAACTTACTTTTCCTTCAAACGTAATTTGAATATCACCTTCGGTTAGCACATCTATAGTCACCTGTCCTTTAGACACATTATAGCTTTGATAATTATCTGAAACTGCTTTTCTATAATCGTCTCCATTATCTTCATAATGCAACAAATCTGGATCGTAAGATAATTTGAGCGTAGCCTCCTCAGGGATTTTAAAACTTCGCTTTATATTATCTTGACCCGATTTAATATCGTGTCTTAAATTGTCTTCAGTAGGTATAGTAAGTACAAATCCATCATGAATATCAGCATCGTGAGACCACCAAGATCCATTAATACGCCATTCTGAATTGGTTTGTGTTGCTTTTATTTTTCCTACTTCGGAAATTTGAACAGCTCCAAATGTGTTAGAATGTGTAAGAATAACATCGCCATAATCCACATTTAGATCTGAGTTTTCTATTGATTTTTTAGTCTCTTCGGAAGATTTCGGTGTATCCTTTTTATTTTCAGATGAGACATCATCAATAGTTTTATCGATGGTTTTATCAATGGTCTCTTCGGCTTTTCGTTCTAATTTTCTTTCAACTTTATTTTTTAGCTTTTTTAATAATTGCGCTTCAACAGGCTGAACAGCAAAAAATAGCATAAATACTATAACATATTTTAAAAGTGTTTTCATTGATTTTATAAATTGATTACACCTTTAGTTCTTGTAACTTTAGAAACATTAACAAAAACTTTAAAAAAAATTATATTTGTTTTTTTGTTAATGTTTACATCTTCTAGATCACTAAATGAAAAACACGCTTAGCGACAACGATTTACAAATACGACTCAGAGCAGATGATAAGAAGGCTCTAGAAGAAGTGTATCTATGTTATAAGCACGAATTTTTAAACTACGCCAAACGCTATGACATAGAAACTTTTGATGTTTTAGATATATATCAAGACTCAATTATTGCTTTGCATCAAAATTTTGTAACGTCGCAGTTAGAATTAAAAAGTAGTACCATTAAGACGTATCTTTTTGGTATTGGAAAAAATAAAATATTTAAAAAATTAAAAGAGAACCAACGCTTACTTAGAGTAGAAGTTGAAAACGATGAGTATACTGAAATTGATATCGAACAAGATTTACCCTCTAAAAACCAATTGGCTTTAGCTATAAAATTGAGTAAACTATCAGAAACCTGTAAGCAGGTGCTAAATTTATTTTATTACAGAAATCTAACTATTGAAGATATTGTGAATTTAACCCATTATAAAGATGCTAATACTGTTAGAAGTCATAAATCGAGATGCCTAAAACATTTAAAATCTTTATTTAAAGTGAACTAATGGATACCGAACAACTCATACAAGATTATATAGCACATAGATTGTCAGATGATGATCAGGCTAAAGTTGTCCGTTTATTGGAAACAGATGCAGAATTTAAAGCAGAATTTCAATCTTATAAAGACATGTCTGTAGCATTTAAAATTTCAGAAGCACAATCATTAAAAAAGCATTTTCAACAATTAGACACCCAAGAAAATCCTCATAAAAAATCAAATTTTAATCGCTATTTATATCTCGCGATTGCTAGTATTATTGTGTTCGGTTTATTTTATAACTTATTGAGTACACCTTCTGGTGATCAATTGTTTAATTCGTATTTTGATCATGCACAAAACACCTATCAACCAATTACAAGAACATCAGGAAATAATATCAAAAATGTTGCTTTTGTAGCTTATGAAAATGGCAATTTCAAAACCGCAGAAAATGAATTTAAAACGTTATTACAAACATCTAAAAACCCTAGTATTCGTTTCTATTACGCCTCATCTTTGCTCAATCAAGCAAAATACGAACTGGCATTAGAGCAGTTTAAAATTTTAAATCAAATTGATTTTGATTACACTAACGAATCGCTTTGGTACACTGCATTAATCTATGTAAAACATGAAGATTATGAAAATGCTAAAGCACAATTAAATACATTGAATACAAGAGCATCTACTTTTAAAGCTAAAGACAGAAAAGCGCTTTTAAAATATCTAGAAGACTAATCTATACAAGGAATTAACGTCGACGTTTCTTAGGTTTACGTTTCTTTTTAAACCTCACCTTATCCTCTGGTTTCCGTTGATTAAAAGGTACAGCATCATTAAACGTATTTTTAGCTTCACCGTTTGGCTTGTTTTTACGCCATTTTTCGGTTTTCTCAGGAAGTAAAACCTTTAATAAATCTTGACGTCCAACTTTATTTAATGTCTTTTTAATCCAAGCTTTATTTTCATCTTTATACCAAAAGAAAAATCGGTGTTGTTCATCTTTTTCTTTTCTAGTTTTTGGCGTATTTACTTTTTTAAGTGTGTAAGGATGGTAACCACTATAATAAATCACAGTAGCAACCGTCATAGGTGTTGGTGTAAACCCTTGCACTTGCTCTAATTGGAAACCCATATCTTTAGTTTCAGCAGCAAGATTTGCCATATCTTCAACTTCACAAGCAGGATGATTAGATATAAAATAAGGAATCAATTGTAGTTTTAAACCCTTTTTAATATTAATCTTATCAAAACGTTCTTTAAACTTATGAAAGTATTTAAACGACGGTTTTCGCATCAATTTTAAAACAGGATCACTCGTATGTTCTGGAGCTACTTTTAAACGACCAGACACATGTTTGGTCATTACTTCTTCAGTATAATCGTCTAATTCTTTAGGATCGGCATTTTTATTAAACTCTGGCACGAGCATATCATGTCTAATACCAGAACCTATAAACGATTTTTTAACCTTGGGATGGCTATCTACAGCTTGATACAATTCGGTTAACGGCTTGTGAGACGTATCTAAATTACTACAAATTACTGGCGAAATACAACTAGGTGCCACACACTTATCACAAATAGACTGTACTTTACCTTTCATTTGATACATGTTGGCACTCGGTCCACCAATGTCACTCAAATAGCCTTTAAAATCTGGCATATTAGCAACCTTATCAACTTCTTTTAAAATAGACTCCTGACTACGAGACGCTATAAATTTTCCTTGATGTGCCGATATTGTACAAAAGCTACAACCACCAAAACAACCTCTGTGAATGTTTATAGAAGTCTTAATCATCTCATAAGCTGGTATTGGTCCACGCTTATTATATTTTGGATGTGGTAATCGTGTGTATGGCAAATCAAAAGAAGCATCAATTTCAGCTTCTGTCATGGTTGGATATGGCGGATTAATCATCAACGTCCTATCGCCTACCTTTTGAAAAATGCGTCGTGCAGCCAATTTATTAGATTCCTGCTCTATCACCTTAAAGTTAGAAGCATATTTTTTCTTATCACTCAAACACACCTCGTGAGATGCGATTTCCACATCTACCCAATTCGCATTTTTAGGGATTTTTTCATCTTCATTTAAAAGCACAGCAGTTTGCAACACCGTATTTATACTATTAAAAGGCACACCTTTTTCTAGCAAACGCACAATTTCTCGTAAAGGTTGTTCACCCATTCCATAAACCAACATATCTGCTTTAGAGGTTTCTAAAATAGTTGGCATAAGCTTATCACTCCAATAATCATAATGGGTAACACGACGTAAAGAGCCTTCAATACCTCCAATTAACACAGGTGTATTTGGCCACTTTTCTTTTAAAATATTAGAATACACACTAGATGCATAATCTGGTCTAAACCCAATATCACCATTTGGTGTATACGCATCTTTGTCTCTTCGTTTTTTATTAGCATTATAATTACTAATCATAGGGTCCATACAACCACCAGTCACACCAAAAAACAATCTTGGCTTCCCTAATTTCACAAAATCCTGAAGATTATCTGTTACACTCGGTTGCGGTACAATCGCAACTTTCAAACCCATACTTTCCAACAAACGGCCAATAACCGCAGGACCAAACGTTGGATGATCTACATAAGCGTCTCCACTAAATAATATCACATCTAGCTCTTGCCAACCGCGAATTTTCACCTCTTTGTTTGTGGTAGGTAACCAATCAGAAAGTCTTAATTCTTCTTGCATAACTCTGCAAAAGTAGTTAAAAATGAGGTGCCTTTCATAATAGTGTTAATTTTTTGGGCGTTACCACACTCACACCTACAAGGTTTTCAAAACCTTGCAGGATCGCTTAGGTCGCGCTTTCCATTGCAAGTCCTCGTTCGTGCCTCACTGTGGGCTTTTCATTGCAATCGCTAACGCAGTAAGCAGAAATGAAAAATAATATTGAGTTAAATATAAAACATGAAAAAAATTCTTGACTTGATTTTGAATTATTGGTTCGTTTATTTGTCTATACTTATTTTATGGAGTTCATGATATGCTGCGCAATTTGTTTCAATACAAATACAATGCATTCATGAATACCTATTTAATAAAATAGAAAACCAAAATGAGCATAAACAAAAAAAGATGGATTTATTTATGTGAAAAAATTATCTTTTTTTAAAACAATACTATATCAATAAGTGAGATTCTTCGCTTTGCTCTTAATAACAAAGAACACTACAAATCAAGAGCCTTGACACTTTCAATTCTATTACGCTCTAAAAACGCATCAATAGTTTCAAAATGCTCAATCACACGCTGATTTTTAAATTCAAAAACTTTATTAGATAACCCTTGTAAAAAATCACGATCGTGAGAAACTAAAACAAGTGTACCATCAAAACTTTGTAGCGCTTCTTTTAACACATCTTTAGACTTCAAATCTAAGTGATTGGTTGGCTCATCTAGAATAAGTAAGTTCACAGGCTCTAACAATAACTTCACCATAGCTAATCTGGTTTTTTCTCCACCAGACAACACACTTACTTTTTTATCTATCTCATCACCTTTAAACATAAAGCGACCCAATATATTTTTAATTTGAGTTCTCACATCACCTTTGGCAACCTCATCGACCGTTTGAAAAATGGTTAAATCATCATCTAGCAATGCGGCTTGATTTTGAGCAAAATAGCCAACCTTTACATTATGACCCAAAGCACAAGTACCCTCTACATCAATTTCACCTAAGATGGCTTTTATCATAGTTGATTTTCCTTCTCCATTTCGCCCTACAAAACACACTTTCTCTCCTCTTGCTATAGACATATTAGCATTTTTAAACACCACATGCTCATCATACGATTTAGAAACATCCTTGACCGTTACAGGATAATCACCCGAGCGTTGTGTTGGAGGAAATCTCAATTTCAATGCAGATGTATCTACATCATCAATTTCTATAATTTGTAATTTCTCAAGCATACGCTCACGAGACGACACTTGATTTGTTTTAGAATATGTGCCTTTAAATCGGTCAATAAATGCTTGATTGTCGGCAATAAATTTTTGTTGCTCCTGGTACGCTTTTATTTGATGCGCTCGTCTGTCCTCTCTCAACTGCAAGTAATGCGAATATTTTGCTTTATAATCATAAATACGACCCATTGTGACTTCAATAGTTCGATTGGTAATATTATCAATAAAAGCACGATCGTGAGAAATTACAACAACAGCATTGGCTTTATTTACCAAAAAGTCTTCTAACCAAATCACAGATTCTATATCAATATGATTGGTTGGCTCATCCAGTAAAATCAAATCTGGTTTTTGTAGTAAAATTTTTGCCAATTCAATTCGCATGCGGTAACCACCCGAAAACTCATTGGTTTGTCTTGTAAAATCTTCTTGTTTAAACCCTAAACCTTTTAAAGCCTTTTCAACTTCGGCATCATAGTTTACATCCTCTAAGGCATAATACTTTTCACCTAAATCTGAAACACGCTCTATAATTTTCATATAGTCGTCACTCTCATAATCTGTTCTCGTTTCGAGCTGTTTGTTGAGGTCTTCCATTTCATCACGCATGTCAAACACATGACTAAATGCTTTTGAGGTTTCATCAAAAACAGTTGTATTATCTTCAGTCAATAAATGCTGTGGTAAATAAGCGATAATAGCATCTTTTGGTGTTCTCACGTTTCCGCGAGTTGCATTTTGAACACCTGCAATAATTTTCATCATGGTGGATTTACCTGCACCATTCTTACCCATTAGCGCAATTTTATCATCGGTATTAATTGTAAAAGACACATCACTAAACAAGGTGTGGCCACTAAATTCTACTGCTAAATTATCTACTGAAATCATAATCAATTATTAAGATTGCAAAACTAACAAAAGTGACATTTAGTTTTACTCAAATACTATAAATTATAAATTATTTTGGAAGTTGATATTCATGAAGTAAACCCAGAAATATAGTTTACGCCATACAAAACATTTAAAACAAAGCAAAAGCAAGCCATCTTATTTGCTTGGCTGCTATACGGTGTTTACTAGAATTACTTAAAGTTAGACAAACACTGTAACCTGCTTTATTTCAACAGGAACACATAAAAAAGGCACAATTTTTAAAGCGCCTTAAAATTATGATCATTTAGTATTTGGTAATCAAATATATAATCGTAAATTTGCAAACTCTTTTCGAGAGAGAAAGTTTAACCGTCTGTCGTGTACAGGCAACTAATATTAATAAGTGTGGACACATTAAGCTACAAAACGATTTCAGCAAACAAAGCTACTGTTAATAAAGAGTGGGTTTTAGTTGACGCTGCAGATCAAACGCTAGGTCGTTTATGCTCTAAAGTAGCAATACTTTTAAGAGGTAAACACAAGACTAACTTCACACCACATGTTGATTGTGGAGATAACGTTATTGTTATCAATGCAGAAAAAATCAACTTATCAGGAAACAAGTGGAATGACAAAACGTACATTCGTCACACAGGTTATCCAGGTGGTCAAAGAAGTTTAACTGCGACTGAATTGTTTGGAAAAGATCCAGCAAGAATCGTAGAAAAATCAGTAAAAGGAATGCTCCCTAAAAACAAATTAGGTGCAGATTTATTCCGTAATTTAAATGTTGTTGTAGGTTCTGAGCACAAACATGAAGCTCAAAAACCTAAAACAATAGACTTAAACAAAGTTAACTAATGGAAGTAATTCACAAAATCGGTCGTAGAAAGACGGCTGTTGCTCGTGTGTACCTTGCTGAAGGAAAAGGCAAGATCACGGTAAACAAAAAAGACATGACGGATTATTTTACGACTGCAACATTGCAGTATAAAGTAAACCAACCTTTAGTCATGACTAACAACGATGGCAACTTTGATATTACAGTAAACGTTTTTGGTGGTGGTATTACAGGCCAAGCAGAAGCGATTCGTTTAGCATTATCTCGCGCAATGTGTGAGGTTGATGCAGAACACAGACTAATATTAAAGCCAGAAGGATTATTAACTAGAGACCCTCGTATGGTTGAACGTAAAAAGTTTGGTCAAAAGAAGGCAAGGAAAAAGTTCCAATTCTCGAAACGTTAATCCTATTCCTTTTTATTATTCTGAATGTTCTTCGGAATATAAAAAAATTTCAAAGCTGTTCTGGTCAAAGATCAGAACAGCTTTTATTACAAATGCGAGAATCCTAAAGTATTAGAATTTCCGTAGCGATTAAAAAAATCCTGAAACGAGTTCAGGTACAGTTTAGCATCTAAATGATTAAGGCGAGCAAAAGCAACCACTTAGTCATTGCTAATTTAACAGAACGTAAACGATTACAACATGAAACAAGTAGAAGTTAAAGACTTACTAGAAGCAGGTGTACACTTTGGTCACCTTACAAGAAAATGGGATCCAAACATGGCGCCTTACATTTATATGGAGCGTAATGGGATCCATATTATCAACCTTTACAAAACCCAAGCAAAAATTCAAGAAACTGGAGAAGCATTAAGTAAAATTGCTGCCTCTGGAAAGAAAATCTTGTTTGTTGCTACAAAAAAACAAGCTAAAGACATCGTTGCTGAAAAAGCAGGAAATGTAAACATGCCTTACATTACAGAAAGATGGCCTGGTGGAATGTTAACCAACTTCGTAACAATTAGAAAAGCTGTTAAAAAAATGGCTATGATTGATCGTATGAAGAAAGACGGTACATTCAACTCGCTTTCTAAAAAGGAACGTTTACAAGTAGATCGTCAAAGAGCAAAATTAGAAAAGAATTTAGGTTCTATCTCTGATATGACACGTTTACCTGGAGCATTATTTGTTGTAGATATCAAACGTGAGCACATTGCTATTAAAGAAGCACAGAAATTAAAAATTCCAATCTTTGCAATGGTAGATACAAATTCTGACCCTCGTGAAGTTGATTACTTAATTCCTTCTAATGATGATGCTTCTAAATCTATTGAATGCATTATGTCTGCAGTAGAATCTGCAGTAGCAGGTGGATTAGCCGAAAGAAAATCAGAAAAAGCTGAAAAAGACGCTAAAAGTGAGAAATCACCTGCAGCTAAAAAAGAAGTAAAAGCTGAGAAAAAAGCTGAACCTAAAGCTAAAGTAGCAGCACCAGTTGCAACTAACGAAGAAGAATAAATTAACAATTATACAATATAGAAAAGTCGTTTAGTTGTTTTCTTCGGAAAGTTTAAATTAAACGACTTTTTTAAATTTTAAAACAATTTTGAAGTTATGGTAAAAGTAACAGCAGCAGAAGTAAATAAATTAAGACAAGCTACAGGTGCAGGAATGATGGACTGCAAAAAAGCCTTAGTTGAAGCAGAAGGTGATTTTGACAAAGCCATTGACGTACTTCGTAAAAAAGGTCAAAAAGTTGCAGAAAAAAGAGCTGACAGAGACTCATCTGAAGGTGCAGCAGTTGCAAAAATAAATGCAGATAACACCTCTGGTGTTGCAATCGTATTAGGTTGTGAAACAGATTTCGTTGGAAAAAACGAATCTTTCGTAGCATTAGCTAATGATTTAGCAGATATCGCATTAAACCACGACACAAAAGAAGCATTTTTAGCTGCAGATTTTGGTGGAATGACTGTTGCCGAAAAATTAGTTGAGCAAACAGGAGTTATTGGTGAGAAATTAGACATCACTGCTTTTGAAAAATTAGACGCACCTTATGTTGGACAATATGTTCACATTAATAAAATTGCTGCTTTAGTAGGTTTATCGGCAAAAGTTGATAACGCTGAAGTATTAGTAAAAGATATCGCAATGCAAGTAGCTTCTATGGGAGCAACTTCTTTATCTTACAAAGATTTTGACGCAGCATTCATCGCATCAGAAACTGAAGCTAGAATTGCCGTTATTGAAAAAGACAATATAGAATTAGGACGTTTAGGTAAAACATTAAAAAATGTACCTAGTTATATTTCAATGGCACAATTAACTCCAGAAGTTATTGCTCAAGCCGAAGAAGCTGCAAAAGCTGAACTAAAAGCTGAAGGAAAGCCAGAACAAATATGGGATAGAATATTACCAGGAAAAATGGATCGTTTCATTTCTGACAATACAACTTTAGATCAAGAACAATGTTTATTAGATCAAAGATTTATTAAAGATGAGAAACAAACTGTTGCTCAACACGTAGCAACTTATGGTGATGTTTCTGTTACAGGATTTAAACGTGCTACTGTAGGATAAAATCTTATTGTACTTTATATAAAATCTAACCTCTCACTTGTTGAGAGGTTTTTTTATGAACTCATTTTAAAATCTACTTTTCTAAATTACATAATTCATTATATTTGCTAAACCTTATTTTCTTACTTATGTAGGAATCTCTAAAAAAGCATTGCTTAAACTATGAAATACAAAAGAATCCTACTTAAATTATCAGGTGAAGCTCTAATGGGATCACGTCAATATGGTATTGATCCTGAACGATTATCTGAGTATGCCAAAGACATTAAAGAAATTACCGATTTAGGTGTTGAAGTCGCTATTGTAATTGGAGGTGGAAACATTTTTAGAGGTGTTGCTGGAGCTATGGCAGGTATGGATCGTGTTCAAGGTGACCACATGGGAATGTTAGCAACCGTTATAAATGGTTTAGCCTTACAAAATGCATTAGAAGATGCCAATGTAAAAACCCGCTTGCAAACCGCGATTAAAATTAATGAAGTTGCAGAGCCTTTTATTAGAAGAAAAGCAATGAGTCATCTTAGAAAAGGACGCGTCGTTATTTTTGGTGGTGGAACAGGTAATCCTTATTTCACTACAGATTCTGCAGCAGTTTTAAGAGCTATAGAAATTGAAGCGGATGTTATTTTAAAAGGAACTCGTGTTGATGGTATTTATAATGCAGATCCTGAAAAAGATACAACAGCCGTAAAATTTGATCACATTACTTTTGATGATGTATTAAGAAAAGGTCTTAAAGTCATGGATACTACTGCATTCACTTTAAGTCAAGAAAACAAATTACCAATTATAGTATTTGATATGAATAAAAAAGGTAACTTAATGAAAGTAGTTACTGGAGAAAATATAGGTACTATGGTAAACTTATAAAAATTTGACTTATTTTTTGGTAAGTATTTTAGTAATTAAAGTTATATAAAAATGAACGAAGACATAAAATTTATATTAGATTCTACAAAAGAAAGTATGGATGACACTTTGAAGCATCTAGAAAAGCAATTTGTAAACATAAGAGCTGGTAAAGCGAGTCCTGCAATGTTAGGCAGTGTTATGGTTGACTATTATGGATCTCAAACACCACTCTCACAAGTGGCTAATGTGAATACACCAGACGGTAGAACCATTACTGTGCAACCTTGGGAAAAAAACATGCTACAAGAAATTGAACGTGGTATCGCCTACGCTAACTTAGGTTTTAACCCAATGAATAATGGTGAAACAATTATCATTAACGTGCCGCCTCTAACTGAAGAGCGACGACGTGATCTCTCAAAACAAGCAAAAGCCGAAGCTGAAGATGCCAAAGTTGGTGTACGAAATGCTCGAAAAGATGCAAATAACGATATAAAAAATCTTGATGATGCATCAGAAGATCAGCAAAAAAATGCAGAGATTGATGTACAACAAATGACCGATAAATACGTTAAAAAAATAGACGATATTTTTGATGTCAAGGAAAAAGAAATTATGACCGTATAAATTCAAAAAGCGACTAATCTATTGTCGCTTTTTTTAATTAATCCCATTTATTCAATATTACATGCACAAGGTTATTTGCTTAATTATAATTACGCTCTGTACTTGTGCACTATATTCTCAAACGCCTAAAACTGAAAATGACTCTACAGGTGCTAAAAACGACTCTATAAGTAAACGAGAGTTTATTAAACAACTTGGCAATGGTTTTTTTCCAACTAAATTTATAAATGTTGACTTAAAATACCTTGTTAAATATAACCAATATGAAGGTTTAAGAACTGGACTTGGTGGTGTAACGAGCAATGATTTTTCTGAAAAATATAGAATAAATAGTTATGTTGTTTATGGATTTAGAGATCATAGATTCAAATACAAAATAGGCGGTGGCTTTAGAGTGAATGAAGCTACAAACACCTGGATAAATTTATCTTACACAGATGATCTTCAAGAAACAGGTAGCTCAACCTTTTTAACAGATAAACGTTTTTTCTCTTTTTTTGAGCCACGTTTACTAAATATAGATTTATTTCATAAGCATATCACCAAGGCGCTATCTATAGAACATAAGTTTTCAAATAACTTATTGTCTGAACTAGAAATTGCTACTAGCAACATTGAGCCAACTTATGACTATAGGTTTAATATTGATGATAGGTCTTATAGGAGTTTTGACATTACGAGTGTAAAATTAGCATTGCAATGGAGTCCTTTTAACAAAACTATTATTAATAAAAAAGGAGTTTCGGCAGTAAAAGAAGGCTATCCAAAATTTACATTTCAAGTCTCTCAAAGTATTAAAAATGAAATAAAAGGAGATTTTAATTTCTATAAAACAGATTTTAGAACCGTTCATAAATTTATACATAATAAGCACTCTTTTACAGAAGCAACAGTGACAACCGGTTTGGCCTTGGGAAACACACCATTAACGCATTTATACCATGCATATCCTAACAACATCACTAAAGAGACTATATTTCAACGATTTTCGGTAGCTGGTATAAATAGTTTTGAGACCATGTATTTTAATGAATTTTTCTCAGATCGATTTACAACACTTCAACTAAAGCATTTTGTAAAACCATTTAAAATTACAGAACGTTACAGACCTCAATTAGTCCTTATTTCTAGAATGGCTATTGGTAACATGACTAATAAAGAGCGTCATCAAGACATAGAATTTGGAACACTTTCAAAAGGTTACTCTGAAGCAGGTTTTGAAATGAATAGGCTTCTTTTTGGTTTCGGTTTAAGTTGCGCTTATCGTTATGGTGGTTACCATTTACCAGCATTTGCAGATAATGTTGCTGTTAAGTTTACGTTTAATGTTAATTTATAGGTAATTTTAATTGGCATACAATATATTTATGCTCAGCTTTAAGCCTTACTAAAATGCTCAAAAAAGCAACCTGTTTATATAAACCATCTTTTTTTTAGTTTATCAAAAAAGTTTAAACAAGTTCAATAGCCTTATCCCTATGTTTTTTCTAACTTTGCTCCAGTTTTAAATCACACATGTTTAAACTCTTTAATAAAAATTTCTGGGAAGTTATTGCGCGATTAATTTTACGCAATAAAATTGGCATTTTAGTAGTCATTATTTTGGCTACTATTTTCTTTAGCTCACAATGGGAAAACATGCGCTTTAGCTACACTGAAGCCAACTTATTACCAGATGAACATGAGGTCAACGTCACTTATAATGAATTCTTAAATATATTTGGTGAAGAAGGTAACCTCATAGTTTTAGGCGTAAAAGATTCTACGTTATTTACCGTAGACAAGTTAAACGCTTGGAATCAACTCTCTGAAGATTTTAAAGCATATGACGAAGTTGAAACTGTAGTATCGCTAGGTGATCTTCAAAAATTAGTCAAAAATAAAGAGCTAGAAAAATTTGACCTCGTTCCATTTATTAACGACTCAATTACTTCAATTGCACAAATAGACACACTACAAAACGAGTTGTTTAAACAGTATCCGTTTTATGACAATTTTTTGTTTAATACCGAAACGAAAACGATTAGAACTGCCATCTATCTTAAAAAAGAGATTGTAAACACAGCTGCCAGAAAAGACTTTATAATGGACGTTCTAGATGCTAGGATTAGAAATTTTGAAGACAATAATAGGCTAAATGTAAGGGTTTCTGGAATGCCTTATATTAGAACGTTAAACGCACAAAATATTGTAGATGAAATAGGGCTTTTTATTGGCTTAGCACTTGGTGTTACTTCACTTATATTCTTTTTCTTTTTTAGATCATTTAGGGCAACGTTCATCTCACTCATTGTCGTTTGTGTAGGCGTTATGTGGACCTTTGGAATCATAGGCTTACTAAATTATGAAATTACTGTTTTAACAGCATTAATTCCGCCTTTAATTATCGTTATTGGTATTCCTAATTGTATTTTCTTAATTAATAAATACCAACGTGAAGTTAAACTTCATGGTAATAAAGTAAAATCATTACAAAGGGTCATTACTAAAGTTGGAAATGCAACTCTAATGACCAATGTGACAACAGCTTCTGGTTTTGCTACTTTTATTTTAACAGAAAGTCAGTTATTAAAAGAATTTGGGATTGTCGCTTCCCTGAGTATTCTTGCTATATTTCTTTTATGTTTATTTGTAATTCCAATCATTTATACATTTTTACCGTTTCCAAAAGAACGTCACCTCGAACATCTTAATAAACGATGGATTGGCGGTTTTGTCAATTGGATTGAGCGTATGGTGCGAGAACAAAAAATAACAATTTACGCCACATCATTAGTGCTTATAATTGTTAGTATTATTGGAATGTACCAAATTAAAATTTCAGGTAGCCTCATTGAAGATATGCCAAAAGAAGAAGCTTTTTTTAAGGACATTAGGTTTTTTGAAGAAGAGTTTGATGGCATCATGCCTATGGAAATTATGGTAGACACCAAACGCAAAAAAGGTGTCATGAAATTGAGTACGCTCAAAAAAATGGAAGAAGTTGAAGATCTTATTGATGAAATTCCTGAGTTGTCTCGACCTATTTCTGTAGTTAGTTTAGTAAAATATAGCAAGCAAGCGTATTATAATGGCAACCCTAAATATTACCAATTACCAACTAGCCAAGAAAACAGTTTTATTTTATCCTATGCTAAAAACTCATCATCAGATGTCGATTTACTTCAAAACTTTGTAGATAGTACTGGTCAATATGCACGTATAACAACGTTCATGAAAGATATTGGGACCGATAAAATGGAACGTATTGAAGAAGATTTACACAATAAAATTAATAAAGTCTTTCCAGAGGATCGTTACAACGTTACCATGACTGGTAAAGCTTTAGTATTTCAAAAAGGAACAAAATACTTAGTTAAAAATCTTGCGATCTCATTATCGCTAGCTATTTTCTTAATCTCACTATTTATGGCTTATATGTTTAGGTCGTTTAAAATGATTATTGTCTCTCTAATTCCAAACTTATTACCTCTAGTAATTACTGCTGGTTTAATGGGTTATCTAGGCGTACCAATTAAGCCATCTACCATATTAGTATTTAGTATTGCCTTCGGAATTTCTGTAGATGACACCATACATTTCTTAGCAAAATACAGGCAAGAATTATTAGCTAACCACTGGAAAATACGAAAATCAGTTTACGCAGCTTTACGCGAAACAGGTGTTAGTATGTTTTACACATCTATCGTCTTATTTTTTGGTTTCATTGTTTTTACAACTTCAAGTTTTGGTGGCACAGTCGCATTAGGAGCCTTAGTTTCAATCACATTAGTATTCGCAATGTTATCTAATTTATTATTATTGCCTTCGTTATTATTATCATTAGAACGAAGTATTGCTAATAAAGACACTTTAAAAGAACCATCTATTAATATTATTCCTACGGAAGACGATGATGATGATTCTGAAGAACAAACTATGTCATAAACATTTATATTTGCATAAAATTTTAAAATAATGAGCTATACAGTTTCACAATTATTAACTCAAGATATTACGTTTCAACCTTTAGAAATTAAAGGTTGGGTTAGAGGATTTAGATCTAATCGTTTCATTGCTTTAAATGACGGTTCTACGATAAATAATATACAATGTGTGGTTGATTTTGAAAACACAGATGAAGCCATTTTAAAACGTATCACCACAGGTGCTGCGGTTCATATTAAAGGAGAATTAGTAGAGAGTCAAGGTAAAGGTCAAAAGGTAGAGATACAAGTATCTTCGATTGAAATTCTAGGCGATTCTGATCCTGAAGAGTACCCAATCCAACCTAAAAAACACACCTTTGAGTTTTTAAGAGAAAATGCACATTTACGTACACGAACAAATACCTTTAGTGCTGTAATGCGTTTACGCTCTTCACTTTCATTTGCCATTCATAAATACTTTAATGAGAATGGGTTTTATTATATGCACACACCAATCATAACAGGTAGTGATGCCGAAGGTGCTGGCGAAATGTTCAGAGTGAGTTCTTTAGATGCTAAAAATCCGCCTTTAGATGACCACGGAAATGTGGATTATAAAAAAGATTTCTTCGGAAAAGAGACCAATTTAACAGTATCTGGTCAATTAGAAGCAGAAACCTTTGCCATGTCTCTTGGAAAAGTGTACACATTTGGACCAACCTTTAGAGCAGAAAACTCTAATACATCACGTCATTTATCAGAATTTTGGATGATTGAGCCTGAAGTGGCATTTATGGATTTGGCTGGTAATATGGATTTAGCCGAAGACTTTATGAAATCTGTATTACGCTACGTTTTAGAACATAATCTTGAAGATTTAGAGTTTTTAAACAAACGTTTATTAGATGAAGAAAAAACAAAACCTCAAGCACAACGTTCTGAAATGAGCTTGATTGAAAAAATTAAATTTGTTGTAGACAATAATTTTAAACGTGTTAGCTATACCGAAGCTATTGATATTTTAAAGAATTCTAAACCCAATAAGAAAAAGAAATTCAATTATATTATTGAAGAATGGGGAGCAGATCTACAATCTGAGCACGAACGTTTTCTAGTAGAAAAGCACTTTAAATGCCCTGTTATTTTATTTGATTATCCTGCAAACATTAAAGCGTTTTATATGCGTTTAAATGAAGATGGTAAAACCGTTCGTGCAATGGATATCTTATTCCCTGGTATTGGAGAAATGGTAGGAGGCTCTCAACGAGAAGAGCGTTTAGATGTATTAAAAGAAAAAATGAAAGCTTTAGATATCCCAGAAGAAGAATTATGGTGGTATTTAGACTTACGTAAATATGGTACAGCAGTACACTCTGGATTTGGATTAGGTTTTGAGCGTTTAGTTATGTTTGCAACTGGTATGGGTAATATTAGAGATGTGATCCCTTATCCTCGTACACCTCAAAATGCGGAATTTTAAATACCTGCGAAAGCAGGTATCTCATGGCTTTTTGCTTTGAGTTGCGAATAAGAAAGAAATTATAAATTGTATATTTTTAATATTCAGATCTGTCAGGTTTTTGGAACGTGACAGGTCTTTCTAGTTAAAACAAATATTCTAAAAACAGGTTAATCTAAGCGTATATTCCGTGAAAAATGAATTGAAACGAAGGGTCAAACAAAAATCGTAGTAAGACTATTATTTCTTTAAATTTAGAATCATTAATTGGTAGATAAATCAATCTGAATATTCCAACACCTTATTTTTGTGCCGAAGTGAAAGAAATTTTTAGGAATATACGGTTCAGTTTTGATTTTTTTGGTTCGTTTTTTTATCAAGAAAAAAATGAATGTTTGAGATTTAAAAAAGTAAGGATGTTGGTGGAAAACACCAACATTGGCAGAGCATTTAAATTAAATACCCAGATCCCTCATTCAGAGCAAAGTGAAAAATCTAAATTCTAATAAAGATTCTTCAGTCTCCCGATAGTTATCGGGATCCTTCTGAATGACATTTTAATCTTATTAGGTCTTAGTATTCAAGTCGTCACATTTCCGAAGACAACCTCATTATCTAAATTATTCTTAAAAGGCACAATATTTGTAAGCGTGTATCAATAGTTTTTTTAACTTTACTTAAAACCAACACAACCAATGCTCAAACAGTACTTACAGTTTAAACTATCACAGAAATTGTCACCGCAACAAATTCAGCTTATGAAGTTGATACAATTGCCTACACAAGCTTTTGAGCAGCGTATAAAACAAGAGTTAGAAGAAAATCCTGCACTTGATACAGGTAAGGAAGAGAAGGCTGAAGATCAATTTGATGAGTTTGATAACTCTGAAGATGACTACAATGACAATGAAGAAATAAATACTGAAGATATTAATATTGATGAGTATTTAAGTGATGATGATGTACCTGATTACAGAACTCAAGTAAGCAATTATAGTAGTGATGATGAGGAAAAAGTAATGCCTTATGCGGCAGGAACATCATTCACCCAACATTTGCGTAATCAATTAAATACGTTTAGGCTTAGTGAAGAAGAGCGAGAAATTGCAGAGTTTTTAGTGGGTAGTGTAGATGAAAGCGGTTATATACGTAGATCTTTGAGTGATATTATGGATGATTTAGCCTTCACTCAAAATGTATTTACTACGGAAGATAAAATTGAAAAAGTATTACATAAAGTACATCAATTAGATCCTGCTGGAGTTGGTGCAAGAAGCTTACAAGAATGTTTAAGTATACAATTACATAGAAAAGAAAAATATCCAGATGTAGAACTCGCTTGTGATATCATTGATAAAGCTTTTGATCAATTTACAAAGAAGCATTATAAAAAGTTACTTCAAAAATTTGATATTACTGAAGATCAACTTAAAGATGCTATAGAAGAAATAGAACGTTTGAACCCTAAACCAGGAGGCTCTTACGCTGGCAATAATAAAAGAGTTGAGCATGTGGTCCCTGATTTTGCAATTAAGATTGTTGATGGCGAACTCGAACTCACTTTAAATGGTAGAAATGCGCCTGAGCTTCATGTGTCTAGAGAATATAGCAACATGATGAAAGGTTATAAAGAGGCTAAAGACAAGAGTAAATCTCAAAAGGATGCTGTCATGTTTATTAAACAAAAGTTAGATGCTGCTAAATGGTTTATAGAAGCGATTAGACAACGTCAACAAACACTTTTCGTGACCATGAGTGCTATTATGCATTATCAAAAAGAATACTTTCTTACTGGTGATGAGCGTAATCTTAAACCCATGATTTTAAAAGATATTGCAGACGAGATTGAGATGGATGTTTCTACAGTATCTCGTGTTGCCAATAGTAAGTATGTAGATACACCTTATGGTACTAAACTGATTAAAGAATTTTTTAGTGAATCTATGACTAATGACCAAGGTGAAGAGGTGTCTACTCGTGAAATCAAAAAAATATTAGAAACTGTTATTGAAGAAGAAGACAAGAAAAAGCCATTGACTGATGAGAAATTAGCCAAAATTTTAAAAGAAAAAGGCTACCCAATTGCTAGGAGAACAGTTGCTAAATATAGAGAACAGTTAGATATTTCTGTGGCTAGGTTGAGGAAGAAGATTTAATTTTACTTCATAGGCATACTGCCAACAATCTTACCCGATTTTACAAAGAAAAAAACATCTGTTATTTGAGGATTACCATAATTATCATCTATCCAAGCATTTTTGTGTAAGTTTATAAAAGTTTGTAATAGATCTCTATTAGGTATTTTAGGCATAACCATCATGCACCTTCGTCTAGGGATTGACACTATTAATTCTTCAGCATTTAAAAATGCATGTGCTTTATCCATGTGAGATTTTAATAATATACGCTCACTAGAAAAATCATGACCGCTAGAAGTTAACACAAGATTATTTAACTGTTTTGAAGGTGTAAATTCTGTATTAAAATTCTCTAGATTAGCGTAAGCCTCATTTATTATGTCACCTGATGATCTTTTCTCTAAATCCTTTTGCGTTAAAAAAATAAAATTATCTGGTGTATCATAACCATAAGCAATGACTACTTTTGGGTTTTCTGGAGTGCCTAAAAGTGTTTGTGTTAAAGCACCTTGTTGTATACCAACCCAATTTCCTGGTTTTAAAATTGGATATATTTTATTGAACTTTCCTTGTTTAATCTGCTCTACAGATTTTTCTATGTTTTGTTGTTCTTTTTTGGAAGCGTTTCCAAATATTTTTTTAAACATCTTTTTTAATTATTAAAGAACTTTCCGAGGAAGCCTCTTTTATTATCTCTATTATTCTCTAATTGTTTTTTAAGCGTCTCATATTGCTCATCGTCTACAAGTTGAATTCCCATAATATCAAAGCAAACATTCACAACATCAAAAAAATAATCTATTTCATCGTTAAAGGTCGTAAATATATTTGTGAATGGTTTTTTTTCAATATAAATATAATTTTGGTCCTGGTGAGAAATATGATAATTACCCAACTTAGCAAACTCATAATGTACTTTATCAAACTCTTGAGGATCTGTAAATGCAAAATATATTAAATCTACATTGTCTTGTAGCTCTTTTTGAGTATAGGTTGCATCCCAATTATCTATTATAAGTTGTTTTATGATTGTCTTTGTTACCTCTATTTTATTTTTTGGCTTGTGCTTTTTGTATTTAGCATTTGGTTTTGGTTTTTCTTCTTTGGTTTTGATATTAGGTTTATAACCTGGTTTCAAAAACTCATACTCAATCTCATAATTATCATTTGGTTGTATTGGTAATAGTGTATTAGGTAATAATGGATGATCTATATCTACTTCAAGACCATTTATCCATGCTAGTTTGGCAAAACCTAAAGCTGGCATCACATATAAATCTTTATAAATAGCTAGATTATCATTACGCTTTTTATACGTAGAAGGAAGTACGAAGAACTCTAAGAGTTCTTCTACTTCTTTCTTGTTATTATTAACTATTGCTCTATACATTTGAGCATCTTTGTCTTTGAAATAATACTTTCTATGCTTTTTTTCAAACACATCAATTAATTCTAAAGCTCTTTTATTATTGCCTTTTAGAATCTCTTGAACGATAAATCCAGAAGCTCCGTTTTTTAAAAAGAAATCATTGTTTTAAATTTCCAATTTGAAAAGGACTTGATGAGTTCTTTGCTATCGCTTAATAGAATATATGTGATTCTATCGTAAATAATCTCTGGTCTTATATAAGATTCAAAATATTTAGTTAGAAATTCATCAGATTTTCCAGCATTAAAAAGATGATTCTTAGCTTTAAATAAATCTTCGTTAATAAAAAACTCATATAGAAATAACTTTACACAATCATACCATTGGTAATTAACTAAAGTTTTAATTTTTTTGTGAGAAGGGTTAGTAATTAATATTTCCTCTCTCTCTAAACTTTCTTTAATAGAGCGATTAAAGTTATTTTCTAAAGATTCTTTCAAATTTATCTGCATATTTTAAAAACTAGATATGTTACCAATTACCAGTTCTCCAGTAACTTTGTCAACTCCAGAAACTAACTTAGTTATTTCACCTTGAGAATTTATATAATTGAATATGTCATCACCTAAACTCTTTATTTGTTGATCATTACCATTTTGATTTAAATTTCTCATCCTAATTAAAACATCATCAACCCAAGCATCAGTCATTTGAGTACAACAATTTGTCGTACTTAAAGAGATTGCCCCATTCGTGACTTGCTTACTTTCATTGATGATAATATCTGTAATTACTCCATTTTCAGTTTTAATTAAAATAGTATCAAAACCCTCAAGACAAAAGCCTTGAGGGTTAACTTTAAAATTAAACTAAATCTTTAGGGTAATATTGATTGTCTCTAAAAGAGCTATCATCTAAGTTTTTGATTTTGACGATGGCTGCTGACACAAAGCACCAATAACCATTGTAAACATTATATTCACTAGTATGCAAACCATAAATAGATTCATTTTTAAAACTATTATACCAATCATTCTCTAAAAACATTTTTAATTTTTTTTGAGCTAAAACTCTATCATCAATAAAAATTATTTCCTTTAAGACATTATATTTTTCATTAATTCCAAAATAATCTTTATACGATTCATTTTTAACAGACTCTTTACCAGGTACTTTAGATCTAATAAGAAAATCAAATAAAAAATCTAACACATTATCATTATCTATTAAATTAACCAATATTTTAAAGTCTGTAGACGATATGTTTATTAAAACTCCTAATGATAAAATGTCAAGAATATTTAAAAAACTAGATAAAGAATATTGGTTTAAAACCATTAATTTATTATTCTTTTTGTATTGTATTTTATTTAAATGACCTTCTGTCCAATAATTATTCATTAATAATATCATTTCATGATAATTATCTAGAACACTTTTTGAATTCATATCGTCTCCTCTTGAATATTTTGCTCTTAAAAGTTTTAAGTATGAATCACATATTCCTTTTTTAACTGATTGAAGTCTATTGATTTTTATCTCATCATTGTAAACTTTTAAAGACTGCTTATATATGCTCTCATTAAAAGTTTTAATATAAGAATTAAAATATTCTAAGCTTTTCAATTTATCTCTCATAACACAAATTTACGGTGTCCCTACTCCTATAATTTCCCCAAACTCGTCTAATTGATAGTACGTAATTACTCCATTGACTTGAGATATTTTTGCTACGACACTTGTATAACCCTCACTCAATATTGCATCTACTAAATTTTGATTTCCTCCTGCTGCATAATCTATTACCTCCTTCAATCCAACCTGAACTCATTTGTGGAGTGCCATCAGCAAGATTTCCTAAAGTAGAATTATTAAATTTACTATCAATAATTACAAATTCTCCCGTTTGAGGGTTTTTAAATATATGATCTATACCTCCATTTAGTACTGAAGGATCATCTAAATTTATAGATCTTATATGCTTTGGCTCATAGCCTTTTGTATACATATCTACATCTGTAACCATTTCTCCAAAGTTACCTTTTCTTATTGTATTATTAAACAAATCTAATTCATACCAATCTGTTCCATCTAATACATTATCAATTATTTCTCTTTGAGTTTTAGCAACAGCATCAAAAAATTCATCTGCTTTTTTTATTACAACTTGACCTATTTCTATTAATTCATCTGCATATCTTACACCTTTTATCAATTTAAATGCTTGTCCACCTGGTATTCTATCTATTATAAAAATGCAGCTGCTAATGCTCTACTCTGTTCAACTCCTTCAAAATCCTTTCCATCAATAAGGATTACAATATCTTCTAGTGGTAAAAAATATCGACCAGTAATTATTAGAGTATTTGTTAAAACATATTCAAAAAAATCATTCAAATCACATGACAAACAGTCAAAATCTGGAAGTGGTAAACCAAACTCGTAAAATTGTTTTGAATTATAATCATATATGTAAGAATAAACACCGTCTAAAGGGATGTCTGTTGGACCTATTGTATTATTATATTGTCCATTTATATTGTACGGTGATTGAGATACAAGTAATGCTTGATATGAATTTGGATTTCCACCATTGTCAAGCAAATACATGGTACCACCATTGTTTGGAATGTTATAAGTTGCAATAAACTGTAAAGAGCTGATGTTGTTAAATGTTCCTGAATTATCAAAATTCCATTTTGGATCAGTTTCGTCATTTACGTATTCAGCTCTTAAACCTAAACTGGTATTATCAATTATGTGTTGAGGTATATCTCCATTTTCATCTTTATTTTCTATTAATACAAGGTAATTTCTTATTACAGTAAAAATATTTTCTGGTGCTTCTAACCAATCTAAAAAATCAGAATCATTTACATCAATATCAAGCATTAATTTGATGGCGCGAACATGCATAACTGTGCTCGAAGGTGAAGTATAAACATTACCTCCAGCTGAGCTACCTCCTGTGTTCGAATTTCCCGTTGGTCCAATAGGATTAGAGTTGCCAGTTGTACTTCCGGGTCCTGAACTACCTGAACTCGTTTCTGGACAATCTAATGTTATTACAATATTTACATCACATTCACCAACATGATGACATGTACTAACACCTTCAATAAAAATAAAGGTATTTCCTGCAGGTGTTACGTGCTGTACGCTTATGTCAAATTCACAATCACCTTCAGCTCGCTGCAAATAACTATTAAAATCTCCTTCTAAATCAATAACTTCCACTTCAAGATTTGAATCTATGTGATCTTCGTTTATTAGTTGATTTAACTGATCTTCTGATAGTGTGTATTTTATAAGCTTTGCATTATAAGCAGCTCCATCAATAGAAAATAAGACGAGATTATCAAGTGTTGTAGTTTCAACATCATTTTGAATTATTTGAAATGTATAAGAATGAAATGTCCCATCAAAAGACTCCATATATTTTGCAAAATCAGTTTCAATAGTAAAGTCATAATCACTATTATAAATTAGTCTGCTTTCTGCACCTTTTTTAGACTTTAATGGTTTCGTTTTTAAGTCACATAAAATTTCTGATAGTAACCTGTTTTGATCGATTTCATCTTCAAATACATATCTGGTTTGATGAAATAACAACTCATTTGTAGATTGAGCTGATTCGATAATAAATTCTTCCTCTTGACAATTGGTAAAGGTAAAAACTGTAATTAACAGCAATAAATGTGTGAAGTACTTAATTCTTTTAATTTTTTGTTACGTTTAAATTATTTATATAAAGTCACATCTATTCTCATGAATAGATGTAATACTCAAAATTTAGCGTCGACAAAAATTTCATAATAAATATATAGAAAATAATCTATATTGCAAAATATTTTCTATAATATAGTTTGGTTTTTAAATTGAATAAACATTTAAATATATTGGTTAACTTTGATTTAAATAACTAGAATATTTTGAACCAACTCCTCAAAAGCATATCATACATTTTCCATCCATTATTAATGCCATTACTGGGTGTTGTATTTTATTTTTCTAAAACCCCACGTTTTATTCCAGAATCTATAATGAAAGCCAAGATGTTTTCTATTTCGATTCTCACTATTGTTTTACCCATTTTATTATTTTACCTATTAAGAACTATTAAAAAAGTAGATACGTTTCATTTAGTAACAGTTAAAGAGCGCATCATACCATTATTCATCAATAGTATTATTATTACTTTAATTTTAGTACGTGTTTTACCTCAAGACGAGATACCTGAATTACATTTTTTCTTTATTGGGATATTAATTTCAACGATAACGTGTTTTGCATTAGCTCTAGCGAATTTTAAAGCAAGTATCCATATGATTGCATCTGCTGGATTTTTTATGTTTGCTATAGCTGTTGCTATCCATTTTAAGATAAACATAAATGGTACCCTTGCTTTAATGTGCATCATAATTGGTGCTATTGCGACATCACGACTTCATTTAAAAGCACATACACCTGTTGAGCTTATAGCGGGATTTTTTGTAGGCTTAATGCCTCAACTCATTTTATTAAATTATTGGATGTAGACATTAAACACTTTTAGTGTTTATAATATGTAGAAGAGTAGTCCTATTTTAATAGTATTCATAGCGACAGTCTCTCCAGTACTACTCAGTTTAGCAGACTTATCAAAAATATCATTAAGCGCATAATAGAGATGAAAATTCACATTTGAATAACCTGCACTAAGTGTAAGTCCAACTTGTAATTTATTTATATCACTAATATTTGATAGAGAAATATCATTGGGACTACCTCTAAATTTAGAGGTATTATAGAATACATAACCCAATTTTACTCCTGAATAGATTCTCCAAAAATCATAATCTTTCGCTGTAGATGTTCGCCATCTAAACTCTACAGGAAATTCAACAAGATACGTAGTAAACTTATTTTTACTGTAAGTTACGTCATCTAGAACAGTATACTCGTAACCTGAAGTACTGTTAGAAATAAGTAATGTCTGATTATAAGAATTTGTAGACAGACCTAAACCTAAACCAAGAGCAACATTACGTTGGGCGTTTATTGGCATGTCTCTAATAAATCCGAAATGAAATCCGCTAGAAAAACCATTTTGAGACACACCATCAGGTTTATTTTCTAGTAAATTGTAGGTAACTGACACATAGAATTGATCTTCTCTATACGCATCATCCACAATTTTGATACTATCTTGTACTATAGATTTACTAAGACCTTGATCGCCTTCTTGTGCAGAAATCGACAATAAGGGGAATAATAAAAACAAATAAAGGAGTTGTTTCATATGTTAATATTTAATTTCATTGGTCACACGCTATTCGTTATACCATAGTTAATCTTAGTAAAAAAATCATACAATCACTTGTAATGTCATACAAATATAACCTAATACATCATAACATATTTCACGGGATAACATAAAAAAAAGCATCCAAATTATGGATGCTTTTTTGTATATTCAATACTGTTTGTTTCTTAATTATCTAAAGCACTACCTGTACCAACAGAATAATTAATTTTAAGTGCATTCGCTTTTCTGAGTTCTTTTTTGATATCTCCAACAATACCCATATTCGCTTCCTTATCTACTTTAAGTGATACGGTTAAGAAATCAATTAATTCTTCTCTCGCAATAGCTGCTCGTTCTGCATTAATAAAAGCTTGAATATCCTCAATATCTGCAAATTTATCGTTAAGCTGTAATCTCGCTTCATCACCTAAATCTTTGTAACCACTAGATGGTTTACCTGCATATATATAACTAATAGGATACTTTTTCTCTAGTTTTTCAACTTGATCAGCTAAAGGAAGTCTTTGCTCAACCATAAGCGTATCTTCTCTCATTACAGTTACTACCATAAAGAAAAACAGTAGCATAAAAACAATATCTGGTAAAGATGCTGTATTTACAGCTGGTAACGCATTGTCTTTTTTACTTTTAAATTTAGACATATTATAGTGTTTTTATTTATTGTACTTCAGAAAGTTTCTCAGGATATTCTTTTCTAATTTGATCAATAACTTCCTTGAGTTTTTCTTTATTTCCATTGAATTTAGCATCCTTGTAATTCTCTTCCATCTTAACAAAATCCATGTCGCTAAACCCTTTTCTAGGTCCTACTTCTAAAGCTCTAATATTACGTAAATCATTATATGCAGCAACTAATTCGTTTTGCACCGAAATATATTGCGCATAAGATGTTTCTCTTTCATTCTTTAAAGAAATAATAGCTTTATCTGGATGATCAGACGATGATGCATCTCGCTTACCTTTACAGTAATCACATCTATTACCTGCGGCATCAGTTCCACCACCATTATCTAAAAACTCAATAGCAGCTTTACGCAAATCTTTGAGTTCCATTAACTCATCTTCAACTAATAATTGATCCTTACCGTTAATCAAAACAGTAAAAATATTCTTTTGCTTAATAACAACTTCATCATCGTTAGGCGGCTCCATTGGAGGAAGCTTACGATTTATCCCAGAATCTTTAGGGATTGTCGTTGTTACTAAGAAAAATATAAGAAGTAAGAATGCAATATCGGCCATAGAGCCTGCATTCACTTCTGGTGCTGATCGTTTTGCCATAATTAATTTTATTTACTTTATCATCTTCTTAACTCCAAAGAACAACATTAAACCTGCTGCTAATAAAATTAAGATATAGAATGCTTTAATACCTGCTTCTATCATTTGAGAACCACTAGCAGATAACATTTCACCATCTGTTAATTCAGTTTCTACACCAGATGAGGCAAACCATGCTACTATCAATACAAGTGCAAATACACCTAATGACATTAATGCTTTTTTAAGTTTTTCTGGTTGACTAAATAAGTTAACCAAACTAAATACAACTGCAGAAAATGCTGCAATTGCTAAAACCACATAAGCAAGATTAGCAAACCATGATAATACCGCTTGGTTATCACCATCAGCTTTTATTGCTTCATCTCCTAACATCATTATTCTTACTAAAAAGAATACAGCAATTAGACCTATTACTAAAGCAACAATTTTGATTATTTTTTGAATATTCATGTTATGTTTGATTTAATAATTGGGTTATTATTTTTTATGTCTTACTAATAAATCGATAAGTGAAATCGATGAATCTTCCATATCGTTAACGATACTGTCAATTTTAGAGATAATGTAATTGTAAAAAATTTGTAATATAATAGCTACGATAAGACCAAATACAGTCGTTAATAAGGCTACTTTAATACCACCTGCCACTAACGAAGGGTTCATATCACCTGCAGCTTCAATTTTATCAAAGGCATCAATCATACCAAGTACAGTACCCATGAAACCAAGCATTGGTGCTAAAGCGATAAATAATGAAATCCATGATACATTTTTCTCTAATTGTCCCATTTGAACACCACCATAAGCTACAACAGCTTTTTCAGCAGCATCAATGTTCTCGTCTGCACGATCTAAACCTTGGTAAAAGATGGATGCAACAGGTCCTTTTGTATTTCTACAAACTTCTTTTGCTGCTTCAATTCCACCAGAGTTAAGAGCATCCTCTACATTCTGAGTTAATTTCTTTGAATTTGTTGTTGCAAGATTTAAATATATAATTCTTTCAATAGCAATTGCTAAACCTAGAATTAAACATAATAATACAATTCCCATAAAAAATGGACCACCTTCAATAAAACGTTCTTTTACAACTTCTGTAAAAGATTTATCAGCTTCTGCTGTCTCTGTTGCGTCTTGAAATGTAGTGGCTACTGCCGTTGTTGCAGATTCAACTGTGTTTGCATTTGTACTTGCATTAACAGTACCGAAAGCCATGATACCTGCTATGGCTAAGATTGAAAAAAGTCTTTTCATCGTGATTGTTCTTAATTTTATTAGTTAAAGTGTTAAAGATAAAAAAAAATTGGAATTAAAAAATAAAAATACAAATTGAGTCATACGCATTCACGCTGATTTAGTCAATTAGTAAAATTACATAAGACGAATTTAAATAAAATGTTTTGGATTATTCAGCTATAAAACGAAAAACTTATGGTTTCGTATACATTTCTTTAATTAGCCATCAAGAAATTATCGTTTCTTCAGAAATATTAAAACCTTCAAATAATTCATTTCCACATCCTTTAATCAATTTCAACTCCAATAAAGTAAATTATAATGATGAATTCTATAGTTATTGTGAAATTTGTTAATCTCTTCTTAATTTAAGTTTACAAGGAAAAAACTACACCGTATAACTATATATAGTCATGACGTTCGTTTAAATAGTGTTGCTTACATGTTCGGTTGACTACATCCATCGCAATTGAGTAAAACATAGAAGCCTAAACATCTAAAAAGATGTTGGGTTTTATAGTTTAAAATAGTGGCTTCAAGCCAAAGGATTCACTGCGTGCATCCCAATTTGAGAATCTTGGGCAAGCATAGAAACCTAAACATCTAAAAAGATGTTTGGTTTTATAGTTTAAAAGAAGTGCTTCAAGCCATAAGGGATTCACTGCGTACATCCCAAAAGGGAATCTTGGGCAAGCATAGAAACCTAAACATCTAAAAAGATGTTTGGTTTTATAGTTTAAAATAGTGGCTCAAGCCAAAGGATTCACTGCGTGCATCCCAAAAGAGAATCTTGGGCAAGCATAGAAACCTAAACATCTAAAAAGATGTTTGGTTTTATAGTTTAAAAGAAGTGCTTCAAGCTTTGGCTTGGCACTTCTTTTAAACTATAAAACCTGCAACTCACGTTGCAGGTTTCCTTTTGCAGAGAGGAAGGGATTCGAACCCTCGATACCGTGAAGTATACACGCTTTCCAAGCGTGCGCCTTAAGCCACTCGGCCACCTCTCTATTTTGAGTTTGCAAACATACAACTCAATTGATATTAAAAAAAGCTAATTCTAAAATTCTATGACATCTCACCACGTAATGCCGTTTCAAAAATAGTTTTGAATGTTTTCATAGATACTTTCTCTCCTAGCATAAACATTAATTTTGCTAATGCAGCTTCAGTTGTTATATCTTTTCCAGAGATAACTCCTATTGTTTTTAATTGTGAACTCGTCTCGTATTGTCCCATAGAAACACTACCTCCAAAACATTGTGTTACATTTATAATAGGTACACCTCGTTTTATGGTCGCTTTTAGCATATCAATAAACCAAGTTTCTGTTGTGGTATTACCTGCTCCATAAGTTTCTAATACGATACCTTTAATATGTACAATTTCAAAAAGAGGTTTTAAAACCGATTCACTAATGCCTGGAAATAGCTTTATCAATAAAATATCATTCTCGAAGTTTTTATGTACAACTAACTTTTTACGTGTGTTAGGTTTAAATAATTCGTTATAATCTACTTTAAGATGCACGCCAGACTCAGCCAAATGTGGGTAATTTAATGACTCAAAAGCCTCAAAATGCTCGGCATTTACTTTTACCGTTCTATTTCCGCGGTACAACTTATACTCAAAATACAATCCTACTTCTTTAATCACTGGCTTGCCTCCTTTTTGTAAAGAAGCCATTTGAATGGAGGTGATGAGATTTTCTTTTGCGTCTGTTCTTAAATCACCAATTGGCAATTGAGATCCTGTAAATATGATAGGCTTTGCTAAATTTTCAAACATAAAACTCAATGCCGAGGCCGAGTAACTCATCGTATCACTACCATGCAATACCACAAAACCATCAAAATTTTCATAATTATCTTCTATTATTTCGGCAATTTGAATCCAATATTTAGGGTTCATATTGCTACTATCAATAGGGTCGTCAAAAGATATGGTCTCAATATTACAGTCAAGTAATTTTAATTCAGGAATCTTTTTAAGAAGATTATTAAAATCAAAAGCTCTTAAGGCACCAGTTTCGGGATGTTTTATCATCCCAATGGTTCCGCCTGTATAGACTAATAATATGTTAGGTTGGTTTGCTACCATAAGTTATATTCCGAAGATATCTTTAGAGTTTTGAGTGGTAATTTCGGCAATTTTTTCTTCGGAAACGTTATAAATTTCGGCTAATTTCTCAACAACTTTAATGATGTAACTACTTTCATTACGTTTTCCTCGAAAGGGTTTTGGTGCTAAATAAGGAGCATCTGTCTCTAATACAATATGTTTCAAATCAATGGCATTCAAAAATTGATCTATTTTACCGTTTTTGAATGTTGCTACACCTCCTATTCCTAATTTCATATTTAATGAAATGGCTTTTTGTGCTTGCTCTAATGTACCAGTGAAGCAATGAAAAATTCCGAAGAGATCATCATCCATAACCTCATCAAGTACTTCAAAAATGTCATCAAAAGCCTCTCTACAATGAATAATAATAGGTAATTTATAGTGTTTTGCTAGTTTAATTTGATGTTTAAAGGCTTCTTTTTGAATCTCTAAAGTTGTGGTATCCCAATATAAATCAATCCCTATTTCTCCTATTGCATAGAATGAACGTTTTGCCAGCATCTCTTCTACGTGTTGTAACTCTGACTTATAATTTTCCTTCACCGAAGTTGGATGTAAACCCATCATTAAAAATACCTGCTCTGGATAATCAGCTTCTAATTGCAGCATAGATTGTGTATGTGTAGCATCAATTGCAGGTATAAAAAATCTAGAAACCCCTTGCGAGATGGCACGTTGCATCATTTCGTCTCTATCGTCATCAAAAGCGTCGCTATATAAATGTGTATGTGTATCTGTAATTATCATTATAAACTCATGTTGAATTTTTGTTTCACTTGCAAAATTACCATTTTGCACTCTAATTTTGTTCTTTTTTATAAACGTAGCGATGCTATGTTGACAAAAAACAACTTCATTATAGGACAAAAGCGAACTTCTCGGTATAAAACTAAAACTCAACACGAGTTTAAGCAAAAAAAATAGAATTATATTTGCTTAAAATCTAGAGTAATGGAAACTTTACAAGAGTACCTTATAAATAAAGGGTATACTAAAATCAAATTAAAATTAACTAAGACCAATCATTTTGAAATCAAAGCCAAAATAAACGGTGTAAAAGGAAACTTTATTTTAGATACTGGAGCATCGAGTTCTTGTGTTGGCTTTGAAGCTATTGATACTTTTAAACTCAATGCTAAAGACTCTAAAATAAAGGCAGCTGGTGCTGGAGCAACCGACATGCTTACTCAACTATCTAAGAAAAATACGCTTAAAATTGGCAAATGGAAAAAAGATAAAGTCGTTTTAGTTTTATTCAATTTATCTCACGTCAACACAGCACTAACTGCCCATAACGCACAACCTGTAGATGGCATTATAGGTGCCGATATTTTAAAAAAATCTAAGGCAGTTATAGACTACGAAAAAAAATATTTGTATTTAAAACTGTAGGAAAATATCATTTTATGTTAAAATCCCTTATATTTAAATTTAATCCCTGATTTTAATAGCAACATGTCAACGTCAATCATTATAGCAGATGATCATCCACTTATTTTAAAAGGACTCAAAGATTTTTTAGTAGAAAAAGAATTTAATGTTATTGCTAGTGCAAAAAATGGCAAAGAGGCTTTAACTCTCATCAATGCTCATAAACCAGATATTGCCATATTAGATATACAAATGCCTATCCTTACTGGATTGCAAGTGGCAGAGAAATGTAAAGAAGCCAATCTAGATACTAAAATTATTATAATCACTTTTGAGAAAAGTGAAGCTATTTATAATAAGGCAAAATCGTTAGATATATATGGTTACATTTTAAAAGAGTTTGCTATTGAGGAACTAGAATACTGTATTTCTTGTGTTTTAAGAGAATACCATTATTTTAGTCCGGAGCTCATAGAATATATAGAAATCAAGAAAATCCCTGAGGCACTAAAAACCTTAACAGATACCGAAATAAAAGTACTTAAACGCATTGCTGATAATAAAACGGCTAAAGAAATTGCTAATGATTTGTCCATTTCTGATAGAACCGTTGAAAAACACAAAAGTAATATACGAACTAAGCTCAAATTAGAATCTAAGGCCAATAGTATCGTATTGTATGCTAAAGCTCATGAAGAATTTTTAAATAAGTATGACTAGAAGATCATTGCGAGATAAACAAAATGTACTTTATTAAACGTATTACTCTACTTTGAGTACACAAAGTTGTCTACCTTTCATCAATATATTTATAAAAAAATTAGAGTATTAATGTCTAGGTTATTAGTAATTTCTGCGTTTTTTATTAAAAACAGGTAAATATACCTATTGTCAATATGAATAGAATTGAAGACATTTACACCGTTATTAATTTCTTAAGGGAGAATTTAATTTATAAGAAACTCTAGATCTTAAAGGTCTAGAGTTTTTCATATAAATCATAAAACTTTAACAGTTTAAAATCAAAATATACGTAGAACTACGTATTGTTTGGTCATGATATAATACCGAAGTTTGCATTGCTATTAATCAATTTCCTTTTTACAAAGGATTAAAGCTCTAAGCCATATGGTTTAGAGCTTTTTTGTGTTTAAAAAATAAAATTTTAACAGTTTAAAATCAAAATATACGTAGAACTACGTATTGTATGACGTTGCTTTAATGACGTACTTTGTACAAGAGTTATTAAGTTTAAAGGGATTTACTTTAAAGTAACTCTATTAATTAATTAGGGTATAAGGCTCTGGGACTCTTCATAATCCCAGAGTTTTATTTAAACAAAAACGTATAATTTAAAACGTACAAAAATGGAAACGATGAAAAACAAACAAAGTCTTACCAATAGAATATTTATTGCTGGCTTAATCTTTAGTGCCATTTTAATCATATCAATTAATATTCTCGTAAATTTTTTTTAGTTAGTTATTAGTTATTTTTTATTAGGGAGAAAAAGCGCAACACTATTTATGGGTTGCGCTTTTTTAAAAAAGAAAGACCGCTTACTAAGTAAGCAGTCTCTCAATAAACTTAAATTAAATAACCGTTCAACTTTATCTAATTTAGACTTCAAATTTACAAAATAGTTACCTAAGCATAACTTTGATTACGGTTTAAACGTAATATTATATGTAATTTTATTATAGCTTTAAAGAAAAAAACATAGCCTTATGAAATCACTTTTAAAAACAAAACTTAACCAATCAGTAATATTTCTTTTCTTCATTTGTTTATTTACAGCCTGTAAAAATGATGATGACAATCCACCACAAAACCCAATAGACCAATTGCCACCTATGACACAAACGGGAGAGCAAACATTTGGTTGCCTTATTAATGGAGAACCTTTTATACCGCCAAGTTTTGGCAGTAATGCTCCTAATGCTTTTTATCAATTTGTAGATGGCGCTTACACACTTGGGATTTCTGCAAGAAATAATAGCTCAATTGGTTTACAGTCGATAATAATTGGTGGAATCGATATTGTAAATATTAATGAAATCACCTATGATTTGGAATCATTCTCAATTGGTAATCTTTATGGCTTATATGATTTGGTTTTGGATGAGAATTCAGAAACATATTACACTAATGAAAATTATCCAGGAACATTAACAATTACAAATTTTGACAATCAAAATTTTATTATATCAGGGACATTTGAATTTATAGTTTTAGATGATGATGGCAACGAAATTAATATCACAGACGGTAGATTCGATTTAAACTTCACTAATTAATCCTAAAAACAATCCAAAATGACTTAGCTTAAAAAATAACAAAAGACAATCTATTTTATAAACTCTCTTCTAACAAACTTAAATTATTAACCGTTCAACATCTAATTCAACTATTTATGAAAATCCTTAAACACACATTAAAAAGCCTTTTTGGTTTGGTATTATTATTTTTCACTACTTCAACCAAAGCTCAAACCATCAATACCACATTAGCTCAAGATATCAATAACGTATTTAGCCTTTTAGAAAAAAATCGAATACCTCACAACATCCTTTTAGATTATGGTTTTGACCGTATTGATGTGGCAAGTTTTGATGGCGTACTACGTACAGATAACTATATAGGTTTAGAACGCTATGGTCAAATTTATAATGCTTTGGTATCTTCTGCAACAGCAGTAAATGTTAGTGGATTTGAACCTCCAAGTCAAGAACTTACAGAGTGGCAAACTTTACAAAAACAAAAAAATGACTTAGCTAAAATGAGTAATAAGGCATCTGTGATACTTAATGGGTTGCTCTACAAATATTCTAAAATTAACTCTAATGCGCTTGCAAATAACAAAATACAAGTCATTAATGGCAAGTATGATGATAAATACAAAAGAGGTGCTTGGCAAAATCCTTATGATGTACATACAGCATTTGCTATAAGTGCTCCCATATTATATATCAACAAACCGCAAGTAGAAGTATCTTTACCTGCCACACTTTGGCATAGCAATACTACAATTACTAATCTAGATATAGATTTTGGTGATGGTAATGGGTACAAAAGTATTTTAAATAACACCACTGCGAATACAACATATACTAATATTGGAACTTATGATTGGACTTATCGTGTACAATTAAGTAATGGACAATATAAATATTGTCGACAAAAAGTTAAGGTAACTCAAGTAGATAATAGTGCTCAGGCTAGAAATCCTGCTTGTGGCCAATTGGATATTGAAGAAATTACAGCATCAAAATCTTACCAAGGGGTATTTGGTACAGCGACTTTACAGATTGCTTATGGTTCTGCAGATTGTCAATTGCGTAATCCATTGATTATTGCAGAAGGTTTAGATACGGGATTATTGGCGCAGGCAGGAAGTATTGGTGATAGTGATTATAATTCTTTTAGATTCTCAGTGTTAGCATCTCAAAGTCCAGATTTACAAGATTTAATAACGAACAATACAGCAATTGATTACGACATAGTATACGTCAACTGGGATAACGGTACAGATTTTATTCAACGTAACGCTTTTGTTTTAGAAGCAGTTATAGATTGGGTTAATACTAATAAAACAGGTAATGCACAAAATGTTGTACTCGGTCAAAGTATGGGCGGTTTAATTGCACGCTATGCCTTGCGTGATATGGAGAATAATAGTGAAGATCACGACACTAATTTATATATAAGTCATGATGCTCCTCATCAAGGTGCGCATTTACCTCCTGGTATATTGCACATGGGAAGACATGTTGCGCATGAGTTTTTACAAACACCATTGGGTAATATTAATATACCCGTAGAAGGCGTTGGTAATTTAGGTCTAGCTACTATCAATGATTTGTTAGACGCACCAGCTATCAATCAAATGTTAATTAGTGGAGTTAATAGCAGTAGTAATAGAGATGACACTGTGCATACCAATTGGCAAACAGAGCTTAATACCATGGGATATCCTCAGCAAACAAGAAATATAGCACTAAGTAATGCTAGCCACTGTGCAGAGCCACAAGGCTTAATTTCTAATCAAAGCTTACTTACAGTGACAGGAAATGGAGGTACAAGTGATTTTACAAGTTTAGTTGAGTTTTTCTTATTTCTTGGACCTTTAGTCGGTGACTTTTTAAATGATACACCTACTTTTTTATTAGGGTTTCTTCCTGGTAACACATTACTTGACGCAGAGTTTAGGGTAAATGCTTTTCCATCTTCTGGCATTTCTCGTGTATATAAGGGTAGATTAACGTACAAAAAAACGCTGTTATGGTTAGTCCCAATTACAAGAACAATTTTTGATGAATCTAAAAACTCTCAACCTGGAGATCTGTTTTTAGATAATTTTCCTGGAGGTGCTAATCCAAGTTCAGTAATTTTTAATGCTAGTGATTTTGAAGATAATTTCTTTTTTAATTATGGTTTTAATTTAGATGTTAATTTAGATTTTGATTTCATACCTGTGACTAGTGCATTAGATGTAGGTAGCGGAAATACTACTTTGACTAATGCTGATTATTTTAGAATTTACACATCTGCAAATCCTCCAACGGGTTCAAAAGCAATACCGTTTGACAGTTTTAGTACATCGTTAAATAACACAAGTACTAACGAACCACATATTACATTTAATAGAAGAAATGGAGATTGGTTAGCAGCAGAATTAGATGTAGCAATAGCTGATTTTGATTTTGATTGCTCCTTTGTTTGTGATGAGAACGCAATCTCAGGTTCAGGATTAATTTGCAATACTGCCACCTACTCAATTAACAGTACAGATATAACCAATATAGATTGGGATATCACACCTGTAAATGCTGGTACTATAACAGAGAATATTAATGATGTATCGCAGATTACAATCACTAGAGCTTTTGGATACAGTGGTACTGTTACTTTGAGTGCCTCAGTAGATACAAATCGTTGTGGTAATGATATTCCCTTAAGTAAAACTATACACTTTGGTCGTCCAACTGCTAATGGTTCAGTTCTTATTTTTGGTGATGCCGATTTAAATCCAGGACCAACTGACTCTGCGGTATTTACCGTAAATACAAATAATATGCAAGCTTGGAGTTCTATTGATTGGGTAATCTATAGTGGTTCTTACCCAAATGCTTCAATAAATTTTAATATTCAATCTACTGGCGGAAGTAATAAAACCGTTGTAGTTACAGCAGATGCATCAACACCAGAGGGTAGTTACTATATACAGAGTAGAATTACAAACAGTTGTGGTTATTATCCTGTTGATAGAGTTTTTTATGTTAATGAAGCTGGTGATCCACAATTTTATCCACGAATGTCAAATAGCTATAGCGTTTATCCAAATCCATCAAAAGACATCGTAAACATTACTTCGATTAGCGACGAGAAAGAACAAACCAAAAAAGACACTAAAGTCTCTGGAGAATTATTTGATGTTCTTGGGAAATCAAAACTAAAAGTTGATATGCAACACAATAAAGCTCAATTTTCAGTAGCAAGATTAAACCCTGGGGTATATGTGCTCAAAATTTATTTAGGAGAGCATATTGAAACACATCAGGTGTTAGTTAAATAATAAAAATTAATATAAACCAAAAGCGTAATCTAAAATATAGATTACGCTTTTTGAGTTTTTATATTTCCGAAGAAAAGAAAATTAGTTTACATTTCTAATGCTCTCTTCACGTCGTTATCCATTAATAACTCTATTGGATTTTCTAAAGCCTCTTTAACTGCAACTAAGAAACCTACAGACTCTTTACCATCAATAATTCTATGATCGTAAGATAAAGCGACGTACATGATTGGTCTAATTTCTACATGACCATCAATGGCTACTGGACGCTCTACAATATTGTGCATCCCTAAGATTCCACTTTGTGGTGGATTAATAATAGGCGTTGATAACATACTACCAAAAACACCACCATTTGTAATGGTAAAGGTTCCACCTGTCATTTCATCAACTGTGATATCACCATCTCTAGCTCTGAGTGCTAAACGTTTTACTTCAGATTCTACACCTCTAAACGTTAAGTTTTCGGCATTTCTAATGACTGGTACCATTAATCCTTTTGGTCCTGATACTGCTATAGAAATATCAACAAAATCATAAGTTAACATTTGTTTACCGTCAATCATAGAATTAACAGCAGGATACATTTGTAATGCTCTCACAACAGCTAAAGAAAAGAAACTCATAAACCCAAGACTTACACCATGCTTAGCTTTAAAGTCTTCTTTATACTCTTTACGCAACGCAAAAATTGGTGACATATCAACTTCATTGAATGTCGTTAACATTGCAGTTGTATTTTTTGCTTCAACCAAACGCTCTGCCACTTTACGACGTAACATTGACATTTTACTGTGTGAACTACTACGGTTTCCTCCTGTAGGAGTTCCCATAGAAGGTACAGCATTAACCGCATCGTCTTTTGTAATACGACCATCTTTTCCTGAACCAGAAATTGATGAAGCATCCATACCTTTTTCTGCCAATACTTTTTTAGCTGCAGGACTTGCTACTCCAGAAGCATATGTTTTTTGCGCTGGATTAGGTGCTTTTTCGTGATTCTCTTTATTTGGTGTCGCTTTTTGATCTTTTGCTACATCTTTTTCAGCATTAGAATTTCCACCTTCATCTCCACCGTTATATGTGCTAGGAGCATCTTTAGCTGCATCACTACTTGGTTTTTCTGCACTAGTATCAATTAAACACACTACAGCTCCAACCTCTACTGCATCACCTTCTTCGGCTTTGAGTGTGATGGTTCCGCTTGCTTCAGCAGGTAATTCTAATGTAGCTTTATCACTATCAACCTCTGCGATGGCTTGATCTTTTTCAACATAATCTCCATCTGCAACTAACCATTCTGCAATTTCTACCTCTGTGATTGACTCTCCTGGTGAAGGAACTTTCATTTCTAAAATCATCGTTCTGTAATTTTATTTTAAGCGTTTGTTTCTGTTTCTATTTTGTAAATTCTTTGTAATCTAGCGTTGATTGTTTTTTGATTTATCAAAAACATAATCAATCACTTCTTTATGACGTATTTTTGAACGCACACTACTTCCTGCTGCTGGTGCACCATATGGTCTACGTGTTGCTGCTCTAAATGTTTTGGCTTCATCTAAATGCATTAATATGTGACTATATGCTCCCATATTTCTTGGTTCTTCTTGTGCCCAAACAATATCATCTGCATTTTTATACTTCGCAATAGCGTCTTTTATTTGTTGCTCTGGTAAAGGAAATAACTGTTCTACTCTTACCAATGCCACATCATCTCTTTTAAGGTCTTCGCGTTGCTCTAGTAAATCATAGTAAAACTTACCTGTTACAAACACTAAAGTTTTTACCTTATCTGCTTTTGCTGTTGCATCATCAATGACCATTTGGAAGCTACCGTTAGCAAATTCATCAACAGATGATACTACTAATGGATGACGCAATAAACTTTTTGGTGTAAATACAATTAAAGGTTTTCTAAACTCTGCCTTCATTTGTTTACGTAGTAAATGGTACATATTTGCAGGTGTTGTACAATCCATAACAAACATATTATCTTTTGCACACATTTGTAAATAACGTTCCATACGACCAGACGAGTGTTCTGCTCCTTGACCTTCATAACCATGAGGTAATAACATGACTAATCCGTTTTGAAGTTTCCATTTATCTTCTGCTGCGGAAATGTACTGATCTAACATAATTTGGGCGCCATTACTGAAATCTCCAAATTGTGCTTCCCAAATTACTAATGTTTTAGGACTTGCCATGGCATAACCGTAGTCAAAACCAACTACACCATATTCTGAAAGTAAAGAATTATAGATGAAGAATCTACCTTGTGTATCACTAATCTCATTAAGTAATAATATTTCTTCTTCACTATCTTCAACTTTAACAACCGCATGCCTATGTGAAAATGTCCCACGTTCTACATCTTGACCAGAAATTCTCACATCATAACCTTCTTCTAACAATGTACCATAAGCCAAATGCTCTGCCATTGCCCAATCTAGTTTGTCTTCATCAAACATTTTTTGACGCGATTGCACCAAACGTTCAATTTTACGAATGAATTTCTTATCCTTTGGTAAGTTAGAAATCACTTTTGTGATTTTAGCCAAACCATCTTTTGAAAATGTAGTATCAATAGATTGAAGCATTTTATCTTCAATTACTGTTTGATAGTCTACCCATTCATCTGCCATAAAAGGTGTAATGACAGTTTTATCTATTTTACGAGAATCTTCAAGGTTTTCTTCAAGTTTATCTTTGTATTGCTTTTCTAATTGTGCAACATGTGTATCATCAATAATACCTTCGGCCATTAACTTTTCAGCATAGATATCTCTAGGGTTTTTATGCTTTGCAATGGCTTTGTATAATTTTGGTTGTGTAAATCGAGGTTCATCGCCTTCATTGTGACCATATTTTCTGTAGCCTAATAAATCAATAAACACATCGCGTTTAAATTTCATTCTAAAATGTAGCGCAAATAACATAGCGTGTACAACTGCTTCAGCATCATCTGCATTAACATGAAGTACTGGTGATAATGTTACTTTACCAACATCAGTACAATAGGTACTTGATCTAGCATCTAAATAATTTGTTGTAAAACCAATTTGGTTATTCACCACAATATGAATAGTACCATTTGTTTTATAACCATCCAACTGTGCCATTTGCACAACTTCATATACAAGTCCTTGACCTGCAATTGCAGCATCACCATGAACTACTATAGGTAGCACTTGAGAAGGGTTGTCTGAATATTTATCGTCTTGTTTTGCTCTTACAATCCCTTCTACAACAGATCCTACTGTTTCAAGGTGAGAAGGGTTTGGCGCAATACTTAAATTAATTTTATGTCCACCTTCGGTATTACGATTACTCGTCCAACCTAAATGGTATTTAACGTCGCCATCAAAAACTTCTTGTTCGTAATCTTTGCCATCAAACTCACTAAATATGTCTTTGGCACTTTTTCCGAAGATATTAGTCAATGTACTTAAACGACCACGATGTGCCATTCCCATGACAAACTCTTTAACTCCATGCTGCGCTGCATTTTCAACTAAGGAATCTAGAGCAGGAATTAACGACTCATTTCCTTCTAAAGAGAAACGCTTTTGACCCACATATTTGGTATGTAGAAAACTCTCAAAAGAAACTGCTTGGTTTAATTTTTTGAGAATATTCTTTTTTTCGTCGGGAGAAAAGTTAGGCTGATTATCGTTGATATTGAGTTTGTTTTGAATCCATTGAATTTCTTCAGGTTTTCTAATATACATGTACTCAACACCAATAGAATCGCAATAAATGCTTTCTAGATGCCTAATGATTTCCTTTAAAGGTTGTTTACCAATCCCTAAAATTTCACCTGCATTAAAAGTCGTTTCTAAATCAGAATTAGATAAACCAAAGTTCTCCAATTCTAATGTTGGTTCATATTGTCTACGATCTCTTACAGGATTTGTTTTGGTAAATAAATGACCACGACTCCTGTAACCGTCAATAAGTTTCACCACTTGAAACTCTTTTTGAACATGCTCTGGAATTTGAGTAGAAACCACTTCTACACTTTCGTCTTCCATGCCATAGCTTTCGCTTCCAAAATCGTAACCTTGAAAAAAGGCTCTCCAACTTGGCTCAACAGAATCTGGGTTTTTTAAGTATTGGTCGTATAAATCAGCAAAATATGCTGTATGTGCTGCGTTTAAAAAAGAATATTTATCCATAAAATGGTTGATGTCGTTTTCGCTTCAACAAAGTTTAACTCAAAAATACAACAATTACTAAAAATAGATACCTTTTTGTTATATTTAAAACCATTTTTAACTCAAATTTAGAATTATGAATATTTGTAAGCGTTTTAATCTCAAATATCAGTTTTTATTAGCCCTATTTATGGGATTTACATTACAATCATTTTCACAGGTTGACAACCAAAAGAGTGATTTCTGGAATAATGTTCGGTTTGGAGGCGGTATTGGCTTGAGTTTTAGTGATGGTTTTTTTAGCGGAACGCTAGCTCCAAGTGCCATTTATGATTTTAACGATCAATTTTCGTTAGGATTAGGACTTAACGGCACCTATAACAGTTTAAAAAACTCCTATAATTCTACAATTTTTGGTGGTAGCATTATTAGTTTGTTTAATCCATTGCCAGAAATTCAATTATCTGGAGAGTTTGAGCAACTCAATGTGAACCGATCATTTGATAACAATATATATGAAGACGAAAATTATTGGTATCCTGCTCTATTTTTAGGTGCAGGTTATAGAATGAATAACATTGCCATTGGCATTAGATACGATGTACTTTACGATAGAGACAAGAGTATTTATGCAGATCCTTGGGCTCCTTTTTTTAGAGTTTATTTTTAATTTTGACACGCGTGGTTATCAATATTTATGTTTTACAACTATGAATATTGATGTCTATACCAAACCTTTTGCCATTCACGTTGCAGGATTAAAAACGTAACTTCTTCAGATAATTTCAACATATCACTACCATCTAATTGTCTTACTTTTTCTTCGGAAACATCTACTATATAAAGTAAGTTTAAATACTCAACAAACTTTTCTTGTATCAATTTAAAAACCACTTCGTGAAGCAGATATTTTAAACTAGAAGGCAAAATAGCTTCATCAAAATCTAGATCAATATTAGCCAACAAAAAGTCTTTATTTACTTGCTGAACAAGTTTATGATAGAGGTTTAATTCTTCGGTTTTTGAGATTAACTCTTCAAAATTTACGGGTAATTGCATTAGGTGTTTCTATTCATTAAATCATTACCAAAAGTTTTGAGTGCGGTTTTATTGGCTTCAGAAATTTTAAGTGAATCTAATACTGAGAATGCTTTTTTAGTATAGTTCTCAATTTCGGTTTTTGTTGCTTCGGCAGAACCACTAGAAACAAACAACTGTTTTACAGTCTCTATTTTCTCACTAGGATCTGAAGGATTTACACCATACAAATGCTCTAATTGTAAGGCATCATCTTGGCTAGAAAACTCTAAAGCTTTTAAATACAAATAGGTTTTTTTATTTTCAATAATATCACCTCCTACTTGTTTACCAAACGTTTTTGGATCTCCAAAAGCATCTAAATAATCGTCCTGTAATTGAAAGGCTATGCCTAAATATTTTCCGAAGTTATAAATAGAATCCTGACAATCTAGAGATGCATTAGCTACAATGGCTCCCATTTTCATGGCTGCACCAACTAAAACTGCTGTTTTATATTCTATCATTTTTAAATACTCGTCAATAGTAACATCATCTCGTGTTTCAAAATCGACGTCATATTGTTGACCTTCACAAACCTCTAATGCTGTTTTGCTAAATAATTTTGCTAGCGCTTGAAACTGTTTTGGCTCATAATTTTCAAACAATTGGTATGCTTTTATGAGCATAGCATCACCAGATAATATCCCTGTATTGATGTCCCACTTTTCATGAACTGTTGTTTGACCTCGTCGTAAAGGTGCATCATCCATAATATCATCATGAACCAAAGAGAAATTATGAAATACCTCTATACTAAGCGCAGCATCTAATGCAACCTTATAATTGCAATCAAAAATTTCTGCAGTCATAAGCGTTAAAACAGGTCTTAATCGCTTACCTCCAAGTTGTAAAATGTAATTAATAGGTTCATAAAGATTTGATGGCTCTTTATGTGTTATAAATGCATTTAAATAATCTATAAACGCATCTTGATATGATGAAATGTTTTGCATGGTGCAAAAATAATGTAAAAACCTGATTTCGATCTATTATTTGGTTTCAGTTTAAACGAATTTTTTGAATCTTTTAAAAAAACTAATGTTAGCAAAACAAAGGTCAAATAAACTAAAGTTACTCAAGGCTTTAAGATAAAAACAAAACTTTGGAAACTTTTTTTGTTTTTAAAGTTTCCTATTGTATTTTTGCGCCAAATTATGAGAGAAAAGATTATACATAAATCGGGAGAATTATTTTTAAACCTTGGGTTTAAAAGCGTTACTATGGATGATATCGCAAATGAAATGGGTATCTCCAAAAAAACTATATACGTTCATTTTCCGAATAAAACGAAATTAGTAGAAGCGGTTACGTTTAACTTTTTTGATACTATTTGTTATGGTATTGACAATATTTGTAATACGGCTGCCAACCCAATTGAAGAGTTATATTCTATTAAAATGTTTGTAATGCAGCATTTAAAGAATGAAAAATCATCACCTCAACATCAATTACAAAAATATTATCCTCAAATACACAGTGACTTAAAATTTAAGCAGTTTGAAAAGATGCATCAATCTGTACAAGAAAGTTTAGAACATGGTGTAAACACAGGTGTATTTAGAAATACTATTGACGTAGATTTTATCTCTCGCATGTATTTTACTGGTATGTCTGGTATTAAAGACAATATGTTTTTTCCACCAAAACAATATCAAATGGACTACTTAATGGAAAGTTATTTAGAATATCATTTACGTGCCATTGTTTCTGAAAAAGGAATGACCATACTCAACAATTTCATAAAAAACCAATCTTAAAAAAATGAAACAAATTTTATTAATTCTATTACTCTTTTGCTTCCATCTTGGCTTCACTCAAGACGAACCAACAAACTTTAGTTTACAAGAAGCTATAGATTATGCTTTAGAGAATAATAGACAAGTAAAAAATGCAGGTCGAGATATTGATGCTGCAATAAAACAAAAATGGGAAACCACAGCATCGGGTTTACCACAAATTGATGGTCAAATAAGCTACGTTAATAATGTAAAACAACAATTTCCTGGTATTGATTTTAATGGAGATGGCCTTATTGATTTTGGAGCAAAACAGAATGTAACACCTTCTGTAACCTTAAATCAACTCATTTTTGATGGGTCTTATTTAGTAGGATTACAATCTGCTAAAGTGTTTTTAGAAATTTCAGAAAACGCAAAAGTAAAAACCGATTTAGAGGTTAGAAAGAGTGTTATTAATGCCTACGGAAATGTGCTTTTAGCAGAAGAAAGTGTGCAAATTCTAAAACGTAATATTGATGTGCTTGAAAAAAACCTTAATGATATTACCAAAATATATGAAAACGGTTTAGATGAAGAGGAAAGCGTTGAGCAACTTCAAATAACACTTACTGGTGTAAAAAGTAATCTCAATAACACAAAACGACTAAAAGATATTGCATACCAAATGCTTAACATCACTTTAGGTTTAGATATAGAAAATGAAACTGTATTATCAGATTCTCTTGAAACTTTAACAATCATGAATATGCAGTTGGAGTTATTAGATAGTAATACTAATGTAGAAAATACCATTGACTATAAAATTGCTAATAATAATAAAGTTTCAAAAGAGCTCTTAGTAAAACTAGAACAGAGTAAAATTCTACCAACTATTAGCGGATTTGCAACGGCATCCTATATAGGTAACAATGAAAAATTTAGGTTTCTTAACAGTAATCAAGCTTGGGCAGGAACAGCTGCTTTTGGTGTAAATATGAACATTCCCATTTTTGGTTCTGGATTAAAAAGTGCCAGAGCACAGCGAGCAAAAATAGAATTAGAAAAAGCCGAAGATGATTTAACCGAAACCGAACAAACACTTAAACTACAAATAGCCTCTGCAAAAAGCGATTTTAGATTTGCTATTGAAGACTACGACAATAAAAAGAAAAACCTAGCGCTTGCTGAGCGTATTGAAAACAAAAATCAAACTAAATTTTTTGAAGGTATCGCTTCAAGTTTTGAACTTAGACAAGCGCAAACTCAATTATATGCTGCGCAACAAGAATTGCTTCAAGCCATGCTTGATGTAATCAATTCAAAAGCAGAATTAGAAACCGTATTAAACTCACCAATCAACAATTAAACACCATAATCAATGAAACACATATATGCCATTCTAATTGCAACCTTAATTTTAGTCTCATGTTCTGGAGATAAAAAAAACTCTGTAGAAAGTGTTATAGAAAAAGGTAATTTAGAAACTATTAGACAAAAAAGAGGAGAGCTCGTTGTTGAGCAAGAAGCTCTTGACGATAAAATAAAGTTATTGGATGAGAAAATAAAAGCCTTAGACACAACTAAACATGTGCCTTTGATTACAACATTTAAGGCAAAGACAGAGGTTTTTGATCATGTTTTAGAATTACAAGGAAATGTAACTACAAAAAACCTGTTAACAATAACACCAGAGTATAATGGTATTTTAACACATGTCTATGTGAAAGAAGGTCAAAAAGTAAGCAAAGGACAATTACTTGCTAAAATTGATGATGGTGGTTTAAGCCAACAAATAGCTCAATTAAAAATTCAAGCTGATTTAGCAAAAACAACTTTTGAACGTCAAAAACGACTTTGGGACCAAAAGATAGGTAGCGAAATTCAATACCTACAAGCAAAATCTAGCTATGAATCTCAACAAGAGGCTGTGAATCAAATCAACAAACAAATTAATAAAACTGTGGTTAGAGCTCCATTCTCAGGAACTATTGATGACGTTATCACAGAACAAGGAAGTGTTGTAGGTGCTGGACAAACACAATTAATGCGTATTGTAAATTTAGACGATATGTATATTGAAACAGAAGTACCTGAACGCTATGTTGCCAATGTTGTAGAAGGTAAAAAAGTAACGGTAGAGCTACCCGTTTTAGGAAAAACTATTGAAACCAAAATACGTCAAGCTGGAGACGTTATCAATCCTGCCAACAGAACCTTTAAAGCAGAAATTGAAATTCCTAATACAGATAAAAGCATAAAACCTAATCTTACTGCACGATTAAAAATAAATGATTACACAAATGAAAGTGCACTTTTAATCCCTCAAAGTGTGATTTCAGAAAATGCAGACGGTGAGCAATATGTATATGTGGTTACCGATAAAAACGCAAATGGTATTGGTGTCACAACACGTGTAATTATTGAAACTGGTAAAACCCAAGGTGATAATATTGAAGTACTTAGTGGTATTAAAAATGGTACAGAAATTATTAAAGAAGGTGCTAGAAGTGTGAGAGACGGACAGTCTGTAGAGGTGATTGAATATAAAGAAACCGAAGGCAATGACTAAAAACAAAAACAATAAAAGTATAGATAAAGAATTTGGTTTGTCATCGTGGGCAATTAATAATAAAACCACGATGTATGTGCTAATTGCCGTATTTTTCTATCTAGGTATTTCTGCATTTTTTAGTATGCCTAGAGAGAATTTTCCTGAGGTTAATGAAACCAAAATCTATGTGAGTACTGTATTTCCTGGTAATACAGCTGAAGATATAGAAAAACTAGTTACAGATGCCTTAGAAGACAAGCTAAAAACAGTGAGTAATGTTGTAGAAATCACCTCTACTTCTCAAGAAGATTACTCTATGCTCATTGTAGAGTTTGATGAACATATTAGTGTTGATCAAGCCAAACAAAAGGTAAAAGATGAAATTGACAGTGAAACTTCTGGTGAAGATTGGCCAACATTTAATGGCGCAAAAGTAGAACCCGATGTGTTTGAACTGAGCCTTTCTGAAGAAATGCCAATCCTTAACATCAATATCTCTGGTGATTATCCTATTGAAAAATTAAAAGAATATGCTGAGTTTCTTCAAGATGAAATTGAAGATTTACAAGAAATTAAAAAAGCAGATATTCGTGGAGCTCAAGAAAAAGAAGTTGAAGTTGCCGTAGATATTTATAAAATGATGGCTGCTAAAGTCACTTTTTCAGATATTATCAATTCTATAAATGGTGGCAACATGACCATGTCTGCTGGAAATCTTAAAGCCAGTGGTCAACGTCGTACCATTAGAATTTTAGGTGAAATAGAAAAACCTTCTGAGTTAGAAAATTTTGTTGTTAAAGCCGAAAACGGAAATCCAATCTATCTTAAAGATGTAGCTACAGTATCATTTTCAGAAAAAGACAAAACCACGTTTGCTAGAAAATCTGGAAAACCCGTAGTCATGCTCGATGTTAAAAAACGAGCAGGAAAAAACATGGTGGCTGCAGCAGAGCAAATTCAGGTGATTGTTGAAAATGCTAAAGCTGAAGAATTTCCGCAGGATTTAGAAGTAACAATTACCAATGATCAATCTCCTGTGACGATTGGCCAAGTTGATGATTTAGTAAATAATATCATTTTTGGTGTAATATTAGTTGTAACTGTATTAATGTTCTTTTTAGGTTTTAAAAACGCTCTTTTTGTTGGTTTTGCAATTCCTATGTCTATGTTTATGTCACTCATGATTTTGAGTTTTATAGGCTATAGCTTAAATACAATGGTGCTTTTTGGACTCATAATGGGTCTAGGAATGCTTGTAGATAACGGTATTGTTGTTGTAGAAAATGTTTATCGTTTAATGGAAGACGAAGGCATGAGCAGATTTGAAGCTGCCAAAAAAGGAATTGGAGAAATTGCATTTCCTATTATTATATCTACTGCAACAACGGTTGCAGCATTTGTACCTTTAGCATTATGGCCAGGCATTATGGGTGAGTTTATGAAAATACTACCTATAACATTAGCCATTGTATTAGGATCGTCTTTAATCGTTGCAATTTTCTTTAACTCTGTTTTAGTGTCTCGATTTATGACTATTGAAGATAAAGATATGCCGTTGAGTCAAATCATTAGAACAACGATTATTGTTGCCCTTATAGGTGTTTTAATTCTATTATTTGGTGGCACTTATAGAGGTTTAGGAACCGTTATGATTTTTACAGCCATCATGCTTTGGGCTTATCGATTTTTTATTAGAAAATGGGCCAATAACTTCCAAAGACACACACTTGTGAAGTTAGAAAACTGGTATGAACGTCAATTAAGAGGAGCACTTTCTAAAAAACGTCCTTACATTTTAAGTATTGGTACGTTTCTCTTACTGATTGCTGCTTTTATTGCCTTCGGAATTTCACTTGGAACTCAACGTACTAAAGTTGAATTTTTCCCAGATAATAAACCAAATCAAATCATTGTCTATATCGAATATCCGCAAGGTACAGCCATTGAAAAAACAAATGCTATTACCTCTCAAATTGAGAAACGTGTTTTTGATGTTATCAATCAAGACAAATACATGGACAATGGTAGAAATTTCATGGTAGAAAGCGCTGTATCTCAAGTAGGAGAAGGTGCTGGAAATCCGCAAACTGATGGAGGATCTGCTGCCGAAATGCCTCATAAAGCAAAAATTACTGCTTCTATGAGAGAATTTAAATATAGACGTGGTGAAGATAGTGAACAATTGCGCCAAAAGGTGCAAGAAGCATTAGTTGGTATTTATCCAGGTGTATTAATTTCAGTAGAAAAAGATGTTAATGGTCCACCTGCTGGTGCGCCAATTAATATTGAAATTGAAGGTGATGATTATAACGAGCTTATTGCCACTGCAGAGCAAATGCGTGAGTTTATAAACTCTAAAAACATACCAGGAATTGATGAACTTAAAATTGATGTCAACAAGGACAAACCAACAATGCAAGTTCAAGTAGATCGCGAAAAAGCCGGAGAATTAGGCATAAGTGCTTCACAAGTAGGTCAACAATTACGTAATTCAATATTTGGAGCTAAAGCCGGTATTTATAAAGAAGATGGTGATGATTTTGATATTTATATTCGTTTCAACGAAGAAAATAGATATAATACTAGTGCTTTATTTAATCAAAACATTACGTTTAGAGATAATACTGGTCAGGTTAAAGAAATCCCTTTATCAACGGTTGCAAAGCAAAAAAATAACTCTGGATTTAGCGCCATTAAGCACAAGGACACCAAACGTGTGGTAACTGTGTATTCTGCAATGGCTCCTGGTTATACTGATGCTGGTGCCATTGTTACTCAAATACAAAGTGAAATGAAGAGTTATAAAGGACTTCCTGAAACTATCAAAATTGATTATACAGGTCAAATTGAAGAGCAAAACAAGCAAATGCTATTTTTAATGGGTGCGTTTTTCACTGGTCTTGGATTAATTTTCTTCATTTTAATATTTCAGTTTAATTCCATATCAAAACCTACAATAATAATGATAGCGATATTCTTGAGTTTTATTGGTGTTTTTGGAGGTATCGTAATTTCTGGTAGCGCCTTTGTTATTATGATGACTATGGTTGGTATTATTTCCCTTGCTGGTATTGTGGTTAATAATGGTGTGGTTTTACTAGATTACGCTCAGTTATTGATTGATAGAAAGAAAAACGAATTAGATCTCGGTAAAGACGCCTTTTTAAATGATGAAGATCTTTTTGAAAGCATTGTAACCGCTGGTAAAGCACGTTTAAGACCCGTACTATTAACAGCAATTACCACCATTTTAGGGTTAATTCCTTTGGCCATTGGTCTAAATATTAATTTCTTCACACTATTTGCCGATTTCGATCCTAATATTTATAAGGGTGGAGACAACGTAGTGTTTTGGGGACCATTGGCTTGGACAGTTATTTATGGTTTGCTTATCGCAACTTTTTTAACCTTAATTGTGGTTCCTATTTTATTCTTTTTATCAATGCGCCTTAAAATGTGGATGCGCACTAAATTTGGTAAAGAAGATAGTGAAATTAGTGAGCCAACACCTACATTAGAATCTTAGAATACGATAAAGACCTTTTGTTACAGAAGGTGTGATTAATAGCAGGAAAGCCTTGACAATTGTCAAGGCTTTCTAATTTATATGGCTTTAATTTCTCTTCGGAAATGTAACTAGGTCATAACCCTATTTAATTTACTTTAAAATAGCTTTTAAAGCTTCTGCATCATAAGGCTTTGCGATTATAGTTTTATTTTGATCTAATAAGAAAAAAGAAGGCGTTGACTCTACTCCATAGGCATTAGAAATTGGGTTGTCCCATTTCCCTAATCCTAGAACATGGATAAAGTTTTGATATTCTCCAATCATTTTTTGCCAGCTCTCTGCATCATCTTCTAAACCTATAGCGATAACCGTTACATCTTTTTTATCTGCCAGTATAGCTTTCACTTTAGGTAACTCTTCAAGGCAATGACCACACGTACTGCTCCAAAATATGATTAAATATTGCTTAGATTTTTCAAAATCATATAAAGTAGATGAAATCGTCATACCATCATCATTATATGATAAATCAAAGTTCGAGGCTTTATTACCAATTGCATTGTTTTTATAAACCACCAACTTCTCTTTAAGCGCTTCATAATTAGTAAGTTCTGCTAACTCTAAGAGATATTTATCTGTAACATAATTTGCTAATTCTGAGTTTTCCATGCCTTTAAAACGTCTCCAAATCATTTCAAATAAAATGATTTTTATTTCTGTATTGCCGTCACCAATTTTTGACATTAAGCTATCAACGTCCTTTTTATAAACGTCATTGCTAGTATTTGAAGACATTCCGAAGATATAAGCCATTACACGCTCCACCAAAAAATCTGAACTTTGTAACAATTGATTTTCAAAATCTACGTGCTCTAAATAGGTGCGTTTTAAATTTTTTGAATAAGTTGATAAATCCTCAAAGCCTTTTGGTATATAAGGAGAGTTGGCTTTCACAAATACCGAAGCCATGCTCCCTTTAGTTGTATCTTCATAAGCAGCTTGCGTATCGCTCAAGGTTTTTATAATGTCTGAAAACGCTTTTTTATCTGTACTTTCTTGAGTATAAAAATTACTAATGGTTCTATTAATCATGTCCATACTTTTAATATAAGAAGCCCAAAGCTTATTCTCATTACTCGCTGTAAATTCTAAACCTTTATCTAAATTAAAAGTAAAAGCAACAGACTCTTTTCCGTTATAAATAAAATCGAAATTATTGTCTTCAGGAGGCAATGCATAGACTATTTTATAAATTCCTGGTGTTGATGTAGAATCAAAAGGAATACTAAAACTACCATCTTCACTTAATTGTGCTCTATTTATATAATCTGAACTTGTTGAAGTCACATGATACAAAAACGCGTAGGTGTAATCTTTAGCTGGTGTAAAAACACCATCAATACGATGCTGAGCAAAAATAAAAGAGGGAATTAAGGCAAGTAATAATACTAATTTTTTCATCAAAATTTTAATTAAATTCCTGTGTGGAATGGGTTTTATATTGTGTTTTAAAAGGTCACTAAAACCTTACTTTAATTCATTTCCAAATATCAAGCCAAATATCATGATTTCATCTATGAGACCAAATTAACATGCTATGAACTGCTCGTTTTACTTAAAAACAAAACGGTCTACATGTTTTGTAACTTACTTAATGCTTGTTGCACAGATTTAATTTGTTCAAAAGTTAAAAGTAAACGTAAACCATTTCTAGTTTGTTTCTCTTTCATTTTACACGCTCTTGGATGCGTTTGAACAAATTGTAACAATTTGGTAAAATTAGCACTTTGATAAAATGCACTTTGTTGATCATTGATAAAATAGCCTACAAAACGCCCTTTTTTCATTATAATTTTCTCTAATCCTATTTTTTTAGCTACCCATTTAATACGAACACTATTAAATAAATCTATCACTTGAATAGGTAATTCACCAAAACGATCTATGATTTCAGATTCAAATTTTTGAAGTTCTTTTTCGTCTTTCAAAGTGTTTAATTTGGTATATAAATTTAAACGCTCTGTAATATTATTCACATAGTCATCAGGAAAAAGCAGTTCAAAGTCAGTATCAATAGTGATTTCTTTAACATACTCTTTTTCTTTGCCATCATCTTGATATAAATCTTTGAACTCATTCTCTTTAAGTTCATCAATAGCTTCACTTAATATTTTTTGGTAGGTATCAAATCCTATATCGTTTATAAAGCCACTTTGCTCTCCTCCTAATAAATCTCCAGCACCTCTAATTTCAAGATCTTTCATAGCAATGTTAAATCCGCTACCTAAGGCAGTAAACTCCTCTAAAGCCGTGATTCGTTTACGAGCATCTGTAGTCATTGCAGAATACTCAGGAGTAATAAAATAACAAAACGCCTTTTTATTACTTCTACCTACACGTCCACGCATTTGATGCAAATCACTCAATCCAAAATTATTGGCATTATTAATAAAAATGGTATTGGCATTTGGCACATCCAATCCACTTTCTATAATTGTTGTACTTACCAAAACATCAAACTCACCATTCATAAATGAAAGCATTAATGCTTCTAACTTTTTACCATCTAATTGTCCATGTCCAATCCCAATTTTAGCATCTGGCACCAAACGTTGTATCATGCCAGCAACTTCTTTAATATTCTCAATACGGTTATGAATAAAGAACACTTGTCCGCCACGTTGAATCTCATAAGTTACGGCATCTCTAATAGTTTCTTCGCCAAAACGAATAACATGACTTTCAATTGGGTATCTATTTGGTGGCGCAGTGTTTATAACCGATAAATCTCGTGCTGCCATTAAACTAAATTGCAACGTTCTAGGTATTGGTGTTGCAGTTAATGTCAATACATCTACATTATCTTTTATAGTTTTAAGTTTTTCTTTTACCGCAACACCAAATTTTTGTTCCTCATCAACAATAAGTAATCCAAGGTCTTTAAATTTCACTTTTTTATTAACCAATTGGTGTGTCCCAATGATGATATCAACGTGACCTTTTTCTAATTTTTCGAGGGTTTCTCTTTTTTCTTTTGCGGTTCTAAAACGATTTACATAATCTACAGTAACCGGAAAATCTTTAAGACGCTCACTAAATGTTTTATGATGTTGATATGCTAAAATTGTTGTTGGCACTAAAACGGCAACTTGTTTACCATTATCAACAGCTTTAAAAGCGGCACGAATAGCGACTTCAGTTTTACCAAAACCTACATCACCACAAACAAGACGATCCATTGGTCGTTCACTTTCCATATCTGCTTTGATATCTGCAGTAGATGTGATTTGATCTGGAGTGTCTTCATAAATAAAGGATGCCTCTAATTCGTGTTGCAAATAACTATCAGGCCTATATTGATAGCCTTTTTCTAATTTACGCTTAGCATACACTTCAATTAAATTAAACGCAATCTCTTTTACTCTAGATTTTGTTTTTTGCTTAAGTGTTTTCCAAGCTTTACTTCCTAATTTGTAGATTTTTGGTGGTTTCCCATCCTTACCGTTAAACTTCGTAATTTTATGAAGCGAATGTATACTTAAATACAACACATCACGCTCACCATACACTAATTTAATTGCCTCTTGTTTTTTACCTTCAACATCTATTTTTTGTAAACCACCAAACTTTCCAATACCATGGTCAATATGAGTTACATAATCGCCAATATCAAGGTTTGTTAGTTCTTTTAACGTAATGGCTTGCTTTTTAGCGTAACCATTTTTAAGTTGAAACTTATGATAACGTTCAAAAATTTGATGATCTGTATAACAGGTTATTTTTTGGTCATGATCTATGAATCCTTGATATAATGAGAGTACAATTGTTTTATAATGTACATCTTGCTCTACATCATCAAAAATATCATGAAAGCGTTTGGCTTGCTGTTCACTAACACAAGCAATGTAATTGGTATAACCTCTATCATGATGTAGATTTAGGTCTTCAATTAGTAAATTAAATTGCTTATTAAATGACGGTTGAGGCGTTATATTAAATTCTATTTTCTCTTCGGAAAACAAACTAGTTGACCCAAATTCGACCAAACTAAAGTCCAATAATTGACGTTTCAATTCTTCTTGATTACAAAAAAGTTCTTCTGGCGCTGAATGTTTAATCTCTGAAGATAAATTTTTGAATGCTTCTTCTGCTTTTCCGAAGAAATCATCAATTCTAGAAAACAGTAAATCTGTATTTTTTGAAAATACTACTGTTTTTTGCGCAATATATTTTAGAAAACTCTGTCGGCTTTCATCTAAAAATTTATTCGCAACATTTGGTATGATCCCTATTTTTTTAATTTGCTCAGTAGAGAGTTGTGTTTCTACATCAAACGTTCTAATACTATCGACATCATCACCAAAAAATTCAATACGATAAGGCTCATCATGAGAAAAAGAAAATACATCAACAATACCGCCTCGCACTGAAAACTCTCCAGGCTCAGTTACAAAATCTACACGTTTAAACTTGTATTCAAATAATACTTCATTTACAAAATCTAGCGATAGTTCATCATTAACCGCAATTTTTAAGGTGTTCTTTTCTAACTCCCTACGTGTGACCACTTTTTCAAAGAGTGCATCAGGATAAGTGACTATTACAGCCGGTTTTTTACGAGAATTAATTCGATTTAAAACCTCAGCTCTTAGCAGCACATTTGCATTATCGGTTTGCTCAATTTGATAAGGTCTACGATAACTTCCTGGATAGAACAACACATCCTTATCGCCTAGTAATGCTTCTAAATCATTAAGATAAAAAGCAGCTTCTTCTTTATCATTAAAAATGAGTAAAAAAGGGAGCTTGGTAGATTTAAAACTTTCACTTAAAACGAGTGATAATGCTGAACCTACAAGACCTTTTAAGTGTACTTTATTCTTAGATTTAAGGGTTGCAGAAGGTTCAAAATTGGCAATAGCAGTTTGCAGATTTTGCATTTGCAAAGTCTGTGCATAAGTTTGCGAGAGACTAGATTTACTCAAGACATTTTATTTTATACAAATATAAAATTTTTGTGCTATACACTATTGTTAAAATGTTTTAATACGACTATCTTTGTGCCACTAAAAAACAAGATATATGTCATTTGCAGATTTATTTGATAGCGGATTTAAAAAACGAAACGAAGACCATTTTGCAGCAATTGTTAGAGTTGCTATGGACGATGGAATAATTACCGAAGAAGAAAAAGCATTTTTAGACCGTTTGGCAAGACGATTAGATATAGGCGAAAATGATTATGCTACCATCTTAAAAGATTATAAAACGCACCCTATTAACCCACCAACATCATACGATAATCGTTTAGAGCGTTTATATGACTTATCACGTATGGTTTATGTAGATCACATTAAAGGAGATCATGAAGAAATCGTATTGCGTAAAATCGCTGTAGGTTTAGGTTTTTCTTCGGAAAACGTAAAATACTTGGTTGATAAGGCTTTGACATTAGTAAATAATGGTGTAGACTTAGACACGTTTATGGAAGAGATTAAAACCATGAATAGATAATACTCTTTTTATATTCTGAACAATATCAGAATGAATTTATAACAAAAAAGCCACTTTAATTAGTGGCTTTTTTATGAACTTAATTTTGATTTAGCTATTATGCATTACGCATAAACTCCTCGGCTTTTTCTACCATGTTTTTGCTTCCGCAGATAAAAGGCACACGTTGATGAAGCTCTGTTGGTTCAATATCCATAATTCTAGTAAAACCATCACTTGCTTTACCAGAAGCTTGCTCTGCTATAAATGCCATAGGATTACATTCATAAAGCAAACGCAATTTACCAACAGAATTTTTTGAACTTTTAGGATACAAATAAATACCTCCTTTAATCATATTTCTATGCACATCTGAAACTAAAGAACCAATATAACGACTTGTATATGGACGATCTCCTTCCTCTTGCTGGCAGTATTTGATATAGTTTTTTATGCCTTGAGGGAAATGAATATAATTACCTTCATTAACCGAGTAAATTTTACCATCTTCAGGAAATTTCATATCTGGATGCGATAAGTAAAACGTACCTATGGCAGGATTTAATGTAAACCCGTTAACACCATCACCAGTAGTGTATACAATCATGGTAGATGTACCATAAACCACGTATCCTGCTGCGACTTGCTGATTTCCTTTTTGAAGAAAATCTTCAATTGTTACAGGAGTTCCAACAGGTGTCACACGTCTGTAAATTGAAAAAATGGTTCCTACAGATACATTAACATCTATATTTGAAGACCCATCTAACGGATCTATTAATACAATATATTTGTTTTGATTATTTTCATCCTGACTATTAATAGCAATAAAATCATCTTCCTCTTCACTTGCAATACCACAAACAATGTTACGTTTAGTCATTGTTTGGATAAACTTGTCATTAGCATAAACATCTAGTTTTTGCTGATCTTCACCTTGAATATTAGTATCACCTGCAGCACCAATTATATCTACAAGACCTGCTTTATTCACTTCATGATTTACCACTTTTGCAGCTAAACGTATAGAGTTTATAAGTCTGGATAATTCACCAGAAGTATATTTAAAAGACGATTGATTTTCTATGATAAATTCTCCTAGCGTTTGATTTTTTCGAGACATATGGCATGGTTGTTTTTACAAATATCTCATTTTTTTGTTCAACTACAACGATTTCGAGTATTTATTGTGTCATAAAATAACTTAGTTTGAACTATATTTGAACTAAAGAAAAATTATGACTTTTTCCATTAGAGAAGCGACTAATACAGATATGTCAAGAGTATTAGAACTCATACATGAATTGGCGGTATTTGAAAAAGAGCCTGATGCTGTAGAAATCACAGTAGAAGATTTGCAAAAAGGTGCTTTTGAAACTCCAAAGCAGTTTGTGTGCTTTGTGGCCGATTGTGAAGGTACCATAGAAGGCATCGCTTTAGTATATAATCGATTTTCTACCTGGAAAGGCTCTGTATTGCACTTAGAAGACCTAATTGTTAGTCAAAATATGAGAGGAACAGGATTAGGTACTGCCCTTTTAGATACAGTTGTAAAATATGGTCATAGTTTAGGCGTTAAACGTATATGCTGGGAAGTTATTGACTGGAATGAACCTGCCATTACATTCTACGAAAAAAAGGGCGCAAATGTAAAGCGAGATTGGGATATTGTACATCTTAATGAAGACGCAATAAAAAACTATATATCAAATATTTAGCATGCAAGTATTTAAATTTGGAGGTGCATCTGTAAAAAATGCCGAAGGTGTAAAAAATTTAGCATCAGTTTTAAAGCAAGTTGGTTATCAAAATACGCTAGTCGTTGTCTCTGCAATGGGTAAAATGACCAATGCTTTAGAGTTGGTTATTAAAAACTATTTTGAGAATAAAAGTGAATTACAAAATTCAATACAAGACGTAAAAACATATCATAATGAGATATTATTAGATCTTTTTGACAACCCACAGCATCAAATATTTAAACACGTAGCTTCTATATTTGCAGATTTAGAAGGATTTTTTCTTCGGAATAAATCACCAGATTATAATTTTGTTTACGACCAAGTTATTGGGTTTGGAGAGCTCACCTCTACCACGATTATAAGTACTTATCTTAATGAAATCGGGCTTAAAAACAATTGGTTAGATGTACGCGAATTTATTAAAACAGATGATTATTACCGACGATCTAACGTTGATTGGGATCAAACACAAGCCAATATAAAAAACAACTTTGATACTACTATTTTAAATATAACCCAAGGGTTTTTAGGCAGTGATGCCAATAACTTTACAACTACATTAGGTCGCGAAGGAAGTGATTATACAGCAGCGATTTTTGCGTATTGCCTCAATGCCGAAAGCGTCACCATTTGGAAAGATGTACCAGGTGTTTTAAACGCAGATCCTCGTTACTTTGAAAACGCACAATTACTAAATAACATATCGTACAGAGAAGCTATAGAATTAGCATTTTATGGAGCTTCAGTGATTCATCCTAAAACGTTGCAACCGTTACAGCAAAAGGAAATTCCATTATTTGTAAAATCATTTTTAAATCCAAAAAATGCAGGAACACGAGTTGGTAAAGGAATTGGAATAGAACCTAACATACCTTGTTTTATTGTTAAAAAGAATCAGGTTTTAATCTCTTTATCATCTTTAGATTTTAGCTATATCGTTGAAGACAATATCAGTGAAATTTTTAAATTATTACACCTGTACAAAATGAAGGTTGATGTCATTCAAAATTCTGCCATTAGCTTTTCGGTATGTTTTGAAAATACGTATGACAATTTAGAACGTTTACTGCAGCATTTAAAAGCAAAATTTAAAGTCACAATTAATGACAATGTGAGTCTTTATACTGTAAGACATTATAACGAACAGGCAATTGCTTCGATAGAAAAAGATAAAGAACTACTTTTAAAGCAGTTAACTCATGAAACAATTCAAATTGTAACACAATAACCTGAACTTCATTTTATCAAATTCAGGGCATAAAATGGGAAATTTTCAGTAGAAAAAAAACGTGAAGATGAGTTCATCAAAAGATTTACTATTTTTACCATTACTACCAATCAAATATGACCAAAAAACAAGACACAGGATTAGTTACTGCAAAAGAAGTTGCAACAGCAATTAACGCTGGCAAATATGGCTTTGTAGGAACATTTTTTGGTTGGGTATTAATGAAAGTTCTAAAAATATCTACACTCAATAAAATCTATAAACGAAACAAACACCTCAGCGATGGTGAATTTTTAGATGGTATTCTAGAGGATTTTCAAATAAAATTTGAAATCCCTGAAGAAGATTTAAAACGACTCCCAAAAGATGGTGCTTATATCACAGTTTCTAATCATCCACTTGGTGGCATTGATGGTATTTTATTGCTCAAATTAATGATTGAGCAGCGTGAAGATTTTAAAATTATAGCCAATTTCTTACTACATAGAATTGAACCTCTAAAACCATACATCATGCCTGTCAACCCTTTTGAAGACAGAAAAGATGTGAAATCTAGTATTGCCGGATTTAAAAATGCAATTTTACATATAAGAAATGGACATCCATTAGGCGTGTTTCCTGCAGGTGAAGTATCAACCTATAGAGATGGCAAATTAGTTGTTGATAAACCATGGGAAGAGGCAGCAATGAAATTGATTCAAAAAGCAGAAGTTCCTGTTGTACCTATTTATTTTCATGCTAAAAACAGTAAATTATTTTATAAACTCTCCAAAATAAGTGATACGTTTAGAACTGCAAAATTACCATCAGAATTACTAACTCAAAAAAACAGAGTAATTAAAGTGAGAATTGGTCGTGCGATTTCTGTAAATGATCAAAAAGAACACAAATCGTTATCCGATTTTTCAGATTTTATAAGACGTAAAACCTATATTTTATCAAATTCTTTCGAAGAAAAATCTAAAATTTTAGATAATATCTCTAACACATTAAAACCACCTGCAAAACCACCAAAGCGTATTGTTGGATCTGTAAGTGCAGAAAAAATGGCTGCTGAAGTAGAGGCTCTAAAAAAAGGAAATTTTAGACTGCTAGAAAGTAAAAATTACGAGGTATATTTAACCGAAGCTAAACTCATCCCTAACATACTTCATGAAATTGGTCGTTTACGAGAAATTACATTTAGAGAAATTGGAGAAGGCACCAACGAAGCTATAGATTTAGATAGTTTTGACACGTATTATCACCACATGTTTTTATGGGATACAGAAACTAAAAAAATTGCTGGTGCTTATAGAATGGGATTAGGCTCTAAAATTTTTGAACGTTATGGTATTGATGGTTTTTACTTACAAGACTTGTTTAGGTTTGAACCAGAACTCTATAAAATGATGAGCGAATCTATTGAAATGGGTCGCGCCTTTATCATTAAAGAATACCAACAAAAACCAATGCCTTTATTTTTACTTTGGAAAGGTATCGTACACACCACACTTCGTCATCCAGAACATAAATACTTAATTGGTGGTGTAAGTATTAGTGATCAATTTTCAAACTTTTCAAAATCTCTAATGATAGAGTTTATGAAATCTCATTATTACGACCCTTATGTGGCGCAATATGTGCATCCTAAAAAAGAATTTAAAGTAAAACTAAAAGATGCCGACAAAGATTTTGTTTTTGACGAAACCGAAGCCGATTTAAACAAGTTTGATAAAATTATAGACGAGATAGAACCTGGAGCTTTACGTTTACCTGTACTTCTAAAAAAATATATAAAGCAAAATGCTAGACTTGTTGCTTTTAATGTAGATCCATTGTTTAATAACTCGGTAGATGGATTGATGTACATTAAAATTGCAGATTTACCAGAAAGCACTGTTAAACCAGTAATGGAAGAGTTTCAAGCTGAGTTAGAGCGTAAATTCTCAGGTCATAATGAAGACTAAATTACTATCAGTTTTTCTTATTTTATATATTTCAATTTCACATTCTCAAATATTTTCTGGAACTGTTTTAGACACAGCTACCAATAAACCATTGGAATCTGTTAGTGTCTATTTTGACAATACAACTATAGGTACGTCAACCGATGATAAAGGATATTTTAGTATTGAATATACAGATGCTGTTCAATCTACTTTGGTCATTTCATTTTTAGGATATGAAAAAATATTCATTGCAGACTATCGCAGTAAAGATGACATCAAAATTTTATTAAAAGAGTCAGCAAACGAACTAGACATCGTAGTAATTGACGCAGATGACGGTATGTCAAGAGAATTAAAGCTGAAGAAGTTTAAAAGAGAATTTCTAGGCAAATCTGAAAATGGGAAATCCTGTAAAATTCTTAATGAAGATGATATTAAATTACGCTATAATAAGCGTGACAAAACAATAACCGCCTGGAGCAATACACCTATTATAGTTAAAAACAAAAACTTAAAGTATGAGGTAAGCTTTGAAATTATTGATTTTGAAATGACATTAGGAATTTGGGGAGCATCATCTGTTGTATATACTGGAACCTCGTTTTTTAAAGACTTAGACCCTAAAAAAAAGAAACGTACTTCTAAAAACAGACAAAGCGCTTATGATGGTTCTGTTCAACATTTTATAAGAGCATTATATAATAAGCAATTAGAAGACAAAGGTTATATTTTTGGAGTTGAAGGATTTGTAGTAAATCCCTACGACTATTTTATCATGTCTAAAGCCAATTCTAACGGTATAAAAACAGTAGCGTTAAAAGAAAAATTAGATATCTTTTATAAAGGCACCATTGAATCTATAATACAAACCGAAGTTCAATATTTCAAAATCGATAAATTTGGAAATTACTCACCAATACAAGATGTTCTTTTTGGTGGTAACATGGGTAGTCAACGTGTTGGTGATTCTTTACCCTTAAATTATGGACTTGACACTATTGAATAAAAAAAGCCAGAACAAATAACATTCTGGCTTCTTAGCTTTATAACGTATCTTTAAATACAATTTCATTAAATCCCTTTAAACCAATCTTGAAACTGGTTTCCTAGTAAAAATACAGGTTTCTTTTCTCCGCTTAATGATCCTATCAAACTCATAATCCACATTGCAACAGGTAAAATCCATGCAATAAGATTAACAACAGGTATTAAACCACAAACAAATCCTAGAAGCATAATACCTAAAACTTGACGCACATAAAATGAACCATATTCTGTTTTATTAGAACTATTCATAACAATAGCAATAATCCATCCTATAAGTGTAATATGTGCAATAATAGCAACGTTTTTACCATCACTTAAAACATCTTTTGCATCATCTGCAAATTCTTTGGCTGAAGTTTTAGCATCATTAGCAAACTCTTTTGCATCATCACTAAATTCTTTAGCAGAACTACTAATTTTTTCTCCTGCTCTTTTTGCGCCATCTTTTGCATCACCTATCATATCATCAAGGTCGTCACTCAAATTTTTATTATCGTCAGACATATTAATTGTATTTTAACGGTTAGGGTATAAATTTAATAAAATTGCGTTAACTGTAAGCTTTTATTTATAAGTAGTTAAAGTTAACAAATTGTTACAGTACTATTTGAAAGCTTGATCTATAGGTTCCCAAAGTTCTATTTTATTGCCTTCATTATCTAAAATCCAACCAAATTTACCATAATCATACTCTTGCATATCTCCAACAATTGTGACGCCTTCCTCCTTTAAAGTTGCTAATAATTCTTTCAAATTTTCAACACGATAGTTAAACATAAACTCTTTTTTAGAAGGCTCAAAGTAATTGGTATCCTCCTTAAAAGGGCTCCATTGTGTAGAGCATTCTTTACCATCATTATCTTTCCACCAAAATGTACTACCATAATCATCGGTATTAAATCCTAGATGTTTATTATACCAATCTTTTGAGGCTTTTGGATCTTTGGTTTTAAAGAATAGACCACCTATTCCTGTGACTCTTTTTTTCATCGCATATCTATTTTCAGTCCTACAAATGCAGGAGACTTAATTAAACTCTTTTTTATGACTTCGGAAATGTAACTACATCACCAATTCTTTTATTTTTTTATAGCAGTTTCGTAAATTTCAATCCATTCTTCAACAGACATTTTACTTAACAACTGCTCAATTAGGTCGTAAGGTATATCCTCCATTTTTTTAAAACGCACACAACTTTTACCCATATCTAGTTTATACTTACAATGCTTAGGATACTCAGCTACAAACCAATCATACAACTCTTTTTTAGCGTACAAACCAGAATGGTATAAAGCAATAAAGTTTTTTTGCGATGCCAAATTGATAAATGGCAATGGCGGAAAAGGTTTACAGTGATACCCATTTGGATAGATAGATTTTGGCACATAATAGGCCAACATACCATATCCCATTCCAGCCTCTAGGCCTTTTGGCATATGCTTTATAATAAGATTGTTTAATTTGGTAATTGGTGCTTTTCTATCGTCTGGTAATTGGTTAATATACTCTTCTGGAGTTGTTGCTTTAGAGGTCATAATTAGATGTATTGATTATTTAAAGTTAACAAAATTCTACTTTTATTTTATCTACAATGGTTTGCGCTAATTTCTCTTTGCTCTCAATAGTCCAACCTGCAACATGAGGTGTTAAAATCACATTTTCTGCAGCAATGAGATACTTAAAAGCATTTGGCATCTCTGTGGTAAATAAGTTTTCAAACGATGATTTTTCGTATTCTAAAACATCTAATCCTGCGCCTAATATTTTACCGGTTTCTAAAGCTGAAACTAAATCGTTGGTCACCACACTTTTTCCTCTAGCTGTATTTATAAGCCAGAACGATTTTTTAAAACCATCGATAAATTCAGAATTAATCATATTAATAGTTAAAGGCGTTTCTGGTGTATGTAAACTTAACACATCGGCTTTATTTTGAAGTTCTTTTAATGAGACTTGTTTTGCATTTTCATCACCTACATTTTCTTTAAGATCATAACAGAGCACCTCAACATCAAATCCTCTAAGTTTTTTAGCAAAGGCTTTTCCCATATTGCCATAACCAATGAGACCAACGATTTTTCCGTCAAGTTCTAGTCCGCGGTTTTCTTCTCGTTGCCATTTGCCTAGACGCACGTCGCGATCTGCTGTATTGAGTTTATTAAAAAGAGACAATACCATTGCCAAACTATGTTCTCCTACAGCATTGCGATTACCCTCTGGAGCAGCAATAAGTTTAATGCCTTTATGCGCTGCGTACTCACAATCTATGTTTTCTAACCCTGCACCAACACGACCAATAAATTTTAAGTGTTTTGCAGCATCTAAAAATGGTGCATCAATTTTAAATCGGCTTCGTATGATAAATCCGTCGTATTGATGAATTTTGTTTTCTATAGCCTCTTTTGGTGACGTGTAGTCTTCATCGTTGGTATATCCTAAAGCATTGAGTTGCTCAATGAGTAGAGGATGATTTTGGTCTAAGTGGAGTATTTTCATGATAATTTCCTGCAAAGGCTGGAATATGTTTTAATGTTTAGTATTAATACTGTGATGCTGAAACGGGTTTAGCATGACGTGACGCGTAAACTTCTATATTTCGGGATATTCAGTTTGCGTCATTTCGTCTTTTACGGTTCCTGTGTGTGCTGTACTGAGTTTTTCAAATAAAAGCAAATGCACTTCTTCACCATTTTTAGTTGAGGGATTATGCTCTACACCTTTGGGAACAACAATAAGTTCTCCTTCATTTACAACCTCTGTTCTATCTCTAAATTGCATGTATAAGGTCCCTTTTACAACTTGAAATAACTCATCTTCATCCTCATGACTATGCCATACAAACTCGCCTTTTATTTTGGCGAGAATAACTTGCATATTATCAACAGTAGCAATACGATGCGGATGCCAATGTTTTGAGAAGAGTTGGTGTTTGTCTTTGATATTAATGGACTTCATAAACAATAGAATTTATGACATTAAAATTACGAATTTTTGCGTTAGTGATGGAGCAATTGTTGGAGCTCCTCGCAGAGAGCGACTTGCGAGAGCACGACCTACAAGGGAACGCCCAAAATAAAATTTTAGAACCCAATAATTAATCCCGAAAGCACAAAAAACAAGTAAATACCAAGTATATCATTACTGGTTGTAATAAATGGACCAGTTGCAATGGCTGGATCGATGCCACGCTTATCTAAAATGATAGGCACAAAGGTGCCAACGAGTGCTGCTACTACAATTACAGACATCATTGAGAGGGCAATTGCTAAGCTTTCGGTTGGATCTTGACCTATAATAAAACCAAATAAAATGACGAGAATTGCCAAAACAAAACCATTAATAAGACTAAGTCCTACTTCTTTTAACAATCGACTTCCCATACTGCCTCTAACATTATCATTTGCTATACCTTGAACAATAATAGCACTAGATTGTACACCTACATTTCCTGCCATTGCGGCAATTAATGGTGTGTAGAAAAAGAGTGATGGTACGGTTTCCATGATGTTTTCAAAACCTTTCATGATAAACACACTACCTAAACCTCCAAAAAGCCCTAAAACCAGCCATGGCAATCGTGCTTTGGTGAGTTCTAATATACTATCATCTGCCTCAACATCTCCTGTAATACCAGCTGCCATTTGGTAATCTTTTTCTGCTTCTTCTTTTAAAACATCAACGATATCATCAATGGTAATTCTGCCTAAAAGGGTATGGCTATCATCAATAACAGGAATGGCTTCCAAATCGTATTTGGACATTACTTTAGCAACATCTTCTACATCATCATTAACATTGACAGAGTCGACAGTTTCTTTTAAAATATCTGCAATTTTATGATCGCTTTTGGCAACAATTAAATCTTTAAGTGATAAGCGACCAATGAGTTTTTCTTCTTTATTTACGACATAAATAGAATGCACTCTAGTGACCTCTTTTGCTTGAGCTCTTATGCGACGCAAACATCCTGCAACGGTCCAGGTTTCATAAACTTTTACGAGCTCTTTTGCCATTAAACTACCTGCAGTATCGTCTTCATAGGTAAGTAATTCTGTAATTTCTTCTCTATGCTCATCATCTTCAATTTGAGAAATTACTTGAGCTTGACGCTCTTCAGACAGCTCGGCAATCATATCTGCAGCATCATCGGTATCTAGCTCTTCTACTTCTTCGGCAATTTCTTTTGCGGTAAGGTTTTTTAGTATTTTTTCTCGTGTATCCTCATCGAGTTCCATAAGGATTTCTGACGTTGTTTCAGAATCGAGAAGTTTAATAACATACACCGAATCATCTAGATCTAATTCGTCAAGAATCTCTGCAACATCGGCAAAATGAAATTCATGAAGCACACGCTTAAGCTCTTTATCATCTTTAGTTTCGATGCAAAGCTCTACCTGCTCAATGAGTTCATCTGTGAGTTCAAATTGACTATTTTCTCTTTCTTCGATCATAAAATCGTACTGCTATTTTCTTCGGAAATGTAAACTGCTTAATTAGCGTCTGTTTCAATAAGTTTTGTAAGCTCTAAAAACGAATCTACGCTTAGTTGCTCTGGACGTTTGCCAAAGATAACATTTGCTTTTAAATTATCTGAAAGATTAAAGCTTTTTAAGCTGTTTCGCAACGTTTTTCTACGCTGTTGAAATGCCGTTTTTACCACTCTAAAAAATAATTTTTCATCAACTGGTAATGTAAAATTTTCTTTTCGTTTAAGTCGTAACACTCCTGAGTCTACTCTAGGTGGTGGAGTAAATACGGTTGGAGGCACTGTAAATAGATATTCAGCTTCATAAAAAGCCTGTGTTAATACAGATAGTATACCATACACTTTTGAGCCTTCTTTTGAGCAAATGCGCGCTGCCACTTCTTTTTGAAACATCCCTGAAAATTCTGGGATTTGCTCACGCATTTCTAAGGTTTTAAATACAATTTGGGTAGAAATATTATAAGGAAAATTACCAATAATAGCAAAAGGCTCATGACCAAAAATTTGAGTTAAATCATGTTTTAAAAAATCTTTTTCATGAACACGATCGGCCAAATTGAGATAGTTGGCTTTGAGATATTCTACAGATTCTGTATCAATTTCAATCACATGTGTTTTAACATCCTTTTGAAGCAAGTATTTTGTCAACACACCTGTTCCTGGACCAATTTCTAAAACTTGCTTATAGCCTTCTAATGATAAAGTATCGGCAATATCTTTTGCAATTTGCTCATCGTTTAAGAAATGCTGACCTAAGTGTTTTTTTGCTTTGACTTGATGGTTGTTTGACACGTTTTTTATTTTAATTTTTTCTTCTACTTTTTATGTTCTCAAAGCGTCGTTATAGTTACTCTATTGTGATTACACCTTTGCAATCTAATATCTATTTTAAAGCTCTCAAAACTAAAAACTCTTTACGCAACATATGTATTACTTAAGTAAACTTTACATTAAATTCATCTACTATTTGAAGCTCTGTTCTAAAAGCGAGCATTTTATCGGCGAATTTCACAAGACCTTCTTGACGTAATTTATCGGCATCTTCTTTATAATACGCATCTAAGGCTTCTCGAGAATACGAACGATATTGCACTGAGTATGTTTGCCCACCCATATCTTCTTCTACCATGACTTGAGTTAGTGTTGCTTTTTCAAATTTACCTGTTCCTAACACCTTAGGAATATGGTCGGTTTTCATCCATTCTAACCATTCGGTATGGACTGAATCGTCTATGTTTATTGTGATGTTGTAGATTATCATGCTTTTCTTTATCGTTTGTAGTAAATTTCGCATCAAGCGCGTAATGTCAATTTCTTATAACGCTTTTGCAAATAACAGAAGTTATTCGTCGTCATCAAAGGGTTTTATTATTTTTTGATAAGATAAGCCTTATTTTTCCAAAAGTTGAATGGATAGTTTGTTTATTGGTAATGTAAATCCAAAAATGATTTATACTAATTTTTATATATAAGAATAAACATTACCAACTGAATACTAATTTATCGCATCACCACGCAACATCCTAAAGCGTTTTCTGGCTTCAATAAAGTAGATACTATCTTCGTGATTAAAAATAATGTTCTCGTAGAGTGCTTTAGCTTTATCGGGTTGTGCTAATTGGTTTTGGTAGAGTTCTGCTAAGTAAAAATGTGCATCATCTGCAAGAATTTCGTCTCTATAGTTTGCGATGATATATTCGTAATTAGCGACTGCTTTCTCTATTTGTTTAGTTTTTTCGTAGAGTTTGGCTTGCATGTATAAGGCTTGATCTTCTATGGTTTCGCCTTTATGCTCAGTTAGAATTTTATCTAAAAGCGTAATGGCTTCGTTGTTTTTATTTTGAAACGACATCAAATCTGCTTTCGAATATAATTTTAAAGCCGTTTGTAAGGAGTCTTCATCTTTATTATCGCTAATAAGCAGTTTTAACTCTAAAGCATCATTAGCAATTAATTGCGATGTTGAAGATTTTAAGATTTTTAGTTGTGATTCTGCCCACTCAAAATCGCCTTTATAATAACTTGTTTTTGCTACTTTAAAACGTGCTTCTTGAGAAATGGTACTGTTTTTTAAATTGGCTTGAATTTGCGTATAATAGATCAAAGCTTCATTAAAGCGTTCTTGAAACACGAGAATATCTCCTAATTTCAACTTTACGGTTGCTGCTTGAAAGCTTGATAAATTTAGTTTGAGGCTCTTTTTTAAAAAATCGCTAGCTTCTTTTGGTTGCTGTTTATTGAAGGCTATAAAATTTCCGTAGGCAATTTGAAGCGCAATGGTTTGCTCATATTTTCCATATTCGAAAAATAATTTATTAAATTTTTCATCAATGGTTTTAAGTTGTTTTTTATCAGTTTCTGCAAGGTCAATCTCAATTTCTAGCATATATTGATGTGCTTTTAATATGGTGTTGATGTCTTGAGAGTTATCTAACACAAACTCAAAAACAGAATTTGCTGTGTTGTAATCTTTTTGTTTTACCGTTGTTAAAGCCAGGTCTAAAATACGACTCAAACTCTCTTTAGATCTACGATACAATGCTTTTTCTTGAATAAACGCTTTATTGTATTCTTTTTGCTGAATATACAACCAGCTCAACATATCGTTCCAATACGGTTGTGGGTTAGATTGCGATTTTTTGAGTAATAATGTTCTTAGTGTTTGATTGTTTTCAATTTCCTTATTTTCTGAAACAAAATCACTAAATGCTCGTTTGGCAGTATTTAGAAACTCAGGTTTCGTTTCTATATAATCTAAATAATTTGAAAAAAGTAGCTCTATATTACCTAGCTCACCATAAATACGTGCCATTGGCATATTAAAATTATAATCTGGATTTAACTCCATCCCCTTTTTATAGGTTTGAAGTGCTTCATCTAATAAAGAATGATCTTCAAATTTTTTTGCTATAGCGTACGTATAACTTGGTCTTTCTTCAACTTTTACTATGGCTTCTTTATAGTATTTGTGTGCTAAATCTAAACTATCCATTAGTTGATAATTATAGCCAAGGTCCACTAGTAGAGGCGGATAATTAATTTCTTTCATACGTTTAGAGATCTCCAATTGTGCTTCATCATAGCGCTCTAATTGTTGTAAGGTTTCAATAATTTTATAAACGTATTTTGAGCTTTTTTTAGTATCGTTAAGTTTTTGGTAGGAGATTAATGCTTTATCAAATTCACCACGTTTAAAGTAGTCATCAGCCAATTGTTCGCTTTGCGAAAACATAAGACCACATGATAACACTATTAAACAGATAATTATTTGACGCATATTATATTCTAATTTATGTAAATATAACATTTCCTCTAACTAGATAATGTGAATGTTTTTATAATTAATAGTTTTTAGGTTCTTAATGAATTCAAAACCTTTAAACACTTTCAAAAAAAAATGCCTAAACATGAGTTTAGGCATTACCGACAAAATAAATGTGCTATTAATCAATTCTTTACAATATGATTCAGTTATTCTGTTTGGCTTTTCTTAAAGCTATATAAATAAAATAAAATTTTAAAGAAAAACTTTACTTGCCATAACTACTAATGCAACTAGTGGTACAATTCGTTTTACATTTTTCATAATTTAATAGGTTGGTTCGCATTTGGAGTACTAACTTCTTAATTAAAATTTAAAAAACAAAAAAAAGCGCCAAAAATTCGTTGAACAACGTCTTTTTTTAGCATTTAAACGATATTAAATTTATTTTTCCTACAAACACCACAATATTGGTCATTATTTTTAATACTAAATTTATGTCCCAATTTTGTCATCAATACTAAACTATGTAACGGTTGATTATATTTTATCGAAACCTGTATATGGTATTAAAACTTCAGGTATATTAATACCATCTTCGGTTTGGTAATTCTCTAAAATACCAGCTAGAACTCTAGGCAAAGCTAATGAACTACCATTTAAGGTATGAGCTAACTCATTTTTACCATTACTATTTTTAAAACGTAAGCGCAAACGATTGGCTTGGTAAGATTCAAAATTAGAAACACTAGAGATTTCTAACCAACGATCTTGAGCTGTAGAAAACACTTCAAAATCATAGGTCATTGCAGATGGAAAACCAGTATCTCCACCACACAAACGTAAAATCCTATAAGGTAATTTTAATTCCTTTAAAATGCCTTTAACGTGATCAATCATACCTTCAAATGCTTTGTATGAATTATCTGGATGCTCGACACGAATAATTTCGACTTTATCAAATTGGTGTAATCTATTTAAGCCTCTAACGTGTGCACCGTAACTTCCTGCTTCACGTCTAAAACATGGTGTATATCCCGTAATACCGATTGGCAAATCACTTTCTGCTAATAATACGTCTCTAAACACATTGGTTCCTGGAACTTCGGCTGTTGGGATTAAATATAAATCATCACGAGAGTCATGATACATTTGACCTTCTTTGTCTGGTAATTGACCAGTACCATAACATGAGGCTTCATTTACTAAATGAGGTAATTGGTACTCAGTATAACCAGCTTCGGTATTTTTATCTAAAAAATAAGCAATTAAAGCGCGTTGTAATCTTGCGCCTTTTCCTTTATATACAGGAAAACCAGCACCAGCAATTTTATTACCTAATTCAAAATCTATGATATCGTATTTTTTTGCTAATTCCCAATGAGGCATAGCAGCATCATGAAGTTTAGGAATCTCACCTTCGCTGAAAATTTCTTCATTATCTTCGTCTGAGTTCCCTTTTGGAACGCTTTCATGAGGCACATTTGGAATTTGGTATAATAACTGAGTAAGCGCATCAGTCTTTTCATTAAGTTGATCACTTAACGTTTTAGAGCTTTCTTTGAGTGTTGCAGTTTTTTCTTTTAATGCATTAGCTTCGGCAGCTTTTCCTGTTTTATATAATTCACCAATTTGCTTTGAGATCGCATTAGATTCTGCAAGTGTATTATCCAATTGGGTTTGCAATTGTCTACGTTCTTCATCAAGCGAAATTACATCATCAATCATTTGAGTGGCATCGATATTTCGTTTTACCAAACCTTTGATAACATCTTCTTTGTGTTCTCTTATAAAAGCAACTTGTAACATAATTATATTCTAATTTATGCACCTTAACGTTTTGAAAAGGTGTCTATTTTGAAACGTCAAAATTAATAAATTGTTAGTTATTCTTGTCTAGATTTGAAGGTAAAATCCAATCATGATGTTTAAAGGGATTCCATTTCTCATTTGCGAGATCTACCTTAGGATCAATAAACTGTTTAATTTGCCTACCATTAACACTTACATAGGCATTTACATGCACTTCTACATCCATTCCTTTTTTAGCATAAATAGATTTTAAACGTTGAGCAAACTGCCACATAACATCAGGTTTGCTACTAACAGATCTTATTTGTTTTTTAGTTAAATAATCATTTAACTTAACTCGTATTTTTGTCTGCGTCCCTTTATCTACAACAGTAAAACTAGTTGTTGCGCTTTTAGTTCGTAGCATCATTCTCCATGACAATCTATGACCTTCTTCTGTCCATAATACATTATCCTGAATAAAATGCTGCCTCAAAGGTAATGCGATTTGAGCCACAAAATACAGCACAAATACGGTTTTAAAAGCAGTGGCATAGGATGGAATTTCAATTTTTTCTACGGAAAATAATGGCTTTCGTTTTAGAAATAGCTTTTGAATAACTTTAGGTTCAAAAAAGAACACTGCAAAGGCTAATGACAAATACGGAAATATCCCAACTTGAAAGATAAATGAGTTAAACAGATGGAAAAAAATGGAAGCGAAGAATGCTAATTTCCTAGTTCGCTTCAAGAGTAAAAGCGGAATTATGAGTCCGTCAAATAGAATTCCGCCATAGGCTACCAAATAATGGACAAATTTTTGCTGCAGCACATTTCCGACGAGAACATAATGCTTTTTGCTTTTCATCAATAATTCTGGCACTGTGAGATCTAACCAATCTGGATACATTTTAGCAATTGATGCGTACGTATACAAGATGAATAATTGCAAAATAAAAACCAAGCGACACCAATTAGGCATAGAATTACTTTGTATACTTGGGTTTTGCTTCACATCAATTGAGGCATATGTATTAGCTGGTAAAAACACCATGATAGCACTTAAAATCATTAAAAAATAATAATGATTATTATACGATGATTTTTGCATTAGGTACGTTGTAGCCCAAAACAACGTGAAGGTGATCATACTAATTCTATACTTATAGCCAAGCATTACAAACAAGCCACAAATACCCATAATTACAAAGTGAGCATACATCCATTCACCTTGTATGGCTTGAAGAAAATCGAAACCTATAAAGTTAAAAGTGAATTCTGGTTCTACGAGAGTTCTTCTTGTCCAACCCGTAAAAATTGCTCCTATACTTTCTAAAAAAATAAGCGCTCCAAATAAGATTCTAAAAACGATAAGTCCACTATTATCTATATGTTTAAACAGTAGTTTATTCATTATAATTAGATATTAGTTTTAGGGCCTCTAGCTTATCTTTTTGAAGTTGTTTTTTAAGCAAATCAATTGAATCAAATTTAAATTCATGTCTTAAACGATGTAGAATTTCAATTTTTAGAGTTGTATCGTAAAGGTTTTGATTTAAGTTAAAAAAGTGAACTTCAACCGCATGTTTATGATCTTTAAATGTTGGATTTTTACCAATGTTCATCATCCCATAAATGGTTTCACCATCAATTAAGGATTTAACTACAAATACACCATCTTTAGGTATTAATTTATAAGTTTCATTGATATGAATATTTGCGGTAGGAAAGTTTAAAGTTCTTCCAACACCTTTTCCTTTAATAACGGTTCCCGAAATAAAGTACGGATAGCCTAGAAAAGAATTGGCAGTTTCAATATCTCCATCTAAAAGTGATTGTCTTATTTTGGTTGAACTTACTGCAACGTCTTTTATATCTTGAGCCGAAATTTCTTCGACGGTAAAATCGTATTGCTGTCCAAAGGTTTTTAGGTCGTCAATATTTGCGGTTCTATTTTTTCCGAAGTGATGATCATAACCTATAATAATATGTTTGGCATTTAGCTCATCTACGAGAATTTGCTTTACATAATCTTGAGCAGATAAATCTGAGAACGCTTTAGTAAATTTTTTAATAACTATTTGGTCTAAACCAAATTGAGATAACACGTGTTTTCGTTCATTAATAGCATGTAATAATTTAATATCAAAATCTGGCTGCAATACCATTCTAGGATGCGGAAAAAAAGTGAGCACTATAGATTTTAAATCATTCTTTTTACCCGTTTCTACTAGTCGTTTAAGTATTTTTTGGTGACCAATATGAACACCATCAAAGGTGCCTATTGTAATTACAGATGGTTGTTTATGCTCGATATTTTTGGTATTTGTTTTCAGTACCTATTTTTTTGTAAAAATAGTTATTTGCCTTCTTAAAAATGAAAGTAGCGCACAATAATTAAATAAGCTTGATATGTTTATTCACTCTTTCAAAGATGGAGAACTCAAAATAATTAATAAAATATCAACACATTCTAACTTTTATTATCACAAAAGTGTTTATTTCTCTAATTGAGAGACCCATTTATTACTTTTTTTTAGATATTTTTACAAATCTTATAATTTTTAAAATAAAAATCATGAAACGAAAAATTACAATAACGAAATTTTTAATGTTTGCATTAACATTATTAATGAGTTACTCTTCGTATGCACAACAGAGAACATGTGCTACTGACGAGTACATGGCAGAGGCTCTCAAGAACCCTGTATATGCTGCACAATACGAAGCAGATCAACAGAAATTTCAAGCTGAACTTGCTAGAAGAGCTAATGGAGATTATAGCCAAAGAGGCTCAACAATTACGATACCTGTTGCGGTTCACTTTCCATCAGGAAATGAAGCAGACAGAGCATGTCTTGTTGCTTTAGCACAAAGTCAAGTAGATGTATTAAATGCAGATTATACCGCTACAAATGCCGATGTTGTAAATTGGGCAGCTGCTAGTGTTTTTTATCCTGGTTTACAACCTGGCGCTGCTAATATTTCTTTTTGTTTAGCAACATCAAATCACCCTGAAGGCATTGACCCAGATCTAATTGAAGGAGAGCCAGCTGTAACTATTGGTTATAATTTTGCAAATGGCGCAGGCTTTCCTGAACAAGATGCTAATTGGGCTGGTTATATGAACTTTTTAATTAAAGATATTGGACCAGGACTTTTAGGATACTCTCCTTTAGGTGGAAATTTAACTAATGGTGGAGCCGTAGTTATGAACTTAGAAACTTTTGGTACTAGTTCTGATTGTACTGGTTCTAATATTGGACCACAAGCTCCTTTTAACTTAGGACGTACGGTAACTCATGAACTTGGACACTTTTATAGTTTAGGACACCCTTGGGGTAATGATCAAAACGTAAGTTGTGCATCAGATGATGGTTTTGCAGATACACCAAACACAGGTCAACAAACCTATAATTGCCCAACACCAGGATCTTTAAATGCTTGTTCTGCTCCACAAAAAATTCTATCAATGAATTATATGGATTATGTAAATGATGCATGTATGTATATGTTTACACCAAATCAAATGAGTGCGGTTGATGCCTACGTATCAAGTGTTATTGCACCTGGTATTAAGCCAGGAGTTTGTGAACCAGCAGTTCCTGGATTTAACATAGCCTCTTCTGGAGATGATACAATCTTAAGTTGTCCTACAACAGATAATCAAGTGAGTTTTGATTTTTCTTATTCAACTGTAATGGGCTTTAATGAAACTACAACATTTACTGCAACGGGAGTTCCTGCAGGTGCAACAGCTACTTTTTCTCCAGCTAATCTAAATTCTGATGGTAATGTTACTATGACAATTAACAATATTAACCTAACGGCTGAAGGAGATTATACAATTACAGTTACTGGTACTTCTACACCAAGTAACGTTACTGAATCAGTAGATGTTGTTTTAGAAAATAATTGTGTAGAAACTGTTTGTGATGATTATGTTGCTACAGGACTACCAGTTGTTATATCTGCTTCAGGTTCGAATGATTATACCTCTACTATAACGATAACTGATGATTTACCAGTTGAAGATGTAAATGTTACTGTAAATATAGATCATGATTGGATTAGAGATATTAGGGTAACACTAACAAGTCCTAACGGAACAGAAGTTATACTTACTAACAATATTGGTCTTGATGGAGCAGGAGAATATTTAAATACAATATTTGATCAAGAAGCTAGCTTAGCTATAGAAGATCAAGTTTCTCCTTTTTCTGGTACATTTACACCATTAGAAGATTTATCAGTAATTTATGGTGAAATGTCTGCTGGTGACTGGGTTTTAACTGTCACAGATCTTTTCAATATCGATGGTGGTAATTTTAATGCATTTGAATTAGAACTATGTCTTGAGTCACCATTAAGTGTTGATGAATTTGGATTTGAAGATTTTGCAATTTTCCCTAATCCAAATGAGGGAGAGTTTACAATAAAATTAAATTCTAATTCTGGAAATGCAATCAATGTAGATGTCTACGACATTAGAGGTCGTAATATTTATAACAACTCTTATAACAATGGTTTCAACTTTAACCAAACAGTGAAATTAAACAATGTGCAATCTGGATTATACTTAGTAAGTATTTCAGATGGTGATAAAAATATCACTAGAAAGATTGTTGTAGAATAATTTTAATATAATCTTTTATCAAAAGGAGAGGCTATTTTTAGTCTCTCCTTTTTTAATTTTTAAAAACAAATATTTTTGTTGTTTTTAGTAAATCTGCAATGAATAGAATATTTTTATATAAAAAAATTTAATTATGAAAACAAAATTATACCACTTGTTATCTTTTTCTTTCTTACTAGCATCTCTTTCTTTAAATGCCCAAGAAAGTCAATGGCAGAAAACTCAATTTATTGAAGGTACCCAAGGTGTCTCACTACAAGGTTTAAACCAAAAACACTATTCAGTTTTTAATTTAGATATAGAAAAAATTAAACAGCAACTTACCAATGCTCCTTTGAGGCAGCAGTCTCAAGGATACTCCAACACACTCGTTAGCTTTCCTAGTATTAATGGTAAACTACAACAATACCGTATAGTAGAAACTTCTATTTTTTCTTCGGAAGACAATGCAGCACAACACCCAAATATTAAAACTTATTTAGGCTTTAATACAGGTAATTCAAGCACAAGAATACGTTTTAGCATTACACCTTTAGGTCTTAAAGCAATGATTTCTGAGCCAGGAAAAGAAGTTGTTTACATACAACCAGTTACTAAAGTATCTAATGGTCAATATTTAATTTATAATAAACGAGCAGAGATTAACGCATCTAATACTTATGAATGTTTAACCGAAGACATTGACATTTCAAAAACAATTACCAATAATCAAATATCAAGAGATGCCAACGACCAAGTTTTAAGAACCTTTAGAATGGCAATGTCTGTAACATCAGAGTACACCAATTTTTGGGATGATGGAGACAACTCTAATGGCAATGCACAGGAAGACGCTTTAGCTCAATTGGTTTCAACATTAAATAGAACCAATGAGGTCTTTGAAGTAGACATGGCAATTACATTTTTATTAGTAGATACACTAGATGATCCTGCTCTAGACCTAGTGTACTCTGGAACAGATCCTTACGGAAACAATTTAAATGGAGATTTACAATCAAATCTAACAGCTACTGTTGGAGAAGGAGACTATGATATTGGACATCTTTTGGACTTTGGAGGTAATAACGGTAATGCAGGATGTATAGGTTGTGTTTGCGAAAGCGGAAAAGGAAGTGGTTTTTCCTCACATTCATTTGCCGATAATGATGGAGGCCCTTTTATGGCCGACTTTTTTGACATAGATTATGTGCCACACGAAATAGGACATCAAATGGGAGCAAATCACACATATTCTTATAATTCTGAACAAACAGGTGTAAATGTTGAGCCTGGAAGCGGAACAACTATCATGGGTTACGCAGGTATTACAGGAGGAAATGATGTTCAAGATCATAGCGATCCTTACTTTCATTATGCGAGTATTGATCAAATTCTTGACAATGTAACTAGTGGAGCTAATCAATGCGCTATCGTTACAAACATAACCAACAATCCACCAATTGCAAATGCTGGCAATGATTTTACCATACCTATGGGAACCGCTTTTATTTTAAAAGGCGCAGCTACAGATGATAATTCGGGAGATATTTTAACCTACACTTGGGAACAAATTGATGACGGCATAACCACTAACGGAAGTTTTGGCCCAAATAAAACTACAGGAGCTGTTTGGCGATCTAGACCTCCTAGCATTTCACCTAATAGATATATGCCAATTTTAAACAGAGTATTAAATGGGCAATTGACAGAATCTAACCCTGTTGAAACTACTGAAAACACATCTTGGGAGACCGTATCTACAGTTAGTAGAAATTTAAATTTCGCGCTTACTGTGAGAGATCGATCTGATGCAGGAGGTGTTGGTCAAATGCCTCAAACAGATTTTGATGAAATGATAGTAACTGTAGATGACACCTCTGGACCTTTTACTGTTACGTCTCAAAGTACAAATGAAAATTGGGATGCAGGCTCAACCCAAACTATTACTTGGGATGTTGCAGGAACAAATACAGGATCTGTTAATACACCAACTGTAAATATTCTCTTATCTGTAGATGGCGGACAAACTTTCCCTTTTATAATGGCCTCCAATGTTCCTAATGATGGCTCTCACAGTGTAACTGTACCAATAACAGGTGGAGACACTAGTATGGCTAGAATAATTGTTGAAGGAAACAATAATATTTTTTATGCTGTTAACTCAAGTAGTTTTTCCATACAAGAATCAGAATTTGTTATTACATTAGATGATTCATCTGTTAATATTTGCCAACCAGATAATGCTATTTACAATTTCACGTACAACACATTTCTCGGTTTTAATGATCCTTCTACTTTTTCTGTAGTTGGATTACCTGCAGGAGTAACAGCAGTAATAAATCCTTTAACCGCTACAACAAATGGTACCACCGGAACAATAACAGTATCTGGAACAAACACCTTACCTGTTGGGAGTTATAATTTTACTTTTCAAGGGACATCTGGCACTATAACAAAATCAGTAGATGCAACACTAAATATATTTAGCCCTACATTAGATCCTGTGACGCTAGTAAGCCATGCAAATGGAGCTATTGATGTGCCAGCCGATGGTACTTTAGAGTGGGATTTAAATACTAATGCTCAAGATTATTTAATTGAAATTGCTACTGACGCAAGTTTTAATTCTATCATTGAGACTGCAACTACTATGTCTAATTCTTACGTAACTTCTAATTTAGGTGCAAATACAGAATATTTTTGGAGAGTAACAGCTTCTAACCAATGTGCAACTGCTATACCATCTTCTACATTTAGTTTTACAACTGCTAATTTAACGTGTGATGTTTTTATAGACGACATAGCTCAAAGCATTTCACCTAATGGAGCAGGCAACACCATTACCTCTACTATAAATATTGGACCTAATTTTCCACTTACTGATGTCAATGTCGTTATTGATATAAATCATACATGGGTTGGAGATTTAGATATTACATTAACAAGTCCTGCTGGTACTGTGATTGAATTAACATCAGACAACGGGTTTAACGGTGACAATTATACCGATACGGTGTTTGATCAAGAAGGCACTGATGGCTCCATTGTTGATGGAGCTGCACCTTTTACAGGTAGTTATATTCCTGAAGGAGACTTATCAACTTTGAATGGCGAAATGTCTGGTGGAGACTGGATTCTTACTGTTGTTGATGATGCTAACGCAGATGGTGGTACTTTTAATAGTTTTAGCTTAGCGCTTTGTGTACAAGGAACACTTTCTGTAGATGACTTAGACAGCAATTTTTCTGAGTTTTTAGTATACCCAAATCCAAACAATGGTTCATTTAACATAAAACTAAACAGTGTATCAAATAATGACATTGATATTTCTGTATTTGATATAAGAGGAAGACAAATTTACAACAACCTTTATAAAAGTTCTCCTCGTTTTAATAAGGTTATTAGTTTAGAAAATGTTCAATCTGGAGTTTATCTTGTGCAAGTAAGCAATGGCTTAAACAAACAAACTAAAAAAATTATAGTCAATTAAATTACAAATGTTGTATTATAAAAAAAAGGAAGCTTTAACAGCTTCCTTTTTTTATTTACCATTAAACGTGTTCATGGTATTTTGTATTCCTGCCAAACCAAAAGATTTAATTAGCTCTATAGATTTTTCAAAACGCTCTGGCAACTTACTATATTCGTCCTCAGTCCATTCACCTAAAACATAATCTACTTGCCGTCCTTTACTAAATTCATCGCTGATACCAAATCTAAACCTATTATATTTCGTGGTTTGCAAGGTATGCTGAATGTCTTTTAGACCATTGTGTCCTCCATCGCTACCTTTAGTTTTAACTCTAATGTTTCCGAAGGGAAGGTTTAAATCGTCTGTAATTACGAGCAAGTTCTCTTGTGGTATTTTTTCTTTTGTTAACCAATATTGCACTGCTTTTCCGCTTAAATTCATGTACGTACTAGGCTTTAAAAGAATAAACGTTCTTCCCTTAATTTTGTAGGTTGTTATATCTCCAAGTTTTTGAGTTTCGAAAGTAAGGGCTTCTTTATGAGCTAAAGCATCTAAGATTTTAAAGCCTATATTATGCCTTGTATTTGTATATTTTTCGCCAATGTTGCCTAACCCAACAATAAGAAATTTTTTCATAGGATCTTTTTCTTCTACATCAAATGATGCAGATTTATTATTAAATAGGTTACGTATAAATTTCCAGATAATATTTACATTTAGTTGTACTACTACTTTTCAAAAATAAAAAAGCATTCTAAATAAATAGAATGCTTTTTAATATTGTAGAACAAAATATGTTTATTCTTTTACTGCAGCTGCATCATCAGTTTCAGTTGAAGGCACTCCTCCATCTTCACCTTCAGTTTCATCTTCATCGTCATCATCATCAATAACAGCAGTTCTAGCAGTTTTAATTTGCACTACTACTGTGTTATCTGCATGAAGTAATTCGTATCCTTCTCCTTCTAAAGCGGTAACATATAGTTTACCACCAATTTTAAGAGGTGTGATATCTGCTTCTAAGAAATCTGGTAAATTTTTAGGTAAAGCTTTTACTCTTAATTTACGTCTGTTTTTACGAAGAATACCTCCATTTAAAACTCCTCTAGATGTTCCTATAATATGTACAGGAATATCCATTGCAATTTCTTTGTCTTCAAATAAACGGTAGAAATCTACATGTAGAATTCTATCTGTTACTGGGTGAAATTGGATGTCTTGTAAAACAGCATCATAAGTTTCACCATTTTCTATGGCAATCACAACTGTATGCGCATTAGGCGTGTATACAAGTTTAGAAAAAGCCAATTCTGGTGCAGAGAAATGCACGTTTTGGTCTCCTCCGTATAATACGCAAGGAACCTGACCAGCATTACGTAAAGCCTTCGTTGCCTTCTTGCCTACGCTTTCTCTTTGAGATCCATTGATTGTAATTGATTTCATTTAAAAAAATTTATAATTATTATTAATACTCATTTTTATAACCGTAGTAAAAAATACACTTTGGTTGTAAAGCTCATTTCTAGTAGCTGAGCTAAAAAGCTACATTAAAAACTTCGAGCTGATAGATCTATTAAAATGCACATTATGCATTACTTCTGCGAATAAATCAGCACAGCTTAAAACTCTAATTTTTTCACTTTTTTGTTTGAGCGGAATTGAATCTGTTACGATCAACTCTTCTAGTTTAGAGTTTTCTAGTTTATTATATGCTTCACCTGATAAAATAGGATGTGTACAAATAGCTCTTACACTAAGTGCTCCTTTTTCCATCATTAAATCTGCTGCCTTGGTTAATGTTCCTGCTGTATCTACCATATCATCTACCAATACGACATTTTTTCCAGTAACATCTCCAATTAATTCCATATGAGAAATCACATTAGCTTTTGCACGTTGCTTATAGCAAATAACCACATCACTTTCTAAGGCTTTAGAATACGCATAAGCACGTTTTGATCCACCCATATCTGGAGAAGCAATAGTTAGATTTTCTAAATTAAGTGATTTTAAATATGGTAAAAATATCGTTGATGCAAACAAATGATCTACTGGTTTCTCAAAGAAACCCTGTATTTGATCTGCATGCAAATCCATAGTAATGATACGCGTTGCACCTGCAGCTTCTAACATTTTTGCTACTAATTTTGCAGCGATAGGAACTCTAGGTTTATCTTTACGATCTTGTCTTGCCCAACCAAAATAAGGTAAAACAGCGGTAATGTGTCTTGCCGATGCTCGTTTTGCAGCATCAATCATCAACAACATTTCCATTAAATTTTCTGGTCCAGGATGCGTAGAACCAATAATGAAAGTACGTGCACCTCTAATAGATTCTTCGTATGATGGCTGAAATTCACCATCACTATATGTTGATGTAATAACATTACCTAAAGGCGCACCAAAGGTTGTAGCGATTTTCTCGGCAAGTTCTTTACTTTGTCCGCATGCAAATATTTTTGCTTCTGTCACTCCGTTTGGCATTGGTAATGAATTATTTGTGTTAATAAGACACGCTTTATTTTAACGAGGTGCAAATTTAGGAATTTATTTGAACTGAAAAAGCATAAAACCTACTATTTTTGACAGATTGTAATAAATTATTTTATAATTTTGCAGTCTGAAAACGCTCAAGTGGTGGAATTGGTAGACACGTTGGATTCAAAATCCAATGTCGCGAGACGTGTGGGTTCGATTCCCACCTTGAGTACTTATTTAATGTTTATTGAACCTTAATAGCTTGAAAAACAGTTGTTAAGGTTTTTTTATAGCTTATTTTTGTACGGTTATTGTATTGTGGGATTGGTTAAGGGGGGGGGTGTGTCCTGAATTACATTTCTATCATTTTACCAGCATAATTATTTGAAGTTTTCGAAGCTATTTGTTTATAGCTATCAATAATATTTGTTAATAACTCAATATGAATAGTAGATAAATTGTAATTCCTGAATAACATTTATAGTATAGTTGTTAATGTCATTTTGCCACTAATTAAATAAGCCATTCTAACGACGTTGTTAGTTTAGATAGTAGTTTGTATGGTCTTTCTTGCTGGTGCGTGAGTGGCTGGCTGTGTGCGTGTTGCGTGTGTTCTGGTGCGTGCTTATGTAGGTAGTAAATAATAATAGTTATCTGTAGTATATAAGTCTTAGGGTTAAGATGTAACTACTTGATAATGTGATAGTTAAAAAGGTACTTTCAGAGGTAACTACCTAATAGGCAATATGTTCTAGCCTGCGTTAAGCATACACTTAGCGTATATTTCAACCTTGTTATATTGGTCGTTATAGATAAAAACTATCATAAATATATTTTATCATTGAATATAACTATAATAAGGGTTTTAGCTGGCTTTAGGTGTGATGTAACAAATAAATATAACAAGCAAAAAAAAGCCTGCTATCGTAATGATAACAAGCCTTTTTTCAAACAGTCTGACAAATCTAAGTTCTAAACATAATTATTAAGACTCCTTCATCTGTTACGATTGGATTCGTTTTAATTTTATAATTATCTGCTGCCGCCTCATCAATTTCAATCTGTAAATCTTCGGCTAAGTGCTTAACGATTATCTTATACTCTGGCGCCATCTTTTACCATTTTTATTTGATATTCCTTACCAATTTTTAGAACGTTCCCAACTGGGCTAAAACCTTTTGCATTGTGTTTTATTATTTCATGCTCAAGAGCTGTTTGTGTTTCTGCTGTGAGTGTTATATCTTCCATGTTATTTAATATCTAAAATTGCGTTATAATTAAGTTCATAGCTTTTTAAATCTCTATCTAAAGACTTTACACATTTGCCGCATCCTGTCAATACATCTGCGTATGTGTTTTTCATTTTTCTACTTGCTTTTACAAAGTCCTCAATTGATGAAATTTTATCTATTTGGTTTTGATTAGTAGCGTATAATTTAAAAAACTCACTATCGACTGTAATTTTATAGCTATCTTTTAAAATACTTAGAAAGTCATCAATACAATATTCTTTTTTTGTAGGTGCTTCGGGGTGGCTTACTCTTTCAAAATTTTTTTCATAGGTCTCTTTTGAAAACCAGTAGTCGTGATTTTGAGTATAAAAGTAGTGTTTAATATCAAGTAGCTTTTTGTATCTATTTTCAAGTTCTGTTAATTCATCTGTGTCAATATTGCATAAGATTAACCATTGTTCAAAATCTGCTTCAGGTATTCTCTGTTGCATCTTCTTTTTTTGATAGTCTTCAAATATTGTCACAAAATTACCGTCCTTTAAATCTGATAGCTTTAATTTATGATCTACTTTTTGAGCTGTTAGTTCACTCTTTACGGCTTCCAGTAGTTCGGGAATAGCTTCTATTTTCTTGATAAACCTTTGCTGATAGTCTTCATCATGGTGTAGTAATTGCTTTGTCATTTTTGTAATTGCCTTATTCAGGTCTTTGTTCGTGCCACTTTTTATTTATTCGTGGCTATTGTTTATAATATGTTAATATGTGTTGCGGGTAATTGTGGCAATAACTAGGGCGGGCGTATATGATGGTGCATTTTGTTGAATTTTGTAAAATGTTAGGAGAGTTAATGGAATAGTAAAAACTTACTGTATATAAAAGTGTATTTATACATACATAGACTTATAATTTAATTAACTATCCTAACTATTAGTGTTTAAGTGCTTGTTTGTTAGAGGTTTACGTTTGTTAGGTGAGGTTAAAAACGTTAATTTCACCTAACTTTTTAAGTAATACCCTAACTGTTTGAGAGCAAATCGGGCTGTTTAATTATTACGTGTGTTTTATTGCCGCCTCCAGTCTTTGTTTCTAAAATTAACCCTTGACTATTAGAAAATTCGTTTAGCCATTTCAGTACTGTTTTAGAAGCATTTGAGCTGTATTTTGCGTATCTGTCGGGGAGTATCTCTTTTGTTAGATTACTAAGAATATACCATTTGTCAAGCTCCATGACGTTGTTAGTAAAGTTTACAAACTCCTTGCTTGTCGAATTGCTAAACATCACTTTTACAATTTCAGGATTTTCGTATTCTATTAAGCCATGCTTTAAAAATACTTGAGCGCAATGGATCATATAAGCATAAAAATTATTCCATTGGCTTTTGTTCCAGTCATCAAATAACGTTTTATTAAAATCATCATAAGGAGTGTATTGGCTGTCGTAATGATTATTTATTGTCAATCTAAAAATGCGGTTCTTGTCGCTCGAATTATTACTACCTAATCGATAATTCGTAATAATCATTATATGTGGTGCATACTCATAAGGAATTGTACATCCAACTTTTGAACGTCCTTTTATTTCAACATCAATTCCGCTTTTCAGTTCGTGCAGTTTAGGAATAGGAAAATTTTTAGGAGCATCTCCAAAAATGAAAATATCTTGTTGCTGGGTTATTGACTGAAAAGGAAAATTTATATTTATGTTTTCGCCAGATTCAAAGCCAACATTTAAAACCTGCTTGAGAGATTCTCTAAATATACCGTCTTTTCCACTTTGCCCGCTTTTACTGTTAATGGTTAAACTGTTTTCATCTGATACAATAAATATTGTTTTTTGTCTTTTGTCTTTACGTCGGTGCATTTGAAAGCCTTTAAGGGACTTTATACTTAATAGGTGCTTATTGCCGTTTGTAGTGTGTTCGTCAAATTTTTTAATGTCGCTTTCGTTTGCATCTGCTGTTGTTATATCGTAATCAAAATCTATAATTTTTGAAGCATCGATATAAGTTTTACTTTTTGCAAATTGGCTGTAACTTTCTGTTGTAATTTCTTTACTAGTAACTTTTACGATAGTGTTTCTAAAAAACAACCTTGTTATTGCTTTAGGATCTCTATATTCTTTTAGTTCAAATGGTGGTAATATACCGACTACATGAGTTTCTTTTTTAATATGTCTATTTATAGCAATATTAAGTTTGTTTAAAACGTCGTTACTTTGAGAGCTATATTTTTGATGAATATCGAGTATGAATTTTGCAATTTCATCTTTTGTGAAGCCACTGTATTTAATACCATTGTGATATAAACAAAATTGAGGTTGCCCGTATATAGTTTCTTGATAAAAACCTATTAGAGTTAATGCAGTTGCAACCTCTATTGTATTTACAATAATCTTTGCCTTATCAAGTGCGTAACTGTTTATAAATAAGTTTTTTTCGCTATCTTTACCTTGTAAATCCTCTAAAAGATTATTAAGGCATTTGGTGTGTGTAGTGTATACCATTTGCCTTTATTTTTTTAGTGCCACAATTGAAGCCTCCACCTCTGAACGCTTGTATAATACTCTTCCAGCTACCTGATACGCTTGCAACGTTCCACGCTTTGTGTAGTTATGTACACTCGATACATCCACCTTTAAAAGTGCTGCTACTTCGTGCCTTGTTAAATACTCGGTTGGTTGCTTCGGTTCAAAGTTTTGTTTGAAGTTTTCTAATTGATTTTTTACGCCCTCTAAAATAGAATTTTGAAGTTCTTGAGGTGTAATTTGTACGAATTGAATTTGTGCCATTGTAATTGAATTTATTGTTATTAATAGTGCTAAATAACAACCGTTTCAATTCCGATTTATGGCAGTTTTTTCCGATTTATCGGAGGTGCAGTATTTTAGTTTAATTTAGTTTAAAGATGTTATTAAAATTATTTTCTCTATTGCTATTGGTGCATTTACTTAAGGCGTAAAAACATCCTTTACTGTCAAAATTATCATAATTTTTTTCTGTTATAAATTCGGTACTTAATAACCATTTCATAAAATCTGAATGACTTGTATGATGAATTAATTCTTCATATTTTAAACGTTGAAATAAATAGCTGTAATCGAGATAAGGTTCTATGATATGTTTTTCTGTAAATTCAATAAATTGGTTATAGGTTTCTATCTTTTTAAAAATATGAATTGCGTTTTCGGGTATTGGTTTTAATCCGTTTTCATTTGCCACTTTTCCAGCTTCATCCGCTTCAATTCCTTTTAATATTTTGGCTTCAATTAGTTCAGCGTGTTCAATAAATTTTTTCGGTGTATCGTTACCATCTAAATCAAAATCAAAGGCGTTTTCTATTTCGTTTATGTCTGCTTTATTAACTTTATTAAGTTTGGCTTTGACTTCATTCAGAAACTTACTTTTTTTAATAATCTTATTTACTTTTTCGGGTTTTAGTTCCGTTGTTTTGGCAAATAAAATAGCATCATTAATAGTACTATCTATTTCAAAATAAATTGATGTTTGATTGTCTTTGTCTGTTTGTTCAGGATCAAAACTTTTAAGATTATCATATAATTCAGAAAGTACACCATAAGCATCATTTTTATAGGTGTTTGGGTGCGCTTGCATAACGTTTAGATAGTTGTTATACAATTCTGTTTCTTTGTCGTTTAAATCAATTCCTTTGGCTTTTTTAGCCTTTGCCGTTTCTAAAATTTGTACGTTACCCATTACTTATTGATTTGATGCGTTTTTAATTACTGTGAATTGTGTTTCTTTTTTGTCTTCTAACTTTTTATAATAATCATTAAAGGTGTCTAAGTGTTCTTCGCTTTCTTTTTGAACGTATTGTAAAAATGTAGCATATTTTTTATGTCCTGTTACTTTCATAATACTTTGATGTGGCAATTCATTAAAATGTAGAGTTGCAAAGGTTCTGCGCCCTGTATGGGTACTTATGTATTCGTATTTAGGTCTTAATTTTTTTTCTAAACGGTTGGTCTTCTTGTTTCTCAATTTGCCTAATATTAGATTGTCAATTTCAGCGAGTTTACAAATATCTTTGAAGTGCTTATTTAGTTTCTGTTGACTTACTTTGTATGGTAGTCCGTTTTTGTATATTTCTTTAACGGCTGGTAAAACAGGAATAACAACTTTTTTTCCTGTCTTAATTTGCTTGAGTTCTATTTTATAATTATCTCCATCTTTTTTAAAATTCTCTTTAATCATTCCGTTTAGTAAATCGTTACCTCTTTGTCCTGTATAGATAGCGAGTAGTAACCATTTGCGAGCGTTTAAAAAGGCTTTCGATTCAAAGTTATAGTTTTGTATCTTTTGTATGTCTTCAAGCGTTAAAGTGATTACGTCGGTGTCCTCGTCGTATGTGTTAACGGTTTTTATTTCTAACTTATCTAAGTCGTTAGCGGTTTCAACTTTCTTTGATGCTTTATTTATTACCGTTTTTAGTATTGAAACTTTTTTTACTGCGGTGTTGTGTGAGTATTTTTCATTAATCTTTAACCATTCAAAGAAGTCATTAAACCAATCTTTATTAAGGCTTTTTATTTTGGTAGTCTCAAAGTCCTGATATCTTTTTATAACGTTCCTAATGTCGTTATATCCTTTAATTGTGTTTTTAGATAGTCCTACTGTGTTTTTTGATGTTTCTATATTGTCGGCATTATCAATAATGTAGTCAATCCAGTAAGACAAGTATTTTGCTTTAGGATCTATTTTTTTAGGGTTGTAGTATTTCTCAAGTTCTTTATTTAACCAATCTGAATTTATTGATATAATTTCTTTGTCATTTTTAAACGATTCTAATAAGTGATTTTCGATGCTTAATAATTTCTTATCAATTTCGGGTTTTAGGTTTTTATTTGTGCCACTTACACCTCGTTTGTTTTGAGTTTCCCAATATTCTTTGGTCACTTCTAATTCAATTTTAGCGTTTAGAGTGACGTCGGTATATGGTACTTCTTTTGATTCTTTGGATTTTCTGACTTTTACAGTTGATGGTGTGCTGTAGTCTCTATAAAGAAAACGTATTGTTAATGGTGCTTTCTTTTTTGTTGAACGATAATAAAAATTAACTGTTGCCATGATAAGTTGGTTTTGCAATACAAAAATACAAAATCTGTACGGTAGTTGTATTGTAAACTTGCATTAAATTAGATTTTATTGCATTTATTTAGATTATTGATTTTTATTAATATTGTGTAAAGTACTGAAAATGAGTAGTTTTATTATTGTTTGTGGTTTAATGGGATTGAACGAAATGCAAAGTTTCGATTCCCACCTTGAGTACCAGAAAAGGTTCTAATTTAATATTAGAGCCTTTTTTATTTTATATAATTAGCTTTACGATGTATACTACAACATCAAATCATGTAATTTTTAGTTACATTTTCACAAACTCGCTAATTAAATGTAACTTTGATACAACACCAACTTAACCAAACATTTTATTTAGTAACACCCAAATCCCATAACTATGATAGACCAATTTCTGTCAAATTTTCAAAATGGTGTATACCACATTGTAAACATAAAAGCTTACGATCACATTTTATTTTTAATCGTGCTTACTGTTCCTTATTTATTTAAGGACTGGAAACGTGTATTTATTCTCATAACAACATTTACCGCTAGTCATTGCATCTCATTAACATTATCAACATATGATATTATTAATGTCAACCTTAAATTGATTGAGTTTTTAATTCCTATATCCATAATAACAGTCGCATTATTTAATGTGTTTACTACTGGCAAAAAATCTCATGGCACCACCTTTGGGTTGGTGTTTTTTGCGACTTTATTTTTTGGATTAATTCATGGTTTAGGGTTTATTGATACGTTAGAGCGTATTACTTCTTCTTCGGAAAATAAGCTACTCGCACTTTTTGAAGTTGGATTAGGCATGGAAGTTGGACAACTTTTCATAGCTTTTATTATTATCTTTTTAAGTTTTCTATGTCAAACTATTTTTAGGTTTTCAAAACGAGATTGGGTGATGGTAACCTCATCGATTGTTGTAGGTTTTGTTTTACCAACCCTAATTAACAGCGACTTATTTTCTTAAAAAATCAGGTTGATAATATACGTTTGATAAAACTTAAACGTTATGAAAGTCTTAAAACATGACCTAGATTTTTAATAATTATTACATTTGAAATATAACTTTAATGGTTGAGTTGATATTTCCGAAGAAAACTCAAAACCACTAAACCTAGAAAATGTCTCAAAAAAAACAATTACGTTACGATAAAGCTTACTTAAGAATTGCGAAAGAATGGGGAAAACTCTCTCATTGCAAACGCAAGCAAGTTGGTGCCATAATAGTAAAGGACAGAATGATTATATCAGACGGTTTTAATGGCACTCCAACTGGTTTTGAAAACTATTGTGAAGATGACGAAGGCTATACAAAATGGTACGTGTTACACGCTGAAGCTAACGCCATTTTAAAGGTTGCTGCTTCAACACAATCTTGCAAAGGCGCTACGTTATACATTACGCTATCACCTTGTAAAGATTGCAGCAAACTCATACACCAAGCCGGAATTATAAGGGTTGTTTACCAACAAGGTTATAAAGACAATTCTGGATTAGAATTTTTAGAAAAAGCAGGTATTGAGCTAGAATTAATTGAAGATATAAACGCATAAATGGCATTCCAAAAAAAATACATACCACTTATTATTGGTGTTGCAATCGCGGCAGGTATTTTTATTGGAGGAAAATTAAACTTTACTGATACTTCAGATCGCTTATTTACTTCAAACAGTAAAAAAGACAAACTCAACAGACTCATAGACTATATAGATTACGAATATGTTGACAATGTAAACACAGATAGCATCGTAGATGTCACTGTTAATGGCATTCTTGATAATCTAGATCCGCATTCTACCTATATTCCAAAGAGTGAATTAGAGCGTGTTACCAATAACATGAAAGGTGATTTTGTTGGATTAGGCGTTAACTTTTATACGTATAATGACACTATAGCTGTGATTAAAACGGTTAAAGATGGTCCAAGTGAAAAGGCAGGCATTAAAGCTGGTGATCGTATTATTATGGCAGATGGTGATTCTATCTTCGGAAAACAATGGAGTAACGCAGATATTATTTCCAAATTAAAAGGAGAAGAAGGCTCTAAAGTAAAACTTACAATTTATAGACGAGGAGAAAAAGAACTCATAGAGCTGAAAGTGAAACGCGATATTATTCCGATTGAAAGTGTAGACGCAGCCTACATGCTTACCGATAATTTGGGTTATATAAAAATCAATCGCTTTGCAGAGTCTACCTATAAAGAGTTTAAGCATGCTTTAGACATGCTTCAAGATCAAGGTGCAACACAGTTAGCCTTAGATTTACGAGATAATCCAGGTGGATTTTTGGGTATTGCAGAACAAATTGTTGATGAATTTTTAGAAGACGACAAACTTATTTTGTTTACAAAAAACAAAACAGGTAAAGTTGAAAAAAGCTATGCCACAGGAAAAGGAGATTTTGAAGAAGGTGACGTATATATTTTAATTAATGAAAGTTCGGCTTCTGCAAGCGAAATAGTTGCGGGCGCCTTACAAGACAATGACAAAGGCACCATTGTTGGTCGACGTAGTTACGGCAAAGGGTTAGTACAACGCGAAATGTCGTTAGGCGATGGTAGCGCAGTGAGGTTAACAGTTTCTAGATACTACACACCTACTGGTCGCTCTATTCAAAGACCTTATGACAATGGTAAAAACAATGATTATTATAAAGATTATTATAAACGTGCAAAAAGTGGTGAATTTGAAGATGCAGAGCAAATAAAAATAGCAGACTCTTTAAAATTCACAACACCAAAAGGCAAAGTCGTTTATGGTGGTGGTGGCATAATACCTGATGTGTTTGTGCCAATGAATGCATCCATACACAATGAAACTTTAGAATATTTGAGACGTCGAGAATACATTAGCAATTTTGTTTTTGAAGAATTAGATAAAGACCGAAGTGTTTATCATAATGTTACCGCTAACGATTTTATAGCAAATTTTGAAATTAGCGATGATATCGTAATTAAGTTTCAAGACTTTGTAAATCAAAAAGAGAATACCAACCTCACATTTGTTGCTTATTATAAGCAAATGAAACGTTTAATAAAATCTGAATTAGCTCAACAACTCTACGGAAGCACTATTGCTGAAAAAATTATTAATGAAGGTGATGATATGGTTGAAGAGGTCATTTTATTAAGTCGAGGCAATTATTATTTTGAGGTAGATCTTAATGAAGATCACTAAACCTTATCATGTATTTTAGTTTGCTTACCATCATTCCAGAGTGTTAGAATATCTGTAGCTACTTGCGCTCCGCTTCCAGATGCGATAGCAAATTGGCTCCTCCAACCAGCTAAGGTTCCTGCAACATACAAACCGTTATCAACTAAATGATCTTCATTTTTTAACCATATACGATCTTTTTCTATGGCAGCTCTTGGATGTGGTTCTACATAACTTTCAAACCCTTGTATGGTTAACAAATTTGTATAACCCACAGCAATAACAACGAGTTTTGACTGGTATGAACCTTTATTTGTCGTAATTGTAAAACCTTCCGCAGTACGTAAAACAGAAGTTACTTTTTCACTATCTATTTGTTCAACATGAGGATACAATTGTTTTAACTGTTTTGTACCGCTTTCTAAAATATCTGCACCTAAAGTACCAGGAGTTAATCCCAATACATTATTAAATAATGCGTTTTGCAAATGCGATGTTTTTTGATGCGTCACAATTGCAATCTGCTTATCTGCCGCAAATGGTTTTGGTTTTGCCGACCCTAAAACTAAAGCACAAGACATTCCTGCTGCTCCACCTCCTATAATTAAAACATCATACATTATTGTCGTCCTTTAAGTTTGTCATCTACACGCTTTGATAATCTTAACACTTGTAGTAAAATAATAGCACATAAAGACGTAAGTATTGTAATTAAAGCAATAATACTTTGACCTTCAAAAAGATTATTAAAATTTAGCATTGTTGTGTTATAGATAATTAGTCCTACAGCAATAATGGTTACTATTATGGTAAAATATTTCATATACAAATTGTATTAAATGGTCGCATGAGTTTACTCTATGCTAAGGCACATAACTCAAACTCACACGTGCCATATACTGATTTTTTCATTTAAGCCATCTCAAAGAGTGCTTTAATATTTTGTGCAAATAATTTAACTGCAATAGCTAAAAGTATCACACCAAATACTTTACGAATAATATTAATCCCGTTTTGACCAATCATTCGCTCAATCCTTGATGAGGTTTTTAACACTATAAAGATAATGATTACATTTAGTATAACTGCAATAATGATATTTTCAATTCTATATTCTGCACGTAACGACAATAATGTTGTTAAACTTCCTGGTCCTGCAATTAACGGAAAAGCCAAAGGAAAAACAGAAGCCGTCATTGTTGAACTTTCATCTTGCTTATATAAGGTAATACCAAGAATCATTTCTAAAGCGATAAAAAATAGAATAAATGCACCAGCTACAGCAAATGAATTTACTCCAACGCCTAAAAAGGATAAAATAGTTTGACCTAAAAACAAAAAGACGATCATAATAATACCTGCAATGGTAGATGCTTTTCCACTTTCTATATGTCCTACCTTTTTACGCAAATCGATAATAATTGGAATATTACCAATAATATCAATCACCGCAAATAAGATCATAAATGCCGTAAAAATCTCCTTGAAATTTAATTGTATGTCCATGATTTTCAAATTTTCGGCAAAAGTAGGTCTTTATAACAAATATTCAACATTAAAAAATCGTAAAGTTTACCTACTTTTGTTTTTATAAATTATAGCATTTAACTGCATGTTTCAACTAGGTAAAACAATCGTTTCAGAAGATATTATTGATAAAGATTTTGTCTGCAACTTATCGGCTTGTAAAGGCGCATGTTGTATAGATGGTGACGCAGGAGCTCCTTTAGATGCTTCGGAAATTGAAATACTCAAAGACATTTATCCAAAAGTAAAACCGTTTTTACGTCAAGAAGGCATTGAAGCTATTGAACAACAAGGCACACATATCACGACAACTTTTGGTGACTTTGAAACACCTTTAATTAATGATGCAGACTGTGCTTATGTTATTTTTGATGATAAAAAAACAGCGCTCTGTGGCATAGAAGAAGCTTATAACCAAGGCATAATCTCTTGGAAAAAACCAGTGTCTTGCCATTTATATCCTATTCGTGTAAAAGATTATTCTGAATTTTCTGCCGTTAATTATGACAAATGGGATATTTGCGATGATGCTTGTTCTCTTGGCAAAGAATTACAAGTACCTATTTACAAATTTGTAAAAGAAGCATTAATTAGAAAGTTTGGGGAAGATTGGTATACTGAGTTGGAGAAGGTCGCTGAAAAAATGAAAAGCTAACAATTAAGTTGCTTAAACCAATTTATAAGTATTATAAAGTTCTAGCAGAACAACACTTAAGTTCTGTGATTAGAATCTCACTAAAATTCTAGCCGCACCTAAGCTTTTTTTACAAACGTAAAACAGAAGTAATGCTTCTAGAAATCGTTGAAATTATTAAATCAAATTATAAAAGTGATAGAGAAACTTAAGTAAGTTTCTTATAAATAGTATATTAGACTTTTTTAAAAGCTATAATCTAAACCTATAAGTCTATTTTTGATAGGTTTTTGAATTAAGTATTTGAAAACTGACTCTATTTATGAAATACATTTATCTTACTTTAAGTTTACTTTTATGTTTTAGTACTTTGCCTGCCCAAACAACCTGGCAAGAGTACACAAAAATCGCAGATTCACTGCAAGTACAATTTCAATTTAAAAATGCTATAGAACCACGAGAGAAAGCAATTGAATTAGCTGCGGTAAATCAAAAAGATACTATTCCGTTTTTAAATTTGTTGTTAGCAATGAGTAAAAATGAACTCAATGTTGACAATCCTGAAATTAATAAACCAATTTATAAGGAACTTCAATCTCAAATTTTAGAACTCGAAGCTCGCAACGCAAAACCAGAAAGACTTTACCAAGCTTATAGACGCATGTATATTATTGCGCATAATTTTATTCGCAACATGGAAGATACAGATGTCTATGTTGGTAAATCTATAGCGTATCATTATAGATGTAAAACAATAGACTCATTAGTTTTGCTTAAAAGTTTACACGGTTCTGGTGTGGTATCTCGTGAAGTTGGCAAGCTTAATAAATCGGTAAAAGTATTTAAAGAAGCTGAGCGATTTTATGGTTTTATGACGATAAAAGACACCAATGTAATGGCTAGTGTTTATAAAGATTTAGCCATGGTTTATCATCATAATTTTTTAAATATACCTTCTGAGCGTTTAAAATATATAAAAAAAGCAGAAGCCCTATTTAATAGTGTTGAACGACCTAATTTAGATTATTTATTAGGTGTTTATAATGATCTTTCAGAATATGAAAAGCGACAAGGAAATTACAAAACCGCAGCAGGTTATTTAAATAAAGGTTTAAAAATTTATCAAAATAATGCAGAGGAAACCCAACGTTATAGAATGGGTAAAATTGGTGTAAAAAAAGAATTGCAATTTCACTCAGCACTAATGGAAATTTACAGAAAAACTGGTGAGGAAGCTCTCATTTTATATCATTTTGAAGAGATGAAGAAAATCAATTCTCTAAATGATTTAGATGATATTGAAACAGACTTCTATGCAACAGCGCACATTATACTTTCAAAATTTTACTACTCAATAGATAATGATAAGGCATTACTTTTCCTGAATGAAGGTTTAAAAATTCATAAAAACTTAAGTTTCGAAAAATTTGAAGAAGAGTTTACTGTAGCAAAAATAAATATTTATATAGATCAACAGCGATTTCTTAAAGCACAAGAATTACTAAAAAAATTAGAAACTGTAAAAGATGTACCTCAATTTATTAAAAAGGACATGCTCATCTTAAATGTTTCATTAAATTTTAGAAATGAGAGTAAAGATGTAGCTTACAGCTATATTAATAAATTAATTCATGATTTTTCTGATGCCAATAGCGCTTTAGATATTAAGACAATAACTTATAATGAGTTTACACCGAGTTTAGATTTAACCGATACCGAACTTATATTAGAAATTATAGATGCTCTCAATGACTCCTCGGTAAAAGATGACACGGTTAAGCATCATCTTTTTTTATTAGCATTAAAACAATTTGAATCTAATTTTAATCAAGAATTTTTAAACGATAAACTCAAAAAGAGCTATGATCAAATAGGATTGTATTTCTATAACAAAGCTGCTGAAGGCCTAATTAGTGAAGAAGACAAAATTCGCTTTTTAAATTTCACTGAAGCTATTGAGGCTAAATTTTTATTAAACACATTTCTTGCAAATAGAAATATATCAGGCAAAACAGAGGCCGATGTAATAGTTAAAAAAGAACAACAAATACGTTCTAACATTACGTATTTAAAGAGGAAAAACATTGGGTCAAAATCAGATAGCTTAAGTCAACTTATTTTTGAGGAAAATGAAAAACTTAAAACTATCAAAGAACAGTTACAGGAAGGTGGTTTTAATGTTTCAAAGCTCATCAATATTACCAACCCGCTTCAAAATCTTGAAACCTTTAAAGACCGATATATTATCAAATTTAAAGTTATTAAAAACCAGCTGTTTAGAATATGCTATTACGATCATAAAGTAGCCGTAACAAAATTAGAAGATTACAAGAGTTTAAGCACTCAGGTTAAAGATCTTGTTTCTGAATTAAAAGACATTAATATTCCAGTTACAACTATAAAACGACATTCTAAGAGTCTTTACAATGCTTTGCTTGGAGGTATAGATGTTTTGGCTATAGATAACGTTCATATTATACCAGATGACATTTTACATTATTTACCTTTTGAACTTTTAGTTTTTAATGATACTTATGTTCTCAACCAAACGAAAGTGAGTTACGCATCGGCTTTGAGTTTTATAAATTCACCTATTCATAACACTAAAAAAAATGGAAAGATTGCTTTATTCGCACCTTCGTATTCATTGTTTACACCTTCTAACAAACAATTAGCAGTAAGAGGCGAACCTTATTATTTAGAAGGCGCTTTAAAGGAGGTTTCTTCTATTTCAAAACTGTTTGAAAATAGTGACGTTTACACAAATGATAAAGCTTCTAAAGCTTCATTTAAATCGTTATCGCCCAATTACTCTATTCTTCATTTATCTATGCATTCATTTTTGAACGACAACGACTCTGAGTTAAGTAGTTTGGTATTTTCAGATGACGATGAAGATCATAAACTTTACATTTCAGAATTATACGGTTTAAATCTTAATGCAGACATGGCTGTTTTAAGCGCCTGTAATACAGGTGTTGGTGAATTAAAAACAGGAAAAGGAATTGTGTCAATGAATACTGCTTTTACGGCAGCAGGAGTACCTTCAGTTTTATCAAGTTTATGGAGTGCTCCAGATGATGCTACGCAAGAAATAATGGTTTCTTTTTACAAGCATTTAAAAGAAGGTAATGACAAATCTAAAGCACTACAATTAGCAAAACTAGATTATTTAGATGCTACGGAAAACGAACTATTAAAGCATCCATATTATTGGGCAGGCTTTATTATCTCTGGTGATATATCACCTATTACAACAAAAGATACTTACACAATCTGGTATATTATAGGAGGTTTAATTTTAGTATTATTAATTTTTGTTTTTATCAAAAGAAAGCAAGTAATTTAATCCAATTGCTTTAAAAGTTGCTCTGCAGCCCTTTTTTTGTAATTACCACTTTCTATAACAGTGTTTAAAAGCACTGTGGCTTTCGTCGTATTATTACTTCTAATATAGGCAAGGGCTAAATACCATTGTTGTTGGCTCTTTAGTTTTTGCGATAATTCAGTATTGTCTTCAAATATTTCTATCGCCTCCTTATACCTATTAAGTTGTAATAATACATTTGCTTTATAAAACGAAATTGTAGCATTATCACTTTCAATTAAAAGAGCATCAAAATAATTAAGGGCTTGGCCATAGTCTTTAGCTTCATAAGATATAAAGGCCTTTGTTCTTAAACTACTAGAAGTTTCGCCTCTTACAATTGGATGTACAACATTTTCATAAGGCTCAAAATTGGCAGCAAAAAGAGCTTCATTATCTAATTTAGGTTGGCCAAATTGCCAGAACGGGAGTGACAGCAATACAATAACACAAGCTGCAACAAACCATTTTAAATATTTTTTTGAAAACGTCTTGTTTGAAGTTTCAAAAGACCTTAATTCTTGTTTTATTTGTGTTTGCTCTTCTTTTTTAATAACCGTTTTAAGATCTTCTTGAAACTTAAATGATTGCTTAAATTTGAGATCTGTGGCCAGTAAATGGTCAAATTCCCTTTGCGCTTCAGCGGAAAGCGTTTTAGAAAAATAGTGCTCTATGAGTTTGTCTTTAGTCATAATTAGGTATTGAAAATCAAATTTTTAAGAGATTTTATACAGCGTGATTTTTGACTTTTTGCTACATCTTTATTTGAGTAATTTAAATCATTGGTGATTTCTTCTATTGTAAAACCCCTGTAATAGAATAGCGTTAATATGGCTTTGCATTTATCACCTAAACTCTTAAAGGCTGTTTGTAATTTTTGTTGATCTTCAGATAATTCTTCTATTAAATTCACTGAAAAATCAGTGTCACTTTTTAAGTTCTCTAAAGCAGTATTCCCTTCAACAGAATACATTATTTTTTGTTGCTTTAACTTTTTATAAATCATGTATTTACCAATGCTAAACAAATAGGTTTTTAATTCACTTTTTAAATTATCCAATTTTCCATTAACAGCGTTATCATGCAACGCAATAATAGCGTCTTGATAAATATCAATAATCGTTGCTTCATCTATTGGATATTTTTTTGCGAATCCAATAAAAGCCGCCTTGTGACCTAAATAAACCGACTTCAGTGCGTCTGAATTTCGTTTTTTTAAAGCTTCAACAAGAACCTCATCTACCATATTAGTGTCATTAAGTTTTCAAAAGTAAACAACATAATTTAAAAACATAAAAAAGTATCAAACCTTGTTTACCTTTTAGTAATTAGCACACTAAACGATATATAAATGTAATGGCTTTAAAAATTATCTATGAGGTGACCCATCTAAAAAGTCATATTAATCTTCAATATTGAAAACATATAATTATGAAATTTTTTAAAAACGGAATTGTTCTTAGTTTAATTTTAAGTTTTGCATCATGCAACCAGTCCACATCTAATAAAGACAACGTTGTTTCAAAAAATACAGCAAAAGAGTCAAAAATAGACACCTCTAAAACAAACTCTAAGCTCGCAGGAAAAAGCTATGAGCAATATGGAATGTCATTTTGTGAGCTCATAAATACTGACGTGATTACATCTGTTTTTCCCGATGCCAGTGATATAAAAGCAAAGGAGTCAACAGATCGTTCAACACCAGAATGCGAAGTTACTTTTATATCTAATGAAGATCGAATAGGACTAATTTTGAAAGGACAATCTAAAAAAAACAACAACTTTAATCTAGAATGGAAATTAGAAAATGAAAAAGGATGGACTAAAATTGAAGGCCTAGGAGATGAAGCTTATTTCTTTCCATGGTTTAATGGTGCTAAAATCCTAGTTCTAAAAAACAATCTTCGATACAATTTACAAATGAATAGCCTAAAAAATTCTGCAAAGGAAGACGCCATTGCAATAATGAAAACTCTGTTTAAGACTATGGAGTAAGAGTTATTTTTCCAACCGTTTATTCGTGAGGTTTTTTTTTGAAATGACCATACAATGTGAAGTTGTTATAAAAAAACACAACCTCTATGTTTACCTAGTTCTAAATAGAACACTAAAGAGAAATAAACAAAAACTCAATTCTCATGAAACCACGCGTTATAAAGATTTTTTCAGTAAGCTGCACGCTACTAGCTTCTGCTCAAAGTATAGACAAGCAAGTGATAGCATCTACAGGAAACCTTGACTGTTGACACCTTAATTGATAGTCCTACTATGAATATTTTTCTCAACCCTATTTCAGATAGTGTGCATATAAGTATGCCAAATAATACAGAACAGACTACAACTTCTGAATTACATACCCTAAACGGTAGTGCTTTAAATCATGGTGTATATATGATTCAGCTTCAGTTTAAAGATGTAAATAAAATAAAAACTTTTAAAATTATTAAAAAATAAAATTATGAAAACACAATTCTTAAACCTCTCGAAAATATTTTTTATCGCACTTTTTAGCGCATCACTATTAACATCATGTTCTTCTGATGATTCAAATTCGCCAGATGATAATGGTGGAGATGATGTACAATTTTCTGCGTTAGTTAATGACGGAGTATTTACAGCTGACGATGTCATTGCAATTGGTTCAGTAGGAGTTAATTTTTTCAGTATAACCGCAACAAAAGATAATGGCGAAAACGTAGATATTACTATACCAAGTGTAGAATTAGGCACATATACTGCAACTGGAAATACCGATACTCAGGTGATCTCTACATATAGAACCAGCAACCCAGATCCAGCTGTTAGCACATATACAGCAATGCAAGGCAGCATAACTATTACAAGTAGTGAACAAATCACCACGTCTTTACGCAATGTAAAAGGAACCTTTTTCTTTACATACTCAAGAGACGACGAGCCACAAGTTTATGAGTTTACTGATGGTGAATTTAATATTGACGTTCTTTACTTCTAAACTTATGATGAAAGTTTTGTAAAAGTTAATTGGTTTAAATTTAATACTAATGCCAATTATTATTTTATAAATGAAAACAGCATCTCTATTTATGGTCTTGGAGGTATCAATTACTCTTGTGTTAAAGTCTCTTTTGATGGCTCTAATGATTTTTTTGAAGAAAACTACTCTACTAGTGATGGTAGAATTGGTTTAATTATTGGAGCTAGAGCAAACTTTAGTATTGGTGGTAAAATTGAACCTTTTGCAGAATTAAAATATGTCATTATTGATGGTGATCAACTTGTGTTAACTGCTGGCGCAAAATTTATAGTATAAGCCCTTTTTGAGCTTAGTCTGCTAGTTGTTATATTCATATTACACAACTTATAAAAACTCAGAACAACATAAGTTCTGAGTTTTTTAGTTATCAAGATTTTACCCTGACCAGATAATTTTAAAAATAATCACAATAGATGTTTACCTTCTAAATAAAATGATACTAATGGGAAATGAATATAAACATTTGCTATCATGAAAATTAAATTACTCACCCTAATTTTATTAGGATTAACCCAAATTTTAAATGCTCAAATCACAACATCTGAAGCGTATATTCCAGGAACTAAATTAGTATTTTATGCTAATGAATGTGGCAACACCTTACCAGAAGCAGCCGGTAAATTAACCTTTTGCGATGGTTACGGAAATTTAGGAGTTGTAGAAGAAAGTTATGGGCTTAATAACAGGAACATAAGGTTTATGTTAGAAAATAGAGCTAATGCAGATGAAGCATTTGTAACTAATGATGGTTTATCTATTAAATTAACAGATGGTTCTTATGAGAATGTACCAAATATTGCTATCCCAGATTTCACCACAGCTGGAGATTGGCAAAATGATAATATTTTTAGAAGTGCTCTAATTATGCCCAATAACAATGTTATTTTTTCTGGTGGAGATTATTATTTATACACTTATAATCGCACTCAAAAAACGATAACTACCATAGAATTTCCTAATTTTCACAGTCCTGTTACTATAACATATGATGAAGATCGTGATCTAGCTTGGATTATAGCACGTCAAGGCACTAACGCTCACTTGTATAGATATACCGATGATAATGGATTAGTTTATGAAAGCGCTTTGTCCTCAACAATTAATGTATCGCAATTATCATCGGGTGCACTTAATTCGCCAACGTTTACATATCGAGAAGATTACCTATACTTTGGTATTCAATCGGGTTTATTTAAAGTAAGTGTGCTAGATTATACAACTACAATTTATAATAGTACTACAACGCCAAGTTTACCAAGCGATAATGTAAATGATCTTAAGTTTGATAATAACGGTGATTTATGGTTAGCTTTAACTGAAACTAACGACGGTAGCATTCTTAAATTTAATATCGTAAATGAAACTTTTGAGCAATATGAATTACCAAGAGTAACCAATCCTGCTTATACGTATAAGTTTAGTAATATAGCTCTAGACAATGCTGGTACAATTTGGTGTACAGCACTTGATTATTCAGGTTTGATTAAATTAGAGTTTGACCAAGATGTACCGCAATGGGAACAAATACCATTAACAGATTTGCCACAATTAGGTGTGGAGTCACCATATGTACCAGATAATATCTTTTATAAAAACGATAAGTTTTATTTCACAACGTTTTCAGCTTCTTCGGGCTCTAGTAGTGTTGATCAAATTTTAATATACGATAATGGTAACTGGTCTTCTATAACAGATACTGAAACAGATAATATCTCACACCTATCTAGCCAACGATTTAATTATAATTTACCCGATGATAATGGTGGCATGTGGTGGTTTAATTGGTTTGATGATGTCATTGTACATCGTAAAGCAAATGATGAGCAGTTTGTTTTTACAAACGTGCCTAATCTTGGTAGTTACGCAACCATAGATACCGATGACAAACCAATTATACCATTAAATAATAGCGGCACAAAAGTCACTAAAATAGACACACCTTTATTCTACGGTTTGTCCAATGATACGAATCAAAATATTAACGGATTAGTACGACATAAAGATGAGATTTGGTGGTATAACGAAAGTACACTCCAAATTAAAATTTTAAAATACAACCAGGTGATTGCTACATTTGATTTGGACAACAGTTATGATAATGCTTATTATTTTCAGGTAGATTCTAATGGAGATGCTTGGTTTTCTAAAAACGAGAGTAACGGTACAATTATTAAGAAATTTGAAACTAGCACTTCAACAACTATAGATTATTTATTTACTGAAAATTTTGGCCAATCTCAAATCACAGTAGCTGCACCAAATGGTGCTATGTGGTTTGTAAGAACATCTGGACTCATTTATTATGATGGTACAACATTTACAACCTATCCTGCTGTTGATCACCCTGAACTCTATAATATGCAGTCATTGATCGTGGATTCAAATAATGTAGCTCATGTACTATTAAACGACAATGCAGCCATTGTGAAAATTGAAAATGCAGGAACATCTAATGTGTCATTTAGTACCACATTTTTAGAAGGTATCAATTCTATTTTGCCAGCTTTAGGTCATTATAGACCAGACGATTTATCTATTGATAGTCAAGGCGCTATGTGGACACATGCTTCTCAAAACACATTTAAGCTTATAGATGCAGATATGGCCACAGAATACAGAACTGAAGGTGAAACTTATAATGTTTCTGGTTTAATTTATAACGACCTTAATGAGAATAATGTTTTTGATACAGGTGAAGAATATGCAGGCCAATTAGTAGCTTTAAAACTAAACGGGAATATATATTCTACATTTACTAATGCCAACGGTGTTTATGCCTTTTATATCTATGATGAAAACTCTACCTATGAAATCACCTTACCAACCATTGGGCAATTTGTTACAGCTGCAAATAGACAATTAGAAGTCGCTGTTGGTAGTAACAATCAAGATTATGATGGTAACGATTTTCAGTTAAAACCTAAATTTGTAAATTCTTTACTTGTAAAAAGTAGCTCTAAATTAGGAGCTTGGGGATTTGTAAGAGCTAATTTTGAAAATACCTACACCACTGCAATCGGTAATTTATCTACAACAAAAACGTTTAATAATCTTGAAGTTACCTACACTTTTAAAAATCAAGATGAAAATAGCACAAACATTTTACCTTCTATTGACGATGTAAAAGTGTATGAGTTAGATCCTAATGGAGGCTTTCAACTTATAGATAAAGTAACTATTGATCAAAGGAATAATAAATGGAGCATAGATCTACCATTAGGTACTTATACACAAAATGAGTTAACCATTACGCCAGACATCATAGAAACAGGTTCACAAACTGATATAAAAATTACAATACCAACAGTGAGTCCACTCAATACATACATTATAGAAATAGATACTGGTCTTTTTGATCCTTCTGAAACTGGTATAATTATAAATCATGGTGTTTCAAGCGTTGATTCTGATAATTTTGAAGACACAAATAGTAATCCGCTTTTTGATCCTATAATTTTATTTCCCTTAGAGGATCGAGATGATAATTTAAGTGGCTTTGATGTTGACGATTCTCCTTACTTAAATCCAAACGATGTTTATATAGATCCACCATACACTGAGCCTAAACAAATATATGGACCAGGACCTTATGCTGCTAAAATTTACAGCTCATATGATCCAAATGATAAATTAGTAGATGAAGGCGCTCCTGGAGTAATTAACGATAGACATATTGAACGCAAATGGTTAACCTATACCATTCGCTTTGAAAATTCAGGCAATTTCTCAGCAAAAGATGTTGTTGTTTCTGATGTTTTAGATGAAAATTTAGACCCACACTCAGTTAAAGTAATTGAATCTAGTCACAATCATAATGTGGATATTATAAAAAATGGAAATAATGAAAATATATTAAAATTTAGCTTTAACAACATCTTTTTACCATTTGATGACGCTAACAATGATGGCTACATCAAATTTAAGATTAAAGCATTAGAAGGTATTGCTGAAAACACTATAGTTAACAATGATGCTAGTATTTATTTTGACCAAAATCCTGCTATAATTACTAATAGTATTCAAACACGATTTATTACAATTGAAAGTTTAAGTATTAGCAATCCAAGCATAGATTCACAGTTTAAAATGTTTCCAAACCCAACAAATACATTAGTACATATTGAAAGCGTACACTCTATATTAAACACTGAAATCTTTACTATTTTAGGTGAAAAAGTTAAAACTTCACAACAAAATACAATTGATGTTTCTCAATTAAATAGTGGCACCTACATCCTTAAGGTTTCTTCGGAAATTGGAACATTTACCAAAAAATTAATTATAAACTAACCGTTAATTACCAAATACACAACAACTATCACCAAACACACACAATCTTATAAATTCAAGCATATTAATTTCTATCTTAGAACTTAAAAATCAAACAATTATGAAAACAAAACACTTTTTAAAATCAGCCCTTTGCCTAACATTTTTAATGTTTTTTACAAACGGTTATTCTCAAAAAGCATCTAAAATAGATTTACCAGCAACTTATGATTTTGATTATTCTTACAAGCTTAAAATGACCCATAAAAAAGGAGATTTTGTACTAACATACTACCTTAAAGAAGATGCTCAATATTTTGGTTTTGACACAGCAGAGATGACAAAAGGATCAGATACAAAAATGTTTATGGTTATGGATTCAAATCTTAGTGTGACTGCCATGTTCATGGAAATGATGGGCAAAAAAGTGGTTCAAAAAACTAAAATCAAACCCTCAGATTTTGCTAGTGATGCTAACAATGCAGACTATACGTTTACTAAAATTGACTCAAAAACCATAATGGGTTATGACTGTGAAGGCTTTGTAAGTGAAAATGATGAACACAAAATCACGTTTTATATTACAGATGATGTTCCTGTAAGTTTTAATCAAGTTTTTGGTGCAAATGCTAAAAAGATGCCTAAAGGTTTTAATCCTGCTTGGATGAAAAAATATGCAGAAAACGGACTCATGATGCAGATGATTTTTGTTGACAAAAAGAAATCTAAAAACAGTATGACAATGGATTGTATTGGCTTAGATAAAACAGATTTTTCAATAGATGCGTCAGCTTACGGCTCTATGATGTCTGCCTTTGGAAATTAAGCTGTTCTTAAAACATTTGAACGTGTTGGTATTTTAACGATAACATTTGTACCAATGGCTATTTTATTATCATCATACAAATCTTCAATATCAATATGATAATCGTGGGTGTAGTCTTTAGAAAAATTTGCTAATCGCGCTTTTGTAATTGCTATACCTACAGATTTTCGTTTTATAAGTTTGTCTTTATTTATTTTTTCTGATTGTACCCTTCCAATACCGTTATCTTTTATAGAAATCATTACAAATTCATCTTCTGTTCTATACACATGTAATTTAATTTTTTTATCCTCTTTTTTAGAAGATAGTCCATGCCAAAGCGCGTTTTCTAAAAACGGTTGCAATACCAATGATGGTAATTTTATATTGGCAGTATTAATATTATCATCAACATGAATGTCAAAGTCTATTTCGTTTGAAAATCTAATGTTTTCAATATTCATATATAATCTCATGGTATCTAACTCATCTTCCAGGGAATTTTCCTTTTCCGAAGAAGCCACTAAAATTTTTCTAATAAGTTTAGAAAACTTGTTTAAATAGTAAACCGCATTTTCTTTCTCATTATTAATAATGTACAGTTTTATTGAGTTTAATGAATTAAAAATAAAATGCGGATTCATTTGACTTCGTAGCATGTCTTGCTCTAAGGTTAAAATCTGCTTTTCTTGACTTAATTGCCGTGTTCTATACAGTGCAACCAAGACACCTACTATAATAGCAAGAACCAACATAGAGTACCAAAACACTTTTTTGTTGCGCTCTAACTTCGTTTTCCAAACTTGATTCTCTGTTGCAAGTGCTTTAATTTCATTGTTTTTAGCTTCGTTTTCAAATTGTATTATAACATCATTAACATACCTTAAATTACGATCGTTGTTAATGGTTTTTTCTACAGCAACCGACTCTTTATAATGATTTAATGCAGCTTCATAGTTATTGGTTTTATCATATAATTCTGAAAGATGCTTATCTGCCTCAACAATAGAGAGGTTTAAATTAAACTGCTTTGCCACTTCCAATCCCTTTTTTAAGTTGTCTTCGGAAGCGATAAGTTTGCCCATTTCTTTTTGAACCCAACCTAAATTTATATATGATGCAGCTATGTAAAATTGATCATTAATTTTTAGAGCTTTTTGCAATGCTTTTTCTATAATTATTTTTGCGTCTATATATTTTTTTTGTTTAATATACACTTGTCCAATGCTATTATAACAAATAACACGTCCTAAATTTGAATTAATCTGCTCATTAAATTCTAAAGACAATTTATAATTACGAAGCGCATTGTTAAGATCACCTTGTGACTCATAAGCATATCCAATATTTTGATAATTAATAGCCAGTCCTAATCTATTACTTAGTGCTTTTTCAATTTCTAAAGATTTTTCAAATTGTTTTAAAGCCAATTCATATTGCTCTAAAATGAGATAAATATTCCCAATACTATTTTGAGAGACAGCAATATTGTAAGCTATTGTTTGTGATGGATTCTCTACAGATCGTGCAAAATCTAATGCTTTAGTATGAAAATCTAATGCAGGTTTTACAAGATCCATTCTTCGATACACAACACCTATATTATTTAAGCTTATAATTTTGAATTCTAAGTTATCATTTTCAACTGCAAGAGCATTGGCTTTTTTGTGTGTGGCAATTGATGCCTCGTAATGAGATATATTTCTATAAATAACACCTAATGCGTTAAGCCCATAACTTTCCCCTTCTACATAATCTAAAGTTTTAGAGGCCTTAATTAACGACTTCATTTTAAGACTATCTGTAGCATGTTTTTTGAAAATAGAATCTAGAGTTGAAAAGTTTTTAGGCCTTAAAATTTCTAAATTGGCCATATCTTGTTTAAAGCTATTAGGATCATCCTGAGCTAAAAGCGATTGTACACTAAGTAAAAAGCATATACATGTAGCTAATAAAAATTTAGCTGATAAAATGACACCATGTGTTTTGAAAACATTCAAATTATAGTTTTTCTAAAAAATCAGATTTTCGTTGTCTAGCAACAGGTATTTTATGATTAGACTCCATCACAACATAGCCTTCGCTTTTAATAAACTCTTTAATCTTATTTAGGTTAATGATAAACGAATTATGAATTCTAAAAAAATAATGGTTGGGCAAAATAGCATCAACCTCTTTTAACTTTTTCGTAATGACTATTTTTTGCTGTTTACTAGTTACTATAGTGCTGTAATTACCATCAGACTCTACAAATAAAATATCATCAATATCTAAAAATATAAGTTTACCATCGGTATTAATAGTAATCTTCTTTTTATCGAACCTTTCATTAAAGCTAATCAAAACATCTTCAATTGTAGACGAATTAGCCAGTCTAGAATTGAACTTTTTAATTTTTAAAATGGTATCTTTTAAATCATCAGAATCTACTGGTTTTAACAAATAATCAATAGCTTCATGCTTTAAAGCTTTAATGGCATACTCATCATAAGCTGTTGTGATCACAATAGCGAAGTTGGTATTGGATAATTTTCCAAGAAATTGAAAACCATCCATTGTTGGCATTTGAATATCAAGAAATAAGCAATCTGGAGTATTGACATTTAAATATGTAATGGCCTCTTCAGGATTAGAAAACGTCTCTATAATTTCAATATCATTACTAAAATTTGTGAGTTCCCATGACAATCCTTGAATAGCTTTTGGCTCATCGTCTACGATTACTGCTTTTATCATAACTCAAATATAGAACATATATTTTTACCTTGTGGGTAATATGTATAGTTAGCAACTTTTTCTGTGTAAAGTGTTAATTACGTGTTTTTTTTCAGTGCTTTTATAAGAGGACTACCATTTATACACTTTTTGTAACCATCCATACAAATTGAACCTTTTTAAGCCTATTAATTTATCATATTTGAACTGAAATTAAATTAGCCAATCAAGTTAATAGATTGAAATAGAGTAATCGTGGGGATTTTACTATTTTAATATAATGCTATTAATCATTAAAAAATTTAGGTTGACACTTGACTTTTTTAAAACATTAATTTCAAACAACAAAACTTCATGTATTGTGAATAGTTTTAGTTAGTTAATTATTAGGGAAGAAAAGAGAGCTAGAAATAGCTCTCTTTTTTTGTCTAATAAATTTTAAAGAACATTAATTTAGTAAACCTAAAATACATTTTGTTGCAATGTTACATTTCAGCAGAAATCAAAAAACTATAGTTTTGAGTTAAAATTTGTTACTTTTTATGGATTTTTTAAAAAAATAAGCAAAGCAAAAACATTTTTATTTTCTAAACTTCACAACTCAAAATCTCAAAGTAAAAACCTCCCATAAAACCACTTCTTAAGGAAAGTTTTAACAGGATTTATCTTACAAAAAAATCGAATTTCCATAAATTACAATCACTTGATTACTAGTTAGTTATGTTCATTTTTGATAATCTTAGGTTTTTCTAGGTATAATAGGCTTTGTTAAAAACTTGTTGACAATGTTTATAAAATTGTCTTTTATCTTTAACCACAATTGTCAATCTTTGTTGACAGCAAAACAGAATAGGTTTTAGTTTTTTTTGAGAGAAAAAATCATTTATAAAATACGGTCCTTTTTTATTCCAATTAAGGAGAAATATTATACGATTTACAGATTTACTTTTAAATCTTGAATGCACACAAAACATTCAAAAGACATCTTGGCCTTTAAATTGAAAAAATTATGGACATCACACAATTAGAAATTACGCAAATTATAAAGAGAGATTACGAAACAACACCCTTTGTTTTAAATAAAATTTCTAATGCTGTAGAAAAAGCCATGATTTCTGTTGGCAATGGCTCAAAAGAAGACGCTAAAGAGATTTCGGCAAATGTTTTAATTGCATTATTAGAACGCAAAAGCAAAGACCACAACTATTTACCTACTGTTGAAGAAGTTCAAGATCTTGTAGAGCTTAAATTAATGAACAGTACGTTTCAAGATGTTGCAAAAGCTTATATTTTATACAGAGATGAGCAAACAAGAAACAGAAAAACAAATATTTTTGAAAAACGTATCAACTTAAAGCCTTACGAATATCCTGCGCTTAATGATTATGTTGATGCTATTAGACATTCATACTGGATTCATTCTGAATTCAACTTTACAAGTGATATACAAGATTTTAAAACACGTTTAACCGTTGTAGAGCAAAATGCTATTAAAAATACAATGCTTGCTATTTCACAAATTGAAGTTGCTGTAAAATCATTTTGGGGTGAGATTTATAATAAAATGCCAAAACCAGAAATTGGAGCGGTAGGTGCAACTTTTGCTGAAAGTGAAGTACGTCATCATGATGCTTACTCACATTTATTAGAAATATTAGGTCTTAATAATGAATTTAAAAACCTCAAGAAGAAACCTGTCATAATGAGACGTGTTCATTATTTAGAAACCGCTCTAAAAAATGCCAAAAGTGAGGATAATAAAGAATATGCAGAGTCTATTTTATTGTTTTCTCTTTTTATAGAACATGTGTCTTTATTCTCGCAGTTTTTAATCATTATGGCCTTTAACAAGCATAAAAATATGCTAAAAGGTGTCTCTAATGTCGTTGAAGCAACATCAAAAGAAGAGCAAATTCATGGTGATTTTGGAATTGATATTATTAGAATTATCAAAGATGAAAACCCAACTTGGTTTGATCAAGAACACAGTAATGTTGTAAGAGAATTATGTGAAGAAGCATTTAAAGCTGAAAGCAAACTTGTAGACTGGATTTTTGAAGCAGGAGAATTAGAATTTTTACCTAAAAATGTCATCAATGAATTTATTAAAAACAGATTCAATAACTCATTAGAAAGTATCGGTATCACAAAAGTTTTTGATGTTGATGATACTTTATTAGAACAAACCGAATGGTTTGATGACGAAATCATTGGAACAAAACACGGAGATTTCTTCGTAAAACGTTCAATCAACTATAGCAAAAGAACCAAAAGTATAACTAGCGACGACTTATTTTAAACCATGAACGAACACACTAAATTAGACCACGACAACAAAGTAGTAAACCCTCAAACTACAATAGCATCTTCACAAGATGAATTAATAAAAGCTAGAAAAGAAGCTATAAAAGAAACAAAAAAAGAGCCCGAAATTAAATGGTTAACAGAGCATAGTCGTCAATTTTTAGCATCTGGTTACCTTACTGAAGACACCACTCCAGAAGAACGTATTAGAGAAATTGCCAATAATGCCGAAAACATATTAGGCATTGACGGTTTTGCTGATAAATTCTATGGTTATATGGCAGAAGGCTATTACTCATTAGCCTCACCAGTGTGGTCTAATTTTGGTAAAAAACGTGGCTTACCAATTAGTTGTTTTGGTTCTCATATTTCTGATGATATGGGTGACATCCTTTATACACAATCTGAAGTTGGTATGATGTCTAAACTAGGAGGTGGTACTTCTGGTTACTTTGGTAAACTTCGTCATAGAGGAGCACCAGTAAAAAATAATGGTGAGTCCTCTGGAGCTGTTCATATCATGCAACTGTTTGAAAAAATGGTAGATGTTGTAAGTCAAGGTTCTGTTCGACGAGGTCGTTTTTCTCCTTATTTACCAATTGAGCACCAAGATATACATGAGTTTTTAGAAATAGGTACCGAAGGTAACCCGATCCAAGAATTAACACATGGTGTTACTGTTGGTAACGAGTGGATGCAAGAAATGATTGATGGTGATACAGATAAACGCGCTATTTGGGCCAAAGTATTACAACGTAGAGGTGAAATAGGATATCCATACATCTTCTTTAAAGATAACGCCAATAATACAGCTCCAGACGTATATAGAGACAATAAACATGAAATTTACGCAAGTAATTTATGTTCAGAAATCATGTTACCTACTAACGATAGATGGTCTTTTGTATGTGTTTTATCTTCTATAAACTTATTACATTACGATAAGTGGAAAGATACAGATGCTGTTGAAACCATGATCTATTTCTTAGATGCCGTTTTAGAAGAGTTTATAACAAAACTTGAAGTGTATAGAGATTCTCCAGATCGTGATGACCGTCAAACATTCATGTTCATGGAAAAAGCCTATAATTTCGCTAAAGAAAATAGAGCTTTAGGATTAGGAGCCTTAGGTTGGCACTCATTATTACAATCTAAAATGTTACCATTTGATAGTACTGAAGCATTTAACCTTAACAGTGAAATCTTTAAAACCATTAAAGAAAAATCGGTCAAAGCATCAAAAGAATTAGCAACGTTATTTGGTGAGCCTGAAGTTTTAAAAGGCTACGGAAGACGTAACACAACAATGAATGCTGTAGCACCAACAACGTCATCTGCATTTATTTTAGGTCAAGTATCACAAGGTATTGAGCCTATATGGTCTAACAGTTACGTAAAAGATATTGCTAAAATAAAAACAACAATTAAAAATCCTTTTTTAACAGCATTGCTAGAAGAGAAAGGAATGAACAACAGTGAAGTTTGGAAAAGCATTAGAGATTACGATGGATCTGTACAACATTTAGAAGGACTTACAGAGCTTGAAAAAGATGTATTTAAAACCTATTCTGAAATTGATCAAATGACCATTATCTATCAAGCAGCAAATAGACAAAATCATATCGATCAAGCGCAGTCATTAAATATAATGGTACATCCAGATATGCCAGTTAAAGACATTAACAAATTATATGTTACCGCTTGGCAATTAGGTGTAAAATCATTGTACTACCAACACAGTATGAATGCAGCACAAAAGTTTAAGCAAAAGAAAGAATGTACGAGTTGTGAAGGCTAATACAAATCCTTAACAAAAGACATCTCAATGTAATTATATTTTAAAAAAGCATCTTGACAAAATTAAATCAAGATGCTTTTTTTATGTCGTATTTTTTTCTTCGGAAATGTTATAATTCAAACACACATTTTAACGTTCACCTGAGGTAATAGCTTTAATTACTGCACTTGGCGCTAATTTATAACAAACAACAGCTTAAACAAATAACACAATTAATGCCAACCATGAATCAAAATACATTTGAAATTACCGAAGATTTGTTAGCAACTAAAGGCCAACGTTTGCTTCATCATATTATAGATTTAGTGCCACAATATGCTTTTATGTATGGTTTATCCTACGGACTCTTCTACTTAGGAGAATTTACAGGTAACTATACATTAAATGATATTTGGAATGGTATGTCTGAAATAGAAGACTACATCGTAAGTTACATATTCATGTTTATATATTATTTCTTCATGGAATAATACACCTTCAAAACCATCGGGAAATTTGCAACAAACACCATCGTAGTTTCTACAGATGGTAATAAACCTACAACAAAACAATTAGTTAAAAGAAGTTTTAGCAGGTGGATTCCCTTTGATGCATTATCTTTTCTAGGCACAAACGGAAAAGGATGGCACGACTCTATAGCCAAATGTTACGTTGTTAAAGCAGATAAATTTAACGAGAAAAAGAACGAAATTCTCCAGTTAGAGCAAATTGGCCTTATTGGTGAAACTAGTTAATTCGCACCAGCGCTTCACTGTCACGAGTGCTTCACTTGAGATAAACAGGCACATCTCACAAACAAACGCCAGTAACCCTTCACTAATTCTTTAAAATATCCGTCCCCAAATACGCATCATCCTTATTAAAATACCAAGCTCTATTTTTAGGCATTTTAATACCATTAATGGTCTCAGTTTCGGTGAGCACTATGTATTCTCCACTATCGCGTTTTAACTTGCCATTTTCATCTGTTTTAAAAAACTGATACATTTCCATAGCATACGTTTTTGGATCAAAATAGAAATACCAAACATCACTACCTACCTTGTCATCATAACTAACTTTTAATACGAGATATGCTTTTCCTTTAAAAGTTTTATACTCAACTTTATCATGTATAACGGTACCTTCATCCTTTAATTTCATAGGCAACCCGTAGAGATAAGTGTAGTAATTTTTATACATATTAGCCCTATCACAACTCAAATTATAAGTTTTTAAATGCGCTTCGGAAATATCAACTGCTCCATTTAATTTAATGGAACAGTCGGTTTTCTCTATGGTATATTCTGTTGTGATGGTATCGCGCTTAGCTTGGATGTAGAACATTTCCGAAGGTAAATTAATACGTATTCTACTCTCTCTAGTGGTATTATTTGGTGTTTCCATAGTAATATGGAGTTCGCCATTAAACGTAGACCAATTAGCATTGGGATCGTGATAAGTAATCGCGTTTTCTAGTAGTTGTTCACCAGTTATTTCTTGAGCTACAACTAATTGAAAACTTAATAATGAAAGCGTAACTAAAAAAAAATGTTTCATAAGATTATATTTATGATACTAAAGTAAACTATTTAAGATTAACTTAAGAATACTATATTTGATAACTCACTAACTTAATTACTCACCTATGAACCGCATTAAATACATTGTAACACCAGATGTTTTAGCCTCTAAAGGCATTAGATTGGCGAATTTTATTATTGACTACATTGTACAAGTTATATTAGGTGTAGCAATGGGTTTTATAATTGGTATTATATCAGAATTAACAGGTAGTTATGGATTTATAGATTTCTTTTTTAATTCTGGCAGATTGATGGAATTCATTTTTGGTTATATCATATTATTGCTTTATTACACAACCATAGAAACTCTCACAGGACGCTCTTTAGGGAAATTTATTACTAAAACTAAAGTGGTACTTTATGATGGTGAAAAGCCTACATTTAATGAAATTTTGGTACGCTCATTATGCCGTTTAATTCCTTTAGAATTTTTCTCTTTTTTAGGAGAGGATGGCAAAGGATGGCATGATTCTATATCAAAAACCTATGTGGTTGATGAGTCAAAATTTGAAGCCAAAAAAGCTGCTTTTGAAGACCTTGAAGACATTGGCAGAATTGGTGAGTAGCCATAAAGTATAAAAAAAAGACCATCTTTTTAATTAGATGGTCTTTTTTCATTATTCTTCTTCCTTCTCTAAAGATGTGGAAGCTACACCAGGAAGTTTTGCTGGCTCTATTCGACTATCATGTGAGTTATGATATTCTTCTAATAGATTCATTGTTGCATTTAATAAATCTTTTGTTTCTAATAATAAACTAAAGTAAAGCGTCGTGTTTTTAGGACTAGATTCCTCTGTACGTGTGCGCTCTACTTGTTTTTGAATTTTCTCCTTCACCAAATTATAAACTTGAGCTTTATCATTTAAGATTTCTCCTATTTTTTCAAATGATTGCGAATCAAAAGCAAGTTTAGTTTCATTAAATAAAAGTTCCATTTTATCATCTACTTCTTTCAATTCTTTAATTTGAGAAAACTTCAATTTTTTATGATTGTTGTTAACATGCTTATGACTAACCTTAGAGATATATTCTAATGATTGTGTCATATCTTGGAGGTAACCAAGAACATTGATATAAAAATTACTTGCCCCAATACTAGATTCGTCAAGGTTTTTAATAAAGTAAAATATGTTATCACGTAAGTCATCAATTTCATCAGAAAGCTTAACGACTTGTTTTTTATTCTTTTTCAAAAGAGATAAATCTTGTATTGCTAAACCTTTAATTGCATTTGTATAAATTTTATTACCACGTTTTACAACACTAGCAATGTTTTTTGCACTTTCGTGAATCACTCCTTGCACAGAACTACTTTCGGCTTTAGTTAAACTATCTTCGGCTTTAGATTCTTTTGATTTTTTATTGTGTGCTAATGAACTTCTTATTAATAACCCAAAAGCGGCTACCAATAAAATTGGAAACATTACTTTAATATTTAAGTTTAATAAGTAAGCTACTAAAGCTGCTGCGGTAAATGCACTAAATGCTGTAAAGAACCAACCTCCAATAACGTTAATAACACCAGCTACTCTATACACAGCGCTTTCTGCTCCCCAAGCTCTGTCAGCCAAAGAGGTTCCCATAGCTACCATAAATGTAACGTAGGTTGTTGATAATGGTAATTTATATGATGTTGCTATCGAAATCAAAACAGCTGCAACCATTAAGTTAACTGCAGCCCTTACCATATCAAATGCTGGCAACTCGTATTTTTTGTCTTTTGGCAAAGCTATCACAGGAGCTTCAAATTGATTTTCAATTTTAGATTGCCAAGTTTGCGGTAACACATAAGCTGTCATTTGAGATAAACCTACAGCAACTCTTACAAATCCTCGGGATAAAAAATTAGGTTGAAAACGTTCTTTAGTAGCACCTTGACTTGCAAGATCTAATGAAGTTTTAACTACATTTTTAGCTTTTGTAGAGAACCATAAAGTTAGTACCATAATCATACCTGCTACAAATAGTAGTAAATTATTAGTTGGTACTTTTTCTGCTAAAACATCCATTGGAAACTCTGTAGCTGGCAACCCAGAAAGCGTCCATTGCTCAAACGCATTGTATGCAGCAATTGGCACACCTATAAAGTTAACTAGATCATTTCCAGCAAAAGCTAAGGCTAAAGCAAAAGTACCTAGTATAATAATTAGCTTATAGATATTAGTCTTAAAGAGTGCAATCAAGGCATATGAAAAAATGGACCATATTACTAAGCTCACCACAATAATTAAAAGCACTTGATTCTCTAAAAAATCTTTCATTGTTCCGCCTCCTAAGATCTCAAATGATTGACTTGCATATGCTGTACCTTTTAAGCCTTTCATGAAGATAAAGTAACTAATTGCAGTTATCGCCATACCTCCAAACAAAGCACCTACCCATGTTGCCTTTTTTTCAAAATTATACGATAGTAGCAGCCTAGAAAACCATTGTACTAATGCGCCTATAGAAAAAGCGACGACGACCGACAATAGTATTCCCAATATAATCTCTGTAGCTTTAGATGTGTTAATATACCCAACAACATCATCAAAACTCCCTCCATCATGACCAATTTTTATCAAAGCCATTGCTACTGCAGCTCCTAGTAATTCAAAAACAATAGATACTGTTGTTGAGGTAGGCATACCTATAGAATTAAAAAAGTCAAGCAATAGTATATCTGTTATCATTACTGCCATGAAAATGATCATGATTTCATTAAACATAAATTCTCCAGGATTAAAAATACCTTTTCTGGCCACTTCCATCATTCCACTAGAAAACACAGCTCCAATGGCAACACCAACGCTGGCTACAATCATAATTGTTCTAAATGAAATCGCTTTAGACCCAATTGCCGAGTTTAAAAAATTTACTGCATCATTACTAACACCTACAATCAAATCAGCTATTGCTAATATGGCTAGTGCTATAATCATATATAAATAAATATTATCCATAATTTTTAATTTAAAAAGGTGTGCAAATATCTTTAGAGTTTCGCTCTACTATGTTACCTTATTGTTATCTTTTTTATGTTAAAAGTGAATGTCAAAACCTAATCTAAACATAATGTTATCATCAGTCCCATCTAAAGAACTATAACTAATATCTGATTGAATTTTTAATTTATGACCTACGATATATTTTGATGCGCCTAAAGTGTATTGGCTTCTTGGCGGTGATCCTGTAACAGATTTAAAATCTACAGTTGTAAAACGACCTACTACTTCATAATTACTTTTAAAAAAGTAACCTGCCTGTAGATTTATAGCATTACCAATTAATACAACATCTCCTGTAGGTGTTGTACTATCTACATCTAATGCAATAGGATCTGCAGCAGAACGATGTGCATATTCTCCCATAAAAGAAAATCCGTTGTATTTAAACATAGCATCTGCAAAAATTGTTGTGACGTCTGTTGCATATAGTGATTGATCACTTTTAAACATGTAATCTCCTAAACCACTTCGTTCTCTAACAGCTCCTTGGTTAAAGTTATATGTAAAACCTACCATTAATTTAGGTTTCGCTTCACGAACTAAATCTGCTTGGACAAAATCGCCTTTATACTTAAAATTTCCGAAGGGAAGAAATTCTAAACGTCCCGTATATTGGAGACCTCCTTCATTTCCCTCTGTGACATTACGACCTTCACCTTGTGAAATTGCAACTATTTCTCGCATTAAAAAACCACTTCCTAAATTTGATTTATGACGCAATTGAATACCTACATCTCTATCTAAATTGAAACTACTATTTAAAAGTGAGCGATTAATTAATTGAAGATTTGCTGAAGACACGACGCGTTCTATATTTCCTGGTAACTTGGTTTGTCCTGCCCATAATTCCCAATTATCAGCAAAATTCCACATTAAAACGGCATCCAAAATATAACGTGGTGAATTTCTATTAAAATCATTTGCGCCAGAGATATCTCGATTTGATAAACCTAACTCAATTTTATATTTAAGTTTTGGACTGTAAGCAAAACCATCAAATTTTAAACGTGCTCGCCTAATTATGAAGTTATGTTCGGGACTGCCATATTGTTCTCCATCATGATCCCATAAAGATATTGAGCGAAATTGAAAGCGAGGTGCAAATTTTACACTAAATGAACTATCCTTGGCTACAAAATTAATTAATCCTTTACCAAATGATGTATCACTAATTTCTTGAGAATTGGAAAAACTATATACACATAGCATACATGCTAAGGTTAGTTTAAATTTCATTATTATCAGTTTTTGTCACTGCAAATAACCGATTCTAATGTTAACTAAACGTTTCCTTAAAATTAAGGTTTTAGAAAGTATTTATAAAAGGCTGCTTTAAATAAAGCAGCCTTATTAAACAACATAGCTTCTAGTCGACAAAAACTAATAAAATATATGAAGTTCTAAATAGTGTTTAAAACACTTGAGCAAATATGAGAATGTAACGTAATCTAATTGTAATGCTAATATTATCTAATTATTAAGAATTAACTCAAAACAAAAACTAATAAGATACTGTTTTACAGTACATTACAAGCCTAATGTTAATTTAATGTTACCTAAATGTTTGAAATTTGTAAATTTTATCATATTTTTGTTATGTAATTATTAATCATTCAAACCCAAATTCAATATGAAAAAGATATTCGCAATTTTATTAATGTTAGGTGTGACGCTTACATTTGCACAAGAAAAGCCAAAAGCAGAATTAAATAAAGATGGAGACTTAACCGTAGCAACTTATTATCATGATAATGGAGCGGTAGAACAACAAGGTACTTTTAATAAAGAGGGAGAACTTCATGGTGTTTGGACCAGTTATGATCAACATGGTAACAAAGTAACGGTTGGTAACTATGTTAACAATAAAAAAGTTGGTAAATGGTTATTTTGGTCTGATAATAAACTAAAAGAAGTTAATTATGAAGATTCTAAAGTAGCAAGTGTGAGTGAATGGACAGACAAAGTTCAAGTCGCTGTGAGTAACTAAAAACTTAAATATAAAGAAAAATCCCAACCATTAGGTTGGGATTTTTTTTTGACGAACTCAAACGTCTATTCTAAAATTTATAGGTATACCCAAGAGAAAAGGCCGTACCTGGATCTCTTAAAGTGAAAATTTGATTTTGAGCATTATATGACTCAAATTCACTAATTCTTTCGTTCCCTAAAATATTTGACACTTTAAGATCTATTGATGTGTTTTCATTTTCACCAAAAGTTTTATTTAATGTAAAATTTAAACTGTTAAAAGGTTTTGTATACACATCTGGTACCTCTCTAATACCAACAACCTCTAATGTTTTACCTTGTACGTTAAAAAACAAACCGGTTTGCAACCCTAAATCATCATTATTATAATCTAGACCTACATTAATTAAATAAGGCGCTTGACCTTGAAGATCTCTTTTCTTATCTATAGTTTCTCCATCTCTAGCACTTGCTAATCTTCCTTGATACTCATCATCAGACATCGTTAACTCAGACTTTATGATAGATACATTTGCATTTATTTTTAAGTCGTTTAATCCTTCAGTAATAAAACCTAAACGTTGACGAACTTCAAACTCGGCTCCAATTACATTTGCATCTCCTAAGTTACCTACAGTAAGTTGTGTTGGTGCATTAACAAAAAATTGTTGTTCAATTGCATCTGTAAACCCTTTATAAAACCCGCTTATAGCAAACATTTGTCCTTTCTCTCCAAAATGCTCATATCTTAAATCAAAGTTATTCACATATGTTGGCACTAAAGGCTTTACACCTAAAGCTCCAATAAATAATCGACCTGTAATAGGATCAAATATTTGTGAATTTGATTGTTCTTTAAAAGAAGGTCTAGCCGTTGTACGAGAATATGATGCTCTTAAATTATCATCATCATTTAAGGCGTAAATCACATTAGCAGATGGGAAGATATCAAACTCATCTAATACTAAATCTCTATCAAAAATCTCTAAACCATCCTGTCCAGTATAGTACGATTTGAAAAACTCAGTTCTCACACCTAAAACCGTTTTCATCTTTTCGCTTACATTAAACTCTAATGACACATAATTAGCACCTATGTGTTGCTCACCTTCATAAGCATCGTTTGCATTGAATGTATCAATATTGATTAAGTAAGTACCATTATCACTAGTTGAATTCCAAACGTTATCTGAAGCCAATAAGCTATTTACATCACCATCTGCAATAAATGATTGGTTACCTCTAATATTAAATGTATAATCATCAATACTAAAATCTCTAAACTTATAAGTGTATGCTCCTCCAAATTTAACTTTAGCAGGTCTATCAAACAGTTGAAATGTTTTATCAAAATCTACTTTACCATTCCATGATTCTTCTAATAAATTTCTCCATAACTGAATTGGAAATGTTGATGCAGAAGGTGATAAAAATGAATTACCACTATCTGATTGTTGTAATGGTGTAATTCTATGACCTTTATCCATTACTTTAGAAAAAGTTGGTGAGAGTTTCCATTCAAAATTAAATGCATTTTCATCTCCCATGCTATTTAATCTATGTTTACCTGTTACTAATAAGTTTGTAATAGATCTTTCAGTATAAGCAATTGCATTTTTAGTTAATGGCTCTAAAGCTCCACCAGTTCCATCTTGCGAGATTAATTGATTAAAAAATCCTGCAGACGATTCTCCATTTTGAATATGAAGTATATTAACTTTAAACTTAGATTTATCAGTTTTGTATGCAATACCTGCTAAACCATTTAAAATAACATTATTGATACCTTCAGAACCTTGTGAATCTAAAGCGGCAAGTAATTCATAATCTGAAGTGTCTTGCGGATTTTTTATATACGCTCCATCAATTCGATTTTCATAAAACGTGGTTGTATTTTTGTATGAAAACGATGCTTGGTATCCTATTTTATCATCTCCGATATCGTATTGATTCCCTAGAGTAAATCCAAAATCTACATCCATCCCACTCTGCTCTTGTTTGGCAGCCAGTTCTTTTTGAAAGCTGTTAGTAAGCGTGGTTAATAATGTATTATTTTCACTCGTTGCAGGAATAGGTTGATATCTATGAATTGGCAAATCTCTAGTACCATCATCATAACCAAAAATATCGGTATCACTTCCTTCCGAAGTTAAATAACTATCATTAAAGTGCATATCGGGATTATAACTACCTCCTAATGATATTGAGTATTCTCCTTTTGTTGGAAAATCTTTAGTAATTATATCAACAATACCTCCTGTAAAATCTGCTGGATACTCTGCAGCTGCAGATTTTAACACAATAACATTGTCTAAAATACTTGTTGGAAATAAATCCATTTGTATTGTATTTCTATCTGGATCCAATCCAGGAATATCAATACCATTTAATATAGATTTAGTATACCTATCACCTAAACCACGTACATAAACGTATTTCCCACCTTGAATAGACACTCCTGGCACATTTTTAACGGCTGCAGCAACGTTTCCTGCACCACTACTTTTTATAGCTTGAGCAGATAAACCATCTAATAAGGTCACCGATTTTTTTTGTAAATTTAAAACGGCACTTTCTGTATTTTTCTTGACACTCGTTGTTAAAACAATGGTATCTAAAGAATTCGTTTGTAACGTTACATCTAGCTCAGTAACCTCACCAGCCTTGATTACTACGTCTACAATTTCTTGAGTGTTATAACCTACAAAAGAAAACACTAATGTATAAGTTCCTGGATCTAATTCTAATTCATACTTACCATCAAAATCAGATGTAGTTCCTGTAGTGGTGCCTTTGACTAATATATTAGCAAATGCCATAGGCTCTACAAACTCACCATCAATAAGATTTCCTGCTACGATTCCTTTTTGTGCGTTAATAAAACCAACACAAATAAAGAACAGAACGAGAAGTGAGTATATTTTTTTTTCCATAATTAGTTAATTATCTAAAACATACTACTCGTTAAAAAGTTAACGAGTAGTAGTTTATATTGAAAGCGTTATTTGATTTATAAAATACTGTATAGTTGACTTTAGTCTAATATGATATTAGAATCCAAATCCACCAAATGCATTTGCATAGGTCCATGCTAAATCAGATGTCGTTGCACCAACAGTATTTGCACCTTGAGTTATTGCTGTTGCTGTAGATCCAAATCCTGTTACCGTAACTGTTTCTGCTTTATTAGCAAATACACTTGCTACATCTGTTACTCCTGTTGGTAAAACAATTTCCCAAGCTCCAAAAGTTAAATCACCATTATTATAATTTGTTGCAACACCATCGTTATCTAGCTCAACATCTGAAGAATCTTTAAAACCATAAGCATAAATATTACTTGTTGTTCCTGTTGCACCACTTCTATAATCTGCATACTCACCATTTTCAGTAACTGTGTTACCAACAATAGTTACATTTTGCAGTGTAAATGATCCTGTTCCTGTACCTTCTGGTCCATCAATTTCAAAAGCGTGATCAGAGATACCTCCTAAAACAACTACAGCATTATCAATTGTACCAGAGTAAGCTTGATCAATATCTAAAGCATCATCTCCTTGAGCCCAAACTAATAAGTTAGATGCGTTTACTGTACCTCCAAAAAACTCAATTCCATCATCAACATTAGCAACAACTTCTATATTATTAATAACTGTACCATTACCAACACCACCAAGAGTTAAACCGTTGATTTCGTTATTCTCTCCAATTAATGCACCACCATGTCGAATTGAAATGTATGACATCACACCAGAATTATCTGTAGCATCTGAACCACCATATAATCCAAAGGTATCATCAGCAGGAATTCCTTCAATTTGATTTTCTAGAAGATCTCCAGAAAATGAACTTGGCGCATAACCTAATACAATTAATCCTCCCCATTGTCCTCTATCATTCTCATCTAAATTAGTTCCTGCAGTTTGCCCACAAGTAATATTATCGCCAGTAGATGTAAAAATAATTGGTGATGTCGCAGTACCTACCGCATTTATTTTTGCTCCTCTTGCAATAATTAAGGCAGAAGCTAAAGATCCTGTTCCCGGTGAACCTTTTACTATTGTTCCAGCTTCAATTGTTAATGTTGCTCCATTGTCTACAACAACTTTTTGGTTTAATTGATAAATGTTATCACTAGTCCAAGTTGTATCTTCAGTAATAGCTCCAGTAACTGCAACTACAGGACAAGTTTCTCCACCATTTCCATTTCCATCGTCACCATAGTTATTAACTGTAGTTGTTTCAATTACGATTGGAGTGTCATCATCTTTAAAACATCCAGTAAATACTAAAGAAGACGCGATTAGTGCTGATAATATTATTTTTTTCATGATATTGTTTTGTTAGTTTTTTATTTTAATTAACGATGCAAAGAAACACGCATAGTGTAAAGTCAAGGTTAATTGAGTATTAAACCTAAATCATAAAACTGTTAATTGAGTGTTACTAGAATCTGTGATTTTTATTTTCTCGAAACATTAATTTAACATTGAAATTCCTATCTTGCTGCAGCTAAACAGAATCTATGAATTGGGAACAATTACTCTCCTTAAAACGATTTGGAGACACACATAAACGCTTACGAAAAGAACAAGATGAGACACGATTAGGTTTTGAAGTAGATTATGATCGAATTATTTTTTCTTCGGAATTTAGGAGTCTTCAAGACAAGACTCAGGTTGTCCCTTTATCAAAAACAGATTTTGTACACACACGATTAACACATAGTCTAGAAGTAAGTGTTGTTGGGAGATCGTTAGGAAGAAAAGTTGGTCAAAAATTATTAGAAAAACATCCACATTTAAAAGATGTTCATGGTTATCAAATGAATGATTTTGGCGCTATTGTAGCTGCCGCAGCTTTAGCACATGATATTGGAAACCCTCCTTTTGGTCATTCTGGAGAAAAAGCTATAGGTGAGTTTTTCAAATCTGGAAATGGTAGATATTTTGAAGACCAACTCACAAAAAAACAATATCAAGATTTATGTGATTTTGAAGGTAATGCCAATGGTTTAAAAATACTTACCGAAAGCCGTAAAGGACGCATTGGAGGTTTAAGATTAAGCTACGCAACACTTGGCGCATTTACCAAATACCCTAAAGAGTCCCTTCCGAAGAAACCAACATCACATATTGCAGATAAGAAGTATGGCTTTTTTCAGAAAGAAAAAGAAACCTTTAAAGATGTTGCAAACGAATTAGGCTTAATAAAAAGAGGAAATGATAATGATGATGTAAATTATTGTAGACACCCACTTGTATATTTAGTAGAAGCAGCAGATGATATTTGCTATACTATTATTGATTTTGAAGACGGTATTAATTTAGGTCTCATTCAAGAGGAATACGCTTTAGAATATCTCATTAACTTAGTTCGTGATTCTATTCAAACAAAAACTTATAATGCTTTACAAAGTACTCAAGACAGGTTAAGTTATTTGAGATCGTTAGCTATAAACACACTAATTACTGAAGCTGTTGAAATTTTCATGAATCATGAAGAAGATATTCTTAATGGAACATTTTCAAAAGCACTTTTAGATTGCAGTGCGTATGAAGCACAAATAAACGACATTATTAAATTAAGTATTTCTAATATATATCAATCAACCGACGTTATTGACAAAGAGATTGTGGGTTATAAAGTTATTAATGAACTTTTAGATACCTTTACACAAGCGGTTATTAATAACCTAAACGACGAACTTTCAAATTTTGATACATTAATTTTGAAAGTTTTAGAACCTTATGTTGACTTAAATAGTAATACTATTTACGATAGTTTATTATCAGTCTGTTTTTATGTTTCAAAAATGTCTGATAGTAATGCCATGTTAACATACCAAAAATTGAAAGGAAACCATTTATAAAAAACTGAAAATATGAAAAGAAAATTATTATTTACCTCTGCGATAATCGCATCATCTTTAATCGCTTTATATCTATTGAATTTTAATTCAGAAGGTGACAAAGCGATTGATGATTTAAGAAAACAACACTTAACGCATTTAGAAAACAGTCCTTATAAAGAAACTCAATATTTAACTAGGACAGAACGTAAAGAATTAAGATTAACCCCTAACGCTTACAATGAGCAAATGTGGGAATTAACCATGAACCCATCAACAGGAAGACCAACTCCTGAGGTTACTATTGAATTGCAACGCGAACTAATGGCAACACGTGCTATAGAAAGAGGTGTTGGTGGAGAATCTACAAACCCTTGGGTAAGCAGAGGGCCTAATAATCAAGGTGGTAGAACTAGAGGAATTATGTTTGACCCAAATGATGTTGGAAATGCAAATCCAGATGACGATTACACTAGAGTTTTTGCTGGAGGCGTTTCTGGTGGCTTATGGGTTAATGAAGATATTACAGATGCTAATGTTTCTTGGACACTAGTTCCAACAATTCAACAAAATATTTCTGTTACAGCAATTATCTCTGACCCAAATAATAGTAACATTTTTTATATCGCCTCAGGTGAATCATACACTCAAGGAAGTGTTGTTGGTAGAGGTGTGTGGAAATCAACCGATGCAGGACAAACCTGGAACATAGTTTTAGGAGGAGGAGTAACTAGTGTAACTAATGGTGGTGAAAATGTAAATGGTCTATTTTATGTAAATGACATTGTTGCAAGAGATAATGCAGGTGTTACTGAAATTTACGCTGCAGTAGCAAGTGGTTTTTATGCAGATGCAGGAAACCCTAACAACTTTCAAGGCGTAGAAGAACGCGGACTTTATAAATCAACTGACGACGGTAATAATTGGAGTCGTTTTCCTATTCAATATTCAAACAATACCTATAAAAACCCAAATGATATTGAAATAGATATTAATAATAATATATACTTCACAACAACCAGTGATATTTTTGGTAATGTAGGTGGTGAAATATTTAAATCAACAGATGGAATAACTTTTAACTCAATAAATAGTGTATTTGGAGCACAAAGAACAGAAATTGAACCATCACCAACAGATGCAAATAAGTTTTGGATAGTTGCCGAATTAAGTGGTGCAGCTAACATATATATTACGACTGATGGTTTCTCTACTATAACAGCTATAAATGAACCAAACGATGTTGATAATGGTGTACCTGCAACAGATTACACAAGAAATCAAGCATTCTATAATTTGCCCGTAGAAGTTGATCAAAATAACAACCTGTATGTAGGTGGTATTGATTTATTTAGATCTCCTAATGATGGCTCAACATGGGAACAACTCTCTAAATGGTCAAATAATAATAATTTAAGTGGTTTAAATGTACCATTTATGCACGCAGATCAACACGCTATTGTTTTTAGACCAGGCACAAATGATACTGAAGCTGTTTTTGGAAATGATGGTGGTGTATATTATACAGCAAATATCACTGCAGCTGTTGGAAATCCAAATGCTATACAAGCTAGAAACAAAGATTTCGTTACAACTCAATTCTACTATGGAGCTATTAATCCTATTGATGTTGCAAATGGAGATGATCTTGCAGGAGGTACTCAAGATAATGGTACACAGTTTTTGATCAATGGTGTAGCTGGACTAAACCCATTTACAGATCCTGTTGGTGGTGATGGTGGTTTTACTGAAATAGATGAGGATGGTTATGCTATCACTTCATATCCTGGAAACAATCATATTTACATCCAACACCCTAGTCTTAATAACGGTTTCTTAATTTCTAGTGGAAGTGGTGGTAGCTTTATTAACGAAGCTACATTAGATAAAAATTTAGATATCTTATACACAAACGCAACCGTAGGTAACAATAGAAGAATAGAAAGAATTAAAGACTTTGTGCCTGGAGGTGCTCCTACAGATTCTGAACTTTTAACTTCTCCGCAGTTTAATGCAAGCCCAAGCGCTTTAAAAGTATCACCATTTAACACGTCATCTTCAACGTTATACGTTGGACTACGAAATGGTAAATTATTGAGAGGTGGATTTGCTGATTTTACAGCACCAGCTTTTGTTAATATATCTGGATCTGGCTTTATTGGTAGTATTTCTGATATTGAATTTGGTCAAAGTGAACAAGAGATTTTTGTAACTATGCACAATTATGGTGTCGTAAGCATTTGGTTTTCTGCAGATGGAGGAAATACGTGGAGTAACATTGAAGGTAACCTACCAGACCTTCCTGTAAAATGTATCTTGCAAAACCCATTAATTCCTGAAGAGTTAATCATTGGTACTGAATTAGGTGTATGGGCAACTCCAGATTACACTGCAGCAAATCCTGTTTGGGTTCAAGCCTACAATGGTATGAGTGATGTAACTGTAGTTGATTTAGATTTACGAACATCTGATAATACTATTTTAGCATCTACCCATGGAAAAGGATTATTTACGAGTCAGTTTACCAATCAACCATTAAGTGTATTAGAAAATGAATTTAACACTAAACTAATTACATTATTTCCTACTATTTCTAATGGTCAAATTACAATCAAATCTGAACGTAATTTAGGAAATGCAGTTATAAAGGTGTTTAATATTAATGCTCAAGAAGTTTATAGTACTAATTCAAACATATCGACTTCTAATACTAATGTAAATCTTGATTTAAATGCTGGTATGTACTTTGTTAATATCACAGTTGATAATTACACAGAGACTAAAAAGATCATCATTAAATAAACAACATATTCATTTTAATAAAAAGGGAACTTTACGGTTCCCTTTTTTTATAAAATGCATTTCATCGAATAAATTTGTATTTTGTCGGTATTTTTGTATATTTGTTACACCTTAATCTTATAAATCTACAATTATGAAGAAAAATATTATGGGAGCTGCCGTTATATTTTTTGTAACATTAGCATTTTTATTAGTGTTAGATGATATCACAAGAAATATTAATTACGAACCACAACAAAACAGTACTGAGGTTCATGATACAAATCAACAGCTAAATGTTGCTATTTTAGACGAAGAGCAATAGAACTAAATAACACAGTTAAATTTTCAACATCAATCCCAACCGATTGATGTTGCTGTTTAACAGAAGCATGTTCTATAAATTGATCAGGAATCCCCAAAGTTTTCACAGGAATCTTATAATTATTTAATGCCGCAAATTCTAAAATTGCACTTCCAAAACCTCCAGAAATAGAACCATCTTCAACAGTGACGATTTCCGAATAAGTTGTAAATATGTTATGCAATAAATGCGCATCTAATGGTTTAACAAAACGCATATCATAATGTGATATAACCTCATTATGATCACTATTTAAAATCGATTCCTCAATGGTAGTAGCAATAGCGCCAACGCTCAATACGGCTAATGTTTTACCTTTTTTAAGTTGAATACCCTGTCCTATGTTTACTTCGGAAAAAGGCCGATTCCAATCTATGATAGTTCCACGACCTCTAGGATAACGAATAGCAATGGGATGCTTTAAACCCAATTGCGCTGTATACATTATATTACGAAGTTCAATTTCATTTCTAGGCGCACAAATAATCATATTTGGAATACACCTTAAATAAGCCAAATCATAAACACCATGATGTGTAGCACCATCTTCACCAACTAAACCAGCACGATCTAAGCAAAAAATTACTGGTAAATTTTGCAACGCAACATCATGAATCACTTGATCATAAGCACGCTGTAAAAACGTAGAGTAAATATTACAATAAACGGTTAAACCTTGTGTTACCATACCAGCAGATAACGTTACAGCATGTTGCTCTGCAATTCCAACGTCAAAGGCACGGTTGGGTATTTTTTCCATCATATATTTTAGTGAACTTCCTGTAGGCATTGCAGGTGTAATACCTACAATGTTTTTATTTACTTTAGCAAGTTCAACAATAGTATGGCCAAAAACATCTTGAAATTTAGGTGGTTCTACTTCTTTTTTCTTCGGAAGAATATCACCTGTAACCGAATCAAATTTACCAGGAGCATGATATTTTACTTGATCATCTTCAGCCTGTTTTAAGCCTTTACCTTTGGTAGTAATAACATGGAGAAATTTTGGACCTTTAACCGATTTTAATCGCTCTAATTCTGAAATTAATAAGGATACATCATGACCATCAATAGGACCAGAATAATCAAAATTTAAAGCCTCAAAAATATTATCCTGCTTCTCTTTTCCTTTTTTAACATTGGTTAAATATTGTTTTAAAGCACCAACACTAGGATCGATACCTATTGCATTATCATTTAATATAACTAATAAATTGGCATTGGTAACTCCTGCATGATTGAGACCTTCAAAAGCCATTCCGCTAGCAATAGAAGCATCACCAATAACCGCAATGTGGTGTTTGTCTTCGCCTTTCAATTGAGAGGCAATTGCCATCCCTAAAGCTGCCGAAATTGAGGTAGATGAATGACCTACACCAAACGTATCATACTCACTTTCCTCACGATTTGGAAAACCACTAACACCACCTTTTTGTCTATTGGTATGAAAATTATCTCGTCGTCCTGTAAGTATTTTATGACCATAAGCTTGATGCCCAACATCCCAAATAAGCTGGTCTTTTGGTGTATTAAACACATAATGTAAAGCCAAGGTCAATTCTACAACACCAAGACTTGCACCAAGATGTCCTTCTTTAGTAGCTACAATATCAATAATAAATGCACGTAACTCTTTGGCGAGTTGAGGCAGTTCGGTTAGATTTAATTGTCTTAAATCTTGAGGAAAATTGATATGATCTAGAAGTCGTTTTTTCACAGTGTAAAAATACGAGAATTAATTAGTCTTGTATATTAAAGATGATGGGTAAGTTATATATGATTTCTATAGTGTCTCCATGATATTTTCCTGGTGTAAATTGAGGTAATAATTCAATCACCCGTTTCGCCTCTTTTTCAAAGAATTTATGTGCAGCTCTAACTAATATAGTTATCACTAAACCAGAATCATCAATTGTAAATTGAGTATAAATGCGTTGTTTTCTACACAAGTCTTTGAGATGGAGAGCGAGTAATGCGTTTTCATGATTGAATGGTTTTAGTAATTATTGAGCATCAAATTTCTTGTCGACATGTAATGCGATTGAATTCTTTTAAATAGAATTGTATTTTTACACCTATGAAAAATCCGTTTGACGACACCTACTACATGAAAAAAGCTTTGCAAGAAGCACAAGACGCTTTTGATAAAGGAGAAATTCCAGTTGGCGCAGTTATAGTTATTAAGGACAGAATCATCGCAAGAGCCCATAATCTCACAGAACTTTTAAATGATGTCACTGCTCATGCAGAAATGCAAGCCATTACAGCAGCAGCTAATTTTCTTGGTGGAAAATATTTAACCAATTGTACGCTCTACGTTACTTTAGAGCCTTGCCAAATGTGTGCAGGTGCGCTATATTGGAGTCAGATTTCTAAAATAGTTTATGGTGCACGAGATGAAGAACGTGGTTGCATTGCGTTAAACACAAAATTGCACCCTAAAACTAAACTAATTGGAGGTGTTTTAGCCGATGAGGCCTCGTCATTATTAAAACGTTTTTTTATAGAGAAACGTAATTTGAATTAACAAATCTTATGTTGTTTCCTGCAAGGTGTCTAAAACCTTGTAGGTATTAAGCCTAAAACACTATTTGTATTATTACGTGTTGATGTTCTTGTTTCAGTACCTACTGTACTGAGGTGGAAATCCCCAAATTTCGAGACTTGAAATTAAAGTCACGCAAAAAATAACCACGTCATCCTTGACTACGACAAGCTCATTATTGGAAAAAGAAGGCGCATCAAAACCCTAGAACTAAAAAATTTAAATATAGCCAAAGCCTGCGTTAAGGATGGAAGGATTGTTGGAGCTCCTCGCAGAGAGCGACTCCTGAGAGCCTGACCTTATACCTACAAGGTTTTAAGGACCTTGAAGGTATAAGGTAACGCCCAAAAAAACATAAAAAAACGCCTAACTTTCGTTAGACGTTGAAACTGTATAAAGTATATCTCTTAGAGAACTTGTACGTTAGCCGCAACCATTCCTTTTCTTCCTTCTTCTTCTGTGTACTCTACATTATCGCCTTCACGAAGTTCAACACCATTAAGGTTTGATACGTGTACGAAAATGTCTTTTCCTGTTTCTTCGTTGGTAATGAATCCAAATCCTTTAGAATCATTGTAAAATTTAACTGTTCCAGTCATTATAAAATATATTAATTAAGATACAAAGGTAAAATTAAAAATGATTCTGAATGTAAATAAATTAAGATTTTTATCTTAATGATTTGAATTTTATGCTTATGATCAAAATAACTGCGGAAATTTTAAAACTTCAAATTATTGCTTTTCCCTTTTTTGATTGTCTCTCATTTTATCGAGATTCTCTTGAGTGAGCATATAATCTTTAATATTTTTATCTTTCCAACGATGGTACCCAAATAACGGAAACACCACTGCAAAGAGGCCTAAAACACCAAAGCCAATCAATTTTTGAGAGTAAGCTAGGTCTAGAAAATAACCGCATAAAATACTTCCTAATGAAGCTAAAAGAGCAGTAAGAATAATGTATTTCATATCTAAAATATTGTAAACTTATTTTTGTGGACAGGCTGTTAATTTTAAGGTTGTCGATGATGTGTTCATATATAATTAGTTTTATTGGTTAAGTCTAAGTTAACAAAAGAAAACTAACCTGAGGAAAATTCGTGTAATTTTTTGAGCATAGATACTTTTGTAGCCAGTTATTCTATTTCATGGTGAGATAAAAAATCTAAAATGAGTTTTCCAACTTCTCTAGTTTTTTCCTCAGCAGCAAAATGACCAGCATCTAATAAATATAAGTCTGCATTTGGTAAATCTCTTAAATAAGCTTTTGCTCCTTTATAATTGAATTTCAAATCTTTTTTTCCCCAAACTATTAAAGTTTTTGGTTGATTCTCTCTCAACATCTTTTGCCATTTTGGATACCGAATTAAATTATTATTGTAATCTTTAAATAGTTGCACTTGAATTTCTCTATCACTTTTAGATCTTAAAAATGCTAAATCGTGTGTCCAAGCATCTGGACTTTGAATGTTGATATTTGTGCTATCTAAATCAAATAAATATTGTTTATTTATTATAGCATTTTTACTAGTTAAGCTATATAAAAAATCGTACTTTACTTGTGATGTATCAGTTTGTGCCGTTCTAAAAAAATCTTGTCGTTTAGGGGTTAAACCGTCTAAATAGGCATTGGCATTCTGAACAATTAGAGCTTCTATTCGTTTGGGGTTTTTCATCATCATTCTATAACCCACAGGAGCTCCAAAATCTTGCATGTACAGAACGTAATTCTTAATTTGTAACTTATCTATTAGTTGCTCTGTATAATCTGATAATAGATCAAAAGTATATGTTGTAGTTGCTGGATCTAAATGCGTACTGTAACCCGAACCTAAATTATCTGGTGCAATCACATGATAATGAGTTGCCAACATAGGAATAAGATTCCTGTAAGAATGTGAAGACGACGGATACCCATGAAGCAATACAATTGTTGGTTTGCTTTTATCTCCTGCTTCTCTATAAAACAGTTTTACACTATCAATTTCTACATAATTATACGTTGTGGCTGGAGGCAAAAAGAATTGTTTTTTAGTATCTTCTAATTTACTCTGGCAGCCTAATAAGGATAGCGAGACTAGTAAAATTATTACAATATGCTTCATACTAAATATTTATTTATTTTGATTTCTCATAAAATTTCTAATGCTTTCAATAATAGCATCACCTTCTTCTTCAAGAGCAAAATGGCCTGTATCATAAATATTGTAATCTATGTTTTTGACATCCTTTTTAAATGCTTTGGCTCCACTTTCAGGAAAAAAAGCATCGTTTTTACCCCAAACTATTAATAATGGTGGCTGATTTTCTCTTAAATATTGCTGCCATTTTGGATACAATTTCACGTTATTTTGATAATCATAAAACAAATCTAAATTTACGGCATGTGCGTTTGGTCTAGACAATCTTAAGAAATCTAAATTATAACTATCTGGATCTACAGTTTCAATATCTCTAACACCATGTGTATATTGCCATTTTAAACCCTCTAAAGAAAAGGCAGGTAACAAAGCGTCTTCGGTTTCTTTAGTTCTATGTTTCCAAAGCTTTCTTATGCCAGCCCAAGCCTCTCCTAGACCTTCTTCATAAGCATTTCCGTTTTGGTTGATGATTGCTGTAATTCTTTCAGGATGTGCAGTAGCTAATCTAAAACCAATAGGCGCACCATAATCTTGAATCATTATAGCATAAGAGTTAATCTCTTTTTGCTCTAAAAATAAATTTACCGTTGTGGCTATATTATCAAACGTGTACTCGTAAGTATTAGCATCTGGAAAATCACTATTACCAAAACCAGGATAATCAGGTGCAATTAAATGAAATTCGTTAGATAGTTGTGCTAACACTTTTCTATACTGGTATGATGATGCTGGAAAACCGTGGAGTAAAACAATAGTCGGGTTTTTAGAATCACCAGCTTCTCTATATGCTATGTTTATTCCGTTTACCGCTAATGTTTTATATTTTACTGTTGATTTTTCACTTGTAACTTTAAGTATTGTTGTTTTTGAAAGTTGATCTGTTTCTGAGGTTACTTCCTCTTTACAGGATATAAACAATACAACAGTACTTAATAGTATGACTAAATTTTTCATAGTTTGAATTCAAATTCAAATCTCAAAATCATTTTGAGATTTATTAAAAAGAAAAGCCATAACCGAAATGAGTTAGGATTATGGCTTCATAATTATTTTGAGGGTTTTAATTTCTACCAGCCATCACACCTCCATCGGTATCCCAAATAGCACCTGTTACCCAAGCAGCTTTATCTGATAATAAAAAGACAATACTATTGGCTACATCTTCCGATTCACCAAAACGACCAATTGGGTGAAAACCGTTAAAGCCAACCAATGCTTCTTTAGCAGCTTCTTCACCACCAAAAACACCATGATAAACAGGCGTGTTTACTAGGGCAGGAGAAACTGCATTCACACGAATATTATCTTCTGCCAATTCCATAGCCAAATGTTGTGTTAGTGAATGTAAACCTGCTTTTTGCATAGAATATGCAGAAGATGGTGTTGCTTTTACAGCTTGTTGTGCCCACATAGAACCTACGTTTACAATTGATCCGCCTTGTGTAGCTTTCATTTTTTTAGCTGCACTTTGAGTGATAAAAAAGAACCCTCTGTTTAAATCTTGATACGAGTTATAATCTTCCATAGTATGATCTAAAAAAGGTTTAGGGCCAAAAATCCCAGAAGCATTTACTAAATAGTCTAAGTTATCTAAACCATCAATTTTAGCTATTAAAGCATCTACTTCTGTTGTATCAGAGATATTTGCTGTGTGTTTCACTAAGTTTGGAGCGTCTGCAACTTTATCAGTATTTCTACCAACAACATGTACTGTTGCACCACCTTCTAACAACGCATTTGTTGTTGCATTACCTATTCCGCTTGTTCCGCCAATTACTAAGGCTACTTTGTTTTCAAATTCTTTCATTTTATTTTTTATTTAAGTGTTAAAATTAGACAGACAAGTCTGTCTTTGTTTGTTCAAATTTTTTTAAGCTATTATTTTTTTACATAAATTTTTAGACTCTATAATAGGCCAATCTTGTTGATGCAGGTGACTTTCTCCAACGGCACTTTCATACAGTAAATATATTTGTCTTGCAAGAGAATTTACTTGTTCACTTTTGACATGCTCCAAATTACTGGTAATCAATCTTTTTATAATAGCTATAAAATCGTTTTTTTGAGATTGAATTTCATTCCTTATCATCTCATTATCTTTTGGAATTTCTGAAACGGTTTTAATACACCAACATCCATTAAAATCTTTATCTTGATAAAACAGTTGAAGGAAATCGAATATTGCTAATATCTGGTCTTTTCCAGTTGGTTTAGAGGTTGTGAAATTTTCGAAATCCTTTAGAAAATTAATATTCTTGTGCTGAAGATATGCCAGACAAATCTCTTCTTTAGATTTAAAATGATTATATAATGTTGCCTTAGCAATGCCTGCTTCCGCTATAATTTGATTGATACCTGTAGAATTATACCCATTCTTATAAAATAAAAATGAGGCTGTTTCTGTAATTCTATGTTTTACTTCGGTATGTTTCATGATGCAAATATATAAAATATTTTTAAAAACAGACAAGTTTGTCTATTTCTGTTTGTTTGGTTTTAACTTTCACTTATCATAAGTAAATCTTTATGTAGACCTTACTTATGAATTTACGAAAAAAATACTGGTAATTTATTTATATTCAATTAATTAGACAGTACGTATTTAAACACTGGCTTGTAAATTAATCAATTCGCGACGGTAAGCAGTAAGTAATTTTGATTTTGAAACAAAACCATGATAGTTTCCTTTTTTAATAACCGGAAGATTCCAGGCACCACTATCCTGAAATTTGCGCATTACCTCTTTCATAGAATCGGTTTCATAATAGATATAATCTGGTGGATTATGCATAAAAGTTTCTACTGAAGTCGTCTCATACAGCGTTTGATCAAACATAACCGTTCTAATATCATCTAATAAAATGATACCAACCAAAAATTGATTATCATCAACTACCGGAAACAAATTTCGACTAGATTTAGACACGCCTTGATGTAACATCTCACCCAATGACATGTCTGGATTTAAAACTGTAAAGTCTTGCTCAATAACACTATCTAATTGCATTAATGTTAATACAGATTGGTCTTTATCATGTGTTAAAAGCTCTCCTTTTTCGGCAAGTTCTTTTGTATAAATTGTATGTTCTATCGTGCTTTTTTTGATAATAAACGACATAGAAACCGTAATCATTAAGGGAACGAACAATTGGTAACCACCAGTAATTTCGGCAATTAAAAAAATAGCAGTTAATGGTGCATGAAGCACGCCTGCTATTAATCCTGCCATACCAAGTAATGTGAAATTAGTTTCAGATACTTGAAAACCTAAACCAATATTATTAATAATTTTAGCAACTACATTACCCAATGCGCTTCCCATAACCATGGTTGGTATAATAATTCCACCTGCTCCTCCTGCAGCAAAAGTCGTAGTCATGGCAATAGCCTTAAAAATGGTAATCCCAAACAATAAAGCAATTACCACCCAAATATTATCGAGATAATCATCAAAAGGGGTTTTGCCTAAAGCGTGTAGGTGATTTCCATCAAGCAAATCATTGATAAAACCAAAACCTTCACCATACAATGGCGGAATTAAATAGAGCATCACACCAATGGCCAAACCACCAACAATGAGTTTTTGCCCGCTAGTTTTAAAACGTTCAAAAAAGGTGTATACGGCAAAATATATTTTAGAAAAATATATAGATGCAATTCCTGTTCCTATGCCTAATACAATTAAAAACAAGGTGTCTTTTAAAGCAAATGGTGTTGTAATATTATAATTAAAGAGGACTCCATTACCTACAAAAAAGTAAGAGGTTAAAACTGAAGATACCGATGCTATTAATAAGGGCAATAAGGATGCAAAAGTTAAGTCTAAACTAAATACCTCAACAGCAAAAATAATCGCTGCAATTGGCGATTGAAAAATAGATGCAATAGCTCCAGCTGCTGCACACCCAATGAGTAAAGTTCTCGTTTTTCTATCAACATGAAACAATTGACCAACATAAGAACTCACTGCAGAGGCAGAGGCAATAGCAGGACCAAGTAATCCAACAGATCCTCCAAAACCTGCGGTTAAAGGTGCTGTAATTAAAGGTAAATAGATTTTACTTCGTTTAAGTAAACCATTCTTTTTAGATAATGAAAATAAAATACTCGGTATGGCATGTTCTACCTTTCGTTTTGAGATGTATTTTACAAAAAGATATACCAACCATAACCCAATGACTGGCAGAATAAAATAGATACCATTTTCAGAAATAATAATACTTTTTGATAAGAACCACTCAATACCATAGGTAATATTTTTTATGGTTACAGATACCAATCCAGACAATAAACCAATGAGCATCGCTAATAAAAACACGAAGTTTTTTTGCGAGATATATTTATATCGCAAAATGAGTAAGCGTTTTATGAACGGTTGGATTGGCATATATTAAATCTACTAAAAAATCCTGCAAGAAGCAGGATTTAATAATTATGATTTTAAGTTGAGCTTTAAACTCAGCTCTGTTAATTGATCATCATCAATTGGTGCGGGAGCATCTATCATGACATCACGACCATTATTGTTTTTGGGGAAGGCTATAAAATCACGAATCGTTTCTTGACCGCCAAGAATTGCAACCAATCTATCCAATCCAAAAGCGAGTCCACCATGAGGAGGCGCTCCATATTGAAATGCATCCATTAAAAATCCAAATTGTGCTTTAGCTTCTTCTGGTGTAAAGCCTAAATAATCAAACATTAAAGCCTGTATTTCTTTATCGTGAATACGAATAGAACCACCACCAATCTCGTTACCATTTAATACTAAATCGTACGCATTGGCTTTTACTTCTCCTGGATTAGTTTTTAATAATTCTAGCTGTCCTGGTTTTGGTGATGTAAATGGATGGTGCATGGCATGGTAACGCTCAGTATCTTCATCCCATTCTAATAATGGGAAATCCATAACCCAAAGTGGCGCAAATGTTTTAGGATCTCTCAACCCTAAACGCTCTGCTAACTCCATACGTAACGCACTTAATTGAGCTCTTACTTTATTTTTTTCTCCGGAAAGGACGCAAACTAGATCACCTGGTTTTGCACCAGTAACCTCAGCCCATTTTGCTAAATCGTCTTGGTCGTAGAATTTATCTACTGATGATTTAAAGCTTCCGTCATCGTTACATCTAGCGTATACCATTCCTAAAGCGCCAACTTGAGGTCGCTTTATCCAATCAATTAATTTATCGATTTCTTTACGAGTATAACTATTTCCGCCAGGAACTGCGATACCAACTACTAATTCGGCATTATTAAATACTCCAAAATCTTTATGTTGAGCCACGTCATTTAATTCTCCAAACTCCATCCCAAAACGGATGTCTGGTTTATCATTTCCGTAGAGACGCATAGCATCATCATACAGCATTCTTGGGAATTTCTCAATCTCAACTCCGTTAACCTCTTTTAGTAAATGACGTGTTAAACCTTCAAAAGCATTTAAAATATCTTCTTGATCTATAAATGCCATTTCACAGTCAATCTGCGTGAATTCTGGTTGTCTATCTGCACGAAGATCTTCATCTCTAAAGCATTTTACAATTTGAAAATACTTATCCATACCTCCAACCATTAGCAGTTGTTTAAAGGTTTGAGGCGATTGTGGCAAGGCATAAAACTGACCTTCATTCATTCTTGAAGGTACCACAAAATCACGAGCACCTTCTGGTGTTGATTTTATTAAATATGGTGTTTCTACTTCAATAAAGCCATCATTAGATAAATAGTTTCTCACTTCTTGAGTCACTTTATGCCTAAACATTAAGCTCTCCTTTACAGGATTACGACGAATATCGAGGTAACGATATTTCATACGTAACTCTTCTCCACCATCAGTCTCATCTTCTATAGTAAAAGGTGGTAATTTTGATTCGTTTAAAATGGTTAATTCAGACACTAAAATCTCAATATCACCTGTTGATAGGTTAGGGTTTTTCGAGGCACGCTCAATGACTTTTCCTTTAACTTGGATGACGAATTCTCGCCCTAAATCTTCGGCACGTTTCATCATTTCTTTTGGTGTGCGCTCTTCGTCAAATACGAGTTGGGTAATACCATAGCGATCACGAAGATCTACCCAAACGATAAATCCCTTGTTTCTAGATTTTTGCACCCAACCTGCGAGTGTAACTTCTGTATTAATATGTGATGCTCTTAACTCACCACAATTGTGACTTCTGTACATAGTAAAAAAATTATAACACCTATTTTAAAACGTGTTGGTGTTTAACGGTTGCAAATTTAATAAGTTAATGCATTTAATTGTGTGAAATAGGAAGTTTTCTAATGTAGACTCTCTAAAACTTAAAAAAGCACAA
>NZ_JXJO01000100.1 GCF_000826655.1 Psychroserpens damuponensis
TTGTTTGTAACGTGTTTGTGTATGATTAGTTGCGTGGTTAAACACGGAAGTTAGCAAATAAAAACCGAATAGAAAATCCGCGAGGATTTTCGTAAGCAGGCTAGAACCTAGCAATTAATTATACACGGTGTTACCACCAGTTATTTTTCCGTTTCAATAGTTAAATATTGATAGAAGAATGATTTTTTTAAATATAAACTACAATCTTTTACATTTTCTAAGTCCGCAAAGTAGTTTATTTTGTATTTAATTTCGTTAAGTTCTATTTCAATAATCTTACTCTCTTTGTCAAGAGTTAAGTTTTCAATTCCGATGTCAATTTTAGACTTTAGTGATTTTAAATCTTCAAATTTTGAACAAATTGTTTCAGCTAATTCGTTCTCGTCATTACTTTGCGAAACTGTTGCCCAATTTGGATACATTGATTTATAATCATATTCAAATGCTCTCTCAATTAATTTTGAAATAGCCTTTTCTTTCTGCCCTAAGTCATTTAAAAATCTGTATTTCCAAAATGCTAAATCTACCTTTTGAAAAATAAATGAAGTTAAAGAAGTTGTCTCAAACGAAACTTCACTATCTGCTTTCTCTACATAATTTAACCCTTTTTCATATTCTCTATTTTTCCCATAATAACTTGCTAAGCGCATTGTTGCGTGATAACGATAATTCTTATAAGGTTTTCCAATTTCGTTGTTTAAATCTTTATCGTTTAAATCAGAATCAATTATTTTATGATAGTAATTCACAATATTTTTTTCGTCTTCTTTTTCTATGTAATAATATAATATATTCCCTAAAGTTGTTCCATAGGTTGAGGAAGGATTATCCGCTTTTTTCTCAATATTTTTCCAGATTTTCAGAGCTTTCTTTTCTTTCCCTTCTTGATATAATTCAATTCCTTTATCGATTTCTTCGTCCAATTTTTCTTGGCAAAAAGCTTGGTTTGAAAAAATGATTATTAATATTAGTAGAATGTTCTTCATAATTGGTGGTAACGTGTTTGTGTATGGTTAGTTGCGTGGTTTAGCCACTAAGTTAGCAAACTTTT
>NZ_JXJO01000101.1 GCF_000826655.1 Psychroserpens damuponensis
CGATCCAGTTCTTAAAAATGAATTTGTAGTTATTGGTGCACACTATGATCATATTGGGATTTCAAATAAAGTGGTAGATAATGATTCTATAGCAAATGGTGCTAATGATAATGCAGCAGGAACTAGCTCAGTGTTGGCTATGGCAAAATATTTTACTGCTAAAAAAAATAATAAACGTAGTATTATGTTTGTGTTGTTTTCTGCGGAAGAAAAA
>NZ_JXJO01000102.1 GCF_000826655.1 Psychroserpens damuponensis
CTTTTGACCCCAACAGCAACCGACCGTTAATACCACTGTGAAGTGGGGCGCAGCAAGTAAGCGCCAAGACAATTGTCTTATAGGGCACGGTGCTAATTCCATCAGACGTATGTGCTGAGAGATAAGAGAGGCTTTGAGCATACACACCATCAAGCCTCTTTCTCTCAGGAGAAAGAGGTTTTTTTATATGATTTGGAGGGGAAGCAATTGGTTACACTTACGGCATCATATGAAGAATTAACAGAAAGCTCGGCAGTTGCACTCGCAATTAGACTTGGCTTGATCCAAGAAAGCAGTCATTTGACA
>NZ_JXJO01000103.1 GCF_000826655.1 Psychroserpens damuponensis
GATGACGAATACGGTTTATGATGTTATTGATACGGGTGTTCATTATTTAGTAAATATGTATGATAGTTGGAAAGTTGAAGATATTTTAGATCAAGATAGTGATGTATTTCCTAATAATATACATTGGCAATTCGGTCATGTATTAACTGTTTTTGAAAATGCATTATCTAAAGGCAATCAACATGTGGTTGATTTAGAACGCTATAGACAACTATTTGCGCCTGGATCTAAACCAGCTGACTGGCCTCAAATTGAAGGTGGTGTGACAAAT
>NZ_JXJO01000104.1 GCF_000826655.1 Psychroserpens damuponensis
ATACAGACGGTGCCTCGGTAAAAGTTGTCCAACATTTGCGTCATCCTTACATCCATAACGAAATAAAAATACCAACAGATTGCCTTTGTTGGTATTTTATTACTTTGCTGGCGCAGAAAATCAAGTGTTTTTTAACGCAGGAACCCGATGGAATATGTTGGCTGAAAGCCAGAAACATCAAGATATGTCTTTAAACGCTTGGGGTTGGGCTGATCTGTTGTCCCAGTTTCTGCAGCTGCGAGGCCGCCAGTGATGAACAAAGAATCTATGTCTTCCCCCACGGCGCCTTGGATATCGGTGTGAATGC
>NZ_JXJO01000105.1 GCF_000826655.1 Psychroserpens damuponensis
ACATTGCGCCGAGCAGTGTCGTCTTGCCGGTTCCCGTGCCTCCGCTCACGACGAAGGCCGTTCGGCTCGTCACAAGTCGCGTGAGCAGGCTCTCGACCTCGGGGGAAACGCTCCCGAGCCGCACGAGGTCCTCGAGCAGCGGTCGTTCACTCGCCGGCACACGCAGGCTGAGGTGGGCAGCGCCTTCGACGAGGGGTGGCAGCAGCGCGTGCAACCGAGC
>NZ_JXJO01000106.1 GCF_000826655.1 Psychroserpens damuponensis
CAATTAGGAAATGATATCGATGGACAAGCGACGGATAATTTATTAGGATCTTCTGTAAGTTTATCTAATGATGGTCGCATAGTTGCTATTGGTGCTTCTGGAACTTCTGGAATTGGTACTTTTGCTGGGCAAGTACGTATATATGAATATCAAGGTGGTTCATGGACACAAATAGGAAGTGATATTAATGGTGAACAATTTAATGATCAACTTGGTAC
>NZ_JXJO01000011.1 GCF_000826655.1 Psychroserpens damuponensis
AAAAGAATGATAATTCAGCTCCATCTAATGCTGCTGTTAAATCTATAGCAGGACTAATTGCAGATGCGATATCTGTTGCATCTCCTGTTGCCTCATATTCTAAATGTGTTCCTGAACCGCCATCATAAGCGTTTGCTGGACCTGTTCCAAATGAGTTGGCACCTGCAGCTGCAATATCCCAATTCCCATTAGAACCATCAAATCCAGTTCCTGTCCAACCAGATGGTGGGTTATCATCAAAATTTTCAGTAAAAATAAATGATGAAGCTCCTGAAGCACAAGTAACTCCTAATGGTGCAGGAGGCGGCTCATTTAGTGTTGTAAAATTAATTGGACCAACCCAATTACTAAATCCATCTGTATCACAATTACTTCTTACATATACTTCATAAGCTGTACTAGGTGTTAATGATGACGCATCATAAGCTATATTATCCATAGTTGACACACCTGAACCTGTTGGTAGACCTGTACCTGCTGTTTGAATTACAATATCCCATAGAGATTCTGCTCCTCCAGCATCCCAAGTAATATCTGCAGAGTTTTCTGTTACAGCAGCAACTGTAATACCTGAAGGCTCTGGACAACTTACTTCAAAAATTGTTACGGTATCAAAAGCAGTACCTTCGTCTTGAACAGATCCATCAGATCCAAATGCAATTCTTAAAATCACACTAGACTCTCCTCCTAAGCCATTTAAAGCATGTCTTGCAATTACCCAACCAGCAGATCCATTATTAGTTGAGACTCTTCCTGTCCAACCATCTTGTTGTCCTCCTGGATTACCACCTATTGAATTGTCATTATACCAATTGTTTGCATCTCCACTTGCACCAACAGTTTGCCATGTTGCTCCTCCATCAATTGAGGATTGCAACGCCATACCATCCCAACTAAATTCTGAATTCCACCAAACACTCATTTCTATTGAAGGCGCATTTAATGTAGAAAAATCAAAAATTGGACTAGTCACAAATGAATCTTCATCTGCATTATATAATCCTGTAAGGTTAGTGACCCATGCATTTGATCCAGAGTCAGCACTGTTAATAACAGTAGCGGCTGGAGTTCCAAGAGCCCATGTTCCTGCAGTTGTATTGTCTGCAATCCATCCTCCATCTCCAGATTCAAAATCTTCTAGATAAGGATACGTTGTTACTTGTGCCTCGGCACACCAAATTGAAAAAATAAACAGAAGTGGTAACGTGAGTAATAATCTTTTCATATCAATGAATGCTATTAAATTAAATTAATCATTTGATAATTAATATCTTAAATTTAGTCCTTCGGGTAGAACTATTAAAACTTTACAAATACGTCTAGTAGGAAAGACGTATATAAGATACCGAAGATAAAAAAAATGACAGTTAACAGACTGTTAACATTGTTATAATAGATAAAAGGTAATTATCATCGATAAAAAGAAAATTACTTTGCGATCTTGGCTATTGAGGAATATTTATTTGTACATAAACAGGAAAATGATCACTATAACCGCCTTTATATTTTTTTCCAACATACGTTCGAAAAGGTTGTCCTTTATATTTACCTTTATGTTGAGTTAAAAATTTTGCGTCGAAGATGTTTGCTTCATCAAATTTAAGTTTGTTCGATTTTGTTTCAAAAAAGTTAGTAGAACATAAAATTTGATCAAACAAGTTCCATCTAAAATTATGACTTACACTACCTCTACTATAGGAGAGTAAAGTTTCCATAGGATTATATAGTTCTCCTTGGTTAGACAAAAGCTTTATACTATCATTACTTGGGTTATCATTAAAATCACCCATCACCAATATTTTAGGCTCTAAATAGGTGTTGTTTATATCTTTTATAATGTCAACCACTTTCTCAGCAGCTTTTATTCGTTTAGAATTAGAAACTAATTCTCCTTCTCTCCTTGAAGGCCAATGATTAATAATAAGATGCAATCTTTCAGTAATGAATATTCCAGAAACCACCAATATATCTCTGGTATAATCTTGCTCACCTATTTCATCTTCTAAATACACAGAAAATGTTTTAGACGTTTCTAAAGTAAAAACTGTTTTATCATAGATCATAGCCACATCAATACCTCTTTCGTCATTTGAATCAAAGTGAACTATACCATAATCATACGCATCAAGATCTGAACTTGTAATTAAGTCATTAATCACCTTTTTATTCTCTATTTCTGCTAACCCCAAAATTGCGGGTGGTTTTTGAGTGTTTTTAAAACCAATTTTAGAAATCACTTGTCCCAATTTATGTATTTTTCTATCGTATCTTTTTTTGGTCCATCGTTTTTCTGATCCTGGGAGAAAATCATTATCATGTATGGTAACATCATTTTGAATGTCGAATAGATTTTCGAGATTATAAAATGCAATGGTATGTTCTGAAGTTTTTATTTCTTGGGAATTCACAACACAAATTTAGGTTTTAAAATGAAATACACGTACATTCAATTATGTAACTTTGGTTTTTATTAAAAATTATGATTGAAAAAAAAGATATAGCACTTGAAAAAGCAGTTCTCATTGGTGTGGTCACTAGAGAACAAAACGAAGATCAAGCAAATGAGTACTTAGATGAATTAGAATTTTTGACATACACAGCAGGAGGAGACGTTTTAAAGCGATTTACTCAAAAAATGGAAATGCCAAATCCTAAAACATTTATAGGGTCTGGTAAAATGAAAGATGTACAACAGTTTATTGAAGACCACAATGTAGGTACTGCCATTTTTGATGACGAGTTATCTGCCGCTCAAGAACGCAACATTAGCAAAATACTAGGCTGTAAAGTTCTAGACAGAACCAACTTAATATTAGATATTTTTGCACAACGCGCAACCACTAGTTACGCACGTACTCAAGTAGAGTTAGCGCAGTGTGAATATTTGTTACCTAGATTAAAAGGAATGTGGACACACCTTGAACGACAAAAAGGTGGTATTGGAATGCGTGGACCAGGTGAGACAGAAATTGAAACCGATAGACGAATTGTACGCGATAAAATAGCGTTATTAAAAAAGAAGATTAAAACTATTGACAAGCAAATGGCTGTACAACGTGGCAATCGCGGTAAAATGGTACGTGTAGCTTTAGTTGGATATACTAATGTTGGTAAGTCTACCTTAATGAATGTGATTAGCAAAAGTGATGTATTTGCCGAAAATAAATTATTCGCAACCTTAGATACAACAGTTAGAAAGGTGGTGATTCAAAATCTTCCTTTTTTATTAACAGATACCGTTGGTTTTATAAGAAAATTGCCAACTCAACTCGTTGAGAGTTTTAAAAGTACGTTAGACGAAGTGAGAGAAGCAGATTTATTATTACATGTTGTAGATATTTCTCATCCAAATTTTGAAGAACATATTGAATCTGTCAATAAAATTTTAGGTGAAATCGATAGTGCGAACAAACCTACAATTATGGTGTTTAATAAAATCGATGCTTATGAAGCTGAACCTTTTGATGCTGATGATTTAGTGACCGAAAGAACATCAATGCATTATTCTCTTGAGGAATGGAAAAAGACATGGATGAATCGTGTTGGTAAAAATGCCCTATTTATTTCGGCAATCGACAAAAAGAATATTGATGACTTCAAAAAACGTGTATATGATGAAGTGAGAGAGATTCATGTTACTAGGTTTCCTTATAACAGTTTCTTATATCCTGATTATTCTGAAGAAGAATAAATCCCACACCTACCAGTGAAAAAACAGTGAAATAATTTTAAAACAAAAAAAGCATCTCGTTAATTCGAGATGCTTTTTTGTTTTTGTACAATATCTATTTAGAATTTGTACGTTAATCCTAATGTATAATATGATTGTAATTCGTTATCGACATTATCAAAAGTAGGAGCAGCACCAGTTCCTGTTGGATCAAATTGACCTAGAGCATAGTTCAAAGCTTCTTGTTTGTTGCTTCTTAAACCAAAATCAAAACCAACACCAATCATTTTCCAAAGTGTATAGCTAAAAGAATTTGTCCAAGTTACGTTAGATAGATCTCCGCTTTTGTAGCTTTGAAACATAGATAAGTTAGATTTAAATCCAATAGCACCAATTTGACGTGTATAATCTGCTACAATCTTAGCTCCTAATGAGGATTCAAAAATATTATCATTATCTGCAAATACAAAGTTATAGTTTAATGGATGAACTACTACAATTAAGTTTTCAATTGGAGTCCATGTGGCACCAATACCTATATCTAAATATCCTGGATCATTAAAGTTATCTAAAACAGTTGTTCTATATTCCATTAATGCAGACGCTGCTAATTTTTCACTAAACTTTCTTCCGTATAAAGACGAAATATTAAATACATCTGTTGTTGGTTCAAATTTATCAGAATCTAAATCTGTATCCTTATCATCTAATTTTACCCAACTAAAGTTAGTTGCTAATGAATTTCTCCAAAAGTATTTGTCTTCAATTTTATTTGCAAATGCATTAAATGAGATTCCGATATTTCCTGAAGAATTATTTACTGCCGCTTGAGAATACCAGTTATTAAAGTTAGACAAGCTACCACCTATAACTCCAAATCCACCTATTCTCCATCCTGGAAGCGCATCTATTTGAGCTTGTAATGCATCTGCCTCAGCTTGTGCAGCATCTGCAACACTTTGTTTTTCTGCTTTTTGAGTTTCTAGTTCTTCTTTAGTTTGAGCAAAACTAAACGCTACTGATAACATCAATAAAGCTGTTAGAAATACTTTTTTAGTCATAATTTTAATTTTAATAGTTTTCAATTTATAATTAAAGGTGCAAATATAATTCATTCTCATTTTTAACTACCAATAATTGAGTTAAATACGCATGTAATAGCATTGCACTGTGTAGAGTTAGACTCTAATAATTTCTTAAAGTCACAATTTTAATAAATTTATTTTCTTTTGAATAAAGGAACCGAAGAACAAGCCTCACCATACATAATAGATTTGGCTATTGGTTTTAATTTACTAGACAGTAAAATATAAGCATTTGCAGGTACTGGCTTGTGCGCGCAACCTTTTATAATTAGAGGCTTATCGGCATAAGGCTCTAGATTTAAGTTGTTTATAATGTCTTGATAAATTGAAGTCTCAAGAGTTTCTAAATCTCCAACTATAATTTTTTTAGCATAAGGCTGTAACTCTATAGTTAGCAACATATAAGCCCAGGCTGGAATAATAGCATCTGTAGAACAAGTTAAACCAATAAATTGATTTTGATGTTTTGACCAATCATAAGCTTTAACCATCTGCCTAAATTCCTTTTCTCTTAAAACAAAGCCTTCATACAACCAATCTTTAATATCAAAAATGATACGCTCACCCTCTGGATAATAATCCTCTAGATCAACTACCATAAGTTTACTTAATGCAACTCTATTTACAATCTCTTCCTGCATACTACAAATTTAAGTTATTTTCTATTGATAGCCTTCTGCTTGAAGGGTGAATAATTCGGCATACAAAGAATCATTAATCATAAGTTCTTGATGTGTTCCAATTTCTAAGACTTTGCCTTCTTCTAAAACGAGGATTCGGTCTGCTTGCCTAACGGTAGAGAATCTATGAGAGATAATGATACTTGTTTTATTTTCGGTTAATGCAATAAAACGCTGAAAGACTTCACTTTCTGCTTTTGCATCTAATGCAGATGTTGGTTCGTCGAGCACCATAACTTCGGCATCTTTCATATATGATCTTGCTAATGCCACTTTTTGCCATTGACCTCCAGATAGGTCTTGCCCTTTTGCAAAACGCTTACCGAGTTGTTGGTTGTATCCTTTTTTCAATTCAGAGATGACTTCGCTTGCCAGGCTCATTTCCGCAGCATTTTCAATTTTTTTCAAATTGTTTATCTCATCAATATCACCAATGGCAATATTTTCTTTAGCGGTAAATTCATATTTAAAGAAATCTTGAAAAATAACACCGAAAAACTCTTGATATGTTGCTTTATTAAAACGGTTAATATTGATTCCGTCTAATAAAATCTCACCAGAAGTAGGTTCATAAAAACGTAAGAGCAATTTTGTAAGCGTTGTTTTACCTGCACCATTTTGCCCAACAAAAGCCAATTTTTCACCGGCTTTTAAATTAAAAGATATGCCTTTTAAAATTTGGACCTCAGATCCTGGATAGGAGAATGTGACGTTTTTGAATTCAAATCCCGACATAATTTTACTTGGCACTGGTTGATCTTCAATATGATTAGGTTCTATCGAGATATCAATAAATTCAAAATAATCTTTTAGATACAAAGCACTTTCGGTTATTCGTGTAAACTTTGAGAAGAAATCTTGTAAATTTTTAGTCAATCTATTAAATGAACCTGATAGAAATGTGAGTTCACCTAATGTTATCATACCAGTTACCACTCGATAAATTATAAAAACATAGGCGCCATAATAGCTTAACGTTCCCAATACATTAAATAAAAACCCTAGTGCTGATCTTTTAATTGCTAAATTTTTATTGAGATCATAATATTCTTGAGAGAGATTTTTAAAACGATCAACTATAAAATCTGTAAGACCAAAAAGCTTAATCTCTTTAGCTGTTTCATTATTAGCACCAATATATCTTAAATAATCGAGTTCACGTCGCTCGGCTGTCCAGCCTCTAGCTAATGAATATTGTCGTTGACTAAACCATATTTCATTTATAAACGATGGTACAATACTAAAAATGAGGAGTATAATTAAATAGGGTTCAAAATAAATAAGACCTGCAACTAAAGTAGCAATAGAAATAAGGCTTTGAACCTCACCAAGTGCATTTGACATTAATGCTACGCGTCCTGTGGTTTGAGTTCTAGCGCGTTCTAGTTTGTCATAAAATTCGGAATCTTCTAAAAGACTAATATTAATTTTATTGGTCTTTTTAATAATATTTACCGATGAAGCAATAGAGTAGGCATCTCCTAAAAGCCCATCGGTTAGAGAAATGGCTCTACTTATTAAATCTGATAGAATGATGAGACCAAACTCTACACCAACATACATCCAAAGTGTAGATAAATCTGTGACTTCGGTTTTTGTTTGTATTATAATTTCGTCGATAATGAGCTTCCCAACCCATAGAATCACTACTGGCAATACAGCTGCAATGAGACGACAAAAAGCAGAACCTAAAAAAAGTGATTTATTAGTATTCCAGATTTCTTTAAAAAATCTAGGAATATAGACTAAAGCTCTAAAGGACCCTTTTAGGTTAACTTTATTACCTTCTGCTATAGATTTAGGTTTCTGTCTAGGCATTTATATATACAATCTCAAAAATCATCAAAGCATTCCTAGTTCTAGTTTAGCTTCTTCACTCATTAGATCTTGTGTCCATGGTGGATCAAAAGTGATTTCAACTTCGGCTGTTTTAACATCATTTAATGATTTTACTTTTTCTTCTACTTCTAATGGCAATGTTTCTGCCACTGGACAATTTGGTGTTGTTAAGGTCATTAAAATTTTGACATCAAAATCTTCATTAACAAATACATCATATATAAGTCCTAATTCGTAAATATCTACAGGAATTTCTGGATCGAATATTGTTTTTAAAACTCTTACTATTTTTTCACCTAAAAGGTTGGTGTCTATTGCTGTATCACTCATGTGGTATCGTGTTAAAATTTCTAAGACTGTTTATTAGCAGATTTAGAAAAAATTAATTTAACTGTGTTTGATATGCTAAAGCATACATTTTTATTTTTTTAATCATACTTACCAACCCATTAGCTCGCGTTGGAGACAAGTGTTCTTTTAATCCAATGGCATCTATAAACTCTGTATTACCTTCTATAATATCTTTTGGATGTTGATTAGAAAATACTCTAATCAAAATTGCAATTATGCCTTTAGTTATAATGGCATCACTATCTGCAGTGAATTCAATTTTATCTGCTTTCATCTCTGCATGTACCCAAACTTTACTTTGACAACCTGTAATAATATTGTCTTCAGTTTTATATTTTGAATCTATTAAAGGTAATGATTTGCCTAAATCTATCATATATTGATAGCGTTCTTGCCAATCATCAAACATTGAAAATTCGTCTATTATTTCTTCTTGTATTTCTGAAATTGTCATTCTTCTATTTTTGTCTGTTTGACCGTTTTCTTCCGAAGTTACAAAGATACGACATCTCTATTGCTTCTCGATCATTGTTTTAATCGATAACATCTTTTCAACGATAGCTTTTATCGATTTTGGCGGATTTCCATGATCAAAAGACACTGTTTTATATGAATTTTCATCTTTAGAGATTTCTAAAGTTGCAATAGCAGCAGCATCAAATCTAAAATTAGTGGAAGGAGCCTCCAATTTTGGAAGCATCTTTTCGTCTATATCGCTTAGCAGTTTCATAAGGTCTACCTGTTCTTTGGCAGGAATTATAGTTGAGGTAATGAACTTTAAAGTATTATCTGAAGTATATTTTATAGAATCACCTTCAATCCAAATTTCTAAATAAAAACCTCGGGTAATAGCGCGATAATTAAATTTGACATCATTTTGAATTGCTCTTTCAGTCATTTCTACTGTTGTCGTTTCTGCAGTATTTTGATTCGCTAATTGTGCTTTATTTTTATCGCATTCTTTTGCTGAAATAAGCACAATAAACATACATATAATTAGTTTCATACTATTCTTTTTTTAATGGTTACACGAGTAATATTACAAAAAAGAAGCCAAACTTTACGAGAGCATCATTTTTGCAGTCTCTACACCTTTAACTAAAGCATCGATTTCTTCTTTTGTATTATAAAACGCAAATGAAGCTCTAACCGTTCCTGGAATTTTAAAGAAATCCATAATAGGTTGTGCGCAATGATGACCTGTTCTTACTGCGATACCCATTTTATCTAAAATAGTACCTATATCGTAAGGATGAATACCTTCTATATTAAAAGAAATTACTGAGGTTTTTTCTTTTGCTGTACCATAAATTTTTAGTCCGTCGATTTTTAATAATTGCTTCGTGGCATAATTTAAAAGTTTATGCTCGTAGCTGGCAATAGCATCAAAACCAATCGCATTCATATAATCTACTGCTGCTCCAAAAGCAATACCACCACAAATATTTGGAGTACCAGCTTCAAATTTGTGAGGTAAGCCAGCATAAGTTGTTTTCGCAAAAGTCACTTGATCAATCATTTCTCCTCCTCCTTGATAAGGTGGTAGTTTATTAAGCCATTCTTCTTTACCATAGAGCATACCAACTCCTGTTGGCCCACACATTTTATGTGCAGAAGTGACATAAAAATCAACGTCTAATTCTTGAACGTCTGGTTTTATATGCGGACAAGATTGCGCACCATCAATAAGAATAGCCGCTCCAACCTTGTGAGCCATATCAATCATTTGTTTTATAGGATTGATCGTTCCTAATGCATTAGAAATATGGTTAACAAATACCAATTTTGTTTGTTCTGAAAGTAGCTCCTCATACGTACTCATAATTAATTCGCCATGTTCATTCATAGGAATCACTTTGAGCGTTGCTCCTGTACGCTCGCATAACATTTGCCAAGGTACAATATTACTATGATGCTCTAACGCAGATACGAGTACCTCATCTCCTTTATGTAGCAAAGTAGAAAAACCATTGGCTACTAAGTTAATACCGTGAGTAGTACCAGACGTTAATATAACCTCATAACTATGCTTTGCGTTGAAATGTTTCTGGATTTTTAATCGTGCCGCTTCATATAAGTCTGTAGCTTCTTGACTTAGCGTGTGCACACCTCTATGAATATTAGCATTATAATTAGAATAATAATTTACAATCTCATCAATAACTCGTTGTGGAGTTTGCGACGTTGCTGCATTATCAAAATATATTAAGGGTTTCCCATTAACCTTACGGTTTAAGATTGGAAAGTCTTCTCTTATTTTAGCGATGTTTATCATATGTACAAAGTTACGAGATGTTTACTTAAAATAATATGCCAAAAACGAAACTTATGTCTTTTTTAATATTTTATTACAATACATTTAAATAAAATGTATATTTGTAAAATGTATAGCAAAGAACTCACAAAAGGAACATTACAACCCATCATTTTAAAACTAATAGATAGTAGAGACAAAATGTATGGTTACGAAATAACTCAAGAAGTAAAAAAATTGACTTCAGGCAAAATAGATATTTCTGAAGGTGCTTTATACCCTATTCTTCATAAACTAGAAGCTAAAGGTATATTAGAAACCGAAAAAGTATATATAGGTAAACGTGTAAGAAAGTATTACAAAGTCACGAGTAATGGCAAAATAATGGTGACTGAGGTTACTAAAGAAATTAATGACTTCATGGATACGCTACATCTTATTTTTAATTCTGAAACTTTAAAAGCATGATACTTACAGAGCAACACATTGAATTTATTGATAACAACTTAAAATTTTACGGAGTCAACTCTAAAGATTTAAGAGAAGACTTGTTAGATCATATTTGTACGTATATAGAAACTAATGAATCTCAAGATTTTGATGTATTATATCAAAAAGCACTTCAAAAATTTGGTGGTTATGCTAGTTTTCAAAATCTACAACTAGAAACCAATTATCAAAAATTTGCAAAACAAATTATAACGATTAACAAAGTAAAATTTACGAGTGGTTTTATAGTCATAGTATTGTTGATTATGAGTTTAGTATTTCAAATGATGCAATGGCCATATGCAAATGCCTGGCTGCTTAGTGCCATAATAATTTCGGTATTAGTAATCTTACCTATGCACTTTTATGCACGTTACAAAACCTCCATTCATACTTTGTCCTAACTATCATTTCATATCAAACGAGGCTGTTCTACATATGCTTATCAAAATGAAAGGTTAATAACGAACAGTATGTGACCATTAAAAAACAATACCTAATTACACATGAAAAAATCATTTTACATCCTTGGCTTTATAACATTTTTTATTCTTGGCATTGGCGCTATGTTTGAATTTCTAACATGGCCTTATCGAGGGATTATCGTATTTGTAGGATTCCTATTTTTAAATTTTGGACTCATACCAACATATTTCTACCAAAAATACAAGCAATGTCAATCATAAAATATTTTAGCACTTTAGTTTGCGTATTGGCTTTAAGCCCACTTAACGCACAAACAGATCTAACACAACAAATTGATATATTGTTTGATAGTTACAAATCTGATGAGCAACCAGGTTTAAGTGTGAAAGTTTTAAAACATGGCAAGACCATCTATTCTAAAGGGTTTGGGCTTTCTAATTTGGATTATAATATCAAAAACTCAGATTCTACTGTTTTTAGTTTAGCATCCATTGCAAAACAATTTACTGCAGCTGCCATATGGTCTTTGATTGAAGAGGAAAAACTGAATCTAGAGGATAACTTACATCAATTTTTTCCAAATTTTCCAGATTATGGCAAAACCATTCAAATCAAACATTTGCTAAATCATTCAAGTGGAATTAGAAATTATCATACCACCATGTTTTTGTCTGGTTTTGACCCTAACAGAGATTATTATGATAACGCTTTTGTTCTAAATCTAGCTAAAAGACAAAAACACCTTGACTTTGCTCCTGGCGAAAAAATCATATATTCTAACACAAATTACAACCTACTAGCTTTAATTATAGAACAAATTTCGGGGCAAAATTTAGATGAATACCTTAAAACTAACATTCTTATACCCTTAGGAATGACCCATACTTTTGTTAGAGTTTCTCATGGCACAGTCATAAAAAATAAAGCGATTGGATATCAAAAACACAACGATAATTTTGTATACAATACATCAACGCAATTAAGTTATGGTGCAGGAAGCATGGGAAGTAATCTTAAAGATTTAGCGATTTGGGCCACAATGCTCAATGGTAACCATGATCAATTTAAAGAACTGGCAACGTTTCTTATAACTTCGGAAATTCTAACAACCGGAAAAAAAGCAAATTATGCAAGAGGTGTAATGATTGACGAATATAAAGGGCTTAAAACTGTGAGCCATAGCGGTTATGGTTTTGGAGGACAAACTCAGCTCTTAACACTACCTGAAGCACAAATTAGTATAATTATATTAACCAATTTGCAATCTATAAACCCAAGGCCTATATCATATCAAATTTTGGATCTATTATTACCTTCAAAACAAACTGAAGTTGTATCTACTGATAAATTAACACGTTTTAAACCACAACAACTAAATGTATTTACAGGAGATTATAAAGAAGTTAATAGTGATATGATCATGCAAATTTCCGAAGAAAATGACACCTTAAAAGCTATAGGTTCTATGGGAAAACAGCACATTCCTTTATTGCAAGTTGACACAAATAAGTTTGTAAGACGTCACGCACAGCATGTCACCTACGATTTTACCAAAACACCTAATTATGATTTGATAATCTCATTTTCAGGTACACCTTTTTATTTTAAACGCGCTACACTAATCACCGAAAATCCTTCTAATTTAAACGATTTTGTAGGTGATTATTTTTCCGAAGAACTACAAACAAATTATACGTTTTTTATAGATGATAATACACTCAAACTAAGCTATAAAAATCATGATAACATCACGTTATATCCAATTCAACATTATAGTTTTGGCAATCATGACAGGACTTTATATGAGTTTACAACAAATACAAAGGGTAAAATAATTGGAATGTTATTGTCCTGTGACGGACAAGTAAGTCACATTGAATTTGTTAGAGATCAAACCCAATATTAACTCCCAATTTATTAGCTATAATTTTAGTGATGCGTTGTTTAATTTCAGGAATTTTCACCGAGTCTAATACGTTATTACTAAATGCAAACATTAATAATGCTTTAGCTTCTTTTTCTGGAATACCACGAGAACGCATATAAAACATAGCACTTTCATCAAGTTGTCCAATTGTACAACCGTGAGAACATTTCACATCATCTGCAAAAATCTCTAACTGAGGCTTGCTGTTAATTGATGCTTTGTCACTCAACAAAATATTGTTGTTAGATTGAAATGCATTTGTTTTTTGAGCTTCTTTATTTACTAGTACTTTTCCATTAAAAACACCTGTAGCATTATCTGCAAAAATACCTTTGTAATCTTGATGACTTTCACAATTTGGTTCTATGTGATGTACCAATGTGTTGTGATCTACATGTTGTTTATTTCCAATGATGGTTACGCCATTTAAAGTAGAGTCCATACGCTCTCCATTTTGGTAAAAATTAAGATTGTTACGGGTTAATTTTCCTCCAAATGTAAAGGTGTGCATTGAGACGTGGCTCTCTCGTTTTTGATTTACAGATGTGCTATCAATTAGTGACGCACTTTCTTTATCATTTTGAATTTTATAATAATCTACAATAGCTCTTTTAGCTGCAAATATTTCGGTAACGCTATTGGTGAGAACAGGGTTTTCTGTTAAACTTTGATGACGTTCGATAATTTGAACATGAGAATTTTCATCTACAACAATTAAATTACGTGGTTGTAAAAGTAAAGCCGATTCATTTCCTGTAGAAAAATGAATAATTTGAATTGGTTTGGCGACTAATTTGTTCTTCGGAATATGAATATAAGCACCTTCTTTAGAAAACGCAGTATTTAATGATGAAATCCCATCTTTTGAAGCTACTTTATTAAAATAGTTTTCAATAATAAGCTGATACTTAGGCTTTGTTAATGCAGATGACATTAAACATACATCTATACCATCATGTGTGGTTTGTGATAAGTGAGAAGAGTATTTACCGTCAATGAAAATAATTTTATAGCTATCAATATCATGAATAAAGTATTTTTTTATATCACTAAATTCGATGGCATTTTCTTGCTTAGGAAACACACTGTAATCATGTTTTAAAACACTATTTAACGATGTGTACTTCCATGCTTCATCACGCTTAGAAGGAAATCCTTTGTCTTCAAAAATTTTAATCGCTTCATTTCGAACATCATGTACAGGAGCATCTACATCTACTGTGTCTTCAAATGCCATAAATGACGATACTAACTTATCTTTTAATTCCATTTCTTTTAATCTTCAGTTCTTAGTCTTCAGCATTCAAAGTAAGCTCGTTAAAAAAAACGACCTACCGTATACTGTTTACTGCTCACTTATTTAAGCTCCTACTTCTTCTTTAATCCAATCGTAACCTTTTTCTTCCAACTCGTGAGCTAACTCTTTAGTACCAGATTTCACAATACGTCCATTGTATAGCACGTGCACAAAATCAGGAACAATATGATCTAATAAACGTTGGTAATGTGTAATTACTATTACAGCATTATCTTTACTCTTTAATTTATTAACACCATTAGCAACAATACGCAAAGCATCAATATCTAAACCAGAATCTGTTTCATCAAGAATTGCTAATTTAGGCTCTAACATTGCCATTTGAAAAATCTCATTACGCTTTTTCTCGCCACCTGAAAATCCTTCATTTAAAGAACGTGATAAAAATTTTCTATCAATTTCTAAAAGCTCAGCTTTTTCACGAATCATTTTCAACATATCCTTTGCAGGCATATCATCTAAACCTTTAGATTTTCTAGTTTCGTTAATTGCTGTTTTTATGAAGTTAGTCACGCTAACTCCAGGAATCTCGACTGGATATTGAAATGACAAAAACACGCCTTTGTGTGCACGTTCTTCGGCAGCCAATTCTTCAATATCTTCATCATTTAAGAGAATTTGACCTTTTTCAACTTCGTATTCCTCTTTACCAGCAATTACAGAAGCTAAAGTACTTTTACCTGAACCATTTGGTCCCATGATAGCATGAACTTCTCCAGCTTTAACTTCTAAATTTATTCCTCTTAAAATGCCTTTACCTTCTACACTTGCGTGTAAATCTTTTATTTCTAACATACTATTTGCTTCCAATTTTTATAACGTCGTTCACCTCTGGATTAGGAGGCGAAACTTTTAAAATTTCTTTAATCTCAATTCTATCTTCCCAGCCTTCTTCACTTGGATCTTTTTTAAACATGCGACCTCTAATGGTTACAGGTACCATATCTGTATCTAATTTTTTATAGGCTTTAACTTGAGTTTGCAATTCTTGCATTTTCTCGTCAACCACAACGCCATATATTTTTGTTGGTGTTTTTAATACGGCTGCGTCTGCATAATAAATAAAATCACCTTGAACCGCAACTAAGCCATCACTCTGTTTTGGAGTTTTACCATCTTGAGCAACTATTGTTTTATCATCTTGAGATGAGTCAACCTCAGTTTTTTTGTCTTCTTTACAGCTTACAAATACTGTAAACATCATCAATAGTACAAGTAATTTTTTCATGCTATACTTTTTGTGTTTATCCTACCGAACCTTCTAAACTTATTTCTAATAATTTTTGTGCTTCAACAGCAAATTCCATTGGTAATTTATTAAGCACTTCTTTACTAAAACCGTTAACAATTAAAGCAATTGCTTTTTCGGTATCAATACCTCTTTGATTACAATAGAAAATTTGATCTTCACCAATTTTACTCGTTGTGGCTTCGTGCTCTATTTGGGCCGATTTGTTTTTAGCTTCAATATATGGGAATGTATGTGCGCCACATTCATTGCCCATTAGTAAACTATCACATTGTGAGAAATTACGAGCGTTCTCTGCTCTAGAGCTTATTTGCACTAATCCTCTATAGGAGTTTTGAGATTTTCCTGCGGAAATTCCTTTAGATATAATCGTAGATTTTGTGTTTTTCCCTAAGTGAATCATCTTAGTACCTGTATCTGCTTGCTGATAATTATTAGTCACAGCTATTGAGTAAAACTCACCAACCGAGTTATCACCTTTTAAGACACATGATGGATATTTCCAAGTCACGGCACTTCCTGTTTCAACTTGGGTCCAAGAAATTTTTGCATTAGTTTCACAAAGCCCTCTTTTAGTCACAAAATTGTAAACACCACCTTTACCTTCCGCAGTTCCTGGAAACCAGTTTTGTACTGTAGAGTATTTTATTTCGGCATCATCAAGAGCAATTAGTTCTACAACTGCTGCATGTAATTGATTTTCATCACGACTTGGTGCGGTACAACCTTCTAGGTAGGATACATAACTGCCTTCATCGGCAATTACTAAAGTTCTTTCAAATTGCCCTGTTCCTGCTTGATTAATTCTAAAATAGGTAGAGAGTTCCATTGGGCAACGCACGCCTTTAGGAATGTAACAAAAACTACCATCACTAAACACAGCACTATTTAAGGCAGCATAAAAATTATCTTTTTGAGGGACTACTGTACCTAAATATTTTTTAACTAATTCTGGATGTTCTTTAATCGCTTCAGAAATACTCATAAAAATGATTCCTTTTTCGGCTAAAGTCTTTTTAAATGTTGTCGCAACAGAAACTGAATCTACAACAATATCCATTGCTATATTATTCATTTTCTTTTGCTCATCTACAGAAATACCCAGTTTTTTGTACATCGCTAGTAAATCTGGATCTACATCATCAAGTGTTTTATTTGGATCAATTGCTACTGGAGCCGAGTAATATGCTATAGATTGAAAATCTGGTTTTTCATAATGTACATTAGCCCATTCAGGTTCAGTCATTTCTTTCCAAACTTTAAATGCTTCCAATCGCCATTCTGTCATCCATTCTGGCTCTTCTTTTTTCTTTGAAATAGCACGAACGATATCTTCGTTTAATCCAATTGGAAATGTTTCAGATTCTATGTCAGTATAAAAACCATATTCGTATTCTTTGGTTTTTAATTCTTCTCTTAAATCGTCTTCTGTATATTTTGACATAATAATGTTTACAATTTTAATTCCTTCCTAAAAGGAAAGTTTAGGATGGGATTTAAAGCGAAAATGATTCTCCGCAACCACAAGTTCTATTCGCATTAGGATTGTTAAATACAAATCCAGCACCATTTAATCCTCCAGAATACTCTAAAGTGGTTCCTATCAAATATAAAAAGCTTTTTTTGTCAACAATGATTTTAACGCCATTATCTTCAAAAACTTTGTCATCTTCTTTTTGTTCGTTATCAAACTTTAAATCATAAGATAAACCAGAGCATCCACCACTTTTTACACCAACACGAACGTAATCTGTTGTTGTATTAAAGCCATCATCACTCATGAGTTCCATGACTTTCTTTTTCGCTGTTTCTGATACTTTTATCATTTGTTATATAGATATTATAAATACCCTTTCACCTTTAAAATAATCCTTATAAAATGTCCATTTGCCCTTCTACCTCAATAAAATAAACAAACCGTAATCCAGGCTCTGCTTTATTTTTATATTCAGCTCAAAGAAAAAATTCAACATTTTCTTTTAAAATCATTTCAAATAAGAAACGGTATTAATAGATTGCAAATATACGACATATGTCGATTTTAACCATGCATCCTAACATTATATTAGTAAATGATTGTATAACAAATTTTAATGCGAATTTGAAGCCTTAGCATCAAACTCTAAAATAAAATAGGAATTGTGTTTTACACGGAAATGTGCTTGCGAGTATGCTGAATCTTTAAAATAAAAAGCTCCTGTAAAGCGGTCTTTATTTCTTTATTTTCAAACGGAAACATATCTAAACGCTCAAAATCACTATCTATCTGTTTAGATTTACAAGATGCACAAGATAATCCGCGTGCTTTTTTTGCTGTTGTTGAAGTCTGTTTTGAGTTATGTCCAAAAACTGAACATAGCAATTTGCTAGTAGACGTTTTCATAGTAGGTTGATAAATTTGGGATTACGAATTTAGAACATAATTTTCAAAAAACCGACTAAACACGTATTTTTTCGTTGAAATGCATGGTTTACTATTTCAGAAGTCCTTAAAAATACCCTAAATGCATTCTCTGCTTAAAAAAATGGACTTATTTTTGCAACATGATAGAAGATAAAAACCAATCACGTACTTCATTAGATCAACTTGGAGAATTTGGTCTCATTGAGCACCTTACTAAAAATTTTGACATCAAACAGTCCTCGACAATAAAAGGTATAGGCGATGATGCTGCTGTTTTAGATGCAAAATCAAAACAAATTGTAGTCACTACAGATTTACTTGTTGAACACGTGCATTTTGATTTATCATATGCGCCTTTAAAACATTTAGGATACAAAGCTGTTGTTGTTAATTTGAGTGATGTGTATGCTATGAATGCTAAGGCCACTCAAATTACGGTATCTATTGCAGTTTCCAATCGCTTTCCATTAGAAGCTCTAGAAGATTTATATGCAGGAATTGAAACTGCTGCCTCTATATATAATGTTGATGTTGTAGGAGGAGATACCACCTCATCAACCACTGGCCTTATAATTTCTGTAACAGCAATTGGTGAAATTGACAAAGACAATGTGGTCTATAGAAATGGCGCCAAACCTAACGATCTGCTAGTAGTAAGTGGTGATATTGGTGCTGCTTACATGGGATTACAAGTTTTAGAACGCGAAAAAGAGGTGTTTAAAGTGAATCCGCAAAATCAACCAGATTTAGACCCATATACCTATATTATTGAGCGACAATTAAAACCTGAAGCAAGAAAAGATATTGTAGAGCTACTTGAAAAATTAGAGGTTAAACCTACAAGTATGATTGATATAAGTGATGGTTTATCATCTGAAATCATACACATATGTAAACAAAGTGATGTTGGCGCAGAGATTTACGAAAATAAAATACCTTTAGACCCTCAAGTCATTTCTACTTGCGAAGAGTTTAAAATAGACAGTACGACTATTGCTTTAAATGGTGGTGAAGATTACGAATTATTAATGACGATTTCTCAAGACGATTTTCCTAAAATTAAAGGGAATCCAAATTTAACAGTAATAGGTTATATCACTGAAAAAGGACGTGGCATGAACCTCATCACTCGTGGTGAACAATCTATACCAATAATAGCCAAAGGGTGGAATGCTATGAAAAATGAGGGCTAAAATCTAACAACTCATCATGTTGTTGCATTTTGGGTGTTGTGCTTTGAGACATTCTAGCAACTCTTCTTTTATGAATTCGTGATAAAACAGAATTGATTTCTCGAAATTTTGGAGTTAATGGTGTCAAACCACCATTTCCACTTGTGGTTACTTGAGAGTTACAATGAGAGCATTTATATTCTTTTACGTGATATGTAATGTTTTTTGAAACCTCGTATTGATGTCCAAAAACCGAGCAGTAGAAACTTTTCAATGTATTGCGCTATTAATTAATAATTTTAGAGGATATCTAAATATATGAAAACCAAATAATAACGTACGATTTTACTTTAATATATCGACGAACTGAGCGATTTTTGCTTTAAACGTGACATTCTTCGCGAATAAATAACTTCTAAAATCTCATTGATTTCTTGAAACTTAGGCGTAAGCTCTGTAAGCTTACCATTGCCGTTTGTTGTTAATTGATGCTTGCAACATTTACAAGTATACTCTTTAACATGAGACGTGACTTTTTTTGTCATTTCATATTTATGACCAAATATATCACAGTAAATTTTTAACGGACTAGTTAATTTTGTAGAGTTAGCATTTTTCATGACTGTTAGTTTTTGGGACTACTAACATATTAAATAATAATCACTTAAGGTTTAAAAGTTGTAATTATTCGACGAAACGCAATAAAATGTAAGATAATTCCTCTTTATTTTCAATATGACTCATATGACCTAAAGACAATGTTTCACATCTTATCGAAGTATTTTTAGTTTCTGTTAAAATCAATGCTCCTTTAATAACAGGATCCTTTTCACCAATAATAATTAATTTTTTAGCATCAAGATTATTATAGAACTCAAACTTATCTTCTCTCAACATCATACCTTCTTGTCCTGCAACATAACCTTGTGCCGAGGTTTTTAATGCTTGCTCTAAAACTTTTTTAACCTCTATTTTATGAGTTCGTCTACTTTCCGAAGAAAACAAATTCGTAAACGACATCCTTACCATGTTTTCAAAATTGGTTTGAACCATGAGATTAGCTCGCTTTCTCAACGCTCTAAGCTCATCATCATCTTCATGAAATGTAGAATTCATAAGGCACAAACCTTGTACTGCATTCGGGTTTTTCTCAGCCAAGGCTAAAGCGACATAACCACCCATGGAGTGGCCAATTAAGGTATATGTTTTTAGTTTTAAATGATTTACGACGGCTAAAACCGCATTTGCCATATCACCCATGGTATGAACATATCCTTGACATTCAGTTTGACCATGACCTAATAGATCAACACAAATAATCCTATTATTTTTTGATAGTTGCGGTTTTAAATCATTCCACATAGACGAATTTTCTAAAAACCCATGCAGTAAAATTACAGCCTCTCCTTGACCTTCATCTTCATAATAAACCGGACTTTCTCTATGGTATAGTATCATAGCCGCAAAGATAAGGTTTGAATAGATTTTGCAATTAACATTTTACTATATTTGATAAACTAACTAAATTTTAAATATTGAATTCTAGAAAAGAACTTTTTATCACCAGTTTTGGTTTATTCTCTCTGTTTTTTGGAGCAGGAAATTTATTATTGCCACCACTTTTAGGGTATAATGCTGGCGACAATTGGTTTTGGGTTGCCTTAGGATTTATGATAACTGCTGTTGTCATCCCAATTATAGGTATTTTAGCACACGCCAAGTTACAAGGCACGTTATATGACTTTGGCAAAAAAGTATCTCCGCAATTTAGTCTTATTTATTGTATTTTAATTTATGTGATCGCTGTAGCGATACCGTCTCCTAGAACAGCAGCTGCAACGCATGAGATTGCAATTCATCCTACTTTTGGCACCAGCCCATTATTAACTAGTACGGTTTATTTTATTCTTGTTTTGGTTTTTGTTCTTAATCGCTCAAAAATATTAGGGTTTATAGGTAAATTTCTAACCCCTTTAATAGTGATTATGTTATTGACGGTTATTGGCATTGGGTTGTTTTCTTCGGAAATGCTCACATCCACATCAGAAATGAGCACACCATTAGTTTCAGGGATTTTAGAAGGTTACCAAACCTTTGATGCTATTGGAGCTGTTGTCGTTGGAGCTGTGATAATAATCTCTATTAATTTAAGACATAATGGTAGTTTTGAAGAGAAAAAATCGCTTATAGCAAAATCTGGTTGGATTGCAGGATTTGGTTTATTTATTATATATGCCGGACTCATTTCGGTTGGTGCCTATTACGGTTCAGAAATTAGCATCAACGATACATTGCCAAATGACATGCAGCGTGCGAATCTCCTTCGCAAAATTAGTTTATCATCTCTTGGAGGTTTTGGCAACACTGTTTTAAGCATTTTAATCTCTCTCGCTTGTTTTACAACTGCCATAGGTATTGTTGCAGGTACAGCAGATTATTTTAAAGGCCTCATGGGAAATTCCCAAACAGTATATATTGCAACCGCAATTTTGGCAAGTGCACTAGGCATTGTGGTTGGACAATTAGATTTCAACTCTATTATTATTGTTGCAGTGCCAGTTTTATTATTTATTTACCCTATAACCATTGTACTTATTATATTAAATGTACTACCAAAACGATTTTCAACACCTGTCGTATTTAGAGCTGTTGTGATTACAACATTTTTATGTAGCATCCCAGATGTTGTAGGTTTTATTTCTCCTTCGGAAGACTTAGAACAACTTACACAATATATTCCTTTAGCTCAATATAGTTTAGGATGGGTTTTACCTGCTTTAGTGGCTTGTTTGGTAGCTGGATTAGTTTCTAAACCTAAAAAAGCCTAAAGCAATTTGCTTTAGGCTTTAAACTTTAATCTATTTGGATTTAATTATTCATCAACTCCTCAATCTCGTCAGCTTCAATTGGAATATTTCGCATTAAATTAAAAGGCTCTCCAGATTCTTGGATGACTACATCATCTTCTAAACGAATACCAAAACCTTCCGCAGGAATATAAATTCCTGGCTCTACCGTAAATACATTATTGGCCTGCATTGGCTCTGTTAATATTCCGTAATCATGTGTATCTAATCCTATATGATGAGAAGTACCATGCATAAAATACTTTTTATACGCTGGCCAATCTTTATCTTCATTTTGTACATCTGCCTTGTCTAGCAACCCAAGCCCTAATAATTCCGAAGTCATTAATTTTCCAACCTCAATATGATATTCTGCCCACAAAGTTCCTGGAGTTAATAATTTTGTAGCTTCGTTCTTTACACGGTTTACAGCATTGTACACCGCTTTTTGACGATCGGTAAATCGTCCAGAAACAGGTATCGTTCTAGACATATCACTTGCGTAATTGGCATATTCTGCAGCAACATCAAACAAAATTAAATCACCAGCTTTACATTGCTGATTATTCTCTATATAATGTAAAACGTTTGCATTATTACCAGAAGCAATAATTGGAGTGTATGCAAAACCTTTAGAACGATTATTTAAAAATTCATGCATAAACTCAGCCTCTATATTAAACTCCCAAACATCTGGTTTTACATAATTTAATATACGACGAAATCCTTTTTCGGTAATATCACAAGCTTGTTGCATAAGATCAATTTCAATTTGATCTTTAACAGAACGTAAGCGCTGTAAAATAGGATTGCTTTTTGCAACACTATGCGCAGGATATCTATCTTTTAACCATTTTGTGAAACGGTCTTCGCGAGTTTGGGTAACTACAGATGCTCTATAATGCTCATTAGTATTAATATAAACGGTATCACATTGCGTCATGAGTTCAAACATGATTTTCTCCATGTCTTTAAGCCAATACACGGTTTTAATTCCGCTTGTTGCTAAAGCAGCTTCTTTAGTTAATTTCTCACCTTCCCAAACTGCAATATGCTCATTCGTTTCGGTTAAAAACAAGATTTCTCTATGATGTTCTTTTGGGCAATCTGGAAAAAGCACTAAAATACTTTCTTCTTGATCTACACCACTTAAATAGAAAATATCTCGATGCTGTGCAAAAGGCAACGTACTATCTGCACTTACTGGATAAACGTCATTAGAATTAAAAACCGCTAGACTACTCGGTTTCATTTTAGACATAAAATTTTTACGGTTTTTTATAAAAAGATTGCTGTCTATTTTGTGATATTTCATGTGATTATTTTTAGATAGTTATCATGCTTCATAGTATTAATCAAGGCTTTGAGTAATACTATTTTTATCATGCTCATTTTATGTTATGTTTTTACAGTGTAAAGGTAAATAGATTAAGTAATTATATCAAATTATCGGTAAATTGTTATATTTACGCGCCGAAATACACATTTCCCATAATAGCCTAACTCATTTCCATGAAAAATATTACTTACTCAACGTTGTTGCTTACCTTGTTTTTAACAGTAGCAACATCTATAACCTTAAGAGCTCAAGAGCTTTTAGTTGAATTACCATTGTCAACTCAAGTACAATCGTCATCACAAATTATTGAAGGTAAAGTCATCTCAAAAAACTCATTTTGGGATAACCACCATCATAACATTTATACAGTAAATACAATTGAAGTTTACAAAGTATTTAAAGGTCAAACACATACCGAAATAATTGAAGTTATAACACCAGGCGGAACTGTCGCTAACCAATTTGAAGTTGTAACACCTAGTCTTACTCTTAATGTAGGAGATATTGGTGTATTTCTTCTTGATGATAATAATGTATCTATATCTAATGGAACTTCGCATAGTAAGTTTCAACCTTATGCATCTTCACAAGGGTTCTACAAATATGATTTACAAAACAACACTGTTTTTAATCCCTTTATAAGTGATACAGGTATTACTACATCATTTCATAATACTATTAAAGCTTTAACTAACACTACTAATGTTGTAGAAGTATCAAATTTTGATGCTGAAGCAATCTATAATAACTACATCTCAAATCGTGATGATAATGGAGCTATAGGAATAACAGGATTTTCACCAACTATAATAAATGGTGGTGTAAGAGATATACTTACTATAAACGGAATAGGATTTGGTAGCACACAAGGGACCGTTAATTTTAGAGATGCTAACTTTGGAGGTAATCAATATTATACCGCATTAGACAGTCAAGTACTAAGCTGGTCAGATAATCAAATAGAAGTAGAAGTACCTTCTAGAGCAGGAACTGGCGACATACAAGTTATTACATCATTTGATTTTACAACAACCTCTAGCTCTGACCTCACAGTCTTTTATTCTCAAATAAACCCTAGTAATGGGACCACGAATTTTCAATCGCAGCATGTTGACTTAAACGGTTCGGGAGGTTACACATGGCAAATGGAAACCAGTTTCGATGCCAATTCTGCAGCTAACGCCTCATTTGTTAGAGCATTTGAGTCATGGGTTTGCACTACTGGAATTAATTGGGAAATTGGAGCAGTAACCACAACAGACGTCATAGCAGATGACGACGTAAATGTAATTCGTTTTGATAATGGAACAGAATTACCCGCTGGAGTTCTAGGACGTTGTACATCAAGATTTGGATCTTGTACTAACGCTTCATCACCTGGCGGAATTGATGTTGTCGTCACAGAATTAGACATCGTTTTTAATGATGTATTTACAGGAGATCTTTCTGTATTGTCATGGGAATTTGGTCCAGGAACAGCTACCGGATTTGAAGTTGATTTTGAAAGTGTTGCAGTTCATGAACTTGGACATGGTCACCAATTGGCACATATTATTAATCCTGGCGAAGTCATGCACTATTCAATTGCTAATGGTCAAAACAGCAGAATTCTTGGTCCTAGTGATTTGGCAGGTGCTGCAGATGTAATGGATAGAAATACAAACACCACAGTTTGTGGTGCTGGAGCTATGACAGCATCTGCTTGCTCTAGTCTTGGAATCGATGACGTTTACATATCAGAACATGTATCAATATATCCAAACCCAGCAAAAAACAATTTAAATATTCTAACTTCATCAAACTTACAATTAGAGCTTGCAACCATTTATGATGTAAGAGGAAGGTTGGTTGTTACCAAAAATTTAAATACCACTTACACCCTTAACAGCATTGATGTAAGTCAACTTCAAAACGGCGTTTACTTTATTAAAATAAACGTCGAAAATAACACAATAACAAAGAAGTTTATTATCGAATAAAAACCAATAATACATGACATAAAAAAGGTGTTTGATTTAAAAATCAAACACCTTTTTGTTTTTAATTCTCATTTACAGTAATTCTAAAAACCATAAACTATATTTAGTACCTTTAGGCTTATTATTTTTTCAATTTCAATCTAACCGTACCAATTATGTTAAAATATATCTGTTATTTTATTTTTGGAGCATCAGTTTTAGCTAATGCTCAACAACCGTCTACGTCGTCACAAACTATTAAAGATGCACTTAACAAAAAAGAGCAACTCACAAAAACTTCATTAGTTAAAAACGTTGCTTTTACCAATATTGGACCAACTGTTATGAGTGGTCGTGTTACTGATTTGGCAGTAAATCCAGACAACCCAATTGAATTTTACGTTGGCTATGCATCAGGAGGCGTTTGGCACACCATAAATAACGGTACAACGTTTACACCTATTCTAGATTCTTCGGAAACTCAAAACGTTGGAGATCTTGCTGTTGATTGGAAATCTAAAACCATTTGGGTTGGAACGGGAGAAAACAATGCCTCTCGCTCTAGTTATGCAGGAATTGGCGTTTTAAAATCTACCGATAACGGTAAAACCTGGCAACATATGGGATTGAGAGATTCTCACCATATTGGTCGCATACTCATTAACCCTAATAATCCAGATGAAGTGGTTATTGGTGTTACTGGTCATTTATATTCTGCAAATCAAGAACGAGGAATTTACAAAACTACAGATGGTGGTAACACTTGGTCGCAAAAGCTATTTGTTGACGATATGAGTGGTATTATTGATGTACAAACCAATCCTAATAACTTCAATTTAATGTTCGCGTCGTCATGGACTAAAGATCGTAAAGCATGGAATTTTGATGGTAATGGCAATAATTCTGGGATCTACAAAAGCACTGATGCTGGTGATACTTGGACTAAAGTCTCTATAGAAAATAGTGGTTTTCCAACAGGACAAGGCGTTGGTAGAATTGGCTTAGCGGTTTATGATGATAATATAGTTTACGCAGTTCATGACAGCCAATTTCGTAGACCTTCCGAAGAAAAAAAAGAACCCTCAAACGTATTATCAAAAGACGATTTTAAAACGATGACTACTGATGAGTTTTTAAAATTAGACGATAAAAAATTAAATGGCTACTTGAAAATGAATGGGTTTCAAGAGAAATACAGAGCTGAAAATGTTAAACAAATGGTAAGAAGTGGCAATGTAAAACCTATTGATTTGGCAAGTTATTTAGAAGATGCCAATTCTATGTTATTTGACACTCCAGTTATTGGTACTGAAGTTTATAAAAGTACAGATGGAGGTGTTACTTGGAAAAAAACACACGACGATTATCTAGATGATATTTACTACAGCTATGGATATTATTTTGGTCATATTTATGTAGCTCCAAATAATGCAGATCATATTTATATTTATGGTGTGCCAATCGTTAAATCAAAAGATGGTGGTAAAACATATACTTCAATAAGCGCAGAAAATGTTCATGCAGATCATCATGCGCTATGGATTAATCCAAAAAACCCAAATCACTTAATTAATGGTAATGATGGTGGTGTAAATATCACGTATGATGATGGCGAAAATTGGATTAAAAATAACTCGCCTGCTGTAGGACAATTCTATGCAATTAATGTAGATAATGAAAAACCATATAATGTATATGGTGGCTTACAAGATAATGGTGTTTGGAAAGGCACATTTGGTGCTCCCGAAAATAAAGAATGGCACCAAACTGGTCAATATCCCTGGGAAAGTATAATGGGTGGAGACGGCATGCAAATTCAAATTGATAATAGAAATCACAACGTTGTTTATACAGGATATCAATTTGGAAACTACTACAGACTTAATTTAGAGACAGAAGAGTTTACCTACATTCAGCCAAAGCATGAGTTAGGGGAAAGTCCGTATCGTTTTAATTGGCAAACACCAATTTTACTCTCACCTCACAACCAAGATATTTTATATTTGGGTGGTAATAAATTAATGCGTTCTATGAATCAAGGAACCGATTTTACTGCCATTTCTGGTGATTTAACCAATGGTGGCAAAAAGGGAAATGTCGCTTATGGTACTTTATCAGCTATTAGCGAATCCCCTTTTCAATTTGGCTTAATTTACACAGGTAGTGATGATGGCCTAATTCATGTTACAAATGATGGTGGCGGAAATTGGAGAAATATTTCTAACACCTTACCAAAAGATCTTTGGGTAAGTCGCGTAGTCGCCTCACAACATAAAAAAGAACGGGTTTACGCTACATTAAACGGTTACCGTTGGGACGATTTTAAAGTCTACGCGTACATGAGTGATGATATGGGAAAAACCTGGAAAGATATTAGCGCTAACATCCCAACATCTCCTGTGAATGTGATTAGAGAAGATTCTGAAAATGAAAACATATTATATTTAGGAACCGATAATGGTGCTTATGTATCGTTTAACAACGGAACTAGCTGGGAAGCATTTAGCAACGGACTTCCAAATGTTGCTGTGCATGATATCGTGATTCAACCCGAAGCAAAACATTTATTATTAGGAACTCATGGTCGTAGTATTTATCAAACAGATCTCACACCACTTCAACAAATGAGTGATAGCATGAAATCTAAAAACACAACGCTTTTTAATGTAAATGATGCGAGACATTCTTCACGCTGGGGAAATGCATGGAGCAAGTGGTTTGACACCTTTGAACCTAAAACAGACGTCACGTTTTATTCTAATGTTTCCGAAGAAAAAACAATGCGTATTTATTCTGAAAAAGGAGCCCTTGTAAACCAAGTAAAAATTAATGCAGATAAAGGCTTTAATTATACAGCATACGATTTAACAGTAACTGAAAAAGGTAGAAAAGCACTATTAAAAGAAAACACTAGTATTGATATTAATAAAGCTAAAAATGGCAAATATTATGTGCCAAAAGGCAAATATACTATTCAAATTGGTGATGAAAAAACGACATTTGAGGTTAAATAATCGATTGAAATAAACCTACCTTTTTTCGATGATATACTAATGCCAAAAGAAACCTACACGACGTTAAAACCTAAAAGTGATGTGCTTTCTAAGTACATCGCTTATTATTATTTTAATACTTCAAAAGAAACCAATTATACAAAATCCTTTGTGTTTTATCCGCATTATAGAAACTCTATAACCGTATATCAAAATTCTAAAATTAGCTTTAATGGCAATACCTCTAAAGTAGTACCTAATGCACATCAAGATTTTGAAATTATATACACAGGAATTCATCCCAATAGTCGATTTGGAAAAATCATAGCACCTTTTGATAAAATAGGCATTGTTTTTCAGCCCTTAGGATTGAATAATTTTTTATCTGAATCCCTTACCGAAATCGTAACTGAGGATCCAATGAGAAATTTTAATTACTTCGGAAACGACTTCGTCACAGTTTTAAATCAAGTTTATAATACTTCAGATTTTGATGAAAAAGTAATGGTATTAGATGCTTTTTTATTGCAAAACATTAAGCCTTTTCAAGACCATCGACTTATTAAAGCTGTAGATTTAATGTTTAAGGGCGATTTGAGTGTTTTAGAAATTTCCGAAGCATTACATATCAACCGAAAAACTTTGCTGCGCTTATTTAAAAAACACCTTAACTGCTCACCCAAATCGTTTTCTAATTTGGTTAAATTTAGAAAAGCCATCAATACCTATCAAGAATACAAACCTGCGTTAACAGATTTAGCCTATCAAAATGATTATTATGATCAGTCTGATTTTATCAAACATTTTAAAAAAATTACTGGTTTTAATCCTAAAAAATTCTTTGGTAATTTATCACATCTTGGTACTGAAGACACATTTTGGACGGTTTTAAAATCTAAGTAACTGTCCCATTTCTACAATTTTTTAAATTATTATGGCCTTAAATTTGTCATGCACATCATCTAAAAACGCATGAATAAAACTCTTAATTTAATTTGCATTGTTCTAATAATGTTGTCTTGTAAAGACACTCCTAAAGATACTGGTTTAATTAAAAAGGAAGTCGTATTTAATCAAGCATTAGCTGATGAACTTAGTAAAATGGCCGAGTTAGATCAGGTTGCTGCCTATATTCCACAAGGAAAGCATAAGGAATTATCAGAAAACAGCTGGAATACATTTAAAGACAGTGTGTTTACAACGCACGAAAAACGACTTCAAGAGATTTTTAACACACATGGCTTTACGGGTTATGATTTAGTAGGAAAAGAAGGTGCTACTAATTTTTGGTTAATGGTACAACACAGTGACCATAACCCCGAATTTCAAACTAAGGTTTTAAAACAAATGAAAATTGAGATCGAAAATAATAATGCAGACCCAAGTGATTATGGACTTTTAGTTGATCGAGTTCTACTTAATACAGGAAAAGCTCAGGTTTATGGCACTCAAGTCACTTATAATATGAATACAGGACAAGCTTATCCTAAACCGTTAAGTGACAGTATCAACGTCAATGAAAGAAGAAAATCTATCCATTTAGAACCCTTAGAAGCTTATTTAAACACCATGACTGAGATGCATTTTGAAATGAACAAAGACTATTATTTAAAAGATAAAGGAATTTTAGAACCAAAATTATATCCTATAGAATAACATTTAATCATCATCAAAAAACGACATTATGAAAATCAATAGTTTAATCGCATTCTTATTAGTAACCATTTACTCTAGTTTTGCTCAACAGTATTCTGGAACATCAAAAACGCACACTTTAACATCAAAAGCGTTTGAGGCAGAACGTGAAATACGTGTGTACCTTCCATTTTCTTATTCTGAAAATAAAACTCAAGAGTATCCTGTGATTTATTTATTTGATGGTCAATTTGATCCGCTTTTTGATATGACAAGTGGCACCATGGATTATATGTCTCAGGTTGGAGAGTTTAACCAATATATTATTGTTGGCATCAAGACAACGCAACGCGCACGTGAATTTACTCCAATGTATACAGACAAAAAGACTCAAGAAGGTTGGGGAGAAACCAAAGTTGGAGAGGCACATATTTTGGAAGATCATTTACAAAACGAGATATTTCCCTTAATTGAAAAAACATACAGAATCCAACCTTTTAGATTAGCAATAGGACATTCTCTAGGTGGAACATTTGTGTTAAACTCGGTATTAAGCAAACCAGAATTTTTTCAAGCAGTGATTGCAATTAGTCCCAATTTAGAATATGATAATGAGCAAATAAACAAACGTTTTGACACCTATTTAAAAACGCATGATACTTTGAAAAAATTCATTTATGTGTCTGCTGGAACCGTAGGTGGCATGGAAAATAACTTTAGAAAAGCTTCAGAAAAACTCGATCACATAATTAACTATCATAATCCCAAAAATTTAGAGTATCACTTTACAGTTTTTGAAGGCGAAAATCATTCTACAACACCAATTCATACTATTAATAAAGGGTTTTCTGAGATGGCTAAAATCTGGACGATTTCCGAAGAAAAAAATGAAGAACTCATAAAAGACAATACCATTCCTTTTGTTGACGACCTCAAATCGTTTTATTCTGAACTTTCAAAATTTGCAGGATATGAAGTATTACCTTCTGTAGATGAAATTAACACCTTTGGTTATGACTGTCTATATTACAAAAAGTATGAAGATGCATTAGGTGTTTTTAATTGGGCACTATCACTATATCCAGATAATGCAAATCTTTATGACAGTACAGCCGAGGCTTATCTCAAATCTGGAAACAAGAATGAAGCCAGCCGATATTATAGTAAAGCATTAGAGATATTGGAGAAAACAAGAGATGATTATGACGCTGAGTCATACGATTATTATAAATCTATGTTTATAAAAAATCGAGATGCGGTTGAGAAAACATAAATACAATACTTTTTTAATATTTTTAGAGTTATATATCAAACTCTAAACTAATGAAAGTATTTAAATTACTATGGCTATTTATTGTTATAATTCTAATGGCTTGTGGTGAAGATCAAGATGATACTTCACAACCAAATAGTCCTAATTTAATTATAAAATTAAAATTTGACCCAACACAAGAGCGCTTAGGTAATTTAGGACAACCAGCTTCTGTAAGTTCAGGCAATGCCGCTCAATCTCCTACAATACAACAAATGAGTGCCAATTATATAGAACTAGCGCCAACTTCAACAACAGCTTTAGGCACAGGTGAAATTATTTTTAATGGTGATGAAACCACTGCTGGAGGTGATGTTGCTATAAATTTTCAAAATGCAGTTTTTGCTGGAAACAATAACACTTTCTTAACCATTCCATTAAGTGAAATTGCTACAGGAAATTACGAATGGGTAAGAGTCTCTTTAGCCTATCAAGAAGGTGATATTGATATATTAGTGAATGGACAAGATATCACTGGAACCTTAGCTAGTTTTGTAGGTTATAACTCATATATTACATCTTTTAACCTTAATGGAAGCACGTTTAATGTCAATGAAAATAAAGCACAAGGGTTTTGGGCTTTTGAAGCTTTAGGTTTTACAACTCAAGGACAAGCACCAGTAGGAGCGACAACGGTCCCAAATCCGTTATCTAATACATCTCCAGTTCCTTCAGGATCTTGTATTGTTACTGGTGAGTTTGAAAATACATTATCACTTACGGGTAACGAAACTCAAGACATCATTATAACACTTTCATTTTCAACTAATCATAGCTTTGAATGGACAGAAGTACATATGGATGGAAAATACGAACCTGAAGCTGGCGAGCAAGTCATAGATATGGGATTAAGAGGCCTAATACCTGTGATATCTAATTAAACCCATTCTAAATAACTAAAATAGAAACTAAAATTTGCTGTGCTAGCCTCTGAGCCTTATCTTTGTATAACAAACATTCAACCACAATTATAATGAGCGGAATTTTAAATTCGTCTATTGGAAGAAAGTTTGCCATGGCACTTTCGGCACTCTTCCTAATGATTTTCTTATTACAACATTTTGCAATTAACATTCTATCTGTCTTTAGCCCAGATGCTTTTAATGAAGTATCTCATTTTATGGGAACATTTTGGGCAGTTCAGTATCTATTGCAACCTGTTTTAATATTTGGTGTCATCTTTCACTTTGTTATGGGTTTTGTCTTAGAGATAAAAAACAACAGAGCAAGACAAATTAGCTATGCTAAAAACAACGGATCTGCAAATTCATCTTGGATGAGTAGAAATATGATCTGGAGTGGATTAGCAATTTTAGCTTTTATCGTTTTACACTTTATTGATTTTTGGATTCCAGAAATAAACACAAAATATATCGTTGGTGATATGTCTGGTATGCATAATGGCGAGTACAGATATTTTCATGAATTAGTAGAGAAATTTCACAGTCCGATTAGAGTTGGAGCTTATGTTATAGCATTTGTGTTTTTAGCATTACACTTATTGCATGGTTTTAATTCTGCATTTCAATCGGTTGGTGCAAACAATAAATACACCAAAGGATTGGTAGGATTTAGTAAAGTATATGCAATCGGTATTCCTTTAGGATTTATTTTCATCGCATTGTTTCATCATTTAACAGGACATTAAAAATTAGCTTTCTATGGCTTTAGATTCAAAAATACCAAAAGGTCCAATTAAAGATAAATGGACAGATTATAAAAACCACATCGACTTAGTAAATCCAGCTAACAAGCGTAACATAGATGTTATCGTTGTTGGTACAGGATTGGCAGGTGGATCTGCTGCTGCTACTTTAGCAGAGTTAGGATATAACGTAAAAGCATTTTGTTTTCAAGATTCTCCAAGACGTGCGCACTCAATTGCAGCACAAGGAGGTATCAACGCAGCAAAAAACTACCAAGGAGATGGTGATTCTACATATCGATTATTTTACGATACTGTAAAAGGTGGAGATTATCGTTCTCGTGAAGCTAACGTTTATCGTCTAGCAGAAGTTTCGGCAAATATTATTGACCAATGTGTTGCTCAAGGTGTTCCTTTTGCAAGAGAATATGGTGGATTATTAGATAACCGTTCGTTTGGTGGTGTATTAGTATCTCGTACTTTTTATGCAGCTGGACAAACAGGACAACAACTATTATTAGGAGCGTATTCTGCTATGAACCGCCAAATTGGTCGTGGTAAAATCAAAATGTACAATCGTCACGAAATGTTAGACGTTGTTAAAGTTGATGGAAAAGCTCGAGGCATTATAACGCGTAACTTAATTACTGGTGAAATTGAAAGACACTCAGCTCATGCTGTAGTTCTTGGAACTGGTGGTTATGGTAACGTATTCTTCTTATCAACTAATGCGATGGGAAGTAATGTTACAGCAGCTTGGAAAGCTCACAAACGTGGTGCTTACTTTGCTAACCCATGTTACACACAAATTCACCCAACATGTATTCCAGTATCTGGAGATCATCAGTCTAAACTAACGTTAATGTCTGAGTCTTTACGTAATGATGGACGTATTTGGGTACCAAAACACATGAAAGATGTTGAGGCTATTAAAGCTGGAACATTAAAACCTAAAGATTTAGCCGAAGACGATCGCGATTATTACTTAGAGCGTCGTTATCCTGCTTTTGGAAACTTAGTACCTCGTGATGTGGCCTCTCGTGCAGCAAAAGAGCGCTGTGATGCTGGTTTTGGTGTTAATGCAACTGGTGAAGCTGTGTTCCTTGATTTTGCTTCTGCAATTCAGCGCTACGGAAAAGAAACAGCTCACGTTAAAGGCTTAGATGAAAATGATGCAGCTCTTGTTAAGAAATTAGGACAAGAAGTTATCAAAAATAAATACGGAAACTTATTCCAAATGTATGAGAAGATCGTAGATCAAGATCCATACAATACACCAATGATGATTTATCCTGCAGTACACTATACAATGGGTGGCGTTTGGGTAGATTATAACTTAATGACTACTGTACCTGGTTTATATTGTATTGGTGAAGCTAATTTCTCTGATCATGGTGCAAACAGACTTGGAGCTTCGGCTTTAATGCAAGGTCTAGCCGATGGTTATTTTGTATTACCATATACTATTGGTGATTATTTATCTAATGATATTCGTACTGGTCCAATTTCAACGGAAACAAAAGAATTTGAAGACGCTGAAAAAGAAGTACGTGAAAAAATAAACTTCTTCGTTTCAAATGAAGGACAACACTCTGTAGATTATTTCCATAAGAGATTAGGAAAAATTATGTGGAACAAAGTAGGAATGTCCAGAAACGTTCAAGGTTTAACCGAAGCTATTTCAGAAATAAAAGCTTTAAGAGAGCAATTCTGGAAAGAAGTAAAAGTACCTGGAACTAACGAAGAGTATAACGAAGAATTAGCAAAAGCTGGTCGAGTAGCAGATTTCTTAGAGTTAGGAGAATTGTTTGCTAAAGATGCTTTAAATAGAGAAGAATCTTGTGGAGGACACTTTAGAGAAGACTCTGTAGAATTAGACGGAGAGCAAAAAGGAGAAGCATTACGTGACGATGAAAATTTTGCTTACGTTTCTGCTTGGGAATACAAAGGAGAACCTAGTGATGCCGTATTACATAAAGAGCAACTAGAGTTTAATGATATTGAATTAAAACAAAGAAGTTACAAATAAAGGATAGCTATGATGAATTTAACACTAAAGATTTGGCGTCAAAAAAACGCAAGTGATAAAGGGAGTATGGTTGATTATAAAGTCAGCGATATCTCACCAGATATGTCTTTCCTTGAAATGCTAGATGTTTTAAACGAACAATTGGTCAACAATAACGAAAGTCCTGTCGCTTTTGATCACGATTGTCGTGAAGGTATTTGCGGTATGTGCTCGTTATATATTAATGGAGAAGCTCATGGTCCAGATCGTGGAGTAACCACTTGCCAGTTGCACATGCGAATGTTTAAAGATGGAGACACAATTACAATTGAGCCATTTAGAGCAACTGCATTTCCTGTAGTAAAAGATTTAATTGTAGATAGAAGTTCTTTTGATCGCGTACAACATGCTGGTGGATTTATTTCTGTAAACACATCTGGTAATACTATTGACGCTAATGCGATTCCTGTAAATAAACATGATGCTGATGATGCCTTTTCTGCAGCAACTTGTATTGGTTGTGGAGCTTGTGTTGCATCTTGTAAAAACTCATCTGCAATGTTATTTGTTGGAGCAAAAGTATCTCAATTTGCATTATTACCACAAGGTAAGGTAGAAGCTACAGATCGTGTTTTAAACATGGTCAAACAAATGGATGAAGAAGGTTTTGGTAACTGCACCAACACTGGAGCTTGTGAAGTTGAATGCCCTAAAGGAATTTCTCTAGAGAACATTGCTCGCATGAATCGTGAGTATTTAAAAGCATCACTTAAAGGTTAATACTACTTAAATTAAATATGTTTAAACCCAAGTTGTAACGACTTGGGTTTTTTTGTTTCTTTATACTTTAAAACAACTTATGAATAACACTATACAATTTTATAATACACAATTAAAAACACATCAAATCAAAGTTGGTCTACTTAAAAAGCAACTTGTATTATATAGCATGTTGCGATTAAGTATATTTTTAATTACCGCATTTGCCATCTATCTCGTGCTACCTAATTGGCAAATAGCAGTTGGCATAGCCAGTGTTGGGTTACTCCTATTCTTATTCTTACTAACTAAATACACCAATTTAAAAGCACAAAGAGAATTACACAAATCATTAGTTGTTATAAATGAAGAAGAATTAAAAATAGCAGCTGGAGAATTTCATCATAGACCTACAGGTGAGCAATTTCAGGATCCACTTCATTATTATAGTTTAGATATTGATCTCTTCGGAAAAGGATCATTCTTTCAATATATCAACCGAACAAGTTCTAAAGAAGGCGAAGCACAACTAGCAAATGCTTTAAAAGCCAATAACGTTTCTTGTATAGAAGACAGACAAGAGGCTATTAAAGAATTATCACAAAAAACCGAATGGACGCAACTCTATGCAGCTACAGCAAGTCTCATAAAAACCGAAACATCTGCTCCTACAATTATTAAATGGTTAAAAACTCATAAAACCTTTATTCCAAAACAGATGGTTTGGGCAACTTGGCTCTTTGCTCTAATTTCTGTATCATTACTAGCATTAGCCATTTTTGAGATTATAGGTATAGGCTATTTTGGCTATTGGATTTTCGCCGGATTAGGAATTACAGGATTATTTCTAAAAAAGATTAATAGTCTAGCAGCAAATGCAGACAAAACTAAAGACACCTTTAGACAATATGCCTCCTTACTACAACAGATAGAAAACAACACGTTTACCTCACAATTATTAAAAAACAAACAACAACAAATACAATCTGATAATAAAAAAGCATCTGCAATATTTTCCGAATTTTCAAAATGTTTAGATGCGTTGGATAATAGAAATAATCTTTTTGGAGCCATTTTAGGCAATGGATATTTATTATTAGACATTAGAAACACCTATAGAGTAGAACAATGGATTTCTAAATACGCCAATAAAGTTGAAGAGTGGTTTGAAGTTGTATCATTTTTTGATGCTTATAATAGTTTAGGCACCTATGCCTTTAATCATAATGAGCAAAGCTTCCCTAGGATTTCCTCAGAAAAACCAGTGATTGAAGCCAAAGATTTAGGACATCCACTTTTAGCTAAAACAAAACGAGTAAACAGTGATGTATTAATAAATAATCGAGAATTTTTTATTGTTACAGGTGCAAACATGGCTGGAAAAAGCACATTTTTACGCACCATCTCACTACATATTGTCATGGCTAACGTTGGATTACCAGTGTCTGCGAAATCTAGTGTATATTCTCCTGTAAAACTCATTACAAGCATGCGCACAAGTGATTCTTTAACTGATGATAGCAGTTACTTCTTTAGTGAGTTAACACGTCTTAAATTTATTGTAGATGCCATCCTAAAAGAACCCTACTTTATCATTTTAGATGAAATATTAAAAGGTACAAATAGTACAGATAAAGCGATTGGTTCGCGAAAATTTGTTGAGAAACTAGTAGCTGGAAACGCAACAGGTATTATTGCCACGCACGATTTGAGTCTTTGTGAAATTTCCGAAGAACTCAACGACGTTAAAAACTATTATTTTGATGCAGAAATCGTTAACGATGAGCTCTATTTTGATTACAAATTCAAAGAAGGAATTTGCCAGAATATGAATGCAAGTTTCTTACTGAAGAAGATGGAGATTGTGGATTAATTCTGTCATTCAGAGCGTAGCGAAGAATCTTTAAAATTAAAACAGTCTATAAAGAGATTCTTCGCTACGCTCTAAAAGATAAAAATCTATAAACCAAAAAAAAACCCATTCTCAATGAGAATAGGTTTTTAATACTGTGAGATAAAATTCAACTATGCTTCAAAAGCATCAATAGAAACAAAAGACTTACCATCTTTTTTCTTTGTGAATCTTACTAAACCATCTACTTTAGCATGTAAAGTGTGGTCTTTTCCGCCATACACATTTTCACCTGGGTGATGTGTATTTCCTCTTTGTCTTACGATAATGTTACCAGCTAATGCTGCTTGTCCACCAAAAATCTTAACACCTAAGCGTTTTGATTCTGATTCTCTACCGTTTTTAGAACTACCTACTCCTTTTTTATGAGCCATTGTCTTAAGGTTTTATATTGTTAATAATTAATGGTACAGAAAATTACTTTTCAATTCCACCGTCTAATCTGTCTTGTAATTCTTTTAGTTCATCCCACTTACCATCTGCAGCTAATTTAGCTTGTTTTGGCCAAGTTTCTGTAACTATGTGAGATAATCTAGAGCTAGCCTCAGATAAGATTTCGCTTAATTTAGCGGCATCAGATTCTGCAACTTTAGCAAAAGTATCAAGGCCTGCATTTACTAAAGCTTCAGCAGCTTTAGGTCCAGCACCTTCGATTTTTTTCAAATCATCAGCTTTTCCAGTTGTTTTTTTAGGAGCAGCTTTTGCTTCTTCTTTCTTTGCCTCTTTTTTAGGAGCTGCTTTTTTAGCTCCAGAAGTAGTAATACCTTCAATTACGATTTCAGATAAAGATTGTCTGTGTCCATTTTTTACACGGTATCCTTTTCTTCTCTTCTTTTTGAAGACGATTACTTTGTCACCTTTAAGGTGCTTTAAGACTTTTGCACTTACTTGTGCTCCGTCTATAGCTGGGGCGCCTAAAGTAATATTGTCACCATCACCAATTAAAAGAACGTTATCGAAATCTACTTTCTTACCTTCTTCTGTTGCTAAACGGTTAACAAAAACTTTTTGGTCTTTTTCAACTTTAAATTGATGCCCTGCTATCTCTACAATTGCGTACATAGCGTAACGTTTTTATTAATTATTTTTAAATAAAATATGTGCCTTCTCTTCAGAAAGCGGGTGCAAATATACATTCTAATTCATTAATTTACAAACGATATAAACATTTTGAAGAAGTTTATAGCTTTTTCTAATTTTTTAATCCTTCTGAAATATTATAATTCACCCATTTTTGCTATTGTATTATATGCTAAATAACTCATTTTAAAGATATATTTTAGATCAAAAACTATAAAAAAGGCAATGCTATTCATTATTTTTGTAGCATAAGTGTAACTTTTTAATACAATACCACACTTGTAGAACATATTGACACAATTAACACAAAAATCACAATTAATTAAAACAAACTAACAATGAAAAATTACCTATTAATTTTAGCCTCTTTGATGCTTGTTGGCTTTTCTGCCAAAGCACAACAGGTTGAATTTGAAGAATTTGATTTAGATAACGGACTTCACGTTATTTTACACCAAGATAATACTGCACCAGTAGTAACTGTTGGTGTCATGTATAATGTTGGAGGAAAAGATTTAGGAGGAACTGCCGCAGCTCCTCGTACAGGTTTCGCTCACTTTTTTGAGCACCTTCTATTTGAAGGAACTCAAAATATAGACCGTGGAGAATGGTTTACAATAGTATCATCAAATGGTGGTAGTAACAATGCCAACACTTCTTTAGATAGAACGTATTATTATGAAGTATTTCCTTCTAACAACTTAGAATTAGGGCTTTGGATGGAATCTGAACGAATGCTTCACCCTGTAATTGATCAAGTAGGCGTTGATACTCAAAACGAAGTTGTAAAAGAAGAAAAACGATTACGTTATGATAATTCACCTTACGGTCAGTTTTTAGCTGCTGTTAGTGAAAACTTATTTTCAAAACATCCATATGCCAATAAGAATATTGGAGAAATGGCAGATTTGGATGCTTCTACCTTAGAGGAATTTCAAAAATATTTTAAAGATTGGTATGGACCAAATAATGCAGCTTTAGTAGTTGCTGGTGATATTGATAGTAAAGAAGCTAAGACATTAGTAGAAAAGTACTTTTCTGAAATTAAAAGCAGACCTGTTCCAACTAGAAACTTTGCCAAAGAAGATCCTATTACAGAAAAAATTGATGCTAAATTTTATGATCCTAACATTCAAATTCCAGCAATTATTACTGCCTATAGAACTCCAGGATTTAAAGAACGCGATGCTTATGTTTTAAGTATGGTTTCGGCTTATTTAAGTGATGGTAAAACATCAAAATTATACAAAACTATTGTTGATGACAAGAAAATGGCGCTTCAAGTAGGTGCAATTAATATCGATCAAATGGACTATAGTATTTATGCTATTTATGGGCTTCCATTAGGAGACACTACACTAGATGCTTTACTTGCCGAAATGGATGTTGAAATCGCTAAAATGCAAACAGAGCTCATTTCAGAAAATGACTATCAAAAACTTCAAAATAAATTTGAAAACAGATTTGTAAATTCAAATTCAAGTATTCAAGGTATAGCAAACTCTTTAGTAAGAAATTACATGTTATATGATGATATCAATTTAATTAATTCTGAAATTGAAATCTACCGTTCTATTACAAGACAAGAAATTCAGGATGTTGTAAAAAAATATTTAAATCCTAATCAACGTGTTGAGTTAGAATATTTACCAAAAGAAAAAACTGACAACTAAAACATGAATGAAAATGAAACATCGATTTTAACTTAATAATCTATAAACGATTTAGTTAATTTGATGTAACATGTGACAATCATAAAATAAATAAAAAACGAACACATGAAATTAAAAATATCAATATTAATAGTAGCATTTTTAATGTCGGTTAGTGCATTTGCGCAAGTTGATCGCTCTAAAATGCCAGAACCAGGACCTGCTCCAAAAATTTCTTTGGAAAAGCCACAAGAGTTTACATTAAAAAATGGTTTAACCGTTTTAGTTGTAGAAAATCATAAATTACCAAGAGTGTCATTCTCTCTAACTATTGACAATAAACCAATGACGGTTGGTCAAAAAGGTGGTGTTGAGAGTCTAATTGGTGCCATGTTAGGTAACGGAACTAAAAACATCTCTAAAGATGAATTTAATGAAGAGGTTGACTTTTTAGGTGCACGATTAAATTTTAATTTTAGAGGTGGTTTTGCTAGTTCATTATCAAAATACTCTGATCGTATCTTAGAATTAATGGCAGATGCTGCAATCAATCCTTTATTAACAGAAGAAGAATTTGACAAAGAAAAAGCAAAGCTTATTGATGGTTTAAAAACTGAAGAAAACAGTGTAGATGCTGTTGCTAGTAGAGTTGGTTCGGCTTTATCTTATGGAAAAAACCACCCTTATGGAGAATTTACTACAGAAGAAACTGTAAATAATGTCTCTTTTGGTGATGCAGTTGCTTTTTATGAAACATATTTTAACCCTAACAACGCTTACTTAGTTGTTGTTGGCGACGTAAAGTTTAAAGAGGTTAAAAAACAAATAGAAAAACATTTTTCTAAGTGGGAAAAATCTGTAGGTGTAGATTACACTGTTCCTAATGAGGCTCCAAATGCTCAATACACACAAATTAACTTTGTAGATATGCCTAATGCTGTGCAGTCAAACATTTCATTAACAAACAATGTTGATTTAGAAATGAAAGATGACGATTACCACTCTGTATTAATTGCAAATAAAATTTTAGGTGGTGGTTTTAACAGTTATTTAAATATGAATCTTCGTGAAGCTCATGGTTATACCTATGGCGCTAGATCTGGGATTGGAACAGACAAGTACGCGTCTCGTTTTACTGCAGGTGCTGCTGTTAGAAATATGGTAACAGATAGTGCTGTTGTTGAAACGTTGAAAGAAATCAACCGTATTAAGACTGAGCCAGTAGAGCAAGATATGCTTAAAAATGCAAAAGCTAAATATGTAGGCGATTTTGTATTAGCTTTAGAAAGTCCACAAACTATTGCACGTTATGCTTTAAGCATTAAATTAAATGATCTTCCAGATGATTTTTACACAACATATTTACAAAAAATCAATGCGGTAACAGCAGATGATGTAAATCGTGTTGCAAACACTTATTTTAAAACTGAAAACGCTCGTATCGTAGTTATTGGAAAAGGTAGCGAAGTATTAGAAAATCTTGAAAAAACTGGTATCCCAATTAAATATTTTGATAAGTATGCTACAGCAACAGATAAGCCATCTTATGAGATTGAAATGCCTGCAGATATGGATGCTACTAAAGTAATGCAAGCTTATATTGATGCCGTTGGTGGACAAGCTGCTTTAGATAAAGTAAACTCTGTTTATATTACTGCGGAAGCAGAATTACAACCAGGTGTTATGATGAATTTAGAAATGAAGAAAACTTCTAAAAACCAAGCGATGTCAGAAGTATCTGCAATGGGACAATCATTTATGAAATCTGTTGTAAGTCCTGAGGGAGGATATATTGTACAACAAGGGCAACGTAAAGACATGACACCTGAGGAATTAAAAGAAGCAACTGTTGAGTCATCTCCTTTTCCTGAAGTTAATTACTTAAATGGTGGAGCAACTTTAGAAAAAATTGAAAATATTGATGGTGAAAATGCTTATAAAGTCACTGTAGGAGACAGTAAAGCTTTATATTATAGCGTAGAAACTGGCTTAAAAATTAAGCAAGTTGAAACTAGTGAAGCTGGTTCTCAATCTATATTTTATTCTGAATATAAAGATGTTGGTGGCATCAAGTTTCCATTTAAAATGGGACAAACAGCTGGACCACGTCGTTTTGATTTTGCAGTAAAATCGGTTAAAGTAAACGAAGGTGTTAGTGATGCTGATTTTGACTAATTATCTCAATACATAAATTTTAAAAAATCCGGAGTATATTTTACTTCGGATTTTTTTTATGTCTTCTTCTTATTGGCTAGATAAACACCTAATAAAATAATCATACTAGCAACTATTTGTAAAACCCCAAAAGTTTCGCCATCTAAAAACCCCCAAATTAAGGCAACAATTGGCATTATATACGTAACTGAAGATGCAAAAACGGGTGTAGAGATTTGAACCAATGTGTTAAATAAAACTTTAGCAAGCGCAGTTCCAAAAAAGGATAAAATAACGACATATACTATTGACATTTTAAAATTTGGGTGCTCTAAAGTTTCCGAAGAAAAGAAATCTGTAAACAATAATATGATAACTGCAGGAATAAAAATAGCTACGTAATTACCTGTAGCTATACTCAATGGTTTTACGTTTTGGAGATACTTTTTTATAATATTTACATTTAATGCATACATCACTGTTGAAATAATTACGAAACTTGCATACAAATAATTTTGGTGTGGATTTAAATCTGCGCCTTGCATTATTAGTATACTTGTACCTATAAACCCAATGATAACTCCAAAAAGTTGACGTTTAGTAAAGCCTATTTTAAAGATTGCAAATCCCAACAAAATAGCATTTAAGGGTACTAACGAATTAAGAATTGAGGTAATTGCGCTATCAATTTCAGTTTCGGCAATAGCAAATAAAAACGCTGGAATAAACGACCCAAGAAAACCCGAAACAACAACCCATTTCCATTCCCTTTTTTGTATTGATTTTAAGCTTTTTAATCCCACTGAAAATAGAAAAACTCCTGTAATTATAGTGCGCAATGCACCTAATTGAAAAGGTGTTAAACCGAGTAGCGCTTTTTTAATTAATATGAATGAACTTCCCCAAATCACTGACAAAACCAGTAGAAAAATCCATTTTTTCGTATTATCATTCATAAGTTCTCTTAACTAAGTCACAAAATTCGTTAATTTTAATGCACCGAACATCAATATTTATTAAGTTTGTTTAAATAATTACAGAACATTACTATGAAGACATTAAAAAACATATTGGCTATTGCATTGATTTCTATTGCTGTGGTTGCTTGTAAAAGTGAAAAAGAACCTGAAGTTAAAACAGTAGAAACGGCATCAAACATCAATACAAAAACGGCTAAAAAATTAGACCCTAATGCCACGTATGCTAAAGCAGAATTTGGTATAGAAGGGATGACATGTGCTATGGGTTGCGCAAAAGCAATTGAAAAGAAAATGGCCAAAATGGATGGTGTAAAATCTGCTAAAGTAGATTTTGAAAAAGAATTAGCCATGGTTGAGTATGATGAAGCTATGGTAACTCCAAAAACTTTAGAAGAAGCTGTTGCAAAGGCAGGTGATACTTATAAGGTAAAAGATATGAAAACAGTTGATTCTTTTTCTTCGGAAGAAAAGCAAGACTAACGCAATAAAACTGAAACTAAAAAACCACTCAAATTTGAGTGGTTTTTTTGTATTTATCTAAGCTTAAATCCTTTTGCTGCCCACCATGGGTGAATTTCAATTTCTAAGCGACCAGCTTTTACCATTGGGTCTGAGTTCGCCAAACTATCTGCCATTTGTAATGTAGGTACGTTATATATTGTAATACCTCTAATGGCACCATCACCTCCAAAAGGTCCAGAAATATCGGCATAGCCTAAGTCGTACATTTTTCCTAAATGTGCCAAATGTGCTTCTTGTAACCGTTTTGCTTCCTCGTCACTTTGATGCCTGTGCTTACCTGTTTTTAAAAACGCCATAAAATATTGCTGCATCAAAATGGTATCTTGAGTTTTTTCATCTACATATTCAAACACCTCAAACCCTTTTGTTTTTAGTTGCTCTTTTAATTGCATTACAGACTGCTCTTTTATAATAGCAGTTGTTGCCTTGTCTTCAACTTCTTGATCTAAAACAACAGACTCTTTGTTTTTATCGTTGCAGGATAACAGTAATACGGCAACACAACATAATCGTAATAGGTTCATAATTTAAAATTTTATAGGTTCCAGTTTGTAAATGGGTTTTGGCTCAATTGAGAATTATAATAGCGCTTATTTCCTGTAACTTCTTTTCCTAGCCAATTAGGTTTTTTAAAGTTTTCATCTTCGTGATTGAGCTCAACTTCAGCGATAATTAATCCTTTATTATCTTCATCAAACACATCCACTTCAAATACGTGATTACCTTGTTTGACTTCATATCTCACTTTATCAATCACACCTTTTTCACATAATTTTAAAAGCGATTGAGCTTCGGTAATTGAGATTTCTTTTTCCCATTCAAAACGTGACAATCCATCACTTGTAGATTTTCCTTTAACGGTTAAAAACCCTTGATTACCCTTTAATCGCACTCTTACGGTACGTTCAGGATTGGTATTTAAAAATCCTTGAATAATTCTTGTATGTTTATAAGACTCGGTTTTAAAGGCCTCTGAAGTCACTAAAAATTTGCGTTCTATTTCTATCATATTTTACGTTCCGCAAAAGCGGAAATCTTATTATTTACACTGTCAACTTTTCTATTTGTAGTGTATGATATTTTCCGAAGAAAATCAAAGCCAAAATAGCTCCAATGGTGGCAAAAAGTATATCAGATTGCGTATCCCAAATATAACCTTGTGTTCCTAAAAAAGAATCTCCTCCTTCACCTGTGCTTAACGACACTGCCCATTCTATAAACTCATACGTGACACTAATAGCCATTGCAATACAAACCACGATAAAATTGAGCCAACTGTTAGAATTCACCACGTTTTTCCTAAGTAACACTTCTCTAGTTATCATGGCTGGCACAAAGCCTTGTGCAAAATGTCCGAGTTTGTCATAATTATTTCTACTATGGTTAAAGGTTTCTTGAATCCAATCAAATAAAGGTACTTCGGCATACGTATAATGACCTCCAATAATTAAAATAACGCAGTGAAAAAAGATAAGTACATAGACAACATTAGTAAATCTAAACTTTTTAAATGTAAACATAAGCACTAAAACACCAATTACTGCTGGCGACACTTCTAGACACCATGTAAAGTATTCAAATGGCTTAATTGCCGACCATATAAGCAATACTATTATTAAAATTAAAAGTGTATATATAAGTTTCATGTTTTGCACATCAATTGAATCAAAGATATTATAAATTTGCTTTATGCTTAGTGATTTACCAATTAGAAAAATTATTCATGTAGATATGGATGCGTTTTACGCATCTGTGGCTCAAATGGATGATCCTAGTCTAAAAGGAAAAGCTATTGCTGTTGGTGGTGGAGGCACACGAGGTGTTATAAGTGCTGCAAGTTATGAGGCACGAAAATTTGGTGTAAAAAGCGCCATGTCTGGACGATTGGCAATTAAATTATGTCCACATCTTATTTTTGTAAAAACAGATTTTGCGCGCTACAGCGAAATTTCTAAAAAGGTACGTAGCATCTTTCTTGAGTATACAGATCTTGTTGAACCCTTGTCATTAGACGAAGCTTATCTTGATGTTACTGATAACAAAAAAGGACATCCTAGCGCATCAATATTAGCTCAAGAGATTAGATCTCGCATTTTTAATGACGTTGGGTTAACTGCTTCTGCTGGTATTTCTATCAATAAATTTATTGCCAAAGTTGCTAGTGATTATAACAAACCTAACGGACAAAAAACAGTAAATCCTGAAGAGGTACTTCAGTTTTTAGAAGATTTAGATATTAGAAAATTTTATGGTGTTGGTAAGGTAACTGCTGAGAAAATGTACCAAAAAGGAATTTTTACAGGTAAAGATTTAAAATCAAAATCGCTAGACTATTTGGATGATAACTTCGGAAAATCTGGACGTTATTACTATCACGTGGTTAGAGGTATTCACACGAGTGAAGTAAAGCCAAATAGAATTAGAAAATCGCTCGCAGCAGAACGCACGTTCAAGGAGAATTTATCTTCGGAAATTTTCATGCTAGAAAAACTAGAGCATATTGCAGCAGAAGTTGCTAAACGACTCCACAAAAGTAAAGTCTCTGGAAAAACAGTAACTTTAAAAATTAAATACAGTGATTTCACATTACAAACTAGAAGTAAAACTTTGCCGTATTTTGTGAATGATAAGGACCTTATTTTAGACACTGCAAAAGATTTACTATATCAGGAAAAAATGAGTAATTCGGTACGACTATTGGGAATTTCGCTTTCTAATTTAAATACTGAAGATTCTAAGAAAAAGAAAAAAGTAATACAAGAAGAACCCGTAAGCGTACAATTAAAGTTTGAGTTCTAAATACTAATTAATATTAAGTTACACCTATAAGTTTTTACATTATCATATGAAACCATTAATTCTTATCACATTTAGCCTTTTTCTAATAAGTTGCAATAATACCCAACACATAAAAACAGCATCTAAGGAAGTCCCAACTAATTCTGAGATTACCTTTAAAAAAGGCACTGTGGTTCCTGTAGCTCCTGCTCTATTTTCACAATTTACGAACGTTAGAGATTTTACTATAACACCTCAAGAAAATGAAGCTTATTTTACCATACTAAGCCCTTTAGGTGAGCTCTCTGTAATTATGAGAATACAAAAAGAAAACAACGCATGGAATGAACCTAAAATAGCAAGCTTTTCTGGTCGGTATACAGATTTAGAGCCTTTTCTATCTCCAGACGGTTTAAAACTATATTTTGCATCTAATAGACCTATTTCTAAAGATAGCACTACAGTAAAAGATTTTGATATTTGGTATGTTGAACGTGAAAAAATAAATTCTAAATGGTCTCAACCCATTAACATTGGTGCACCTGTAAACTCTAGTTATGATGAATTTTATCCATCAATTACACAATCAAATAACATCTATTTTACAGCAATAAAAGACGGTATGAATGGACAGGACGATATCTTTAAAAGTGAATGGAACAATAACGGTTATGAAGCACCTAAAGCTTTAGGTACTGGAGTTAATACTAAAGGTGCCGAATTTAATGCCTTTGTAGCACCTGATGAATCTTACATTTTGTTTAGCGGTTGGCGTAGAAAAGATGGCGTTGGAAGTGCCGATTTATATATAAGTACATATAAAAATGATGAATGGCAACCTGCAACAAATCTTGGCGTTGAGATTAATTCTAAATACATTGATTATTGTCCTTTTGTTAATACGGAAACAGGAACGCTTTATTTTACAAGCCGAAAAAGTAATATCGATAAAAAAGAAAATGGGTATTTCAAATTTGATGAATTAATGACTGAAATCAACAGATATGACAATGGCTCAAGTAGAATTTATATGACAGATTTAAATAGCTTGATTAGCGTTAGCGATTGAACGGTATGTTTGAGCTCCTCGTAGAGAGCGAGTAGTGAAAGCGCGACCACTTGCCCTGGAACGCAGAGAAAGGGTTGTGGTAACGCCCAACTTACACTTCGACTACGCTCAACATGACATCATTTTAAAAATTTACTATAAACTACAACTTGTAATCTCTGTAACTCTTAAGGTATTTACCATTCCTTTTTCTTGAATTGGCATAGCTGCTAAACTAATGAGCATATCGCCAACTGAGATATAGCCTTTTTTACAGGCAATAGCATTTACATCTTCTATGGTTTCATCTGTACTTACAAATTTGTCGTAGTAAAAGGCTTCGACTCCCCAAAGCATACTTAATTGCGTTAAAATTCTTTTGTTAGACGTAAATACTAAAATATGTGCACTTGGTCTCCATGCGGAAATTTGGAAAGCGGTATAACCAGAATTTGTTAGCGTAGAAATGGCTTTTGCATTAATATCATTAGCCATGTGAGCTGCATGATAACAAATAGACTTTGTGATGTAACGTTTTGTTTTGATATGTGGAGGTGATTGTGGGACTTTTATTAAATCGGAATCTTCAACACTTCTAATAATATTAGACATTTGTTTAATAACCTGAACAGGGTATTTACCAACCGAAGTTTCACCAGATAACATGACAGCATCTGCACCATCCATAACTGAATTGGCAACATCATTAACCTCAGCACGAGTTGGTGTTAAACTTGTAATCATTGTTTCCATCATTTGAGTGGCAATAATTACAGGGATTCTAGCACGTTTAGCTCGTAACACTAATTGCTTTTGAACTAATGGCACTTCTTCTGCAGGAATTTCAACTCCTAAATCTCCACGCGCTACCATTAAGCCATCACAATAAGCAACAATCTTGTCGATATTTTCTACGGCTTCTGGCTTCTCAATTTTTGCGATAATTGGAATTTTATGATCGCTGTGTTCCTTTATGAGTTCTTCTAACTGCATTAAATCTTCAGCGTGACGAACAAATGATAAAGCCATCCAATCTACTTGCAAACTACAGGCAAAAATAGCATCGTCAATATCTTTTTCGGTTAAAGCTGGTTGTGAAATATTTGTATTAGGAAGATTTACACCTTTTTTAGATCGTAATGGTCCACCTTGAATAACACGTGTTAATACTTCAGTTTTACCATCTGTAGACACCACTTCAAAAATTAATTTACCGTCATCTAAAAGTACGCGTTCTCCTGGTTTTGCATCTTGAGGAAAATTGTCATACGTCATGTAAACACGATCTTTTGTACCTTCAAAACGCTCTCCTGTAGCAAAAATAATTTCATCACCTTCGTTAACCACGACCTCACCTTTCATGACGCCAACTCTTAATTTTGGCCCTTGAAGATCTGCAAGAATTGAGGCGTTGAAACTATACTCCTCGTTAAGATCTCTAATCATTTTTACACGCTCTTCTACATCTTTATAATCTGCATGTGAAAAATTGATTCTGAATACATTTACACCTTCTTCTAGCATTCCTTTAAGTACTGCTTTTGTACTTGTTGCTGGTCCGAGTGTAGCTACTATTTTTGTTTTTTTTCTTCTTAACATTAGTCGAAAATTAAGTGTTCTTTTGATTTTAATTGGTCGATATCAACGCTATACGTTGTTATAACTTGTGGTATTGTTTGTATTTTATTTAAAATAAGTTTTTCATTAAAGTGTCTATCTTCATTTGTAACTTTGATGAGGTAATCTACTTTTTTTAATTCGGGTAGTAGGTTTATAGTTCTTGTAACAGTTGCTTGATTTTGATTAAATAAAGATCCCGAACTCTGCAAAGCTGCTTCTTCTTTTTTACATACGTTTGACACGAAATTCCATACGCTATCTATCTTTTCATTTTCCCATTCATAAATAGCGAAAGAAGCATCAAAGTAATTATAATCTAAATCATGTTCTCGTCGTTGTAAGTTGAGTTCTAAATGTTTATTTAACAGATAAGCCAAACGATAATCCTCCAACCTACAATGTATCGCTATGAGTGAAAACGATGCATCATAAAAATCGTCAACAAGTAATTTGTGTAATGCCATAATCAATCAACTACATATTGTAAATATAGCACAATATAGCCATTAAAACGTGAAGTTAAAGTTAATCTTAACGCCTAGACAAAGCGAAAACGTTGTAGTTGCAAAGAATAATTACACCTATTAAATTGCTTTACTTATTTCATTCTGAAATGCAAAAAAGGCACGCTTCGACGCTTTTTCTTCAGCTTTCTTTTTGGAGGTTGCCCTTGCTTTTGCAATAACTTTTTCATCTATGGAGAGTTTAACCGAAAAATGTTTTAATTCATCATTTCCTGTATCTTCATAAACATTGTAATCAAATGTTTTCTTTTCTTTTTGACACCATTCAATTAATAAACTCTTATAGCTAATAACGCGACCTTCTAAGGTTTCGATAACTACATGAGGTTTAATCACACGTTTATGAATAAATTTTTCACAGTATTGATATCCTTTGTCTAAATATATGGCTCCTACTAAAGACTCAAAAAGATTACCATGTATATTGTTTCCAAAGTTAGATTTAGGAATCTTACTCTCTACTAAATCAATAAGTTTTAATTCTTTACCTAACTCATTTAGGTGCTCTCTGCTCACAACTTTAGAGCGCATTTTAGTTAAATAACCTTCATCTCCATGAGGAACTTCTTCAAATAAGTAGGCGGCAATTACTGCACTCAGCATAGCATCACCTACAAATTCTAATCGTTCATAATTTATAGCATTCCCTTTTTTGTCCTTTATATTCATAGAACGATGGGTAAATGCTTTAAAGTACAATGATTTGTTTTTGACTTTATAACCTAGAATATCGTTGAGTAATAAAAAAAAATTCCCGTCTTCATCAGAACGGGAATTTTTTAATATGTTACGAATGAAGCTCATTCGGGATTTAATCTAGTTTTTTAAATAATACACAAGCGTTGTGACCGCCAAATCCAAACGTATTACTCATAGCAACTTTTACGTCTCTTTTTTGTGCTTTGTTTAATGTTAAATTTAAGCTAGAATCAATATTTTCATCTACAACTTCGTGATTTATAGTAGGAGGCACTATACCATGTTCCATTGCTAAAATTGAAGCAATAGATTCAATAGCTCCAGCAGCTCCTAATAAATGTCCAGTCATGGACTTAGTAGAGTTGATGTTGATATTTTTTGCGTGATCACCAAACACTTCAGAAATCGCTTTAAGCTCAGCAACATCTCCTAGAGGTGTTGAAGTTCCATGCGTGTTGATATGATCAACTTCTTCAGGTTTGATTCCTGCATTTTCTAAACAATTTTTCATTACTGCAATTACACCAATACCTTCTGGGTGAGGTGCTGTCATGTGATGTGCATCAGACGATAAACCGCCTCCTAGCACTTCAGCATAAATTTTAGCTCCTCGTGCTTTTGCATGTTCATATTCTTCAAGAATAATTGCTCCTGCTCCTTCTCCTAATACAAAACCATCTCTGGTTGCATCAAAAGGTCTAGAAGCTGTTTCTGGGCTTTCATTTCTTGTAGATAGTGCATGCATAGCATTAAAACCACCCATTCCTGCAATAGTTACTGCTGCCTCACTACCACCTGTTACAATTACATCACAATGACCCAAACGAATCATATTTAATGAATCAAACATAGCGTTTGCTGAGGATGCACATGCTGATACTGTTGTGTAATTAGGTCCCATAAATCCATGTTTAATAGATATGTTTCCTGGTGCAATATCTGCAATCATCTTTGGGATAAAGAATGGATTAAATCTTGGTGTACCATCTCCAGCAGAAAAATTTAATACTTCATCCTGAAATGTTTCCAATCCTCCAATTCCTGCACCCCAAATAACACCTACTCGTAATTTATTAATTTTATCTAGATCTAGCTTAGAATCTATGATAGCTTCATCTGAAGCTACCATAGCATACTGTGCAAATCTATCCATTTTACGAGCCTCTTTTCTATCAAGAAAATCGGTAGCGTTAAAGTTTTTTAATTCGCAAGCGAATTTTGTTTTGAACTTTTCAGTATCAAAATATGTTATAGGTGCGGCACCACTTTTACCACTTACAAGTGCATCCCAAAATTCATCTTTGGTATTTCCTATAGGTGTTAATGCTCCTAAACCAGTAACTACAACTCGCTTTAATTCCATAAATATTTACTGAATTATTTTGCTGCTTCTATATAAGAGACTGCTTGACCAACTGTAGCTATATTTTCAGCTTGATCGTCTGGGATTTGAATATCAAATTCTTTTTCAAATTCCATGATTAGTTCAACAGTATCTAGTGAATCTGCTCCTAAGTCGTTTGTGAAGCTCGCTTCAGTTACAACTTCGTTTTCATCAACTCCTAATTTGTCTACTATAATCGCTTTTACTCTTGATGCAATGTCTGACATAATTTTTTAATTTTAAGTTTTAATTAGGTCGCAAAAATAAAAAAACTTTATTTCAATACACACCTTTAGTTTAAAAATGTGTTGGTAATTTACTAAAATTACTTTGAAGATTTTGTCTTTTACGTTCTAATTGTTAATTATTATTCTTTTTTTTGTTTTGAATAACATTAACTGATTGTCTGTAAATGAAACGAATTGTAATCTTTGCGTCCGGAAGTGGCACTAATGCTGAAAATTTAATTAAGTTTTTTCACAACAGAGAATATGCTTCTGTCATTCAGGTACTTACTAACAATCCTCATGCCAAAGTTTTAGAGCGAGCCAAAACCCTTAAAGTTAGTGCCTTATCATTCAACAAAATAGCATTTACTCAAACTGATGATGTTTTAAATATACTTAAACATTCAAAACCCGATCTTATTATCCTAGCTGGTTTTTTATGGATGTTTCCGAAGCATATATTAAACGAGTTTCCAAATAAAGTCATTAATATTCATCCTGCGTTGTTACCAAAATATGGTGGCAAAGGCATGTATGGCATGAACGTTCACGAAGCAATCGTTGCTAATAAAGAAACCGAAACCGGAATAACTATACATTATGTCAATGAGCATTATGATGAAGGTGCTATTATTTTTCAGTCGAAATGTGCTGTACTCAAAACCGATTCTGCTCAAGATGTAGCAGATAGGATTCATGAATTGGAGATGAAACATTTTCCTGAGGTTGTTGATAAATTATTGAAACACTAAATGTCATTCAGAGCGAAGCGAAGAATCTCACTTTTAATTAAATAGATTCATCAGTCGTACCTCCTTCTGAATGACAAAAACAAATTGTACTGTCACATCGAGCGCAATCAAGATGTTTTTGAAACTAAGAATATAAGATTTCCGTTTTCACGGAAAGTAAACATGAGTAAAAAAAAGAAAAAATATTATACCGTTTGGAAAGGTCATCACACAGGTGTGTTTGAATCGTGGAATGATTGTAAAGCTCAAATCAAAAATTTTGAAGGTGCGCAATATAAATCGTTTGCAACGTTTACTGCTGCAAAAGAAGCATTAAAAGGTAATTACTTTGATTATATAGGCAAGAGTAAATCCTTTAAAAGTGAACTCACTGCAGAGCAACTCAAAAAAATAGGTAAGCCAAATTATAACTCCATTTCTGTTGATGCTGCTTCTTCGGGTAATCCTGGTATTATGGAATATCGTGGTGTGGATACTAAAACAAAAAAACAATTGTTTATTCAAGGTCCTTTTGCGCAAGGCACGAATAATTTAGGAGAGTTTTTAGCACTAGTACATGGCTTAGGATTTCTAAAAAAACACAATAGTGATCGTATTATATATACAGACTCAAAAACAGCCATGAGTTGGGTTCGTAAAAAAACATGTAACTCAAAGTTAGAGCGTAATGAAAAGAACAAACCCGTTTATGATCTTGTAGATCGTGCTGTACAATGGTTAAAAGATAATGAGTATAAAACAACCATTGTGAAATGGGAGACTAAAGCTTGGGGAGAAATTCCTGCAGATTTTGGACGAAAATAAATTCGCATAATAGTTCTCAAAAACTGTATATTTGCAGCAAATTTTAAAACGCTTTATGAGCAAATTAGTAATAGTTGGTACAGTAGCTTTTGACGCTATTGAAACACCATTTGGAAAAACAGATAAAATTCTTGGAGGCGCTGCAACCTATATCGGGTTATCTGCCTCAAATTTCGATGTAGATTCAGCAGCAGTATCTGTTGTTGGTGGCGATTTTCCGCAGAAATATTTAGATCTTTTATCTGATAGAAATGTTAATACAGATGGTATTGAAATTGTAAAAGATGGTAAAACATTTTTTTGGAGTGGTAAATATCATAACGACATGAATTCTCGTGATACCTTAGTGACTGAACTAAATGTATTAGAACATTTTAATCCTGTTGTCCCTGAAACTTATAAAGATGCAGAAGTTGTTATGCTTGGAAACTTACACCCAATGGTACAACAAGGTGTATTGGACCAAATGACGACAAAACCAAAATTGGCTATTTTAGATACCATGAATTTTTGGATGGACATTGCTTTAGATGATTTGCTTTCTGTGATTAAAAACGTTGATGTGATTACAATTAATGATGAAGAAGCAAGACAATTAACGGGTGAATACTCCTTAGTTGTTGCTGCACGTAAAATTCATGACATGGGACCAAAATATGTTGTAATTAAAAAAGGAGAACATGGTGCTTTATTATTTCATGATGATCATATGTTCTATGCACCAGCTTTACCATTAGAGGAAGTTTTTGATCCAACAGGAGCAGGAGACACATTTGCAGGAGGATTTGCTGGTTATTTAGCAAAAACAGAAGACTACAGTTTTGAGAATATGAAAAACGCTGTCATCTATGGATCTACTTTAGCATCATTTTGTGTTGAAAAATTTGGAACAGAACGCATGCAAAACTTAACTAAAGACGATATCGAGTATCGATTAAAAGACTTTAAGAAACTCACTCAATTTAATATTGAACTGTCATAAACTAACGCGCTCTAAACTGAGCGCGTTTTTTATTCTATACTAAAACCCGAAATTTATAATTTTGGAAGACTTAAAAACAACAATACAACAATGAGCGATGCTTTAAAACATGAATGCGGAATTGCACTCATAAGACTCAAAAAACCATTAGAATTCTATAAAGAAAAATATGGAACTGCATTTTATGGTGTAAACAAAATGTATCTCTTAATGGAGAAACAACACAATCGTGGACAAGATGGTGCTGGTTTTGCAAGCATCAAATTAGACACAAAACCTGGTGAACGTTATATAAGCCGTGTGCGCTCAATTGCTCAACAGCCTATACAAGATATTTTTGCTCAAATCAATGAACGCATAAATACTGAATTAACCGATCACCCAGAATATCAAGGTGATGTAGCGTTGCAAAAACAACATATTCCCTACATTGGAGAACTACTCTTAGGACATGTGCGTTATGGTACCTTTGGAAAAAACAGTGTTGAGAGCGTTCACCCATTTTTAAGACAAAATAATTGGATGCATAGAAACCTGATCGTTGCAGGTAACTTTAATATGACCAATGTTAATGAGTTGTTTGATGGACTCTTACGATTAGGACAACATCCAAAAGAAAAAGCAGACACCATAACTATTATGGAAAAAATTGGTCATTTCTTAGATGATGCTGTTGCAAAAATTTACAAAAAACTTAAGAAAGAAGGCTATAGTAAAAACGAATGCTCACCTTTAATTGCCGAACGTTTAAATGTTGCCAAAATATTAAAAAAAGCGGCTAAAAATTGGGATGGAGGTTATGCTATGGCAGGTTTATTAGGGCATGGAGATTCTTTTGTTTTGCGTGATCCTTCTGGGATTAGACCTGCGTATTATTACGAAGATGATGAAATCGTGGTTGTAGCCTCAGAGCGTCCAGTAATTCAAACCGTGTTTAATGTTAAATTTGATGATGTTAAAGAATTAGATCCTGGTCATGCCATTATTACTAAAAAATCTGGAGAAGTATTTATTGAACAAATTTTAGAACCTCTTGAGCGTAAAGCTTGTTCTTTTGAACGTATTTATTTTTCTCGTGGTAGTGATGCCGAGATTTATCAAGAACGTAAAAATTTAGGAAAATTATTAATGCCTAAAGTATTAGAAGCAATTAATGGTGATACAAAAAACTCGGTGTTTTCGTATATTCCTAATACTGCGGAAACTTCTTTCTATGGAATGATAGAAACTGTAGAAGAACACCTAAATGAACAAAAAACAAAAGCTATTTTGGCTGGTGACGGAAAACTTAGCCAACAACAAGTCGTAGATATTTTAGAAGAACGACCTCGTATTGAAAAAATAGCAATTAAGGATGTTAAGCTTAGAACCTTTATTACAGAAGATAGTAGTCGTGATGATTTAGTGGCTCACGTGTATGATGTCACATATGGTGTTATTAAACCAACAGACAACCTTGTAATTATTGATGATAGTATTGTGAGAGGTACAACACTCAAAATGAGTATCATTAAAATGATGGATCGACTTAGCCCTAAACAAATTGTAGTTGTATCGTCTGCTCCTCAAATTCGTTATCCTGATTGTTATGGGATTGACATGGCTAATTTAGAAAGTCTCATTGCGTTTAGAGCCATGTTAGAATTATTGAAAGAAAATAACAAATACCATTTAATAGAAGAGGTTTATCATAAATGTAAAGCGCAACTCGTGCTTAAAGATAAAGAGGTTAAAAATTACGTAAAGGATTTATATGACCAATTTACTGCAGATGAAATATCTGATAAAATTGCTGAGCTAATTTCTGACCCTTCTGTAAAGGCAAAGGTTAAAACTATTTTTCAGCCTATTGAAAATTTACATAAGGCGTGTCCTAAAAATTTAGGTGATTGGTACTTTACTGGTAATTACCCAACTCCAGGAGGTAACCGTGTGGTTAACAGAGCGTTCGTTAATTTTTACGAAGGAAACAAAGAGAGAGCTTATTAGATAAAGTGCATAATACCATCACTTTACCTTTTAAAATTTGTTTTTAATCTGATAAATACGTATTTCATCTAGTTTTTAGTATGCTATAATTAAATAACACATACATTGGAGTCACCATAACATAAGTAGGTTAAGTTCATGGTAGATTTGGGGCAAAAAAAGTCGAACTCTCGTTCGGCTTTTTTTATGGATATAAATGAACAGCACAAGAGCTATTTCATCTCTATTTTTACGCTACCACTTCTAACTATTCTATATATTAAATAACTTGTTAGTGGTCACGACACATGTCATACGCATATCGTGCAATTTTATTAAAAAAACACGCTTTTCCTCGTTTAAGCCAATTTATTTGTCGTTGGTCTAAAAATTGATGCTTTAATTAAAAGTGCTAGTATATTTGTCTCACCATAACATAAGTAGGTTAAGTTTATGGTAGATTTGGGGCAAAAAAGTCGAACTCTCGTTCGGCTTTTTTCATTTTTAGTCCGTTCGTAATTTCAAGTTTTCCTGTTTCCGAAGCATAAAAAAAGCAAACCCAAAATGAGTTTGCTTTCTAAATTTCACTATTAAGATCTCCTTGTTCTGGCTTAGACACTTTGCTTACATAAAATGCAGGCAAGCGTTACCAACACAAGAGTTAATTACTTTGCTTCTGCGTAACGACGCTCAACTTCGTTCCAGTTAACCACATTAAAGAATGCGCTAATATAATCTGGTCTTCTGTTTTGGTAGTTTAAATAGTAAGCATGCTCCCAAACGTCTAATCCTAAAATTGGTGTTCCGCCACAAGTTACTCCTGGCATTAAAGGGTTATCTTGGTTTGGAGTTGAACATACTTCAACTTTACCTCCTTTATGCACGCATAACCAAGCCCAACCTGATCCAAATTGTGTTGCTGCTGCTTTACTAAAAGCATCAATAAATTCGTCTTTTGAACCAAAGGCTGCTTCAATGGCATCTTTTAATTCTCCAGAAAGATATCCTCTATCTTCAGGATTCATAACCTCCCAAAATAAAGAGTGGTTATAAAAACCTCCTCCATTATTTCTAACAGCTTTATTATTCATATCTAGGTTATCCAGTATGTTCTCTATAGATTTCCCTTCTAAATCTGTTCCTTCAATCGCAGCATTTAACTTTGTAGTATAACCATTATGATGTTTTGTATGATGTATTTCCATTGTACGAGCATCAATATGTGGTTCTAGAGCATCGTATGCATATTTTAATTTCGGTAATTCGAAAGCCATAATATTATCGGTTTTTATAATTAATATTTAATTCATTCAAATTTAAGCATAATACAGCGCAATTAAAAATATTAAATATCTATGAGTTCATAGATAGTTTTTATAATTTTAAGCGTGCAAAATAAATCTCAATTTACAATTTACAATGCTTCGGCAGGAAGTGGAAAAACCTATACACTTGTTAAGGATTATCTAAGGCTTTTATTTCAATCTAAAAGTAAGCTCTCTTTTAGGCATATTCTAGCGCTCACATTTACTAATAAGGCTGTTGGTGAAATGAAGGAGCGTATAATTGATATGCTTAGAGCGTTTTCCGAAGAAAAAATAATTGACAGTCCTAACGAGATGTTTACCGACTTAAGTAAAGATCTTCAAATATCTCCAAAAGACCTTCAAGAAAAATCAAAAGAATTATTAGAAATTATAGTGCATAACTATGCGGCTTTTGATATTTCTACCATTGATAAGTTTAACCATAAACTTATTAGAACTTTTGCATTTGACCTTAAACTACCTGTTAATTTTGAAGTTGAATTAGACACCACATCTATATTAGCTAAAGCTGTTGATAAGCTCATTGATAAAGCTGGTAGTGATAACGAACTCACAAAAGTCTTGGTCGATTTTGCAATTGAAAAAACTGATGATGATAAAAGTTGGGACATTTCGTACGATTTTAATGCCATTGCAAAACTATTAGTTACAGAAAACGATATTGTGTATTTAAATGAAATTAAGGATAAATCTTTAAGTGATTTTAAATTACTGAAAAAGAATATACAAAAACAGCGCACTGTATTAACGTCTCAAATAACTGAGGTTGCTCAAGGTGTACTATCTTTAATTGACCAATCAGGATTAGAACATAATGATTTTTCTAGCAGTTATTTACCAAAACATTTTATTAAACTATCTGAAGAAAATTTTAATGTTTCTTTTAAACCAAAGTGGCAAGTTGATTTAATTGAAGGTGGCTCAATATATCCTAAAAGAGTATCAGCGCAAGTTGGAGACACTATTGAAGGGTTACGACCTCAATTAATCGATGCCTTTTTAGATACTAAAACAGCCGTATTTCAAATTAAATTCTTAAAAAACGCCTTAAAAAACATTACGCCTTTATCGGTTTTAAGTGCAATTGGTAAAACGCTTCAAGATATTAAAGATGAAGATGACATTTTATTAATTTCAGAATTTAATGACATCATCAACACGGAAATAAACCAACAACCAGCTCCATATATTTATGAGCGTATTGGAGAAAAATTTAAACATTATTTTATTGATGAATTTCAGGATACTTCGCAATTACAGTGGGAAAATTTAATACCGTTAATTAATAATGTCGTTTCTGGTGAAAATTTAAAAGGGGAAACTGGATCAGCCATGCTGGTTGGTGATGCAAAACAAGCTATTTATAGATGGCGTGGCGGACGAGCAGAACAGTTTATCAATCTTTACAACGAGAGCGAACATCCTCTTGCTGTACAACAAATAGTTAAAAACTTACCCGATAATTACCGTAGTCATAAAACGATTGTCGAATTTAACAACGCGTTTTTTAATCATATTGCTGATGTAGCATTTACAAATGAAAATCACCAACATATTTATAAAAATGCCTATCAAAATGTCATAATTAATAAAACAGGTTATGTAGATATTTCATTTTTAAACACCGAAAATGAAGATAATAATGACCTACAATGTGAAGCTGTTTTAAACACTATAAAAAAAGCCCAAAGTAACGGCTTTAAGCTCAAAGACATTTGTATTATTGTTAGAAAAAAGAATGAAGGTTTTGCAATTGCAGAATATTTAAGTGACCTAAAAATTGATATAATCTCTTCGGAAAGTTTATTACTCAAAAACTCTCCAGAGGTACAGTTTATTAGCAAAATAATCACATTGAGTTTACAACCTCAAAACGACACAATAAAAACTACGCTCTTACATTTTATTGCTGAAACTAAGTTACAATTAGATGACACACATGAATTTTATGACGATCTTGTTCATTTAAAAAATGATTCTTTTTTTGAAAAACTAAACACCTTTGGTTTTGAATTTAACTTTAGTGAGTTTTTACAACTTCCTATTTATGAAGCTATAGAAAGTATCATTAGGGGTTTTGCACTGAATACTACTTCAAACGCGTATTTACAGTTTTATTTAGATGAAGTTTTTGATTACTCTCAAAAGTACAATGCTAGTTTTCAAGGCTTCTTAGAGTATTGGGAACGCAAAAAAGATAGCTTGAGTATTGTATCACCTTCTGGACAGGATGCTATACAAATTATGACCATTCATAAATCTAAAGGATTAGAATTTCCTGTGGTTATTTTTCCGTATGCCAATCAAAACATCTATTTTAATATAAATCCTAAATTATGGTTTCGTGTAAATGAGGATGATTTTAATGGGTTCTCACATTTATATATTAATATGAATGAGGATTTAGAATCTTTTAATGAATTAGGCGCCGAGATTTACACCAATTATCGTTCGCAATTAGAATTAGATAGCTTAAATCTTTTATATGTTGTTTTAACTCGAGCTGTTGAGCAATTATATATCATTTCTGAATATGATATCGATAAAAAAACAAGTGGAGAAAAATTAGCGCATTATTCAGGCTTATTAATTAATTACCTTAAATCTATTGGCGCATGGCAGGATCATCAATTGGAGTATAGCTTTGGTGAGGCTAGGAAAACTTCCGAAGAAAAAGTAAAAGAAGAGGAACATACTACCATTGTGCAAGGTCAATTAATTTCTACTAGAAAAGAAGACCACAACCTTAATATAATTACAAATTCTGGCTACTTATGGGATACTGCACAAGAAAAGGCCATTAATCGTGGTGATTTAGTTCACAACATCATGGCGCATGTAAAAACAGCTGCCGATGTTGGTTTTGCTCTTGAACATTTTTTGAGTTTAGGTATCATTAATACAGATCAATATGACGAACTAGAGAACCTTATGACACGCATTATAAATCATGAACAATTACGATCGTATTTTGATGCCACCAATACGGTTTATAATGAACAAGATATTATCTCTAAAACTGGTAAATTATTTAGACCAGATAGAGTTGTTGTTAATTCTTACAATCAAGCTACAATTATTGATTACAAAACTGGACTACAAGATGCAAAACACAAAGAGCAACTATTTGATTATCAATACATTTTAGAGGATATGAATTTTGAAGTTATAAAAAAAATTCTTATTTATATTAACGACGAAATTGTTATAAAAGAATTTTAAATTTGTAAAAAATCAAATCAATTATGTACGGAAAAATCCAAGAGCACTTACAAAACGAAATAGAATCTATAAAAAACGATGGTCTTTTTAAAGAAGAGCGCATTATTACATCACCTCAAGGTGCAGAAATCACCTTATCTACAGGGCAAACAGTATTAAATTTTTGTGCCAATAACTACTTAGGTTTATCCTCACATCCAGATGTTATACAAGCGGCAAAAGATGCCATGGATACTCATGGTTTTGGAATGTCTTCTGTTCGTTTTATCTGCGGAACACAAGATATTCATAAAGAATTAGAACAAAAGATTGCCGATTTCTACGGCACCGAAGACACGATTTTATACGCTGCAGCATTTGACGCTAATGGTGGTGTTTTTGAACCTTTGTTAGGAAAAGAAGATGCTATAATTTCAGACTCTTTAAATCACGCTTCAATCATTGATGGTGTTCGTTTATGTAAAGCAGCGCGTTATCGTTATGCAAATAATAACATGCAAGATCTAGAACAACAACTTATAGCAGCTAATGAAAATGGTGCAAGGTTTAAGATTATAGTCACAGATGGCGTGTTTTCTATGGATGGTTTAGTTGCACCACTAGATGAAATTTGTGACCTAGCAGATAAGTATGACGCATTGGTGATGATTGATGAATGTCATGCCACAGGTTTTATAGGAGAAACTGGTAGAGGAACCCTTGAAGAAAAAGGTGTTTTAGGTAGAATTGATATTATTACTGGAACCCTTGGTAAAGCAATGGGTGGAGCAATGGGTGGCTATACAACTGCTAAAAAAGAAGTGATTGAAATTTTACGCCAACGCTCTAGACCGTATTTATTCTCAAACTCATTAGCTCCAGCCATCGTAGGCGCTTCGATAAAAGTGTTTGATATGCTTTCTAACGATACGTCATTGAGAGACATTCTAGAAAACAACACAAGTTATTTCAAAAAAGGAATGATAGAAGCTGGATTTGATGTTATTGATGGAGACTCTGCAATTGTACCAGTAATGCTTTATGATGCAAAATTATCACAAACGATGGCCAAAATGTTGTTAGACGAAGGCATTTATGTTATTGGCTTCTTCTTCCCAGTTGTACCTAGAGATAAAGCTAGAATTCGCGTTCAATTATCAGCAGCACATACAAAAGCGCATTTAGACAAGGCAATTACTGCATTCATTAAGGTAGGTAAAGCTTTAGAAATTATTTAAAATAATTCCAAACTCCCTATTTATAGTACAATTAACCAATATTTTTTTATATTTGTTTTGTTAATAAAATTTAACAACTTACTTTTGTCTTTAATTAACACTTAAAAATTAAATTATTTTGAATATGAAAAATCTTAGCAGATTATTTTTCGCTTTGTTGCTAGTATTAAGCTTCAATGCAAATGCACAAGATAGCGACAATCCTTGGAAAATCGTTCTTGGCGCTAATGCAGTTGATCTTTATCCTGTAGGAGAAGACGCACCACGTGGTGAGTATTTTGATGAATTCTTCAATGCTGAAGATCACTGGAATATTTTACCATCATTATCAACTTTATCTGTATCTAGATATTTAGATAGTGGTTTTACATTTACTGCAGCTGGTTCTATTAATGAAATTAGTAAAATTGGAGATTCTTCAGCTGACGATTTATCTTACTACGCATTAGATGGTGCTGTATCTTACAGCTTCAAAAACCTTATTAATAAAGATTGGCTTGATCCTTACTTAGGAGCAGGTGGTGGTTACACATGGGTAGATGATATTGGTGCTGGTACTGTAAACGGTACATTTGGTATCAACTTCTGGTTCTCAGATAACGTAGGTATTAATACTCAAACTTCATACAAACATGCTTTTGAAGATTACCTTCCTAGTCACTGGCAACATACTGTAGGTCTTGCTATCAAATTTGGTGGTAAAGATACTGATGGTGATGGTGTATACGACAAAGATGATGCTTGTCCAGATGTTCCTGGTTTAGAAGCATTCAACGGATGTCCAGATTCTGATAACGATGGTATCGAAGACTCTAAAGATGATTGTCCTAACCAAGCTGGTTTAGCTGAGTTTAACGGTTGTCCTGATGGAGATAGCGATGGTGTTGCTGATAAAGATGATGACTGTCCTACAGTTGCAGGTTTAAAAGCTTTAAACGGTTGTCCTGATGCTGATAGCGATGGTGTTGCTGATAATGTTGATGAATGTCCTAACGAAAAAGGTCCTTCTGCTAACAAAGGATGTCCTTGGCCTGATACTGATGGTGACGGAATCTTAGATAAAGATGATCAATGTCCTAACGAAGCTGGTACTGTTGCTAACAATGGTTGCCCAGAAGTTGATCCAACTCCAGAAGTTATCAAAACTTTAAACGATTACGCTAGAACAATCTTATTTGATACTGGTAAAGCTTCTATCAAATCTGAATCTAATGAAGTATTAGCTGCAATGACAGCAATTTTCAAAGAGTATCCAAGAGCTGATTTCTCTATCGATGGTCATACTGATAGTGTAGGTTCTAAATCTACTAACCAGTTATTATCTGAAAGAAGAGCGAACTCAGTAAGAGATTACTTAATTGCAAACGGAATCGATGCAGCAAGATTAACTGCAAATGGTTACGGTGAAGATTACCCTATCGCTAATAACAAAACTAGAAACGGTAGAAAAGAAAACAGACGTGTTGAAGTAAAACTTAAATAAGTTTCACATTAACAACATAAATTATAGAAAAAACGCTCCGATATTCGGAGCGTTTTTTATTTTTATACTATGAGAACATTCATAGACGACGTTATTACAGATTTATTAGACAAAGGTGATGATATTTCTCAGCTAACGTTTGTGTTACCCAGTAAACGTGCTGGGACATTTTTAAAACAAGCCATTTCTAGCCACGTTAAAAAAACTATATTTTCCCCTCAAATTGTATCCATAGAAGAGTTTGTTGAAACACTTTCGAATTTTCAGTATGCGACAAATGCTGAGTTACTTTTTGAATTCTACGAGGTTTATTTAACACACACACCTAAAGAGCACATAGAACCTTTTGATAAGTTCTCTAAATGGGCTCAAATTCTACTTCAAGATTTTAATGAATTAGATCGATACTTAATCGAAAAGAATAAAATCTTTGATTATTTAGCTGCCATAAAAGAAATTGAAAACCATCATTGGTCTCTAGATGAAGAGCCTACACAATACATTAAAAATTACCTTCAGTTTTGGAATCGCTTAAAAACATATTATACCGCATTTCAAAATCAGCTTCGTGCTAAAAAAAAGGGATATCAAGGTTTAATTTATAAAGAAGCAGTAAACAATATTGAACATTACATATCAATTAGCCCAAATAAAAAATTTGTATTCGTTGGTTTTAATGCATTAAATAAAGCCGAAGAACTCATCATACAACAATTGTTAGAACAAGAACTCGCTACAATATATTGGGATATTGATGATGCCTTTATTACAAACCCAATTCATGATGCAGGATTATTTACAAGAGCACATAAAAGAACATGGCCTTATTTTAACACTCATGATTTTAATTGGATTCAAAATCATTATTCCGAAGAAAAAGATATCGAAATTATTGGAGCTCCAAAAAATATAAGTCAGATTAAGTATGTTGGAGAATTACTAGAAACTATTTATAACCAAAAGCAGACGCTTCAAAATGTTGCTGTTATCCTTGGTGATGAAACTTTGCTCATCCCCTTACTTAATTCTATCCCAAAAGCTATAAAAGCCATAAATATTACAATGGGATTACCGCTAAAGGCTATTCCGTTAGCATCATTATTTGAAAGCCTTTTCAATATTCATAAAACAACATCTCGCCAGCTCTATTACAAGGATATTATCAATCTATTATCTAATCCTTTTGTAAACCCGCTATTTGAACATGAAACATCTAATAGCGCAGAAACATTAATTAACCATATACAATTTAATAATAAAGTTTACTTAACTGTTGGTGAGATTAAAGAGATAATAAACACGCATCACGAACTTATTGATATTCTATTTGATAATTGGGAAGATCAACCTAAAAAAGCGCTTAAAAACTGCTCTAAACTCATTTATTACATTAAATCAAATCTAGAAGACGACAAAACGAGTAATCGTCTCCCATTAGAATATTTGTTCCGATTTAATCAGGTATTTAATTCGCTAGATACTTTAAATACCTCCTTTACTCATATTAATTCTATTGCTACACTTTTCAGTTTGTATAGAGAACTTATAAAAAGTGAAACCTTAGATTTTAAAGGCGAACCTTTAAAAGGATTACAAATTATGGGTATGTTAGAATCTAGAGTTTTAGATTTTGAAACGGTCATTATAACTTCGGTAAACGAAGGCATATTACCTGCAGGCAAAAGCAATAATTCATTTATTCCCTTTGATGTTAAAATAGAAAATCAATTACCCACTTATAAAGAGAAGGATGCGGTATATACTTATCATTTCTATCGCTTACTGCAACGTGCTAAAACCGCATACATTTTATATAATACAGAACCAGATGTACTAAATGGAGGTGAAAAAAGTAGGTTTATCACACAACTAGAAATTGAAAAGAAACACCCTATAAAACATCATATAGTATCTGCACAAGTACCATCATTAGAAAACAGATTACAACAGGTAAAAAAGACACCAAAAGTGATTGCAACACTTAATAAAGTTGCTGCTAAAGGGTTTTCTCCCTCTTCATTGACTAACTACATGAGAAACCCAATTGATTTTTATTATGAAAAGGTTTTAGGCATTAAAAGATACGAAGAGGTTGAAGAGAGTGTCGCATTTAATACTCTAGGTACCGTAATTCATAATACATTAGAAGATTTTTACAAACCCCTTGTTGGTCATAGTCTTAAAACTAATGACATTAAGACCATGAGATCAAAAATCGACGACACAGTAACACATCATTTCAAACAAGAATTTAAAGAAGGTGATATTGCTAGTGGTAAAAACCTCATCATTTATGAAATTTCAAAACGCTATATCTCTAATTTTTTGGATATTGAATTGAACACGATTAAAGAGGGAAACACCATCAAGATCATAGCGATTGAAACCAAAAACGATGTCCCAATTTATATAGAAAGCTTATCAAAAACTGTAAACCTAACAGGTAAAGTAGATCGTGTTGATGAGTACAATGGCACGTTGAGAATAATTGACTATAAAACAGGTAAGGTCGCACCAGGACAGGTAAACATTATAGATTGGGAAGATATAACTACAGATTACGATAAATACAGTAAAAGCTTTCAAATCCTTATGTATGCTTATATGATGTATAAGGACAATAAAATAAATTTACCTGTTGAGGCAGGCATCATTTCATTTAAAAGTTTAAATCTTGGACTATTAAAATTTGCAACTAAACCTTCTTTAAATAGCAAAACAAAGGATTATTCGATTACTTCGGAAACTTTAGATGCATTTGAAATTGAGCTTAAAAAATTAATATCTGAGATCTTCAACGAGACCATAAACTTTATAGAAAAAGAAGTGTAAGATGATACAAAAAAATCAAATTTTACGAAGAGGTCATAAAAAGCCAATCGTTTGGGATGCATTTTATAATTCTAATAAAACACCTAAACCAATTGTTATCTTTTGTCATGGATATAAAGGGTTTAAAGATTGGGGAAGTTGGAATTTAGTCGCTGAGTATTTTAGTAAACAAGAATTATTTTTTATTAAATTTAATTTTTCTCATAATGGTGGTACTGTTAATAACCCAATAGATTTTCCAGACCTAGACGCCTTCGCCGAAAATAATTACACTAAAGAGCTTCATGATTTAGACGACCTTTTAAATCATCTCATTTCCGAAGCATTTGAACATAAAAATGAGATTGATATCTCAAATATTACATTAATTGGTCATTCTAGAGGTGGCGGAATTTCAATCATAAAAACTCATGAAGATAAACGTATTACAAAGCTCATCACTTGGGCTAGTATTTGTGATTTTGGAAAAAGAACCGCTACTACTGGAGCATTAGAGCAATGGAGAAAAAATGGCGTAAAGTATGTTTTAAACGGAAGAACAAAACAGCAAATGCCACATAATTATCAATTTTATGAAGACTTTAAAGCTCATGAAGAGCGTTTGCATATTGAAACTGCTATAAGAGAAATTAAAGTTCCTCTATTAATTATTCATGCCAAGGACGATCCATCAGTACCCTTTGATGAAGCCAAAGCACTACAATCTTGGAATACTAAAAATCTACTCATTGCCATAGACGATTCTAATCATGTATTTGGCTCGAGTCATCCTTGGGAAAAGGACCAATTACCTATAGCTCTACAAACTGTTGTTGAAAAAAGCATCGGTTTTATAAAAAATAAAGGGGTTTAGAGATTATGTTATTTCAATCCGCTTAAAACTAACACAGGCAAACTAGAACTATGAAAATCCTTTTTTAGCACAGTATTACTTTCCCATAACTTGGTAAAGAATCCTCGTTTACGTCTCACCACACAAAGTAAATCTGGTTTATTTGCCTGGTGATGTTCTAACACACCTTGAAATGTTGTTGGATTTTCAGAATGTGTTGTTTTAGTAATCAAAGCTGCTAAATCTTCGTTAACATTAAAATCACCTTCATTATAAAACGTCGTTTTTACGAGTAATAGGTTAACAATAGATTTAAATTGATGCTTAATATCTTTTAGAGGCTTTAAGGCTTCTTGCTTTTTAATTTGCGCCGATTTTAAAGCCATTAGAATATAAATTATTGGTCTATACGTATAACCTTCTGGTATAATTAACGCAGGAATATTTGTTTGCTTAACAATCTTCCCAGAAGTTTTACCTAAGTACACTTCGTCTTTTATAGAATTGGTTCTAGGTTCTAACAAAATGAGATCCACATCTAATGCTTTACAGGCCAATTCTAAAGTATCTACTAATTTCCCTTTAAACGTTTTTATTACAACCTCAACACCTTTGGTATCTATTTTAGCCACATGTCCTTGTAAAAACGAAATGCTTTCGCGTTCTAAAATATGATCTATTTTAATCATTGTACCAGATTTAGTATAGACATTATAAATTTGTACTACATATAATTTGGCACCAAACGCTCGTGCAAAATCTACGGCATATTGTAAATGACTTTCTGCATTTTTAGAGGACCCAACAGGAATAAGAATAGACTTCATAATCAAATTTTTAAAAGTAACTTTGTAATTTACTATTTCGTAAAGGTAATTATTAAAAATGATACGTAAAGCAACACCAAAAGATATTGAGGCTATCCTAGAGATCACCAAAGCATGTGCGAAACATATGATAACAAACAATATTTTTCAATGGAATGCACATTACCCAAATAAAGAAGCCTTCAAAAATGATATTGACAGACAAGAACTCTATGTTTTAGAACTAAAAAATACCATTGTAGGTTGTGTAGTAATTTCAACACACATGGATAATGAATACCAACCCATTACCTGGCTTACACCTAACACTAATAATATTTATATTCATCGTTTAGCGATACACCCAAAACATCAAAGACAAGGTTTTGCACAAAAATTAATGAATTACGCTGAAACATACTCAAAAAACAATCATTATACGTCTGTGCGATTAGATACGTTCTCTCAAAACCACCGAAACCAAAAATTTTATGAACATCGTGGCTATCAAAAACGAGGTGCTATTTTTTTTCCTAAACAAAGTGAATTGCCTTTTCACTGTTATGAACTCGTATTGTGAAAACTGATATTACTTTAAAAAACATTAACAAACTCGCTATTCCTGCATTAATCTCTGGAGTTGCAGAGCCTATCTTATCACTAACCGATACTGCAATTATTGGTAATGTAGATTACAATGCTGCCGAATCTCTAGCAGCTGTTGGTGTTGTTGGTACGTTTATTTCTATGCTCATATGGGTATTAGGGCAAACACGAAGTGCCATTTCATCTATCGTTTCTCAACATGTTGGAGCCAATAAATTAGACGATGTTAAAAATCTTCCTGCGCAAGCCATATTGATTATTACCTCTATAAGTATTCTCATTATAATTACGACGCTACCTTTTTCTTCGGAAATTTTTAAACTCTACAATGCGTCTGGTACCATTTTAAATTATAGCGTTGCCTATTATAATATTCGTGTTTTTGGATTTCCGTTTACCTTATTCACAATTGCCATTTTTGGCACTTTTAGAGGTCTTCAAAATACGTATTACCCAATGATTATTGCTATTATTGGTACTATTATAAATATTGTGTTAGATTTTGCTTTTGTATATGGTATTGAAGGCATCATCAAGCCTATGCATATTGAAGGTGCTGCTTATGCAAGTGTGATTGCTCAAATTATTATGGCGCTTTGCTCAGCTTACTTTTTACTTAAAAAGACAGATATTTCATTGCGTGTTACGTTTCCGCTAAACCCAAAAATGAAACATTTTGCCTTAATGATTCTCAATCTTTTTGTACGTACTTTGGCTTTAAATGCTACACTATATTTTGCTACTAGATTTGCCACCTCATATGGTACAGAATATATTGCAGCTTACACCATTGCTATTAATTTATGGTTTTTAGGTGCCTTTATAATTGATGGCTATGCAAGTGCTGGTAATATTCTCTCCGGAAAATTGCTAGGCGAGAAAAATTATAAAAAACTGGTGGAGCTTAGTAATTTTTTAATTAAGTGCGGAATTGCTGTTGGTATATTGCTTACAATTTTAGGCTTAATAGCTTATAATTTTGTTGGTCTCATTTTCACTAAAGATCCCAAAGTACTCGAACAATTTTATAACGTGTTTTGGATTGTTTTAGCCATGCAACCTTTATGTGCGCTTGCTTTTATTTTTGATGGCATGTTTAAAGGCCTAGGTAAAATGAAGTTTTTAAGAAATTTACTTTTACTTTCTACTGGTCTTGTATTTATTCCGTTATTATTTTTACTAGATTATTTTGACCTTAAATTATATGCTGTTTTTATTGCATTAACAGTTTGGATCATGGCCAGAGGCTTCCCGTTAATCATAAAATTTAGGCAACTATTTTTGTCACTTTCACAAAAGACGTAACTTTGGTCTATAATCAAATTAAATTATGTTGTTAATAACTCTTGTTCAAGATTCATCTGCTTACGATGCTGGATATAATGTTGGTTACACTATTGGTAGGTATTTACCTTTTGTGATTCTTGTTGTTATTGCATTTTTTCTATTCAGATATTTTAAAAATAAACCTAAAAAATAACCTTATGGATTTCATGTCATTTATTAGCGGAAACGGACTCTTTCTAATTTTAGGAATCGTTTTAGTGATTGTATATTTCTACAACCGTAATAAGAGACGTTAATTATCTTGTTTTTAACCATCCTGTTATACTCAAGCGCTCGGTTTCTACAACTTTAACTTCGTGCTCAATAATTTGACTTTCAAATATAACGATGCGTCCAGGAAATGGATAGATCACTTTTTCGGTATCTACTCCATTATCATCCAAATATAAAACAAGTTCTCCTCCATTTTCAGGTGTCCAATCTTGGTCATTTAAATAACATACAAAGGAAAGTTTGCGTCTGTCATCATTTTGAAATGTATCTATATGACGTTTATAAAACGTACCTTTTGGATATAAAGCATAATGAAATTCTTTATGCAATATTCCCATGAAACAGGTTTTGTTTAAATAGGAGACTAAGTCGTTTATTTGTGTGAAAAACAATGCTTCGGCTAGATTGGCTTTTTTTTCATCAATCCATAAAATTTGATCGCCTCTTATAGATTTAATAATATGTTCATTAACACGATTACCAATGGCTGCTTTTTTAAAACGATCATCTTCATGTTTAGCTACAAGAGACTGTCTTAAATGTGAGACGATTTCCGAAGAAAAAAAATCATCAATAATACTATATTGCTGAAATGCTATGTCGTGAATTATCTTTTCATAGACTGGATTTTCAACAAAAGGAATCTCTGCAAAAAGCTGATCATGTGCAACATCTATCATAACTTTTATCTAAAAATATTTGAGCTTCTATCGTTAAAAGCGCGCAAATGTAATCTAAAAACCAATTACTTTGACAAAATGAATATCTTTGCATTGAAAACACACAATTAAATGAGTAACATTCGCATTACAAAACAATTTTCTTTTGAAACAGGTCACGCCTTATACGGTTACGACGGAAAATGTAAAAACGTTCATGGTCACAGTTATCGCTTGGATGTCACAGTTATTGGACAACCAATATCAGATCAAACCAATGTGAAATTTGGGATGGTGATTGATTTTGGTGATTTAAAAAAAATTGTGAAAGAAGAAATTGTAGACGTATTTGATCATGCCACAGTGTTTAATAAAAACACGCCTCATGTAGAATTGGCTAAAGAATTGCAAGCAAGAGATCACAATGTACTTTTAGTTGATTATCAACCTACAAGCGAAATGATGGTAATTGATTTTGCATCAAAAATTAAAAAACGTTTACCAAATAATATCGTATTACATTCTTTAAAACTTCAGGAAACAGCAAGCTCATATGCGCAGTGGTTTGCATCAGATAATGACTAAACCTACTAACATAACAATTCCTAAAGGAAAGAAAATTTATTTCTCAAGTGATAATCATCTAGGTGCTCCAACCCATGAGGCATCTTTACCTCGTGAAAAGAAATTTGTGGCTTGGTTAGATGACATAAAACAAGATGCTGCTGCTATTTTTTTATTAGGTGATTTGTTCGACTTTTGGTTTGAATATGGTACAGTTGTACCTAAAGGATTTGTTAGAACTTTAGGGAAATTAGCAGAAATTAGCGACTCAGGTATTCCTATTTACTTTTTTGTTGGTAACCATGATTTATGGATGAATGGCTATTTTGAAAAAGAACTCAATATACCAGTATATCACAAACCAAAAGAATTCACATTTAACAACACTACATTTTATATTGCTCATGGTGACGGTTTAGGACCGTTTGACAAAGGTTATAAACGTATGAAAAAGGTATTTACCAACCCAGTGTTTAAATTTCTGTTTAAATGGTTACATCCTGATATTGGGATGAAAGTTGCTCAATATTTATCGGTAAAAAATAAGCTCATTTCTGGTGATGATGATGCCACCTATTTAGGTGAAGATAACGAATGGCTTATTCAATACAGTAAATCAGAATTACAAAAACAACATCGTGATTTCTTTGTGTATGGTCATCGTCATTTGCCAATGGATCTGGATTTAGGTCAAAATTCAAAATATGTAAATCTAGGTGATTGGATTACCTATTTCACTTATGGTGTTTTTGATGGTGAAGAATTTGAATTGAAAACTTATAGGTAGGTTAAGCTTCTTCCTTCTCATGCTCCTCAATATCCTTAGTTAAATCCAATTTCCTAAAGGTAGGAGATACTAAAGCTGTAGTCACCACGGTAATCAAAGTCATTGTACCTCCAAAAACGACTGCTGTAACGGTTCCCATATATTTTGCTGTAAGTCCACTTTCTAAAGCACCTAATTCATTAGAAGAACCAACAAACATAGAGTTTACCGAAGATACACGACCACGCATATGATCTGGTGTTTTAATTTGAAGAATGGTTTGTCTAATTACCATGGACACACCATCTGTAACTCCACTAAAAAATAATGCTACAACTGATACCCAGAAAATAGATGATAATCCAAACACAATAATACAAACACCAAAACCAAAAATAGCAACGAGCAATTTCATACCTGCATTTTTACTAATTGGTATATATGCAGTTACCAACATCGTCAAAAATGCTCCAACTGAAGGTGCAGCGACCAAAACTCCAAAACCTTGTGGTCCTACTTTTAAAATATCTTGTGCAAATACTGCTGCTAAAGCTATAGCTCCTCCAAATAAAACAGAAACCATATCTAAAGTAATAGCTCCTAAAATGGCTTTGGTATTAAAAACAAAAGATAAGCCTTCAGACAAACTAGACGAGATACTCTCACCAATTTTTGGATTAAGTATGGGTTTTCTTGGTATTTGAAATATCATAACAAATGAAAACAATACCAAACCAAAAACAATACATAACGACCAATGTACACCAATCCAGCTAATAGAAAAGCCTGCGAAAGCAACACCTAAAACACGAGCCATTTGCCACGTAGAACTATTCCAGGTTGCTGCGTTTGGATATATTTTCTTCGGAACAATAAGCGCTACTAAAGAAAAAATAGTAGGACCAAAAAATGCTCTTAAAAAGCCACCAAAAAATACTAATGCATAAATTGAATATAACATACTATTTTTTGACCAAGACTCAATTACAGTTTGCGATGTCAACCAAAATAAGCCAAAACTAATTAATGAAAACGCACCAATACATAAGGCTAAAAGATTTCGTTTTTCTCGTTGATCTACAATATGACCTGCAAATAAAGCCATTACAAATGCAGGAGCAAACTCACACAATCCTATAATACCTAAACTTAATGGATCTTTTGTTAGTGCATAAACCTGCCACTCTATGACTATAAACTGCATAGACCAACCAAAAATTAGTGCAAAACGTACTAATAAAAACATGTTAAACTCTCTGTATCGCAATGCTGCGTAAGGATCTTTTTTAGACAATTTTAAATAATTAAAGGTTAATCAAAGGTAGATAAAATGTCATTGCGAGCGAAGTGATGAATCTCATAATTTGTGAGATTAAAAAGGAACTAATTTGAATCAATTAATTTAAACTCCACACGTCTATTTAATTCTTGTCCTTCTTTCGTGTTATTAGTTGCAACTGGTTTTGAACTTCCGAAGCCAAAAAATTTAATTCTGCTTTTTTTGAGCCCTAAGGTTATCAAATAATCTGAAACCGCTTTAGCTCTTAAATTAGATAACTTTTCATTTCGTGTAGCTAAACCAACAGCATCTGTATGACCATATATTTCTACTTTGAGGTTTGGATGAACCAATAGGTGTTGGTATAAATCTTCTATTTCAGTAATTGAGTTTGGTAATAATTTAGACTTATCAAACTCAAACAACACATTTTTAAACGTGTAAATTGTATTGTTTTCTATTATAGGTTTATCTTCAACTATAATCGCTTCTTTTTGTGCTTTTTCTAAAGATTTTAAAGAAACATCGTCTATATAATAATATGAAAAGTAGAACTCACTCGTTGATAATACTGTTTGTTTTTTAGTTTTTGTGTTTCTATAAAAATTTCCAATTGAAAAATAATTCTCATAACCATCTGCAATAAATTCAAATGAATATTCCATCCAAGTTTCTTTGTTTGCGAAATAGATTTCTTCGGAATGTGAATACATTTTAAACTTACCTTCTGTTGCTTTTGATGGTTTTATAACTTTTTCACAACGATTAGAATGGTAACAGGGTTTTAACTTTTCTTCTGTAATTAAAACATTAATATCTGTTAATACATATGATGATTTATCTGCTAAGCTTAAATAAAATGTCATTTTATATTTTTCACCTTTTATCAGTGTTTTTGATAGCTGACCTTGAACATATTCTCTATAATTATCATTAGTATATAAATACATCCCAGCATAAGATGTACCTGATTTAGGTTTTTGAAAACCATTGTAGTTATTAATTCCCATGACTTGACTACAAGAATCAAAAAAATCGGTAGAACCATAATTTGGAATAGACCATTTTAGAATAGATTGATCAAAACCTCCTAAATTAACAAGACATTTATAGGATGAATGCGCTTCAAAACTAGGATTTAGAACTAGATTTTGTGCCAACGAAAATTTCAGAATACAACAAAAAATAATAGTAATTATTAATTTCATAAGTGTAAAACGAAAAGCTAAACTGAATATTATGCTTTAATATCTTTCAATTTTAATTGCAAACTCACATTACCTTGCCAATGATTTTCATCAATAGAATACACAGCATCAAAAGGTTTATTATGTGTTATTAAATCACACTTATTTCCTAAATTAAATCCAATACAGACTATTTTATCTGTACCTTGAGTTGCAGTTAATCGCAAATGTTTATCGTCTTCTCCAACACATTTTCCATAACCTGTATCTCTTAAATTCTCAGTCATAAAAATTGGTGTCATATTTCCTGGTCCGAAAGGTGCAAACTGACTTATAATACGGTGAAATTTAGGTGTAATATCCTGCAACTTAATTTGCATATCTACCTTAATTTCTGGTGTCAGTAAAGCTCTATCTATAGTATTTGAAACCACATCTTCAAAGGCTTGTTTGAACGCGTCGTAGTTTTTAGGATCAAGGGTTAAACCTGCTGCGTATTTATGACCTCCAAATTGCTCAATATGTTCTGCACAAGCCTCTAAAGCGTTATACACGTCAAAACCTTTTACAGATCGTGCTGATGCTGCGAGTTTATCACCACTTTTTGTAAACACTAAGGTTGGCCTGTAATGCGTTTCAATTAATCTAGAGGCTACAATACCAATAACACCTTTGTGCCAAGTCTCATCATAAACAACGGTTGTTAATTTATCTTCTTCTTTGTTTTCTGTAATTTGAACGAGTGCTTCTTCGGTAATACGTCGATCTGTTTCTCGTCTATCGAGATTAAATTCGTTAATTTCATTCGCGTATGCTTTGGCTAATTCTTCATCAGTTTCTGTTAGCAAGGTCACAGCATAGTTACCATGTTTCATACGACCAGCTGCATTTATTCTTGGTGCTACAATAAACACCACATCTGTTATGGTGAGCACGTCTTTTTTAACTTGCTCTATAATTGCTTTAATTCCTGGTCTTGGTTGCGTATTTATAATACCTAAGCCAAAGGTGGCCAACGCACGATTTTCTCCAACAATTGGTACAATATCTGCTCCAATTGCAGTTGCTACCAAATCTAGATATTCTCCTAAATCTTCAATTGTTTTTCCATCTTTTGAGGCTAATGCTTGTATCAATTTAAACCCTACTCCACAACCACATAATTCCTTAAATGGGTATTTGCAATCGTCTCTTTTAGGATCTAAAACCGCAACTGCTTTTGGTAATTCTAAACCAGGTCTATGGTGATCACAAATAATAAAATCGATACCTTTTTCTAGAGCGTAATTAACTTTATCAATAGCTTTTACACCACAATCTAATGCAATAATTAATGAAAATTCATTATCCTGAGCAAAGTCAATACCTTTGTATGAAATCCCATAACCTTCGTCATAGCGATCTGGAATGTAGGTCGCAATTTGTTCAGATTTTGTTTTTAAGTATGATGACATCAAAGCCACAGAGGTTGTACCGTCAACATCATAATCACCATACACTAAAATATTTTCATTGTTAAGAAGTGCTGTTTCAATTCTAGCAACTGCCTTATCCATATCTTTCATTAAAAATGGATCGTGCAATTCTTCAAAACTGGGTCTAAAAAAACGCTTGGCTTCATCGTACGTTTCAATACCTCTTTGTACGAGTAAGTTTGCTACAGATTGATCTACCTGAAGTGCTTTTTGTAAATCTTCAACGGTTTTAGAATCTGGTTTTGGTTTAAGTGTCCAACGCATGTACTAATATAGAAAATAATCGCTGTTAATTATGGTAATGAATCGATGTTTTTACTTCAGCAAACCTTCGGAACATTTCCATCACACCACAATAGGTCTCGATAGAGAGGTTTACTGCTTTTTCTATTTTGTTATGGTCTAGCTCATTTCCGTAGAAATGATATTCAACTGCAACCGTATGATAATATTTAGGATGCTCGTTGGTTAATTCTCCATAGGTATCAATTCTAAAATCTGAAAAAGGCACCTTCATTTTTTTGAGAATCGACACTACATCTAACCCAGAACAACCAGCTAAAGATGACAACATCATTGCCTTTGGCGCATACCCAGAATTATGACCTCCATTTTCTGGAGAGGTATCCATGGTGAGGAGTTTCCCGCTTGGATTATCAGATTCAAATTGTAAATTTCCTTTCCAATGTGTTACGACTTTATGTGACATCTTTATATGTTTTAAGTTGAGATTTTATGAAGTTATGAGTACTTTTATACTCAAAAATACTACTAAAAAAAACAAAACTATGGCATTAGTCACTCCTTTATCTGCAGAACATGATCCTGAAACAAAAAAGCTAGCAGAATTTTTTAATGAAACCCTTGGCTTTTGCCCAAATTCGGTATTAACAATGCAACGTCGTCCTGCCATTTCAAAGGCATTTATAAACCTTAACAAAGCGGTTATGGCAAATGAAGGTCGCGTAACCTCTGCCTTAAAACGCATGATTGCTTGGGTATCTAGCAACTCAACAGGTTGTCGTTATTGCCAAGCACATGCCATTCGCGCTGCAGAGCGTTATGGTGCTGAGCAAGAGCAATTAGATAATATTTGGGAGTATAGAACTCACAGTGCTTTTTCTGATGCTGAACGTGCTGCACTCGATTTTAGTTTGGCCGCTTCTCAAGTTCCAAATGCTGTAAATGCAGACATTAAAAAGCGTTTATATGAGCATTGGGATGAAGGTGAAATTGTTGAAATGTTAGGTGTCATTTCTCTTTTTGGTTACCTCAACCGCTGGAACGACTCTATGGGAACAGATATTGAAGAAGGTGCTGTAGAAAGCGGTAATCAATATTTAGGTAAGCATGGTTTTGAAGTTGGCAAACATGATGGATCTAAATATTAATACACAGTTCTAGACCTTCAATTAGCACTGTCTCAATGTGATGTATATAATTAACCTGCAAGGTTTTTATTAACCTTGTAGGTGTTTTATTATGTAGCTTTTATTTTTTTCTTCGGAAATTGGAGTTTTTCATACTTCCCTAACTAAAAACACCAGTTCACTCATTATTGGTTTTTAAAATTGTTGTCCTGATATAGATTTGAATCATCAAACCATCTATATCATGACACAACTTCTACACAAAAATTATCTTTTACTCTTCTTTGTTCTAATCACAGCGAGCCTATTTTCTCAAGAAGGCATTGTTTCTGGAACATTAAAATCACAAACCGATGGCTTACCACTTCCTGGAGTGAGCATCATTATAAAAGGAACCAAAACAGGTGTGCAAACAGATTTTGATGGCTATTATCAAATACCATGTCGTGTTGGACAGACTTTAGTTTACAGTTTTGTAGGCATGAAAGCTCGCGAAGTTAGAGTCACTCCTCAATTATTTGATAGTCAATCTCATGACAACATGGTTGAAGAAGTGCCTGTAAAACCTATAGAAAATGAAGCGTATAAAAAAGCCATCCAAAAAAAACATGATAACACCTTATATATTCCAAATTTAGAACAATCAAACCTTACCTATAATAAAGACAACTATTTTCAATATGAAAGAATAAAACATATTGATATCAAAAAAGACAAGGTTGATATTACTTATTTTGATCCAGATATTTTCTTTGAGGTTGGCTATAATACGATTTTTGGTATTCAGTATTTTAAAGACAAAAATTTACCTCAACTTCAAAACACCTATGCACAAGGTGGAACTCTAAATGGAAATTTAACCTTTCAAGGTGCTGAAACCGGAAATCTATTTTCATATGGCCCAAAAATTAGTAATCTAGAGTTTGATGGCAGCAACTATGCTTACGATAATAACGGACAATTAGTTTCTGTGGGAGAAGGCAACGGAAATCCTGCTGTTAATTACGACAATTCAGTATTAAAAACAGCTATAAAAACGTCAAACAATTTGTTTTTTAATGTCTCTACACAAAAAAGTAAAATAGAACTCAATTACACAAATACAACCTTAAAAGACGTTTTTAATAGCGAAAAAAGTAGTGGTAATGATCTAAAACTCTCATTTAAAAATAGAAGGTCTTATCATCAAAAAGGATTAAATTGGTTGGGTTATGTGTCATTCGGAAATTATAAAAACAACCAACCTAACGTCAATGGGTTTTTAAATAATGCTTTACTTAATTCTTGGGCTACACCTTCAACGTTTAGCAATGCACAAGGCAATCTACTTTCTAATAGTTCTCAACGCAGTTTTAATTCTAATTTTAATAATCCTAATTGGCTTTTAGCTCACCATCAAAATACTGACAAGACAAACTATTTTATTGCTACGATTCAAAATGACATTAACATTTCCGAAGACATAAATGTAGAAACCAACCTGAGTTACACCTACAATAAAAACAGTCAAAACTTTGGATTACCAACAAACACTGTGGGTTTTGAAGATGGCTACCTCAGCTCAAAAGCTATTAAAACGAATGTATTTAATGCCTTGTTGAAATTTACTTTTGATAATAACAACTATAGTCCAAGAATTAAAGGTGTGTCTCAGTTTGATTTTTCATCAGAGCATATGCAATATGATTTTAATGAAGCTAATGGGTTTATGCCTTTTTCATTTGAAAACCCTGAATCTAATAATACTGTTAAAACGCAATTAAATCGTACTAGTTTAAGATTGCTCAACTCTTGGACTTTTAATTTTAGTGAAGAAAGTATTGATATTATTGCAGCCAATAACGCTTACATATCATCACTACAGGATAATAAATTGTTTTTACCATATTTAGAATTTAAAGTAGATGTGGCAGACTTAATTTACATTGATTTTTTAGACCAATTCTATGTCACTGCAACAACATCGTATGATGTTAATGAGCCTCATTTATTTTACAATAATATGAGTCATAATAGTTTGCTATTAACTCCTGAGCAAAGTTTATCATACACTGCAAATAACGACTTATTCTTAACTGAGAATTTACAACTTGAAGAAAAAAAACATTATGAATTTGATGCATCTATGAGGTTTTATCTTTTAAATTCAGGATTTAATTTTAAAGCTACTTATTTTAATTCTGAAACTCAAGGATCTGTTTTTCCTGTACTTGAGAATAATGCCTTTAAACTTCAAAACACTGCAGATATTAGTAACAAAGGTTTTGAAATGAGCCTTAACACGAGATTTTACCTCATTGATAAATTATATTACAAACCCAGTATTGTATTTTCAAAATCTAGAACCAGAGTTCAAAAATTATATAACGATGCTCAAAACATTCCAATTGCTGGGTTTTCAACTGTATCTAAAAACCTTATAGTTGGTGAGCGAGCTGGTGTTATTGTAGGATCTGCATATACTAGAGATGCTCAAAACAACATTGTTATTGATGATCAAGGATTTCCTTTAGTAAATGCTCAATCTAAAATTATTGGTGATCCTACACCAGATTTCAACTTAGGTTTTGAGAATAATTTCGAGTTTAAAAATTTTAATTTAAACCTTGTTTTAGACTTTCAAAAAGGAGGTGATGTTTGGAACGGCACCCAAAACACGCTTAATTACCTTGGGACGTCTCAACAATCTGCAAACGATAGAAACATCACAAATTTCATATTTCAAGGTGTTAATCAAAATGGTAATCCAAATACGATTCCTGTAGATTTTTACAACCCTGAAAATGATATTTCACAAAATAGGTTTGTACGCTACGGTTTTTCTGGTGTGGATGAAGATGCTATTGAAGATGGTAGTTATATCAATTTAAAATCGGTGTCGCTCTCATATACATTCAAACAAAAAAATAAAAACACATTTTTTAGGCAAATAGATATGAGCCTCTATGCCAATAACCTTATCACTTGGACAGCTTATGAAGGTGCATCACCTTATAGAAATCTCTACGACTCGCCTTCTGGTCAAGCTTTAAACTTTTTTAATATGCCAATTACAAGTGAAGTTGGTTTTAAACTTAACGTAAAAATATAATGCTATGAAAACGATAAAAAACAAGCTTCTATTTGTAATTCTAATATGCCTTTTAACAAGTACTTTAACTGCTTTTAAAAGTTCAAAAACGACTCCTGCTCCAATAGAAAAAATCTATACGCAAACCGATAGACCTTTCTATTTTCCAGGAGAAACCATTTGGTTTAAATCTTATGTGGTTTTACAAGACCATACGACTTCTCATATGAGTGACATTGTACATGCACAGCTCATCTCACCAAGAGGAACTGTAGTTAATTCTTTAAAATTAGCCGTAAAAGATGGTTATGTATATGGAGATTTTAATATTGATCCTAATTGGGTTGGTGGCATTTACACCTTGAAAGTATTTACCAATTGGATGCGAAATTTTGGTGAAGATACTTTTTTTACAAAACAAATTACCATTCAAAAAGTAGTAAAACCCAACTTACTACTAAACCTAAAATTTGAGAAAGAAGGGTATGGTAAAAACTCTCAAGTGATTGCTAATTTTGAAGCAAAAGATTTAGATAATAATCCGCTATCCAATAAAGATCTCACATTTGAGGTTGCCATAAAAGGTACAAAAATAAGCACTCAAAACCTTACTACTAATACCTTCGGAAAAGCAACACCTACATTTACATTGCCTCAAGATTTAGAGTCGTCTGATGTTGTACTAAATGTTCTCATGTCGTACAAAGGCAGTACAGAGTCTATATCTCGAGCTGTTCCTGTTGTTTTAGACACTATTGATCTTCAGTTTTTTGCTGAAAGCGGACAAATAATCGCAGGTGTCACCAATACTGTCGCTTTTAAAGCCATTAATGAGTTTGGAAAACCTGTAGACGTCAGTGGAGATATCGTTAATGGAAAAGGTCAAACAGTAGCTAAATTCTCTAGTTTTCATGACGGTATGGGAAGCATTAATATTTCCGCAGAAAAAGGAGAGCATTACGTCGCCAAATTAAAAACACCTTTTGTGTCTACACGAATTGTAAAGCTGCCAAACGTTCAAAATAAAGGCACACGGTTTTTAGTAACAACGCGTGATTCTAAAGCAGAAATAAAATTATTTTCTACGGAAAAAGAGCCTTTATTTTTAGAAATATCTAATGCAACAGAGGTTTTATTAGAGAAGAAAATTTCAGCAGATAAAAAATTACTAAAGATAAACACCGAAGATTTTCCCATGGGAATCACAACATTTTCTATCAAAAATTCAACAAATGATATAGTTGCCGAACGTTTGGTTTTTGTCAATGCGCACAAAGAATTAAATATTGATATTGCTTTAGACAAAACCAATTATCAAACCCGAGAAAAGGTAAAACTTAGCATCACAACAACCGATTCAAACGGAAATCCATTACCTTCAAATCTATCTATTGCTGTGGCAGATAACAAACTACTATCCTTTGCAGATGATAAACAAGATCATATATTATCATATTTATTAATGTCTTCACAACTTAAAGGGAAAATTCATAAACCTAGTTTTTACTTTAATCCTGACGACAAAAAATCGGCCCAAGCCTTAGATTATGTAATGCTCACTCATGGTTGGAGAAGTCATTTAAAATATCAAAAAGTAGATTTAAAAACGGCTCAATTTGCACCAGAACAACACAATAACCAAACTGGTGTTATTGTAGACAAAAAAGGAAACCCAACTACAGCTCACCTTTTATTAATGGATCAATCTGGCAATAAAGTGTTAGTATTTGATACTAAAGATGATGGATCGTTTTCATTCAAATTTGGAGATGAACGTTCACTCATTTTATTGGCTTATCGTGATGATGGTGAAACGGTTACCATTAGAACAAATACGCTAAAAAAAGGACAGTTAGCAAGACAAGTAAATGTTCAAAATAAAAGAACTATAAAAAAGACCGAAGCATTTATAACCAAGGATAAATCACCTAGAGCAAGTGTTGAAGAAAAAGTAGCTGTGGCTTCAATAGACATGGAAGAGGATTTATCTGAATTAGAATCGGTAGTCATTACAGGATATGCTGGCAGTGTTAATAGTAGTAGAGTAACAAGCTCTGTAGTCACAGTTAGTAGTGAGAGTATTCAAAATGTACCTGTTCATACAATAGATCAATTATTACAAGGTCAAGTTGCAGGTGTACAAGTAACCAACGGTTCTGGACAACCAGGACAAAGTGCAACTATTGTTATAAGAGGTAGAAATAATCTAAATGGCGATACAGAGCCTTTGTTTATTGTTGATGGCGTTCCTGTAGATCAATCTACATTTAGAACCTTAAACTCATCAAATATTAAATCTATGTCTGTTATAAAAGATGCTGCAGCTACTGCAATTTATGGAAATAGAGGAAGTGGAGGCGTTATTGTTATCTCAACAAACAACAGTTATTATATTAATAATAATGGCAAGAAAAAACTCAATAATGCTAAATACAACAATTATGCTATTGAAGGTTTTTATTATAGAGCTCCTATTGGTATCTATGAGCCAAGACAGTTTTATATGCCAAAATATGTAGCTAATGATGTACCACAAGAGCGTACAGATTTTAGACAAACCATCTATTGGAATCCTGTAGTACAAACCGATGAAAATGGAAAGGCAGAACTAGAATTTTATAATAACGATGCCATTACCTCTTTTAAAATTTCTGCGGAAGGCATAAGCTATAATGGTAATTTAGGACGCGAACAGGAAACTTACGCTACCAAAAAATTATTAAATGTAGATTTTAAAGCTCCAAATTATATGGTGTTAGAAGACACTGTTAGTCTTCCGGTTACAATTACCAATGAAACTTCAGAAGCTATAGAAGCAGATTTAGAAATGTCATTACCCGAACATTTAAAACTTGCCGAAGGTTTTGACAAAAAAGTGCGTATTGAAGCACATAGCTCTATATTAAAACCCATTTGTGTGATCCCAATTAAAACGGCCAAGACGACCACAATAGATATTTCAGTAAGCTCAAAAAATCATAATGATGTAATTAAAAAAGAAGTGACTGTATTAAGTCCGTATTTTCCATCAGAAACCTCCATTTCAGGATCAAAATCAAAAGCCGTAACATTTGATATTAATAGTGTTGTTGCTGGTAGTCTTCATGCTGAGTTTAATATTTATACAGATGTTGTTGGTGATGTTATGGATGGGATTGAATCTCTAATTAGAGCGCCACATGGTTGTTTTGAGCAAACCTCATCATCAACATACCCAAATATTATGGTGCTCCAATATCTTAAAGAATCTGGAAAAAGCAATCCGGAAATTGAAGCTAAAGCACTGGATTTTATTAAAAAAGGTTATAAACGTCTTATTAGCTTTGAAACTGCAAAAAACGGATTTGAATGGTTTGGAAACACACCTCCTCACGAAACCTTAACTGCTTACGGAGTTTTAGAATTCACAGAAATGAAAAGGGTTTATGATGGTGTTGACCAAAAAATGATTGATAGAACCGTTGATTGGCTCATGAGCAGAAAAGATAGTAAAGGCGGGTTTTTAAAAAGTAAAAGAGGCTATGATAGTTTTGCGAGCTCACCTGTTGACGTTGCCAATGCATATATCGTGTATGCCATTAGCGAGTCTGGTGTAGCTGCAAACATCAATTTAGAATATGAAACAGCTTTTAAAGATGCTTTAAAAACTAAGGATACTTACAAAATGGCAATGCTCACTTTAGCGAGTTACAATTTGGGTAAAACTAAAAATGCGCAACTCCTATTAAAAGAACTTAAACAAGCGATTTCTAATTTCGATTTCGAGAACCTTCCTGTAGAGCAAACTATTACAAGGTCCTACGGAAATGCTAAAAATATTGAAACTACAGCTTTTACAGTACTCGCTTTATTACGAGAAAACAAAATAGATCATACGTTAATCGCTAAAGGTATAGACCATATAGTTAGTAAAAGAAGTCATAATCGATTTGGATCTACACAGTCTACAGCCATGGCTTTAAAAGCATTAATTGCATACACAGAACAGCAAAAAAAGATGATGATTACAGACAATGATTCCGTAGAAATAAACATTAATGGTACTTCATTTACATCTAAACTAAAAATGACGAATAACGGTAAAATTACAATCGATGGTTTAGGCACTTACATAAAACAAGGTTCACAAAACGTAGCCATTACATTTAATAATGAAAACACAACGTTCCCTTATAGTTTAGTTATTGGTTGGGATAGTTACACACCAGATTCGGCAAAAGAGAAGTTTCTAGATTTAAAAACAAGTATTGCAGAGACTAATTATAAAGTAGGAGATAATGTGAGCATGACTATAGATGTCACTAATTTAAAATATGACGGATTAGGGATGGTCACATCAATTATTGGAATTCCCTCAGGAACCACAGCGCAACCTTGGCAACTAAAAACCCTTTTAGAGCAAGAAAAAGTAGCTTACTATGAAATTTTTGATAACTACTTAGTTTTGTATTGGAGATCATTTGCTGCGAAAGAAACAAAAACGATTCGATTAGATCTTAAAGCAGATATTGCTGGCACTTATAAAGCTCCTGCAAGTACAGTGTATCCGTATTATGGCGACGAATTTAAAACCTGGATTACAGGAAACACAATTGACATTTTGAATTAATGGTTGGTTGATTTTTAATTGTGTTTTGAAACCTCTTCATTTTCGTTACTTCGGAAATGGGAGGTTTTTTTGGTTAAAATGACTTTTTTAATATTACACTTTCTATTAATTCTGGCATAAAATTTCTCTAAACACTTGATAACACTATCATAAAAAATAATTAGTGTAATTGTGTCCCTTAAAATCACGCTAAAATGTTAAAATTCATTGTAATAAACTAAAAATTATACTTCTAAAAATCAACTATTTACAATGTCCTTTTCTGGTTAAATTTCTTCATTTATGTTTGCTCAACAAAATCTAAAACAATTTTTGTATTAAACCATATCACGAAAAATATGATTGATTGGTTTTAGATTAGCCGAAACGATTTATTATGGAATTTGGGGAAATAGTTATGATAACTCAAAAATTAAAACCCTTGGTTATTATAAAAATATAGATTCTTCGCTACGCTCTAAATGACATTAGTCAAATTCAAGCTATAAAATCGTGTGAACTGTTCTTTTCAACTCAGGTAAAACCTCATCCTCAAACCAAGGATTCTTAGTCAACCAAAATCGATTTCTTGGGCTAGGGTGTGGTAGTGTAAAATATTGAGGTAAGTAGTCTTTATAATTAGCAACCGTTTCTGTTAATGTGCGTTTGGCTTGGTCTTTTAAATAATACTTTTGTGCGTACATCCCAATTAAAATCACCAACTCTACATTTTGCATTTCATTAAATAAAGGTTGATGCCATTGAGGTGCACATTCTTTTCGAGGTGGTAAATCACCACTTTTTCCTTTTCCTGGATAACAAAAACCCATAGGTATGATGGCAAATTTTGTTTCGTCATAAAAATCCTCATCTGTGACGTTTAACCATTTACGTAATTGTTTACCACTTGCATCATCCCAAGGAATTCCCGAAGCATGCACTTTGGTTCCTGGTGCTTGACCAATAATCATAATTTTAGAATCGGGATGACCTGTTGCAATAGGTCGTGGACCCAGCGGTAAATGCGCTTCGCAAATATGGCATTGCCTTATGTCATGCAATACATCTTTCATCATAAGTTAGTCATCATTTTTCATCATGCTTTTTAGATCATTGCTTTGAGATGGATAGGTAAATATCATCTTTTTAAAAGCATCAACTGTCATGTTATTATTCATGGCAGTGGTTAAAACATTAATAGTTTCGTTGGCCTGAGAACTTAATACATGTGCACCAACAATTTTATTTGTGCGCTCATTTACCAAAATTTTATAAGCATAAGCCTCTGCATTTTCCTTTTTTGCATTGTACCAATTTGACGCATCACCTTTATAAACCCTTACAGTTTTATATCGTTTTTTAGCCTCCTCTTCCGAATAACCAACCATTGCCATTTGTGGATGCGTAAATACAACTGATGGTACTAACGGATCTTTAAATTCTTTCGCATTTCCGAAGCAAATATTATGACCAACAATATAACCTTGCAAACCAGAAAGTGGTGTTAAAGGCAACGATTTACTAGATACATCTCCACATGCATACACATTTTTATGACTTGTACTTTGTAAAAAATCATTGACAAGTATACCAGAACCGTCTGCATTAATTTTTGCTTTATCTAAATCTAAAAGTGCAGTTGCAGGTACACGACCAGACGTATTAAAAATCATTCTAGATGTTATAGTTTTGGTTTTATTTTTATGAGTAAAAGTGACACGATGGTTCTTTTTTAATTTTTCTACGGAAATCGTCTCGGCATTAAACTTAAAGTTAACACCATTTTTGGTTAAGCTTTTAACCAGCTTATTGACCAAAAAGGAATCAAATTGACTTAAAGCTTGATCACCATGTTCTAAAATAGTGACGTTACAACCCAAGGTTGATAACATAAAAGCAAACTCCATCCCAACATATCCTGAACCTATAAATGTTGCCGACTTCGGGATTTTTTTCAAATTTAATATATCATCACTAGTCTTTAAAAACTCAGCACCTTTAAAAGTTAAAGTTCGTGGCACAAAACCGGTAGCAATCACAAATGTATCTGCTACAATGCGCTTGCCTTCAACCATGATCTCTGTGTCGCTAATAAATTTTGGAGATTGGTGATACAAGTCTATCCCTAACTTTAAAAGGTCTTTTTCTGTAGACTTTGGCACCTTATCTGTAAATGTAGATTTAAAATTCTGTACAGTGTCCCAATCAATTTTTGGTAGTTTTTTAATACCCAATGTACTAAGTTGCTTTGTGTGTTGTAGCACATTTGCAAATTGAATCATTACTTTTTTGGGATCACAACCTCTAATAGCGCACGTACCTCCAAATGCTCTATTATCTGAAATTGCAACAGAGAGTCCTTCTTGTGCACATGTTTTGGCAGCTGTTTGTCCTGCGATGCCGCTCCCAATTATAAATACGTCGTAATGTGTTTTTTCCATGGTTTTTATTTAGTCATGAAAATTACTCAAATAAAGCACCAAAACGTATTGCAAATACTTTAAAAGTTAGCCCAAATACTATTATTTATTACCTCCAACAATAATCACAATTTCACCTTTTGGTGGTTTATTGGTATAATGTGCTAATACTTCTTTTGCAGTTCCTCTAATGGTTTCTTCGTATAATTTTGTCAATTCTCGAGAGACAGATACTGGTCGTTCTTCTCCAAAATACTCACAAAAGTTGGTGAGTGTTTTTATTAATTTATGCGGACTTTCATAAAAGATAATAGTTCTTGTTTCTTCGGCAAGTAGTTTTAATCGTGTTTGTCGTCCCTTTTTTACAGGTAAAAACCCTTCAAACACAAACTTATCGTTTGGCAATCCAGAATTTACTAACGCAGGAACAAAAGCCGTAGCTCCTGGTAAACAATCGACTTCAATATGGTGTTCAACACATGCTCTGGTTAATAAAAAACCAGGATCTGAAATTGCTGGAGTTCCTGCATCACTAATGAGTGCAATTGCAATTCCGCTTTTTAGTTTTTGCACCAAATTATCTACCATTTTATGCTCGTTGTGCATGTGATGGCTTTGCATTTGTGTAGTAATCTCGTAATGTTTCAAAAGTTTTCCAGAGGTACGTGTGTCTTCCGCTAAAATTAAATCGACGTCTTTTAAAACATCAACAGCACGAAAAGTCATGTCTTTTAAATTTCCGATAGGTGTTGGTACAATAAAAAGTTTGCTCATTGGTAAGAAAATTTCAATTCAAATTTACAATGTTTTCAATTATTTGACGCAATCATTACATTTTTTTAGCATCTTTATAGAAACTATCCGCTTTATGATTAATAGATTAACCTGCTTTATATTTGTCTTTTTTTGCTGTGCTACACTAACTGCACAAACCACAGATTTATCAATTGTTACTCAAGCTCAAAGTACGGCAGGAACTGATATTTCACAAATTGAAATTTTTGATGATTTTCAATACATAGTAACGATTATAAATTCGGGTAATGCCGTTACTAACGCCTCGTTTGAAATCACTATGGATGAAGGTTTACAAAATCTAAGCCTTGCCAATATTAGCTCTCAAAATAATACTGGAGGCGCTTCTAATGCTAGCGGTTTTAATTTATCTACATTACATGTATTAACAGGAACAGTTGCAAATTTACCTACAGACTCTAGTGTAGAAATAAAAATTGAAGTCACTGCACCTTCAACGGTTGGTGGTATTGCTATAGATGCAGTTATTTCGCCTCCAAATGGAACAGAAGATACTAACATTAGCAATAATCAATCCTTAATTTCTATTGATGTTATTGATGTAGATATCAATTTCTCTATCACTCATGAACAATTAACTCCTGCTCCTGGCACTCCTATATCATCATGGAATTCTCAAGCAACTTATAGGTTTACAATTACTAATAATAGTGATATAGATTTTCCTGTAGAAGCCATAGAGTCACGGTTAACCTTATTGACCGATTTGGATTATGGTCGGCCTAATGTTCAACTTTTATCTGTAGAATGTATAGAAGCAACCAATGGCACACAATGTCCTAATGTTGCTGGAATTTCAGGAAACCCGGTTTTATTAAGCGCCACTGCAAACCTATTAACATACTCTACACCACATGTTTATACTGCAGGTGGATCTATTACTTTTGAAGTTGTATATCAATTTTTAGACCCATCTTGTGCTATAGAATTAAACCCAATAAATGTACAAAGTAGAGTAGAAATCACTTTGGATCATACCAATTCTGGTAATAGTCTTTCTAACCCAGTAATTACAAATCTTTTAGAATCTGAATTATGCCAAACAACCGATGCTTGCATAGACACAATACAAACAGATCCAGACCCTTTAACTGCAGTCAATTGGAATGAAGAAGTCACTTTTGAAACTACCATTTGCAACAATGGACCTCTAGATGCTAATGTGTCATTTTTTCTGCAAAATTTAGCGCCTACAATAGAATGGAATATTTTATCTGTGGAATGCATAGGAACAACTGGAAGCATTTCTTGTGATGAAATTAATATTAGCATTAATGACATATTTTGGGTAAGCGATGTATTTATAATGCCAGTAGATGCAACTGTTACCATGAGAACAATAGCAGTTTTTATAGAACCAGATTGCTCTCCAAGTACTGAGCCCAATCAAGCACTTATTAGAAGTGGGATAAATGTTTTAGAGTCTGATATTTTAGATTCTAATATTATAAATAATACTCAAAACGATTATGTATCATTACCTGCAACTTCGGCTTGTGAAACTGTAAATCTCAATGTTACTAAAACACAAATAAACCCAGTATTACCCAATGGAGGAACTCCTCAAAACCCAACAGGTCAAGGAGAAATAACTTATGAAATAACCGTAAACAACCCAAGTGAATTAGATACATTTATTGAGTTACAAGAATTCATTCCTGGACCAGGAACTGTTCCTTTTACAGCAACATTGGTCGCTTTAAATTGTGTATCAACAACAGGAACAGCATCCTGCTTTGAACTTTTAAATACCAATATAGGAATCGAGTTTGATGGCATACCTCAAGGAGGAGAACCTGATACCTTTTGGGAAATTTTACCAGAAGACAATTGGAGTTTGCCTGCAAACAGCTCTGTTACTTTTGAGCTTACTATACTTTGGGATACAGATTGCTCTGTTAGTGCAATTCCTGTGACCAATACTGTAAATGTTAATAATGCCAATAGCAATGTAGATAGTGATTTCAATGATAATGAAGCCGAAGTCGTTACCTTTTTTGCTCCTTGTGTAGATTTAGTCGTTCAAACGTTTCCTGAGTTTACTCAAGTCAACGTCAATCAAAATTTTGATTGGATTATCGATATTACAAACAGTGAAAATAGCTCAAATGCTATAAACATCGACTTTGAAGACACCATAAATGAGGTGTTTAATATTACTGGAACGCCTACTTGTGTGGTTACTAACGGAAATGCAACATGTATTACCAATCTAGATTTCGCAACCAATAATGTTACTGGCACTATTGCAAATATGGATGCCGGCTCAACTATAAGAATTAGAATACCAGTTACTGCACCAAGTTTTGGAGGCGCTTACAATAATATTGCTGTAGCAACACCTGATGAAAATGATAATCGCGAAGTCTCACCAGAAACCAATACCTCAATTAGTAATATTCAAGTGGTTGCTCCTACACTAATAAAAAGTTATAATCCTACAACAATAACAATTGGAGAAGAAAGTACATTAACTTTTACGGTAAATAATTTACCTGATAATTCATCACAAAGTAACATTTCATTTACAGATGTTTTCCCTTCGGAAATTACTATAACTTCACAACCGCAATGGGTTTCACAAAACGGCTGTACGGCAACATTTATTGGCACAACTGGTGATAATTTTGCAGGAGTTTCAAATTTGATATTTCCGGAAGGTGTAACTTCATGTTCGTTTAGTGTTGTTGTGACATCAAACAGTCCTGGTATTTACCTCAACGACACCAATAATTTTGAAAATCAAAATAATATAGACACGTCTCAAACCAATGCAACTTTAACCGTTCTAGATGATGAATCTAATGTGGATATCGAAATTCTAAAAAATGTCTCTCCTCAAGAAGCTTCTATTGGTGATCAAGTAACGTTTCAAATTACGGCTACTAATCTAGGTACAACCATAGCAACAGATATTGAAATTTTAGATATGTTTCCTAATGGGATGGATATTGTGTCTGCGACGGTTTCCGAAGGACAATTTAATAACACAACTTTTACCTGGACCATTGATGCATTGTCGAGCAATCAATTTGAAACTTTAACCATTGTTGCTCAAATAACTTCAAGTACAGAACTTTTAAACGTGGCACAATTACTCACTTTAAATGAACCAGATAGAGATGCTACAAATAATATGGACGATGCTGAGGTTATAGTAGATAATTGTTTTTATGTCACAGATGGACTATCACCAAATAACGACGGACTTAATGACACCTTTTATATAGAATGTATTAATGATTACCCAGGCAATACCATAAAAATTTATAATAGATATGGTGTTCAAGTCTATGAAAGTAGTAATTATCAAAACGATTGGGACGGAACACCAAATATGGGAATTCCATCAACATCAGAAATACTTCCTGTTGGAACTTATTTTTACATACTCGATCTAAATACTGGAGCAAAACCATTAATTGGTTGGTTGTACCTCAATTATTAGACGTCTAAAGTTTTTGAGTCCTGCTAATCATCGCACAGGAAAAAAGATATTGTTTGTTATTGAAATTTACGTTCAACAATTGTTAAAAAACGCTCTTCAAACTCTTCCTTACCACTCCAGTTATTATAATCTGGTTTTACGATATCATTAAGTAAATGTGAGGCTTCTTTAAATGTACTTGTCGTATTTAATTGAGATAAAACTCGTTCATAATCTTCAATTTTACCATTAAATAAATGCTTTATAAAAGCGAGTTTATCATTGAGACCAATATTTAAACCTCCATTTTTGAGTTTATCATTTAAAGATTTTCTAAAATTCTCATTGGCTTGATCTACGGGTTCAAAAACAGGAATATCCTCAAACCCAGCAGTAATATCGTCTATATGAGTTTTAGGTGTTTCTTTTTCTGCGATAGTTGTTTTAACTATATCATCAACTTGCTCAGAGTCTTGTGGCATTTGCGCAACCATGTCTTTGATTTTCTCCATGACTGGTTCATAAATTCCATCGTCTTCGTGTTCATCTAAATTGACATAAATTTTATCTTCATGCTCAATGTTATCACTTACTTTATTATTAAATGCGGTATCTAACATTCCAAAAAAAGAAGAATCGTTACCTATTGTGGGTAAATGACCTTCAAAATTTTCGTTTGCAAATTTTAAAACGCTCAATTTTTCATATAAAACACCAGCTTCAGCATGTAGTTTTATGACATCCTCTTTTCCTTTAAGTTTTAAAATTCTATGTGCAATGCTTATTAAGTCGGCTTCGAGCTTCTTCTTCATAACTTTTTATTTTTTATTCCCGATTAGGTTTTTGATTTTTAATAAATTTGCTTCACCTTTATACAAAACGAACACTAAGTTGGTTTTAGTGTTAAAATTACAAAATGTTTCTCGAAAATACAGTAAATCAGAAAGAACAATTTGGATGGATTGAAGTCATTTGTGGCTCAATGTTTTCTGGCAAAACCGAAGAATTAATTCGCAGGCTAAAACGTGCGCAATTTGCAAAACAGAGGGTTGAAATTTTTAAACCTGCCGTTGATGTGCGCTATGATGAAGAGATGGTAGTCTCTCATGATGCTAACGAAATTAGATCCACTCCAGTGCCTGCTGCTGCTAATATTCCTATTTTAGCAGATGGCTGCGATGTTGTTGGCATTGATGAAGCTCAATTTTTTGATGATGAAATTGTTAGAGTTTGTAATGATTTAGCAAATAAAGGAATACGCGTTATTGTTGCTGGTTTAGATATGGATTTTAAAGGCAATCCATTTGGTCCAATGCCCAATTTAATGGCAACTGCAGAGTATGTTACTAAAGTACATGCTGTTTGTACAAGAACAGGAAATTTAGCTCAATACAGCTATAGAAAAGCCACTAGTGAAGCCCTTGTTTTGCTAGGCGAAGTTGATGAATATGAACCGCTTAGTCGTGCCGCATATTATAAGGCTATGCTAAGTGACAAATTACCTCAAATGAATGTCAACGACCCTCAAGAAATCCCAAATAAAGACGGTAAACCAAATGTCTAAAGCCAGAGAAACTGTTTTAGAAATCGATTTAAAAGCGCTAAAACATAATTACGAGTATATTCAATCCAAACTCAACAGCAACACCAAAACATTAGCTGTTGTTAAAGCATTTGCATATGGTAGCGAAGCCAGTGAAGTGGCTCTTTTTTTACAAAACTTACATGTAGACTATTTTGCTGTAGCTTATATTAATGAAGGTATTGCATTGCGTGATGCAGGCATTACCAAGCCAATTTTAGTACTTCACCCTCAGGCGATCAATTTCAAAACATTAATTGAGCGCTGCTTAGAGCCTAGTATTTATAGCACTAAAATTTTAAAAGAGTTTATCGCAGCTGCCACACAAGAAAAACAAAACAATTATCCCGTACATATTAAATTTAATACTGGACTGAATAGATTAGGTTTTGACAAAAATGATGTGGATAATGTGGTTGCAATAACTTCGGAAACATCGTCCATAAAAGTGACGTCTATTTTTTCACATTTAGCTGAAAGCGAAAATCTAAAAGAGCGTGATTTTACACGATTACAAATTGAACGTTTTAAGCAAATTTCCGATAAATTTACCGAAAGTATTGGCTATAAACCTATATTACATTTAGCAAATACTTCTGGTATTTTAAATTATCCTGAGGCCCATTTAGATATGGTGAGAACTGGTATTGGATTAAATGGTTATGGTAATTCTGAAGAAGAAAACAAAAACCTCAAACCTATTGCAACTTTAAAGTCTGTAATTTCTCAAATTCATAACATAGAGACAGGAGAAACCGTTGGTTATAACAGAGCTTATAAAAGTGAAGGCTCTCAAAAAACAGCCACAATTCCTATTGGTCATGCAGACGGTATCGGACGACAATACGGTAATAAAAAAGGATTTGTAACTATAAACGGTGAAAAAGCATATATCATTGGTAATGTTTGTATGGATATGATTATGGTAGACATTACAGGTATTAATTGTAACGAAGGCGACGAGGTCATAATCTTTGGAAACACACCAAATGCCTCACAATTTGCACAATCTGCAAACACGATATCTTACGAAATTATTACGGCAATTTCTCAGCGTGTAAAACGCTTAATTATAAGTGATTAGTTTTTTTTATGTTAAATTATGTGACTTTTTAACTACATTAGTGTCATATAATTATCTAACTAATAAATATTAAAGATTATGTTTAAAGAATTTAAGAATTTTATAATGACAGGTAATGTCATTGATTTAGCAGTTGCTGTGATACTTGCTGGTGCTGTAGGACTAGTAGTAAACGGTTTTGTGAGCGATATCATGATGCCAATTATAGGTAATTTTGCAGGAGGAGTTGATTTTGCAGACATGAAACATGTTTTATCTCCAGCCGTAGTTGCTGCTGATGGTACAATTACTAAACCAGAAAATGCAATAATGTATGGTAAATGGGTGAACTCAATCATCAACTTAATCATTGTTGGTTTTGTATTATTTATGATTGTTAAAGCATACAACAAAACAAAAGCACCAGTTGAAGCTCCAGCTCCAGCAGGACCATCTGAACTTGATATTTTAAAAGAAATCAGAGATTCACTAAAAAAATAATGCTAGATAGCTAACCGCTACATTATATATTTTAAGTAAACTTTAACCGCTTCACATGTGAAGCGGTTTTTTTATTGAATTCTTATAAACCATAGATTTAAATCAATAAACTTCAATTTAACATCTATTTTTTTAACAAAAAAAGTATGTTTCTTAAATGGTTTAATCTAATAAAAACTATAATTTTATCCCTTAAAATTTCATCTTATGAAAGTAGCCGTAGTTGGTGCCACTGGTTTAGTTGGCGAAGTCATGCTCAAAGTTCTATCAGAACGTAATTTTCCTATTTCAGAATTAATACCTGTTGCTTCAAAGCGCTCAATAGGAAAACTAATTACATTTAAAAATAAAGATTACAAAGTGGTTGGAATGCAAGCCGCTATTGACATGAAACCAAATGTAGCATTATTTTCAGCTGGAGGTAATACCTCATTAGAATGGGCTCCAAAATTTGCTGAAGCTGGTATTACAGTGATTGATAATTCTTCGGCTTGGCGAATGGATCAATCAAAACGACTTGTTGTGCCAGAAATTAATGCAAATCAATTAACTTCCGAAGATAAAATTATTGCAAACCCAAATTGTTCTACCATACAAATGGTGGTGGCTTTAGCTCCTCTTCATAAAAAATATAAAATCAAACGTATTGTCGTCTCAACCTACCAATCTATTACAGGAACTGGTGTAAAAGCAGTTAAGCAACTAGAAAATGAAATGGCTGGCATAAAGGGAGAAATGGCATATCCTTATCCTATTCACCAAAATGCAATTCCTCATTGCGATGTGTTTGAAGACAATGGCTACACCAAAGAGGAAATGAAATTAGTAAGAGAAACACAAAAAATATTAGACGATCGTACTATTGCGGTTACAGCAACTGCGGTTAGAATTCCTACAGCTGGAGGTCATAGTGAAGCCATAAACGTTGAATTTGAAAATGATTTTGATTTAGTAGAAGTAAGACATCTTTTAAACGAAGCTTCTGGAATTACGGTTCAAGACAATATTGATGTAAACACTTACCCAATGCCAATTTATGCTAACGGAAAAGATGATGTTTTCGTAGGAAGAATTCGTCGTGATGGATCGCAACCTAACACTTTAAATTTATGGGTAGTAAGTGATAATCTTAGAAAAGGCGCAGCAACCAATACCATTCAAATTGCTGAGCACTTATTAAAACAAAATTTATTGTAAATTCTTCATTTAATTTGGTAGGGTTTTTACAGCTCAACTTGTTTTATAAGCACAAACACAAAGTGTTTATAAAAAGATGTGATTTATAAACAAATTACCTCTTGTTGACTGATAAAAAGTGCATTACGACTAATTAATTATATTAACAATTAGTTTGTAATTATATTTACTATCCAAATTTTACTATAAATGTTAAGAAATTACCTAAAATTCTTAAGCATAATAATATTAACACTAAGTATTTTTTCTTGTAGTGATGATGATAATTATGTACCCATAACAATTGAAGCAAATTCTGATGCTGTAGACGTCTCTCAAAATAGTGCTATTACAATTGATGTATTAGCAAATGACTTCAATATCCCTAACAGTGGATCATTAATTGCTCTAGCACCTCAAAATGGTACAACGCAAATTTTAGACCCTAATACAACACCAAATAATCCATCAGATGATGTGATTCAATACACGCCAAATATAGATTATATTGGTAATGACTCCTTTCAATATACAATTTGTGATTCTAATAATAACTGCGGAAATGGAACAGTTAATATCACAGTCTCTCCTGTTGTAAGTTTTAATTTAGGAGAAGTACCATACGCTACACTCTCAGAATATAATTTTTTTAATGGTGATTTAAAAAATTTAAATCCAGTAAATGGTGTTATGCCATATGATTTAAACTCTACACTATTTACAGATTACGCACATAAAAAACGTTTTATATGGATGCCTGAAGGAACAAAAGCCAATTACAATAGTGATTTTACGCCTTTAGATTTCCCTGTTGGATCTGTAATTATCAAAAACTTTTATTATGATAATGTACAACCAAGCAATACAACCTTTATTATTGAAACACGATTAATGTATATGACTGCTGAAGGTTGGGATTTTGCCAAATATGTTTGGAATGACGAACAAACAGAAGCAACATTTACTAACGCTGGAAGTTTTAAAAATCTAGAATGGATAGAAAATGGTATCACAAATACCGTAACCTATAGAGTTCCTTCAAGAAATGAGTGTTTTACTTGCCATAATAAGTTTGGAACTCCTGTACCAATTGGCCCTAAACCACAAAATTTAAACAGAGATTTAAATTATCCTGATGGCAGTACCGCTAATCAACTTCAAAAAATGATCGAGATTGGTTATTTAGAAGACAATCTTCCAACTTCAATTGTTTCAACTGTTAACTGGGAAGATGACACATTAGATTTAAACTTAAGATTACGCTCATATTTAGATATTAATTGTGCGCATTGTCACTCAGAAGAAAGTTATTGTGAATATAGACCAATGCGTTTTGCTTTTCATGAAAATGAAGATGACACCAACAAAGGTGTATGTGTACAACCAGACACGCAAATTGAAGGCACATCTCATATTATTGCACCTGGAAATTTAGAAGCATCTGTATTAAGATATAGAGTTTCATCAATAGAAGAACAAAACAGGATGCCCTTACTAGGAAGAACACTCAAACACGATGAAGGTGTTCGATTAATAGAAGAATGGATAAATTCTCTTAGCGGAGACTGTCAATAAATTAAAATTATTACAATTATGAAATCAAAATTACTCTTACTAACCATTTTAGGAATTGCATTTTGCATTCCATCATTTGGGCAACCCGTAAATGATGTTGTCAGTGGTGCAATTCCAATTACACCATCTCCAGAAGGAACTGGGTGTTCTTCACCAAGTTTCTACTTAGCTTTTACTACAGATGGTACAACCGACAGTGGAGTTCAAGGGTCTTGTACTCCATCTGAAAATGATCAATTCTTTACATGGACAGCAACACATACAGGTTTATTTTTCTCATCTGAAAGCCCAGGAGATCCTGGTATTGTAGTTTGGGACTCATCAGGAACAAATGAAATTGCATGTTCTACTACTTTTGTAACCGAAAACGTATATGGTTGGAATATTGGTGATGAATTAATCATACAAATTTATGATTATGCATCAAATTCAGATGTCGCATTCTGTTTAGAAGCTATTAACTATTCACCTCCTCCTCCATTGCCAGTGACCTTTGATGCACAAAGCTCTGGTGCTTCAGGAAGTTATAAAATTGCCGTTGTAGATATGAATGGAGATTTCCTTGATGATTTGGTTACAATATCTTCAAACAATGTGAATATTAGAGAACAAAATAGTGGTGGTGGTTTTACAACTAAAAACATAACAACATCAAATGCAAATAACCTTCCATCTTGGAGTTTGGCTGCTGCTGATTACGATGGAAATGGCTATACAGATTTATTGTATGGTGGTGGAAGCGGTGTAACGTTTATGAAAGCGAATAGTACTGGTACTGGTTTTACTGAAATCTCTGGTCCTGAAGATATTTTTTCTCAACGTTCAAACTTTTCAGATATAAATAATGACGGTAATCTTGATGCTTTTGTGTGTCATGATGTTGCACCTAATGTTTACTATATCAATGATGGAAGTGGAAACCTTTCATATTACCAATCTAACGACCCAAGTGCTCCTTATGAATTAGGAAATTATTCTTCAGGTGGAGATTATGGCTCTATTTGGATAGATTATGATAATGATAGAGATTTAGATTTATTTATAGCTAAATGCGGTGGAGAAGTCGCTCGTCGTACCAATGTCATGTATACAAATGATGGTAATGGAAACTATACTGAAAACGCTGCCGCAATTGGGTTAGCAGATCCAATGCAAACTTGGTCTGCAGCTTGGGGAGATTTTGATAGTGATGGTGATATGGACGTTTTTGTAGGAGCTAGTGCTGGTGATCATAAACTTATGAGAAATGATAATGGTATATTTGTAGATACAACAACAGGATCTGGAGTAAGTGCATTAACTAGTAACTCAACAGAAACTGTAACTTTTGATTTTGATAATGACGGTCATTTAGATTTAGTGTCTGGCAATAATATTTTATTTGGAAATGGAGACATGACGTTTAATGTCTATACTAGTGTTTTTCCTGGTTCTGGTTCATATGGAGATTTAAATGACGATGGTTATATTGATTCATTTAACTCAGGTTCAATATATCTTAACAATGCCGAAAGCAATAACAACTGGATCAAAATACACACAATAGGAACGGTTAGTAATATTAATGGTATTGGTGCACGTGTTGAAGTTCATACACCCTCAGGTATTAAAATTAGAGACGTTAAAAGTGGTGACGGATTTAGATATATGAATTCCCTAAACACACACGTAGGTATTGGTTCTGACACTACAATTAACAGTGTAGTAGTATATTGGCCATCTGGTGTAATTGATACTATTAATAATCCAACAATTAATGGTGCTTTAGAAATTATTGAAGGAGACACATTAAGCTTAGAAAACTCTCTAACTAATGATTTGGTGATATACCCTAATCCTGCAAAAGATGTTTTAAATTTTAGTTCTTTAGAGCTAAATGAAAACATGATGTTTACCATTTTTGACATCACGGGAAAAAGAGTCATGAATTCTAAACTATTAGATACAACAATTGATATTTCAAAATTAACTCCAGGTAACTATATCCTTAGATTTGTTTCAGGCTCTTCAATAAAAAGTCAAAAATTTATCAAATACTAAATATTAGAGCCTCTAAGTTAACAATTTAGAGGCTTTTTTATTACTTTTATCAACTATAATCAATCAACTATGAAAAAAATTACACTTATACTATTTCTATGTAGTGCTTTTTGGGGCTTTTCACAAACCTTAAATCAACCAGCAAATTGGCCTAATTCAAATTGGACAATCACTGGTAATTATTTAACATCTACAGATGTATTTGAAGCAAATCCTACAATAAGTGCTAATTTTTCATATGATGATGATGATGCACAAAATGGTCACAATGATGATATTGCCGCAGAATCTCCAATTATAGATTTAACAGCTGCTTTTAATGCTAATGAAACCTGGATTTCTGTAAGTTCTAATTACGTTTTTAATGATATTGGAGAAACTTTATCCGTACAATATTGGGATGCTGATATCGCATCATGGGTAATATGGGGAGATGAATTATCTGGTACGCAAGATCCACCTACTAATAATTTTTGTTCTGGATTACATGACGTTTATAATTCAACAGCTTTAAATATCTCTTCATTTTCATCAAATCAACTAAGCAATTTTAAATATCGAATTTCTTACGATGATAACGATATTTGGGGATGGGGTTTTTGTTTTAACTCTCCAACTATTGCTTCGCAAATTCCACCTGCGTGTCCTAACATCTCAAACCTTAGTGTCGCTGATATAAATACAAATGCTGCCAATGTTTATTGGCTTCCAGGAGATACCGAAACGAGCTGGGAAATCGTTGTACAAAATCCTGGTTCTGGATTACCTTCTGGATCGGGAACTCCTACATCTTCTAATAATCCTTATTTGCTTTCTGGTTTAAATTCATCTACAGCTTATGAGGTGTATGTAAGAGGTTATTGTGGTGGTACAGATTACAGTAACTGGATTGGACCATTAACTTTTACAACATTAGTAGATGCACGTGTTAACTTTTCAACACAAAACATGTCAATTGGAAATTACGATTTAACAGTTGTAGATATGAATGGTGACCATTTAGATGATATTGTTTCTGCATCTTCAACTAATGTTAATGTACACTATCAACTAGCAACTGGAGGTTTTAATGAAGTTAATATCCCTACACCAAACGCAGATTATTTACCTGGATGGAGTATGGCTGCAGCAGATTATGACAGAAATGGTCAAACCGATTTATTATATGGTGCTGGTAGTGGAGTTACTTTCATGAAATCAAACAGTGATGGAACTGGTTTTACTCAATCATCTACAACAGAATATGTGTTTTCTCAACGCTCAAACTTTATAGACATTAACAATGATGGTCATTTAGATGCTTTTGTTTGCCATGATGTTGCACCAAATGTTTACTTCATAAATGATGGTAATGGTGATTTAACATACTACCAATCTAGCGTTACACCAAACGCTCCTGTAAATTTAGGAGATTATGCGTCTGGTGGAAATTATGGATCTATTTGGATTGATTATGACAATGATAGAGATATGGATATGTTTATTGCTAAATGTGGTGGTGAAACAAACAGGAGAAGAAATATTATGCTTACCAATAATGGCGATGGCACCTATACAGAAAATTCAGCAATTTTACAGTTAGATGACCCAATGCAAACGTGGTCTTCATCTTGGGGAGATTATGATAATGATGGCGACATGGATTTATTTGTAGGTGCAAGTTCTGGTAATCATAAATTAATGAGAAATGATGGCAATGGTGTATTCTTTGATGTAACAGCTGGTGCAGGTGTTAGTGGAGCACCAACAGGTCATGAAAATGTAAGCTATGACATCGATAATGATGGCTACCTAGACATTCTTTGTAATGGTACTATTCTCTACGGAAAAGGTGATTTAACATTTGAAGATTCTGATGACAATCAATTAAACTATAAAAACGGATCTTTTGGTGATTTAAATAGTGATGGTTTTATAGATGCCTATTACAACGGTACAATTTATTGGAACCTTACCACACCTAATAATTGGATTACAATTAATACTGTAGGTGTCATTAGTAATATTGATGGTATTGGAGCTCGTGTAGAACTTACTACAAGCAACGGTACACAAATTAGAGATGTTAGAAGTGGAGAAGGTTTTGAATTCATGAGTACTTTAAATACACACTTCGGAATTGGCACTGAAACAGAAATTGATCATATCACAATTTATTGGCCATCTGGTGTAATAGACATTATTACAGATCCTGCCATTAACACACCTCTTGAAGTTGTTGAAGGTGCAACCCTTACTTTAGAAAACTCTTTTGTAAATGACCTTGTAATTTATCCTAATCCTACAGTAAATGAATTAAATATCTCAAGTACTGAAGACTTACAAGATGCAATCTATACAATTTTTGACATCAATGGTAGACGAATCATGAATTCTAAATTAAACCAAAATACAATTGATGTAAGTGCTCTTAATACAGGTCATTATATTATAAGAATCGTATCAGGAAACAAAATTAAAAGTCAGAAGTTTATAAAAAAGTAAACTTCTTAACAATATCCTAAAAAAGCCTCTACATGAACTAGTAGAGGCTTTTTTGTTTATTTTTGGTAGAACAACTAATCATACCATACATTATGAAAAACATTTCATTAGTAATACTAGCCATTCTAGCGCTTAGTGCCTGTAAAGAAGAAGCTAAAGAACAAAAACAAGATATTGTGGTCAATTATCCTGAAACTAAAAAAGTAGATACAATTACCAATTACTTCGGAACAGAAGTTAAAGATCCTTACCGTTGGCTTGAAGACGATAAAAGTAGCGAAACTGAAGATTGGGTTAAAGCTCAAAACGTGTCTACCTATGGCTATTTAGATAATATTCCATACCGTGAAGAATTAAAAGAACGTTTATCAAAACTCTGGAATTACGAAAAAGTAGGTTCACCATTTAAAGAAGGAGACTATACCTATTTCTACAAAAATGATGGTTTACAAAACCAATATGTTATTTATCGCTATAAAACAGGAGAAGATCCTAAAACAGCCGAAGTTTTCTTAGATCCAAACACCTTTAACGATGAAGGCACCATCTCTCTTGGAGGCGCAAGTTTTTCAAAAGATGGCAAAACCTTGGCGTATGCTATTTCCGAAGGAGGAAGTGATTGGAGAAAAATTCTCATCATGGATACCGAAACTAAAAAGATTGTAGAAGACACCTTAATCGATGTTAAATTTAGTGGTATGTCATGGTATAAAAATGAAGGGTTTTACTACTCTAGTTATGACAAACCAAAAGGCAGCGAACTATCTGCTAAAACAGATCAACACAAATTATACTACCATAAATTAGGAACATCTCAAAAAGATGATCCTGTCATTTTTGGCGGTACAGCTGCTCAAAAACACCGTTATGTAGGCGGTAGAGTTTCCGAAGATAATAAATACCTCGTGATAACTGCTAGTGTTTCAACATCTGGAAACAAGCTGTTTATTAAGGACCTTGAAAAACCAAATAGTTCTTTAATAACAGTAGTAGATCACACCAATAGTGACACATATCCAATTGAAAATGTTGGTAGCAAACTATATTTAGTAACCAATCTCAATGCTCCTAATAAAAAAATTGTAACGGTAGACGCCTCCAATCCAACTCCAGAAAACTGGGTAGATTTCATCCCAGAAACTAAAAATGTACTAAGTCCATCAACAGGTGGTGGCTATTTCTTTGCAGAATATATGGTAGATGCAGTTTCTAAGGTTATGCAATATGATTACGACGGAAAATTAGTAAGAGAAGTAGAACTTCCTGGTGTGGGTAGCGCTGGAGGTTTTGGTGCTAAAAAAGAAGATACAGAATTATTTTATTCATTTACAAACTATGTAACTCCTGGTAGTATTTATAAATATGATATTAAAACTGGAGCTTCAAAGGTATTTGTAAAACCAGAAATAGATTTCAATCCTGAAGATTATGAAAGTAAACAAGTATTCTATGCCTCTAAAGACGGTACAAAAGTACCAATGATTATAACGCATAAAAAGGGATTAGAACTTGATGGTAAAAACCCAACCATACTATATGGATATGGTGGTTTCAATGTGAGTTTAACACCGTCGTTTAGCATCGCAAATGCGGTTTGGATGGAGCAAGGTGGTATTTATGCAGTTCCAAACCTAAGAGGTGGTGGAGAATATGGTAAAGCTTGGCATGATGCAGGAACACAATTAAAAAAACAAAACGTTTTTGATGATTTCATTGCAGCCGCCGAATATTTAATTGCTAAAAACTACACATCTAGTGATTATTTAGCCATTAGAGGTGGATCAAATGGAGGTCTATTAGTTGGTGCTACAATGACACAACGTCCAGATTTGATGAAGGTAGCCATACCGGCAGTTGGTGTTTTAGACATGCTACGTTACCATACATTTACAGCTGGTGCAGGATGGGCTTACGACTATGGTACTGCAGATGATAATAAAGAAATGTTTGAATACCTCAAAGGCTATTCTCCAGTACATAATGTAAAAGAAGGTGTGCAATATCCTGCAACCTTAGTCACTACAGGAGATCATGATGATCGTGTTGTACCAGCGCATAGTTTTAAATTTGCAGCAGAGTTACAAGACAAGCAAACAGGTAACAACCCAACACTAATTCGTATTGAAACAGATGCAGGTCATGGAGCAGGAACTCCTGTATCTAAAACTATCGAGCAATATGCCGATATTTTTGGATTCACGCTTTTCAATATGGGGTTTGAAGTACTCCCAAGTGATACTAAAGAAAAAGTAAAAGGCTAAAATTCACTATATATATTTTAAAGTCGCTCTATTAAAGAGCGACTTTTTTTATAGTATTTTTACAACACTATGCTTAACGTAAAAAACCTCACATTTTCTTATAATAAAACCACCATTTTAAAAGCCTTAACTTTTAATGTAGCTCAAGGTGAAAACCTAGCAATTATTGGCGAAAGCGGTTCGGGTAAAAGCACGCTTTTAAAAGTGTTGTATGGTGAATTTGATCTTAACTTCGGAAATATCTACTGGAAAGATACTGAAATCCTTGGTCCAAAACATAATCTTGTAGTAGGTTACGATTTTATGAAATACGTGGCTCAAGAATTTGATCTCATGCCATTTATTTCGGTAGAAGAAAATATCGGCAAGTTCCTCTCCAATTTTTTTCCCAACGAAAAGAAAAAACGAACAGCAGAATTATTAGATGTTGTAGAACTCACACCTTTTGCAAAAACAAAAGTTAAAACGCTTTCTGGCGGACAAAAACAACGTGTAGCATTAGCGAGAGCTTTAGCCAAACAACCCGAAATTATATTATTAGACGAACCTTTTAGTCATATTGATAATTTTAAAAAACAATCGCTTAGACGTAATGTTTTTAAATATCTTAAAGACAAAAACATCACGTGTATCGTCGCCACTCATGACAATAATGACGTTCTTGGCTTTGCAGATAATATGATACTTCTCAATGAAAATAAAATAGAAATTTATAATACACCTCAAGCGCTATACAACAATCCAAAAACACCCTTAATTGCATCATTTTTTGGAGAATTTAATATTATAAATAACAACATTGTATATGCAAATCAATTACAAGTTGTTGATAATTCAAATTTAAACGCAACTGTAATTAAAAGTTATTTTAAAGGAAATTATCATTTAGTTGAAGCCATTTTAAATGAACAAAAAGTACTTTTTGAAAGTGAAAATCGTCTCGAAAAAGATGAGAATGTATACCTAGAAATACGTAAAAAGTAAAATTTAAAACACTAATATTTGCTTTTTTAAAAAAAATATAATACTTCGTATTATGTAAGCTGATTTTCTAAAAAACAAAAAATAAATTTTGAAAAGTCAAAAATAAATGTAAATCTTTGCAACGCAGCAACATAAAAACAATTGGTCACTAAGTGTAGTTAGAGTGCAACCAAAACACAGTAAAAGAAGTAGAATTAAAAATTAAAACACATGAGTTTATTTGTAACATATCAAAACAATCCAAAAGGAATATCGCCTTTTGTGATGCTTCGCGATTATCGTTAGATAAACTTTATAAAATTATAAATGAAAAATCCGAAGCCACTTAAAAACTGTTTCGGATTTTTTTTTAAATCCTGAATGTATTTCAGGATCTCATCCTTAACCACACCGGTTCAACCTCCTCCAAAACAGGTATTACAAAGTTGAGTGAATTTGTCACCTCGAGCAAAGTTGAGAGGTTTCACATTCTTTAAAATTAATTATCTCCTGAAAATAATTTCAGGATAAAAAAAATAAAATATAATGGACACGAATTTGTTAAACAACTACGTGTTAAAAGCCATAGATGCTTATCCATACGAATTAGAAGAAACCGTAGAAAATCTAAACTACGCACTGTCATACGAGAGTAATAACGTTTATGCCTTATACCTCATGGGACGATTACAAGCAGAGCAGTTTGGAGATTACGAGAAAGCCAAATACTATTTTGCTGAGGCATTAGCAAATAAAATGGATTTTATAAAAGTCTATCCAACGTATATTTTGGTCTTAATCTGGAACCACGATTTCAACGAAGCGCAAAAACTAATAGATTTTGCACTTACCGTCAAAGCCGTACAAAAAGGAGAACTTTTAGTTTTACAAGCGCAACTTTTTGAATGCCAAGAAACGTATAAAAAAGCATTAAAAACTTTTAAAAAAGCAAAGTTGTTTGTTTACAATAACAGTTTTAGTTCGTTTATAGATTCTGAAATAGAACGCATAAACCACAAATTAAAACCAAATAAAACAAAGGCTTCCAAATCTAAAAAGAAGAAAAAAAGGAAGCATAAAAAGAAGAAAAAATAATCAACCTACGAGATTAGTTGCTAAACCAAGTCAAAGCAAAAACCTTGTAAGTTTAAATAAAGAGATTCCCACTTTCATGGGAAATAGAAAACATGAATAAAACAAGAAACACATATTTCACTTCAGATCATCACTTTGGTCATGAGAATATTATAAAATTCACCAATCGTCCATTTGGTAGTGTAGAAGAAATGGATCAAGAGCTCATAAAACGATGGAACAGTCGTGTCAATAAACATGATAAGGTTTACCATTTAGGAGATTTCGGACTCTGTAAAGCAGAGCGAATGCGAGAAGTCCTGGAGCAATTAAACGGAAAAATATTTTTAATACGAGGCAATCACGAAGGTGCTGCCTTAGCCAATCCTAACCGGTTTGAATGGATTAAAGATTACTTCGAGCTTAATGTCAATGATGCACATGCTCCAAATGGCAAGCAAAAAATCATCCTCTTGCATTACGCAATGCGAGTTTGGCGATCCAGCTTTAGAGGCACATGGCATCTCTACGGTCATTCACATGGTACATTGCAAGATGATCCTACCATGAACAGTTTTGATGTAGGTGTAGATTGTCACGATTTTTACCCGTTAACTTACCATGAAGTCAAAACTATTATGAGTAAAAAAATTTGGGAACCACCATTTAAAAACAAGTAATATTTGGGCGTAACCCAAACCAAAACGTTTGGGTCGCGCTTTTCGCAGTCGCTCTCTTTGAGGAGCTCCAACAATGCTTCAATCGCTTACGCGAGATCGATAAATTTAATTTTATCCTGAAAGGTATTTCACCTCTTGAAACTGTAAAAACGAGAGTAAAGCGAGACTAAAGCAAAGCATATATAAAATAAAAATGCAACCTTAGAAAGGAAAAAAGTGGGCTAACTTCGGTTGGTCTGCTTTTTATATTGTCACACGACCTTTGTAATCTCAAATTCTAAATTTCTAAAAGAAATTAGCTCACCTTTTTGTTTTCCAATAATCAATTGTGCAATTGGTGTAATCGCAGAAATCGCATAAAACTTTTCATTCTCAACCGTAACTTCTCCTGCACTTATGGCTACAAAATAATTAGCTTGTGTTGTATAGACGATGCTTCCTAGAGTTACAATTTCCGAAGATTTAGAAATGTCAATTTTTGATAATATGTGGTTTACTTTTTGAATTTCGGCTAATTGCTGTCCGGCTTTTTCACGCTCTAATTGCAACATCGCACGACCTGTTTCATGCTTATCACCTGCTGAGCTTTTGGTTTCGGTAGTTAATGAGTCTTGAATTTCATTAATAGTGTTTTGAATTGTTTTAAAACGGTTATCAATAAATAATTGACAGTGATTATATAATAGTTCTTTTAATTTCATTTGAATATTTAAAATGGTCATTATACCTACGAGGTATCAAAAACCTTGCAGGATAAAATTAATTTTTATCATCTTGATTTGGGTACTTTAATGGTCCGAAATAATTCATTTGTTTGATTATCCATGTTTTGCGACTTTCAATATAAGCGGTTGCTGGATTTGCTTTATATCGCATTGGGTTTGGCAAAATAGAAGCAATTGCAGCAGCTTCCCTTTTAGATAAACTAGAAGCTGTTTTTTTAAACCAATATTGAGATGCCGCTTCAATACCGTAAATCCCTGGACCCATTTCAATACTGTTGAGATAGACTTCTATAATGCGTTCTTTACTCCAAATTAACTCAATTAAAAACGTAAAGTAGGTTTCTAAACCTTTACGCAACCAACTGCGTTGAGGCCAAAGAAAAACGTTTTTAGCGGTTTGCTGACTAATGGAACTTGCTCCTTTTAATTTTTTTCCTTTTTTATTGTGTTCGTAAGCTTTTTCTATAGCCTTTACATCAAATCCATGATGTACTAAAAAGTGTTGATCTTCACTGCAAATTACAGCGAGTTGAACGTGTTTAGAAATCTCATTAATGGACACCCAGTCATGCTCCCAACCTTTTTTACTAGCATCGGTTTGTTCAATATTTTTAATCACCATTAAAGGCGTTATTGGCACAGGAACCCATTTAAAAACAACCACAATTAGTATAGAGAACACAAACAACCACAATAGAGTTTTGACTATAAATTTGAAAAAACGCTTGATGAATTTCATAAATATACTACAATAGATCTGCTAATTCTTTTCCTATTAAACTCCCAATGGCAACTCCCATTCCTCCTAATCTAACTCCACAGTATACATTATTTGAAAGTTGTTTTACTATTGGTTTTTTTTGCGGACCAACTCCCATAATCCCACTCCATCTATGATCAATTTCAAAGGGTGTATTTGGTAAAATGGTGTGTTTTAATAAGTCTTCTAGTTTATTTTGTATGAGATCTGTTTGAGATAAAGATGTCGTTTCTTCTCCTTTAAAATCTAGATTTCGACCACCTCCAAATAGTATCCTATTGTCAATGTTTCTAAAATAATAATAGCCTTGATCTAAATGAAACGTGCCTTTGATATGCAAATTATTTATAGGTTTAGTGATGAGTACTTGAGCTCTTGCTGGTTTGACTTCGGAAATGTTTAATGTAGAAGCAAAGCCATTTGTTGCAATGAGTAGCTTGGAGGTAGTACATTCAAACTGATTTGTTTTAATATGTACTAATTGGTTCGTCTCAGAAACATTTTCTACAGTTATATTATTAAGTATTATGATACCTTGTTGCAGTGCCAACTGTGTTAACGACATCATCATTTTACCAGTGTCAATTTGACCTTCAAATTGATTAAAACCCAAGATAGGATTGCACTTTTTAAATCCAAATGGATTAGACTTAAAACTAAATACTTCTTGTTTAAATAATGGTTTTAATAGTGTATTAATATCTTGCTTTTTATCTTGACATAGCTGTAATAAATCTGTATTCGTAAACAACTCGTAACCGCCAAGTTCTTGATAGTCTATAGTAGTGTCGCCTAAAGTTTCTCGTAATAGTTGCAAGCCTTCAATACGGTTTTTCACCAAATTAAAAACCTCTTGGTTGGTATGTGTTTTAAGGTCATCAACCATTTCACTTAAACTTCCAAAACATGCAAATCCAGCATTTTTTGTACTCGCTCCTTGTGGCAACATGCCTTTTTCTAGAATTAGAATTTTAGATTTAGGAAAGCGTTTTTTAAGTTGTAGGGCACAATTGAGTCCAACAATTCCACTTCCAACGATTGTGTAATCAATATTGGTGAGCCATGATTGTATTTCCCAGTAACTTAAATTCAATAGCGTTGTTAGTTAGGTTATTGAGTAAAAATAGTGATTTTTGGATTGCTAGGTCTTAAAATTTAGAATCTGTCTTGTGGCAGTCGTCTCTGTTAAGGATAGAAGCGATATCCTTTTTTGCTTTTTCAAAAAAGATTTAGCGAATAGCCTGACGCTTTGAAGCTTTCTGCGGAAAAGGGTAACAGCCAAATTCTATTGATTACACTTTGCGAAAATTATGTGATATAAAAAAAAACTCCGAAACGTTAATTTCGGAGTCTATATTTAATCTTCTTCTTGGATAGGTTGCATGGTGAAATCTTCCATGAATTTAGTGGTATAATTACCTGCTAAATAATCTGGATGATCCATCAATTGCCTATGAAAAGGAATTGTAGTTTTTATACCTTCAATGACGAATTCGTCTAAAGCACGTTTCATTTTATTGATGGCTTCTTCACGAGTTTGCGCAGTGGTAATCAACTTTGCAATCATAGAATCGTAGTTTGGCGGAATCACATAACCTGCATAAACGTGTGTGTCTAAACGCACACCATGACCTCCTGGTGCATGAAGTGTTGTGATGCGACCTGGTGAAGGTCTAAAATCGTTAAATGGATCTTCGGCATTAATACGACACTCAATTGAATGTAAGTTTGGCGTATAGTTTTTACCAGAAATTGGCACACCTGCAGCTACTAATATTTGCTCTCTAATAAGGTCAAAATCAATAACTTGCTCTGTAATTGGATGTTCTACTTGAATACGTGTATTCATTTCCATGAAGTAGAAATTACGATGTTTATCTACTAAAAACTCGACAGTTCCTGCACCTTCATATTTAATATATTCGGCGGCTTTAACTGCGGCTTCACCCATTTTTTTACGCAAAGCAGTCGTCATAAATGGTGACGGTACTTCTTCGGTTAATTTTTGGTGACGACGTTGTACTGAGCAATCACGTTCTGATAAATGACAAGCTTTACCAGTAGAATCACCAACAATTTGTATCTCGATATGACGTGGCTCTTCAATGAGTTTTTCCATGTACATATCGTCATTTCCAAAGGCTGCTTTAGATTCTGCTCTTGCAGATTCCCATGCATTTTGTAAGTCTTCGGGTTTCCAAACTGCACGCATCCCTTTTCCACCACCACCTGCAGATGCTTTAAGCATTACTGGATAACCGGTTTCTTTTGCTACTTTTTTACAGTCTTCAAAATCTTTTATAACACCTTCACTTCCTGGTACACAAGGCACACCTGCTTCTAGCATTGTTGCTTTAGCATTGGCTTTGTCTCCCATTCTATCAATCATTTCTGGAGAGGCTCCAATAAATTTGATATCATGCTCTTCACAAATTTTTGAAAATTTAGCATTTTCTGACAAAAACCCATATCCAGGGTGAATGGCATCAGCATTTGTAATTTCTGCTGCTGCGATGATATTTGATACTTTAAGGTAAGATTCGCTACTTGATGGTGGGCCAATACAAACTGCTTCGTCTGCAAACTTAACGTGTAAGCTTTCTGCATCTGCTGTAGAATATACAGCTACAGTTTTGATACCCATTTCTTTACAGGTTCTAATCACACGTAGTGCGATTTCTCCTCTATTGGCTATTAATATTTTTTTAAACATATTTTTTTAGTTTAAGAGTTTTTGGTTTAGCTGTTTATAAGTTTAAATGACTTGGATTTAAACTTTAAACTTTAAACTTCTAAACTTAAAATTATGAAGGATCTACTAAAAACAATGGTTGATCAAACTCTACAGGAGAAGCATCATCCACTAAAACTTTAACAATTTTACCTGATACTTCAGATTCGATTTCATTAAATAATTTCATTGCTTCAATAACACAAAGTACATCACCTTCTCCTATTGAAGTACCAACCTCAACAAACATTGGTTTATCTGGAGATGGTTTACGGTAAAATGTACCAATAATTGGAGATTTAATTGTGATATATTTTGAGTCTTCTGAAGCTGCTGGAGCTTCTGCAACTGGTGCTGCAGCTGGTGCAGGAGCCGTTGGCAATGCTTGAGCTACTGGTTGGTTTACAGGTATTTGCTGAACGTAAGTTGTTGTTTCTCCTTTATCATCTGAACCTGTTCTAATGGTAATTTTAATATCATCCATTTCTAATTTAACCTCACTTGCGCCAGATTTAGCTACAAACTTGATTAAGTTCTGAATTTCTTTAATATCCATAATTAATAGTCGTTTTAAAATAGTTAGTTTAAAAAGTTGTTTATGAATTATAAGCCCATTTAAAATAAATAGAGCCCCAAGTAAATCCACCACCAAAGGCAGCGAAAATTATCTTGTCATCTTTTTTTAATTGTGATTCGTAATCGTGTAATAGTAATGGTAATGTTGCTGATGTTGTATTTCCATATTTATGAATATTCATCATTACCTTTGCAGAGTCTAGAGATACTCTATTTGCAGTTGCTTCAATAATTCTTTTATTAGCTTGATGAGCCGCTAACCATGAAATGTCATCATTTGTTAAGTCATTTCGTTTCATGATGCGTTCTGTAACATCTGCCATGTTAAAAACTGCATTTTTAAATACGGTTTTTCCTTCTTGAAATATATAATGTTTACCTTGGTTAAATGTATCTTCTGTAATTGGGTATGAAGATCCTCCATAAGTGGCTTGTAAAAACTCTCGTCCTTCTCCATTACTTCGTAATAGTTCATCTTGCAAACCTAAACCTTCATGGTTTGGTTCAAATAGAACCGCTCCAGCACCATCACCAAAAATGATACATGTTGCTCGATCTTTATAATTTATAAATGAAGAGTTTTTATCTGCACCAATTAGTAAGACGTTTTTATATTTACCTGACTCAATATAACTTGAGGCAACTGACATTCCGAAGAGAAAACTAGAGCATGCAGCTTCTAAATCAAAAGAAAATGCATTAGTTGCTCCGATCTCTGTAGCAGTAAAAGCTGCGGTTGAGGCAGCTTTCATATCTGGTGTTGCAGTGGCAACAATTACTAGTTCTATATCTTTAGGGTCAATACCTTTTTTATCAATAAGGTTTTGAGCAGCTTTAATCGCTAAAAAGGAGGTTCCTTTACCTTCTTCTTTAAGAATACGTCGTTCTTTAATACCTGTACGAGTGGTAATCCATTCGTCATTGGTATCAACCATAGTTTCTAATATCTGGTTGGTTAGTTTATACTCAGGAAGATAAGCTCCTACTCCTGTAATCGCAGCTGTGATTTTACTCATATTAAATTTTTAATATCAACTCAAAAAAAGCAGAAATTTGTAAAAAAAAGATAAATCTTTAATGAATTTACTAATTTTTGAGTGATTAACACGCAAATTAAGGTTTTTTTAGACTCTGAAAAATTAAACATAAAAAAAACGCTCAACAATGAGCGTTTTATTATATGCATGCATAATACTTATGCTAAGTTTTCTTCTTTTTCTGAGTTGTCAATTAAAACTTGACCTCTATAATATAATTTACCTTCGTGCCAGTGAGCTCTGTGGTAAAGGTGTGCTTCTCCTGTTGTAGGACAAGTAGCTATAGTAGGAACAGACGCTTTGTAGTGTGTTCTTCTTTTATCTCTTCTTGTTTTCGATATTTTTCTCTTAGGATGTGCCATTTTATATGTTATTTATCCGTTAATAGTTTTTTTAATGTATTCCAACGAGGATCAATTTCCTCAGATGTTTCTTCTTTTTCGCTTAAGCTTTTAGGGCTTAATTCTTCTAATTTTTTAAGTATGTCTGAATCTAATGTACCGTCTTCAACTCCTGGATGAACACGTTTAGCTGGCATTGATAATATAATTAACTCATATATATATTGTGCCACATTAATTTCATATTCTCCATGTGGGATGATTAGTATATCTTCAAATTCGTCATTATATTCTTCACCAAACTTTACGACTAGTTTAAATTCACCCTCAACAGCTTGGTTATAAGGTTCATTAGTAAGGTCACAGTTTACGTTTACAGTGCCAGTGATTTCAAAATATAATTCTAAAAACGTTGATTTTTTTTCAAAAACCAAATTTGCTTTTACATCTACAGCATTAAAATCATCATACTCAAAACACTCAAAGAACTTATTATCAATTTGATAATCAAAATGGTGCTTTCCTACTTTAAGACCAATAAATGGTATAGTATATTCCTTTAAAGGCTTCATCATCGCATTCATTTTGAGCCTGCAAAGATATAAATATTAATTAATTAAACTAGGGTTATAAACAAAAAATGTTTATAACATTTTTAACTTGCTATCTTGACGGTTTTCCTAGACGTTTAGGCGCTTTTTTTAATGGATTTTTTGAATACTCATTATATTCTTGTCTATTATTAAAAATCTCAATAGCTTTAAACACAGCTTCTTTAAATGAACCATGATCTGCTTCTCCTTGTCCAGCAATTTCAAATGCTGTGCCATGATCTGGTGATGTTCTTACTTTACTTAATCCAGCTGTATAATTTACACCATGACCAAAAGCTATTGTTTTAAACGGAATTAAACCTTGGTCGTGATAAGATGCTATTATAGCATCAAAGTTTTTATAATTACCTGAACCGAAAAAACTATCTGCCGAATATGGTCCATACACCAATTTATCTTTAATTGCTTCTAGTGTTGGTCTCAAAACAGCATCATCTTCTTCTCCAATAACGCCATTATCTCCTGCATGTGGATTAATACCTAATACGGCAATTTTAGGTTTTCTAATTTGAAAATCTTCAACTAACGATTTATAAACCGTATTTATTTTTTCATTAATTAGCTCTGCAGTTATATAACTTGATACATCTTTTACAGGTACATGATCTGTAAGAAGGCCTACTTTTAATATATCGGTTATCATGAACATCAAACTTTTTCCGCCTAATTTTTCGGCTAAATAATTGGTGTGTCCTGGAAATTTAAAACTTTCAGACTGAATATTATGTTTGTGAATTGGAGCGGTTACCAAGACATCTATAGCATTGTTTTTTAATGCTTTTGTGGCTGCTTCTAAAGATTTAACCGAAAATTCTCCAATCTTAAGGTCTTCTTCACCAAAATTAATATTGACATTGTCTTTCCATACGTTAACAACATTTATTTTACCATCTACAATTTGATCGGTATGATTGATACCATGAAAGTTAATGTTGCTTTTAAAATGTTTTTTAAAAAAAGACATGGTTTTAATTGAACCAAAAATTACTGGTGTACAAAACTCTAACATTCTATTGTCTTCAAAAGTTTTGATTATAATTTCAGATCCAATTCCATTGAGGTCTCCTATTGAAATCCCTAGTTTTATTTTTTTATCTTTTTCCATTAAGATGTTTTCTAATGTGCGTAAATTTGTATTTACAAATCTAATCCAAAATACGCATTAGAAAATTTATTACAAATTAAAATTTCTACAAAATAAGTCGTTTCACTTGTTTTTTCGGCTTTAAAATAGTCATACTATATTAAATGCTCTATAAACACTTCTTATTTTGTTGATTTAATTTTTAGTATCTAAGTCTAACACGTAATTTGAATTCAAAAATTATTCGACATTATGTTTACAGGTATTATTGAGGATTTAGGAATTATTACAAAGCTTGATAAAGAGCAAGATAATTTACATATAACAGTAAAAAGCGCCATTACTAACGAGTTAAAAATAGATCAAAGTGTTTCTCATAATGGCATATGTTTAACGGTAGTTGAGATTTCCGAAGAACACTACAGCGTAACTGCAATTAAAGAAACCATTGATAAAACTAATATTAGTGATTTAAATATAGGAGATTTTGTAAATCTAGAACGCGCTATGAAGTTGGGTGACCGTTTGGATGGACATATTGTACAAGGACATGTAGATCAAATTGGAACTTGTGAAAGCATAAAAGAAGACAATGGTAGCTGGATATTTACTTTTAGTTATGATGACACCTTAGGTAATGTTACTATTGAAAAAGGATCTGCCACTGTTAATGGTGTAAGTTTAACTGTTGTAAACTCACAAAATAATAGTTTTAGTGTAGCTATAATTCCTTATACATACGAACATACGAACTTTAAACACTTGAAAAAGGGCTCTAAAATTAATTTAGAATTTGATGTATTAGGGAAATATATACAAAAGCTCTACAACAACAGACTGTAAACTAGTTTTTTGATCTCTGTAAGGTTTTCTTTATACCTATGTAAGCACCTACAACTAAGGCCAACGTCGTAAATCCATCAATAGGTAATCCTGGTGGTGGTGGTGGCATAGGTGGTGGTGGTGCACCATCTTGTGCGACACATACACAACTTATTAAAACAAATAAGATCGAGGCTGGGATTTTCTTGTTTTGTATTTTCATTAGGGTGTAAATGTATAAAAAAAAGGTCTCAACAAATTATAATAGCAAAAAAACATCCGTAAAACGCTAATATATTCGACAAAATGTACAGCCTCACGGTATAGCGTTAAAATTATATTAAAATCAAATATATAGTTTTTTGCGATAAACTCATGAGTTTCAACATTTTTTTCGTTTTAAATAATTGTTACTAGGTTGTTTATATTTATTAGTACTTACGAAACAAATTCTTTAATGGTTTTAAACCTACTATTAACTAGCGATGCATTTGATCTAATATTTCAATAACTTCTGCTTTTTTTCTAACTGATACCGGAACATTCTCACCATTTTTTAGCATTAAATAACCACCATCGGTCTTTATAAAAGCACTTATATATTGTAAATTAACCAAATGGCTTTGATGAATTCTCAAAAACCCTGTTGGCTTTAATAAATCTGCAAAATATTTTAAGGTTTTAGTTACAAATACCTTTTTGCCATCATGAAGATGAAACATTGTGTTATTACTATCAGACTCACATCTAACAATATCGTTTAAATTAACAATGATTATTTTATCTAGTGTATGTAGAGATATTTTATCTGGTTTTTTTTCTGGAGCGGTTAAGGTCTCTTTTAATATAGTTAAACGCTCTTTGTTGGGTTGAATTTGTTGCTTAGCGCGCTCAATGGCATCTAATAATTCGTTATGAGCATAAGGTTTCAAGACATAGTCTATTGCTGCAAACTTGAAAGCTTTAATAGCAAATTCATCACTTGCTGTAACAAATATAATTTTCGAGGTTAACTCCGGAAAAATTTCCAAAACATCAAAACCCGTACCATCTCCCAACATAATATCTAAAAACAATATGTCTGGCTGCTCTTTTCTAAGCACTTTAGCAGCTTCTACAACACTTTGCGCTGTGTTTATAATTTGTATGTCTTTATGATGAGTTTCAATGTCACTTTTTAAAAGCTGCATTGCGTCTTTCATGTCTTCTACGATGATTGCTGTTAGCATAATTTTGTTTTTAAAATTACTTCTGGTATCATTATTAATAATTGAATCTTATACAATTTACTCTCAATAATCTGTTTCTAATGGGATGTTAAATACAATGGTCGTGCCACCAATACTCCCATCTTCCAATTGAATTTCTGAAATTTCTAAAGCATTTGCTCCAGAGATGGATTCTAGCCGCTCTTTAGTTACTGTCAATGCCATAGATTGATGATCGGTTTTAGGTTTTTGCTGTTGAGAACTAAAAATACCAACACCATTATCTATGATAGTAACTTTTAAAATATCGTCAGTATTTGTAAATTCTAGAATCAACTTTCCTGCCCTTGGCCCTTTAAGTATACCATGCCTTATCGCATTTTCTACAAAAGGCTGAATAAGCATTGGAGGAATTAAAATCTCCTCAGCATCTAAATTTGTATTTACATTAATTTTATACTCAAAAGGTTGCTCTGCCATTAAACGCTCTACTTCTATATAATGACGAATTGTTTTTATTTCTTGATCTAATGAAATACTATCTTTTCTAGAATTAACTAAGGTCTCTCTAAGCAAAGTTGCAAAACTGTTAACCGTTTCATTCATTTTCTCTGGCTTGGTTGGTGCCATTGCTTTTATACCATTAAGTACATTAAAAATAAAATGCGGATTCATTTGCAAACGCAACGCCTTTTGCTCCAAGGTTAATAGATGATTCTCTAGTTCTAGTCTTTTTTTATCTTCGGAATTTTTTCGTTTCAAACGTTTAATATACTGATACACTATAAACGTTAACAACAAAATAGCAGCTGCAATGAGTAACCATTGAAACCATGGTTTTTTAAACAACGGACTTTCAATAAAAAACGAAAACTTAAGCGGCTCACTCGTTACCCAACGATGATTTCTTGATTGCACAACAAAATCATGCGCACCATAATTAAGCTCAGGCAAATCTTGAGTATTATTTTTAGACCAAGGACTCCATTCGTTAGTATTTAATTTATACCGATATTCAATACCGTTGGGATGATCTAAATCTACTGTTTTAAAAGTAAAACTCATTTGCTGTTGCTCGGGATTTAATTTCAAAACATTAGTTGAATAATACTGCAACGAGTCTATACTTTCAAACTCTACTTTAACATCTTCTAAAAAGAGTTTTGGTTTTTCGGTATCACGTGTTATTTCGGTAGGTTGATATTCGGTTAAGCCGTAAAGCGCACCAAACCATAGGTGACCATTATCATCTTTATCTACTGCATTTAAACAGGTTTCAACTCCTAAAAATCCATCATTTCTCCCAAAGAAAAAGGCATCTTTTATAATATTGTCTTTATCTAATTCTAGCTTATCAACACCACGCTCTGTACCAACCCAAAGATATCCTTGATCATCAAAAATGAGTTGATAAATATTATCTGAAGCCCCTTTTTTAGCGCCTTCTAATTTCTTAAAGGATTCAAAATTATCGTCATTAGACCACCAAACCCCTTTTCCTGCTGTTCCTAAATACAATGTTTCATTTTTAAAAACAATAGAATTAATCTGCACATGTTGCTTTAAAACTTGACCTAAATGCGTGACTTTATCCTTAAAAACATAACCCAAATGACCTTTTTTGGTCACATACCATAAACGATTTTTGCTGTCCTTAATCATGTCCATAATATAGAGGTCATCAATACCATCTAGAGTTCCAAAAGTTTTATAAACTTGTAAGCTATCGCTTTTAGGATTGTAATTAAATTTTACAATTCCGCTAGAATAAGTAGCAGCATACATCGCATCGTTAGACACCTGTAATTTTCTAATCCAATCAAACGGAAACCCATTATCTGTACTCAATACTTTTGAGATTTCTATTGTCTTCGGAAATTTTAACTTCGATTTTTTTAGCGTATCAATTACAATAGAGTCTTTTGTAAATTCACCTTTAAATAGCACACCTCTACCTTCAGATCCTGCCCAAATGTTTCCACTTTTATCACTAGCAATCGTTTTTATTTTTACTTGAGAAAACGCTTGCGGAATATCGATATCATGAACTCCAAACTTGTCTATTTTAATTAATCCAGCTTCAGAATTTGATATCCATATTGCTTTATTGCTATGATGAACTGCATAGACGCGATTTCCGTTGAGTCCTGTTTCAGTATTAAAATGCTTAAAATTATTTTGGAAATATTTATACAATCCACCTCCAGATGTGGCTATCCAAATATTAGACTGTTTGTCTTTAAAAATTTGTTTCACATCAGGAACCAAAAGTCCGTTTGAGGTATTTAGTGATAAAATTTCAGACCAAGAATTGGTATCCATTACCGAAACTCCATCATGCTGTGTACCTAGCCACAGTTGATTATTTATAATTGTAGCACTATTTATTCTAAGTGGTTCTTTTATTAAAATTTGGTCGTCAAAATCTCGAGAATCAAATACAAATGTACCATCATTAAATGTTGATGCTATTATTTTATTAACAAACCCAACAGTGGTTTTAAAATCACCATTTTCTACTTTTTCTACATGTTTTGGAGATGCTATTTGACCTTCAAATTTCCAGAGGCCATTTTGAGTTGCTAACCAAAACCTTTTATCAAAATAAATATAATCGTTAATTTGAGTATTATCAATTTGAGGGTTTAAGTTTACTTTTTTTACTGATAGATTTTTATCTATAGCATAAACACCTTTTGTGGTTAATACAATCACTTGATGGTCGAAAATATTTATCTTAACAATTTCAGGAATTTCTATGTTTATGAACTTCTGTTTTATTTTTATTGAGAGACCGCGTTTTGTACCAATATATAAGGTGTCATTTTGAGAATGGATGGCATTAATGTAGTTTGAAGCCAAACCCTTAGACTCGTTATAGACGGTGAAAATTTCGCCATCAAAACGTGCCAATCCTCCACCTTGGGTTCCTAACCATAAATAGCCTTTATGATCTTGAGCAATGGCATATACTTGAGATTGCGGCAAACCGTCTTCTAGAGTTAGCGATTGTAGTTGCTTGTTTTGAGCGTTTGATGAGTGGATATTTCCGAAGAAAATTCCGAAGAAAAAAAGAAGAAGGTTATATGTGATTTTAAATTTCAATATGGTATTTATTTGTATTTGCAACTTACAATTTTGAACGCATTTTTTTATACTTCTCGTATTTTATTTCAATGAAAAAGCGCTGCACTCTTTAAGAGTTACAGCGCTAAAAACATCACTAAACATCAATTAACTAACTTTTTATTTGTTTTCAAATTCGCAGGATACTGCGTAATTATCGTCTTGTAATTCTATTTTTTCTAAAGCCACCAAAGTTGTGGTTTGCATTAATTTATCATTTTTAAATACGATGTAGGAGTTGGTACTTGTAACATCACAGCTTTCGCTATCTGGATTGCAAAGTGTAATAACATCTGTACCGTATGTATTGTCTTGTTTGTTGATAATACTCACTAAATCGTGATTTAACGACTCAGATTTTACAAAGATTTTGTCTAGTTCTTGTCCGTTTTTTACAGCTCTAATTTGAAAACGCTTATAGCCTTTGTAATCTACTCCTGCTTCACCAAATACGAATTTAATTTCTGGATTGATTTGGCTTACCATTGTTTTTTGAGAGATGAGTCCTCCCCAAATCCATCCTACTTGTGGTCCCATTTTTATTTTGTAAAATCTACTAGTTACTCCGTTTATTGTTTGAGATGTTTCACTTTTTGCTAATAACCTCACATTGGTTCCTATTTTAAGCGTTGTTAATTTCTCGCATTGTACAGATGCACAATCTCTAAGGGCAACATCGTTTCCTAGAAGGTATTGTGATGCTTTTGCTGCAGAATTTGTATAAACATCAAATTCTACTTCTTTATTTTGTGCATAAATATTTGATGCTACAAATAACATTGCTAAAATCATTACTGCTTGAAACAATTTTGATACTCTTGTTTGTGTTTTGTTTTCGTTTTGGGTGTTCTTTAAAGTTCTCATAATATTTTGTTTTTGGGTTAAACTATTTGTTTGATACCTCAAAGATATATAGAGACTACAGTAAAATTTGGACGCTTCTAGAATTCGTAAGGAAGTGTTTAGAATTCGTTTAATTATTAGGTTTAGAAAATAAAAAAACCTTCATAATAGAAGGTTTTAGTTGGTGTTTATAGTAAATAAAATTGTTTTGATGTTAGCTTTTAATAGTCTTAGACACATTTATAGTTTCGTAAATCAACTTCACATTAGCTGCTCCATATTGACGTTCTAATCGTTTGATCGTAAAATGAGATGTTGCCATTTTTTGAAAATGATCTATAAATATATAATTTAGGCTACCACCACCAACTGCTCCAACAATTGGTACAGCTTGGGCTAGAAATTTTTCACTAATTAAAAGGCTCAGTCTAGTTGCAATTTTAGACACAAAACTACTTAAAGCACCAGAACCTAAAGCACTCGCTCCCTTTATTAATGTGTCTAATCCCACTTTTAAACTGGCTGTAGAGACATTGTTTAATGCCGAATTTATTGCAATTCTAGTTGTATAATAACTTATTTCTAAATCGTCATCATCTTTAGAATCTCCACCAAGAGCAAATACTTCTAGACATGCCATTTGACCTTCTAGTGTATAAATATCTTCACCTTCGCTTCTAGCAATATCCATTATAGTACGCATTAAAAACTTGGTAGTAATTGTTAATTCTGAAGCGAAAATCGCAGTACCAAAACCTGTCGTTAATCCAAAAAAACCGCTAAGCGCGCCACTTCCTGTAACAATACTCTTATATGTTTTTTTTGAGGGTTTCTTAAAGGTTTTGTTTTTTTGAATGGTTAGCAAGTTGGCTTTGATGACTTTTAATAATGCTTTTTGCGTCATGCTTTGCAGTTTAACCACCACTTTTTCTGGTACAAATTTTATCCCAGTTTCTACTGTATCGCCAATTTTATTCACATTTCGCATGGCCCAACTTATATTTAGCATATTAGATTTTGCGAGTTTCAATGCTTCTAAATCTTCGGGTGATATTGTGTTTGTGGTTAATTTCAAAGTTTAGCTATTAGATTCTGTTTTTAAGGTTTAATACAACTTAATTTAAAACTATTTGTCGCTGAGCATCTAAGATTGTTACAGCCTGTTAATTTAAAAGTAATCATTATAACACAAAAATTAGTGTTATTTCATTAAATGATATTTCTAATCCTATTTATACATTTATAACATATAGCCTTAGTTTATTTATTCTTATTTTTAAAAATTGTTTTAATGAAATTGATGTTCCCTAAAAATTGAAAAAGACCGTATACATATTATCGTTTTTCATATTATTTTTAATAAAAGCTTATGGCCAGTATTCGCCAAGCACCCATAATTATACTTTAGCAGAATATAAGGCTGGAAATCAAAATTGGGATATCACACGAGCCGAAGATGGTGGTGTTTATGTTGCAAATAACAATGGGTTACTGGCTTATGATGGTATAGATTGGAAATTTTATCAGTTACCAAATAAAACAACAGTTCGTTCTGTATTTACAGACAAAGATATTGTGTTTACTGGCTCTTATGAAGAATTTGGATATTGGGAAAAAGATGACCTCGGACTGTTAAAATACTACTCTCTTAGCGAAAAGGTTATTGACCAAATTTCTCCAAACGAAGAGATTTGGCAAATTGTAAAGTTTCAGGACAAAATTATTTTTAGTTCATTTTTAAACATCTATATCTATGACTACAAGAATGTTATTCAATTAAGTCCAAAGTCATCTATAATGTCTAGTAATGTTATTGACAACAAACTTTACATCTGCACTTTAAATAAAGGCATTTTCTCTTTAGAGCATGATACACTAGAACCCTTTTTTTATGATCCTAAATTAATTGACACGAAAATAGTTTCATTGGTGAGCTATAATGACAACTTACTTTTACTAACCTCATTGAAGGGCAGTTATTTTCTAAATAATAATCAACTAAAACCAACAGGGTTTACTATTGATGAAGAAATTAAGCACCATCAACTTAATAAATTTTCACAATTGGCAAATGGCGAAATGATTTTTGGGACTATAAAAGATGGTTTGTTTTTAACAGATGACAAAGGCAATTTGAAATTTCATGTTAGTAAAGAAAATGGCTTGCTCAATAATACAGTATTAGGACAACACGTTGATAAATCTAACAATTTATGGTTAGGGTTAGATAATGGGATTTCAAAAATGGATTTAGATAGTCATCATTATTTTTTTAATGATCAATCGGGCAAACTTGGAGCTGTATACGATGTGATAAAATATAAAGACTGTATTTATATAGGAAGTAACACTGGACTTTTTAGATTAAATAAAAACGATAAGCTCCATTTCATAGAAGGTTCTCAAGGTCAGGTTTGGGATTTAAAAATAATTGAAGGACAACTTTTTTGTGGTCATAACGAAGGCACCTTTATTGTAGAGAAGGATAAATTAACTTTAATCTCAAATTATACTGGAGGTTGGACGATTAAAAAATTACCGGAAAAAAATCATACATATATACAAGGCACATATTCAGGCCTCGTAAAATTTGAAAAAAATGAAGGAGAGTGGTTAGTAACACATCTAGGAGAGACGACAATTCCTTCTCGATTTTTAGTTTTTGAAGATCCAACAACAGCTTGGGTTGCTCATGCTACTAAAGGGGTTTCTAAAATAAGTTTTGATGAGAATTATAATTCAATCACCTCTGTTAAAACCTATCAAAACAAAGGTCTTAGTTCTAATTACAATGTTAGGGTTTATAATATAAGAAATAACATAAGTTTTAAAACCAACGAAGGATGGCAACGCTATGAACCTATTTTAGACTCCATAATTCCTTATGATCTACTTAATAAACGATTAGGTGAAAATAGTTATATCATTTCAGAAGATAATACCGATCTAATAGCTCTAAAAAATAACGGAGGTTTTATAAAATTCACATCGTTTGACAACATAGATGAGGACTTTTTTCTAAATAACCTTTTTCTAAAAAATAGATTTATAGTTGGCTATGAAAATATTTCTAAAATTAGTGATTCGCTATATGCTTTAAATTTAGACAATGGTTTTATGCTGATTAATAGCACTTCAAATACTAACAATAAATTGTACAAACCAAGTATTGAGTCCATTAGCATAAGTGGAGAACGGATTCCTGTTAATAATGTAGAAGCAAATGGGCTAGGTTTTAATTTTAAAGAAAGTCTAGCCATAGAATTTTCATCTTCAAAATCATTAAATCATCATTTCGAATATATTGTGACTGAAGCAAATGACAACATTGCTCATAATTCATGGCATAAAATAGAAGGAACCCAAGTAGAGCTATCAAATTTAACTGATGGTAAATACAGCTTGTTATTTAGAGCTTGTGATAATGCAGGTAATACTTCGTCAGCTCAATCTTTAGATATAGAAGTTTATCCGCCATGGTACAGAGATACGCTTGGCTATTTTTTATACTTCCTTTTAGCGAGTTTAATTCTAGTTATTTTTTATACGCTTCACAATAAGAAGATCGCAAAAGAACAACGTTTAATAAAAATTAAATACCAGAAAGAGCAACAAAAATTACTTAGAGAACAAACGTTAGAAAACGAAAAGCGAATTGTTCAGCTTAAAAATGAATCGTTACAAAATGAGATTAAATTAAAAAGTAAACAACTAGCCAATAACGCAATGGCATTAGTAAAGAAAAATGAAACGCTTCAAGACATTAAAAGAGACTTGATGGTAAACAAAGAAGGATTTAATAATTACTATTCGTATAAAAGGATTGTAAAAAAATTAGATAATTCAATAGTATTAAAGGACGAATGGGAAGTTTTCGAAAATAATTTCAGTCAAGTACACGATGAGTTTTTCGAAATTTTAAAAACCAAACATTCAATACTTACACCTAAAGATTTAAAGATTTGTGCCTACATCAAAATGAATCTTTCTTCTAAAGAAATTGCTCCACTTATGAATATCTCAGTAAGAGGAGTAGAAACACACCGATATCGACTAAAAAAGAAATTAAATTTAGAAAATGACATTTCTTTAGCTGATTATTTATTAAATATTAAAAATCAGGTGTAACTTATTCTTATATCCTCAATTAAAACTACGTCATTTATACGTCACATTGCGATTGTCTCGCTAACTACAACGTTTTTTTTATATATTTATATTACGTCAAATACTGTTTCCTTAACACTTTTTAACCTTCTTAGTGTTTTATGACGTATTTAAAATGTAAATAGATAATTATAGGAATTAACATTAGATTATAACTTAGTCACTCAAATAAACTAACAGTCTAATTTAAATAGTAATCAATTTTATGAAAACAAAAATCAGTCTATTGTTGATGCTGTTTGTTTCAATTTGCACTATGGCACAGCAAATTGAAATTAATGGTATTGTAACGAGTAAAAGTGATGGAATACCTTTACCTGGAGTAAGTATTATAATTAAAGGGACAAGCACAGGTACGTCTTCCGATTTTGACGGTAATTACTCCTTATTAGTAAATAAAGGAGATCAAATAGAGTACAGTTATCTAGGTTTTGAGACAACAACCATTACAGTTAAAGATGAACTAAAAATTGATGTTGCACTAGTTGATGATATAGCAAGTTTAAATGAGGTTGTTGTAATTGGTTATGGGACTCAAAAACGTAAAGAAGTAACTGGCGCTATTGCTAGTGTTTCAGGAGCTGAAATAACTAAACAACCTGCAGTTAATGCGCTTCAGTCTATTCAAGGAAAAATGACAGGTGTAAATATTGTCAATACAAATGCTCCTGGCAGTGAACCTAACATTATAATACGAGGTATAGGTACAGCATCTGCTGGAAGTAATATTCTCTACATTGTAGATGGCGTGCAAGTCAATAGTATTAGTAATATAAACCCAGAAGATATTGAAACATTTGATGTTCTTAAAGATGCTGCCTCTGCAAGTATTTATGGTATGAATGCCTCTAATGGTGTTGTTATAGTAACGACAAAAAGCGGTAAAAAAGGAAAAATGAAGATTGAATTATCTACATATTATGGCGCTAAATCAATGTTAAATCCTGTTGAAATGGCTAATTCTAGTCAATATGTTAGGTATTTTAATGAAAACCAATTTATAAATGGAGAAACAACGTTTTTATCACCTGACCAACCTTATGACACAGATTGGTATGATGAATTAACAGATATTGGATTTAGTAATTCTAATAACATTGCTATTTCTGGAGCGAGTGAAGATATCAAGTATTTTTTTAGTTTTAATAATTATAGTGAAGATGGTATTCTAGATGATCAAGATTATAATAGAAATACAATTAGAGCTAATAATAGTGTAGAATTGTTTGAAGATCGTATGAAGATTAGCACTAATTTAAGCGGATCTTTTATAAAATCTCTACCAAAACCGTTTAATGCTTTTAATTCAGCATATAGGCAAGCACCAGTTATTCCTGTGTATTATGAGAGTGGTCAATATGGTCAATCATTTTGGAATCAAACAACTGGTATTGCAACATATCTAGGTTCAAATACAGATGTTATTGGATCTCTCAACTCAGTGGGCAACCCAATAGCTGCAGTGGAATATACGAACCAAGTGAATAATACAACCGATTTACAAGGTAGTATTCAAGCCGATTTAAATATTACAGATTACTTAAAAGCTTCTGGTAGATATACAGCAACAAAAACCTTTTTTAAAAATAGAAGCTTTAATGATACCAGAGCACTTTGGTTAATCAGTGATCCAACTAGAACAGATGAAGAATTTCAAATCAATCAAGATAATAATCCTGAAGTCACAACATATGCAAATAATAGTTTGTCTTATACAAGTTCAGAAAGTTATAGATACAATGTAGAAGGGTTTTTAACGTTTGACAAAACGTTTAATACTGTACATAATTTTAATGCTGTAGCAGGATTTTCCAGAGGACAGAGAAATGATGTTTTTACAATGTATGCCCTAGGATATGGAGTGCCTCCTCAGGAAAATTATTGGAGCATCAATTTTGCTGATGATAACTATGAAAAGGTAGTTTCTCAATTTTATTCTACTCCTACAAGAGAGCAATCATATTTTGGTCGATTGATGTATAATTATGATAGTAAATATTTCTTACAAGCAAATATTAGAAGAGACGGTACTAGTAATTTCAAAAATGATAGCAACGAAGATTATTTTGACAACTTTCCAGCTGTAAGTGCTGGATGGGCAGTCTCTAATGAAAACTTTTTTGATGTTTCGTTTATCAACTTTCTTAAGTTAAAAGCTGGTTGGGGAAAAGTAGGTAACTCTAGAGTGCCGTTTAATCAAACAACAATAACAACTAGCACAGGTAGTAGTAGCGTAAACTATGCATTTGGTGCAAATCAAGATCTAGTTTTTGGCGCTGCCTATGGAGCAGAAATACTTCCAATATCATGGGAAATTACCGAAGAATTTAATGCTGGTCTAAATTTAACAGGTTTTAATAATAGGTTTAATGCCGAATTTAATTATTACAATAGAAATACTGAAAATGCCATTTTATTAGTAACTCCAGTTTATACAACCGAAGGTTCTGGTAGCTTTTATGATCATGGAGCAGAAGTCACTAATAAAGGTATTGAAATTGATTTAAAATGGAGAGACAATATCACTGATGATCTATCTTACAATATTGGAGCAATATTTTCTACAAATAAAAATAATGTTGAAAATGTTAAATCTGCTTATGACGGACAAGTTGGTGGAAGTTTAGGTAATGGTCAAATAACAAAACGTTTAGAAGAAGGACAGCCATTATATTCTTGGTGGATGTATGAAGTAGAGGGTGTTTGGCAAAATCAAGAAGAAATAGATGAAAACCCTAGTATTTCTGGTGCACTACCAGGACATTTAAAATATTCAGATTTAAATGATGATGGCATTATTGACGATAAGGATAAAAAGTTTTTTGGATCTTATTTACCAACTTACTCCTATGGACTTTCATTAGGTCTAAATTATAAAAATCTAGATTTAACTATTGAAGGCTATGGTGCTGGAGGTAATAAAATATATAATGGCCTCAAAGGTACTCGTATAAATGGTGGTGAAAATATAACAGCAGATGTATTTAACTATAGATGGACTGGAGAAGGATCTACAAACACAAATCCAGGGGCAAATCGAGATTCTTATGCTTCTAATTATTACTTAGAGGATGGTGATTATTTTAGAATAAATAACATCACATTAGGATATACTTTAAAAGATGTTATAAAAAGTGTGAGCTCAATACGACTTTATGCTACAGCACAAAACCCTTTTATGTTTACTAAATATTCAGGGTTTACTCCAGAAATTATTGGTACTTCAGCTGGTACTGGAGGTATTGAACTTTCTGCTTACCCTACACTTAAAACATTTTTATTCGGTGTAAATATTGAACTATAAAAAAAATTGAAAATGAAACTAAAAATAACAAAATTCGGAATTTTGCTTTTCACTTTGCTTTTATTAGCAAATTGCAGCGATGATTATTTAGATGTAGATAGTAGGTCAGAAATAGATGCCGCAGATAGTGGAGTTGTTGTAGAGCCTGAAGAAATGGTAAACGGAATCTACGGTATGCTTACAGATTGGGATTATTCGTTCTCTTATTTGGGAGTAACAGAAATCATATCAGATAATGCAGATAAAGGAAGTTCGGCCTCAGATACTGGAGCAGATAAACATTTACTAGATGCCTTAGAACATACAACTACAGGACCTTCTGTTTTAGCCATGTGGGAGCACTGGTATAAAAGTATAGGAAGAGCAAGTATCGCTATTTCTTACACGACAGATTACGGTTTAACAGACCAGGCCTATAAAGATAGACTTATAGGAGAAGCTAAATTTTTGAGAGCTTTAAACTATTTTTGGTTAGTTCGCTCTTTTGGAGATATTCCTTTACAACATATCGATTATGTTGTGCGTCAGCCTAAAGCAGATGTATACGGGTTTATTCAACAGGATTTACTAGATGCTATTGATTTATTACCAACAAAAAGCGAATACGCTGCTGCAGATTTAGGAAGAGCAACACGTGGTGCAGCTCAAGCATTACTAGCGAAGGTATATTTATATGATGAAAAATGGCAAGATTCTTACGATATGGCTACAGCAGTAGTAACAAGTGGAAATTATGATTTACACGGTAATTACGAAGAATTATGGAGAGCGTCTCAAGAAAATGGTATAGAATCTCTTTTTGAAGTTCAAGGTAGAGGTGAGTCTATTGCACATGGTGTACAACAATATTCACAAGTTCAAGGTGCTAGAGGCACCAGTGGTTGGGGATGGGGATTTAATATTCCTTCTCAAAATCTATTAAATGCATTCAATGCAGAAGGAGATGTTATTAGAAGAGATGCAACGATAATTTTTGCAGGTGAAACAATGTGGGACGGAAGGGAAGTAAGTGCTTCTACAGAAAATCCAATGTATAGTGAAAAAGCATATTCTAGTGCTAATGCAGGTGATAGTGATGGTGATAAAAATGTAAGAATACTTCGTTTTGCTGAAGTCTTATTAATTCAATCAGAAGCTGCTCTTCATGTTGGTGCAGATGCCTCTACTCCATTAAATAGAGTAAGAAATAGAGTTAACCTTACGTCTATTAATTCTCCAACTTTTCAAGATATATGGAAAGAAAGACGATTAGAATTAGCTTTTGAGCATGATAGATGGTTTGATATTATAAGAACAGGTGAAGCTCAAAGTGCAATGGCTTCTGATGGAAAAACATTTGTGGTTAATAAACATGAATTGTTTCCGATTCCATCACTTCAGTTGAATCAAACTCCAGAGATGACTCAAAATCCTAATTGGTAAAATTAGAAACAAAAAAAAACAGTACAATTACAACCATACATTGTTTGAATTAGTCCTTAATTTAACTGCATCTGTAACGTATTAGATGCAGTTAAATTTATAAAAATCACAAATGAAATTTTCGGCATTTAATATCACCATTTTAATTATGGCCTTGGGCCTCTATAACTGTAAACAAGCAGAAAAGCAGCCTCCAAAAACAGTGCAATCTCATATTAAACTAAACGAAAACAGTCTTTTAGACACTATTCAGTTCCAAACCATAAACTATTTTTGGGAAGGTGCAGAACCAAATTCAGGTTTAGCTAGAGAGCGTTTACATTTAAATGATAATTATCCTTCATCACCTAAACAAACTGTCACAATTGGCGGTAGTGGATTTGGTGTAATGGCAATTTTAGCTGGTATAGAAAGAGGCTTTATAAATAAGGAGGAAGCTTTAGATAGATATCTTAAAAATGTTGCTTTTCTTGAAAAAGCAGATCGTTTTCATGGAGCTTGGCCACATTGGTTAGATGGTGAAACAGGGAAAGTACTTGCTTTTAGTAAAAAAGACGATGGTGGAGATTTAGTAGAAACAGCATTTTTAATACAAGGCTTATTAACTGTTGCAGAATACTATGATGGTGACTCTGAAAAAGAAAAACAATTAGTTGCTAAGATTAATAACTTATGGGAAAGTGTAGAATGGGATTGGTACACCAAAGGAGGTGAAGACGTTTTATATTGGCACTGGTCACCAAAATATGGTTGGGATATGAATTTTCCTGTTGGTGGATATAATGAATGCTTAATCATGTATGTCTTAGCCGCCGCATCTCCTACACATTCAATTAATAAATCGGTTTACGAAAATGGTTGGGCTAGAAATGGTAAAATCACATCTAATAAAACATATTACGGAGAAGATCTCGTGCTTAACTATTATGAGCATGATAATCATACCGTTGGACCATTATTTTGGGCGCATTATTCCTATTTAGGATTAAATCCAAATGGATTATCTGATCAATATGCCGATTATTGGAAATTAACTCAAAATCAAGCCAAAATACATTACAAATATGCTGTAGATAACCCATTAAAATTCAAAGGATATGGGGATAGTCTTTGGGGATTAACATCTAGCTATTCTATAAAAGGTTACTATGGACATAGACCAGAGAACGACATTGGAGTAATAGCGCCAACAGCAGCATTGTCGTCATTTCCATATACGCCAAAAGAAAGTATGAATGTTTTAAAAAATCTTTATAACAATCATGATAGTTTAGTTGGTAAGTACGGACCATTTGATGCATTCAGTTTTCAAGCTAATTGGTATAAACCAGGTTATTTAGCAATAGATCAAGGTCCAATTCCTGTAATGATTGAAAATCATAGAACAGCTCTTCTGTGGAATTTATTTATGAAAAATAAAGATGTACAATCGGGCTTAGACAAGTTGGGTTTTAAATATAAAAAGAATTAAAATATGAGATGTTTTAGCCTATTCTTAATTACATTAATTTGTTTTAGCTGTGGTAAAGATGATAGTATATCAAACTATCAAGGTATAGATGACCCTGACCCTACAGATGATGATCCTGTGATTGTTGATACAATAACAGACGAAGCCCTATTGAATTTAACCCAACAAGAAACTTTTAAATACTTTTGGGATTATGCAGAGTCTAACTCAGGTGCAGCTAGAGAGCGCTATCATCCTTATGATTCTTCTAACAGTCAAAATGTTGTAACCACAGGTGGTAGCGGTTTTGGTCTTATGGCAATATTAGTAGGTATCGAAAGAGGATATATTTCTAATACTGAAGGATTTGATCGATTAAGCCAAATTTTAGACTTCTTTGAAGATGCTGATCGCTTCCATGGTGCATGGCCACATTGGATTGATGGTACTAACGGAAATGTTATTCCTTTTAGTAGTCAAGATGATGGAGGTGATTTAGTCGAAACCGCTCTCTTTGCTCAAGGATTAATTTGTATTAAAGAATATTATAAAAATGGTAATGACGAAGAGGTTGCATTAGCAACTCAAGCAGATGAACTCTGGAAAGGCGTAGAATGGAACTGGTATACACAAAATCAAAACTCTTTATTTTGGCATTGGAGTCCAGATAATGATTTTGCAATTAATTTAGAATTAAAAGGATACAATGAAACTTTAATCGCTTTTATATTAGGAGCAGCATCACCAGATTATGCCATCACACCTGAAGTTTATCATGAAGGATGGGCAAATAATGGAAATATTACAACGGCAATAAGTGAATATAATATTCCGCTTATCCTAGACCATGCTGGAGCTGGTACTGGACCATTATTTTGGGCACACTATTCGTTTTTAGGATTAAATCCTACCAACCTTTCAGACCAGTATGCAAATTATTGGGACCTCAATGTAAACCATACTAATATCAATTATCAACATTGTATTAGTAATCCAAATAATTATGCTGATTATGGGGAAGATTGTTGGGGTTTAACAGCTAGTTATAGTAGAAATTCTGATGGATCTACAGGTTACTCTGCACACGAACCAGAAAATGATTTAGGTGTAATTTCACCTACAGCTGCTATTAGTTCTATTCCTTATACACCTGAAAAGTCTCTTGCAGCAATGCATTACTTCTATAGTAAAAAAGCTATTCTATTAGGACCAGCTGGATTCTATGACGCCTTTAGTCCACAATATAATGATTGGGTTTCTCAGCAATATTTAGCTATAGACCAAGGGCCCGAAATTATAATGATAGAAAACTATAGAACAGGACTATTATGGAATTTATTCATGCAAAACGAAGATGTTCAAAACGGTTTAAACACATTAGGATTTACATATTAATTTATAAACAATTAAACATGAAATATCAGCTTTTATTTTTAGTCTTTAGTATCATAACTTTTAGTCCAAATACTGCTAAAGCGCAAGAAAAACAATCATCAAAAGATTTGTTTACATATGAGCAACATATTGTAAAAGAAGATACACTAAACTATAGAATGCTTTTACCTAAACATTTCGATGAATCCAAAACTTATCCTTTGGTAGTAATGCTTCATGGAGCTGGAGAGCGTGGCAATGATAATAAGAGACAACTCGCTCACGGAAGCACGTTGTTTTTAAACGAAACAATAAGAGATTCATTTCCTGCAATAGTAATTTTTCCGCAGTGTCCTAGAAATGATTATTGGTCTAAGTTAGAGGCAGATCGAACAACAAAGCCAATAACGTTTAAATATAAATACAACGAAGCACCAACCACTTCAATGACATTAGTTATGGATTTAATGGATGAAATGGTTGCTAAACCTTATCTAAAAACAGATCAAATATATGTTATGGGCTTGTCAATGGGAGGCATGGGTACTTTTGAAATTATTCATAGAAAACCAGAAATGTTTGCCGCAGGAATTCCAATTTGTGGAGGTGGTGATCCAGAATCTGTAACAACTTATGCGCAAACTGTTCCGCTATGGATTTTACATGGAGCCAAAGATGATGTAGTAGACCCACTATTATCTCTAAATATGGCTTCAGCTATTATAAGCGCAGGTGGATTTCCAAAACTTACACTATATGATTTTGCAAACCATAACAGTTGGGATCCCGCTTTTGCAGAACCAGACCTTTTAAAATGGCTTTTTTCAAATTCTAAATTAAAATAATGAAGAAATTAATTAACGTTCAAACAATTGCAATTGCCTTACTAGCAATACTACTTTTAAGTTGTAATTCTGAAACTAACACAATAATAAAATCGAAAAAGGAAACAGAGAGTCCTTTTGCTTCAAAGGTAGATTCTATATTAAATTTAATGACTATTGATGAAAAAATAGGACAACTTAATTTACCAACTTCTGGAGATATTACTACAGGTTCTGCTAAAGGTTCAGATGTAGGAAAACGAATAGAAGAGGGAAAAGTTGGAGGCTTATTTAATATAAAAACCGTTGAGAAAATTTATGAAGTTCAGAAAATAGCTGTTGAAAAAAGCAGATTAGGTATTCCATTAATTTTTGGAATGGATGTTATTCATGGTTACGAAACAACATTCCCAATTCCCTTAGGTTTATCTAGTTCTTGGGACATGGAAATGATAGAAAAAACAGCACGTGTAGCAGCTAATGAAGCAAGTGCTGCTGGTATCAATTGGACGTTTTCACCAATGGTTGATATCTCTAGAGATCCTCGATGGGGACGCGTTTCAGAAGGAAATGGTGAAGATCCGTTTTTAGGCAGTAGAATTGCTGAAGCTATGGTTAAAGGATATCAGCAAGATGACTTAAGTAAAAACAACACCTTAATGGCATGTGTCAAACATTTTGCTTTGTATGGAGCATCTGAAGCAGGAAGAGATTACAACACGGTCGATATGAGTAAAATTAGAATGTACAATGAATATTTAGAGCCTTATAAGGCTGCTGTTGATGCTGGTGTGGGTTCTGTAATGGCTTCATTTAACGAAATTGACGGTGTACCAGCAACCGGAAACAAATGGTTGCTTACAGATTTATTAAGAGATGATTGGGGTTTTAATGGTTTTGTTGTAACTGATTATACAGGAATTTACGAAATGACACAGCATGGAGTTGGTGATAAACACCAAGTCTCTGAACAGGCTTTAAAAGCAGGAGTAGATATGGATATGGCTGGTGATTCTCCTTCAATACCTGCGGCTTTTGTGAAAACGCTGAAAGAGTCATATGAAAACGGAAACATTTCAATAAACGATATTGATACAGCGGTAAGAAGAATGTTAACGGCAAAATTTCAATTGGGACTTTTTGATGATCCTTACAAATATTGTGATATCAATAGATCTGAAACTGAAATTTTCACACCAGAAAATAAAGCATTTTCACGTAAAGTAGCTGCAGAATCTATGGTGTTGCTTAAAAATGAAGCACAATTACTTCCTATTAAAAAATCTGGAACTATTGGATTAATTGGTCCATTAGCTAAAGCTAGTAATAATATGGCAGGAACTTGGAGTGTGGCTACTAAACAGGAGAAATCGAACTCAGTTTTCGATGGGCTAACAGAAGTAATTGGTGATAAAGCAACCTTACTGTATGCTAAGGGTAGTAATATTGATTACGATTTAGAATTAGAAAAACGAGCTACGATGTTTGGTAAAGATATTCCACGCGATAATCGTACAGATAAACAATTGTTAGATGAAGCACTTCAAATAGCTTCTAAATCTGATATCATCATAGCAACCATTGGAGAGTCTGCAGAATTTAGCGGAGAAAGCAGTAGTCGAACAAATTTAGGAATTCCACAAGTACAAAAAGACTTATTAAATGCCTTATTGAAAACAGGAAAACCTGTGGTTTTAGTCTTATTTACTGGTCGACCACTTGTTTTAGTTGAAGAAAATGAAAACGTGCCAGCTATTCTTAATGTATGGTTTCCTGGTAGTGAAGCTGGTTTAGCAATTTCCGATGTCCTATTTGGAGACGTTAACCCTTCGGGAAAATTAACAGCAACATTCCCAAGAAATGTTGGGCAGATACCCCTTTTTTATAACCACAAAAATACAGGTAGACCATTAGGAAATGATCAAGGAGAATTTGAAAAGTTTAAGAGTAATTACATTGATGTTCGTAATGAGCCACTCTACCCTTTTGGTTATGGCTTAAGTTATACAACCTTCGATTATTCCAATTTCACTATTAATACACCTTCAATTAACATGAATGGAAATATTGAAGTTTCAGTAGATGTTACCAATTCTGGTGATTATGACGGTAAAGAAATTGTACAGCTTTATATTAGAGATGTTGTTGGTTCGGTTACAAGACCTGTAAAAGAATTAAAAGGTTTTCAAAAAGTTGAAATAAAAAAAGGTGAAACAGAAACTATAACATTTACAGTAACTGTTGAGGATTTAAAATTCTACAATTCATCATTAGATTTTGTAGCAGAACCTGGACAATTTCAAGTGTTTGTAGGTACAAATTCTGACACAAAATTGATGAAAGAATTTGAGTTAACCAAATAACATAACAACATGAATTACAATCGATAAACACATGATATCGTAGATTTAAAAAACTAATTCCTAATAGATAAATAGCAACCCTATGCCACATATAAATTTTAAGTACAAATCCCTAATCTTACTATTTTGTGTGGCTTTTTCATGTCAGACTTTTGCTCAAAATCTGAGTGCTAATTCTAAGCAAAAGCCTTCAGTAGAGAATGTAAGTTTTAAAACCTATACGTATGCTATAAAAGGAACAGACACTTTAAAAATGGATGTATTCACACCTAAAAATATTGATAAAAATGTGAAACTACCGTTACTTCTTTGGATGCATGGAGGAGGATTTTCGGGAAGTCATCGCGCATATCCAGATGATAAAAATTTAGTTAAATATGCGGCCAACAATCAACACTACATAGGCATATCTATCGATTATCGATTATTAAGAAAAAATACAGCAACCGGTTTTGGTTGTGATTGCCCAAAAGACGACAAATTAGAAACCTTTAAACAAGCAGCTATAGATTACTTGGATGCCGCAAAATACATTGTTGAACATGCCAATGAACTTCAAGTTGATATTACTAAAATTATAGCAGGAGGTAGTAGTGCAGGTGCAGAAGGTAGCCTTAATGCTGTTTTTATGAGAGACTATTTCATAGCAGACAAAGAAAAATATAAAGATGTGAAATTTGCAGGTGTATTTTCATGTGCTGGTGCAATTGTTAATGCAAGTTATATCACTAAAGAAAATGCTGTCCCTTCTGTTTTATACCATGGAACAAAAGATCAATTAGTGCCTTTTGATAACGCGCCACATCATTATTGTGATCCAAATAAAGACGGTTACATCATGTTAGATGGATCTAACGTAATCGCTAAAAAGTTAGAGCTATTCGATACTGCATATTATTTCAATATCGTAAAAGAAGCAAGGCATGAAATATCAAGAATCCCTTTTGAAGAACTAGATATAGTATTTAATTTTTTTGACCGAACTATTATCAATGATGAGCTTGTTCAAACTAAAATTATAAAAACGAAAAAGTAATGTGGTATTTAACTCTTTTATTAATAAGTCTTGTCGCTATTCAAGCTTACAATGAAGGTTTAAAAAAGCGCGAAGAATCGAAACTCACAGAATTACGAATCAAATACAAACTAACACTATTTGAATTTGATCAAACACTAAAAAGAAAAATAAAAAGAGTTCATATACAATTTAAAACATTAAGAATTCAAACTGATATTTCTTTTAATCTAACTTCTGAAAAAGACACTAAATTTTAAATCATGAAAAAAATACTTTGTCTCTTTATTATTACACTTCTTTTTTCGTGCAACATCGATAAGAATGAGATAACAGAACAGTCGTCTAATACTGAAGAAAAAGCACTACAAAAAAAAGGATTTGAAACTTACATCAATCCATTAGATATAGATTATACCTACATGGTATATAATTCTAATAGAAATCAATCGTATCGTTCTGGAGCTGATCCTGCGGTTATAGAATTTAAAGGAGAATATTACATGTTTGTCACACGTTCATTTGGATATTGGCATTCTACAGACTTGATAAACTGGGACTTTATTAAACCACAACAATGGTTTTTTGAAGGTAGTAACGCTCCAACAGCTTTCAATTATAAAGATTCATTAGTTTATTTTGCAGGTAATCCTGCAGGTTATGGAAGTATTCTTTACACAGATGATCCTAAAAAAGGGAATTGGACTCCAACAGCATCGATTTCAAATAATATTCAAGACTCAGAATTATTCATCGATGATGACGGAAAGACTTATTTATTTTGGGGATCCTCTAATGTAAATCCGCTCAAAGTAAAAATGTTGAATAAAGATGATCGCTTTCTAGAAATAGGTGTAACAAAAGATTTAATAAATCTTAACGAAGAAGAACATGGTTGGGAGCGTTTTGGAGAAAACAACTTTCATCCAACACTTAAAGAAGGTTATATGGAAGGTGCTTCTATGACCAAGCACAACCAAAAATATTACCTACAATATGCAGCTCCTGGCACTCAATTTAATGTGTATGCAGATGGTGTTTATATTGGTGATTCTCCACTTGGACCATTTGAGTATATGAAAAGTAATCCCATGAGTTTTAAACCAGGTGGTTTTACTAATGGAGCTGGTCACGGTATAACTGTAAAACAAACCAACGGTCAATATTGGCACTTTGCCACGATGGCATTGGCTTCTAATGCACAATGGGAACGTCGCTTATGCATGTTTCCCACCTATTTTGATGACGAGGGTTTAATGTACACCAATACAGCATATGGTGATTATCCTCGTTTTAGCACAAATCATCCTACACAAGCAGGACAACATAATGGATGGATGCTTTTGTCTTATAAAGGAAATGTGACAGTGTCGTCATCACTAAAACAAGTTGAGAAATTCACTTCAAATGATGATGAAGTTGAAATTACTGAATTACCTATTGAAAAAGATCCAAACGGTAATATTAGGTCTAAAGTATTAACCGATGAAAATCCAAAAACCTTTTGGGTCGCAAAAGCCAATAATAATAAACAATGGATAACCATTGAAATGCAAAACCCTGCAAATATCAATGCCATTCAATTAAACTTTCACGACCACGAATCTGGAATTTACACACGAGTAGATAACTTAAAACATCAGTTTACTATAGATGTTTCTGAAAATGGAAAAACCTGGACAACTGTTATTGATAGAAGTACAAGTAACCAAGATACACCAAATGCTTACATAGAGCTAGAAACACCTGTTAAGGCTAAATATGTAAGATATAACAATATTAAAGTACCTGGAAATAATTTTGCAATGTCAGAAATTAGAGTGTTTGGAAAAGGCTTAGGAAAAATACCACACAAAGTGTCTAACTTTAAAATTAATCGTAAAAAAGACCGAAGAGATGCGACCTTTTCATGGGACGCAATTGAAGGTGCTCAAGGTTATAACATTCGTTGGGGAATTTCTAAAGATAAGCTATATCAATCATGGCAAGTTTACGATACCAATACACATTTTATGCGTTGCTTAGATCGAGATACACCTTATTATTTCACTATTGAAGCGTATAACGAAAACGGCATTTCTGAAACAAGTAATATCGTATTTGTAGACTAATAATCTAGCCCATTAATAGCAATAATTTGAATTTGAATATTAACTAAATAATTATAATTATGAAAAATCTAACAACCAACAAATTAAAGAAGTTGGCGCAACTTTGTTTTTGCGTACTCTTATTGATTAATCTTAATTCATGTAGTGAAGAAGATGATATTACACCGTTAGGAAGTCTACAAACATTAAATGTAGAAACTGAAGCTATAATACCTGCCAATTTAACCTTAGCAACAAGTTGCCAATATTCAATTATTCCTGAATTTAATAGTGTGATTTTTCCTGCAAGAAGCTATACTTGGACAGCAGAGCCTGCTGGTATGGTAGATTTCACAGTAGACCCTTTAACCTTTGCTGTAGAAATTCAAACCATTACAGAAGGGAATGTTACTATGAGTTTAGATTCAGATGATGGAGCAGTTTCTGCTTCTGTTGAGATAACTATTGATGACGAAAATGATGGGATTTTAAAAATCCTAGCCATTGGAAATAGTTTTTCAGAAGATGCCTTAGAAGCGTATTTTTGGGGTATAGCCAATGCTGAAGGCAAACAAGTTATAGTTGGAAACATGTATATAGGTTCAGCAAATTTAGATACACACGCTTCAAATGCTACAAGCAATTCTAGCAGTTATAGTTATAGAAAAATTAATTTAGATGGTACACGTACGGTATCTTCAGGTGTTTCCATTTCCGAAGCCGTAAATGATGAAAATTGGGACTATATTAGCTTTCAACAAGCTAGTTACGAATCTGGGCTTTTTAACACCTTTATAAATCCTCTACCAACTGTTTATAATGCTGTAAAGAGTTATGATCCTAATCCATGCACAAAGTACATATTACATAAAACGTGGGCATATGCTCAAAACTCAACTCACTCTGGTTTTGCAAATTATAATAATGATCAAATGACCATGTTTGATGGCATCACTCAAGCCTACACTCAAGCCGTAAATTTAATGCCTACTGATAAGGTTATACCTGCTGCAACTGCAATTCAAAATGGAAGAACCAGTTTTTTAGGTGATGGTTTTACTCGTGATGGATATCATTTAAATGATTTAGGTCAATATACAGCTTCATGTACATGGTATGAAATGTTATTTAATGAATCGGTAATTGGAAATACTTATGAAGCTGATGGCATATCACTTTATTTTAGAGAGTTAGCACAACAAGCTGCACATCAAGCAGTGTTAAATCCCAATGAAATTACGGTATTAACCGATTATGAAACCTCAGGAGGAAGCGGTATTATTTCTGAGCCTGTTTTTATCAATTTCGCTAGCTCAAATAATCCTGATGGTTGGAACGCATATTCAAGCCATTTAGAAGGTGTTGGTATAGCAAATATTTTATATCCAAATGGTGATTTTACAGGCATCGCTGCTACAACGACTGCTCGATTTAGAGGTGTAAATAACACCTCTGGCGCAGGTTCTACAACAACAGATTTCAATATGTCTGATGATGTTTCACGTTCTAATTATTATTCTCATGCACTAGCTTGGGGTTCAAACCCTCCATTAGAAGAAAGTATAATAGAATTCACAGGTTTTGAATCTAATGACACCTATGAGTTTTGTTTCTTTGCTTCAAGAAATGGCGTAAGTGATAATAGAGATACTGATTATACTGTTGTTGGTGCTACCGAGCAAACGGCTAATTTAAATGCTGCAAATAATGCAACAGATACTGTTTGTATTTCTAATGTACAAGCTGATGCAGACGGTAAAATTACTTTAAAAGTTTCAGCAGGTGATGCTAATACTAACGGGAATCAATTTTATTATATTAATGCAATGAAAATAACACCTCAGTAGACAGTAATTATGAAATAAGGTCTCTTTATTTGCTCGTTTATCCTTTGTTAGGTTTTATCATTCGAACACAAAAATTGCTTCGTCACTAACTTCATTTAAAGAGACTTTTATTTTGTTTAAACTTAGAAACACCATTATTACTCTATTACATTGCTAAATAGACGTAATGTTATTTACTATTGTAGGCTTTTAGTGTAACAAGAAATTCAATACAAATAGAGTTTTACTTATTAAATAAATTATTAATATGAAATATTTAATAGTCATCGTTTTAGCCTTTTCAAGTTTTGGTTCTGCCCAAAATTTTTCTGTTATGTCTTATAACATCAAATTGGATTATCCAAAAGTTGGAGACAATAGTTGGACTAATAGAAAGGCATTTATTACCAATCAAATAAAGTTCTATGAACCTGATGTACTAGGCGTACAAGAGGCGATGCCAAATCAAATGAAAGACATGGATAGTCTTTTAGTACACTATAGTTATGTAGGTGTTGGTCGAGACGATGGTAAAAATGAAGGTGAATTTTCGGCTGTTTTTTATAAAACAGATAAGTTCAACATAATGAATTCGGGTACATTTTGGCTGTCACAAACTCCAAACAGTGTGAGTATAGGTTGGGATGCTGTTTGTAATAGAGTGTGTACCTATGTTTTATTAGAAGATAAAAAATCAAGTAAAAAATTCTGGATCTTTAATACACATTTTGACCACGTTGGCAAAGAGGCTCGAAAAAACAGTGTACCATTAATTATTAAAAAAATTAAGGAATTAAATAAAGATAATCATTCAGTAATACTAACTGGTGATTTTAATATGGAGCCAGATCATGAAAGTATTACACATATAAAAACTGAATTGAGAGACTCTAAAGAAATTGCAGCATTAGTATTTGGACCCGAAGGCACATTTAATGGGTTTCAGTTTGATAAACCAGTAACACGACGTATTGATTATGCTTTTGTTAGTAACACTATTAGCGTTTCTAAATATGCCGTTTTAAGTGATAATTGGAATCTGCATTATCTTTCAGATCATTTACCAGTATTAATAAAAATAATGTTATAAATCATAATCATTCTAATTTAAAAAAACCTTTAAACTAGCTAATAAATAAATTAAAAAAAATGAAAAAAAGTATATTCTTATTGTTGATTGCTGCAGTTTCCGCTTTAGGAGGTTTGCTATTTGGTTATGACACAGGTGTTATTAATGGAGCTCAATTTTATCTTACAGAGTATTTTGAATTGAGTGATGGGTTAAAAGGTTGGGTTGTTGGAAGCGCACTATTAGGTTGTTTTGTTGGTGCTGTTATTGCAGGACCTTTAAGTATAAAAATAGGGAGAAAATGGTCGTTAATCATATCAGCTATCTTCTTTACAGTTTCTGCGTACGGTTCGGGTTTACCAGAGCTTTTCCCTCAATCAGTATCAATGTTGGTCGTTTTTAGAATTATAGGAGGATTAGGTATTGGTGTAGCGTCAATGAATGCACCAATGTACATTGCTGAAATAGCACCATCTAATATTAGAGGACGTATGGTAACTTATTATCAATTAGCAATCGTAATTGGGTTTTTTGTCGTGTTTTTAGCTACATATTTTATTGGGAATGATTTAAGTGAATCAGAAAACATACAATATGGATGGCGTCGTATGTTTTGGTCAGAATTAATACCGAGTATATTATTTTTAGTGTTATTATTTATTGTTCCTAAAAGTCCGAGGTGGTTAGCTCTAAAAGGAAAAGATGAAGATGCATTAACCATTTTAAAAAAAATAAATGGAGAGGATATAGCTTTAGAGGAAATGGCAAAAATTAAAGCATCACTAAATGAAACTAATGATGGAATTAAAGTTAATTATTTTGCTAAAGCAATTTTAGTAATTATCGCCATTGGTACAGTGCTCTCAGTATTGCAACAGTTTACAGGAATAAATGCAGTTTTATATTATGGAGCAGACATTTTTGAAAAAGCGCTTGGCTTTGGAAAAGAGGATGTACTTGCACAACAAATACTATTGGCTTTTGTTAATTTAGTATTCACTTTTGTAGCAATGTTTACTGTAGATAAATTTGGTAGAAAACCATTACTTTACATTGGTTCTGCAGGAATGATTCTTGGTTTTTTACTTTTAGCAATTACCTTGCAAACAAATAGTGTTGGTGTGTTATCATTAATTGGAGTTTTACTTTTTATTGCCTCATTTGCATTATCCATGGGACCTGTAGTTTGGGTGCTGTTGTCAGAAATGTTTCCAAATAAAATTAGAAGTGTTGCCATGTCTGTTGCCGTAGCAGCACAATGGGCTGCAAACTATGTTGTTTCACAGTCTTTTCCAGTTGTCATGGGAAGTGAAGTTAATAATAGCGCAGCATGGAACGGTTCATTGCCATACTATATTTTTATAGCCTTTATTTTAATTATAGTATTTGTAACGTATAAATTTATTCCTGAAACTAAAGGAAAAACTCTTGAAGAGATTGAAGACTTTTGGAAGTAATATCTTCCAAGCAAGTGTAACTATTAAAAATGCGTTTATAAAAAACTTAAGCATTACTTAATACTAAATAAAAAAAGCCTTGATTATCCAAATGATATTCAAGGCTTTATAGTAAATTAAAGTGGTCCCACTTGGGCTCGAACCAAGGACCACCTGATTATGAGTCAGGTGCTCTAACCAACTGAGCTATGGGACCAATTGATACAAGTATCAATCTTTTCTCTTTTAAAAGAGTGTGCAATATTACTACATATTTTAAAACTCTACAAGAATTTAAAGCAATTTACGAGTCAATCTCTTGACATAACTCTATTAAAACACCATTTGTGGCCTTTGGATGTAAAAAAGCAATCAATTTATTATCGGCTCCTTTCTTAGGTTTTTCATGTATCATTTTAAATCCTTCGCCTTTTAAACGAGCAATTTCTTTTTCAATATTGGCAACTGCAAAAGCAATGTGATGAATCCCTTCTCCTTTTTTTTCAATGAATTTTGCAATGGGACTATCTTCATTAGTTGCCTGTAACAACTCTATTTTATTAGGTCCATTCTTAAAAAAAGATGTGATGACACCTTCACTTTCTACCGCTTCAGTTTTGTAATGTTTTTTTCCAAAGAGTGCACCAAACAACTCATTTGATGCTTCAATATCTTTTACAGCTATACCTATATGTTCTATTTTTTCCATGTGAAACTCTTTTCAGTTTCCGTGAAAACGGAAATCTCATTAATATTTGAGTTTCAAAGTTAACATAATCCTTAATTATCGCCTATTTTTGCAGTTGGAAACCAAAACCTGGTTTTATTTTTGATAAAGTCGTTATATTAGTAAGTACAGATGAAGATGTCATAACGACTTAAATTTATAATTATGGAAGAATTTACTCAAAGACAGAAAAAAATTGGCGGACTTTTACAAAAAGATCTTGCAGATATATTACAAAAAGCAGCTACAGATGGCGGAATGCGTGGCGTTATCATTTCTGTGAGTAAAGTTAACGTAACCACAGACTTATCGGTTGCAAAAGTATACCTCAGCGTTTTTCCTAACGGAAAAGGGAAAGAACTCATTGAAGGCATTCGCTCAAACACACCTTTAATTCGTCATGAAATGGCGCAACGCACTAAAAATCAATTACGTCGCATGCCTAATCTCGAATTTTTTATTGACGACTCGTTAGAATATATTGACGGTATTGAACGTTCTCTCAAACGTGAAGAAGACCCAATTAAAGAAGCCGATCTCTTGGCGAAACGCAAAAAGAAATAATATAAATTGAATGTCGCTCTTTACATAGCAAAACGGTATCTGTTTTCTAAAAGCAGCAATAATTCTATAAATATCATGACCATTATTGCAGCTTCTGGTACAGTAATTGCCGCTGCTGCACTGTTTATTGTGCTTTCAGGTTTTGCAGGATTAAAAAACTTTAGTCTAGAATTTTCATCTTTTGTAGATCCAGATTTAAAAGTGTTTCCTAGTGAAGGAAAATCTTTTATGTTCTCAAATGAAGACGCTCTTAAAATTAATGACATCCCAGGAATACACAGTTTTTCTAAAACCATTGAAGAACGCGTTATTTTAGAGTTTGATGGTAAAAAACAAATCGTTACCATGAAAGGTGTTGATGACAACTTCACCAAAGTAACTGCGATTGATTCTATGATTTACTACGGAAATTGGCTAGAACCAGGCACCAATCAAATTGTTTCAGGTGGAGGCATTTCTAACAAACTATCTTTTGGTGTTCTTGATCTCACTAGAAATCAAAAAATCTATGTCCCAAAACCTGGAAAAGGTCAAATCACATCTGTAAAAGGCGCTTTTAATTCCGTACTAGCCTACAATATTGGCATTTTTGATATTAATGTAGAACTCAATAACGAATACATTTTTGCTAATATCGACACAGCACGATACCTTCTTAATTATGATGAAGCTCAAGTATCATCAATAGAACTAAAATTAGAAGACGAAGCCAACGAGGTTAAAATTTCCGAAGCATTAAAAACTATTTTTGGAAATCGTGCCATCATCAAAAATAGAGCTCAATTAAACGACGCACTTTACAAAATGCTCAACACCGAAAATATGGCTGTTTATCTTATTTTTACTTTAGTTATTATTATCGCGCTTTTTAATGTTGTTGGTGCGTTAATCATGATGATTTTAGATAAAAAAGCCTCCTTAAACACACTGTTTAATTTAGGAACAACAACAAAAGAAATCAGACGAATTTTCTTTTTACAAGGCAGTTTAATGACTGTTCTCGCTGGTACAATAGGATTAATTCTAGGGTTTGTAATTATCTTTTTGCAACAACAATTTGCTCTTATTATGCTAACGCCTTCATTGCCTTATCCAGTAGAAATTAAGGGTATCAATTTTATAATTGTTATGGTAACAATTTTTGTTTTAGGAATTTTAGCATCTAAATTAGCATCGCAGCGCATAACTCGAGAATTAGTGAAAGGATAACGATGTAAGCATTAATCAGTCATCAGTAGGTACTAAATCAACTTCATGACTCAGCGATATCAAGAAAACTGATGATCGCCAAATAACTCTAAAACCTCATCAAATGCAGCAAATACATCTTTAGAGTCGTCACTGGTTACCATTTTCATTCTGTGTTCTTTAAAGTTTGGAATCCCTTTAAAGTAATTTGTATAATGACGTCGCGTTTCAAAAACACCTAAGCGTTCGCCTTTCCAATCAATAGACATTTGAAGATGTCGTCTAGCCGCATCTACACGCTCTGCCATAGAAATTGGATCTAAATGTTCACCTGTTTTAAAATAGTGTTTTACTTGTTTAAAAAACCAAGGATTACCAATGGTAGCTCGACCAATCATACAACCATCTAAACCATAACTGTCTCGCATTTCCATAGCACGTTCAGGCGTATTAACATCGCCATTTCCAAAAACAGGAATATGCATTCTAGGGTTGTTTTTTACAGCCGCAATAGGTTTCCAATCTGCATCACCTTTATACATTTGTGCACGTGTTCGTCCATGAATAGAAATCGCTTTACAACCAACATCTTGTAAGCGCTCAGCAACCTCAACAATTTTTATAGAGTCATGATCCCAACCCAAACGTGTTTTTACGGTTACAGGTAAATTGGTACGTTTTACCATCTCGGCAGTGAGTTGTTCCATAAGGCAGATATCTTTTAAAATACCTGCTCCTGCACCTTTACTCACAACTTTTTTTACAGGACAACCAAAATTAATGTCTATAATATCTGGGTTAGAACGCTCAACAATATCAATAGTTTGCAGCATACTCTCCATATTGGCACCAAAAATTTGGATCCCAACAGGTCGTTCTTTTTCGTAAATATCGAGTTTCATCACGCTTTTTGCCGCATCACGAATTAAACCCTCGCTAGAGATAAACTCAGTGTACACCACATCTGCTCCTTGCTCCTTGCATAATGCTCTAAATGGTGGGTCGCTAACATCTTCCATTGGAGCTAACAACAACGGAAAATTTGGAAGTTCTATATCGCCTATTTTTACCAAACTCAATTTATTTTGCGTAAAATTAGGGTTTTTATTCAGCATAAAAAAAACCTCTACTTAAAGTAGAGGCTAATTATAATATTTTATAACTTTCTAATTAATCAAAAGGTATTGGCAGTTTAAATTGACCATCTGTAATTTCAATGACGTCACTTGGATCATCTACGTTATATAATTTCATTGTAAAATTACCTTCTAACAATTGCTCAATTTGTAATGTTTGAGCTCCAAATGTAACATTGTTGTTTACAGAGCTTGTAATTTCAAATGTACTTCCTGTTTGGTCTCCACCTAATGAACTATAATATACATCACCTGTAGAATCAAATGTAAATTGTGCACTTACATCTCCTGTAGAACCAGAAACAACATGGTCACTCACTGCATAATCATAATAACTTACAGGAAAAGCATCATTAAAAGTTTGAGAAGCACTCTCCTCTGATCCACATAAATAAAAACGAATAAAATCAAAAGACATACTTGGTCTATTCTCAGTTTCAAATTCAGGATACACACCAATAGCATAATTTAAACCTCCAGTATCTGGATAATAAGCACAGGTTGTTGTGATAGAATTTCCAGAAAGGGATAAATAATAATCTGCAGTTGTAGCTGATTCTAATTGACCATAAACAAACGATTCGCCATTCACTTTACCCGAAATAAAATAAAGATAGTCATCATTATTAACTGAAGGGTCTGAACTTGAAGAATCATCACTGCTACAAGCAGTCAATAAAATAGCAAAACATAAAGTGCCAAGAAGTTTTAATTTTTTCATAAATAGAGTTTTTATATATTAACATCTAACAAATCTAGAATTTTTCATACAAAAACCTAGTTTCACAACCATAAATTGATTTTAAATTGCAAATCCCATTCCAACCAGAACTCTTTGGTATTACGCTAAATACTCACTTAATATTAGAGTATCTTGCGTTTTTTATTGCCTTTCGATATTATGTGATTTTACGTCGCAAAGGTGACGATCATATAAATTCTGGAAATCGGTTATCTATCATCCTTGGTGCAACTTTAGGTGCTTTGATTGGCTCTCGCTTCATTGGGATTCTCGAGAACCCTTTAGTTGATTTTTCCGCAGAACATATTATAAACCTTCTCAATACCAAAACCATTATGGGTGGTTTATTTGGTGGTTTGCTTGGTGTTGAGCTGGCTAAAAAAATTATTGGTGAGCAAGCTTCATCTGGAGACTTATTTGTTTTCCCTATTATTCTAGGCATTTTTATTGGTCGCGTAGGTTGTTTCCTTTCTGGTATTAATGAATTTACCTACGGAAATGTAACAACTTCAAGTTTTGGAATGGATTTAGGAGACGGTCTCTTACGACATCCAACCTCGCTTTATGAACTCATTTTTTTAGTGATGTTATGGTTAGGATTACAATTTCTACATAAACGTGCCAACCTGAAAAATGGAGAACTTTTTAAGCTTTTTATGCTGGCCTATTTTGGATTTAGATTTGGTATTGAATTTTTAAAGCCAAATGTTTTTCATGTGTTTGGGTTGAGTACAATTCAGCTTTTATGTGTAATTTGTTGGTTGTATTACAGCAAATTTTTAATTCAAAAACTAAACAATGCCAGTTAGAAACTATACCTACTACGATTTTACAATGAGTTTATGTCCAGAATGTTTACGACGAGTGGATGCTAAAATCGTTTTTGAAAACGGAAACGTGTACATGCTCAAACGCTGTAACGAGCATGGGAATTCTAAAGTCCTTATTGCTGATGATATTGAGTATTATAAAAACATTAGAAACTATAATAAACCTAGTGAAACACCATATACGTTTAATACAAAAACCGATTATGGTTGCCCTTATGATTGCGGTTTGTGTCCAGACCACGAGCAGCATTCGTGTTTAACGGTTGTTGAGGTTACAGATCGCTGTAATCTTACGTGTCCGACGTGTTATGCTGGTTCATCACCCACTTATGGTCGTCATCGTACTTTAGATGAAGTTAAAGCCATGTTAGATACTATTGTGAGAAATGAAAAGGAGCCTGATGTGGTGCAAATTTCTGGAGGAGAACCAACAATACATCCGCAATTTTGGGAGATTATGGATTATGCAAAATCACTGCCTATTCGCCATTTAATGCTCAATACCAACGGTATTAAAATTGCTAAAGATTTTGCTTTCGCAGAACGACTAAAAACCTACGCTCCAGATTTTGAGATCTATCTTCAATTTGACTCCTTTGAAAATGCTGTGTTACGAGAATTACGTGGTGCAGATTTAACTGATATTAGAAAACAAGCTATAGATAACCTCAACACTTTAAACCTATCAACCACTTTGGTTGTTACGCTTCAAAAAGGATTGAATGATGGTGAAATAGGAAAGATTATCAACTATGCCTTAAAACAAAAATGTATTAGAGGTGTCACATTTCAGCCTACACAAATAGCAGGTCGTTTAGATAATTTTGATCCAGAAACAGATCGAATGACCTTAACCGAAGTGCGACGTAAAATCATGGAGCAAACCTCTATTTTTAATAGTGACGATTTGCTACCAGTACCTTGCAATCCTGATGCTCTAGTGATGGGTTATGCTTTAAAATTGGGAGATGAAGTATTCCCTTTAACACGCTATATAAATCCTAATGATTTGTTAGATAATAGCAAAAACACTATTATTTACGAGCAAGACGAACAATTACAAGGCAAAATGATTGAGTTGTTTAGTACAGGAAATTCAGTAGAAAAGGCTGAGGAAAACCTTAAATCTATCATGTGCTGTTTACCAAATATTGATGCGCCAGAGTTGGGATATGATAATTTATTTAGAATCATCATTATGCAATTTATAGATGCTTATAATTTTGATGTAAGAGCTATTAAAAAGTCATGTGTGCATATCGTTGATAAAGACAACAAAATTATCCCTTTTGAAACCATGAATTTATTTTATCGCGATGATAAAAAAGCAAAATTAGAAGCACTTAGAAACGAAATTAAATGATATCTTTAATTCTAGATAGAGCAGATGGTTATGCGCTAGTTCTCATAATTATTGTTTTGATTTTGCTCTTGTTACCTGTTTTTTTATTTCTAATTGGATTATTTCAACTTAAAAAACATAAAAAAAGAGGACAGATAATTTTAATAATTGCCACAGTATACACATTTTTGAGTATTATAATTTGGGGTAATTTAATTTTTAACAACTAGAAACCATGTTTTTATCACCAAATATGAATTTTGACGGTTTGTTTATCATGATACTATTAATCATGTTTGGCCCAGGAATTTTATTAACTATAATTGGTATCGCTGTTTATGGTAAAAACAAAAAAGCAGCAAAAGTACTTTTTATTATTGCTGTTGTGTATACTATAATTAGCCTTGGGCTTTGCGGTGCACTTATGAGTGGTTTTTAAAAATATTTAACACCCAAACACCATAAAAGCCTAAAAACAATTCTGCAACGGTACCAAACACATAACCAAATGTTGGTAGGCCATCAAGAATAATACTCAATACTCTTCCAAAACCTAAACCTAGCATAAAAATGATATTTGTAAGAAGTGCTGTTTTGAGGTAATGAGACTTAAAAATGCCTAAAATCCAAATTACAGAAAATCCCAAATACAAACCCATTATAGCTTTATGGAAATTGCGCTCATCAACCGTTTCAACATACATGTCAAAACTTAAACTGGGTTCAAAACCATACACAAAAGCCACAGGAATCACAATACATACTGAGATGAATAAGTGAATTTTAGTGATGATGTCTTGTTTGGTTTTTAGCATATTTATGATTTCATGTCATTTAGAGCGCTAGCGAAGAATCTTTTTGTTTTAATGTATTAGAGATTCTGCAGTCGTGTCTCCTTCAAAATGACAAATAACTAATTCAAAACTCAATATCTTTTTCTACCTCAGCGTCATCACGTTTGACAATCACTTTTGTTGTATCACCAGTATCAAAAGTAGATAACGCTCGCATATAACTCATCATATCTGTCACCAAACTATCTCCAAGTTTTATGACAATATCTCCTTTTTCAAGACCTGCTTTTTGTGCTGGTTTGTCTTCACTTACACCATCAATTCGCATGCCTTTTCCATCAAAAAGATAATCAGGAATGACACCTAAACCAACTTTAAATCGTGGTACATCTTCGCTTTCATTTTTTGTTTTTCTGAAAGGTAACTTACCATTATCATCTAGATCTGAAATAATATCAAAAATGTAAGATGAAATCGTTGCCATCCCTTCGTAATTTAACTTCTCAGTATCATCACCTGGTTTATGATAATCTTCATGCTGACCTGTAAAAAAATGTAATACAGGAATATCACTATTGTAAAAAGATGTGTGATCACTTGGTCCAACACCAGATTCGTTTTCTATGATTTTAAACTTAGAGTTGTTAGCTTTTATCACTTGCTTTAAAATTGGAGATGTGCCAACACCATAAACCGCTAGCGTACTATCTTGCTTTAAACGACCAACCATATCCATGTTGAGCATTAGGTTGGCTTTTGATAACTCTATAGTAGGATTTTTATTAAAATAATTAGACCCTAATAATCCCATTTCTTCACCAGAAAAAGCCATAAATAAATAGTTGTTGCCTGTGTTCGCCGATTTTAACTTTTCAGCTAAATTGAGTAAAACCGCTACTCCACTTGCATTGTCATCTGCTCCATTATGAATTTCTTTCTTTTCACCTCTAAACAACGAGCCTTCTGCTCCATAACCTAAATGATCATAATGCGCACCAATAATAATTGTATTTTCGGCTTTATTATCTAAAAACCCAATGACGTTTGTTCCTGTAATGGTACTATCTCCATCAACAACAGTGTAGTTTATTTCTTGATGCGGATCAGTTTTTGGCTTAAATGAAAACGCTTGAAAATAACCTTTAGTACCTTTTTCTTCTAGGCCTAAATCTTCAAAACGTTTTGCTATATAGTTTGCTGCTTTAAGTTCACCATCGGTTCCTGTTTGGCGTCCTTCTAGTTTATCATCTGCCAAAAAGGCGACATCTTCTTTAATTGTTACTGATTTAATGTTTTCTTCGGAATTTGTCTTGCAAGCCGTCAAAACCGTCAAAAAAATGACAATAATTAGGTAATTAGTACGCATATATCTTAATTTTACACAAAATTAAGTAAATAATTCAATCATACCTACAACCTTACAGTAGAAACAGAATTTATGAAATACACTATTTTAGCCATAATAGCATTTGCAGTTTTGAGCTGTAAAAACGAGCCTAAAACAGCTTCCGAAGAAAAAAAAGTGAAACAAACTGAAGTTTTAGAAGCTGGTAAAGACGCGTTAATCTATCCTGAAGAAAAACATTTTAAAGCCATTAGGCAAGTCACTTTTGGTGGAGATAATGCTGAAGCTTATTGGAGTTTTGATGATAAGCAATTGGTTTTTCAATCTAATAGTAAAGCATGGAACGTCAATTGTGATCAAATGTTTTTGATGAATGCTAACCAAACATTTACAGACAGTATTGCGCCTCCAATGATATCTACAGGAAAAGGTCGTACAACTTGCGCTTATTTTTTACCAGATAATAAACATATTATTTATGCTTCTACACATTTAGAGCAAAAGGAATGTCCCGATACACCTTTACGTAAAAACGGGAAATACATCTGGCCAATCTACGATAGCTACGATATTTTTGTGGCCGATTTAGAAGGTAATATTGTAAAGCAATTAACTAATGAAGTTGGTTACGATGCTGAACCTACAGTATCTCCAAAAGGTGATAAAATTGTATTTACCTCAACAAGAAGTGGTGATTTAGAATTGTACACTATGAATATTGATGGTAGCGATGTGAAACAAATTACTAACGAATTGGGTTATGATGGTGGTGCTTTCTTTTCTCCTGACGGAACAAAACTTATTTTTAGATCTTCTCGTCCTAAAACAGAAAAAGAAATTAAAGAATACAAAGATTTATTAGCTGAAGGCTTAGTTGAACCAACCGAAATGGAATTATACATTTGTAATGCGGATGGAAGTGATTTACGTCAGTTAACCGATTTAGGAAACGCAAATTGGAGTCCGTTTTTTCATCCTTCAGGAAATAAAGTTTTATTCTCTTCAAACTTTGAAGCAGAACGTGGTTTCCCCTTTAATTTATACTTAATTGATATTGATGGTAAAAACCTAGAACGTGTCACTCATGGTGAAACATTTGATGCTTTTCCAGTGTTTTCTAATGACGGAAAATATTTAGCTTTTTCATCTAATCGTAATAATGGAGGTGGACGCGATACAAACTTGTTTATTGCAGAGTGGCAAGATTAACCTCAATACCTTTGAAAAAAGACATTCTTTAAATTATAGATTCGTCACTACGCTTTGACAAACAAAATAGTGACGATACAAGCTATTGTTAAACTATAAAAAACATTAATTTTTTGCTTTATCTAAACGATCTCGCTCATCTGTGTTAGATGAACGTTGATTTGTTTGAAGTCTTGTGTTTCCAAATTTATAACGAAAACCTAGTTTAATGTAGCGTGTATCTACATCACGTAAACTTGAGTTAAACTGATTTTGATATCTTGTACTAGCCTCAGGATCTTGCATATTGAACAAATCACTAACCGCTAAAGAAAGCACTCCTTTGTTTTTTAATAGTGTTTTAGAAATCGCTAATTCTGAAAATAACTGATTTTCTACGGTTTGAAACGCTTGAAGATTTTTACTGCTATAGGTTAAAGTAAACGTCGCATTTAAACTGTTATCTTTTAAAAAGGTCCAATCATTTTGTAATACTGAAAAATTAGACCATTGGTCTTGCTTTACAAAACCATTTCCAAAATTGGTTTCTTCCTCAAAATTGTAAAACGAAGTTACTGCATAAATAGACCAACGTTCATTAACATTAAAATAAGTTAGAAAATCAAAACCAAACTCTATCGTTTTATCAAAATTAACACTTATGTATTCTATAATGTTGGTGTCATTATTTTGCCTTGGTATTTCAGATATTGCACCATCAAAATTTTTATAATACGCTTCAATGGTTAATAAATCACTAAACAAAGTCGTTCCTATAACGGCATGGTCTGTAAAGGTTGGTACTAAATTTGGGTTACCTGAAATCACATAACTTTCGTTTAAGAAAAATTGAAACGGATTTAAATCTGCATATCCAGGTCGTGTGATACTGCGTTTATAATTAGCATATATGTTGTATGTATCGCTAATATTATATTGCACACTCGCATTAGGAAACCACTCTAAATAATCTTGAGTGTTAACCTGACTTGTGGATAGAGAAACACCTTCAATATTGGTTTGCTCAGCTCGTAAACCTGCATTTATACTCCATTTTTCGGTGTTTAAGGCATAATTGGCATAAGCCGCATAAATGTGTTCATCGTAATCAAAAACATCTGAATTTAAATTATCAATAGTTTCAGTTCCTGTAGTTATATCTATATCAAATTGCGTGATGTCGCTCTCTGTTTTTATATTAGAAGTTTTGATACCAGCTTCAAATTCAGAATTATCGTTTATAGGTAAACTATAATCCAATTTAGCAGCCAAAATTTGCGTGTCTTGATTAGCATGAGTATTAAAAGCAGAGACATTTTGAAAATCATTATTACTATCAAAAAAATTACTCACTACGCCTTGATTCCTTTCGTAATTATAAGTTGTAAAATGACCATTAACAATCAATGATCCCTTGGTAAGGTCGTGTTTAAAGTTAAAATCAACACCTATGTTATATTTATTGTCTCGTGATAAATTATCTGCAGTAAAACGCGACAAGAAATCATTATTTACATCTGTAATTTCGGTATTATTACTTATACTATATTTAAAATAAGGAAGATATAGCGTATTTGTAGAAACACTTAAAGTATTACTATCATTGATAAAATAATCAAAATTAGCATTGAGATTGTGTGTTTCTTTCCAAGTATTTCTATTGGTTAGTGAGCGCCAAGATTCATTTAAAGCATTAGTATCATCTAAATAGTTAACGGTATCCTCACTATCTCTATTTAGTTTATCTTTTGAATAGTTATAATTAACATTAAAACTAATGTCCTTATTTTTGAAAAAATGGTTTGTTCCAACATCATATCTAGGAAAAACACCTTGTGTAAAATTTGTTGATACCGAACCTCTATAACCTGCAATAAGGTTTTTACTCATAACGATATTCAACACCACTCCACTTTCGGCATCATATCTCGCTGAAGGATTTGTAATCACTTCTATAGATTTAATAGAATTAGCAGAAGACCCTTCTAAAAGTTGAGTCAAATCATCTGATGATAAATGTACTTTCCTATCATTAATATAAACCGTAGGATTAGAATTTTTAACCGTAATCTCGTCACCCAATACCAATACTCCAGGTGTACTTTTTAAAACTTGAAGCATACTACCTTCTATTAAAGCCGTATTTTCTATATTAAAAACAAGACGATCAGCTTCACGTATTAGTGTTGGTTTTTTAGCAGTTACGGTCACTTGATCTAAGTTTTCTATATCGTCTTCTAATAAAATTGTTTTTAAATCTAAGCTTCCGGTAAGTACAATTTTTTGTTCGTAGCTTTGATAACCAATAAAACTAACTTTAATGAAATAAATATTTCGATCTAAATTATTTAAATTAAAAAAACCGTTAACGTCTGTAGATGTGCCATGTAAAACTTCGGTTTGATCCTCATTAAATACGATAATAGTTGCAAACTCAATGCCTTTATTATTAGCGTCTATAATCGTTCCAGAAACCGTATATTCCTGACCAATGCTCGAATAAGAACACAAGAGTAATACAGTCAGGATATAAATGAATTTCAAAATTAGTTTAGGTTTAGTATTGCAAGATAACATTTGTTTTTGAAATCTTTTTATGGTTTTTCTATACTTAAATGCTTTTTGTAAACATTAATGATATTATATGCATAATAATTCGATTATATTTGCGAATCATTAAGGAGGTGAATTAGAGTTTATGAAGAACATTAGAAATTTTTGCATAATAGCACATATTGATCACGGTAAGAGTACACTAGCAGACCGTTTATTAGATTATACAGATACTGTAACAGCTCGTGAAAAACAAGACCAGCTACTAGATAGTATGGATTTAGAGCGTGAACGTGGGATTACCATTAAATCACATGCCATTCAAATGGACTATGAATTTGAAGGCGAAAAATATGTACTCAATCTTATTGATACACCTGGTCACGTTGATTTCTCTTATGAAGTATCTCGATCTATTGCAGCTTGTGAAGGTGCTTTATTGATTGTAGATGCAGCTCAAAGTATCCAAGCTCAGACGATTTCAAACTTATATCTAGCATTAGAAAATGATTTAGAGATTATTCCTGTACTTAATAAAGTAGATTTACCAAGTGCAAATCCTGAAGAAGTTACAGATGATATTGTTGAACTTTTAGGCTGTGATCCAGAAGAAGTAATTCATGCTAGTGGAAAAACAGGTTTTGGAGTTGACAATATTTTAAAAGCAATTATTGAGCGTATTCCTGCGCCAAAAGGTGATGTAGATGCGCCTTTACAAGCCTTAATTTTTGATTCGGTTTATAACACGTTTAGAGGAATTGAAACCTATTTTAGAGTGTTTAATGGTGAAATTAAAAAAGGCCAAAAAATAAAGTTTGTCGCTACAGATAGAGATTATTTTGCAGATGAAGTTGGTACATTAAAATTAAATCAAGTCGCTAAAAAAAGTGTAAAAGCTGGTGACGTTGGCTATTTAATTACTGGTATTAAAACAGCAAAAGAAGTAAAAGTTGGAGATACCATAACAGATTTTGCCAACCCAACAACTAATATTGTTGACGGGTTTGAAGACGTAAAACCAATGGTATTTGCTGGTATTTACCCTGTAGATACCGAAGATTACGAAGAGCTTCGTAACTCTATGGAAAAACTGCAATTAAATGATGCGTCCTTAGTGTTTCAACCAGAAAGCTCTGCTGCTTTAGGCTTTGGTTTTCGTTGTGGATTTTTAGGAATGCTTCATATGGAAATCATTCAAGAACGTCTAGAACGTGAGTTTGATATGACGGTAATTACAACGGTTCCCAATGTATCATATCATGCCTACACAAATAAAAATCCAGACGAAGCTTTTATTGTTAATAATCCTTCAGATTTACCAGAACCAACAACAGTAAATCGTGTTGAAGAGCCGTTTATTAAAGCTACAATTATTACAAAATCTGATTTTGTTGGTAATGTGATGTCTTTATGTATTGAGAAACGAGGTATGATTTTAAATCAAACTTATTTAACTCCAGAACGTGTTGAATTAACATTTGAAATGCCGCTTGCCGAAATTGTTTTCGATTTTTACGATCGCCTTAAAACAGTGTCTAAAGGTTATGCTTCTTTTGATTATTCACCTATAGGAATGAAAGTCTCTAAATTGGTGAGATTAGATATTTTATTAAATGCACAAACCGTCGATGCACTTTCTGCATTAATACATACAGACAATGCTCAAAATATTGGGAAAAAAATGTGTGAAAAACTGAAAGAACTCATCCCAAGACAACAGTTTGATATTCCAATTCAAGCTGCCATTGGAGCAAAAATTATTTCTCGTGAAACTATAAAAGCCTTACGTAAAGATGTAACTGCAAAATGTTATGGTGGTGATATTTCTCGTAAACGTAAGTTATTAGAAAAGCAGAAAAAAGGTAAAAAACGTATGCGTCAAGTAGGTAACGTAGAAATACCTCAACAAGCATTTATGGCTGTTTTAAAATTGAACGATTAACACAAACGCCTTTGCAAAAAGGCGTCTTTTAATCTAAAAAATGTCATCTATCTATTTAAAAATTGTTTAAATTTCTATGGCTTCGGAAATAGGATAGACTGTACAATGTTGTCTTTTTCATTTACAAAACCTACACGTTTTTACTAACCAAAACGGTACACCTTTTAAAAGACGTCATTATAACGCGTTCATATTTCCGAAGAAAATTGAACTCTTTTTTAGCGTATTTACGAAATCATATACAAAGAAATTTAAGACATGATGTACTAAGCCTCTTCATTTGCGACCTCTTCAACATCAAAAGGTTTTCCTAAATATACCAAATGCCAATGTTCGCCTATCTCTTTAACATCTTTATTATAAGAGGATATAATATGAATTTCAGATTCATCATCTTTAATAAATAATGGGATGATGTCTTTATCATTATCTGAGACTTCAATTAAGTTCTCATAATGCGCTTTATCTCTTAATTCAATTTCTTGTATACTAGGGAATTTTCTAACCGTATTATTGAGCGATGTAAAATCGTCTGTTTGAGAAAACAAACCTTCTTTAGGATTATTGTTATTATCACGCATTTCATCAACACTTACTAATCTAAAAGATCCATTTTCACCAAATTGCTTACTAAATTTATTAATGGCATATGTATTAATATCATTACTTCCTGTTAATGCCATTAAATAACCAACATCGTTTAATTCGATATTATCCATTAAGGTATCAGAATAAATATTTGTATTTATGGCTTCAAGACCTAGTTCTTTAGCTTTTGAAATATTACTAGGATTGCTGTCTATTAACACTACGTGCCTGCCATGGGTTTCTAAATAATGCCCAATAAGTCTTGATACTTTTGAAGCACCAACAATTAAAATACCATTAGATTTTGCTAAAAACACACCAATCAATTTAGCAAATAAACGTGCTGTAGTGGCATTTAGTAATACAGTACCTAAAACAATCATAAACACCAAAGGCGTAATGTATTCTGCACCAGGAACACCTTCTTTTGCTAATTTTAATCCAAAAAGTGATGCAATACCAGCAGCTACAATACCTCGTGGACCAACCCAACTAATAAACAATTTTTCATTAAATTTTAATGAAGAACCATGTGTGCTTAAAAACACACCTAAAGGTCGAATAATAAAAACAACAGCAGCAAATAACACAGCTGTTTTCCAGGTATAAATTAAATATAAATCGCTCATATTTATATTGGCAGACAATAAAATAAATAAGATAGAAATTAATAATACACTTAATGATTCTTTAAAGTACAGCAGTTCTTTTAAATAAGGTGCATTTGAGTTTCCTAAAACCATTCCCATAACAACAACAGCTAATAATCCAGACTCATGTGCAAAAGTATCTGCCAAAACAAAAACACCTAAAACAGCTGCTAACGCAAACACATTTAATAAATAATGAGGTACTAATTTTTTGTTTATAATTAAGTTCATAGCGTGTGCAAATGTGAACCCAAACGTGGTTCCAAACAGTACAATTTTTCCAAATTCTATGAGTGCTGTTTTTGTAAATTCTCCTCCACCATCAACACTTATAAATTCAAATACCAAAACGGCTACCAATGCTCCAATAGGATCTATTAAAATACCTTCCCATTTTAAAACGGCAGAGATATCTTTTTTTAAGGGGATGTTTCTTAAAATTGGTGTAATTACTGTTGGTCCAGTCACAATAATTAGACCTGAGAATAAGTATGAAATCTCCCAACTTAAATCAAACGTAAAATGAGCAACAATAGCAGCACCAAAAAATGTTACAATTGATCCTATAGAAATTAACTTTGTAATTACAGGTCCTACATTTTTAACTTCACTCATTTTAAGCGTTAATCCTCCTTCAAAAAGTATAACACTTATGGCTAAAGAGACAAAATAGAATAAACTTTGTCCAGGAAAAAGTCCCTCTTCTCCATTCCAAATGGGCTCTATCCATTTTGTACCATCATGACTTAAAAACTCTGCCGCAATTGGTCCTACTAGAAGTCCAATTAAAATTAAAGGTAAAATTGCTGGAATTTTAAATTTCCAAGCGAACCATTGTGCCAATATTCCTAGTATGATAATTCCTGCTAATTCTAACATGTAATGTAATTTTGAAGCTAAATATAACTGAAACTATTGTAACAGTTAAAAAAATATTAACTTACCCTCAAAATTGATTTCATAGCCCTTGACCAATAAACATTTTCAGACTATAGGAATTGGAGTTGCATTTTCTCCAAATTTAAAAGCCAACCTATATGAAGCAGCACGATTAGCCCTCTTTTTTGAGAGTAAATTGGTACTTATTCACGTGGGTGAAAAATCTGATGATAAAACCCAACAGATTTTAGATGTCATCCATCCGTTTATAAAAGATCATCTCAACTACGATCTCGTCTTCAAAACGGGTAACCCAGTGGATGTGATTTTATCTGTTTCCGAAGAAAAAAAAGTGGATTTACTCATTTTAGGAGCTCTTCAAAAGGAAAATTTTGTACAATATTATTTAGGTACCATTGCTAGAAAAATTACCAGACAAGCCAAGTGTTCTATTTTATTACTCATTAAACCATCTATAAATAGAGTGCCTTGTCAACATATTGTGGTAAACGGTCTTGATGATCCAAAGACCAAACAAACCATTGCCATAGCATATTATATGTCTCATAAATTACAGTCTAAAAAAATTACGATTGTTGAAGAAATAACTAAGCAAGAGGTTGCTGTTAGTGTAGATGATGATGAATCACTTCGGAAATCTGATATCGTCAAAGAACGTCTAAAAATGAGAGAGGATTCTCGTGTACAACGTATTATTACTGAAATTCCTGAAGCTTATAAAGCTGGAGTGCTTACAAAAACGCAATCTATTTTTGGAAAACGAGGCTATAGTATTGGTCATTATGCACAATTTGTTAGAGCCGATTTACTTGTGATGAATGCGCCTAGTAAAACGAGTTTTTGGGATCGCATTTTTCCGCATGATATCGAATACATTTTATCTGAGTTACCAACCGATGTTTTAATCATTCAATGACGCAAAAAAAAAATAACATAACACATTTTTTTAAACAATTACCTAAAAATATATTTTCAGGTTTTGTGGTAAGTCTTATAGCTTTACCTTTAGGCTTAGGACTTGCAATGGCAAGTGATGCTCCTGCAATTGCTGGTGTAATTACTGCAATTGTTGGAGGTGTAATTGTATCGATTTTAGGTGGTAGTCATGTGACAATTACAGGACCAGGAAACGGCTTAGTAGGTGTAACTTTAGTAGCTATAACGACGCTTGGATTAGAAGGTGCTTATGCTGCTATTATTTGCTCTGGTGTGTTGATTATGTTGCTTGGCTTTTTACGAATGGGTAATTTGGCCGACTTTTTTCCATCATCTGCTATTCAAGGTATGCTAGCTGCCATTGGACTTATTATACTTGGTAAGCAATTTCACATCATGTTTGGGCATAAAATTACGCGAGAAAATACTATAGATTACTTGGTTGAAATTCCTTTTACTATAAATGACGCTTTGCATTATGAAAATACTGGACTTATTTATGCAGCAGCAGCTGGACTTATAAGTTTAGCTATTATGATATTTTATCCAAAACTTAGAAATAAATATTGGCAATTAATACCTGCTCCCATGTGGATTGTAATTTTGTCTATTGGTTTTAGTTATTATTTTGAATTGTTTTTACATCAAGACAATCCAATTTCAAAAGATTATATGATTCCTGCAATTCCTTCTTTTAAAGAAATTACTACTCAATTACCAAAAATATCATTTGCAAAAATTGGAGGTTTACCATTTTGGGGCAGCGTGTTATCATTAACCCTAATTGCTAGTATAGAATCTCTTTTAAGTATTAAGGCTGTAGATAAATTGGATCCTCAAAGAAGACGATCTAACGTTAATAGAGACTTAAAAGCCCTAGGGTTAGGTACTATTGGAAGTGGTTTTGTTGGAGGTTTAAATGTTGTTACTGTAATAGCAAGAAGCTCTGTAAATGTTAATAATGGTGGTAGTAATAGGTCTGCTAATTTTTTTCACGCTCTATTTCTTGTCGTGTTTATTGTGGCTTTTAGTACACAGTTAACCCGAATTCCGTTGTCGGCACTCATGGCTATTTTGGTCTATACAGGTTATAAATTAGCATCACCAGATTTGATAAAGAAGATTTTTTCAGTAGGAAAAGAGCAGCTTATTATATTTTTTGTGACGCTTCTTACTACTTTAAAATTTGGATTAATTTTAGGGATTTCCGCAGGTGTAATCATTACTATAATCATTCATTTTGTAATTAATAAAAACGTCACATTATTTTTAAGACATTGGATAAAACCTAATGTATTAATGTTTAAAGAAGATGACGAAAAATCTAATTACTACGTAAGTGTTAAGCACTTTTGCACGTTCGCAAATTTCTATAGATTAAAGCAAAAACTCAATGCGATCTCTACAGATAATGATGTTATTGTAGATTTTTCTATGTGTGACTTTGTAGATCATACCGTTATGGAAAATCTTAATAATTATCAAAGTTCGTTTACAAAAAATGGAGGTCATTTTGATATAGTTGGTTTAGATATGCATGATTCGGATTCTAAACACCCTTTTGCTTTACGAAAAATTGCTGCTGTACCTACATTATTTGGGTACAACTTAACCAAAAGACAAGAAAACCTAGAGGCTATTGCAAAAGATTATCACCTTACTTATAGTGCAGATAAGAATAGAAACACTGGGTTTTTAGATCCTTTTCTGTTTTTTAAAACCAAGCAACCCAATTATATTTATAACGAATTAAAGAACGATAATACTAACTCCAAATTATTTGATATTGAGTTTTCTGAAGGTGAATTTATAGCAAAAGAAGTTGTGAGAACATCTATGTTACACATTAATTTAAATGACGCTATACCTATATTTTCTCTAGATAGAGAAACCTTAATGGATAAGGTTTATGCTATTGCTGGTTTTAGAGATATAAATTTTGATGACCATCCCGATTTTTCTAAACGGTTTCATTTGGTAGGCGAACATCTTGAATCTATTAAAACCTTTTTTACAAATGAATTGATTCACTTTTTTGAGTGTAACCCATATTATCATATTGAATCTAATGGCAATAGCTTGCTCATATTTAGTAAACAACGTTTGGCAAGTACTAAAGAAATTAAAGCGCTCATAGATTTTGGGAAACGACTAAAAGATGTAATTTCAAAGACTAATTAATTAGGATTAAAAGGAAAAAAATAAGGGATTATAAAGGAAGCCGATATCCAAATAATAATATTGAGTGGTGTGCCTACCTTTAAAAAATCGCTAAACTTATAATTTCCTGGCGCATAAACCATCGTATTTGTTGGATAACTCATTGGTGTCATAAAGGTAAGTGAACAGGCAAACATCACAGCTATAAGAAATGGTCTCTCGCTGATATTCATTGAATTAGATAGCATAATTACTATAGGAGCCATCAAAGCTGCAGTAGCTTTACTCGAGATTAAATTTGTAAAAATAAAAGTGACTAAATAAATGAGACTCAAAGTAATTTGAGCGTCATATTGACCTAGTGTAGATTTTATATAGTTTGCAATCAACGTTGCACCTCCAACTTTTTCTAATGCTGTACCCATTGAGAGTACTCCAGCCATCATAAAAATCACTTTCCATTCTACAGCCTTATAGGCTTCAATTGGTTTTAGTATCCCAAGTAATACCATTAATAAAGCGCCTACCATTGCACTTATTAAAATTGATGTTATATTTAATGATGCCACTAAAATAACACCTATACCAATTAATAATGCTGGTATTGCTTTTTTGTAATTGGTTTTCTTTTTCTCATATTCTGAAAGTCTTACAATAAGATTATTAGATTCTAAATTACTAATTTCCTCTTCTTGACCAAGAATTAACAACATATCACCTTCCTTGAGCTTTATGTTTGTTAATTTTTCAAAATTATTTTTTCCTCGCTGTCTTATACCAATGACTGAAGAGTTGTATTGTCTCCTAAAATTAATCTCTTTTAATGAGACTCCAGATAAACTAGAACCAAAAGGAATAATGACTTCATAGAGGTTAAAGGATTTAAATTTCTCTTCGGCATCTTTCATTCGGTTATTACCTTTAACGGTATATCCATCAATATCTAATAATTGTGATAAGGTTTCTGGAGGTAGTATAATTTTTAAAATATCACCTTTTAAAATTTTTGTGTCTAAACTAAAATTATGCTTTAAAACTCCATTTCTAAGAATTGAAAGGATATTAACCTGATAATTAGTTACTAATTGAGATGATCTTAAAACAGAGTTTACATCTTTACAGTCATCTTCTACAAAAAGCTCTGTGATGTAGGTTTTTGCTTTTTTAGTAAAATCATCATTTTCATCGCTGTTTTTGGGTAATAATAAAGGAGCTATAAAAAAAATGTAAGCAAATCCAATTAGCAACAAACAAAATGCTGCACCACTAAATTCAAACATTCCTAATTCTTCTACATTATACTTTTTTGCATAACTGCTAATTAAAATGTTTGTTGATGTCCCAATTAATGTGCAAGTTCCACCAAATAAAGCGGCAAATGAAATGGGCATTAATAGTTTACTAGGTTTAATATTTGTTTCTCTACAAACTTTCAAGGCTATAGGAAGTAATAGAGCAACTACTGCTGTATCATTTATAAATGCAGAGAAAAAACCCGAAATGCAACAAAAAACAATTAATGCAATAACATAATTGGTTTTAGCTATTTTAACAATTTTAGTACTCAAGCCGTCTAAAATTCCTGAATGAAAAACACCTCCACTCACTACAAATATACAACCCAAAGTTATGGTTGCTGGATTATTAAAACCAGAAAAGCCCTCTTCAGGACTTAAAACACCAGCAACGATAAACATTGCCATAATTAAAATTGAAGTTGTATCAATAGAAAAGTAATCTCTTACAAAAAGAAAAACTCCAAATAGTATTATAGAAAATGTAATTATCAAATCCATTTCACATAGAGTATCTTAATCTATTTAACCTAATTATTTTGTTTGCTCCTCAGATTTATAGTAGACTTTTTTTAGACTCTTTTTTAAAAGTGTGAATCTATAAATTCCTATTACAAAAAAGACACCACTAAAAATTAATGATACTAAAGCTAAATATTTAAAATTAGAGAATTCTTTGAGTTGAAAAAAAGCAATACCTCCCAAAAGTAAATACAATGATGATCTAATATACGACAGTAACGTACGCTCATTTGCTAATCGAGTTCTCTCAATAGCAAGGTAATCTCTCAAAATGACTTGTTGATCTGGTTCAAAATCACGACCAAATCTCAACAGTTTCATTTTTTTGGTTTTAGATGTTCGTTTCATGGCAAAAAGAATTTATCACATAAATTTAAATCTTTTTAATTTCAAAAGAGATAAACATGCTTTAAATATGTTAAAAATGCCTCAATAATTAATAGCAAACTCAAATAATGTTTAACGCTTTTAGTAATTTGCATCTCAATTATTTTCTCACATGAAATTATATCCTATAAATGCTGGTAATTTTAAATTAGATGGAGGTGCCATGTTTGGTGTTGTACCTAAATCTCTATGGACCAGAACCAATCCTGCCGATTCAAATAATATGATAGATATTGCAGCACGCTGTTTACTTATTGAGGATGGCGATAGACTCATTTTAATTGATACAGGAATGGGTAATAAACAAAGTGAAAAGTTTTTTGGCTATTATCATCTTTGGGGAAATGATACGATTGATAACTCTTTAAAAACACATGGTTTTCATCGTGATGATATTACCGATGTTTTTATGACGCATTTACATTTTGATCATTGTGGTGGTAGCGTACAATGGAACAAAGATAAAACCGGTTATGAAACCGCTTTTAAAAATGCACATTTTTGGAGTAATCAAAACCATTGGGATTGGGCTACAAAACCAAACAACAGAGAAAAAGCATCGTTTTTAAAAGAAAACATTTTACCAATGGAAGATAGTGGTCAGTTGAAATTCACTAACCTTCCACAGAATAATATCTTAAAAAATTCTCAATTAGGATTTGATATCTTTTTTGCAAATGGTCATACCGAAAAACAAATGATCCCAATGATTAATTACAAAGGGAAAACCATTTGTTTTATGGCAGATTTATTACCAACCGTTGGTCATTTACCTCTACCTTTTGTGATGGGCTATGACACAAGACCTTTATTAACCTTAGATGAAAAAGAACACTTTTTAAATCTAGCTGCAAATCAGGATTACTATTTGTTTTTAGAACATGATGCACACAACGAAATTATAACCGTACAACATACCGAAAAAGGCGTGCGACTTAAAGATACATTTACAACAAACGATATATTCAATTAATACAATTATGATCAAATTATTTAAACCTTTTTTATACACATTAATTCTTTCAACCGTTTTATTTGGTTGTGGAGCAACAGCAGGAGTACTGTCTACCCCTTTAGAAAACATTGACACATCTCCACTCAAAGAAGCTTCACTTACTGAAAACGAAAAACAATCATGGGCTCATTTAGATTTAGTTAAAGATACTATACCAGGAATGAGTGTTAATAAAGCCTATAGTGATATTATTAAAAACAAAAAAGGTAAAACCGTTATTGTAGCTGTAATTGATGGTGGTACAGACATAGATCATGAAGATTTAGACGACGTGCTTTGGACCAATAAAAATGAAATACCAAACAATGGCAAAGACGATGACAACAATGGCTACGTAGATGATATTCACGGTTGGAATTTTGTTGGAGATGGCTATGATGAGCAATTAGAATATGTAAGAATATTAGCTGCAGGAGATAAAACCGCACCTAGATATGCTGAAGCTGAAGCATTATACAACACTGAGTATCAAAAATACTTAGGGTATAAAACCAATAGCGAGCAAAATTTGCAATATGTAACAATGGCTGATGAGATTTTAACTAAACATTTTGGTAAAACAGATTATACAAAAGCCGAAGTACTTGCCATTAAAACAGAAAACGAACAATTAGGACAAGCTGTACAAATAGCACAATTTGTATATGCAAACGATTTAGAATCTGTAGCAAAGGCTAAAGAAGTTTTTAAGGAAGGTCTTGAGCAAGTTAATGATCGTCTTAACGTAAATTTAAACAAAGATTTAAAAGGTCGTAAAACAGGAGATGATCCTAATGATTTAAATGATAAACCAGGTTATGGAAACAACAATCCAAGACCTTCTATAAAAGACGAAAGTCATGGTACACATGTCTCTGGAATTATAGCTGCTGAGCGCAACAATAATAAAGGAATGAATGGTGTTGCAAATAACGTTCAAATTATGGCAATTCGCTCTACTCCAAATGGAGATGAATATGACAAAGATGTTGCTTTAGCCATTCGTTATGCAGCAGATAATGGCGCACAAATCATTAATGCAAGTTTTGGTAAATCATTCTCACCTCACAGTGATTGGGTACGTGATGCACTTAAATATGCTGCAGATAAAGATGTTCTTTTTGTTCACGCAGCAGGTAACGATAGCGAAAATATTGATGTAGCTCATAACTATCCAAATGATGCTGTTGGTACAGGTCCAGAGGTTTCAAATAATGTGATTACAGTTGGGTCGTTAACTTATAAATATGGCGCAACAATGGTGTCTGATTTTTCTAACTTCGGAAAAGTGAATGTCGACGTTTTTGCTCCAGGTAGTGAAATTTACTCTGCCATGCCAGAAAACGAATATGAATTTCAAGGCGGAACCTCAATGGCTGCACCAAATGTTGCTGGTGTTGCTGCATTAATTCGCTCACAATATCCAAGTTTAACTGCAGCTCAGGTTAAACAAATTTTAATGGATTCTGGATTACCAATCAAAGCAAAAGTAACCATCGGCTCAGATAAACAAGTAAAATCTCTAAGTGAAATTTCAAAATCTGGACGTATTGTAAATGCCTACAACGCATTAATATTGGCATCACAAGTGGCTAATGGAAAATAATATTTTTAATACTTCAATTGCACTCTAAGTACAAGTAAAAAGTAATAGTTATGAAACTAAAATTAAGCACACTCTTAATGTTGTGTATCACATTTTTTTCTTCGGAAATAAATGCACAAAACCCAACTATTGAGTATAAAACAAACCAGTATTGGCAACAACAAGCTGATTATACCATGGCTATTGATATGGATGTAAAAAGCTATCAATTTACTGGTAAACAAACTATTAAATACACCAATAATTCACCAGATGATTTATATCGCGTGTATTATCATTTGTACTTTAATGCATTTCAGCCAGGAAGTGAAATGGATGCACGTTTACAAAGCATTAAAGATCCAGATGGCAGGATGGTTAATAACCAAGGCACAAAAGAGAACCCAATTTATGTAAGTCGCATTTCAAAATTAAAAAACAATGAAATTGGTTATATAAACGTCTCTTCACTAAAACTTAATGGTAAAAAACTTGACTTTGAAGTTGAAGGTACTGTGATGATTGTAGATTTAGAAAAACCAATCAAAGCAGGAAAAACTGTTGAGTTTGATATGAAATTTGAAGGTCAAGTGCCAGAGCAAATTAGACGTTCAGGTAGAAATAATAAAGAAGGTGTGGCACTGTCTATGACACAATGGTACCCAAAATTGGCAGAATATGATACCGAAGGGTGGCACGCAGATCCTTACATAGGTCGCGAATTTTACGGTGTTTGGGGAAATTTTGACGTAAAAATTACCATTGATAAAGATTATATAATTGGAGGTACGGGTAATTTGCAAAATGCAGACGAGATAGGATATGGTTACATTTCCGAAGAAAAAGTAAAAAAGAAAAAAGGGAAAACCAATACGTGGCACTTTCTAGCACCTAATGTTCATGATTTTACTTGGGCTGCAGATAAAGATTATATACATGATACAATGCAAGTTCCTAATGGACCAATGCTTCACTTTTTATACAAAAAAGATTTACCTAAAGAGAACTTAGAGAATTGGAAAAAGATGCAACCTAAAACAGTGGAGTTAATGCAGTATTTTAGCACGCATATTGGAAACTATCCTTATGATCAATACTCTGTGATACAAGGTGGTGATGGTGGTATGGAATATGCCATGTCTACACTCATCACAGGAAAACGTAGTTTTGGGAGTTTGGTTGGTGTGACTGCGCATGAATTGGCACACACTTGGTTTCAATTTTTATTGGCAACAAACGAAGCTAAACATGAGTGGATGGATGAAGGCTTTACTAGTTATATTTCTGCTTTAGCCATGGCAGAGATTATGGATTATAGAAAAGATAATCCGTTGAGTGGTTCTTATCGTGGTTACATTAATTTAGCAAATTCGGGTTATGAACAACCGCTAACAACACATGCCGATCGTTATAATATTAATCGAGCATATGGATCTGCTGCTTATAGTAAAGGGGCTGTTTTTATGTCACAACTAGGTTATATTATTGGTGAGGAAAATTTGAAAACTACCATTAAAAAGTACTTTAATGATTGGGCTTTTAAACATCCTAAACCTATTGATATTGTAAGAACTGCAGAGCGTGTTTCTGGACTAGAATTAGATTGGTACCTTATTGATTTTGCACAAACTACCAATACTATAGATTATGCGGTAAAAACAGTAAATGGTAATAAAATAACACTAGAGCGAATTGGTTTAATGCCAATGCCTTTAGACTTGACAGTAACTTATATAGATGGTTCTACCGAAAATTTTTATATTCCTTTACGCATGATGCGTGGTACAAAACCAACCTCAGCAACCGTAAAAGAAGATTGGGCTTGGGCTTTTCCTACATATACATTAGAAACATCTAAAACAGTACAATCTGTACAAATTGATGCAAAAGGAGAGTTGGCAGATGTTAATAAAGACAATAATATATACCCTTTAGTTAAAGAAGATTAAAACTTAACTAGTTACAATCTAAAAGCTGCAATTTAACTATTGTAGCTTTTTTTTATTGTAATAAAAACCTAGAAATTACACAAATGTTTGATTTTTAAGTAATTTTATAACCTTTAAAATTATGACAACTATAGACGAAAAAATTACAGCGATTATTAATCATTTTCAGCTTAATAATTATGCGTTTTCAAAACGTATTGGAGTAACAGGAACTACCGTAGACAGTATTGTTAATGGCAGACCTCAAGCAGATGGTTCTCGTAAAAAAACCAAGCCTGGTTATGATGTGCTCGCTGCAATTATTGATGAGTTTGATATCAATCCTGATTATCTCTTCGGAAAAAGTACAGTTCTATTAAAATCAAATATTGTAAATACTCCAACATATTCAGGAATGCCAAAAGTAGTTACTACAACTCCAGATGGTGAAGAAAACGTAGTTTTTGTTCCTGTAAAAGCAAGAGCTGGTTATTTAGATGGATATGGTGATGCAGAATTTATTGAAACTTTACCAGCATTTTATATGCCTCAACTCACCAATGGAACGTTTAGATGTTTTGAAGTTCAAGGCAACTCCATGGTAGGCACTTTTTTTAATGGTGATATGGTTTTTGGTCGCTACATAGAAGCATTTAATGACATTAAAGATGGTCGCGTATATATCATTATCAGTAAAAATGATGGTGTGGTTTTAAAACGTGTTATTAATCGTATTGAAGACCAAGGAAAACTCATTCTAAAAAGTGATAATAAAGATGGAAATTATCCTACATTTACTATAAATAGTGAAGATATTATGGAAGTTTGGGATGTAGCCATGTATGCGTCTAAACAAATGCCAGAACCTGTTGATGTTTCTGATAGACTGCATGATTTAGAAAGTAAACTTCTAGAACTCCAACAAAAAGTATCACAAAACTCTAAAAACTAGATGTCATTTTCTTATCCTAAAAAAGAGAAGCTTAAAAGCCAAAAATTAATAGAACACCTCTTTTCCGAAGGGAAATCGGTAAGTGCCTATCCATTACGTATGGTCTATTTAAAATCTAATTTTGATGATGATACGCAATTTAAAACAGGTGTCTCTGTAAGCAAACGAAATTTTAAAAAAGCTGTTGATAGAAATCGCATCAAACGCTTGTTAAGAGAAGGCTATCGACTAAACAAAAGTGCTTATTTTAACAACATTTCATCATCATATACGTTAATGATTTTGTACATTGGTAAGGATGGAACAGATTTTGATTCTATAGATAAAAAAATGAAACAACTTTTAGAGGCCTTTGCAAAAAAAGTATCTTTAAAATAAACGCTAATAATCACATGAAAAAACTACTACAAAAACGTGTTTTAATCCCACTTTTTGCACTGACTATATTTTTTAGTGGAACCGCTTTTAAAAGCGACTTTTTCGAAATTGCCAAGCAAATAGAAATCTTTACGACACTTTTTAAAGAACTCAACATGAACTATGTTGATGATACAAATCCAGGAGATTTAATGGATACTGCAATAAAAAGTATGCTTGCAGATCTAGATCCTTATACAAACTACTACAATGAACAAGATGTAGAATCTGCTAGAATAAATAATGCAGGAGATTATACAGGTATTGGCGCCAATGTTTTAACGCTAAAAGACCGTTTAGTTATTGTTGAACCTTACAAAGATTATGCAGCAGATAAAGCGGGTTTAAAAGCAGGTGATGAAATTATTAAAGTAGATAATGTGACCGTTGCAGATTTTAAAGATGACGCAGGAAACTTATTACAAGGTGGTGCAGGAACACGTGTTGATGTTACTTATGTAAGGCAAGGTAAAACACAAAATACAACCATACAAAGAGAAGCTGTAGACATTCATGCCGTACCTCATTACTCTATGATTAATGAAAATACGGGTTATATTGTACTTCGGAAATTTAACGCCAAAACCTCAGCTGAGACTAAAAGCGCACTTCGGGATTTAAAGAATCAAGGTGCCGAAAAACTGATTTTAGACCTACGAGGAAATCCAGGTGGTTTATTAAGAGAAGCCGTAAATGTTACCAATATTTTTGTACCAAAAAACCAGTTGGTCGTTACCACAAAATCAAAAGTAGAGAAGTATAATAAAACCTATTATACAAAAAACGAACCTATGGATACAGAAATTCCGTTGGTGGTATTAATTGATGGTTCTAGCGCTTCTGCAAGTGAAATTGTATCTGGAGCTTTGCAGGATTTAGATCGTGCTGTCGTTATTGGAGCACGTAGTTTTGGAAAAGGACTTGTACAGCGTCCTAAAAAACTAACCTATGGCACACAAATGAAAATAACAATCTCTAGATATTACACACCTTCTGGTCGTTGCATCCAAGCACTTGATTATTGGAATCGTGATGAAAACGGAAAAGCCACACGTACAAAACAAGAAAATTATAACGCCTTTAAAACTAAAAAAGGAAGAACGGTTTATGATGGAGGAGGCGTACAACCAGATTTAGAATTAGAAGAAACCATATTGAGTCCCATGACCAAAGCTATCATTAATGACAACTTAATTTTTAAATATGGAACAGAATACTATTACAACAATACTGTAACAGATCTAGAGAATTTTAAATTAACTGATGCCGATTTTAAAAACTTTAAAAACTTTTTAAAAGCAAATAATTTTAATTTTGAAACGAAAACCGAAAAGGCATTTGCCGAAGCCATTGCTGTGGCAAAAGAAGAACAATTAGATGCCGAAATTGATACTAATTATTCAAACTTAATTTCGTCATTAAACACGTATAAAAATAAAGCTATTGATAATAATAAAGAGCAATTATTAGCCTTATTATCTGATGAAATTGTAAAACGATATTTCTATAGAGAAGGTCTTTATACGTATTATATTGCTCATAACTTTGAAATTCAAAAAGGTGTAGAAATACTTAAAAATCCATCTAATTATTTAGGATATTTAGATTGATATCCATTTAAAAATTTGACCAAAACATAAAATCAATTATATTTAATTTATGTTTTAACTATTAATATGAAAAAAATACTACTTATAACGCTTCTTTTATCGCAACTTTTGATGGCTCAAAAGGAGATGACTCATGAAGTCTATTTTGAAACCGATAAATTTGAAGTACCTCCAACTGAGCATAATAGGTTATTGATGTTTTTATCTCAAATTGAAGGTATGGATATTGCAAAAATTTCTATCTATGGCTTTACTGATGATAGAGGAAGTGATACCTACAACCTAAAACTATCTCAAGATCGTGCTAATTCTATAAAAACAATTTTTTCAAATAATGAGTTTGATGAATCTGTGATTACTAATGTTGATGGTAAAGGTGAAATTTTACTTAGACTTATAAAAGAAAATGATTTAAGTAAAATACGAGGTTTAAATAGAAAAGTTGAGATTATTGTATCGTCTGTATTTCCGCCTAAAACAAAAGAAGCTACAGAAATAACAAATGCTAAAAAGAGAGAAGCTACAGAGCTTTTAAAAGGCGAACTTAAAGCAGGAGATAAATTTGAACTCAATAATATATTATTTAAAACGGGATACAGTAAATTATTACCAGAATCTAAAGAAACCTTAAAAGAGCTTGCAGATATACTTGTAGAACGTAAAGATTTATATTTTACAATACAAGGGCATGTGTGCTGTACAAAAAATAGTAGAGATGCTATAGATCGTAAAACTAAAAAGCGAAATCTATCTGTGGCGAGAGCAAAATTTATTTATGATTACCTAGCAAAACAAGGTGTGAATAAACGACGTATGAAATATGTTGGTATGCGCAGAAAGTTTCCGTTAGGTGGTGAACCTAAATTAGATCGTCGTGTAGAGATTTTAATTACTTATGTTGGTCAAACCGTTAGTAGAAGTAATAATTAGGTTTTAACCATCGTAATATGAGGAATTCCATCTTCAAGGTACTCCTCTCCTACTTCATAAAACTCTAGATTATTATAAAAACGTTTTAAATACGTTTGAGCAGAAATTTTAATTTCAGTTTCATTATAATGTTCCTTTATGGCTTTAATAGAAGCTTTCATAATATCATAACCATATTTATGTTCGCGTTCTTGATCACGCACCACTACTCTACCAATACTAGCTTTCTCAAAATAATCACCTGGTTTAAATAGTCTTGTATAAGCAACAACATTATGGTTTTTAAAACCAATAACATGTAATGCTTTTTGGTCTTTACCATCAATATCTTGATACACACAATCCTGCTCTACTACAAACACTTCGCTTCTTAATTGTAGCAGGTCATATAGGTCTTGAGTTGTAAGGTCTTTAAAAGCTTTTATTTTTATATCTATCATCATCTAGAGTATCATTGTAAAGTGTATATAACGTAGTAATCTCATATTTTTATCTAGTTTTCATCTCAAGTTGGCATTGAAATTTTGAATGCAATCAATCTTGTACAATCACATTCTTATCACCATCTTTACCATATTCTGGTTGGATATTAACATGATTAATTCCGAAGTTATGAAACACCAAATCTTCTACCTCTTGCAATATAACATCAAATTGGGATAGTGTAATATCATCTTTAAAATCTATATGCGCTTCTAAATGAATTTCTTCTTCATTTAGTTGCCAAATATGTACATGATGTACATTTTTTATAGCTTTTATGTTTTGTATGGCTTCAACAATATCATTTACCTGTATGGTATTTGGAGTAAATAACATTAACACTTTAAATGAATCTCTTAATAAGTGATAACCCATTACTATCAAATATAATGCTATAGCAAAAGTTAACACACTATCTACCCAAAATAATTGGTAATACTTCATTAATAAGCCACCTATTAAAACAGCAACACTTGCCATCATATCTGTTAAAAGATGGAGATAAGCGCTTTTCATATTCATATTAGATGCACTATCCTTTTTAAGAAGAAGCACACTAAAACCGTTACCAAGTATAGCAATAAATGATAACCAAATAACTAAACTAGATTCAATATCCTGCGGATTTTGAAAACGTTTTACAGCTTCAATTATTAATAAAATTGCTACAATTATTAGAGTTGATGCGTTTATAAAAGCAGCTAAAATTTCGGCACGCTTATAACCAAATGTTTTTTGAAGAGACGCTTTTCGTTTTGATAATCTATTAGCAATATAGCTTATAATTAATGAAATTACATCACTAAAGTTATGAAGTGCATCACTTAATAATGATAAACTTCCAGAGAGTAATCCACCAATAACTTGTGCCACAGTAATACCAATGTTTAATAGAATAGAAATGATGAGATTTCTACCTTTTAAATCGCTATGATTATGAGAGTGGTTATGATTGTGAGAATGACTCATTCTGGTATCGTAATTATGTCATGTTATATAGAATTAAAGAAGTAACTTAAAAATTATTCACTAATACAAAAGAAGCTTCATTTCATGTTGCAAGACCTTATTAACAACTTAACGGAATTTTATCCACACGATTTTGATGACGTCCACCTTCAAATTGAGTGTCTAAAAAAGTATCCACAATAGCAATGGCTTGTTGTAATGCAGTATATCGTGCAGGAATACAACAAATATTGGCATTATTATGCTGTCTTGTAAGTTCAGTAATTTCTTTAATCCAACAAATTCCGGCTCTAACGTTTTGGTGTTTATTAGCCGTCATAGCAACTCCATTTGCGCTTCCGCAGATTAAAATACCAAAATCCACCTTGTTATTAGCAACATCTGTAGCCACAGGATGAACAAAATCTGGATAATCTACACTGTCATTTGTGTTTGTACCATAGTTATTAACAGTATATCCTTTAGCTTCTAAATGCGCTAAAATAGCGTGTTTATACTCAGTTCCTGCGTGGTCGTTACCTATTGAAATCGTCATTAATTTAAGATTTAAGTTAGTCTCTATAATAACAGAAACCAACAATTGTTTAAAACCTTAAAGTTAATAATTGCTAATAACAAAACCACGACAATAGTTATATACTTATTCATAAAATATAAGTTTGTTAAGGTGTTCTTTTCTTCGGAAATGTAACATGTTAACATCTATAGCTATTTATATTCATTACTTGTTAATATCTTATCTTAAGTACTGAAAACTTTTATTAGGATTATCCAGTAATTTTTACAATCACAACTATAATGTTGATAACCTAAAAAGTTAATGCTTTTTTTTGGCGAAGTTATGAGCATCCCTTTTGTAGGATACTAACATCAATTTTATAAATACTTATTAAAAGTAAGTTGTCAACATAGGTTATTAACAGCTGTTAATAGCATTCTAAATTTGATTAAAAATGAGGCTGTTATATGTAAAGTTAATGTTAACTATATATTAAGTAATTCTCATAAGTCACTTATCAAAACAAAATTTAAAAAAGTTATAGCCATTATTAACACACTATAATAACCACCATTGTTTTTTTTAAATTTTAAAAGAAAAGTGATATTATATATATATATGTTGATAACTACAATTTTTAAGTTGAGATTACAACCAATAAAGGTAATAGCTCTAAAAAGTTGATTGTAAATTAAATTAAAGAGTCATCATATTATCAAACGAGTTATTAATTTAATCGCTCTTTTTTATTAAGCTAACTATTCAATTTTTTTTAGATGAATTCAGTAATAACATTTAAGCATAACCATAGCTACTGTTTAATCTTATGACAAAAAATAAGTTAAAAAGAAACCAATTTTATACCATATTTAACTATTTAGTTGGTATAATTTAACGGTTTAGAAATACTATTAAATAATTAAAGCGTAGATTTGCATAAACTTAATAACTTCTCTCCTCCTATTATTAAGTTGATTATTAATTGTCATTGCGAGCACAGCGTGGCAATCTCTTTAATAAATGAGATTCTTCGCTTCACTTTTAATGACACACAATTAGATTACAAATTACATGAGTAGAAAGAAACACAGGAAACCTTCAAATAATAAGATTTCCAACCTAACAAATACAATTCTAAGTATTTTAAAAAAAGATAGAAATTCAACTTTTAACTATAAACAAATTGCTTCTAAAATTGGCGTTAATGATGCTAGTAGTAGAAACCAAATTATAAAAAAACTACAACAACTCAAAGCAAAACAAGAGATTGAAGAAGTAGATCGTGGTAAATTTAAAGCCATTGTTAATACCGAATATCATATTGGTCGAGTCGATATGGCATCTAGAGGATCTGGCTATATTATTAGTGACGATTTTGAAGACGATGTGTACATTGCTTCTAACAATATGAACAAAGCCCTTCATGGAGATGAAGTAGAATTTTATGCCTACAAGCGTAGAAAACGTGGTAAAATAGAAGGTGAAGTCACCAGTATTATTAAACGCGCAAAAAGTGAATATGTAGGTGTTATTCAAATACATAAAAACTATGCATTTGTTGTTGTTGATGGTAATAAAATGCATACCGATATTTTTGTACCAATTAACAAAATTAACAAAGCCGAAGAAGGTGATAAAGTATTAGTATCTCTAGAAGATTGGCCAGAAAAAGCCGATTCTCCTTCAGGAAAAGTCTTGAAAGTTCTAGGAAAACCAGGAGAACATAATACCGAAATTCACGCTATTCTTGCAGAATATGGTTTACCATTAGAATTTCCGCATGACGTAGAAGAATTTGCTAATCAAATAGATTTAGAAATAAAACCTGAAGAAATTGCTAAGCGTCGTGATATGCGTAAAGATTTAACCTTTACCATAGATCCTAAAGATGCTAAAGACTTTGATGATGCGTTATCATTTAAAGTCTTAGATGATGGCTTGTTTGAAATAGGAATTCATATTGCAGATGTTTCACATTATTTACAAGAAGGAACCGTTTTAGATGACGAAGCTTATGAGCGCGCAACATCGGTTTATTTAGTAGATAGAGTAGTACCAATGCTTCCAGAAGTTTTATCAAATGGAGCTTGTTCATTACGACCACATGAAGAGAAATACACTTTTTCTGCTGTGTTTAAAATGAATGCTAAAGCCGAAATTAAAGACCAATGGTTTGGTAGAACAGTCACCTATTCTGACGCGCGTTTTGCTTATGAAGAAGCACAAGTTATTATCGAAAATAATATAGCTCTTAAAGGTACAGACGTACTTAATAATCCTAATAAAATTGATCTTACAATCCCAAAAGAGGTTTCGCTTACAGGAAAGGAATACAAAACCTCTCAAGCAGTAGCTCAAGCCACTTTAAAGTTAGATGAATTGGCAAAAATTATGCGTCGTAAACGTATGAGCTCTGGAGCAATTTCTTTTGATAAGGTTGAAGTAAAATTTAATCTAGATGAAGAGGCAAATCCAGTAGGTATTCACTTTAAAACCAGTAAAGATGCCAATAAACTTATTGAAGAGTTTATGCTTTTAGCAAATAGAAAAGTAGGTGAATTTATAGGTAAGCAAAAGAAAACATTTATTTATCGTATACATGATGAACCAGATGATAGTAAACTTGCTGCTTTACAAAATGTTGTAGGTCGATTTGGATATAAATTAAATTTTAAAGACCGTAAAAGTGTATCGTCTTCATTAAATAATTTATTGAAAGATGTCAACGGTAAAAAAGAACAAAACTTAGTAGATACCTTAACCATTCGTACCATGAGTAAGGCCGAATATTCTACGCATAATATTGGTCATTACGGTTTAGCGTTTGACTATTACAGCCACTTTACCTCACCAATTCGTCGTTATCCAGATGTCATGGCACATCGTCTATTACAGCATTATTTGGATGGCGGACAATCTGTAAGTCAAGAGGCTTATGAAGATAAGTGTAACCACTCTAGTAACATGGAATATCTCGCTACAAAAGCCGAAAGAGATTCGATCAAATACATGCAAATTCGTTTTATGGAAGATCATAAAAATGAAAACTTTGTTGGTGTTATTTCTGGTGTGACCGATTGGGGAATTTACATAGAAATCATTGAGAATAAATGTGAAGGTATGGTAAGCGTTCGCGATATGAAAGACGATCATTATCAATTTGATGAAGACCATTATGCACTTATAGGTAAAAATTCAAAAACCATGTATCAACTTGGTGATGAAGTTGTTGTAAAAGTTAAAAATACAGATTTAGTTAAAAAACATCTAGATTTTACCTTAATTGGTAAACACGAAGAGCACTAAATTTTCTGACTTCGGAAATATAAAACATCACAATAATTGTGCTATTACATTAGATATATATAACAGAATATTTAATTTAGTAGCACTTCTTTTTTGGTTGTAACATTTCCGAAGAAAATAATACCAATTAAAAAATATAACATATGGTTTTAACAACAACAAATTCTATTGAAGGCTTTAAAATTTTAGATTATAAAGGCATTGTAACAGGAGTTGCCATCAACGAAGAGAAATTAGCCATGGGTTTTAGTATGTCAAAGTACCATAAAGCCATCCAAAATAGTATTGATATCACAAAAGAAACTGCTTTTAAAAGCTTAACTGATAATGCCGTGAAATTAGGAGCTAATGCTATTGTTGGTATTAAAGTAGAAATTGAATTGTTAGCAAGTAATTACGCAATAGTTTCGGTTACAGGAACTGCTGTATCTGTAGCTTAAAATTATGAAAACACAAACAAAAGTGTATCTCATAAGGTTTTTTATTGCCGTAGTTATTTATGTATTAACACTTGTTATATTGAGACTAATTTTCAAGGTTACTAACCTTAGTATTACTATTATTATTATTATTATTATTATTGGTGTTATTTTAACTGTATTATTATTATTATCTCCCAAACAGCATATTATACAAAAACAATTTGGGAAATAATTACTATTAAAATGGAGATTTTTTAAAAAAGGATACCTATTTAAATCAAAACTGTAACATTTCATCTTCTGTCTCATCTTTATTACAAATACAAACGTAAATACATTAAAATACATTTAAGATGAAAACATATTTTACTATCGCATTACTCGTTATTACATCGCTTTTAACAGCTCAAAATCCTAAAGAAAAAGGAGTAGGTGACTTTAATGAAGTTAAAGTCTTTGATTTAATAGTGGTAAACCTTATAAAATCTAACGAAGCAAAAGTTGAAATTACAGGAGACGATATAGATGATGTTGAAGTGATCAATAAAAACGGAAAATTAAAAATTCGTATGAAATTTGATAAAACCTTTAATGGGCAACGCACATTTGTTTCGGTTTACTATACAACACTAGATATAATTGATGGTAACGAAGGTGCTTTTATTACAGCAAATGAGTTAATTGAACAAAATAGTATAGAACTTCGTGCTCAAGAAGGTGCACATTTAGTAGTGGGTCTCGATGTTAAAAAGGTAGAAATAAGAGCTGTTACTGGCGGAATTATAGAAACGAGAGGTAAAGCAAACTCTCAAGATATTACACTCAACACAGGAGGTATTTATGAAGGTAAAGCCTTTGAAACTAAAAATACAACTGTAAAAATAAAAGCAGCTGGAGAAGCAGATGTCAATGCTTCAAAAATGGTAGATGCTAGAGTAACAGCAGGAGGAGATGTTATTATTTATGGTAACCCTTCTAACATTAAAGAAAAAACGACCTTTGGTGGTAGTATTAGTCGTGCCAACTAAACTATCATTCTAACATAGTGAGTAGTACGATACTTTTTTCTTAGCTTTGTAGTAAAGCTATTTCATAACTATGTTTGACGATATTTTAGCGGCTATTCCCTTTGGGATTATACTAGCATTCACTATTGGTCCAGTATTTTTTGTACTGCTCGAAACTAGTGCTACTAAAGGATTTAAAAGCGCACTAATTTTTGATTTTGGTGTGATATTAGCAGATATCGTTTTTATACTTCTTGCCTTTTACAGTACCAACAAACTCGTAGATAAAATAAAGGACGATCCTAATTTTATTGTGTTTGGTGGTATTTTATTAGTCACTTATGGTGTTATTTCTTTTATGAAAACATCTAAATCTTTTAGATCTATAGTTAGAGAATATCATAAAGTTGAGATTGAGAAAAATGTCTTCGGAAAACTCTTTATTAAAGGCTTTCTTCTCAATTTTATTAACATTGGTGTCTTAATAGGTTGGTTAGGTTTTATAGTTATAGGAAGCACCATCACAGAATCTGAATATGGCGTAGAAGTTTTTATAACCACAATGTTAACCGTTTATTTTCTAACCGATTTACTTAAAATTGCCGCTGCAAAACGCTTAAGAAGTAAACTCACACCACGACTCATTTTTAAAACCAAAAAAATTGTGGCTTTAGCTATTTTAGGCTTTGGTATATTATTATTGGTTCAAGGCTTTTTTCCGAAGGGAAAAGAACGACTTCAAGAAGAAATAGAACATCGTTTATAAATGAACCACACTATGGCAAAAACCGAATATCGTATTTATGTTATAGAACTTTCAAAACGTGTTTATACTGAAAATAGAAAATTTAGAGAAGCCAATCCGCAGTTTAATGGTGTTTTAGAATGTCTCTATGTTGGCATGACTAGTAAAACACCTAAAGAACGTTTTCTACAACACAAAACAGGTCATCGTAATAAAAAAGGGTATAAAATATCGGCAAACATCGTTGAAAAATATGGATCTTATCTAAGACCAAGTTTGTACAATCACATTGATCCTATATCTACCAGAGCAGAAGCACTTAAAATGGAAGAAACCTTAGCCTTAGAGTTGAGGAGACAGCGTTATGCGGTTTGGTTTAATTGATAAAGTCTTACGAATGCATAAATTTCGTACTAAAAATCATCAAATTTAATTGTTACCTCGCATTCCAAGGTTTACCAAAATCGTAATATATTTTGATAAAAGTAGCTCGCGCTACTAGTTTTCTGTGTAGATTTCTCTAAAATGTGAATTATTAGTTTCGAGCTGCTAAGCTCAAATTAATTTTTTTTTAAATTTAGCACATAAAAAAACCTCAACAATTGTTGAGGTTTTTTTGAGGTGTCGAGCGGATTCGAACCGCTGTAGATGGTGTTGCAGACCACTGCCTAGCCACTCGGCCACGACACCCTTTATAATTTTAAAAGGTTTTCACTATTTCTAGCGAGAAAGCAAATTTATAAAAATTTAGCATTAAACCTCAGGTTTAATAACAAAAACACTTACTTTTTTCGTCTTTCGGTCATTTTAATGGTTACACGATCAACATCACCACCAATTGGCGGATTTAATTTACTAACACTCACAGTCGCTTTTTTTACGAGTTTTTCTTCGGAAAAAATACGTGTCAATATACGTTTGGCAACCGTTTCTAAAAGTTTAGAAGGTTGTTGCATTTCTTCTTTTACAATTTTGTTAAGTAATACATAATCAACAGTATCACTTAATTCATCGGTTTTAGCAGAGGTTTTTAAATCTGCTTTAACTTCGATATCTACGCGATAATTGCTACCAATTTTAGTTTCCTCTTTTAAGCAACCATGATGTGCAAAAACGCGTATATTTTCAACTTTTATTATTCCCAAAACGTTCTATTTTAAAACAAATATATGACGCAAATATTTAATAACTTTGCTTCATATTTTATTACTATGTCTGAAGAAACAAAATCGCTCAATTTTATTGAGCATATCATAGAAGAAGATTTAAAAAATGGGTTGTCAAAAGATAAACTCCGTTTTCGTTTTCCACCAGAACCAAATGGGTATTTGCACATTGGTCACACTAAAGCCATTGGCATTAGTTTTGGTTTAGGAGAAACTTATAATGCACCTGTAAATCTTCGATTTGATGATACTAATCCTGCAAAAGAAGAACAAGAATATGTCGATGCTATCAAACGAGATATTGAATGGTTAGGTTATAAATGGGCCAATGAATTATATTCTTCAGATTATTTTCAAACACTTTATGATTGGGCAGAACAACTCATCAAAGATGGTAAAGCGTATGTAGATTCTCAGTCTAGTGAAGCTATGGCAGAGCAAAAAGGAACGCCAACGCAACCAGGAGTTGATGGCCCTTTTAGAAATAGAAGCGTGGAAGAGAATTTAGACCTTTTCCGAAGAATGAAAGCTGGAGAATTTGATGAAGGTTCACATATTTTAAGAGCTAAAATAGATATGCAGCATCCTAATATGCTCATGAGAGATCCCATTATGTATCGTGTGTTGAAAAAACATCATCATAGAACAGCTAATGATTGGTGCATTTACCCAATGTATGATTGGACGCATGGTGAAAGCGATTATATAGAGCAAATATCACATAGTTTATGCTCGTTAGAATTTAAGCCTCATAGAGAGCTTTATGATTGGTTTAAGGAGCATGTGTATGGTTATGCCTCAAATGAGTTGCCTATGCAGCCAAAACAACGCGAATTTGCACGTTTAAACTTGAGTTATACCATTATGAGTAAGCGTAAATTACTCAAATTGGTTCAAGATGGTGTGGTGTCTGGATGGGATGATCCTAGAATGCCTACAATTTCTGGTTTAAGACGTCGTGGTTATACTCCAAATTCTATCAAAACATTTATAGATAAAGTTGGTGTTGCCAAACGTGAAAATGTAATTGATGTATCGCTTTTAGAATTCTGTATACGTGAAGATTTAAATTATACAGCACCTCGAGTGATGGTCGTTTTAGATCCTGTTAAAGTTGTTATTACTAATTATCCAGACGATAACGTAGAATGGTTAGAAGCAGAAAATAACCAAGAAGATGATAGTGCAGGATTTAGAAAGGTACCTTTTTCTAAAGAGATTTATATTGAAAGAGCCGATTTTAAAGAAGAGGCGAGTAGTAAATTTTTTAGATTGAAGCTAGGAGGTGAGGTGCGTTTAAAAAATGCTTACATTATAAAAGCAGAAAGCGTAGTAAAAGATGCAAATGGTACGGTTACAGAAATTCATTGTACATACTCTAAAGATACCGAAAAGAAAGTAAAAGGTACCTTACATTGGGTGTCTATACAACATGCTGTAAAAGCTGAGGTTAGAGAATATGACAGGTTGTTCATGGATGAAGCTCCAGATAGTCATCAAGACAAAGATTTTATGGAGTTTATAAATCCAAACTCACTTAAAACTATAGAGGCGTTTGTTGAACCTAGTTTGGTAGAAGCTAGTATTGGTGATCGATTTCAGTTTCAACGTTTAGGATATTTTAATGTTGATGACGATTCTAAACCAGAGCAGTTAGTATTTAATAAAATTGTAGGTTTAAGAGACTCTTGGGCTAAGCAAAAACCGCAACAGCAACAAGATAATAAACCAAAGCCACAACACAATAATCGTCCTGCAATAGAACAAATAAAATCATACGGTAAAAAGTATGATAGAATGAAAGACGATCAAAGAGAAAAGGCTAAAGCAGAAATACAAGAATTAGCAAAACAAGTCACTTATGAAGATCTAGAACCTCTTTTTGGCACGTCTGTAAAAAAAGCAGGAACACGAATTATAACAATGATTAGTTTAGGCGTTTTATTGAACAACGGATTAGAAAAAAATGAAGCAATTAATGCATTTATAGCCAAAGCAAAAGAAGATAAAAACCAATTATTAGTAGCTGAGGCTAACGCTATTTAATGACTATTAACAAACTCGAAAACCTCTAAGCATCACCCTTAGAGGTTTTTTTGTACATTTAACACACTAACTTTTATTAATTTATTATGGAATTTAATTATTTGGCAATTCTTGTAGCTGCTATTATACCTGTTGTTTTAGGATTTATTTGGTATAACCCAAAAATATTTGGTATTGCATGGATGCGTGCAGCAGAAATGACAGAAGCCAAAATGAGAGGTGGAAATATGGCAGTTATTTTTGGAGTATCACTACTATTATCTTTACTATTAGCCTTTTTTACAAACTTTTTAGTGATTCATGAATTAGGCGTTTATGGGTTAACCGAAGGCAACCTTGATGGAGCGACCACACAGGCTTTTTTAGAAGAATTTGAAGGCACCTGGAGAACCTTTAAACATGGTGCGCTTCATGGTGCAATCGCTGGAATAATGCTAGTATTGCCAATAATTGGTATTAACGCGTTGTTTGAAAGAAAAAGTGGAAAATATATTTTAATAAATGCTGGATATTGGATTGTTTGCTTAACAATTATGGGAAGTATAATTTCTGGTTGGACAGCATAATTTTAACTTAATTAGAGGCTGAGAATTGTAATTTTCAACCTCTATTTTTTTTTATTGATACATTACAAACTATACAATTGTGTAAACGATCTACCTGATTCTTGGGACGCACTTCCTGTAAACGATATTTTCTTAAAAACGTCTTTTTTAAAAGCGCTAGAGCATTCAAGTCCGAGTAATATTTCTACTTATTTTCTTGGTGTTTTTTCTGCTGAAATTTTAGTTGGTATTGCCATTATTCAACGTGTTGAATTATATGTTAATGATGTGTTTAGAGAAACATCTAATCCCTTTTTTAAGCGCTGCGGAAAAGTGCTCATCACCAAAATTGTTAAGGGTAATGCACTAATTGTCGGTAATTTAATGCATACGGGTCAGCATGGTATTTATCATAATTCAAAACACCTTTCTCAAGACGCATTTTTAGATACAATTTCAAAAGGCTTAAACACTTTAGCTCAACAAATTAAAACCACTCACAATAAAAAAGTACGCATTATTGCTTATAAAGATTACTTTAATGATGATGCGATACATTCTAGTGAGGCCTATTTCCGAAGTGAAAATTTATATAAAGCACAAGTACAACCCAATATGATTTTTGAGGTTAGAAGTGATTGGAATTCACCTGAAGATTACATTGCTGCTTTTAATAAAAAATATAGAAGTCGTTATAAAACTGCATTAAAAAAAAGTAATATAATACAGCGTAAAGAACTATCTCTTGAGAATGTTAGTGCCTTTAGTAATCAGTTATACGATTTGTATGAAAATGTATCTGATAACGCAGGAGTAAACTCGTTTAAGCTTCATAAAGACCATTTTTATAACTTAAAATTGGAACTTAAAAACGATTTTAAAGTATTTGGATATTTTATTAACAATGAACTTGTAGGGTTTTATACCTTGATTTTAAATGATAACAGATTAGAAACTTATTTTTTAGGCTATCAACAAAAGCTACAACGTGAACATCAACTATATCTCAATATGTTATTTGATATGGCTTCATTTGGTATTGACAATCATTTTAAACATGTCATTTTTGCGAGAACAGCGATGGAGATTAAAAGTTCAGTAGGAGCCAAGCCTTTTGGCATGCATATTTATGTAAAGCACACCAATAATATCATAGCTAATACCGTTTTAAAATTGGTGGTTAAATATGCTAATCCTATTAGAGAATGGGATGAACGTCATCCTTTTAAAGTGTGAAAGTCTCGTTAAACACGCTTTATAATTTCATATTATGCATGAAATTTTGTAGTTTATATAAGCATAAAAGCATACTATTATGAACGATAAAACAAGACAAATACTTACAGAAATTTCTACTGTAACTAGAACGATAGAGAACAATTACCCAGAGTTACAGAAATATTTAGATGAAACGCAAAGCACCTTACCATCTGGTGATAATCATAGCGCTTCAATCAACGAAAAAGAACTTCAATCTTATTTAGAAGAACTCAAAAGGTTAGTTTCTGAGTATGATGATAAACATTAAAATAGAAAAACACCTCAAAATAATGTTTGAGGCGTTTTACAGTTAGATCGTCTATTATTTATTCTAACTTTTTCTTTTTAGCATTTTTCATGGCTTCACCAATTTGATTACTGGCAGTAAAACTAGCAACCATATCATTAAGCATTTGACTTCCTGCTTGAGGAGAGTTAGGTAACAATATTAAATTACTGTTGGTTTCTTGACCAATAGATTGTAACGTGTCATAATGTTGTGTAACTACGATTAATGCAGAAGCTTCTTGCGAGTTAATCCCAACTTTATTTAAAACTTCTACAGATTCCTCTAATCCTCTTGCTATTTCACGACGTTGATCGGCAATACCTTGACCTTGTAAACGCTTACTTTCAGCTTCGGCTTTGGCTTTCTCTACAATTAAAATACGAGCAGCATCACCTTCAAATTGAGCTGCGGTTTTTTCACGATCTGCAGCATTAATTCTATTCATAGCTGCTTTTACTTGTGCATCTGGATCAATATCGGTTACTAAGGTTTTAATAATATCAAACCCATATTCTGACATGGCATCGTTTAATTCTGTTTTTACTGCAATTGCAATATCATCTTTTTTCACAAAAACGTCGTCTAATTTCATTTTAGGCACCTCTGCACGTACAACATCAAATACATAAGACGTTATTTGATCATGAGGATAATCTAGTTTGTAAAAAGCATCATAAACCTTTGATCTAATCACACGATATTGTACAGATACTTTTAAGCGTACAAATACATCATCTAAAGTTTTAGTTTCTATAATGACATCCAATTGCTGAATTTTTAAACTTAATTTACCTGCAAGTTTATCAATTAAAGGGATTTTAAGCTGTAATCCTGAATGTCTAATACTTTGAAATTTACCAAATCGTTCTATAACTGCCGAGGTTTGTTGCTTCACAACAAAAAACGACGATATTAAAATGATTAATCCGAAAAAAATAATAGGTATAATGTAAATAGGAAAATCTCTCATAAGAATGTTATTAATGGTTAGATAAAATAATCAGTTACTAAATTAAGTTATATTTGTTCAAATCACACATTGTAGTCATGCAAAAAAAACAGTTTATATTATTAGTAGCGTTTTGCTTAGGTTTTGTTACAATCTCTCTAGCTCAACATAATCGTTATGCCATTAAAAACGGAATTGGTTTAATTGGAGGTTTAACCCAATATGATATTAAAACAGATAATTTTACAACTAAAAGTGGTGATGGTTTTATTGGTGGTATGATTGCAACGGTAGAGTTACCACATAAATGGTATACAGTTAGTTACGGGTTTCAGTACGCTCAAAATTCTCTTGAAATTACAGGGAGACCAAGTCTAACAACAATCACTCAAGAACCTATTGAATATGAAATCAAAACAGTACAAGTTGCGTTTTTATTACATGCTAAAGTTTTATCAGATAATCTAACAATTGATTTTGGTCCGCAGTTACAATACAACACGAGTTTAGAACTAAAAGATGATAGTCAAGAAAACTTTGTGATTGATGGATATGATGCTTTATTGGCTAAAGATATCACAGATATTTCTCAATTTAATGTTAATGGTGTGATAGGAGCATCTGCAGGAATTGCAAATTTTAGATTACGAGCTAGTTATAGCTACGGATTTACAAATATTCTAGGAAAACTTAATGATAAAAGTCTCACAACGACACCTTCTTCAGAAAAATTTAAAGGAAACCAAAGTATGCTTTCTTTTGCGTTAATGATAACGCTTTAAAATTCTTACGTTTTTGTTCAATATAGCTTTAGCGAAATTGAAAAGCAGTAAATCTATTACGACTACGTAATCACCTTAATCAAATTCGAAGTCAAGGTTTGCCATTCAGAGTACGACTGAAGAATCTTTTGGTAAAGAAATTTTAAAGATTCTTCAGTCGTGTCTCTTTCTAAATGACATTTGTCTTTTTAAATTAAACAGTGGCAATTAAACCATCAATACGCTTCAAAGTTTCTGCTTTTCCAATCATATAAATAATATCAAATACGTCTGGACCTTGCAATGCTCCAACAAGCGCTAAACGTAATGGCATCATCACTTTTCCGAAGCCAATCTCATTAGAGGTAATCCAATCTTTAACCGTAGTTTGTAGCTGCTCTACTGTAAAATCGTCAACACTATTTACAAGTTCTTTAACCTTAGTTAAAATATCTACTGTTTCCTCTTTAATTGCTTTTTTAGATGCTTTATCATCAAAACTTTGAGGTGCAGCAAAAAAGAAATGACTCAAGTCCCAAAAATCACTCACAAAAGTCGCACGCTCTTTAATTAAAGCAATGACCATTTCTATGTAATTTATGTCTATTTCTTTTAATTCTGTTCTTAAATTTTGGAATGAAAGCGCCAGTTCAACATTATCTTGCTCTTGCATATAATGATGATTAAACCACTTTATTTTATCAGGATCAAAACGAGCTCCAGCCTTATTCACACGTTCTAATTCAAAAGCATGTATTAACTCGTCTAGATTAAAAATTTCTTGTTCTGTACCAGGATTCCAACCTAAAAAGGATAAAAAGTTTACCATGGCTTCAGCAAAATATCCATCTTCTTTATAACCTCTAGATACATCTCCAGTTTTAGGGTCTGTCCATTCTAAAGGAAACACAGGAAATCCTAATTTATCACCATCACGCTTGCTTAGTTTTCCTTTTCCCGTTGGTTTTAAAATTAATGGTAAATGTGCAAATTCAGGAGCTTCCCATCCAAAAGCGGCATACAATTGATAGTGTAATGCTAGAGATGGTAACCACTCTTCACCTCGAATAACGTGTGAGATTTCCATTAAATGGTCATCTACAATATTTGCTAGGTGATAGGTTGGCATGCCGTCACTTTTAAACAACACTTTATCATCTAAAACATTGGTGTCAATTTTAATAGCACCACGAATAATATCTGTTAAATGCAAGGTTTCATCTTGAGGTGATTTAAAACGAATCACATAATCATCACCAGCATCTAATTTTGCTTTTACGTCCTCTTCAGAAAGTGATAATGAATTACTCAATTTGAGTCTGTTATGCCAATTGTAGATAAATGTTTTTCCTTTAGCTTCATGATCTTTTCTGTGAAAATCTAAAGTTTCGGCAGTATCAAAAGCATAATACGCATGCCCTTTTTCTATGAGCTCATCAGCATATTGTTTGTACAAATGCTTACGCTCACTTTGACGGTAAGGCCCAAACTTTTCGTTCTTCCCAACACCTTCGTCAAATGGGATGCCGCACCAATTTAGAGATTCTACGATGTAATCTTCTGCACCTTCCACATAACGATTTTGATCGGTATCTTCTATACGAAGTACAAACGTACCATTATGTTTTTTAGCAAATAAATAGTTAAAAAGCGCTGTTCTAACGCCTCCAATATGTAAAGGTCCTGTTGGGCTTGGTGCAAATCGCACGCGAACGGGTTTGGTCATGGGTTTCATTTTAAGACTGCAAAGATAGAATAGAGTAGAAGAAGAACAAAGAAAATGCTATTCTCTTATTTCAACATATTAGGAACTATAAAACAATCATGTCTTTAGGCACACGCTTATTCATAATCCCAAACCATAAAGGAGGCACCATAGCCAAAACCATTGATGTTGGATAACCATATGGCATTTGCGGACTCTCATCATGGCAATCTAAAATCTGATATTTTTTGGTCGTTTTAAAGTGATGATCGCTATGACGTGTCAATTCATATAAAACAATCCTTCCAATCACGTGGTTAGAATTCCAAGAATGCTTTTCCTTAACGCGTTCGTAGCGACCAGATTTTGTTTTTAAGCGTAACAAACCGTAATGTTCAATATAGTTTACAGATTCTAAAAGTAAAATTCCAATAATTGCTGCGGAAATAGAAAAGATCAACCCAATACTTCCGAAGACATAAAACACAGTCAATAAATACCCAAATTGGATTAAAACATACCAAAACATGTCGTTTTTGACCGAAAAGAAAGTCTTTTTGTTGTTATTTAGTAGTTTTTTCTGAATATTCCATGCTTTCACATATTGTCTAAAAATGGATGTAAACCAAAATGAATAAACCGATTGATTGTATCTTGCTGTTGCAGGATCTTCAGGAGTTGCTGCATGCAAATGATGACCAAAATTATGCTCTATATAAAAGTGCATGTATTGTGCAGGCAACAATAAAGCTTTACCTAAAAAACGTTCGTTTGTAGATGATCTGTGACCTAACTCATGAGCCACATTAATTCCGTTAACGCCTAAAACAATACCAACAGAAAAGATCATGCCTACCAATTCATACGTGACGATAGGTGTGTTTTTTACTTCATATATTCCGAAGACAACCAACCCGTAAACAATGGGTACATTGAGATACAATAGCCAATCAAAAACCTTATTTTTAAGTTTACTTTCAGCAACTTCTTGTGATAAATTTTCGGTTTCTACCGGAAAAATTAGTTCTAATATTGGAATGATTACAAATGAAAATATGACGGTTAAAAACACAAACGAGCCTTTTAAATAGATACTTATAAATGCTACAACAGGTATAGAAAATGCTGCTAAGTATTTTAGGTCTTTCATTGGTTTTAAGAATAACTTCTCTAAATTAACAGAATCTTACCAGTTTTAAACAATTTCAGGTAAAAAATAAATTCTATATTGTGAAGTAGTTTGAACGTTATCCATTTAAACCACTTCATTAAGTTATTTAAAGATATGGCAACAAGTTTTAAAAACATACAATCCAAATTAGAGCAGTTTATAAAACGTTATTACACGAATGAATTGCTTAAAGGCGCTATTTTATTTTTCGCTATTGGGTTATTATATCTGATAGTAACCTTACTTATTGAGTATGTTTTATGGTTAGGCCCAACAGCGAGAACAATTCTATTTTGGATATTTATTGCTGTAGAAATTTCGTTGTTTGCTAAGTTTATCATATTCCCAATTGCTAAACTATTTAAACTGCAAAAAGGGATCAATTATAATGATGCTTCTCAAATAATAGGTAATCATTTTCCTGAGGTAAATGATAAGTTGCTAAATGTGCTTCAGCTAAATCAAGACCATTCAAAATCTGAATTACTAGCAGCCAGTATTGAGCAAAAATCTGCCGAATTAAGCCCAATTCCGTTCAAATTGGCTATAAATTTCAAAAAAAACACCAAATATTTAAAATATGCTGCAATTCCAATTGCGATATTACTCTTGTCTTTTGCAACAGGAAAAATTAATTGGTTTAGCGATAGTTATGAACGCGTGGTTAATTATAATACGGCTTATGAGCCTCCTGCACCATTTCAGTTTTTTGTAATTAATGAGAATTTAAAAGCTATAGAAAACAAAGATTTTAAGGTTACCGTTAACACTGCTGGAGAGATCATCCCAGAAAATGCGCAAATACATTTTAATGGTCAGTCATTTTTTATGCAGCAAACTGCTCCAGGACAATTTGAGTATGTGTTTTCACAACCTAAAGAAGCGGTTGCGTTTAGCTTATCGGCAAATAATGTGCGGTCTAAAAATTACAATTTAGAGATTATAAAAGTGCCTACACTTGTTAATTTTGAAATGATACTAGATTATCCAGCCTACACAAAAAAGAAAGATGAGGTCTTAAAAAGTACTGGGAATTCTACAATTCCAGAAGGTACAAATGTCACCTGGAACGTCAATACAAAATCTACAGATGAGGTGGTATTTTATGCAAAAGACACGGTTGCTTTTGAGTCTATTTCCGACGGAAATTTTAAAGCTACAAAACGTATTTATAACAATACAGATTATAGCATTAGTACAAGCAATAAGGCGTTAAAAGATTATGAGAATTTAGCATTCTCACTAAACGTTATCAAAGATAATTATCCTGAAATGAATGTAAAGATGGAAAAAGATTCATTAGATAATCAAACTTTGTATTTCTTCGGACAGGTGAGTGATGACTATGGTTTGAGTAAATTACAATTGGTGTATTATCCAAGCAAAACGCCTGAAGCTAAATTATATGAAGTGATGACGGTTTCAAAATCAAATTTTGATGAATTTGTAAGTGCGTTTCCTAATCAATTAAATCTTGAAGAAGGTGTAGATTATGAGTTGTATTTTCAGGTGTTTGACAATGATGCCATTCATAATTATAAAAGCTCAAAAAGTTCGGTATTTAGTTATAGAAAATTAACAAAAGATGAAGAAGAACAAAAACAACTCAATGAGCAAAATGAAACCATTAAGGATATAAGTAAAACTTTTGATAAATTAAAAGATCAAGATAAGGAGCTTAAAGAATTATCTAAAACTCAAAAAGAAAAAGAGGAACTTAATTTTAATGATAAAAAGAAATTCGAAAACTTTTTAAAACGTCAAAAAGAGCAGGAGCAACTCATGAAAACGTTTAATAAAAAATTGAAAGAAAACATTGAGGAGTTTCAAAATGAAGATAAAGAGAAAGACAAATTTAAAGAAGATTTGCAAAAACGTTTAGAAGAAAATGAAGAGCAACTCAAAAAAGATGAAAAGCTTTTGAAAGAGTTGGAGAAGATGAAAGAGAAGATTAATAAGGAAGAATTTACTCAAAAACTAGAAGAATTAGCCAAGCAGAATAAAAACAAAGAGAAAAGTTTAAAGCAGCTTTTAGAATTAACAAAGCGTTTTTATGTGGCAAAAAAGGCAGAGAAGTTGATGAAAGATTTAGAGAAGTTGGCTGAAGAGCAGGAGCAACTTTCCGAAGAAAACAAAGAAAATAATACGAAAGAAGCACAAGAAAAACTTAACGAAAAGTTTGAGGACTTCCAAAAACAAATGGAAGAGCTAAATAAAGAAAACAAGGCGCTTAAAAAACCAATGGATTTACCTCAGGATAAGCCAACAGAGGAATCTATAAAACAAGACCAAAAGGAAGCTACAGAAGCCTTAGAAGAGCAAAAGGAGCAGGACCAACAAAAAGATGGTGAGCCACAAGATCCTCAAGAAAAACAAGAAGAAAAAGAAAAACAAGATGGTGAGCAGCCTGAAAGTCCGTCCAGTTCGCAACAAAAAGCTACGAAAAAGCAAAAGCAAGCAGCTAAGAAAATGAAAGAGATGACTCAAAAAATGAGTCAATCTATGTCAATGGGTGGAGGCGAACAAATGCAAGAGGATATTGATGTATTACGCCAAATTTTAGATAATCTTGTATTGTTTTCTTTTGATCAAGAACACTTAATGAATGATTTTAAAAGTATACAGGTCAACCACAATGAATATGGTAAGTTTTTGAGAAAGCAAAATGATTTGCGAGAGCATTTTGAACATATAGATGATAGCTTATTTTCGTTGTCATTGAGACAACCAGCGATTTCAGAGAAAGTGAATTCTCAAATTACAGACGTGTTTTATAATATAGATAAAACTCTAGGTCAACTTTCTGAAAATCAACTATATCAAGGTGTATCATCACAACAATATACCATTACAGCTACCAATGAATTAGCGAGCTTCTTAAGTGATGTGCTTGATAATATGAACCAAGAAATGAATCCGTCAATGGGTCAAGGTAAAGGTCAAGGCGAACAACTTCCAGATATTATTATGAGTCAAGAAGAACTCAATAAACAAATGGAAGAAGGCATGAAAAAAGGTGAAAAAGGGAAAAAGCCCAAAGAAGGAGAGAATGGAGAAAGTGGTAAAGGTAAAGAAGGCGAAAAAGAAGGCGAGAAAGGAAAAAAAGGTGGTCAAGATGGCAAAGATGGAAAGAATGGTAAAGAAGGTAAACAAAAGGGAGAAGGCGATGGTAATGGTGGCGAAGGTGAAGGCGAAGGCGATAGCGAACTACAAAATGGTGAGCTTTATGAGATTTACCAAAAGCAGCAACAATTGCGTGAGGCGTTACAAAAACGGTTAGAAAAAGATGGTATTAGTGATCCTTCTGGTCAAAAGTTATTGAAAGATATGGAAGAGGTGGAGTTGGATTTAATCAACAAAGGTTTTACCAACCAGACGCTTCAAAAAATGATGGATTTACAGCATCAATTGCTGAAATTAGAAAACGCCACATTTATGCAAGGACAAGATAATAAACGTAAATCTGAAACCAATAATAAGGCTTACGATACTACGATACCCAATCAAATCCCGAAGGCAAAAGAATATTTTAATACTACTGAAATTTTAAACCGCCAAGCACTACCTTTGCAGCAAGTTTATAAAAAGAAAGTTCAAGAGTATTTTAAAAAAGTCAATGATTAGTTTTAACTACGAAACAGATTTTAAATTGGAAGATGAAGCGTTAGTTTCTGAATGGATTTCCAATACAATCGCTAATGAAAATTGTAACGAAGGAGAGCTTAATTATATCTTTTGTGACGATGATTATTTACACAAATTAAATGTTCAATTTCTAGAACACGATACCTTAACCGATATTATTAGTTTTGATTATTCCGTCGGAAAAGAGCTACATGGAGATATTTATATTTCTGTTGAACGGGTTGCTGATAATGCCAAAGATTTCAAGGTGGATGTTTCCGAAGAATTGAAACGCGTCATGATTCATGGCGTACTTCATTATTGTGGCTATAAAGATAAAACAGATGACGAAGCAAAGCTTATGAGAGACAAGGAGAATTACTACTTAAAAGCTCTGACTTAATATATTAGGATTTCAGTGTATATTTGCAAAAATTATTGTGAGTATATGATTATTTGGAAATCGTATATATTGTAAGCTTAACAATACATTTAAAATTAATTATAAATAGATGTCTTTTTTTGAAGGCACTTAGATGTTCCACGTGGAACAATACATAGAATTATGTTTAACGAAGTTTATGATGTCATAGTTGTTGGAGCAGGTCACGCAGGAAGTGAAGCTGCTGCTTCTGCTGCAAATATGGGAAGCAAAACCTTGCTTATTACCATGAATTTACAAAACATTGCTCAAATGTCTTGTAATCCTGCAATGGGAGGAATTGCTAAAGGACAAATTGTAAGAGAGATTGATGCGCTTGGAGGTTATAGCGGAATTGTGAGTGATACGTCTGCTATTCAATTTAAGATGTTGAACAAATCAAAAGGACCTGCTATGTGGAGTCCTAGAGTTCAAAGTGACCGTATGCGTTTTGCTGAAGATTGGAGGTTGTTATTAGAACAAACAAAAAATTTAGATTTCTATCAAGAAATGGTGTCTGGGTTATTGATTGAAAATCATAAAGTGGTTGGTGTAAAAACTTCACTTGGTTTGGAAATTAAAGCTAAAACTGTTGTTCTAACAAATGGAACGTTTCTTAATGGTTTAATTCATATTGGAGACAAAAATTTTGGAGGCGGTAGAGCAGGAGAAAGAGCAGCAACAGGAATTACAGGACAGCTTGTCGATTTAGGTTTTGAATCTGGAAGAATGAAAACGGGAACACCTCCAAGAGTGGATGGTCGTTCTTTAGATTATTCTAAAATGATAGAGCAACCTGGAGATACGCAGCCTGAAAAATTCTCGTATTTAGAATCTATAAAACCGTTAACAGAACAACGCTCATGTCATATGACATATACGAGTCCTGAGGTTCATAATTTGCTTCGCGAAGGCTTTGATCGTTCTCCAATGTTTAATGGTAGAATTCAAAGTACAGGACCTCGATATTGTCCCTCAATAGAAGATAAAATTAATAGGTTTGCTGATAAAGATAGACACCAATTATTTGTTGAGCCAGAAGGTTGGAATACGGTTGAAGTTTATGTAAATGGGTTCTCAACATCCTTACCAGAGGATGTTCAATTTAAAGCATTACGATCGGTAGTTGGATTTGAAAATGTGAAGTTTTTTAGGCCAGGTTATGCTATAGAATATGATTATTTTCCACCCACTCAATTAAAGCATACTTTAGAAACTAAATTAGTTGAAGGGTTGTTTTTTGCAGGACAAATTAATGGGACTACTGGTTACGAAGAAGCAGCATCTCAAGGTTTGATGGCGGGAATTAATGCGGCTTTAAAAGTTCAAGAGAAAGAAGAATTTATACTAAAACGTAATGAAGCTTATATTGGTGTTTTGGTAGATGATTTAATTACTAAAGGTACTGAAGAGCCTTACCGAATGTTTACATCTCGAGCAGAATATAGAACCTTGTTGCGACAGGATAATGCCGATTTTAGGTTAACACCAAAAGGTTATGATTTAGGGTTAGCTAGTGAAACGCGTTTACGTAGAATGGAAAAGAAGCAAAGAGAATCTGATAATTTTGTGAAGTTTTTTAAAGATACTAGTGTTACTCCTGAAGATGCAAATCCAGTTTTAGAATCTAAAAATTCGGCCTTAGTGAAGCAGTCAGATAAAATGTTTAAACTGTATTCTCGACCAAATATTACTTCGGAAGATATGCGACGCTTTGATGCTGTAGAGCAATACATAAAAGATCATGATTTAGATAGAGAAGTGATTGAACAGGCAGAAGTACAGATTAAATATTCTGGGTATATAAAGAAAGAAAAAAATAATGCTGATAAGTTGAGTAGGCTAGAGGATGTGAAAATTCCTGCTAATTTTGAGTATACAAAATTGAAGTCTATGAGTACTGAAGCTATTCAAAAACTAACAAAAATTCAGCCAGTAACTATTTCTCAGGCGTCGAGAATTTCGGGAGTTTCTCCTGCAGATATTTCTGTTTTGTTGGTTTATATGGGACGATAGTTTTTTTAATATATATATATAAACAAGGTAAATGTTTCACGTGGAACATTATTTAAATACAACTCTTATTGTACTTCATAACATTCCGAATGTATTTGGAGTTGAAGCATTTATTTTATGAATAAAAAACCATCCTATTTAAAAGTCAAAGATCACTCTGTTTCTGGTGAAGAATTTGAGTTGGTTTATAATAAAGAATTTGATTTTTTAGAAACCTATCCACAACCTTCTGAAGATAAATTAGGGGCTTATTATGAGAGTGACGATTATATTTCTCATACAGATGCCAAACGAAATCTGTTTGAAAAAGCATATCATTTTATAAAAGGAATTGCACTAAAGAGAAAATTAAAACTTATTAATTCTTTTTCAGACCTAGCATTGAGTGCTAATATTTCCGAAGATAAAAAACTACTTGATGTTGGATGTGGTACAGGAGATTTTTTAAAAGTTGCCAAAGACAATCATTGGGACGTTTCGGGAATAGAGCCAAATGAAAACGCAAGAATAATTGCAAATACTAAAACGGATGATTCGGTTTTTAATATAGATCATTTATTGAGATTTAAACCTCAAAGTTTTGATGTTATTACACTTTGGCATGTTCTTGAACATTTACCAAAATTAGAATCACATATCGAAATTTTTGAATCACTTTTAAAACCCAATGGGAGATTAGTGATTGCAGTTCCAAATTATAAAAGTTACGATGCTCATTATTACAAAAATTTTTGGGCAGCTTTTGATGTACCGAGACATTTATGGCATTTTTCTCAAACTTCAATTTCGAGGTTAGTGGCAACAAAACAGATGTTGGTTGAAAAAACAAAACCTATGACGTTTGATGCCTATTATGTATCGTTACTTTCAGAAAAATATAAAAGAGGACAAATGAATTTGTTTAAAGCATTTTGGATAGGTTGGCGTTCTAATAGGAAGGCAAAACGCAGTAACGAGTATTCTTCTATGATTTATATCATTAAAAAGAGCTAAAATGCATTTTAAAGCGTTTTAAGCTATTTTCTCTTGCAAAGTTGAGTAAGTATATTGGTTTAAAAAGTTTCTAAAAGGAAATGCGGTTTAAATTAATCAATTTTAATAGGTTTTAAAAATCTAATTAACCATAACTATTAATAATTTAAATAGTGCGTTTTTAACATAAATTCAACCACTTTATTACATTTGCAGAAATAACTAAAAATAATAAAATGAAAAAAATATTAGGAGCACTTACAATTGTACTTGTTTTAGCATCTTGCCAAGAACAGAAAAAAATGGCATTCGTTAATAGATCTGAAGTGATAAATGACTATCAGGAAAAAATGGACGTTGAAGCTAAATTTAAAGCCAGAGAGGATCGTTTTAATAAAAGATCTGATAGTATTGGAAAAGCGTTTCAATTAGAATATCAGCAGTTTCAAATTGCTTCAGCAAAAATGTCTCAAGCAAAACAACAACAAGAAGGACAAGCATTTAATCAAAAAAGCCAAATATTGCAACAACAGTTACAATATGAGCAACAACAATTACAACAAGCTTATGCTACAGAAATGGATTCTGTTATGATAACCATGAAAAGTTTTGTTGAAGATTATGGTAAGAAAAATGGTTACAGTTTCATTTTTGGAACAAGTGATGTAACATCTACTGTAATGTATGGAGAAGATGTAAATAATATTTCTGATGTTATTTTAAAAGGGCTTAACGATGCTTACAAGAAAGAAGAATAACTAGTATTTATATAGGATATTAAAAAAGCTGACTTTAAATAGTCGGCTTTTTTTATGACATGTTTTAAGTCATTACAGATTTTAATCGAGTAATTCGTTAATTGTAACAATCTTAACAAACACTTTTCGTTGTATTTAAGTAACAAAACTAACTTAGGTGCGTCTATAATAAAACATCAATATCTAAATCAATCAATCAATCAATCAATTCATCAAAATGAAATACATTTTATTAGCTTTCTGTCTTTTATGTAGTTCTCTACTCATTGCTCAAGAAAAGTATAGTTTAAGAGGTACCATAAAAGACGTTAATAATGGAGAAACGCTTTTAGGAGCTACCGTTTTTTTAAAGGGAACTTCAAATGGTGCTGTCACAAACGAATATGGTTTCTTTTCACTAACAGCCGCTAAAGGGAACTATACCATTATCATATCTTATATTGGATTTGAGAGTATTACCCAAGACATACAATTAGATAGCGATCAAACTTTGAATTTTGAGCTTAAAGAATCTGCGACTAGTTTAAACGAAGTCGTCATAGTTGCAGAAGAATCGGAACAAGTAAGTATCAAAAAACCACAAATGAGTGTGTCTAAACTAAATGCAGGCACTATAAAACAAATGCCAGCCGTTTTAGGAGAAGTTGATGTTATAAAATCCTTACAAATGCTTCCAGGAGTGACTAATAACGGTGAAGGGTCTTCTGGATTTAACGTTAGAGGAGGCGCTGTAGATCAAAATTTAGTATTACTGGATGAAGCTATTATCTATAATACCTCTCACTTCTTCGGTTTTTTCTCAGTGTTTAATGCAGATGCTATTAAAGATATTAAGCTCTATAAAGGAGATATACCTGCTAAATTTGGAGGTCGAGTATCTTCTGTTTTAGATGTAAGACAAAAGGATGGAAACAATAAAAATTTCAACATAAATGGAGGTATAGGTTTGATTTCAAGTAGGTTAGCTGTAGAAGGGCCAATTGTTAAAGATAAAGGATCTTTTTTAATCGCAGGACGAACCTCTTATGCTCACCTTTTTATGAAAGCCAGTGAAGACTTAAAAGATGATAAAATATCTTTTTATGATTTAAACTTAAAAGCGAACTACGAAATCAACAAAAACAATAAAGTGTATTTATCTGGTTATTTTGGTAGAGATGTATTTAATCTTTCAAAAATTATTGAGAACACCTACGGAAATGCAACCGCAAACCTAAGATGGAACCATATTTTTAATGATAAACTCTTTTCAAATTTATCCCTAATTTATAGCAAATATGACTATCAAATTATACTCGATTTTATTGAGTTAGATTGGATTGCAGACATAAAAAACTATAATTTAAAGTACGATTTTAAATACTATTTAAGCGATAAAGTAAAACTAGAATTTGGTGCCAGTGGTATTTCTTATAAATTAAACCCAGGAGAAGTGAGGCCAACTTCTCAATCGTCACCAATTAACTATTTAAAACTAGATCAAAAACGCGCTTTTGAAGGTGGTTTATACGTAAGTGCAGAGCATCAAATAACGAATAAATTAACAGCACAATACGGTTTACGATATAGTACTTTTTCTAGATTAGGAGGTCAAAGCATCTCAAATTATTTAAATGATCAACCTGTTGTTTATAATAGTCAATTAGATATTTATGAGCGAGGAGAAGAAATATCTCAAACAGCATACAGTAAAAGTGAAAGTATTCAAAACTTTGATAATTTTGAACCGCGTTTAGGCTTATCTTATCAACTAAATGAAGCGTCTTCGGTTAAAGCTAGTGTTACAAAATCTACTCAATATTTACACTTATTATCTAACACATCATCTGTTACACCTTTAGATGTTTGGACACCAAGTGGCAAGTACATTAAGCCACAACGCTCCACACAATATGCTATTGGTTACTACAAAAACTTTAAAGACAAAGCTTATGCGCTAGAAGTTGAAACCTATTATAAAACCATAGATAATAGAATTGATTACATAGATGGATCTGATTTAATTGGAAACAACACCATAGAAACCGAAATTTTAAATGGTGAAGCAAGAGCCTACGGTTTAGAGGTTTTACTTCGGAAAAATAAAGGTAAATTCACAGGTTGGCTAGCCTATACCTTATCAAAATCTGAACAACGTACCTTAGGAGGTCAAGCAGGTGGACCAGGAATTAATGATGGAAATTGGTACAACACTCCTTATGATAGAACTCATGATATTTCGCTCACCGGAATGTATAAACTCAACAATAAATGGAGTTTTAGCTCTAATATCGTGTTTCAAACAGGTCGTCCTGTAACATATCCAAATGGGCAATATAACTACGAAGGATTTTCAGTAGCTACATTTTCTAACCGAAATGAAGATCGCCTGCCTGCTTACCATAGATTAGATATTTCAGCAACATACACACCAAATAATAAACCAGATAAACGATGGAAAGGCGAGTGGGTTTTCGGAATTTATAACCTCTATAATAGAAAAAATGCAGCATCCATAACCTTTACACAAAACGATCAAACCGGTTTAAATGAAGCCACAAGACTATCTATTTTTGGTTTAATTCCTTCAGTATCTTATAATTTTAAATTTTAATAGCATGAAAACACATATAAAACTCATCATATTATTAGTTGCATTAGCATTTACAGCTTGTGAAGATGTCATCGATGTAGATGTGCCTACAGGTCAAACAAGACTCGTTATTGAAGGTTCTTTAGATTGGGAAAAAGGAACAACAGGAAACAATCAAACCATAAAATTGAGTACATCAACACCATATTTTCAAACTGCTACTATTCCAATAGTTACAGGAGCTTCGGTAAAAGTGACTAATATAGATACCAACCAGGAGTTTATTTTCATCGATCAAAATGATGGTACATATACCATTTCTAATTTTGTGCCAATCATTGGCAACACCTATAATTTAGAAGTTATTCATAATAACGAAACTTATACTGCGACAGAAACGTTAACTGCAGTTTCTGAGATAAACAGTGTCACACAATCTCTAGAAGGCGGTTTTGATGACGAGCTCCTAGAAGTTAATGTCTATTTTGATGATCCTGCAGATGAAGATAATTTTTATCTATTTAGCTTCTATGAACAAGGAGATTTATTCTCAACTATAGAAGATTTATCTGATGAGTTTGTCAACGGAAATGAAATTCATAACTTCTTTGAAAAAGACGACGACGATGATAATGATCAAGCACCATTTCAAGCTGGTGATATCGTAGATATTCAGTTATATGGAATTTCCGAAGGCTATTATAATTATGTAAGAATACTTATTGAGCAATATTATGGAGGAGGCGATCCCTTTTCCTCTACAGCTGCAGAGGTTAGAGGTAATTGCATAAATGAAACCAATAGTGATAATTATGCCTACGGATATTTTAGAGTAACAGAAGTTGTTAAAACTTCATATACCTTTGAGTAATACAAACAATTAATTTGCTTTTTTATGAAGTAATCTCGTCAATTTTATAGATAAATCGGTAAGTATAATCTTAGAATTCCCGTTGCGTTCAATGTGGTAAATTGCATTTTGTATCTCTTCGGAAATATCCATAATATTATTACCGTGAACAAAAGGAGCAAATTTTTCGAGTTTAAACGACGACTTTGGTTCCATAAAAACTAAGCTATCGGCTTTATAATTTAAAAGTAATGCTTGACGGAAGAAATCCAAACAAAAATTCAAAAACTGCTTCTGTGTTTCACGACCAGTTTTGGCAATCGTTTCGCTCCAAGAAATCAAATCATGAATAGCACTCTTGTTTCCTTTGGCTTTAAAGGCAGACCGAATCCAGAATACAAACCAATCTTCAAACTGAGTATCTTCACTATCGCTATATACTATATCGCAAGCTTTATTATAATTTCCGTTGGCTTGATGCGCAATTTTAATCGCATCAGGTTCAGGGATTTGATAATTTTTAATTAAAGCTTCTTTAATCACATCTTCTGCCAATGGCGGAAAATGTAATACCTGACAACGCGATCTAATCGTGTTTATAATTTGCTCTTCATCTTCAGCAATAAGAATAAAAACCGTTTTATTTGGCGGCTCTTCAATAAGTTTCAACAATTTGTTTGCAGCAGCAGTATTCATTTTTTCTGCCATCCATATGAGCATGACTTTATAACCACCTTCATACGATTTTAGAGATAGTGCTTTTACAATATCTAGCGCTTCATCAACACCAATTTGACCTTGTTTGTTGTCAATACCTAAAATTCTGTACCAATCAAATAAGTTTCCATAAGGTTGTTTGTCAATAAGCTCTCGCCATTCTTCCATAAAATGTTTAGACACAGGATGTTTTTTCACCTTATCTGTTGTGGCTACCGGAAACACAAAATGTAAATCGGGATGAGAGATGTTTTTAAACTTTAAATTACAACTGTCAATACCATTAGAATTCTCACCTTGTGTGTTTTTACACAACAAATATTGCGCATAAGCAATGGCCATTGGTAGAGTGCCAGAACCTTCTGGACCCACAAACAATTGCGCATGTGGTATGCGACCAAAATCGGCACTTTTGGTAAGGTGACTTTTAATGTGTTCTTGTCCTAAAATTTCAGAAAATAGCATAGAGCAAATATACTTTTTTATTTAAATCTTTAAATAACTAATAGCTGCAAACGTTTTCGTTATAAAACAGCTTTTATCAGTAGGTTTTATTGGTTACATTTGTTGAAATTATATTGATTTTTTGTTTTAAACCGAAAAGCATTGCTTTGCAGATAAAAGAAAAAGTTAAGACGATTTCGTATAACAATTTTCTAAAAACTCTATAGATGAAAACTTTAAACAATTTCAATTTCAGCAATAAAAAAGCATTAATTCGTGTTGACTTTAATGTGCCACTAGATGATGAGTTTAAGGTTACAGATGCTACACGTATTGTCTCTGCAAAACCAACAATTATTAAGGTTTTAGAAGATGGTGGCAGTTGTATTTTAATGTCACATTTAGGGAGACCAAAAGGTGTAGAAGAGAAATATTCTTTAAAACATATCGTCAATAAAATTGAAGACGTTTTAGGTGTTGAAGTAAAGTTTTCTGAAAACTGTGTTGGCGAAACAGCCCAAGAAGCTGCTGCCAATTTAAAACCAGGAGAAATTTTATTATTAGAAAATTTACGTTTCCACAGTGAAGAAACTGCAGGAGACAAAGATTTTGCAGAGCAACTCTCAAAATTGGGTGATATTTATGTTAATGATGCCTTTGGGACTGCACATAGAGCACATGCTTCTACAACAATTATCGCACAATTTTTTCCAGATCATAAATGCTTCGGAAATTTGCTAGCTCAAGAAATCGAGAGTATCAATAAAGTAATGGAAACTGGAGAAAAACCAGTTTTAGCAGTTCTTGGAGGCGCAAAAGTATCGTCTAAAATTACCATTATAGAAAATATTTTAGATAAAGTAGATCACCTTATCGTTGGAGGAGGTATGACTTTTACCTTTGTAAAAGCACAAGGTGGAAATATAGGAGATTCTATCTGTGAAGATGATAAAATGGAACTAGCACTTGAGATTTTAAAACAAGCAGAAGCTAAAAATGTACAAATTCATCTACCTGTAGATGTGATTGCTGCCAATGATTTTGCTAATGATGCAGAAACCAAAACTGTAGATGTGGATAAAATCCCAGAAGGTTGGCAAGGACTTGATTGCGGACCAAAATCTAAGGCTATTTTTCATGACGTTGTCATGCAATGCAAAACCATTTTATGGAATGGTCCTTTAGGCGTTTTTGAAATGGAAAATTTCGCAAATGGCACAATAGCACTTGGAAACTCTATTGCAGAAGCTACTAAAAATGGAGCATTCTCGCTTGTTGGAGGAGGAGACTCTGTTGCTGCTGTAAAACAATTTGGTTTTGAAAACAAAGTAAGCTACGTAAGTACAGGTGGAGGAGCAATGCTAGAAAGCCTAGAAGGGAAAACGTTACCAGGAATTGCTGCTATTTTAGAGTAGGTCACGATTTTTTATTTTACTACGGAAGAATCTTACAAGCCTTGTTAAATTGTTCTATGAAACTTTCATTTTAGCTAAAAAAACACGATTTTAGCTGACTTGTCGTTAAACTATTATGGTATATAGTGAACGATTAATACTTATGAAACCAATGAACCGCAAACATATTACTCTAACTATTGGCTTTTTATTATGTGCTTTAGTTTCTTTTGGTCAGGATTCAATTCCGAAGAAAAAAGAAATAAAAAGACTCACAGAAGCCGATTTTGTTGAAGGCGAAACCTACGTGATTGACACTATTATTGATGGCAAAAATTATTTTAAAAAAGGCATCAATATCAAACCAGAAATAGATTCTATTCAAAACCGCAAACTTGAAGATTTACCTCAAGCCGCAGTAATGGATGAAAAATGGTTAGAAGAATTATACTCAAATGTATTGTTTGATAGTATTTATGAATCGGTTACAACGCTCAAATATGATCCTGTTGATTATCCTGAGTTATCAACAGATACGCTTAAAGCTAGATTAGCTAGACTAAATGCAAGAACACCTTTTAATATAGAATACAACGCATCTCTAGAAAGTGTTATAAAATCGTACTTAAAACATAGACGTAATTCTATGTCGCGTTTAATGTCTTTGAGTCATTATTATTTCCCACTATTTGAAGAGTCATTAGATAATAATGATATTCCTTTAGAAGTCAAATATTTAGCTATTGTAGAATCTGCTTTAAAACCAAAAGCACGCTCTAGAGTTGGTGCAACTGGTTTATGGCAATTTATGTATGGTACAGGAAAAGAACATGGACTCGATGTAAGTAGTTATGTAGATGAACGTAGCGATCCAATAAAATCCAGTAAAGCAGCGAGTGAATATTTAGCAAGATTATACAGAATTTTTGGCGATTGGGATTTAGCTTTGGCAGCATACAACTCAGGACCTGGAAATGTATCTAAAGCGATTAGACGCTCTGGAGGTTACAAAAATTATTGGAATATTAGACCACATCTTCCACGTGAAACGGCAGGTTATTTGCCAGCATTTTTAGCAACCATGTATATTTTTGAATATGCTGAAGAGCATGGTTTTAAAATACAACCACCTCAATATCATTATGTAGAAACAGATACGATACACGTCAAACAAATGATCTCTTTTGATCAAGTGTCTGAGTTGGTAGATGTGCCCATTGAGGAACTCCAGTTTTTGAATCCGTCGTATAAGTTAGATATTATTCCGTTTATTAAAGGAGAAGACTATACGTTGCGATTACCTCGTGAAGCCATTGGTCGTTTTGTTACTAATGAAACCGAGATTTATGCGTATGTAACAGAAGAAATGAGTAAGCGAGAGAAACCACTTCCGCAGTTATTTGATTCTAAAAGCAAAACGACATATCGTGTACGATCTGGAGATTACCTTGGTAAAATTGCAAGAAAATTTGGAGTACGTGTGAGTCAACTAAAACAATGGAATGGTTTACGAAGTAATAATTTAAGAATTGGTCAACGACTTACAGTATACCCAAGACATTCTAATAGAAAAACAGTTTCATCTTCATCTAACACACCTAAAAAAGTTATTAATACTGCAGGTAAATCCACTTATAAAGTGAGAGAAGGAGACTCGCTTTGGAGCATTTCTCAAAAATTTCCAGGAGTTTCTGTTCAAAATATTAAAGAATGGAACGGTATTAGTGGTAATAAATTGAAAATAGGGACCACTTTAGTTGTCTCAAAATAAAAAAACTTAACACACATTAAAAATGATTAAAAACATTTTAGGGATTTTATTAGTAGCTACGGTATTTTTTGGATGTGGTGATGGCGAAGAAAAGAGATACGTTACAGCCTCTTCGGGAGATATTAATAGTATTTTAGTTGTTTCTGATAATCTATTATGGGAAAACAATGTAGGTGAAACTATTAGAGATGTACTTGCTGCATCTGTTGAAGGTTTATCTAAAGACGAACCTCAATTTTCAATGAGCCAATTGCCAACCGAAGTTTTTACAGGATTTGCAAAAAAGAATAGAACAGTTTTAAAAATTGAAAAAGGGAAAGAAGCAGCAACTCAAATTGCTAGAGATGCTTATGCTCGACCTCAAACTTTAGTGGTGATTTCTGGACAAACCAATGCTGAAATTATAGAACAGATTAAAGAAAATTCGGCTAAAATTATTGATGCTTTTAAGAAAACTGAAATCACAGAACGTCAACGAAGAACCAGTAAATCATTATTTAATGATACACCTTTGAAAGAAGAATTGGGTGTGTCTTTAAAATTTCCTACAGCTTATAGAATTGCAAAATCTGATGATGATTTCTTTTGGATTAGAAGAGATATTGAAACCGGTAACGTAGATTTATTGGTGTATGAAGTGCCATTATCTTCTATAAGAAAAGGTGATAGTGCAGTTGTTGATGTAGTTAGAGTGAGAGATTCTGTAGGTAAAATTCATATTGAAGGTGCTTTAGAAAACAGTTACATGGCAACAGAGCCAGCGTTTACGCCTTTTATAAGTAATGTGATTGTTGATAATAAACCAGCTTTTGAAACGCGCGGACTTTGGGATTTAAAAAATGCCTTTATGTCTGGACCTTTTATAAACTACGCTATTGAAGATAAAGTGAATAACCGTTATATCATTGCCGAAGGATATGTGTTTGCACCATCAATTGCAAAGCGTGATTATGTGTTTGAGCTAGAATCTATTATTAAATCTATAGCCATTAAATAAGGTTAAAAAATACAAGTAAAAAAAAAGCCAACGACTAATCGTTGGCTTTTTTGTTTATACGTTTTTAAGAATAATTGGTTATTCTTTTTCTGTAGTTGTTGTTCCGTCTTCTTCTTTGCTGGCATCTTTAAATTCTTTGATACCGCTTCCAAGACCTCTCATAAGTTCTGGGATTTTCTTTCCTCCAAACAATAATAAGACCACAACAACGATTAAAATTATTTGCCATGCTCCAGGAGCTAAAAATATGCTTGATGCTATCATAATATTCTATTTTGAATTGCAAATTTAATAATTATACTTCAAATCTAACGTTTATTGTGAAACTTTAAGATTGTAAATCAAACTTGCACATATTTTAATTAATTTTGTAGGACAATGGCAAAAAAAGAGAAAGAAAAAAAATTTAAGAAAAAGTTACTTCATAAGTACCGTTTGGTCGTTCTTAATGAAGATACTTTTGAGGAGCGTTTTGCAATAAAATTAACGCGTTTAAATGTCTTTGTGATTGTATCATTAGGAACAATACTGTTAGTAGCTGGTACCATTTTTTTAATTGCATTTACCTCATTAAAAGAATATATTCCAGGCTATTCATCAACCGCTTTAAAGAAGCAAGCTACCGTTTTAAATTATAAAACAGACTCATTACAACAAGTTATAAATCTTAACGAACAATATTATTCATCTATAAAAAAGGTGTTAACAGGTGATGTTGCATCGGTTGAGTTTAATAGAGACTCTATTATTGATGCGGCAAGTATTGACGCTGGTCAATTAGATTTAAAACCCACAAAAGAAGATTCATTATTAAGAGAATTGGTAGATAAAGAAGACAAGTATAACGTATTTGAGTCTACCATATCATCCACAAACTTCGTGTTGTTTCCTCCAGTAAATGGTACCATATCTGAAGCTTATAGTGTTAAAGACAAACATTATGCTGTTGATGTTGTCGTTGCCAAAAACACACCAGTTAAAGCCACAGCAGATGGTACGGTTATTTTTGCTGAGTGGACTGCAGATACGGGTTATGTCGTAATTATTGAGCATAGTTACGAACTCATCTCTGTATATAAACACAATGCCTCAATTACAAAACAACAAGGCGATTTAGTAAAATCTGGCGAAGTCATTGCATTAGCAGGAAATACCGGAGAATTAACAACAGGACCACATTTACATTTTGAACTTTGGAATAGTGGATACCCAGTAAACCCAACCAATTTTATAGATTTTAATTAAATGATGTCTCTTAAACCAATATTGGCTAAGCTATTTGCAAAACATATTAAGAGATCTGTTTTAAAATGGTCTAGCAATCCAGTAGAAACTCAAGAAAAGGTTTTTAAATCTTTAATAAAAGACGCAAGTCATACGGTCTTCGGAAATGAGCATGACTTCAAATCCATAACGTCTCATGAAGATTTTGTAAAGCGCGTACCAATTAGAGATTATGAAGATTTAAAGCCCTATGTTGATCGTGTTGTTGCTGGTGAAGAAGATATCCTCTGGAAAGGAAAACCTTTATATTTTGCAAAAACGTCTGGTACAACATCTGGAGCAAAATATATCCCATTAACAAAAGAAAGTATGCCAACTCATGTTGAAGCAGCTAGAAATGCAATCTTAATGTATATAGCCGAAACAGGTAACAGCAAGTTTGTGGATGGTAAAATGATATTCTTACAAGGAAGCCCAACTTTAGAAGAAAAAAACGGCATACAATTGGGACGATTGTCTGGTATTGTAGCACATTTTGTTCCTAAATATCTTCAAAAAAATAGAATGCCTTCATGGAAAACCAATTGTATAGAAGATTGGGAAACTAAAGTAGAAGCCATCGTTGAAGAAACATTGCCCGAAGACATGTCTGTCATTTCAGGAATTCCATCTTGGGTTCAAATGTATTTTGAGAAAATTAATGCAAAAACAGGAAAAAAGGTAGGTGACGTTTTTAAGAATTTCAATCTTTTTATTTTTGGAGGTGTAAATTATGAGCCTTATCGTGCAAAATTTGAAAGTTTAATAGGGCGAAAAGTTGATAGCATTGAGTTGTATCCTGCAAGTGAAGGTTTTTTTGCATTTCAGGATCAGCAAAATGAAAAAGGTATGTTACTTCAGTTAAATTCAGGGATGTTTTATGAGTTTATCGAAGCAAATCATTTTTTTGACGACCAACCTAAACGACTAACGATTTCCGAAGTAAAAACAGGAGTTAATTATGTGATGATTATTTCTACTAACGCAGGATTGTGGGCTTATAATATTGGAGATACTGTTGAGTTTACATCTACAAAACCATATAGAGTCATCGTTTCTGGGCGAATTAAGCATTTTATTTCTGCGTTTGGTGAGCATGTTATTGGTAAAGAAGTTGAGCAGGCTTTGCAAGAAGCAACCCAAAATTTAGACGTGAGTGTAACAGAATTTACGGTAGCGCCACAAATAAATCCTGAGTCTGGCTTACCGTTTCATGAGTGGTTTATTGAGTTTGAAAACTCGCCTCATAACCTTTTAGAATTAGCACAAAAAATAGATGCTTCAATGCAAAAACAGAATAGCTATTACTATGATTTAATCTTCGGAAATGTGCTGCAACCACTTAAAATTTCAGAAATTAAGAAAAATGGGTTTCAAGATTACATGAAATCTATTGGAAAATTAGGTGGTCAAAATAAGATACCAAGGCTGTCTAATGATAGAAAAATTGCCAATAAATTATACGCTCAAAAGTTGTTGAAATAATACTATATTTGTCCGTAAACCAATAATGAATGAATAAAAGAAAAATTCACGAAAGAACTAGGGCTCAGGAGAGTTCTAATGCCATTGAGAGAATGTATATTACCATGCGACATTTATTTAATCGTGGGTTTTATAAGCCAATGGGAGTTTCTGGTGAGACACTTAGAGAATCTTTATTGTTATTACGACCTGAAATATATGGTTCTATTTCTGAAGAAAAAGCAGAACTAGAAGGGTTGTTGTATGTTATAGATCGATTGCCAGAAGGTATTGAAGAGTGTACATTTATTAATTTAACAAGTGATGAAGGCTATGGTAATTCTCACTTTAAAACTATAATTCCGCCAAAAAGACGTCGTAACTGTTATCGTATAGATACAGAGCAGATGAATATTGAAATCACACGAGGACGATCGGAAATTTATGACATTCTCACACACCTTACTTTTTTATTTATTGAGTCTCACAAAATAAGCAAACGCGTTTTAATTGATGAGCAAGGAAGAACCACACGAGATTGGATTAAATTAGAAAAAGCAGTACTTTCTAAAAAGAAATTAACCCAACCAGAACGAGAAATTGCAATTACGCACACGGCAAATATTTTAGGTAGAACATTTGAAGAGCTAACAAATGCTCATGCAAAATTTACAACCAAAGTAAAACCAGAACGTTTACTTCATATTGTATATTGGTTAGGTAAACTTGCCATAGAAGAAGTGGTGAATAATAATAAGCGTACTGTGACTTTTAGTCCGGTTTTAAGAGAGCGATTAGGTCACCATATTCATGGAGAAATTTGGGCAGATAATATTAAAGAAGTTCTTCAAAAGAAAAACTTACTAGGTCGTCCAATACATGTTATTAGTGCCAATATGCATAGTGTAATGAATTCTATTTTTGCGCCAATTGCATTAAAAACAATGGCCGCAAAAAAAGATATATTTGATGTCTATGAAGCTATAAGCCAAAAAGATAACGAAACCTTACGCAATAAAATTACTAAAGAAGCGTTGCAGAGTGGAATGACTTATATTAAGGACACCTCTGGAACCAATATAGATGTTCAAATCTTTGATACAGATAAAATCGATTTTTCTAAAACAGATATAGACGTTGGTGATTCATTTAAAAATGAAGAGAAGCCAGTTATATTTGTTATGGATTATGCTTTTGGAGAGCAAGCTTATGAAACTATTGATGAGTTTTTAAAACCTTACCGTGTTAACGATGAAAAAGTGCACTTAAATGTAGAGTCGGTTTCCATTATGGGTAAAGCCGGTATTTTAGAAGGTGATAAAGGCGATATTATGATTCCGTCTGCTCATATTTTTGAAGGCACAGCCGATAATTATCCTTTTAAAAATGAATTGAGTAAATCAGATTTAGAAGGGCAAGGTGTAAAAGTTTTTGAAGGCGCAATGATTAGTGTATTAGGTACATCATTGCAAAATAAAGAAATATTAAAGTTCTTTTATAATTCAACATGGAATGTGATTGGATTAGAAATGGAAGGTGCACATTATCAAAAGGCGATACAAGCAGCATCTAAGGTTAGAGGCAGCATAAACCCTAATGTAAAAGTGCGTTATGCTTATTATGCTAGTGATAACCCATTAGAAACAGGAAGTACATTGGCCTCGGGTGGTTTAGGCACCTCAGGAGTTAAACCAACCTACCTAATAACAAGAAAAATATTACAACAGATATTCAATAAATAATATAAAGCTATGAGCGAAAATTTACCTAATAATAATACCAACGAAGAAGTTGATTTAGGCGTTTTATTTAATGCAATAGGAGATTTCTTTAATAAGATATTTAATTTTATAGGAGGAATTATTAAAGCAGTTTTTTCAACGGTAGTCTTTTTAATTAAAGCTATAATTGAGAATTTTAAACTTATCTCTATAGTCGTTTTATTAGCTTTATTAGTTGGCTTTGGTTTAGAGAAAACCAAAACGCCAATTTTTTATTCTGAAATGTTAGTTAAACCATATTTTAATTCTAAATATCAATTGGTTTCTAACATTGATTATTACAACTCTTTATTAGAAAGTGAGAATTATGGCGATTTGGCGACTATTTTTGAAATTTCTGAAGATGATATAAAAACTATAGAAAAATTTGAAATTGATGTTGGTCCAGAAACTGAAAATCAGTTAATTCAAGAATATGATGAATATGCTAAATCTATAGACAGCATTAGAGCTCAAGAACTAACTTTTGAAGATTTTGTTGAAAATAGAGATTTATATTCTAGTGATGTTTTTAGTATTAGAGTAATGTCTACTAAAAGAAATATATTTAAAAATCTTTCAAATGGATTTAACTCAACATTCAATAATGAGTATTCTAAAAAATTAATGCGTGTTAGAGACTCCACTATTGCAATTAAAAAAGCCACTTATTTAAAAGATTTAAAAAAGATAGATTCTTTACAATTAGTATACTTACAAATTTTAAATCAAGAATCTAAAAACCGAGCAGTATCTGTTGGAATTGAGGGATTATTACCATTAACACAAGAGAAAACTGAAACTAAAGAATTTGATTTATTTAGAAATGAAATAGCCATTAGAGATTCTATTCGAGTTTTAGATGAACTAAAAATTGAAGAAAGTGTTTACTACGATGTTATTACAAATTTTTCGGAAATAGGCCTAAGGTCTAATGAATTTGAAAAGCGCTACACTTTGATTTTTCCATTACTGGCTATGTTTATATTATTCCTTATGTATTTTGCAATTAAGGTGATAAAATTTGCAAAAGAATATGAAGGATAAAACAATTTTAATTACTGGAGGAGCGGGATTTATAGGTTCAAATTTTATTCCTTATTTTCTAGAAAATTATAAATCTACTAAAATTATAAATTTAGATAAGCTCACTTATGCTGGTGAGCTTTCTAATTTAGAAACAATTGCATCTCATAGCAACTATACCTTTATTAAAGGGGATATTTGTGATAGAGCGTTAATAGAAAATCTCTTTGAGACCTATAATTTTGATGCTATTTTTCATTTTGCAGCAGAGTCTCATGTTGACAACTCAATTAAGCATCCCGATGCGTTTATTAAAACAAACATTTTTGGAACATTCAATCTTATAGATGTTGCAAAAAACCATTGGATGGAAGCAGCCAATACCTTTAAAGCAGGATGTGAGGCTAAGCGTTTTCATCACATCTCAACAGATGAGGTGTATGGAACACTAGGCGAAACAGGTTTGTTTACAGAAGAAACAGCCTATGCACCAAACAGTCCTTATAGTGCCTCAAAAGCTTCTTCAGATTTTATAGTTAGAAGTTATTTTCATACCTATGGGATGAATGTTGTAACCACCAATTGTTCTAATAATTATGGACCAAAGCAACACGATGAAAAGCTTATACCAACCATAATTAGAAAAGCAATTAATGGAGAGCAAATTCCTATCTACGGAAATGGTAAAAATATAAGAGATTGGTTATATGTATTAGACCATTGTAAGGGAATAGATTTGGTTTTTACAAACGGAATATCAGGAGAAACTTATAATATTGGTGGACACAATGAAAGAGATAATTTGTACATCGCTAATAAAATTTGTGAACTTTTAGACCATATAAAGCCTAAACAAGACTCTTATAAAAAGCAAATATCATTTGTTAAAGATAGACCAGGTCATGATTTTAGATATGCTATTGATGCTTCAAAAATTGAAAATCAATTACATTGGAAAGCCGATGAGAATTTTGAAACTGGAATCAAAAAAACAATTGACTGGTATTTAGATAAATATAAAAATGTATGAAGGGAATTATTTTAGCAGGAGGTTCTGGTACAAGGCTTCACCCATTAACAAGGGTAGTAAGTAAGCAGCTAATGCCAGTTTATGATAAGCCAATGATATATTACCCATTAACAACTCTAATGTCAGCAGGTATTAGGGAAATTTTAATCATATCGACATCAAAAGATACACCTAGATTTAAAGAACTTCTAGGAAATGGAGAAGATTATGGCTGTGTTTTTAAATACGAAGTACAAGAAAATCCAAATGGTCTCGCAGAAGCATTTATTATAGGAGAGTCCTTTATTGGTCAAGATAAAGTAGCGCTTATATTAGGAGATAATATATTTTATGGCTCTGGATTAGAAGAAAAATTACGACAACTAAATGATATTGATGGTGGTATTATTTTTGCCTACCATGTTCAAGACCCACAGCGTTATGGTGTGGTTGATTTTGATGAAAATAATAAAGCCCTTTCTATAGAAGAAAAACCAAATCATCCTAAATCAAATTATGCTGTTCCTGGAATTTACTTTTATGATAACTCAGTTGTAGAAATAGCAAAAAATATAGAACCCAGCCCTCGAGGAGAATTAGAAATAACAGACGTCAATAAAACCTATTTAGAACGAAAGCTATTACATGTAGAAATTTTAGATAAAGGTACAGCATGGTTAGACACAGGTACATTTAATTCTTTAATGCAAGCGTCTCAATTTGTTCAGGTTATAGAAGAGCGTCAGGGATTAAAAATAGGTTGTATAGAAGAAACCGCATATAAAATGGGGTATATAAATAGAGATCAACTTAGTAAGTTAGCAGAGCCATTGCTTAAAAGTGGTTATGGTGAGTATTTACGAAACTTATAGTTTTTATGATTGTAGAAAAAACACATTTAAAAGACTGTTATGTGCTTGAGCCTCGTGTATTTGAAGATCATAGAGGTTATTTTTTTGAAAGCTTTAATGCTAATAACTTTCAAAAAAAAACAGGCCTTGTAATTGATTTTGTTCAGGATAATGAGTCAAAGTCTTCTAAAGGCGTTTTAAGAGGTCTGCATTTTCAAATTGGAGCATATGAGCAGTCTAAGTTAGTTAGAGTTGTTCAAGGTGCAATTATAGACGTTTGTGTAGATTTAAGAACAGACTCTCCAACGTTTCTTCAATCCTTTTCGGCAGAATTAAATGATGAGAACAAAAAACAATTATTTGTACCTAAAGGTTTTGCTCATGGTTTTGTTGTACTAAAGGATAACACAATTATTAATTATAAATGTGATAATTTTTATCATAAAGATGCAGAACGTGGTATCATTTATAATGATAACGATTTAAATATAGATTGGAGACTATCAAAAGATGAAATCATACTTTCAGAAAAAGATGAAGTATTACCAACACTTTCAGAATATTTAAATGAAAATTAGAGTTTTAGTTACAGGAAGTAATGGTCAATTAGGTAAAACTATTAAAGATTTTTCTAATGATTTCACCAATACAATTGATTTTGTTTTTTTAGAAAAATCTAAATTAGACATCACTAACAGTAAGGTTGTAGAGCATTTATTTAAAGAGCATAACTTTGATTATTGTATTAATTGTGCAGCCTTTACAAACGTAGATTTAGCCGAAACCGAAACGCAAAAAGCACTAGACGTCAATGCTCACGCAGTTAAAAATTTAGCCGTGAATTGCAAACAATATAATACAACTTTAATTCATGTATCTACAGATTATGTTTTTGATGGCTCAAAAGAGTCTCCCTATTTAGAAAGTGATATTACAAACCCAATAAATACTTATGGCGAATCAAAGTTATTAGGTGAAACATATATTAGAGAACACCTTTCCAATTACTTTATTATAAGAACCTCATGGCTGTATTCAAAGTTTAATAACAACTTTGTAAAAACGATATTTAATAAACTTAAGGCAAATGAAAAATTAACAATCATTACATCGCAAAAAGGTACACCATCGAGTTGTCGTGATTTATCAGAATTTATTTTTTTTATAATCAGCAAAAAGAACACAAGTTATGGTACTTATCATTTTTCGGCCACAGGAGAGACCACTTGGTATGGATTGGCATTACATATATCAAAATATTTAAACAAAAGTTCAAATGTTAAACCCATACAAAATTATCCAACAAAAGCACAACGACCATTATACAGTGTGTTGAATAATAAAAAGGTAGAACAACTATATAATAAACCACTAAAAAAGTGGAAAGACAGTGTTGATGATGTTCTTGAACACTTAACAAAAGAGTAAGTCAATTTAATCGTATGATAAATAAGAACAAAAATCATACATTTGCAAAAGATTCAGCCTATTTAAAATAGGTTTATACTAATGTTTTAAACATAAGAAATGCAGAAAAAAGTAGCATTAATTACAGGAGTAACAGGACAAGATGGAGCATATTTAAGTGAGTTTCTATTAAAGAAAGGGTATATAGTTCACGGTGTGAAGAGAAGATCATCACTTTTTAATACAGGTAGAATTGATCATTTATACCAAGATCCTCATGAAGAGAATCAAAATTTTATTTTACACTATGGGGATTTAACAGATAGTACTAATTTAATTAGAATTATTAAAGAAGTTAAGCCTGATGAGATTTATAATCTTGCAGCGATGAGTCATGTTCACGTTTCTTTTGAAATGCCAGAATATACTGCTAACGCAGATGGGATAGGTACACTACGTTTATTAGAAGCCATTAGAATTTTAGGTTTAGAAAAAACAACTAGAATCTATCAAGCTTCAACATCTGAGCTATATGGTAAAGTACAAGAAGTACCTCAAACCGAAACAACCCCTTTTTATCCAAGAAGTCCGTATGCAGTTGCTAAAATGTATGCTTATTGGATTACTGTAAACTACCGTGAAGCTTATGGTATATATGCTTGTAATGGTATATTATTTAATCACGAATCGCCAATTAGAGGTGAAACATTTGTGACAAGAAAAATAACAAGGGCGACTTCTAAAATAGCTTTAGGGTTACAAGATAAAATTTACTTAGGTAATTTAGATGCTCAACGAGATTGGGGACATGCTAAAGACTATATTAGAATGATGTGGATGATTCTTCAAGCCGATGAAGCAGAAGATTGGGTCATTGCTACAGGTAAAACCACAACGGTTAGAGATTTTATTAAAATGTGTTTTGATCACGTTGGTATTGAACTCGAGTTTAAAGGCGAAGGCTCTAGTGAAAAAGGCTTTGTTAAATCTTGTAGTCAACCAGAATATCAAATTGAGGTTGGTAAAGAGGTTATTGCTGTAGATGAAAAGTATTTTAGACCTACTGAAGTAGAATTGCTTATTGGTGATGCTACAAAGGCAAAAGAAAAATTAGGATGGATTCCTAAATATGACCTACCAGCTTTAGTTGAAGATATGATGACCAGCGATATTAAATTAATGCAAAAGCAACAATACCTTAAAGAAGGAGGCTATAGAATCAAAAATTACTTTGAGTAATGACTATTAAAAAACTATCATTTTTATTTTCATTAATTATTGTATTGACATCGTTTTGTGGCTCAAAATTAGAGCAAATACCTAAGAAAAGATATAAAGGCATTGATAGAACCTTAAATCTTTTAAATAGTAGTACAAAAGAACATCCTAATAATGTAGAGATATTGTTTTATGGACAATCGATTATTGGAGGAATGAAGACAAATATTTTAGTTGATTCTTTAAAAAAACGCTTTCCATTTGCTATTATTAGTTTTAAACACAAGCCAATAGGAGGGTTTACAATCCCTAACCTTATTAAAACCGCAGAACACGATGTCTATCATGAAAATCCAGATTTGATCATATTTCATGCATATGATGGTATTAAGGACGGACTTTTTGACACTTTAATTAAGCGTATAAGACAAAGAATGACTTCTGATATTCTTTTGTTAGATCACCATTATGTTTGGAATACACCAGAATCAAAATTAGAATCTATAAATAAATCTCATGATTTTGATTCGGAGGCTATTCAAGACATTGCTAGAAAATATGATTGTGGTTTTATTGATGTTAGAGCACAATGGAAAGCATATTTGGAAAACAATACAATATCTCCCAATGAACTTATGGGGAATACTATAACTCCTAATGTGCACCCAAATGATAAAGGAAACGCGCTTTTGAGAAATATTGTATTGTCTAAGTTTGTTAAGAAGAATACCCTTAATAACCCTAAAACAGATGATAGCTTAAGAACTATATTAAATTTTGATAATGCTTCTAAAAAAATCACAACCAATTTCACAGGCAATAGGGTGGAGTTTTTTGCTAGTCCAATAGGAGAAGAAGCTGCTGTCGAAGTTCTAATAGATGGAAAGAAGCCTTCAGAGCACAGAGGTTCGTATTATATAACAAGACCATCAGAAGGCTATCAAACATGGATGCCAGCAATAAAAAATGTTTCTTTTGGAAATGCCTTTCCAAGAAGTGAAACTTGGACAGTAACCCTTTTTGATATAGATAGAGAAACAAAACAGTTTAAGTTTAAAACTGAAGGAAGTATAACAGGATTTGATGGTGAGGGAAATTCGAAAACTGACTTTATTTCAAATTCTGAACGAATAGAAATAAAAAAAGAAGACTTTTATGTTTTTCAAATAGAAAATATCTTTAAAAAAGAAACCCCTGAGGGATTTCAAATTAAATTTAATGTTGAACAACTAATTCAGGATAGTATAGTTATAAAAAGGAATAATTCTAAATACACTCTATTTATGAGTGACAAGGTCAATAACCATAGTTTAAATATAAAACTTATTAAAGGTGGTTTAAGTTTTAAGCAATTAATTGTGCTTAAACCATACATAATAGAAAAATAAAATTCAAAATTTTAATGTTATTTAATTCTATTGATTTTGCTATAGTTTTTCCATTACATTGGATACTATCTCAAAAACTATCGCCAAGATTTTTTTTTATTTTAGCTTCTAGCTATTTCTTTTACAGTTGGTGGGATTGGAGATTTTTAATATTGATAGTGATTAGTTCATTCGCAGAATTTATAATTGGCAAACTCATAAACAATACTAGAAGTAAAGAAAAAAAAATAAACGTATTATCAGCTAAATTGAATTCAGATGATATATAGATCATATTTGGCCCAACAGATAACTCAAAAAAAGTAAATGCTTGGGAAGAACCAACAGAAACTTAAAACAACGTTTTAGTGGTTCCCTTAAGCCTAATGATTAAAGAACTAAAGTACAATTAATAACGCTTTATGGATAAAAATTCTAAAATATATATAGCAGGACATCGTGGTCTAGTAGGGAGCGCGTTATTAGAAAACCTTCAACAAAAAGGATATCACAACATTGTTACACGAACTCACAAAGAACTAGATCTCACCAATCAAAATGAGGTTTCAAAATTTTTTACTTCGGAAACACCTGACTACGTCTTTCTAGCTGCTGCAAAAGTAGGAGGCATTATTGCAAATAATGTCTACAGGGCAGATTTTATATATGCCAACATGATGATACAAAATAATGTGATTCATCAAAGTTATAAGCATGGAGTTAAAAAATTACTCTTTTTAGGTAGTACATGTATTTACCCTAAAAATGCGCCACAACCAATGAAAGAAGATTATCTTCTCACAGATACATTAGAATATACAAATGAACCTTATGCCATTGCTAAAATTGCAGGTATAAAAATGTGTGAGAGTTATAATTTGCAATATGGAACAAACTTCATATCTGTAATGCCAACAAACCTTTATGGTCCTAATGATAATTTTGATTTAGAAAAATCTCATGTTTTACCTGCACTTATAAGGAAAATACATTTGGCCAAATTACTTAACGAAAATAAAATTGAGGCTGTTTTAGAAGATCTAGGTATTACAAATATTGAAGACGCTAAAAACTATTTATCTACCTTTGGCGTTTCTGAGAATAAGGTTGAGATTTGGGGTTCTGGAAAACCTAAAAGAGAATTCTTATGGTCTAAAGATATGGCAGACGCATGTGTGTTTATTATGCAAAACAGGGACTTTAAGGATACCTTTTCCGCAGAAAATAAAGAAATAAGAAACACTCATATAAATATTGGTACTGGAGAAGATATTTCTATCAAAGAATTAGCAGAAACAATAAAAGATAGTGTTGGATTTAAAGGCGAGTTAATTTATAATACAAATAAACCAGACGGAACATTGAGAAAATTAACAGATGTCTCAAAATTAAATGCGCTGGGTTGGAAACATAAAATGGAGTTAAAAGACGGAATAAATAAGATGTATGAGTGGTATAGAAATAAATAATAATTTAAAAATTGCTATAGAAGCATCTTTAAAAGCAGGAGAGGTTATAATGCAAGTGTATGACACTGCTTTTAATGTAGAAATTAAAGATGATAAATCTCCTTTAACCGAAGCAGATAAAAAGGCTAATGATATCATTAATTCATTTTTGACTCCCACACCAATTCCAATTATAAGCGAAGAGAATAAGCAAATTGATTATTCTATTAGAAAAAATTGGGAACAATGTTGGATTGTAGATCCTGTTGATGGAACTAAAGAGTTTATAAAACGTAATGGAGAATTTACCGTTAATATCGCTTTAGTGAATAATGGAATACCGTTATTAGGTGTAATTTATGTTCCAGCTTCAAAAACACTTTATTTTGCAGATAACACTAAAAATAAAGCTTATAAAATTGAATTAACTTCTCATGACACTTCTATATCAGAGATTTTAAATTCTAGTGAAGAGCTAAAGCCTAAAAACAATACGAGCAACCTAGTTGAGGTTGTTGGTAGTCGCTCACATATGAGTCAAGATACTTTAGACTATGTAGATGAGCTTAAAGCTAATGGTAAAGATGTAGAAATTGTTTCTAAAGGAAGTTCTTTAAAGTTTTGTTTAGTTGCAGAGGGAAGTGCAGATGTATATCCTAGATTTGCGCCTACGATGGAGTGGGATACAGCAGCAGGCCAAGCAATTTGCAATGCAGTTGGTATAAAGGTCATTTCGAAAGAAACAAATCAATCATTATTATATAATAAGCAAAATCTTTTAAACCCTTGGTTTATTGTTACTAAATAATGAAAGATCAGTCACATAAAAGACATATTGCTAAAACCATTACATGGCGAATTGTTGGTACAATAGATACTATAATTCTGTCTTGGATAATTTCTGGAGATCCTATTACAGGATTAAAAATAGGCTCAGCTGAAGTTATTACTAAAATGTTATTATATTACTTTCATGAACGTGTTTGGTTTAAAATAAACCTATCTAAAGAAGGCGAAATTCTTGAAAGTAGGAAAAGGCATATTGCCAAAACATTTACATGGAGACTTATAGGGACTATAGACACTATGCTTATTGCTTGGGTGATTTCTGGAGATCCTTTAACCGGATTAAAAATAGGATTTGCTGAGGTCATAACAAAAATGCTATTATATTATCTACACGAACGTTTTTGGTATAAACTTAACTATGGTTTATCAAATAGAAGTTAATACTAGTCGTTATAAATAAAAACCTAAACCGTTAATAATGAAAGAGAACATTATTGCTCATAATTACCAAATATCAAGAAAAGATAGGATTACAGCCCATAAGCACAATTCATTTTTAATTTGGTTTACAGGGCTTTCTGGCTCAGGCAAATCTACAATTGCTAATTTAGTAGAACAAAAATTATTTGAGTTAGGCCTAAAAACGTATTCATTAGATGGAGACAACATTAGAAAAGGGATCAATAGCGATCTCACCTTTGCTCCAGAAGATAGAACCGAAAACATAAGACGAATTGCCGAAGTGTCAAATTTAATGCTAGATGCGGGACTTATTGTATTAGCTGCATTTGTTTCGCCATATAAAAAAGATAGAGAGAATATTAGAACTATCGTTAAAGATGTTAACTTTGTAGAAGTTTACATTAATACAAGTGTAGAAGAATGTGAACGTCGAGATGTCAAAGGTTTATACAAAAAAGCTAGAGCTGGAGAAATCAAAAATATGACTGGAATTTCTGCTCCATATGAAGCCCCAGAGAATCCTGACATTGAAATTAAAACTGAAAATGAAACTATTGAAGATTCTGTGACTAGAATTGTAGAGTTTATAACACCAAAATTACAACTCAACCATGAGTAAATATTATTTAAATTACTTAGACGAATTAGAGAGTGAGGCCATTTACATTTTACGTGAAGTTTGGGCACAATTTGAAAACCCTGTGATCTTATTTTCAGGAGGAAAAGATTCTATATTAGTCACGCATTTGGCTAAAAAAGCATTTTATCCTGCAAAAATTCCTTTTCCTTTAATGCATGTAGATACAGGTCACAATTTTCCTGAAACGATACAGTTTAGAGATGATATCATTAAGGATCTAGGTGTACAGCTTATAGTAGGTTCTGTTCAAGAATCTATTGATGATGGTCGTGTTGCTGAAGAAAAAGGTAAAAACGCAACCAGAAATGCTTTGCAAATAACAACGTTACTTGACGCTATTGAATCCAATAAAATTGATTGTGCCATTGGAGGTGGACGACGTGATGAAGAAAAAGCACGAGCAAAAGAGCGTTTCTTTTCACATCGAGATGATTTTGGTCAATGGGATCCAAAAAATCAAAGACCAGAGCTTTGGAATATTTTCAACGGAAAACACTTTGAAGGAGAACATTTTAGAGCTTTTCCAATTAGTAACTGGACAGAAATGGATGTTTGGAATTATATTAAGCGAGAGAATATCGCCATTCCTTCATTATATTTTGCACATGAAAGAGAAGTGGTTTGGAGACAAGACACTTGGATACCTAATTCTGAATTTTTAGTTTTAGAAGATCATGAAGAGGTTGTAGTTAAAAAAATTCGTTTTAGAACATTAGGTGATATTACAATTACAGGTGGTGATGAATCTGATGCAGATACATTAGAAAAAATAGCTACAGAGGTGGCAGGTATGAGAAATACTGAGCGAGGAAACAGAAGTGATGACAAACGATCTGAATCTGCTATGGAAGATAGAAAACGTCAAGGATATTTTTAAAAAGGTAAAAAACAATGTTAGATAATAATCAATTATTACGTTTTACTACAGCTGGAAGTGTAGACGATGGAAAAAGTACTCTTATTGGTCGATTGCTTTATGATTCTAAATCCATTTTTGAGGATCAATTAGAAGCTATTACTAATACAAGTAAAAAGAAAGGTCACGAAGGTGTAGATTTAGCTTTATTTACTGATGGCTTAAAAGACGAAAGAGAGCAAGGTATAACTATTGATGTTGCTTATAGATATTTTACAACGCCAAAACGTAAATTTATCATTGCAGATACTCCTGGGCATATACAGTATACTCGTAACATGGTTACTGGAGCTTCAACAGCAAATGCTGCGATTATATTAGTTGATGCAAGACATGGTGTTATTGAGCAAACTAAAAGACACTCATTTATTGCTTCGTTACTACAAATACCTCATATTATTGTGTGTATCAATAAAATGGATTTGGTAGATTATGCTGAAGATGCTTACAATAAAGTTATTAATCAATTTGAAGAGTTTTCTTCAAAATTATTAGTTCAAGATATTAGATTTATACCAATTAGTGCTCTTAATGGAGATAATGTGGTGAATAGATCTGAAACAATGAGTTGGTATCAAGGTGCACCTTTATTACATACTTTAGAAACGATGCATATTAGTAGCGATATTAATAAAGTTGATGCTAGATTTCCTGTACAAACTGTTATTAGACCACAAAGCGAGACGCATAGAGACTATAGAGGTTATGCTGGTAGGGTTGCTAGCGGAATTTTTAGAGTTGGTGATGAGGTCACAGTTATGCCATCTGGATTTACATCTAAAATAAAAACGATTGACACTTTAGACAAAACATTAGATCAGGCTTATGCACCTATGTCTATCTCTATGACCTTAGAAGATGATATAGATATAAGTAGAGGAGATATGATTGTGCGCTCTAATAACAAGCCCGAATCTGCTCAAGATATTGAAGTCATGTTGTGTTGGTTAAATAATAGTCCTGCAAAGCCTAGAGCTAAATATAGCATTCGCCATACTAGTAATGAGCAAAAAGCAATGATTAAAGAGGTTGTTTATAAAATTAATGTAGATAGTTTAGATCGTAATACTGAAGATAAAGATCTAAAAATGAATGATATTTCTAAAGTGAAAATTCGTACTACTAAGCCTTTAATGATTGATTCTTACAGAGAAAATAGAACCACCGGAAGTATAATATTAGTTGATGATACAACTAATGAAACTGTTGCTGCTGGAATGATTGTTTAAAGTGCTTTATGAAATACCAATCTTTAGTTCTTTTTATAATAGTTGTAGTTTTATTATCATGTTCTGATAAAAGACCAAAACCAGAGGATCTCATTTCCGAAGAAAAAATGGTTGATGTTATTTATGAGGCTTCCATTTTAACTAATGCTAAAGGTGTAAACAAGAAGCTATTAGAAGACAATGGTATACAGCCAGAACAGTTTGTTTTTTCAAAATACAATATTGATAGTTTACAATTTGTAAATAGTTTGAATTACTATGCTAGTTCTATAGAAACGTACGATCTTATTTATACCAAGGTGGACAACCGAATTAATTTAGAGAAAGAACGTATTGAAGCGCTTATAGAAAAGCAGGTAAAAGAAAAAAAAGAAAATAAAGAGAGAAAAAGTAATAAAGATAAAATTGTAACTGAAAGAGGTCAATTAAAATCTAATACAGTTGATACTTTTAATGTTGACTTAGAGGTGTTTAAGTATGAAGATGTTGGACTAAAGGTGTTTGAAACAGATGAAAAATACCGAGAAAAAAACGTCTTTAAACTCACACGAAAATCTACAATCAATCCTGCTTATTTAAGTGTAAATAACGATAAAACTTCTAAAGGAGAATCAGTAGAGGCCACGATATATGTTAAAAAAACGAAAGATAATAGTGCATTTGGTTTTAGAATTTCAGGAATCTATCCTAATAGAGTAGATGCTTTATTTAATTTAAAAGATGGTACGTTAAAAGCGGTTAAGTCTACAGGTTTATTTACTAATGAAACAGCTTCTATCAAATTGGTTGATAAAGAATGGTATGAGTGTAAGATACGTGTAAAAACTAAAGTTGATAAAGTAAGAATCGTGTTGGGCCCAACCGATATTGATAAATTGGTAAAAGTATGGGAGTCAAAATCAGATAACCTTTCTCACGTTTATACTACGATTCCTGTTTTAATAAGAGAATGAGAGTAACGGTTTATTGCATTTGTAAAAATAGAACCTTCAAAAAAATATGAATAAAAAACTACCAGATTTTTTAATCGTAGGAGCTGCAAAATGCGGTACAACCTCTTTAGGAGATTATTTAAACGAACATAAAAACATGTTTATTTGTAATCCCAAAGAGCCAAAGTATTTAACTTATAGCTTTTTAGAAAACGCTTATAAAGGCAAAGGTGATGACTTCACAAAAAAGAAGGCTATAAAAACACTAGAAGGCTATAAAGATTTATTTAAGAAGGCTAAAGATAACCAGTATAAAGGTGAGTCTAGTGTAGATTTGTTATATTATTATGATCAATCTATTCCTGTAATAAAAGAAGTTTTAGGAGATCCTAAAATTATTATTATGCTTAGAAATCCTTCAAAAAGAGCATTTTCGGCTTATGGTCATTTAATAAGAGACGGCAGAGAAAATTTGTCATTTATTGAGGGATTAGAAAAGGAGGATGAAAGAATGAAACTTGATTATGAGTTTATTTGGGCTTATAAAAATGCCAGCTTTTATGCAGATTCCACTAAGGCCTTTTTAGAAAATTTCACCAATGTAAAAGTTATCATCTTTGAAGAATTTGTAAAAAATCAAGAAGAAATTACAAATGAAGTTCTAGAATTTTTAGGGGTTAAAAATGAGTCAAATAACTTCTCTGAAGTACATAGAAATATTTCGGGTAAACCTAAATCACAATTATTAAACACTTTACTTTTAAAGGATAGTTTTGTGAAATCTATTTTAAAAGCTTTGTTACCTAGTAGTTTTCGTGCACGAGTTAAGTACGTTATCCAAAAAAACAATTTAAAGCCTTTAGAAACAAAGCAGGATGAGGCTAATTATTTAAATGGTGTTTTTGATAACGATATAGATAAGCTTCAAGAAATTTTACAGAAAGATTTATCTTTTTGGAAACAATAAACATAGTTAATAATAAATAAGTGAAATCCCTTCAATCATTAAAATCTGTGTTTTTTAAGAAGAGTATGAGCGTACTCTTTATAAAGGTTTTTGGAATTTTATTACAGTTTATTGCAATTTTCATCATTACTAATAATGCAAGTGAGGTGCTCTTTGGAAAGTTTAACTTTATGAGTTATGCTTTAATTTTATGTGGAGCTATTTGTTTATTAGGGATGAATAATTCTTTTTTACAGTTTTCTGGAAAGTTACAAGCTCAAAATGATTTCAATCAAGTAGTTTCCTTATACAAACGCATGTTTGTAATTTTAATTTCGAATTTCATTGTTATTTTATTGTTTTACAAGTGTTTAAGTGATTGGTTTCGTATTGAGTACTTTGAAGATGAAGATGTTAAAAACTTATTTGACAAAGTGATTTTCGTGCTTTGTCCTTACACCGTTTCTATTTTAAATTTTCAGGTATTAAGAGGTTTAAATCTCTTATATATGTCTGAAATAGCGTCGAACATTTTTCGATTTGGAGGTTTGTTAATTTTAAGTTTAGTACTATACGCCTTAAAAGATTATTCATATTTAATAGAGGGTTATATATTCATATTTTATCTAATAAGTTTCGTAACGACGTTAATTATTATTTTTCAGCTCATAAAACTAAAAAGTAAATCATTGGTTAAAATTGGGTACAAGGAAATTGTAAAAACATCAATACCAATGTCTTTTAGTTTAATCACGCTTCTCATGATGCAGAGCTTTGATGTTTTTATCTTAGAAAAGTACTGGTCGTTTGAACAAGTGGCTTTTTATGGTGCAGCAGTTAAAATTACAACCGGAATAGGAATTATATTAACAACAATTAATGCGGTAATAGCACCTGATATCTCAAAGCTATATTTTTCCCATCAGTACCAAAAACTAAAAGTATTGATTGTAAAATCTACGATGTTAAATTTTTATTTAACGATTCCTGCAATACTATTTATTTTTCTTTTTTCTGAAAACATATTAGCATTATTTGGTAAAAATTATGTCATAGCAAATTCAGCTTTAGTACTCATGATTATTGCTCAAATGTTTAATGCTTTTTGTGGATCTGTTGGTGTTTATCTCAATATGACAGGTAGACAAAAGGTGTATTTATTTATACTTGTGCTTGCTTTGATGTTAAACATTATCTTAAATTTAATTTTTATTCCACAATATGGTATGTTTGGTGCAGCAGCAGCAACAGGTATTAGTATGATTTTTTGGAATGTAACAGGTGTGATTTATATTTATAGAAAAGATAAAATAGGTGTGTTTATTTTAAGTAAGTACTTAACATAAAGCATCAGTCGCAAAAACACTAAGTAAATCGCGTATGGGTTTACATTTAATAATATCATTTGATGTTATTTCTTACATCTACTGTTTATATTATATTTGCTTTATATTTATTAAAATTTAATCTCTGTACTTAAATTGTAATTTGACCATTTTAAATTATTAAACAATAGAGAACTATATAAACATGCTATAAGAAGTATCAATTTAATGAAGGGCAAGACTATATTTTTATTACTTTTTGTATCGCTTTTTTTGCCGTTGCTACTTTTTACTGTTGTACCTGTTTATCTAAAATTACTTTTTACCCTTAACTTTCTCGTCCTGTTTGTAATTACTTTAATGTATTTATATAAGGATTCTAGGTTTTCTCCAATTTTAGCCGCTTTTATTGTATTTAGTTTCTTGTTTTTCATACTAGCTCCAATGCTTCAAATACATGATGTATACAAGCTCAATGATTTAAAAATGCCTAATAAAATGATCTATAAAGATTATTTAATGGTAAAAACAAATCTGTATATTTTCTTGTTTAACGTTGTCGTTTTTATCGCTTACCGCTTCTTCATGTCAAGAAAGGCTAAATTAAAGCCCTACAAAACTGATAAATACTTGCCTATTCATATTTTGATTTTATTTGGTATTAGTATTGCGATTCTCTTAATTAATTTTGACTATATAAAAGCTGAATATTTCGAACATAACTATTTAGCATTAGTAGGCACCTCTAAATCGGCTTTGCTATTAAGAGAGAAAATCATTTTAATGATCCCTTTTCCTGCATTTATTTTAAGTATCTACTATATTAAAAAAGCTAAGAAAAAAAACACTAACTATTACATCATTTTACTGGTTTCAATCCTGTTTTTAATCTTATTACTACTCATAAAAAATCCTCTTACCGAAAAGAGAAATGCTCTTGGGCCAATTTATTTAACTATAATTTTCTTTTTAATACCTAGATTGTTAAATACAAATTTTAAGTCGTTGTTGTTCTTATTTTTTGCAATGGTGATTATATTTCCTACCATTTCGCTAATCACACATTCTGGTTACTCATTAGAGCAACTAAGGGCTAATCCTAAATTATTACTTTATCAACTTAAAAATCATGGTGTATCTAATACATTTACAACGTTAAATTATGATGCGTTTATTAATTTTTCTGCTACAATAGAACATGTCGAGAGAGATGGATTGTCATATGGAAGACAACTGTCTGGAGGTGTTTTTTTCTTTGTGCCTAGAAAAATATGGGTAGATAAGCCAATATCGACAGGTGAGTATATTGGAGAATATTTAGAAAGAGAATATAAAGAAAAAGGGAAAAGAAGTTTTAACAATTTATCTAACCCTTTAGTGTCTGAAGGCTACATAAATTTTGGGATAGTAGGTATTATATTATTTGCAATAATTTTAGCCTATTTTCTATTTATGATGTCTGTTTGGATAAATAGCCGAGATCCATTAAAAGTTGCAGCAGGATTTTATGCATCAATGCATATGATATTTTTCTTGAGAGGTGATTTTACTAATGGTTACGCCTTTTTGATTGCTAGTTTTGTGGTTATTTTGTTGATACCAAAAATTTATTTTATTTTGTTTAGAACGGCATTAAAAAAACAGTCAAAAAATGCCTAAAAAAATGCCTACACAATTATTAAATATATTTCTAGTATTAAATAGTGCTATAATTCTTGTGCCTGATAAATTTAAAGGAGTTCCTGTAATAGGGCTTTTATTAAGTACAATTTATTATTATGTGGTTAATAAATCTGATAATAAGTTTAAGTTTAAACTGTTTTTCATAAGTACGAGTTTCTTTCTAATTCTATTACTTAGTATTTTATATTCAGAAGACCTTAGTTATGCCTTTAGAAAATTAGAAACAGGACTTTCTCTTATCGCTTACCCTATTGTGTTTGTTTTAATATATAACTGTAAAGAGCAAATTAATAAATCAGTTATTCAAACTCTAAAATGGGTTTTCATACTCACTTTAGTTTTCTTTTTAGTTACAACATTTACATATTACTTTTTAACAGAGCCGTATTATACATTTAAGAGTACTATCATTCATTATCATACGCTAGTAGACTTGAGAATAATTGGCTATGAAATTCATTCTATTTATTTATCAATGCATATAGGTGTTGCCATTATCTTTTTAATAGATATTATCTACAACATCAAGAGGCCTAAAGTCATATATCCCGTTCTCTTATTAATCTTGCTTTTTGTTTTTCTAGCCATATTAAATAAAAAAGGACCTATTATAGGTTTAGGTATAGTTGGCATATTATATTTTATAAAAACTAAAACTAAGAGTAAAACCGCCTTATATTTTTTAATTTTTGGAGGCATTTTTATGTTAACACTAGTCTTTATTCCTAAGTTTAATAACATCAATAGGTTTAAAGAATTGGTTGATATCGAAGGTTTAACCAAAAACCCTAAATCATCAACAGCAACGCGACTCATGATTTATAAATGTGCTATTATACAAGCAATAGAGTCTCCAATAATTGGTTATGGTTGGGGAGATACAAGAGATGTTTTAAATGAATGTTATGAAGCTAATCCAAACATATCAGTACGAAGTTATAATACGCACAATCAGTTTTTAAGTATCCTCTTACACGCAGGTGTAATTGGGCTGTTTGTGTTTCTTTATTACTTTTATTATATATTTAAATTTTCTAATAAAAATAGAAATCAACTATTGTTTTTTTTATTATTGTACTTTGGTTTAAACATGCTTTCAGAGAATATTCTTGAGCGCGAAGATGGTGTTATATTTTATTCCTTCTTTATTAATTTATTTCTGTTTACATCTAAATTAAACGAATCAACTGAGACATAGTAATCCGTTGATATTATAAACTTTTTGTAATGAACGTTATACACGTATTAGAAGATTTTTCATTTCAAAGTGGTGGTATTAGAACCGTTGTTTTAGATTTACATACAAGATTATTAAATCATAACATTAACTCTAAAATACTTACCACAAGAATAGAGGAAGGAGATCAAGCTATAAAAGTTGAAGGAGAATCTACACCATGGCGTTATTCTAAAAACCTAAAAAGCACTTTAAATACACTTAATAACCAAAATAAAATAAGCATCATACATATTCATGGTGTTTGGATGTATCCACAATACGCAGCTGCAAAATTTGCCAAACAACATCATATTCCTTTTTTAATTACCTGTCATGGTATGTATGAACCATGGTTGTGGTCACAAGGAACATTAAAGAAGAAACTATACTTTAATTTAGTTGTAAAATCTGTATTTGCAAAAGCTAATTATTTGCATGTAATTACAAATAATGAAGCTAACAAAATAAAAACCCTATTCCCAAATACACCTACGGTAGAAATTCCTAATTTAATCGATTCAAATCTTGCAGAAGAAGGTGAATATAATACAAATGAAAAATACGTTTTATACGTAGGAAGATTAGATTCAAAAAAAGGAATAGATCTACTCATAAAAGCTTTTTCAAATATAAACCCAGAAGGCTTTAAACTAAAAATAGCTGGTAACTTTAGTGACTATAAACAAAAATTAGACGAATTAGTGGTATCGCTAGGCATGGAGCACAAAGTTGAGTTTTTAGGTCTAATCACTGGTGAAGAAAAAATAGTTTACTTTAAAAATGCTCATGTTTTTGTAGCGCCTTCACACTCTGAAGTTGTAGGTATGGTTAATCTAGAAGCTGCCATCTATAAAACACCTGTGATTACTACTTTTCAAACAGGTTTGAAAAAAGAATGGTCTCAAAATGGTGGAATGCTTGTGAACCCAAATTTAAATGAGATAGAAACCGCATTGAAAACAGCACTTAATTGGACCGTAAAACAAAGAAACGATAACGGACTAAAACTTCATAATTTTGTTTTAAAATCATATTCTTGGCAATATAGATTTAACGATTGGGTTAAACTCTACCAAAATATGCTCAATTAAGCCTAGAATAAGTCATTTTAACTAATAAAAGATGAGTTTTTTTATTTTTTTAGAGATAAACAAATGATAATTTTATCTTTGAGATTATTTTAAAGTTGATGAAGAAAAAAATCTTAGTTACTGGCGGTTCAGGTTTTATAGGAACTAATCTTATTGAATACTATAAAGATAGGTACGAAGTTTTAAACCTAGACAATTCAAAACCAAGAAATCAATCCCATTCTTCGTACTGGAGAGACATCGATATTTTAGACAAAGACAAAACAATACAACTTTTTAAAGATTTTCAACCACATTATGTTTTACACATGGCAGCGAGAACAGATCTCGATGGTAAAACATTAGATGATTATGCAGCTAATATTAAAGGTGTTGAAAACATAATTACCGCTATAAATCAAACAAAATCTATAGAAAAAGTCATTTTTGCTTCAAGTAGGCTGGTTTGTGAAATAGGCTATACGCCTAAAAATGAATTTGATTATAAACCCTCAACCGTTTATGGAGAAAGTAAAATAGTTGGAGAGAAAATAGTTAGAGATTCTAAGCAATTAGAAAACAATTGGATAATTGTGAGACCTACATCACTTTGGGGACCATGGTTTGATATTCCTTATAAAAACTTTTTTGACTCTATCAAACGTAAAGTTTACGTGCATCCAAAAGGAGTAAGTATTCATAAAAATTTTGGTTTCGTAGGCAATTGTGTTCATATACTAGATAAATTATTATTTGATAATACATTAAACACTCAAACGGTTTATTTGTCAGATTTTAAACCATTAGAAGTGAAACAATGGGCTAATATTATTTCAAATAAATTTCATGGACACGATATTAAATCTGTACCTTTATTTGTATTAAAAACATTAGCTATAGCTGGTGACATTTTAAAAAAATTAGGCTATAATTCACCTCCAATAACCTCATTTAGGTTAGATAATATCATGACCAACATGATTTATGATACCACTAAAGTTGAAGAAGTTGTAGGAGCGCTACCTTATAGTTTAGAAGAAGGAACAACAATAACATACAACTGGTATAAAGCACATAATTAATGTATCAAAATTTAAAAACATTTAGTGTCCCTGGAGACTTTCGAGGAAAATCTAAAGTTGTTGTGCAGCTTTGGTGGATAGTAGAAAAAACACTTTTTGCTTGGTCACCACAATTTTTCTATGGTTGGAGACGATTTTTATTAAGATCATTTGGTGCTAAAATTGGTAAAGATGTGCTTATTCGTCCCTCAGCAAAATTTACATATCCTTGGAAAATAACCATCGGTGATTATACCTGGATTGGTGAAGACTGTATTTTATATAGTCTAGGCAATATCTCAATAGGTAAACATGTAGCAGTTGCTCATGGCGTGTATTTTAATACAGGACTTCATGATTATACCAAAGAAAGTTTTGATATTGGTCATCAAGAAGTAATCATTGAAGATGAAGCTTGGATTACTAATGATGTCTATATCGCTCCAGGCGTAACAGTTGGTAAAGGATGTGTTATTGGTGCCAGAAGCAATGTGTTTAAGGATATGCCAGAAGGTTTTATTTGCTACGGAAATCCAGCTTCAGCAGTAAAAAAGAGAAAGATTGAAAACTAATAACATCACCATTATTGGAGTCAACTATTCGCCAGAAGATAGTGCGATTGGCTTATACACAACACAAAAAGCAGAATATCTAGTCTCAAAAGGTTACAACGTATCTGTCATAACAGGCTTTCCATATTATCCGCAATGGAAAATTCGCTCAGATTATGAACATAAAAAAAGATGGTACAAAGAAATCGTAAATGACGTTTCGGTGTATAGATACAAACAATATGTACCAGCAAATCCTACATTTTCTAAACGAATTATACACTTGCTTAGTTTTACCTTCGGAAATGTGCCAAACCTGTTTAAAATAGCTAAACCAGACCATGTCATCTGTATTGTACCATTTACGTCCTCCATTTTACTGGGTTGGTTCTTGAAATTAAGATACCGTTCAAAACTATGGATCCATATCCAAGACTTTGAATTTGATGCAGCCATAGATTCTGGTCTGCTAAGTAGTAATAAGTCATTTTTTATTAAACGAATACTTTGGTTAGAACGAGCCTTGCTCCATAAAGCTGATACCATTAGCACAATTAGTAATGGGATGCTTAAAAAATTAAAAACTAAAGTAAAAAACACAAATACTTATTACCTCACCAATTGGCTTGATACGTCTAAATTTAGAGTTAAAACCGAGAGTAAACATCCTTACCTCGCTTCAGAAAAATTTAAAATAGTATACTCTGGAAACATAGGTGCCAAGCAAGATTGGGATTTTTTCTTTAAGGTGTTAGATGTACTTAAAACAATTAAAGATATAGAAGTTATAATCGTAGGTGAAGGTGCAGAAAAAATTAAGGTCGTTGAAGGCATCAAAAACTATGATTTTGTTAAACATCATAATTTAGTGCCTTACGAAGAGCTTCCTTTACTTTTATCTAGTGCAGATGTTCATTTTTTATTCCAAAAAAGCGATGTTATAGATACAGTAATGCCATCTAAATTATTAGGTATGATGGCGAGTTCTAAACCATCTATTGTTACAGGAAATAAAGACTCAGAAGTAGCCACAGTCTATGAAAATTCACAAGGTGGATATTATTATAGCGATAACCTGTTAAATCAAGTTGTAGACAGTATTAAAACATTAAAAGGTGATAAAAACCTATGTAAACAATTAGGTGAAAATGCAGAGGCTTACGTTATTAAAAACTACTCAAAAGAACCTATTTTAGATCGTTTTATCCTCGAGCTAGAAAAGTAATATACACCTATAAACTCTAGTATTATCTAATATTATTTAAAATAGAAATAAATTTTTGACCCAACTCTAGTTTTAAATTAAATTATTTTATTCAACCACCTTTATTTTTCTATTTTTGTTTCTAAATATATTAATGAATGAAAATATCTGTAATTGGAACAGGCTATGTTGGTTTAGTCACAGGCACTTGCCTTGCCGAAACAGGAAATGAAGTACTTTGTATTGATATAAATCAAAATAAAGTTGAACAAATGCAAAAAGGAAATGTTCCAATTTATGAGCCTCATTTAGATGTTTTATTTGAACGCAACATTAAAGCCAACCGACTTAAATTTTCAACCTCACTATCAGAAGGATTAGAACATGGTGAAATCATTTTTTTAGCATTACCCACTCCAGAAGATGAAGATGGATCTGCCGATTTATCATACGTACTAGGTGTTGCTAAAGAGATTGGTAAACAACTAAAAGAATATAAAGTAATTGTTGATAAAAGTACTGTACCTGTAGGAACTTCCGATCGAGTAAAAGCAACTATTGCTAACGAAACCAATGTAGAATTTGATGTTGTTTCAAATCCAGAATTTTTAAGAGAAGGCTTCGCTGTAGACGATTTTTTAAAACCAGAACGAATTATAATAGGATCGAGTTCAGAAAGAGCTTCTAAATTAATGGAAAAACTCTACAAACCATTTGTGCGCTCTGGCAACCCAATAATTACCATGGATGAACGCTCGGCAGAACTTACAAAATATGCAGCAAATGCTTTCTTAGCAACAAAAATCACCTTCATGAATGAGATTGCTAATTTTTGTGAAAAAGTTGGCGCAGATGTAGATAAAGTAAGAGTAGGTATGGGAACAGACTCTAGAATAGGAAAACGATTCTTGTTTCCTGGTATAGGTTATGGCGGTTCTTGTTTTCCAAAAGATGTAAAAGCCTTATATAAGTCTGGAGAAGATAACGGTTATGAATTTGATATTTTAAAATCTGTTATTAAGGTTAATGACATTCAGAAAAAAATATTAATGCCCAAAATAATGTCGCATTTTAAAAACGTTTTAAAAGGCAAAACGTTTGGAGTTTGGGGATTAGCTTTTAAACCAGAAACTGACGATATTAGAGAAGCTCCAGCATTATATATAATTGATGAGCTTTTAAAAGCCGGAGCATCAATAAGAGTTTTTGATCCAGAAGCCATGGAGAATGTTCAAAAAAAATATGGTGATAAATTACAGTACTCTAAACATATGTACGAAGCTACTAATGACGTTGATGCTTTGATTATATGTACAGAATGGAGTATATTTAGAACTCCCGATTTTGATAAATTAAAATCTAAAATGAAAACTCCTGTTATATTTGACGGAAGAAACCTCTACGAAGTAAATGATGTTAAAACTGAAGGGTTTTCATATACTTCTATAGGGCGTAATACAATTAATTAATGAAACATATACTTATAACTGGTGCTGCAGGTTTTTTAGGTTCACATTTATGCGATCGCTTTATAAAAGAAGGGTACAAAGTTATAGGCATGGATAACTTTATAACTGGAGATATACGCAATTTAGAACATTTAAAATCTAATGATAATTTTGAATTTATAGAGCACGATGTTACAGAGTATATCGATGTTGATGTCACTCTAGATTACATACTACACTTTGCGTCACCAGCGAGTCCAATAGATTATTTAAAAATACCTATCCAAACCCTAAAAGTTGGATCCTTAGGGACGCATAATTTATTAGGTTTAGCAAAAGCAAAGAAAGCGAGGTTGTTAATTGCATCAACTTCCGAAGTATATGGTGATCCACTCGTACATCCTCAAACAGAAGATTACTATGGTAACGTTAATACCATTGGTCCTAGAGGTGTCTATGATGAAGCTAAACGATTTCAAGAATCAATAACCATGGCATATCATAGATTTCATGGTGTTGAGACTAGAATAGTACGTATTTTTAACACCTATGGTCCTAGAATGAGACTTAATGATGGTAGAGTTATTCCAGCCTTTATGGGACAAGCATTAAGAGGCGAAGATTTAACCGTTTTTGGAGACGGCTCTCAAACCCGATCGTTTTGCTATATTGACGATCAAGTTGAAGGGATTTATAGACTTTTACTAAGTGATTATGCATATCCAGTAAATATTGGAAATCCACATGAAATATCAATACGTGATTTTGCAGAGGAGATTATAAAATTAACAAATACAACACAAAAGGTTATTTATAGAGATTTACCTGTAGATGATCCATTACAAAGACAACCAGATATTACTTTAGCTAAAAAATTACTAAATTGGGAACCTAAGGTTGAAAGAGAAGAAGGCATGATAAAAACATTTGAGTATTTCAAGAGCTTATCACATGAAGACCTTTTTAAACGAGAGCATAGAGACTTTTCAAAACACATAAAACCGTAATTTGAGCTTATTTAAACAAGGACGATATTCAGGATATTTAAGGCCAATTTCATATTTAATTGATTTAAGTATTATAAATGGGTTTGCAATCTTTTATTTTTTTATAAATATTGATCCCATCATATTTATTGTTTTTACATCTATTGCATGGCTTACGCTTTCAGTATATTCTAAATTTTACGAAGTATACAGGTATACTAGAGAGGTTAAAATTTACTCTCTAATTCTCACACAAATGATTTTGTTTACCTTAATCATTTTTGCATTTGCTGGCTACCATCATAAATTAAATATATACCCAATAACTATATTTAAATATATAATTTCTGTATTTCTAGCTATTGCGTTTTTCAAATTTACAATCTATTATTTATTGCAAAAATATCGCGTTTCTTTCGGCGGAAATTTTAGACGTACAGTCATATTTGGCGATAATAAAAAAACTAGAGCTCTAGAAACGTTCTTTACTCAAAATCCAGAATATGGCTATGTACATGTCAAAACATTTAATTTAAAGGATAGAAAAAACATCAATCTACTCAGTTTGTTCGAAGCCATTAAAAAAGAGGAAATTGATGAAATTTACTGCTCAATTTCAGAGTTGACCAATCAGCAAATTAGTGATATTTCAGATTTTGCAGATAACAACCTTAAAATATTAAAGTTTCTTCCAGATAATAAAGAGATATACTCAAAAAAATTAAAATATGAGTATTACGATTACATCCCAATTTTATCGCTTAGAGATATCCCTCTAGAAGATTCTTTTAACATGGTTTTAAAAAGAACATTTGATATTCTTTTTTCTAGTATAGTCGTCATATTTATCTTATCGTGGTTAACACCAATAATTGCTATATTAATTAAATTAGAATCAAAAGGACCAGTGTTTTTTAAACAGTCTAGAAATGGTTTTAATTATAAGGAGTTTGATTGCTATAAGTTTAGATCCATGACACCTAATAAAGATGCGCATTTATATCAAGCAACGCGTGGAGATCAACGTATAACTAGAATGGGTAAGTTTATTAGAAAAACAAGTATAGATGAATTGCCTCAGTTTTTTAATGTGCTTTTTGGAGACATGTCTGTAGTTGGTCCAAGACCTCACATGGTTAGTCATACAAATATGTACGCCAAAAAAATTGACAAGTTTATGGTGCGCCATTTTGTAAAACCTGGCATTACAGGTCTAGCCCAAATTAGTGGTTTTAGAGGCGAAATAGAATCAGATAAAGATATCATTGGTCGTGTAAAATACGATATCTTCTACATAGAAAATTGGTCACTACTTTTAGACCTAAAAATTATTACAAAAACGTTTATGAATGCCGTTAAAGGAGAAGATAAAGCGTATTAAATTATAGTTTTTAAAGCGTCTAACTGCTTCCTAAAATCAAAGTTTTTAAGCGCAGTTTTTTGGATACTTACTTTTCTTTCCAGTGATAATGAATCCTTTTTAATAGTCGCTATTACGCTATTTAAATCATCATAATCTCCCGACGTAGCAATCCATCCTAAATTATTAGTAGTAATCACATTTTCACCCTCACCACCACCAAAATAAAGCATAGGTAAGCCTAAACGAGCGTACTCAAATATTTTTGAAGGCACACTACCATAAATTCTATTGAGTAAAGGGATAATGGCAATATCATATTGTAATAAAAGCCTGTGAAGCTCATCTCTTGTGACTCTACCATGAAAATAGATAGGCAATTCAGGATGTTGAGCAATAAAATCTTCAATTAATAACTGCTCAGCTCCAGAGCCATAAATATGAAACTCAATATGAGTATAATCTAACGCTGTACACAATTTATAAATGCCTTGAGCAATACCTAAAAGTCCAGCATATACTATTTTTAATGAACCATTAGATTGAGTTTGTTGAATTTTTGGAGCTTTAAAATTTGGGTAATTACGATATAAAAACGTGTTTTTATCAGGAAATATAGAGTTTACATGAGTTAAAATTTCTTCACTTTGTCCTAAAATTATATTCGCTCTTTTATAATTAAAGTGCTCAATTTTTTCTAACATTTTATAGCTAAAATTCTTTTTAAGAGCTCCTAGTTCTAAACCTGCAATTGGCCAAAGATCACTCACATTTAAGATGAGGTTGCGATTTTTATTCCGAAGAAAAAGCATAGAGGTGAACGCAACTAGAAGCGGAGGAGATTGTACAATAACTGTTTTTGGGATCTTATTCCACATAAAAAACCAAACCAAGCTAAAACTATAAGACAACATTGCAATTAATCGTAACAGCTTGTTTTTTGAATTACTGGCATAAATCCACAACCTATTAATCGTAATAGTATTCTCTTTGGAAATGTGCTTAAATTTACCCTTATAGTCATCAAAAATCTTACCTGTAGGATAATTTGGTAAAGGTGTCACTACCGAAACTTTAAAACCCTGTTGCTCTAAACCATTTGCCAATTGAAAAATGCGATTAGAAGCAGCTCCAATTTCTGGAGGAAAATAACTGGTAATAATTAAAACGTCTTTTTTCATGAATTAGAGGTAACGTGAGAAGTAAATTGTTTTAATTTTCCACTTTTAGAACGTTTTAATGTATGTTGTTTTTCAAACCTAATGGTTAATCCATTTTCAAGATAACGTTCCATTTCTTGGGTTATGGTATTCTTTTTTTCTTCGGAAAGCGTCGTTAAACTCACATAGATAACTTTAAAAAGATGCGGTTCTAGTTGTTCTATTACAAACTCTTTAACATTACCATCATCTTCAATAATACTTTTAGTAATGTAGTAAAAGGTGAGACCTGCAGCTTTTTTTCCGCTAGGTAAAATAGCAATATCATTGGTTCTACCAATTAAGGTTTTTAAAAGAGGTGTTTTTAATGTACTCTTTTTAGAAATGACACCTATATCACCAATATCGTATCTAATAAATGGATGCGCTTTATTATATAATGAGGTAATTACAATACGACCTTCTTCTCCATAAGGAAGTATAACATCATTCTCATCTAATATTTCAACATACAAGGTTTCACTATTGAGTTGCCAATCATTATTAGTGTTTTGAAAAGCGATTAAATCCAATTCTGAGGCTCCATATTCATTAATAACTGGTACTCCAAATTGTTGTTCCATGAGCTTTTTGTCCTTGTCAAATAACATTTCCGAAGTAACCACACAAGCGCTCAAAGTTGGGCAAATAGTGGTTAAACAAATAGATTGTCGTTCTAAAAATTTAGCAAATTGAACAATAGAACTCGTATAGCCATTGATATATTCAAACGACGTAGATTTAAATTTTTGTAAATGCGAATTGAAAGCTTCGTCACTTAAATCAAACACCGAAAATCGATAACGCTTACTGAGTTTATCTTTAAAACGCTCTTTATAATAGCCTTTTTTATCTAACGGAATACCATAAAAACGAGCCTGTTGTGAGGTATTAAAATCTAAACCGTACCAACCAAATCTATTTTGAATTACAGCCCAAGTTAAGGCATGGCTAAACTTATCTTTAGCAAAAATAAAAGGGTCACCAGACGATCCTGATGTTTTATTGACATACACATTTTTAGTGGTAAAACCATTTGATAGTCGCTCATGTAAGGGTTGCTGTAAATCTTTTTTAGTCATCACAGGTATTGATGACCACGATTTAGAATTTGCATGAGGTGCTAAAGATTTATAAAAGGTGTTGTGCTTTAAGTGATACTCTACAATGGTTTTGAGTTTATCATCAATAAACGCTTTGTAATCGTTATCGTTTTTTTGCTGAATATGAGCCAATTCAATTTTTGCCTTATCCAAAGGGTAGCCATTTAATCGCAATGAAAAATCAAAAAGGTTCAAAAAAGGATAAGTTTGTGTTGGATGTAAAGTAAAGAAAAAAAGTCTTGTTTAGAAACTTCGAAACGCGTAAAAACAATTATTTTTACGCAAACAAATTGAAAACATGACAATATTAATTCTTGGTTCTGGAGGTAGAGAGCACACATTTGCTTGGAAAGTAAATCAAAGTCAATTATGTGACACCATTTTTGTGGCACCTGGAAATTCGGGTACTGCACAAATAGCAACAAATGTTGCTATTAAAGTCACCGATTTTGAGGCAATAAAGTCCTTGGTGATTGAGCATAATATTGAAATGGTGGTTGTAGGGCCAGAAGATCCATTGGTTCAAGGAATTCATGATTTCTTTTTAAATGATGAGCAGTTAAAGCACGTTGCTGTTATTGGTCCTCAAAAAGCAGCTGCAGAGCTAGAGGGAAGTAAAGAATTTGCAAAAGAATTTTTATTTAGGCACAACATTCCCACGGCTGCTTACGAAAGTTTTGATGCGAGTAACGTAGCAGATGGATACAAGTTTTTAGAAACATTAAATCCTCCTTATGTGTTAAAAGCAGATGGTTTAGCAGCAGGTAAAGGTGTGTTAATACTTAATGATTTAAACGAAGCGAAAACAGAGCTTAAAAGTATGCTTGTTGATGCTAAGTTTGGGACAGCGAGTTCTAAAGTGGTTATTGAAGAGTTTCTCGACGGTATAGAATTGAGCTGTTTTGTTCTAACAGATGGAAAAAACTATAAAATTTTACCAACTGCTAAAGATTATAAACGAATTGGAGAAGGCGATACTGGTTTAAATACTGGCGGAATGGGAGCAATTTCACCAGTTCCTTTTGCTACAGACGAGTTTTTAAATAAAATTGAAGAGCGAATTGTAAAACCAACAATTTCTGGGTTACAAAAAGACAATTTGCCTTATAAAGGATTTGTGTTTATTGGTTTAATTAAAGTTGGTGATGATCCAAAAGTTATAGAGTATAATGTTAGAATGGGAGATCCAGAAACCGAAGTTGTGCTACCTAGACTTAAAAATGATTTGGTTGAAATATTTCAGGCTATTGCTAACCAAACTTTAGATACAATAGACATTGAAATAGACGAACGTGCAGCTACAACAGTTATGCTTGTATCTGGTGGTTATCCAGAGGCTTATGAAAAAGGCAAAGAAATTACCGGATTAGAAAATATTGAAGATTCTATTGCTTTTCATGCAGGAGCTCATTTAAAAGATGGAAAAACGTTAACTTCTGGCGGACGCGTTATGGCGATAACATCTTATGGAAATACGTACCAAGAAGCCATAAAAAAATCTTACCAAAATATAGATCAACTACATTTTGATAAGATGAATTATCGAAAAGATATTGGTTTCGATTTATAAAACCAGTCTATAAATAAGAATGAGACGTTACACTCTTATCTTCTTCGTTGTTTTTACTATGTTCTTTTAATTGTAGCATCCAGTACACCATAGCTACTATACAAATGATGATAAAAATCCATGATATGAAATTTGCCGACCACCAGTTTTCTAATTCTAGAGCTCTAAGTGCGTCAAGTGGAGCGAATAAAAAATCTACGAATAAATCTTGTATAGCGTAAAAAAAGTCTTTCATTAAGTTATATTTTATAGAAACTCTTATAAAGCTTCATTGGTATAATCATATATTTACAGTACAAAATTACATATTTTTTTTATTTTAATCTACTTCAATGATTTCAAATTTTTTTAGCAAATCAAAACCAATACACTACATCGTTGTTAGTGTCGTACTATTATTGGTTTTTGTTTTGGTAAGATTTACGATGTTTTCTGAAGAATTTAATTTAGTAATTCTTGCCAAACAATTAGGGCTATTTCTTATCGCATTGTGTTCTATTTTTATTTTAGATTTCTTAGTTAGCCGTAATAGCTTAACCAAAAAGAATAGTTATAACATACTACTGTTTGTACTGTATTTTGCCATTTTACCTCAAGCTACATTGAACGCTAATTTATTATTTGCTAACTTTTTTATCCTTTTAGCCTTAAGACGAATTGTAAGTTTAAGATCTCAAAAAGATGTTAAAAAAAAGTTGTTTGATGCTTCAATTTGGATTTCTATAGCCACTCTTTTTTACTTTTGGTCGGCTTTATTTTTTATAATGATTGTCGCAGCTTTACTGGTTTACGTTATTACAGATGTAAAAAATTATTTAATACCAGTTGTAGGTATAGCTACTGTAGCCATCATTGCAATCTCTTATTTTATTGTTAGTGATAAGGACATATTTAACTATGTTAGTGGTTTATTTGATTACAGCGTAGACTTTAGTGCCTTAAATTCTAAACGAATAATAATTGGTGCAACACTATTATTTTCATTTGGCTTATGGTCGTTGTTTTATTATATAAAAAATATAACATCTCAAATGAAGAGTTATAGACCTTCTTTTAAACTTATAATATTATCAACTATTATTGGAATAGTGATAATTGGAATAGCGCCTTCAAAAAATGGAAGTGAGTTTCTATTTCTATTTGCACCTTTATCTATAATTATGACCAATTATATTGAAGTAATTTCTGAAAAATGGTTTAAAGAAACACTGCTTTGGGTGCTTATTTTAACACCAATAGTTTTATTAATGCTGTAGTTTTTTTCCAAAAGCTAAATCTCCTGCATCACCTAATCCAGGAACAATATAACCTTTATCACTTAGCGTTTTATCTACAGCAGCAATCCATAGGTGTGTATCTTTTCCGAAGTGATCATTAATAAAATCAACGCCATCTTGAGCTCCAATAACACTTACAATATGAATGTTTTTTGGCGTGCCAAAAGGTTTTAGGGCTTCAAAAGTAGCAACCATAGATTGACCTGTTGCTAACATAGGATCTGCAAGAATTAGTGTTTTGCCTTCTAGACTTGGGCATGCCAAATATTCTACAATAATTTCAAAAGTTTCTGGGTTGTCTTTATGATGCCTATATGCAGAAATAAATGCATTTTCTGCCTCATCAAAATAGTTTAAGAGTCCGTTGTGAAGTGGTACACCAGCTCTTAAAATTGAGCACAAAACAATATCATCACTATATAGTTTAGTCTCAATTTCACCTAGAGGAGTTGTGGTTGTTTTAGCTGAAAAATCTAAGGTTTTACTCATTTCATAGCATAAAACTTCACCTATACGTTCAATGTTTCGCCTAAAGCGCATTCGATCGGTTTGAATGTTAACATCTCTAATTTCTGAAACAAATGAATTTAATATAGAATTTTCTTGTGATAAATTATGAATATGCATAGTTGAGTGTTCATTTTATGAACGCTAAAGTTAATAAATACCCATATATTTGTAGTCTAAATTTTTATATTATGTTTTCAGAAAAAGCCAATAAAATATTTCAAGATGTGATAGCAAAATATCACGTTATTAATACCGTTGATCAACCGTTTACTAATCAGTATGATAAAGATTCAAACTTATTAGAACATTTACTCTATAGAAAATGTTGGATTGATACTGTGCAATGGCATTATGAAGACATAATTCGTGATCCTCAAATTGATCCTGTTGCTGCTTTAAAGCTAAAACGCCAAATTGATGCGTCTAACCAAGATAGAACAGATATGGTAGAATACATTGATAGCTATTTTTTAGAAAAATATAAGGCAGTTACTCCAAAAGAAAATGCGACTATAAATACCGAAAGTCCGGCTTGGGGAATCGATAGATTATCCATTTTAGCACTTAAAGTGTATCACATGAACGAAGAAGCAACTCGTGACGATGCTTCAGCTGAACATAGAGCAGCATGTCAAACAAAGTTAGACGTTTTATTAGACCAACGTGTAGATTTATCAACAGCAATTGATACGCTTATTGATGACATTAGTAAAGGTGATAAGTACATGAAAGTGTATAAGCAAATGAAAATGTATAATGACGATGAACTTAATCCTGTGTTACGTTCACAAAAGTAAATAGATTTCCAAATCTAATACCTTCCCTTTTTTTGGGGAAGGTGGTTTTTGATTTTTGTTAATCAAAACACTCACGGGTTTCTAACATGAAAAAACCAAATCATATCCTAGTCATTCGGCTCTCAGCAATGGGAGACGTTGCAATGACGGTTCCTGTATTGCGAGCACTTATAGCACAACATCCTCATGTAAAACTTACGGTTTTAACCAAACCATTTTTTACGCCTTTTTTTAGAGACCTTACTAATGTTACAATTGTTTCAGCCCAAATAAAAGGTAAACATAAAGGTGTTTTAGGTTTGTTTAAACTCTCTAAAGAACTCAAGCGTTTAGATATTGATTGTATTGCAGATTTACACAATGTTTTAAGAAGTAAGATTTTAAAGTTTTTTCTCTTCGGAAAGCAAGTCGTGCAGTTAGATAAAGGTCGTGATGAAAAGAAAGCTTTGGTTGACGGAGAATCGTTTAAGCAATTAAAATCAACACATCAACGCTATGCAGATGTATTTGAAAAACTAGGATTCCCAATTGATTTGAGTCAGCCTATTTTTCCAAAGAAAGAAAACCTAAAAGAAGACTATTTAAAGGTTATTGGTAACGATACAAAACCGTGGATTGGAATTGCGCCTTTTGCCGCTTTTGATGGTAAAATGTATCCTTTAGATTTAATGACTACGGTTATAGAAACGCTTTCTAAAGATTATAAAGTATTATTGTTTGGTGCAGGCAATGAAGAAAAAATAATATTAAATACGCTTGCCAAGCATGGTGAGTCTATTGTTAATCTTGCAGGTCAATTTTCATTAAATGAAGAGTTGGATATTATTTCAAACTTAGACCTAATGCTTGCAATGGATTCTGGAAACGCACATATTGCAGCTATGTTAGGTGTAAAAGTAATTACCGTTTGGGGAATTACTCATCCATATGCAGGATTTTTACCTTTTAACACAACATTAGACGCTACAATTTTAGCAGATAGAATAAAATATCCTAAAATACCAACGTCTATCTATGGTAATAAACGTCCAGAAGACTATGAAAACGCGATGCGCACCATTTCTCCAAATACCATAGTGTCTAAAATAATAAATGCCTTAAAATAAAAAAGCCTCGCTCCAAAAGAACGAGGCAAGATTTAGAATTTTTAGATAATCCCTATGATTAAATCCTAATCTAGAGCGAAAGTATTTTGATTAATACTAGCTAAAAAGAATAGGTAAGAAAATCTTTTATTTTTTCGACAAAGCGCTCGTTTTTAGGGTTTAAACTCAATTAAATAGGATGAATTGTATTTTAACCTTTTTAATTTTATAATATTTACGGCATATTTTTTTAGTTATACATCATCATAATCAACCTTAATTGTTGGAGTTGTGGGCTGTGCTTGACAGGTTAAAATGAGGCCGTCGGCTAATTCACCATCGGTTAAAATATTATTTTGTCTCATAATAGCTTCGCCTTCGGTAACTTTTGCAATACAACTACTACAAATGCCGCCTTGACAAGAATAAGGTGCATCAATATCTTCATCTAATGCAGCTTCCAAAATGGTTTGTTTTTGAGACATTTCAAAAGTAAAAGTTTCATCATCTACTAAAACTGATATTTGAGATTTTCCACTTGCAACAGCACCTTCTGTAACAACCGCAGGTTTTGCAGCTTTAAAAAGTTCGAAATGAATACGGTCTTCGTTGGTACCATGACTTGTTAAAACATCTTTTACTGTATGAATCACACCTTCAGGACCACATAAATAATAAGCATCCACATCAATATGTTTGTACTTATTTTTCATAACATAATTAACTGTACTCTTCTCAATACGTCCAAAAATAGCATCGTCTTCATCTGCTTGACTAAAAACAAATTGTATCCCAAAACGATCTTTATACTCGTGTTGCAGTTGTAACAATTCATTTAAAAACATGGTGTCTTCTGTTTTTTTGTTACCATAAACAAGTATGATTTTACTTAAAACCTCTTCCTCCAAAGCACATTTAATAATACTCAAGATGGGAGTGATCCCACTTCCAGCAGCAAATAAACCAATATTTTTAGTTTTAGAATCGTTAGGCTCAAATATAAAACGTCCCTTTGGAGGCGCTACTTCTAACACATCACCAACAGTTAAATTTTTATTAGCATGTGCAGAAAAAGTTCCATCTATAACTTCTTTGACAGCAACTTTTAGTTCGCCACTTTTTGGAGAAGTACACAACGAATAGTCTCGTCGTATTTCATTGCCATTAAGTTCTGTTTTTAAAGTAATATACTGTCCTGCTTTAAATTGAAAAGTATCTTTTAATTCCTTCGGAAGGTCAAAACTTATAGTAACTGCATTTTCAGTTTCTTTAGTGATATCTTTAATTGAGAGCTTATGAAATTGTGACATATTATATTTTTTTGTAAAAATAATGAAGCTTGCACACTTTGTCATTTTTTTAGATGAAAATTTATTACCTAATAGTTTTATGCATAAGAATATTATGTATATTTGGTCTATGGCAAATTCTAAGTTATATAAAGGCAGTTTGGTTACTATAATTTTAAAACTTTTAAACGAAAGTGATAAAATGTATGGTTATGAAATCACTCAAAAAGTTAAAGAACTCACTAAAGGAGAATTGAAAATTACCGAAGGCGCTTTATATCCTGCACTTCATAAATTAGAAGCAGAAGGATTATTAGAAGTTGAGGTTAAAAAGGTAGATAATAGGCTTAGAAAATATTATAAACTTACTGAAAAAGGTAGCAAAGAAACTGTTAGTAAATTACATGAGTTGCAAGAGTATATCAAAACAATGCAAGTTTTGGTGAACCCTAAATTGAGTTTAGAATAATGTTGAAACTAGATAAAGAAAACATACAATTTATAGATAATTATCTAGAAAATTCAGATATTTTTTATGCTGATATTCGCATGGAAATGACAGATCATGTTGCTTCGGAAATTGAACAACTCATGGAGACTGAAGGTGGAGATTTCTATGAGACATTTAAGTTTTATATGGTAAGTAACAAATCTATAGTATTAGAAAATAATAAACAATTTATTAAATGTGCTGATACATCTATACTTAAAAGATTGTGGATTGACCTAAGTAAACTAACAACATTAGTCATTTTTAGTTTGATATTTTTTATAAGTTATAAGTGGTTGTCTACTATTGAAGTTGAAGGTTTAAGGGATTATATGGCACTATTTCCAATGGTATCTATAGTACCATTTTGCATAGTATATGTTATTGCGTTAAATATATTTAAGCTACCTCGATTTTCTGGTATTGAGCGTTTGGCGTTTTTGTATATGATTGGTTTTCAGTTGTTTCATTTTATGTGTGCTTTTTCTGGACTGTATATTAAAAGCAAAAGCAACTTCTATATTGTAGCTATTGTAATAGCTGTTATTGGGACATTGAGTTTACTAATCATAAAAATTACTTTAAACATCATTAGACAATATCGTAAAGATTATAAATGTATGACATCATAAATATGACCATTTCCCAAGAACAAATACAAGACCTCTATGCGTTTACAAGACAGCATTTTGTAGAGCATTATGATTTACAAACCGAACTTGTAGATCATTTAGCTAATGATATTGAAACGATTTGGGTTGAGCAGCCAAGCTTATCTTACCTAGAAGCTCGTGATAAAGCATTTAAAAAGTTTGGAATTTTTGGTTTTATGGATGTGGTGAGTCAACGCCAAAAAGCAATGGGTAAGCGCTATAATATGTATTTATGGCAAGAATTTAAAAAGTGGGTTACATTTCCGAAGTTATTAATAACACTAACAATTTATTTTGGGTTTTACACGATGCTTTCTTTTGGTATAGCATTTTATGTATTGGTAGGAACTTACTCTATAATTGCTATTTGGAGTATTTATAAAAGCATACAATTGAATAGGCAGTTTAAACTTAGAAAGAAAAAATCTAATAAAAAGTGGATGCTTGAGGAGATCATATTTAAACAAGCTGGTGTTTCTGGATTATTATTGATGTCGCAATTTCCTTCTCTACACCAATTTTCTGATATGATGTTATCATCAAATAGCATGTTAAGCTTAGTGTCATTATGTGCTACATTATTTGTACTTTGGATGTACATTAGCTTTGAGCTCCTTCCAAATAAAGCCGAAGACCTTTTAAATGAAACCTATCCAGAATTTTCTTTGTAACAAATTTATAGTTTCTTCTACTAACATTTTAGAATAACCAATCAACCAAAACATGAGAATTAAGCAGTTTGTTAATTTAGAGTGGAAACAATTTTTTCGTTCAGCAAATTTTGGAAAGAGTATAGCTATTAAAATTTTTATGGGCTTTATGGCGCTTTATATGATAGGCGCTTTTTTGTTTGTAGGTATTATTTTATACAAAGCTCTACGTAAGTTTTTCCCTGAGATGGATCCAATTGAGGTTTTGAATAATTACCTAATTTATTGGATTTTAATTGAATTAGTACTGAGGTATTTCTTGCAAAAATTACCTGTACTCAATATCAAACCCTTATTGACTTTAACCGTTTCTAGACATAAAATTACCAATTATGTGTTAACTAAGTCGGCTTTATCCTTTTTTAATGTGATGTCCTTATTTTGGATCATTCCCTTTTGCATTACGCTACTTTTTAATGGTTATCCCGTAATTAATGTGTTGCCTTGGTTTGTTTCTTTAATATGTATTGTTTTAATAATCAATTTTTTAAACTTTTTAATTAATAAAAAGAATATCTATTTCTATGCCATACTAGGTGTTTTAACTGTTGCTATTGGTTTAGAATATTATAACGTATTTGAAGTTTCGGTAGTTTGTGGTAAAGCGTTTAATGTACTTTATAATAATCCAATATTAACTATTGTACCAATGGTCATATTGACCTTGGTGTATTATTTAAATTATAAAAACCTTAGAGGTCTTTTATTTCTAGATGCATCATTGAAACAAAAAACAGAGGAGGCTAAGACGCAAGATCTCACTTGGACAAATCGTTTTGGAGACATTGCACCATTTTTACAATTAGATTTGAAATTGATTTGGAGAAACAAAAGACCTAGAATGACAGTTTTTTTATCCATTTTATTTTTGTTGTATGGCCTTTATTTTTATACCAATGATAAAATGTTAGAAATACCAGTGATACTAGTTTTTGCTGGAATCTTTATAACAGGAATGTTTCTTTCAAACTTTGGTCAATTTATACCATGTTGGGACAGCTCGTATTATAGTATGATGATGTCACAAAATATTCCGTTGCGTAAATACTTAGATTCTAAAGCTGGTTTGATTACGTTTAGCGTTGTAGTATTGTTTTTATTATCAATACCATATGTTTATTTTGGATGGGAAGTTTTGGCGCTCAATTTTGCTTGTGCACTTTATAATATTGGTATTAACATGCCAATGGTTTTACTCATCTCATCTATGAATAAAAAAAGAATAGATCTAGAAAAAAGCCCAATGATGAATACACAAGGGATGAGTGCTGCACAATGGATTATTATATTTCCTTTTCTAGGATTGCCAGTTGTAATTTATTTAATCCCTTATCTATTGTCTAATGCTATTATTGCAACAGTGGTTTTAGGTTTGGTAGGTGTAATTGGTATTCTTTTTAGAAACTTACTTTTAAACAAAATCACAGAAATTTACAGATCTAAAAAGTATGCAATGGTTGCTGGATTTAAAGAACAAAATTAAAACAAAAAGATTATGATAACTACATCAAACCTTTCAAAAAAATACGCGAGTAAAACCGTTTTAAATATAGATAACCTAGAGATTCCAAAAGGACAAAGTTTTGGACTTGTTGGTAATAATGGTGCAGGTAAAACAACTTATTTTAGTTTGCTATTAGATTTAATTCAGCCATCATCAGGACATATTAAAAACAACGACGTTTTAGTTCATGAAAGTGAAGATTGGAAACCCTTTACATCATCATTTATTGATGAAAGTTTTCTTATTGGCTATTTAACTCCAGAAGAATATTTCTATTTTATAGGTGATCTTCGCGGACAAAATAAAGCAGATGTCAACGCGCTTTTATCTCAATTTGATGACTTTTTTCACGGCGAAATTTTAGGTCAAAAAAAGTATTTACGTGATTTAAGTAAAGGAAACCAGAAAAAAGCAGGAATTGTAGCTGCTTTAATAGGAAACCCTGAAGTTATTATACTTGATGAGCCATTTGCAAATTTAGATCCAACAACACAAATTCGTTTAAAAGGTATTATTAAAAACTTAGCAGAAAAACAAGGTGTTACCGTTTTAGTGTCTAGTCATGATTTAATGCATGTCACAGATGTTTGCGAACGAATTGTAGTACTAGAAAAAGGTGAAATTGTTAAGGATTTAGCAACAAATGCTGAAACTCTAAAAGAATTAGAGACTCATTTTTCGGGATCTGAAAGTGTATGATTTTTTTATAGCGATTTAGGGTTGTAAAGCCGCTCAAACACTTTTTAAAGAGGTATTTTGTTAATGTAAGTAATGGCTATTATTAAATCTCAATCTTCAATACATCGATAAATCACTCAATTTTCCGCTATAATTCAAAAAGATGCTTATTTTTACAGCGCTATACCAAATAAATTGTATAATGCGCATAACACTGCGCAGTTGCTTTTTTATATTATGAAGCAGTAAAACACTTTCATAACTTGAGTTACAAAAGCGTTTTACAATGATGTAAATTGAAAAATGAACAATTAAGTTTGGTGAATAATATAGTTTATATGGTATTCATATAATATATGCGAGCGATTTTAGTTATAGTATTTACAAAAAACTAAACCTTTTGAATACATCTTTTAAAGTCTTAATATCAGTCTTTTGCGTAACCATGCTTATCACAAGTTGTTCTCGTAAAAAAGACACGTTTGTTAACCGTAATTTTCATGCCTTAGGTACCAAATACAACATTTTGTATAACGGTAACATCGCATTAGAAAAAGGAAGAGAAACGGTTGATAATGCTGCTACAGATAACTATTGGGAACTTCTACCAATAGAGCGTATGCAAGTGTCTGAAGAGATTATATTACCAGGACAATCTAAAAACCAAGATTTTGAACGTGCCGAAGAAAAAGCCATAAAAGCTGTTCAAAAACACGGTATGAATATTAAAGGTAAAGAGTACAATCCGCAAATTGATGAAGCTTATTTATTATTAGGTCAAGCACGATATTTCGATCAACGTTTTATACCTGCTTTAGAAGCTTTCAATTATATTTTGTACAAATATCCTGCTAGTGATAAAATTAATACGGCTAAAGTTTGGAGAGAAAAAGCTAATATTAGATTAGAAAACAATGAACTAGCAATTAAAAACCTAAAACGACTGTTAGAGCAAGAGGAATTAGAAGATCAAGATTTGGCAGATGCTACTTCTATTTTGGCGCAAGGTTATATAAATATTAAAGCTAAGGACAGTGCTTTAACACAATTAGTGATTGCAGCTGAGTACACTAAAAAGAATAAAGAAAAAGCACGTTTTAATTATATTGTGGGTCAGCTTTATAATGAATTTGGTAAAAAGGATAGCGCAAATCTAGCGTTTGATAATGTGATAGATATGCATCGCAAAATCCCAAGACCATATTATATCAACGCACATTTAGCCAAATCAAACAACTTTGATATGGAAAACGGAAACCAAATCGAGTTTTTAGAATACTTAACAGATTTGGAAGAAGATCGAGAAAATCGTCCGTATTTAGATAAAATATATTACCGCATTGCAGAGTTTCATCGAGCCAACGAAAGAGATTCAATGGCAATGGCCTATTACAATAAATCATTACGCACTAATTTGGGTGATAAAGAACTAAAATCTCGCGATTATGCTACACTTGGTGATATGAATTTTGATGATGCCGAGTATAAAGTTGCAGGTGCATATTACGATAGCACCATGATGAATATGAAGCTTAACTCTAAACCATATCGTGTTGTTCTTCGGAAACGTGAAAACCTTGAAGATGTGATCTATTATGAAGCCATTGCTCAAGCAAATGACAGTATTTTAAGGTTAGTTGATTTTTCCGAAGCCGAAAGATTAAGCTATTTTACAACCTATACCGAAGAATTAAAGGTTATAGCAGAAGCTGAAAAAGAAAAAGCCGAAGCCGATGAGCGTCGTAAAGCAGCTAGTTCCGGATTAAAAACCAACGAAAACAATTTAAAAGGTGTTAGCGCATCGTCAGGGAAATCTGTAAGAGCAACTCCAGGAGGTATTGGCAGTAACCAAGAGACTGAGTTTTATTTTTATAATACAACAACGGTTGCCTACGGAAAAAGTGAATTCATTAAAGTTTGGGGAGACAGAGAACTTAAAGATAATTGGAGATTATCTGATATAAAAGGCAAAGGTTTTAATACGGCACAAACAATAGATGTTGCAGCTAATGCTTCAGAAGACGAACGTTTTGATCCTGAGTTTTATATTTCTAAAATACCAACAGATCAAAAAGTGATTGATAGTTTAGCAAAAGATAGAAATTACGCCTATTATCAATTAGGTACTATTTATAAAGAAAAATTTAAGGAGTACCAATTAGCTAAAACTAAATTAGAAACCTTACTTCAAAATAACCCTGAAGACCGTTTAATACTGCCTTCTAAGTACAATTTATATAAAATTTATATAGAGTTAGGTTTAAGCAGTAAAGCAGCTGCAATGAAAGATGAGATTGTAAATTCTTATCCAGACTCTAGATATGCTAAGATCTTATTAAATCCAAAATCTGAATTTGCACAAGACGAAAACAGTCCAGAAACCTTATATGCTAACCTGTTTAAACAATTTGGCGAGCAACAATATGTAGAGGTAGTTGCCAAAGCAGAGCAATATATTACTCAGTTTGAAGGTGATCCATTGGTGCCTAAATTCGAAATTTTAAAAGCATCTGCCAATGGTAGGCTAAGTGGATTTGAAGCGTATAAAAAAGGCGTTAATTATATTGCATTGACGTATCCAAATTCCGAAGAAGGAAAAAAAGCAAAAGAAATTTTAGAAACCGTTATTCCTGTTTTAGCCAATAAAGAATTTAAAAGTGATGATACAGGAACACGCTTTAATGTATTATATCCATTTAATACCGATGAAAACGATCAAATTAAAGAGTTTGTCGAGAAATTAGAAAATGCGATCTCAAAAATAAATTATTTCAACCTGTCTACATCTGTAGATTTTTATGATGAAAACACGACTTTTGTTGTAGTTCACGGGCTAAAAAGTATACAGGGTTCTGCAGGCTTTGCAGAAATATTAAAAGAAACTAAAGACAAAATAGATCGTAATTTTTATTCAATTTCTTCTCCTAACTACGAAATTGTACAGCGACATAAAAATTTAAACGAATACCTAGAATCTCAATAAATTTAGACCCCATGTTTTCAGGTAAAAAAACAATAAGTATGGCTTCAGATACAACTTCACAACAAAACACAATTGCTAAAGGCACTGTAATTACAGGTGATATTATTAGCGAAGGTGATTTTAGAATTGAAGGCACTATTCAAGGTAATATCAAAACACCTGGTAAGGTTGTTATTGGTAAAACAGGTGTTATAAATGGTACTTTAAAAAGTGCTAATGCAGATATTGAAGGCAAATTTACAGGCAAATTATTATTAACAGATACCTTGTCATTAAAATCATCTGCTCACGTAGAAGGTGAAGTAATGGTAGGTAAATTAGCTGTAGAGCCTGGAGCAAATTTTAACGCAACCTGCTCAATGAAAGGCGCTATGAAAGATATTAAAAATGGCAATCCAACAGCGCAACAATCGACGCAACGACCAGAAAAAAGGTAAATCTCCTAGTAAATTTTTAAGATTTACATCTGTTGCTTTTCAAATGGGAGCAACAATTTGGTTGGGTAATCTCCTGGGAAAATGGCTTGATACAAAATATAATCAAGAGTTTTGGGAATCTACGGTTACTTTGCTTTCTGTGTTTATTTCTATGTATCTAGTAATCTCTCAAGTGATTAAAGTTTCAAAACAAGATGATTAAAAAAGTAGTGGTGTTTACAATTGCATTTGTAGTATTGTTTGGTGTTTTATTTTTTTTGCAAAATCTTGTCATAAACAAATCATCGCAAATATTAAGATTTAATGTATATGATACTAATATGTTTTATGCAGTATCCTCACTCATTATTTGTATTCATTTTGAAATCTTTTCGCATATAAAATCACTACAACCGCAATTAGGCTTTATTTATTTACCTACCTTATTCATAAAAGGCATCTTGTTTTTTGTGGTGTTTAAGTCGTCTATTTTTAATCAAGAGACCTTAACAATTCATGAGCGTTTGCATTTATTGATACCCTTACTTTTGTTTTTAATTTTAGAAGTCTTTTTTATTACACAAATTCTCAAGGAAAACCAGTTAGATTAGTGTTGTTTTACAAGGACTTAATGTTGTCAAAATATTAAGGTGAAAAAACATATTGTTATTTTAATAATTTCCGTACTTTTGCACCGAATTTAGAAAGAGTAGTTTTTTGATTTTATAACAATGAAGATATTTCAACAAAGTTTTAAATTTTTAGCAATTGTAAGTGTACTGTTTTTTTCAACAGCATCATTTGCAAATAGTTCTTCTGAAGGTGAGGGTCAAATCAGCACCAAAAAAGAAGTAGAGGATTACATTTTACATCACATTCAGGATTCTCATGATTTCTCTTTGTTTTCATACACAAATGAGGCAGGAGAACGTAAACATGTTGGTTTTCCATTGCCTGTTATTTTATGGACAAGCAACGGCTTAACAACATTTATGTCGTCTGAGTTTCATCATAACGATGATGGTCATGTGATTGTAGAGAAAAACGGGCTCAAATTCGCGAAAATACATTCAAAAATTTACGAGTTAGACGCAGCAGCATCTCAGGTAAGCTTTGATGAAGATCATCATGCAACAAATGCTCACAAAGTATTAGATTTTTCTATAACTAAGAGTGTTGTTGGTGTGTTATTGATTGGGTTGTTAATGATCTTCTGGTTCTCTGGTTTAGCAAGACAATACAAAAACAAACAAATACCAACTGGTTTTGGTCGTGTGTTAGAACCACTTGTTATATATGTAAGAGATGAGATTGCAAGACCAAACATTGGAGATAAGCATTATAGAAAATTTACAGGTTACTTATTAACGGTATTCTTTTTTATCTGGATCTTAAACTTATTAGGATTAACACCATTTGGATTTAACGTTACTGGACAATTGGCAGTAACAGCATGTCTAGCAATATTTACGTTAGTTATTTACACGGCAAGTGGTAATAAAGATTACTGGATGCACATGTTATGGATGCCAGACGCACCATGGTGGATTCGTCCTGTATTAGCAATAATAGAACTTGCTGGTGCATTTATCATTAAGCCATTTTCATTATTAGTACGTTTGTTTGCTAACATTTCAGCAGGACACATCGTTGTAATGAGTTTAATAGCAATTATGTTTACTTTAAAAGACTCTTTAGGAGTTGCAGGAGCAACAGGATTGTCATTTGTGTTGTCATTTTTTATAACATTAATAGAAGTTTTAGTCGCGTTCTTACAAGCGTATATCTTTACAATGCTTTCAGCATTATTTATAGGTATGGCTGTGGCAGAACACGATCACGATCACGCTCATGATGAGCATGGTCACGAAGTCCCAGACGCAGAAGATGTGCGTGGAGATTTCATTTAATATGAGTTTTTTTTAATTTAACTATAAATATTTTTACTATGTACAATTTAATTGGAGCAGGTTTAATCGTAATCGGAGCAGGAATTGGTCTTGGTCAAATTGGTGGAAAAGCAATGGAAGGTATTGCACGTCAACCAGAAGCAACAGGAAAAATTCAAACAGCGATGATTATCATTGCAGCACTTTTAGAAGGTTTAGCATTTGGAGCTTTATTCTTAGGAAAATAAGAACCAAATCAACTTACAAAACACTATCCTGTAACGGTTGGTTGCAGGATAGGTTTTAAATTAAAAAAAGAAAAAAACATTAAGCATATCTAAAATGGATAAATTACTAAACGATTTTTCACCAGGACTTTTTGTAGTACAAACAATACTACTTTTATTATTGATTTTTATCATGGTGAAGTTTGCATGGAAACCAATTCTTAATTCATTAAATGAAAGAGAAGAAGGTATACAAGGTGCATTAGACGCAGCTGAAAGCGCAAAGCGTGAAATGGAAAATCTTCAAGCAGATAACCAAAAGTTATTGCAAGAAGCAAGATTAGAAAGAGAAGCAATGCTTAAAGAGGCTAGAGAAATGAAAGCTCAGATGATTACTGATGCTGAAACTCAAGCACAAGCACAAGCTAACAAAATGATTGAGCAAGCACAATTAGCAATTGATAATGAAAAGAAAACTGCCATGGCAGAACTTAAAAATCAAGTGGCTAACTTATCTGTAGAAATTGCAGAGAAAGTTGTGCGTCAAGAATTATCTAACAAAGACAAACAACTAGAATTAGTTGAGTCTATGTTAAACGAAACTAAATTAAACTAATAATCATAACCTATTCTTTTTCTTCGGAAATTGGATGTAAAAAAAGATTATGGCAGGAACAAGAGCAGCAATTCGTTATGCAAAAGCAGTTTTAAGTTTGGCTCAAGAGCAAAAACTTGAAGACACTATTAATTCAGACATGAAATTAATAGCATCAACTATTGCAGATAGTAAAGAATTAAAACTGACGCTTCAAAATCCTGTGGTACGCTCTTCAGTAAAAAAATCTATCCTATTAGAGGTATTCAAAAATTTAAATCCGTTATCTGCTAAACTTGTAGATACATTGATTGAAAATAAAAGAATCTCTTCAATTGGTGATGTTGCTACGCAGTACAATGAACTTTACGATCAGTTAAAAGAAACGCAAGTTGCTACAGTAACTACAGCAGTTGAATTATCTGATGATTTAAGAACGAAGGTTTTAGCAAAATTAAAAGAGCTTACAGGAAAAGAAGTTGAGATCAATAGTGTTATTGATCCAAGCATATTAGGAGGCTTCATATTACGTATTGGAGATATTCAATACAATGCAAGTGTTGCTAATAAATTGAATACATTAAAAAGAGAGTTTACATTAAATTAAATAGAATTCGATCACGACGCTCGTCGAAGTGAACGTCTAAAATCTAAATAAAGATGGCAGAAGTAAAACCAGCTGAGATATCAGCAATCTTAAAACAACAACTATCAGGTTTTGAAGCAGGAGCTTCATTAGACGAAGTTGGAACAGTATTAACAGTAGGTGATGGTATTGTACGTGCTTACGGATTAGCTAATGCACAATATGGTGAATTAGTTGAATTTGAAGGTGGTACAGAAGGTATCGTACTTAACCTTGAAGAAGATAACGTTGGTATTGTATTGTTAGGAACTTCAATAGGAGTAAAAGAAGGATCTACAGTAAAACGTACATCTCGTATCGCATCTGTAAAAGTAGGTGAAGGTATTGTAGGTCGTGTGGTAGATACTTTAGGTAATCCAATTGATGGTAAAGGACCAATTACAGGAGATACTTATGAAATGCCTTTAGAGCGTAAAGCGCCTGGTGTTATTTATAGAGAGCCTGTAACAGAACCATTACAAACAGGAATTAAGGCTATTGATGCTATGATTCCAGTAGGTAGAGGTCAACGTGAGTTGGTTATTGGTGACCGTCAAACTGGTAAAACTACAGTTTGTATTGATGCGATCTTAAATCAAAAAGAATTTTACGATGCAGGAAATCCTGTATATTGTATATATGTTGCTGTTGGTCAAAAGGCTTCTACAGTGGCTTTAATTGCTAAAACTCTAGAAGAAAAAGGAGCATTAGCTTACACAACTATAGTGGCTGCAAATGCATCAGATCCTGCTGCAATGCAAGTGTATGCACCAATGACAGGAGCATCTATTGGAGAGTATTTTAGAGATACTGGTAGACCAGCGTTAATTGTATTTGATGATTTATCAAAGCAAGCCGTTGCTTATCGTGAAGTTTCTTTATTATTAAGACGTCCACCAGGACGTGAAGCATATCCTGGAGATGTATTTTATTTACACTCTAGATTATTAGAGCGTTCTGCAAAAATCATCAATAACGATGCAATTGCTAAAGAAATGAACGATCTTCCAGATACATTAAAACCAATGGTAAAAGGTGGTGGTTCTTTAACTGCATTACCAATTATCGAAACTCAAGCAGGTGATGTTTCTGCATATATCCCAACAAACGTAATTTCTATTACTGACGGTCAAATTTTCTTAGATGGAGATTTATTTAACTCTGGTGTTCGTCCAGCAATTAACGTAGGTATTTCTGTATCTCGTGTTGGTGGTAATGCACAGATTAAATCAATGAAAAAAGTATCTGGTACATTAAAATTAGATCAAGCTCAGTATCGTGAATTAGAAGCGTTCGCTAAGTTTGGTTCAGATTTAGATGCTGTAACTTTAAATGTAATTGAAAAAGGTAAACGTAACGTTGAAATCTTAAAGCAAGCTCAAAATGATCCGTTTACAGTTGAAGATCAAGTTGCAATTATTTATGCAGGATCTAAAAACTTATTAAAAGATGTACCTGTTAATAAAGTTAAAGAATTTGAAAGAGATTTCATCGAGTTCTTAAAAGCGAAACATGCTGATGTATTAAGCACGTTAAAAGCAGGAAAATTAACTGATGAAGTTACAGATACATTAATTACTGTAGCTAAAGATTTATCAGGGAAATATAGAGCATAATTAACATTCCTGTTATGTAACAGTAACAGGAATATTTTCATATTTTGAAATATGGCTAATCTTAAAGAAATACGTAATAGAATATCTTCAGTATCGTCAACGATGCAAATTACTAGTGCCATGAAAATGGTATCTGCTGCAAAGTTGAAGAAAGCTCAAGATGCAATTACAGCAATGCGTCCGTATTCTGACAAGTTAACTGAACTCTTACAGAGTTTAAGTTCAACATTAGAAGGGGATTCTGCAAGTGTATTTGCTGAGCAACGCGAAGTTAAAAAAGTACTACTTGTAGCAATTACTTCAAATAGAGGTCTTGCAGGTGCTTTTAATTCTAATATCATTAAAGAGGTTACTAACCTATCCAAAACTAAGTACGCTAATCAAGAAGTGTCTTATGTAGCTATTGGTAAAAAGGCAAATGACGCATTTAAAAAAACAAACAATGTTATCGCTAATAAGAGTGAAGTCTTTGATGATTTAACTTTTGATAATGTTGCTGAAATTTCAGAAATGCTCATGGAAAAATTTGTTATTGGTGATTTTGATAAAATTGAAATCGTTTATAACAAGTTTAAAAACGCTGCAACTCAAATTGTAATGACAGAACAATTTTTACCAATTGTTCCTATGGAAGGAGAGGCAAATACAAACACAGATTATACGTTTGAACCTTCAAAAGAAGAAATCGTTGAGCAATTAATTCCGAAGTCATTAAAAACACAATTATACAAATCTATTAGAGATAGTTTTGCGTCAGAACATGGTGCTCGTATGACTGCGATGCATAAAGCAACAGATAATGCAACAGAATTGAGAGATCAATTGAAGTTAACTTATAACAAAGCACGTCAAGCTGCAATTACAAACGAAATCCTTGAGATCGTTGGTGGAGCAGAAGCCTTGAATAACTAGTCTATAATTTATTAGATAAGCATAACGTCTTATCATATTAGTTAAGTCCAACTTTATGAGTTGGACTTTTTTTATGGCATTAATTTTGAAATTGTATCTTTATAACGTTTAAAATCTTATGATGAAATTTTTAAAACAAACCTCGTTTCTATTAGTAATGTTAATTCTTATGGTAACTGTTTCGCAATGCTCAACAGCACAAAAATTGCAACAGAAAGCGCCAGTTCAATTTGGCGATGTATACGTTCAAAAATGGATAGCTGGTATCAAAGGTGGTGGATCGGGTATTAACCTCTTTATTGAAACCAATTCAAACACAAACGAGAATATAGTATTTGATTCGGTTTATTTTAGAGGTAGACATGTGAAACTTGAGATTACAAAAACAGCAAACGGGTTACTATATATAGGACGTTTTAACACATCAATAAATCAACATAAGGATATCATATTGAGTAGTGATCCAAAAGAAGAATATGGTAATCAGTTACCCAAAAATACAACTGTTATTCCTTTTGAATTAATGAATGATGAATGTGTAGTGCGTTATATTGTAGATAATAAAACATTGTATTACAAGATTACGAATGTTAAGGAAAAAGAATCTTTAAACTATCCAAGTGCTCCACCAAATAATACTTTAATACGTAATTAATCACTACTTTAACTATATGAATGCTTCAAAATCTATATGTTATGGTTTCATAGTTGTATTTCTAATGCTCTTTAGTTGCTCCAATGCATACAAGCTACAAAAAACAACTCCAATCCAATATTCTAGAGCTTATTTCCAAAATTGGACTAGTGCTATTAAAATTGGAAGTTCTGGGTATAATTTCCACATTGCTAATTTAACACCTACACAAAACATTGTTATTGATAGTGTGTTTTTTAGAAACCTAAAAGGACGATTAATGCCTTCTAAAGGTAAATACATTTGCCAGTTAATAAAACGAAATTCAATAAGTGAAGGCCATGGTTTGAATACGCTAAAGGACTTTCCTTTTGATATCACTAATAGAGAATGTGTAATTAGTTATCGAGATCATGGTGAAACGAAATATTTCAAAATAAGTAATGTTATTGAAAACGAAGGGATTTACTATGAAGAAGGACCTTTAGAGATGCAATAACTTATCTTTGGTTCACATTTGCTAAAAACGTATTTTTAGCCTAACAAAATTAACCCCTTGAGTGCATTAAAATCTCTTTTTAAACAAACCTTTATATATGGTTTAGCCACGGTTTTACCGAGAATGTTAAGCTTTTTATTAGTGCCTCTTTATACCACAGATGGTGTGTTATCATCTGTTGCAGAGTACGGTAAAGTATCTGTGATTTTCTCTTATTTTGTATTATTCAATGTTATTTTGGCTTACGGTATGGAAACCGCTTTCTTTAGATTTTTTAATAAAGAAGACGATAAGGATAGCGTTATTAGTACTTCAGCTATTTCTTTAATTATATCCTCATTAGGCTTTTTTGCGCTTGCTCTCATATTTCAGAATCAAATAGCATCATTAATTCAAATCGATGTTAAATACATCAATCTTGTAATCTGGATTTTACTCTTAGACGCCTTAGTGATTATTCCATTTGCTTGGTTACGAGCTACGGTACAACCCATGCGTTACGCCATTATTAAAATTCTAAATGTTGCTATAAATCTTGGGCTAAACTTATTTTTCTTATTGTGGCTCACAAATTTATCTTATGGAAACTCTATATTTCATAGTATTTGTAGAGACAATTTTGAAATTAGTTACATTTTTATTGCTAATTTAATAGCCAGTGCTGTCACCTTGGTTTTAGTAGCCTCATTTTACTTAAAAATTAAATATAAGTTTGATTCAAAACTTTGGAAAACCATGTTTCGTTACGCGTTTCCTGTTTTAGTGGCAGGTGTTGCATTTTCAATTAATGAGACTTTTGATCGTATTTTATTAGATCGATTATTACCTCCAGATATTGCCGAAACCGAAATAGGTATGTACTCAGCCTGTTATAAATTAGCCTTGTTTATGACCTTATTTGCAACAGCATATCGGTTAGGAATAGAACCCTTTTTCTTTAGTCATGCTAAAACAGAAAACCCACAAAAAAATTATGCCAAAATATTAGAATTTTTCGTTGCATTTGGCTCCATAATTTTACTAGCGGTCGTTGTATTTGCTGATGTTTTAAAACCATATATAGTAAGAAGCGAAGCTTATTGGGAAGCCATGTGGGTTGTACCAATAATTTTGTTAGCAAATTTTTGCTTAGGGATTTATCATAACCTTTCGGTTTGGTATAAAATTACAGATAGAACTAAATTTGGAGCCTATATCTCTATCGTTGGAGCCATTGTAACCTTGGCTATAAATATTATATTTATTAAAACATATAGTTATAAAGCATCAGCAATAGCCACATTAGTCGCTTATACCATTATGATGGTATTATCTTATTACTTCGGAAAGAAATACTACCCAATCCCATACAACCTAAAAAAAATAGGATTATATCTCGTACTTTCTGTGAGCATGTCTGTGCTTTCATTCTACTATTTTAGAGGCAATTATCTTATAGGAATTTCAATGTTAATTGTATTTTTGGCTATTGTATTCTTTTCAGAACAAAAAGAACTGAAACAACTATTAAAAACCCGTTAACTTGTTATCTAGAGTGAAACGAAGCATTTAAAATCATGAACATTAAAATAATAAACAAATCTAATCACAATCTACCACACTACGAAACTATGGCTTCGGCAGGAATGGATTTGAGGGCAAGTATCTCAGAACCTAGAATATTAAAACCTTTAGAGCGTAGTATTGTTGGTACAGGACTTTTTATAGAATTACCTGTTGGTATCGAGGCTCAGGTAAGACCACGAAGCGGTTTAGCAGCAAAAAAGGGAATTACAGTTCTCAATGCTCCTGGAACCATAGACGCAGATTATAGAGGAGAAATAGGCGTCATTTTAGTAAATTTGTCTAATGAAGATTTCACCATCAATAATGGCGAGCGTATTGCACAATTAGTCATAGCAAAACATGAACGTGCAGAGTGGACTGAAGTTAAAGCACTATCTGAAACAGATCGAGGCGAAGGTGGTTTTGGTAGTACAGGAATGTCTTAGTATTTTCTGTAAGATTTTAAAAACCATGTAGTCATTATTTGATTAAGATTAGATTATTTAATCGTATCCAAAAGCATAAATAAAATTAAATTGAATAGATTTCCGTTTTCACGGAAACGAAAAACAAATTTTTCGATGAAAATAATAGTACCAATGGCAGGACGAGGTTCTCGTTTAAGACCACATAGTTTAACAGTACCAAAACCATTAATTCCTGTTGCAGGACAGCCAATAGTACATCGTTTGGTAAAAGATATTGCTAAAGTTTTAAAGCAACCTGTAGATGAAATCGCCTTTGTTTTAGGTGATCCAGCTTGGTTTGGTGATGATGTTGTTGACAGTTTAAAAGCCTTAGCAACAAGTTTAGGTGCAAAACCGTCAATTTACCGTCAAGATCAACCTCTAGGAACGGGACATGCCATTATGTGTGCAAAACCATCATTGTCTGGACCTGCTGTGGTAGCTTATGCAGATACATTAATTCGTGCAGAGTTTGATTTAGATCAAAATGCAGATAGTGTTATTTGGACTAAAAAAGTCGCAAACCCTGAAGCTTATGGAGTTGTAAAACTTAATGATAATCATGAGATTGTTGAATTAGTTGAAAAACCTGAAACCTTTGTAAGTGATCAAGCCGTTATTGGAATTTACTATTTTAAAGACGTAGCAGTTTTAAAAGATAAATTGCAAGAAGTTCTTGATGAGAATGTGATGAATGGCGGAGAATATCAAATAAACGATGGTATTAAGCGTATGATGGCAGATGGTAAAATATTTAAAACAGGTACTGTTGATGAGTGGATGGACTGCGGAAACAAAAACGTAACTCTAGATACCAACACAAGAATGCTAGGCTTTTTAAAAGCAGATAATGAAGAGCAAATGATTGCGACCTCTGTGAAAAATAATAATTCTACAATCATTGAACCTTGTTATATTGGTGAAAATGTAGAATTAAATAACGCTACTATAGGTCCAAATGTATCTATTGGTAATAATTGCGTTATAGAAAACACAAGCGTTAAAAATAGCTTAATACAAAACCATACAAGTATTAAAAATGCTACTTTAGACAATGCAATGATTGGAAATCACGTGACATACAATGGCAATTTTAAAGCCATTAGTATTGGCGATTATTCTGTGTTAGAATAAGTATTGAAATGTCATTCAAAACGCAGCGAAGATTTTTTTTAAAACCTTAAAAACCTCTTTGTTTAATAACAAATGATGAAAACTAAATTATACATCCTGCTTTTTTTCTTCGGAATAGTTACATTTCCGCAGAACACCTATGCGCAAGTTGATTTCAATAAGCGACCAGATGATGATTTAGGAAATGTAGAAGATACGTTTCAAGAATATTTCTTTGAAGCCTTAAAACAAAAAGGGATTGAGAATTACCAAAAATCTGCAGATGCGCTTTTAAAATGTATTGAGATTAATGATAGCGATCCTGTATTGTATTATGAACTTGGTAAAAACTACATGCAACTTAAAAACTTTGGCGCAGCCGAAGATGCCTTTAAAGAAGCCGTATCTAAGGCTCCAAAAAACGAATGGTATTTAGATGAGCTGTATGGTGTTTACGTGCAACAAGATGATATGAATAAGGCGCTTAGAACGGTTAAGCAACTTGTAGAGTATCATCCAGATTATAAGCAAGATTTGGCATCTTTATATATACAGTTAGAAAAATATAAAGATGCATTGAAGATTTTAGACGAAATGGACTCTAAACTAGGTTATAGTGAAGATAGAGATTATTTGCGTAATCAAATTTACAATATTACTGGTAATGATGAAGATCGTATAGAAAACCTTGAAGAACGTGTTAAGAGTAATCCAGAAGATGAATCAAATTATCTTCGTTTAATTTATAGATACAGCGAAACAGGAGAAACTCAAAAAGCGTTTGATACAGCAAAACGTTTACATGCATCCAACCCAGAATCACAATTGGTGCATTTAGCATTATATAAGTTTTATTTAGACGGAAATGAAACTGAAAACGCTATCAAATCTATGAAAGTAGTGTTAACAAGTTCATTTATTAAGCCAGAAGCAAAGACCAAAGTGCTCAATGATTTTGTGAAATTTGTAGGTAAAAATCCGCAATACGAATCAGATTTGGTAGAAGTAACTGCTTTAATTAGTGATGATAAAAGTGTAAAAACGTTATTAGAATTAGGCGATTATTATTTAAAATCAAATGATAAAGCAAAAGCATTAAGCTATTATGAAGAAGCCTTACAACAAGAACCAAATGCGTTTAAAACCATAAGAGATGTGTTGTTACTTCAAATAGATTTAAATAAAGATAAAGAAGCTGCAGCTAAAAGTAAAAACGCCTTAGATATCTTCCCGTCTCAGCCCATATTATATTTAATTAATGGTGTAGCAAATAATAAAATTAATGAGCCTAAAAAAGCGATAGAAAGCTTAGAAATAGGTCTAGATTTTTTAGTTGAGAATCCTAAAATGGAAGCAGATTTTTATAAGCAGTTAAGTGAATCTCACAAACAACTAAATAATATAAGTCAATCTCAAACGTTTGCTAAAAAGGCAGAAGCCTTATTGAAAGATCAATAATTTATGAGAGTATTAAAATGTTTTATAGCTTGTTCCTTCTTAGTGCTAGCAATGTCTTGTAAGTCGGCACGAAGTATAGTTGCTAATGGCAAAGTAGATGCTAAATTAACAGCAAAACAATTAATAAGAGAGAACGGAAAAAGTGAATCTAATTTTAAAACGCTTCAAGCCAAAGTGAAGATTGATATTATAGATGGACTTAAAGAATCGTCATATACGCTTAACTTAAGAATGGAGAAAGATAAAACCATTTGGCTAAATGCAACGTTAGGTTTGGCGAGAGCGATGATCACTCCAGATCGTGTTCAGTTTTATGATAAAATTAATGATCAATATTTTGATGGAGATTACAAATTATTGAGTGATTTGTTAGGTGTAGAGTTAAATTTTGAGAAAGTACAAAGCCTTTTAATTGGCGAGTCGCTTTTTGATTTGAAAGCAGACACCTACGTAATCTCTAATAATGAAACCTCTTACATTCTCCAACCCAAAAATCAAAATGCGTTGTTAGAGTTATTTTTACTGTTTAATCCATCACATTTTAAAATGGATTCTCAGCAATTATTGCAACCTTTAAAAAAGCGTTTTCTTCAAATAGATTATACAGGGTATCAAGAAGTTGATAAAGAAGTGTTACCGCAAAACATTAAAATTATTGCTGTAGAAGATAGTGAAGAGCTTAATGTAATAATGGAATATAAGTCGGTTTCTGTAAATGAAGAAGTACGATTTCCGTTTAGAATCCCTTCAGGTTTTGAAGAAATAATACTATAAAATGCAATATAAAATTACCTACATACTGTTTCTTTTTTTTATTCTGAATTGTTTTACTTCGGAAGCACAAAGTGCTAAACAAAAAGCACTAGAGGCAAAACGAATTCAATATCAGCAAGAATTAAAGCAACTAAATGCGTTGTTGTTTACTAATAAAAAGGAAGAGAAATCGGTTGTGTCTTTAGTAGAAGATTTAAATTATAAGGTCAATGTGAGGCGTAATTTAATTAAAGTCACAAACGATCAAGCCAATCTATTAACTCGTGAAATTAATGCCAATCAAAACGAGATTTCGAGTTTAAGAAATCAATTAACAGCACTTAAAAAGGACTATTCTGAAATGATAGTCAAATCGTATAAAAACAAATCTGAGCAAAGTCGTGTGATGTTTTTATTGTCATCTGATGATTTTAAACAAGCTTACAAGCGGCTTCAATACATCAAACAATACGCAGATTATCAAAAAGAGCAAGGCGATTTAATAAAAGGAAAAACTACAAAACTCCAAGAATTAAATACAGATTTATTGCGACAAAAAGCAGACAAAGACAAACTCATCGTAGAAAATAGAACAGCTAAAAAAGAGTTAGAAAAAGAACTTAAGGAGCAAGATAAACTCATGGCTTCTATTAGGCAGAATTTAAGCTCCTATGCTTCAAAAATTAAAAAGAAGCAGCAAGATATTGATGCTATTGATAGAGAGATTAATAAATTAATTAGAGAAGCCATAGCAGCCTCTAATAAAAAAGCGGGTAAATCAACATCTTCAAAAGGATTTGCATTAACACCAGAAGCCAAATTAATTGCTAAAAACTTTATTTCTAATAAGGGGAAACTGCCTTGGCCAGTTGCAAAAGGTGTAGTAAAAGTACGTTTTGGTACACAGCCATCTCTAATTGATCCTTCAGTTAAAATAAATCGTAATGGAGTGCGTATTGCTACAGAGCGAAATGCAAAAGTAAGAGCTGTTTTTGAAGGCGAGGTGCTAGCTGTTGCAGGTCAAAAAAATTCAAATCCAACAGTGCTAATTAGGCATGGTAATTACATCACAGCGTATAGAAATTTATCAAAAGTATACGTGCGTAAAGGCGATAAAATAATGGCTAAGCAAGAAATAGGAGAGGTGTTTACCAACAACGAGGGAGAAACAATGCTTGGTTTTGGTGTTTTTAAAGATTCAAAACCTGAAAATCCAGCAGGTTGGATTTACAAAATGTAATAACATTTTGAAACACTTTTAGAGGATTTACAAAATGTAATAACATTTTGAAACACTTTTAGAGGATTTACAAAATGTAATAACGTTTTGAAACACTTTTAAGTTGGACTCATAAAATGTGGTCAGATGTCGTCATTCTGAACTTGTTTTCAGAATCTCATTTATCTAAACAAACAAAGCTTTTAACTCAGTAGCATCTGCAGCTTTCATTTTACCAGCAACAACCAAACTTAGTTGTTTACGACGCAATGCTGCATCAAAACGTTCTTTTTCTAATTGTGTTTCTGGTAAGAGTTCTGGGACTCTTACAGGACGACCGGTTTCATCAACTGCAACAAAGGTGTAAATAGCTTCATTAGCTTTGATACATTCACCAGATTCACGATCTTCTATCCAAACATCCATATAAACTTCCATAGAGCTAGTAAAGGCTCTAGATACTTTAGCCTCAACAGTCACAACGCTTCCTAAAGGAATAGAGCGATTAAAAGCCACGTGATTAACAGAGGCTGTAACTACAATTCTTCTACTATGACGACGTGCAGCAATACTCGCAGCACGATCCATACGCGCTAATAATTCACCACCAAATAGATTGTTTATTGGGTTGGTTTCACTTGGTAAAACCAAATCTGTCATAATGGTTTTAGACTGAAATGCTGTTCTTGGTTCCATAAATTGGGAGTTTTAAAATTTCCGAAGCACAAAAAATCATGCTTAATTTAAGAATGCAAAGGTAAGATGAATTTGTCGCTTAGATGCGCTATTTAAGGTTTTGTTAAATGAAAATTACGATGTCATATAGAAGAAGGAACGATTGAAGAATCTAAGAAAGTCTAACAATTAGATGCTTCACTATGGCATTGAATGACAGACATAATACTAATCCAGAGCCTTAACCAACAACCAAGCATCACTATTTTGAGTGCGTTTAATGGTGCGTAAAGCATTTAGAGCTTCAATTCTATCAGTATGACTTGAGTAAACGACTTCATGAAGTCCGTAACGGTTAACACCAATTTTACGAGCTTTAAAACCTTTATCTCTTAGTTGTTGCACTTTTTTATCAGAATTTGCTTCTACACGAAATGCACCAGCAATGATATGGTAATTTCCAATTTTTTTCTCTACTTGCAGTGTCGCAGCAGGTAAGGGACTTTCGATTATAAAAGTAGCTTCTTGCACTTTTGCATCGAGTTGTACATTAGCTTCTTCTTGTGCAATTTGATTGTGAGAATCTACTTGTTTTCCGTAGTAATTAGAAGCAAAAAAACCTCCAGCCGTTAAAAATATTAAACCAATGGCTGCATATTTAAGGTATGGTCTAGACTTACGTTTTTCTGGAGTAATCGCTATAGGAATCACTTTTTCTACGGCTTCTACTGTTTCTTTATGTATAGCTCTTGTAACTTCAACCGTTTTAAATTGAGACAAACCAAAAGCATCAGTAAGGTAATTAATATGGCTTGAAGGCTCAAAATTGATATGACCTTCCTTATTTAATATTAAATCTCCAATATTAGAAAGTTCAATGGTTTCGCCTTCAACTAAATAAGATTTTATAGATTTTACTTGTTTGGCAATTTTTTCTACAGCAACGAGGTAGGGAACTTTTTCAACTTCAGCAATGTAGTTAGCCAAAAGGCCATCATTAGTTTGCAATTGCTCATTAAAAGATAATGCCTTTTTTGGAGGATAAAAAGATTGTGTGTTTTCGTTTAATTTTGCTGATACACGATGTGTTAAAAATGCTCCAAACTGAGGCACAATAACACAATCATATCTATATAATAAATCGCTGATGTAAGTTTCTAATTGCATAAAAACAAAGTTAAAAATTTTTTATTGTGAATAAAATCTCATCGCGAGTAGTTATTAACAGATGTGATTTGGATTTTTATTTATCTAAAATTCATGAGTTTACTTTATAAAAAAAAAAATTAAAGCGCTTCATAATCTAAAATTTCGTTTCTTGCATGTAGAAAATAGACTATAAAATGACAGATGAAGAACTAATTTATGTTTTAGCATTGCAACATGTGCCTAAAGTAGGAGATATTACGGCTAAAAAACTAATTAATCATTGTGGTTCTTCGGAAGGTGTTTTGAAAGAAACAAAATTTAATCTATTAAAAATTGATGGGATAGGAGCCACAACAATTAAAGGGCTTTTTGATCCTGTACATATTAAAGAAGCCGAAAAGGAACTACAATTTATTAAAGACAACGGCATTAAATGTCTGTATTTTACAGGTGAAGACTATCCTGAACGATTAAAACATTGTATAGATAGCCCAATTTTATTATTTCAAGTTGGCAATGTCAATCTCAAACAAAAACGCATTATCAGTGTTATTGGTACGCGTAAAATAACGACCTATGGTGTTGCGTTTTGCGAAAAACTCGTTGAACAACTCGTGCCATATGATCCTATTATTGTTTCTGGGTTTGCCTACGGAACAGATATTACAGCACAAAAAGCTGCAATTAAACATAAGCTTCAAACTATTGGTTGTTTAGCGCATGGGTTGAATCAAATTTATCCAAAAACGCACAAAAGGTATATGACCGAAATTGAAGAACATGGAGGATTTCTTACCGATTTTTGGAGCTCAGACCCTTTTGATCGTAATAATTTTTTAAAACGAAACCGTATTATTGCTGGTATGAGTGAAGCAACGATTGTAATAGAATCTGCCGAAAAAGGAGGTAGTCTCGTTACAGCAGATATTGCTAATTCTTATGGTAAAGATGTGTTTGCAGTGCCTGGTCGTGCAAACGATAGTCAAAGTATAGGTTGTAATAATTTGATAAAAACACAGCAGGCTCATTTATTGTCCAACCCAATGGATGTTCCGTATTTACTTAATTGGCAATTAGATAGTGCGACAGGTTCATTAAATAAACCTGCAATTCAAAAACAGTTATTTGTGGAGTTAAATCAAGACGAAAAACGCATTTATAATTTTTTAAAAGATAAAGATGCGCAGTTATTAGATGTAATTGCGATACAATGCAAGCTTCCAAGTTTTAAAGTGGCAGGTATTTTATTAACTATGGAATTAAAAGGTGTGACTCGACCTTTGCCAGGAAAATTGTTTGAACTGGTTTAGTTGATGTGCCTAATTTGTTAAAAGTATATTATTAAATTATTTGAATACAGATATATACGCGCCAAATGTTTCAAAATGTTCTAGGTGGTTAGGTTCTAATGGCTAATATATTGTGGGTTTTGTTGAATGTATAGGTACAATGGTTGTAACGTTCTCTTTCCGAAGAAAATCATAAGATTATTAAATTGATGCTACTTTAGGTTCGTCCTATATACAGGATTTACGAGCAATATTCACCTTTATAATGCGGTGGAGTTTATATAACTTCTAATGTGCCACAGATGGTTTTGGTTTTGGTTTTTTTTTGATGCTAAGGTGATTTTGAAGTTATTAGATACTTCCTTTAAAGAAAAACAATATGCAAGAGTTTGTTTAAAGAAGATGTCGTTTGAAAATTACATTAAAACGGAATTTTCTTACATGTCAACTAATTTATTTTGGGTGTTGAGTTATCTAGCTCATTTTTGCAGTCCCAAATTTAAATGTATTTAGAATGATATTCATAAAGTGTATGTTTTTATGTAAATATTATTTCAAAATATTTTTTTCTATAACAGACCTATGAAAACATTTTTACAGTTCGTTTTTTCTTTTGATTTGTCAAAGAAAAACACTTATCACCCTCTCTTTTTTATTAAACCTGCTTTTATTGAAGTAAACAGTAACTACAGTATTACTTATTTGAGTTAATACTATAAATATGGTTACACCATCCCTAATTAAAATATATTAAAAATTGTTGTTTTACCTCATAATCGTATTGGTGAAACTAGATATAAAATAAAACCCTAATTATGAAGTTAAAAACCACACGACATTTACAACGTAATCGTTTATTTGAGTTTTTTATTTTAACCATTTTACTGTGTCTTCCTAGTATTGTTTTAAGTCAAACGGTAACCAATGTGTTCCCTACACGAGTAACTACAAGTAGTAAAGTTACTATTATTGGTACTGGATTTACAGCAGCCATGAGAGATGAGATAAGATTAAATGGAAGTGAAAGCTCTTCTGTATTAAGCTCAAGAACTCTAGTTAGCGATACCGAAATGACTTTTGTGATTACTATTAATAGTAGCTCTAATAGTAATAGAACGCTTTCAATTTCTGGTGTATCGTTTAGCTCTGGAGTTGCTAACAGTATTAATTATATAGCTCCAGTTTCTAAATCTTTAGGATCATCGAGTGAGAATATAGTTAAAGAAGTCTATACCACATGGGACCAAAACAATGATGGAGTTGGTTTTTGGAAATCATCAGATTGGAGTTCATCTTCTAGTGCTTCTGGAAAAGAAACTTGGCCAAATGATAACCATGACTTGTTAGGATTTAAAATGAACTATGGAAGCGGTGATATTATCTTTTCAACAGGTGTCGATGATGCTTTACTAGAAAGTGAATTATTGGATCTAGGAGTTGATATATCTGATAATACAGTATATAATAGTCAGGTTTTTAATGCCTATTCTTCTAATGGTGTTAGTGGAACGCCTAATTCGTCTAATTATTTAGCAATGGCAGATAAAATTGACAATCATATTAATAATAGAGTCTTAAATAGTGGTGTGTTAGCTACTGTTTACGATGTTATTATTGACGGTGTCAATGGTTTAGATATGGGTACAGGAATTACTAATTTCAATAAAAATGCAGATATCAAGTTTTTTAGTGGAAATGGGCAAGTTGGAGCTCTTGATGATACTCCAGATTTAATAATAACACAGATGGCACAACCAGGAGGAAGTGATGTATATTACTATTCGGATATTGATGGTAATGTTGTAGGAACACCTATTAAACTTGCATTTGGAAGTAGTTCTAAATTATATGAATGGAGATTAGATTTGTATAGATTAGATTTATCATCTGGAGTAACATATGAAAATTCATATCCGGTTCATGAGTCGTTTGGTACTCAAGAACACAGACCTTTTAGAATGGCTGCTTTTAAACTCGAAGATTTTGGTTTGAACACTTCTAATATTACCGATGTTAATAGTATTAATATGGGAGCTGGTGGATCTTCTGATATGGCTTTTATGGCTTACAATAAGGCTGCTTTTGAAATTAAATCACCTCAAATTGATCAGGCTCCTGTATCTAGATATGTTTGTAGACTTCCTACAATTTCAGCATTAAATTTTAATGCTTTTGGAATTGTTGATGATCCTACAGGAGATTCGGGTGAAACTATATCATATCAATGGTACGAGAATTATCAACCAATAACATCTGAAACATCAACTTCTTTTACAATTCCTTCAGGTTTATCGGCAAGTGATTTAACAAATTTAGTTTATAAGGTAAGGATCAAAAATGAGTATGGAGCCATTGATGTTCCTTTTACCGTTAGTGAAGGAGGAACTCCTACATATTGGAATGGTACAAATTGGGTACTAGCGCCTATTTATTCAGAAATTACTATTAATCAGGAAGATAAAAATTTGATTTTTACCGATGATTATAATCAAACTGGTGATTTAGTAGGTTGCGATTGTACAGTGCCAGCAGGTAAAGATGTTGTTATTCCATCAGGATCAACTATTAAGCTTTATAATAATATAACCGTTGAACCTGAAATACCTTCATATACAGATGACGACGGTAATATTGTGCCTTTTGTACAAGCAGGAACCTTTACTTTAGAGGATGATGCTAGCTTAATACAGATTAAAAATGTTACTACAAATGAAAATAGTGGTGCAATTAAAGTTAAAAGAACAGTAGAGGCTAGTACTTTGCATCCAAACGATTATGTGTATTGGTCTTCACCTGTTGCCAATTTCAATGTTTCAGGTATTTCAAATATGCCTGCATATCAGTGGAGCGTAAACCAGACTAATGCTAATGGGCAATCAGGCGATTGGGTAGCTGCAGGAAATACAGCCATGGCTACTGGTGAAGGTTATATCATAAGGATAGATAATGACGCTGTATCTACTGGTTTTACATCTAATTTTGTTGGTGTGCCAAATAACGGAAGCATTGATGTTGAGGTATTTAAAACCACTGGCTTTGTAGCCGATGAAGACAATAAAAACTGGAATTTAATTGGGAATCCTTACCCTTCTGCTTTAAATGTAAATGATTTTATTCTCCATAATCCTACAATTGAAGGTCGTGTGGATTTATGGTTGCATAATACAGAGGTTTCAAATTCTGTAGACAATCCGTTTTATGAGGATTTCTCATATAATTATGGGAATCAATATGTAACTTACAATGGTGTTGGAGCTTCAAATCCTGATGATCAATTTGATGGAAATATTGCGTCAGGACAAGGGTTTTTTGTAAATGTTGACAGTGCTTCGCCTAATACGAGTTTAGTAAGTTTTACAAACGATATGCGTTATGGTAGTGGAGAAAGTGCTTATGATAATTCGCAGTTTTTTAGAAGCAACTCTGAAACGACTACTGCACCTGAAGAAAAGCAATTAGTGTGGTTAAGTTTAGTAAATGAAAGTAATATGTCGTCTAGTACTTTAATAGGTTATGTAGATGGAGCAACAAATGAAAAAGATAGATTATACGATGCAATTACTAATAGTGATGGGTTTAGTTTGTATTCTATGATAGCTGAAGATCATATGGTCATACAAGGTCGTCCTTTGCCATTTGATGAAAGTGATACGGTACCTTTAGGTTTTGAGTTAATTGAAAACGGGATTTATAAAATTGGTATTGATAATTTAAAAGGAAGTACGTTTTTAGATGATACACAAAGTATATATATAGAAGATGTTTACTTAGGTATAATTCATGATTTAAGAGTATCTCCATATACGTTTACAGGAGAAACAGGTGTGTTTAATGATCGTCTTGTTCTTAGGTATACAGCGTCAACGCTATCTATTGATGATGTTTCTACGTCTAACACGTTTTCTTATGTTGATAATGATATATTATATGTAAAATCTACAGTTGGTATTGAGCATATTGAAATTTATGATTTAAACGGAAGACAAGTGGCTCATTATAAGTTTAATGGACAAAGTAGCACTGTAAATGATAGCTTTAAATTTTCTAAAGGCGTGTATATCATTTCTATAGGTTTAGAAGGTGATATTTTAGTGTCTAAGAAGATAATAAACTAAAGCAACAATAAGTTTCAAATAAAAAAAAGACTTTTGTACACTATACAAAAGTCTTTTTTTATCTAAAATATTGTTTAGTAGCCAACTTTACTACGAACCCTTTGTAAAACGTCATTAGCGATTTTTCCAGCTTTTTCAGCTCCAATAGCTAAGGCATCGTCAATGTCGTTGAGGTTAGACATATAATGGTTGTAACGTTCTCTTTCCGAAGAAAACTTTGAGAGTATAAGTTCATATAACGCTTGTTTTGCATGACCATAACCATAGTTGCCATTTTCGTAATTGGCTTTCATAGTGGTGATGTCATTTGGTGAGGCTAATAAATTATACAATGCAAAGCAGTTACATGTACTCCAGTCTTTTGGGTCTTCTAGAGGTGTGCTATCGGTTTCAATAGACATGATTTGCTTGCGTAGTTTCTTTTCTGGTAAAAATATATTGATAAAGTTATTTCTACTTTTACTCATTTTTTCACCATCGGTTCCTGGAATGAGTTTGGTATGTTCTTGTATTTTTGCTTCTGGCAATACAAAAGTGTCTCCCATTTGCGCATGAAAACGCGATGCTACATCACGAGTCATTTCTAAGTGCTGCAGTTGATCTTTTCCTACAGGAATTATTTCGGCATCGTACAATAAAATATCGGCAGCCATGAGCATTGGATACATAAATAAGCCAGAGTTAACATCATCTAAACGGTCTGCTTTGTCTTTAAAACCATGTGCCAGCATTAAGCGTTTATAAGGAAAAAAGCAATTTAAATACCAAGCTAACTCAGTAACTTGCGGAATATCACTTTGTCTATAAAATACTGTTTTGTTAATATCTAGACCAAATGCTAACCAAGTTGCAGCAACCGAATACGTATTGTGACGTAATTCTTCAGCATTTTTAATTTGTGTGAGTGTATGCATATTAGCGATAAATAGATACGACTCATTTTTGGTGTCGTTAGCCATGTTAATAGCTGGTAAAATAGCGCCTAATATATTTCCTAAATGTGGTGTTCCTGTGCTTTGTATTCCTGTGAGTATTCTTGCCATAGTATTGCCTGCAAAAGCAGGTATCTCTTTAATTAAACTTTATTTTTGTTCGTTTTACCTTGTTGCAAATTGCGAAGCACATCATGTGATCTATAAAATAAGGATCACGAATAAACGAACCAAAACATCATGTCAATAAGAGAGAGTTTCTTTCTAAACATTCGCTGGTGAAACGTCATGCTTGAAGTTGCGCTTTGCAGTTATGTGTCTTCAGTCTTCAACTTCCTCCTATATCGTCAGCAAAGGTAATTTTTTTAGTAGAAATGTTGAATTAATTTAAGTAGTTTTGAACCCAATGAAGATTTTTAAGAACATATTTTATACATTCTATCGCATTTGGTTCTACATATTGGTGGCATTACCAATTATTGTGATGTTTCCTTTTTTGGTAGTATCTATTTTAAAAGAATCTTGGTATCCTTATTTTTTTAAAATGGCGCGTTTATGGTCTTGGTTTATATTAATTGGGATGGGTTTTAGAGTTAAAATTGAGCGTGAGGAAATTCCGAAGAAAAATAAAAGCTACATGTTTATAGCAAACCATACATCAATGGCAGATATTATGTTGATGTTAGTAACGGTTAAAAATCCGTTTGTATTTGTTGGTAAGGCAGAGTTGGCAAAAATCCCATTATTTGGCTTTTTCTATAAGCGCACTAGTATTTTGGTAGATAGAAGTAATCCTAAAAGTAGGCAAGCCGTGTTTTTAAGAGCACAGCGTCGTCTCAAACAAGGGATGAGTATTTGTATTTTTCCAGAAGGTGGTGTGCCAGATGAAAGCATCGTGTTAGATGATTTTAAAGATGGAGCTTTTAGAATGGCAATTAATCATCACATCCCAATTGTACCTATAACGTTTGGTGATAATAAAAAGCGATTTTCATACACGTTTTTTAGTGGAAGTCCAGGGAAAATGCGTTCAAAAGTGCATCGTTTTATGTCTACGGAAGGATTGACAACTAAGGACACTAAGCTGGTAAACGAGCAATCTAGATTATTGATATTAAATCAATTAAAAGTGTATAAGTAAGAAAAATCTTCATTTTAATTACGGTTTTTCCGTAGTTTAGACTGTGTTTTTGATTAATTGGTGTTAAAATAAAATATTTAACTTAAATTGTTTTGGAGGTATAGTATATTTTCTCATATTTGAGTAATTATTACCCAAAAATTTATTTAATTCTGAAAAAATTATTGTTTTTAGCAATCATGTCTTTGGGGTTTATGTCTTTTAGTAGTGAAAATGAAACAAATTTAACAATCGAAGAAGCATTCGGTTGTTGTACAGCGATAATTTATTACAAAGGAGTAGCTGTTAAATCTTTTACGGAATGTGGTATTGACACTGGTTTATCTTGTCGTATTGCTGAAAAAAAGGCTCAAAATTGGATATTAAAAAATCAAAATGAACCAGAGTTTACGCCTGAATAATAGTTCAAATTTACTAAAAAGAATGACAATTCATATTTCTATTTTGTCTTTCTTTTAAATATAAATAAACATGAAATTAACTCAATTAATCTTTATACTATCGATATTTTTATTAGGCAATGAGAAAGAAGATATATTGATTGCCGAATATTCTTATTCAATTAAAATGGAAGAACTTCCTACTGCAACGGTAGTAAATTCTACTTTGATAGCAAGCAAAACAAAATCTGTTTATGAAATGGATTTTGTTGGGGATTCTAATTTTTTAGAAGAAAGGGAAGGAAGACAAGGGAAGATTTTATCCATAAAACCTAAAAACAATCCTTATATTTATAAAGATTTACTTTCTAATAATTTTTATAGTATTGAAAGAGTTGGGATGAAACCGTTTCTTGTAGAGGATAATATTAAAATATTTGATTGGAAACTTGAAAATGAGTTTAAGGATATTTTAAATTATAAATGTCAAAAGGCGACTACATTTTACAGAGGCAGAAACTATGTTGCCTATTTTTCATCGCAAATCCCATTTAATAATGGACCATGGAAATTTGCTGGTCTTCCGGGTTTAATAATGGAAGTTAAATCCACAGATGGTGTTTTTCAATTAGAAATAAATAAGTTAAGCATAAAGAAAAGTGATACTGATATTAAAAACCCATATAGAAATTATCTTGAAAAGAAAGTGTCTTGGAAAGAGTTTACAGACGAATACAAACGAAAGTATGAAGAACTTTTATCTTACACTGATCCTGATGGTGGATCATCATCAATACCAGCAAAAAAAATAGAATTACTTGTTGAGAATTAATAATTTTATATTGATTAATAAAGCCAATAGAACCATAATATTTTTTATGGTTCTGTTTTTTTTAACTTCATTTTTATCAGAGGCACAAGAGACAGAAATCAGCGGCAATATTGTTGATAAAACATCTCTTAAACCTGTACCAGATGTAAACATACTATTAAAAAACTTAAATGGTTTAATTTTAGATTATACGAGTACAGACCTTAATGGTGATTTTAATATAAAGTTACCTGCTGGATTTGATAAATTGATTCTCGAGACTTCTATAATTAGTCATTTAGCTTACCGTAAAGAAATTCTAATCTCAGATTATAAGAATTCTAACATCACACTAGATATTAGTTTAGAAGAACGACTTACCGCATTGAAGGAAGTATATATTGAAGGCAAAAAAAGACCAATTACCGTAAAAAAAGATACTACAGTTTATAACATCAATCAATTTAAAGATGGTACTGAACAAGTTGTTGAAGATTTACTCAAAAAATTGCCAGGAATCACTGTTAGCGAAAATGGTAATATTAAATTTAAAGGTAAGCGAGTGATTAGGTTGCTTTTAGATGGAGACAACTTGTTTGATTCTAATTATACGGTTGGTTCTCGTAATATAAACTCAAATATTATTGCCTCTATTGAGGCTATTGAAGATTATAATACTAACCCTTTGCTTAAAGGCGTTAAAAGTTCAGATGATGTTGCGGTCAATCTTATATTAAAAGAAGGCAAGGTTGATGTATCAGGAGATGCTGAGGTTGGTTTGGGTATTGAAGACAGGACTTATTTAAGAGCCAATATGATTTCTGTTTCAAAAAAACTTAAAGGTTTTGGGACTTTTAGTCATAATAATATTGGAGAAAATTATAGTCCGTATAATTTTGTTTCTAATAGTTTAGATATTTCTTCCCTTAACGAAATTAACCAAAGAACAAGTAATTTAGTAAATGGAAGTGGTTTTAATTCAAGTTTACCAGATCATAGAGTTAGAGTTAATAATAATTTTTTTGGGAGTTTAAATGCACTCTATAAAATTAACAAGGATATTTCTCTAAGAGGAAACTATAATCTATTTGCAGATAAATTAAAAAGAAATGAAACTAATGCTGTTTTATACAATTTTGAAGATACTCAAATAGATATTTTTTCTCAGAATAATATTGATAGAATACCAACATTACATAATGTTAGCTCTGAGTTGATTTATCACATCAATAAAAAATCCTTATTTACTGCTAAAGGTAAATTTGAGTCTAAAAATATAACTGAGAATGCCATAGGAAATAATAATGGATTATACTTAGAAAGAACATCTGTGAGCAAAGATTTATTTTTTAATACCGATTTAGAATACACCTATAAAGTTGATAGTAAAAGTGTTTTGCAGATCGTATCAAATATGTCTTCAAACAAGATACCTCAAGATTTAGAAGTATTAGAAGAAACAGATTTTAGTCATCAAGCTATTGATATTGAGAAAACAACATTTAATGTTCAGTCTAATTATTTCACAAAACAAAAAAATATAGAGTATGGATTTAGTCTAGGCTATAACTTTGAAACAAATGATTTGGTTTCTAACCTTGATGGGATCCAAACATCATTATCATTAACAAACCAGCTTAATTATAAATTATCAAAACCGTTTTTAAACCTATCATATAATTACAATAAAAATAAATGGCAATTTCTAGCAGAAGTTGAAAATCAATTGCTTAATATAAAAATTGAAGATGCTAATTTAGAATCCACTTATAGTAATAGTGAGTTCATTTTAAATCCATCGCTTACACTAAAATACAGCATAAGTAAAAACGCAAATTACTATGTAGATTATAACCTTTCAAATCAAATACCAACCTTATCAAATATTTATTCTGGATTAATATTGAGAGATGTTAGGTCTCTTTTAGTAAATGATTTTAGTTTTAATTTGTTTAACAATCACAGTTATACATTAGGTTATGAAGTTAATGACTTCTACAACTTATTTCAATTTAATCTTTTTGGTCGTTATAGTTATAATAAATATGGTTACGTAAATAGTTTTAATGTTTCAGAAGATGTAGATTTTTACACATCTATCGTAAATGTTACAAATAACAATAATTATAATTTTGGTTTGAGATTAGAAAAGTACCTTCATTTTATGAGAAGTACTTTAAACTTTGATAGTAATTATTCAATAAATGAATATCAAAACATTATCAATGATTCAGAGTTAAGAAATAATAAAAGTAAATCGCTGTTTGCTAAATTTCAACTTAGAACAGGATTTAAGTCTGCAATCAATTTTGAAAATAAAATTGCTATTAGAAACAATGTTTTTGATAATCAAGATGGCTCAACAAATTCATTTACTGCATTGCAAACTGATTTTAAAACAAAGTTTGTAAAAAATGAATTTCAATTTGTATTTACTACACAATATGTTAAGCCAGATTTAAAAACTAACATTAATGGTGATTTATTTTTAGATGCCTCTTTAAATTATAAACCTAAAAAAGGTAAAATAGAGTATCAATTAAAAGCTAATAATTTATTGAATAATAGCACCTATCAAAATATAAATGTATCTGATTTTTCGTCATCTAATTATGAGCATAATTTGATTGAAAGACTGGTTTTGTTATCGGTGAAGTTCAAGTTTTAATCACAAAAAAAAGCTACTCCTGGCACAGAGTAGCTTTTCGTCATTATTGCATTTGCAATAATTATCTAACCAACTAAAAAACCTAAAATTTAAAACTAAGTCCAGTATAAACACCTATAAAAAAAGGTTGAAAATCTCCAGACGTATTATTAAATGTATTTATTTGATACTTGAACGTGGGCTCAAGATTAAATCGTAATTGTTTTGAAATATTATAGTTTACACCAATACCAAAATTGGCACTATAACTCATGTCGTTAATATTTGAGGCTTCGCCTAATCGCGTTTTGTTTCCGTTACTTTCTATAGAATACACATCATTATCACTTAAAAATAACGTACTAAAACCACCAATGATATTGAGTCCAATTTTAGTGTCAAGCACATTGTATTCTAATTCTATAGGCACTTCTATAAACCCTAATTGTTGGCTAATTGATCCTTGTTCTTTTATAAACAATACTTCAGGACCTGTAGCAAAACTAAAATTACTAGCACTTATGTACGTGGTTGTAGAATCGGTTGAAGATACATTTTGTAAAGCACGACTTGAACTAGACGCACTTGGGTTAGAAAATGCAACAACGTTATTTGTAGAATAACCCAAATCAACCTTATTAACTCCAGCTCTAACCGTTAGCCTTTTATTAATAGCATAAGCCCCTTTAATACCGTAACTTAAATTAATATCTCCTTTTTTAGTATTATCAACAAACTGCTCATCAATTGGAGACCCTTTGCCACCTATTGAATTAAAATATACAGGAGCCATATTTGGCGCAAGACTCCAACGTTTTAACAACGGATTAATAGAGTCCTTAACCTCTTCATTATCTTCAGTTTCGTTTTCAGCAATGGCTTTTTCTATCGCGTTTTCTTCAATAACTTTTATGGTATCTATTAATGTTTCGCTATTTTCTTTTTCCGAAGCATTAGAAGTCGTTACCTGAGTTGATGTATTACTCTTAGTTTGTTTTATGAGGTTATCAATTTCAGATTTGTCTTTTCTATTATCGTTTTTAAGCGATTCATTTTCGGGAGTTTTGTTGTTTGAGTTTTTAGCAATAGCATTTTTGCTGTTGAGGTCGCTTTTATTGGTCGCTTTGTCGGTCTTAAAATTATTTTTTTCTTGAGAAACAACAGCATCACGTTGTTGTGATGTATTCTTAATTATAGATGTATTGTTTTGAGTGTCGTTACTGCGCTTATCGTTTTCTGTTTTTTCGTGCTCTTCGGAAATCGTTACACTCGTTTTGTAGTCTGTTTTATGAGGTGTTGTAAGCTCGTTTTGAGGTGAATAGTTGTTGTTGTTGTTGTTGTTGTTGTTGTTGTTGTTGTTGTTGTTGGATTCGTTTTGAACATTTGTACTGAGCTTGGTAGAGGTATCAGCTTTAGTTTTGTTATCTACAATTGGCTGTTGTTTTATCTTTTCCGAAGTAATTAAATCAGTACTATTTTCTTGCTCTTTATCGTCGATTGTAGAATTATTCTTAGATTTTTCTGTATCAACAATGTCTTTTTCAATTGAATTTTCCGAAGCATTAAAGAAAGTATTAGCTACAGTAAACATTACTATTAAAACAGCCGCAACTCCAGCAACTTTCCACCAAATTGGGATCACTCTGCGTTTACGTTTATCTTTATGGAGTTCTGCCTCAATTTTTCCCCAGACAGCATCACTTGGAGCAACTTCAAAATTTTTGAGCTGCTCTTTAAAGAGTTTGTCTATGTTTTTCTTTTCACTCATTATATACTTTGCGAATTGGGACTCGCTTTATATTGTTTTATTTTCTCTTTTAAAATCATTCGAGCTCGCGCCAAGTTTGATTTTGATGTACCTGTAGAGATATTTAATAACGCAGCAATTTCTTTATGCGAATAATCATCTAAGGCATATAAATTAAATACCAAACGGTAACGGTCTGGTAATTCTTGAATGATGATAAGTAGATAGTCAATGCTCATATCATCGTCATCATCAACGTTTACAGTTACATCTTCAATTTGATCTTCATTTATAATATCAAAAACACCAGCGCTTCTATAACGTTGCAACGCGGTATTTATAGTAATTCGTTTCATCCAACCTTCAAGTGATCCTTGACTTTTAAACTGACCAATTTTTTTAAAAATCGTTAAATAGGCATCTTGTAAATTATCTTCGGCTTCGACATAATTGCGCGAATACTTCAAACACACCGAAAACAATTTACTAGCATATAGCTTGTATAATTGACTTTGCGCTTGAGTATCATTTCGTTTACAGCCTTTAATGAGTTGGTCTAAACTCACATAATTATAATTTAATTAATTTATTCTACAACAGGTACTTCTATAATATAGTAGAGGTCATTATCGTTCTCATCTAGTCCTTGAAAAAACTTAAAAGTGTAAGTGTCAAAACTATTAACCTGAAAGTTAAATGCTACTTCTACTTCATTTTCTTCTGGCTCAAAAGTTTGGCAATCTTGCTCATCATAAACCGTAGTAATCACAGCAACAATGCGTTCATTTTCATTGATGTCGTAATAAAAGTTGTTGAATATATGGCAGCCAGTAGGTCTAAAATAAGTGACACCTATTTGATAAACTTCACCAAACTGGAATTCATCTGGTATAGTCACATTTTCAATTGGTAAAACTTCGGTATGAAAGCTAAGTTGACTATCATCAGGACTACAAGAGACTAATAAGGTTATTATAAAGCTTAATAAAAAAATCTTCTTCATTTATATAAATTAATTTTTGAAATATATTATGATTTCATCATGTAGATACAAAAAGTACAAAAAGGTTGCGTCTAAAAACAAAAAAATCCCAAAAAGAGGGATTTTTTTAAATTTTTAAAAATGGTTTTTTTTAGTCGGCACCATTAATATTTGCGCGAACTTTTTCTTCAAGTTCATCCATTAATTCTGGATTATCTTTTATTAACGCTTTAACAGCATCTCTACCTTGACCCAATTTAGTATCACCATAGCTAAACCAAGAGCCACTCTTTTTAACAATCTCTTGATCAACAGCAACATCTAAAATTTCTCCAACTTTAGAAATACCTTCACCATACATAATGTCAAATTCACACATTCTAAAAGGAGGTGCTACTTTGTTTTTAACAACTTTCACTCTGGTTTTATTACCCATTACACCTCCATCGGTGTTTTTAATTTGAGTAGAACGACGAATATCTAAACGTACAGATGCATAAAATTTTAAGGCATTACCACCTGTAGTTGTTTCTGGGTTACCAAACATAACACCAATTTTTTCTCGTAATTGGTTAATGAAAATTACAGTACAGTTAGTTTTACTAATTGATCCTGTTAATTTTCTAAGCGCTTGAGACATTAAACGTGCATGTAATCCCATTTTTGAATCTCCCATCTCGCCTTCTATTTCACTTTTAGGAGTTAATGCGGCAACCGAGTCAATAACCACGATGTCAATAGCACCAGATCGTATTAAATTATCTGCGATTTCTAAAGCTTGCTCGCCATTGTCTGGTTGTGAAATGATAAGGTTATCAATATCAACACCAAGTTTTTCAGCATAAAAACGATCAAAAGCATGCTCAGCATCAATAAATGCAGCAATGCCTCCAGCTTTTTGAGTCTCGGCTATAGCGTGTAACGTTAATGTAGTTTTACCAGATGATTCTGGACCGTATATTTCAACAACTCTTCCTCTAGGATATCCACCAACACCTAAAGCAATATCTAAACCTAAAGATCCAGAAGAAATAGCATCAACATCTACGACTGCTTGATCGCTCATTTTCATTACTGTTCCCTTACCGTAGGCCTTATCAAGTTTATCTAAAGTTAATTTTAATGCTTTTAATTTTGCGTCTTTTTCACTGCTCATTTCCTTGTAATTTATATAATTAATCTCCTTTTAAAAGGGTTAGCTAAAATACAACAACTTTTATTTTTTTTTGACTTATGACGCAACCTTTTTAAACTTTTTGCATCTACCAATTGAGATTGGGAAATCTTGTTATGAAAAAGAAGCTTTAAATCTGTAAATGAGATTATAAATTATTGACAAATTGAAAACTAAAAACTTTGTACTTTCTATTATTTTAGAAAGTGTGCGACTTAGTTAGAGGTTTTTCTAAGCATCATAATTTTAAAAAACACTATAGAATTAGGCATATCCCACAAACTTAAATTCTTATTAGAAATGAGATTTTTTAGAAAAACTATTTTTAACAATGCCTCAGGTGTTACAGTTGCAATTCATGTGAATAGTAACTGTAAAGCCGATGGTGGCTAGCTCGTTATGTGTTTTTAAGACAAATTTAAAAATATTAATAACGAGTTAGTCCTCTAAAAAAGCCCTGTTTTATCAAATCCGCAGGGCTTTTTTATGCGTTTTATTTAACTCATAACTTTCCTTACCTTTGTATCCACATACATCATAGATTAAACACAGATGTAATTTTTTTAACCTTAAAATTAGTATAGCATGCAACTGTACAATAACTTAAGTGCTAAAGAGAGAGTCGAACTTATTGAAAAAGCGGGAAAAGAACGCTTAACAATCTCTTTTTACAAGTACGCAAAAATTAAAAACACCCAAATTTTTAGAAATCACATGTTCTTAGCATGGGATGAATTTGATGTCTTAGGTCGAATTTATATCGCTCATGAAGGTATAAATGCTCAGCTTTCTGTTCCTGCCGAAAACTTTGACACTTTCAAAACGCATTTAGACACTATTACATTTCTAGAAAACGTAAGATTAAACATTGCTATTGAGCATGATAATTTTGCATTTTTAAAACTAAAAGTTAAAGTGCGACAAAAAATTGTAGCAGATGGCCTCAATGATGACACGTTTGATGTAACTGATAAAGGAGTACATGTTGATGCTTCAAAATTTAATGAGCTCATTGAAGACCCAAATACCGTTTTGGTAGATATGAGAAATCATTATGAGAGTGAAATAGGTCATTTTAAAAACGCTGTAACTCCAGATGTCGATACGTTTAGAGAATCTTTAGATATTATTGAAGAAGATTTAAAAGAACATAAAGAAGAGAAAAATCTAGTCATGTACTGTACTGGCGGAATTCGTTGTGAAAAAGCTAGTGCTTATTACAAACACAAAGGGTTTAAAAACGTGTTTCAACTAGATGGTGGTATCATCAATTATGTAAGACAAGTAGAATCTAATGATTTAGAAAATAAGTTTATTGGTAAAAACTTTGTGTTTGACGAACGTCGATCAGAACGTATTAGTGAAGATGTCATCGCCAATTGTCATCAATGTGGAGCACCTGCAGATATGCATACTAATTGTGCTAACGAAGCTTGTCATTTATTGTTTATTCAATGTGATAGTTGTAAAGCACAAATGGAAAATTGTTGTTCAACCAACTGTAAAGAAATTCATAATTTGCCTTATGAGGAGCAAAAAGCACTTCGCAAAGGCCAAGGCAATAGTAATGACATTTTCAAAAAAGGACGAGCAGATCATTTACCGTATAAAAAAGATTTGAGAAATATTTCCAAATCATTTTCAAAATAAAAAAGGCTCCTAAATGGAGCTTTTTTTAACGGTTGCACTTTAAAAATCCAATAGATATGATAAAATAAAAAAAAGGTGAATGAACGCATGAGGTTGTGTTTTATGTCTTCGGAAATTTTAAACTAAAAGTGCAAGCTTTTTTCATTAATACTATTTCTATATCGCTATAGAACTATATAAGTTTATGAGAACTTAGTCAACATCGCTTTCATTATTTTTATGGATAAATAATCTTATATTTACATTTCAAAAGAATCATTAATCTTCATTTGATACCTTTATTCAAGTTATCAAATTATATATAAAATTTCATGAGTTGTAAAAGTTGCTCAACTGGCAAGGATGGACAACCAAAAGGATGCAAAAACAATGGAACTTGCGGTACAGATAGCTGCAATAAACTTACTGTTTTTGATTGGTTAGCCAACATGACATTACCACAAGGTCAAGAACCTTTTATTGGTGTCGAAGTGCGTTTTAAAAACGGACGAAAACAATACTATAAAAATACCGAAAATTTAACATTAAGCATTGGAGATGTCGTTGCTACTCAAGCCGCTTCAGGTCACGATATTGGTATGGTTACACTTACTGGAGAGCTGGTAAGAGTACAAATGAAACGTAAAAAAGTAAATATTGATGACGAAGATAACGTCATGAAAATTTACCGCAAAGCAAGTCAAAAAGATATTGATATTTGGTCTGCAGCAAGAGATAAAGAAGAACTAATGAAAGTCAAAGCAAGACAATTTGCTATTGATTTAAAATTGCAAATGAAAATCTCTGATATTGAATATCAAGGTGACGCAAGTAAAGCAACATTTTACTATACAGCAGAAGAACGCGTAGATTTTAGAGAGCTTATTAAAGTTTTTGCACGTGAGTTTAGAACGCGTATAGAAATGAAACAAGTTGGGTTTAGGCAAGAAGCAGCTCGTCTTGGTGGTATTGGTTCCTGTGGTAGAGAGTTATGCTGTTCAACCTGGTTAACAGATTTTAGATCGGTAAGTACATCGGCAGCACGTTACCAACAATTATCATTAAATCCTTTAAAATTAGCAGGACAATGTGGTAAACTAAAATGCTGTTTAAATTATGAGTTAGATGCCTATTTAGATGCCTTAAAAGCCTTTCCTAAATCTGATACTAAATTGTTTACAGAAAAAGGAAAAGCAGTATGCCAAAAAACAGATATTTTTAAAGGTCATTTATGGTATGCTTACGAAGGCGAATGGATGAATTGGCATGTATTAACTACAGATCAAGCCAATGAAATTATAGAAAAAAATAAGAAAAGAGAAAAAGTTGCAAGTCTTGAAGAGTACGCTTCTATACTCATAGAAGATACTAAAACAGAGTTTGAAAACGTTGTTGGTCAAGATAGTTTAACACGTTTTGATAGTCCAAAACGTAAAAAGAAACGTAGAAATAATAAAGGCAAACAAAACCAACGTAGAAAAAATACAAACAATACAAATAAAAGTAATGCAAAAAAGTAAGTATTGGATAGGATGTATATTGATTGTGTTGAGCTTTTTATCGTGTGACTCAAACCGTGTTTTTGATGAGTATCAATCGGTTTCTGGAGCATGGGATAAAGATCAAATAATAGCTTTTAAAATGTCACCTCCAGATACTACAAACGCATATAATTTGTATGTTAATTTACGAAATACTGAAGATTATAAATACAGTAATTTGTTTTTAATTGTAGAGTTAAATTATCCAAATGGTAAAGCAATAAAAGATACCTTAACCTACAAAATGGCAAACCCAGATGGTACATTTTTAGGCACTGGATTTACAGATGTAAAAGAAAATAAATTGTGGTATAAAGGTTATGATGAACCCTTTGTGTTTGATGAACCTGGAGAATATACAGTTAACATACAACAAGCCATGAGAGAAAATGGAAGTATCAATGGCATTGATAAATTAGAAGGCATCACAGATGTTGGTTTTAGAATAGAGCATTCGCAAACAAATTGATTATGGCAAAAAAAACAGTGGCAAAGAAAAAACCTGCTAAAAAAAACGCTCAAGATTTTTCAAAATATGTGAGACGCTTCTGGATGATATTTACAGGAGGTGTTGTTGCATTTTTCTTAATGTTTCTCTTGGCATCTTGGGGACTTTTAGGCGAAATGCCAGATCATACCATTCTAGAAAACCCAAAAACGTTTTTAGCAACAGAGATTATTTCATCAGATGATCAAACCCTAGGTAAATTTTATTTAGATGATAATAGAACACCTGTTGATTATGAAGAACTGCCAAAAGAATTGGTAGATGCCTTAGTTGCTACCGAAGATATTAGACATTACGACCATTCAGGTATCGATTTTAGAGGCACAGTAAGAGCCGTTGTAAAATTAGGAAAAGGTGGTGGAGCAAGTACCATTTCGCAGCAATTAGCTAAACAATTATTTACTAAACAGGTCTCTTCAAATAAAGTGCAACGTATTTTTCAAAAGGTGCGAGAATGGGTTATTGCTACACGTTTGGAACGTCAATATACCAAAGAGGAAATCATTGCCATGTATTTTAATATTTATGACTTCGGAAATAATGCCGACGGCATACGTAGTGCGTCGCGTATTTACTTTGGGAAAGAGCCAAAAGAGTTGCAGCTTAAAGAATCTGCAATGTTAGTTGGGATGTTTAAAAACTCATCGCTTTACAACCCAAGACCACATCGTAACCCAGAAGGTGTGAGAAACAGACGAAATGTTGTTTTAGCGCAAATGTATAAATACGAGTACATTTCCGAAGCAAAAAAAGATAGTTTACAACAAACAGCATTAGATTTAAATTATTCGCCAGAATCGCATCGTGAAGGTACAGCAACTTACTTTAGGGCTTATCTAGATAAATTTATGAAAGATTGGATTAAAAACAATCCTAAACCAGATGGCGAAAAGTATAATTTATATAACGACGGACTCAAAATCTACACCACCATAGATTCTAGAATGCAGCATTATGCTGAGGTCGCTGTTGGTCGTCATATGCCAAGATTACAAGCAGAGTTTGATAACCAAAACACACCAGATAGAAATAAAACAGCGCCTTTTTTAGATCTTGATAAAGATGAAATTGAAGCTTTAATGAACTCTGGAATGAGACGATCTGAACGTTGGAGAGTTATGAAATCTCAAGGCAAATCTGAAAAAGAAATTACAGCCTCCTTTCAAAAACCTACGCAAATGAGTGTTTTTGCCTGGAAAGACGGTCAGCCAAGCGAAATTGATACCATTATGAAGCCTATGGATTCTATGCGTTATTACAAATCGTTTTTGCAACCAGGAATGATGTCTATGGATCCGCAAACAGGTCATGTAAAAGCATGGGTTGGTGGTATGAATTTTAGACATTTTCAATACGATCACGTAAAATTAGGAAAACGTCAAGTGGGTTCTACTTTTAAGCCTATTGTTTACGCTACAGCAATTGATCAATTGCATTTATCACCTTGTGATACGATACCAAGACAGCAAATCACAATTGAAGCTGGTAAGTATGGTAATCCAGAACCATGGACCGCCAAAAATTCTGATGGCCGTTATGATGGTTTTATGACCTTAAAAGCAGCATTAGGAAATTCGGTAAATACAGCAACTGCACGTTTAATGGATAAAGTAGGTCCAGAGCCTGTGGTAGACATGGCTAGAAATTTGGGGATAGATTCACATATTCCTGCTGTACCAGCAATTGCATTGGGCACTCCAGATATTAGTGTCTATGAAATGGTTGCTGCTTATTCCACATTTGCAAATAAGGGTGTATATAATAAACCAGTAATGGTCACACGTATAGAAGATAAAAACGGAACCGTTTTATACCAATTTACACCAGAAACTAGAGATGTTTTAAGTGCTGAGGTCGCTTATACAACCGTGAATTTAATGCAAGGTGTTGTAGAGGCTGGTTCGGGAAGTCGTTTGCGAGACAGTTGGAGAACAAACCAGACCATATATAAAGAAATTATTACAGGATATCCTTATGAATTGACAAACCCAATTGCAGGAAAAACAGGAACCACACAAAATCAAAGTGATGGTTGGTTTATGGGTATGGTGCCAAATCTAGTCACAGGTGTTTGGGTAGGTGCAGAAGATCGAGCAGCACATTTTAAGCATATTTCTTATGGTCAAGGTGCCTCTATGGCATTACCAATTTGGGGTATGTACATGAACTCGTGTTATGATGATGAAGACTTAGGGATTTCTAAGGGGAGTTTTGAGAAACCAGCAGACTTATCAATAGAGGTAGATTGTAGCAAATGGGAAGGTAATGGAGACGATGACGCAGATCCTGACGATGATTTAGATGGTGTTATTGATTTTTAAAAGTTTATATTCTTCGGAAAAGATACTAAGCCATTCAGTTTTGAATGGCTTTTTTATTTCATAATATGTTCTTCGGAAATGTAACTTCATTAAAATAATATTGGCTGTCATTCCAAACGCTATTAAGAATAAAATATATTTTATGCGTAAATACCTTGCGAAGCAAACGAGCAGGAATCATTTTTGATATAATAATCATGCAGCTTATTATAATGATTAACTATGAACTAGCTTTTCTTCGGAAATAGAAAAAGTCAAGATGAGTTCATTATAAAAATCAATTATTTACTTTAAAGAAGCAAGATGTCATTCAGAGCAAAGCGAAGAATCTCTATAATTTAATCAATATAGATTCTTAAGTCATTCCTCCTCTAGAATGACAGCTATTTAATAAATTTTAATATCATTCCATAAAAGAGAACCTAAAATGTCATTTTAACAAATATCACATGTAGAACATATACTATAATTGGGTTTCAAGTCTTTTTCAATTATCCAAATTTAAAACTGTTAAAAAACACGATTTTTTTCACTTCAAATTACGGTTTTTCCATAGTCTTCAAGTATAGTAAGCTTTCTACGGCTATAAGTTTATTAAAAAACTTATTAACAGTCGCTTATGCTAAATTTTAACACAATAAGTTTTGATATTTAGCGTTTTTTTTTTTGTAGGTTTACAGTGTTGAAGATAAAATTTAAATCACTTACAAGGCGATTTGGATGATATCTAAAACAATGGGTAGCTCCCAAAAAAACCAGCGTTGGTTTTATTTTTTTAACCTTGTAGCCTTGTAACATTTTAGCCTTGTGATAGCCTTGTAATTTTTAAGCCTTGTTAATTATTTATTAACCAACCTATGTTAAAAATTGAGCATGGGTTTAAAATTTAGAAATTATGAAAAAAGTATTTAGTGTACTGGCTTTAATGTTGTTTATGTCAACGAACATGATAAATGCCAATTCTGTGAAAATATCTGAAGATCCGTTTAGCGATTGCTTTGATTTAGCTATTAGCCTCTATCAAAATCATCTTGATTCTGGTCGTGACCGAGCTGACGCATTAGAAATGGGAGCATGGGCATATGATGATTGCGTAGATGATGCATTTACAATAGATTAAATCATAAATTAAGTTAGGGTTTGTCAACTTAGACAAAACCTAACTTTTAACTTATTCAAATAACAATTAAAATAGAATTTATGAAATTGGTTTTACTATTTTTAATCATTAATATCGGTTCGTGTTTTTCACAAAACAATAGTGGTATAGTAACATACAAAGTAACATCTTCAAAATTATCTGATACTATAACAAACAAAAAAGCTAAGGAATTATTTTTAATGATTTCAAAGAATTTTGAAAGCCTTGAATATGAGCTTAGTTTCAATGGAAATGAATCGCTTTTCTATATTAAAGATGGTTTAGAATCTGATAATAAAATAGCATCAGGATTTATGAAGCAGGCTATACTTGTGGCATGTGACGATATTATTTATACCAACTCTAATCTAAAACTTAACATTATTAAGGAGGAATTGCTTGGCGATGTTTTTTTAATTAAAGATTCATTAGTGAATGACTGGAAAATAAGTTCAGATACTAAAATAATTAATGGTTATACGTGTCTGAAAGCTTCAAAAATTTTAGATAAAAACAAAATAAGAGTCAAGAATGAAGTTGTAGTAGCTTGGTTTGCAAAAGATATTCCCGTTTCATTTGGACCAAAAGGAAATTTTGGTTTACCAGGTCTAATTCTTGAGGTAGAACACAATAATGTAATCTTTTACGCTAAGAATATTAATTTTGATAAGAAGGTAGAGATACAGAAACCTACTGATGGAATAGAGATGACCTATATAGAGTATCAAGACTATATAGACAAAAAAATAAAAGAATATGGTTTTGAAAAAAACTAAGTTTGAGAAATCTCATTATTTTTTTATAACACTATTCTTACTATTTAATAATTTTCTGCTATTTGGTCAAAATTTAGTATTGAGTGGGAGAGTAGTTGATAGTCTAAATAATCCATTAGCTTACACCAACATTTTAGCAATACCAGATTCAAATGACCAAGAAATACGATTTGCTGCAGCAGAAAATAATGGTACATTTAATCTTGGCCTTTCAAATAACCAAACCTACAACGTCACAGTAAGTTATTTAGGATACAAATCCCAAACCATTGAGATTACCACCAAAGAAGAAGACATTACCCAAAATTTTATTTTATTAGAAAACCCAGACCAATTGGATGAGGTGACTTTAAATTATGCACCTCCAATTTCCGTAAAAAAAGATACCATCACTTATAACGTCGATAGCTTTAAAACAGGAGAAGAACGTAAATTAAGAGAGCTACTTAAAAAATTACCAGGCGTTGAAGTAGACAGAGCTGGTAATGTCATGGTTCAAGGTAAAAAGGTTACTAAAGTGTTGGTGGAAAATAAAACCTTTTTTACAGGTAATAGTAAGTTAGCAGTTAATAATATCCCAGCAGTTGCTGTAGATAAAGTAGAGATTTTAGATAATTATAATGAGGTGGCTATGCTCAAAAATCTACAAGACTCAGAGGATATGGCAATGAACATCAAACTTAAAGAAGACAAAAAGAAATTTGCTTTTGGAGACGTAGAAATTGGCGCAGGAATAAGAGATAGATATCTTATTCATCCCAATTTATTTTATTACAGTCCAAAAACAACGGTCAATTTTATAGGAGACTTAAATAACCAAGGGATAAAAAGTTTTACATTTAAAGATTATTTGGAGTTTGAAGGTGGTTTTGGTAAATTGATGCAAGATGCTGGGAGTTATTTCTCATTGTATAATAGCGATTTCGCACAGTATCTCAATAATCAAGATTATACTGCAAACACCAATCAATTTGGAGCATTAAACATTAGACAATCCATCAACGAGAAAACAGATATAAGCGGTTATATCATTACTTCAAAATCCAAAACAGAAACTCAAAGCAATACTTTAAACGAGTATCTAAATTTTAGCGAGCCTTTTACAGAGGATAGAACAACAACAAACAACATCAACAATTTTTTTACAATAGGTAAAATCACCCTAGATTATGACCCTAGTTTTGACGAAGACTTTGCCTATAACAGTTTTGTAAAACTAACCAATAATGATGCTAATGGTTTAATAACAACTATAAACCCATCACAAAGTAATAACATTAATACGATTACAGATATTAAAGGTTTAAATCTCAAACAAAATATAAGTTATAGCAGGAAACTTTCTAAAGACCATACAGCAACTTTAGAAGCAACCTATAATTTTCAAAATGACAAGCCTATTACAGAGTGGTTCACTAATCAACAAATACTTCAAGGTTTAATCCCTTTAGAAGAGGATGAAGTTTATTCCATTTTACAAACCAAACGTTCAAATTCTCATAATGCCAATGCGATTATAAAAGATTATTGGGTACTCAATAATTTTAATCATTTATATACCACTTTTGGAGTCAATGCTGCATTTACCAGTTTTGAAAATCAAGATGTACAGCAATTGAGTGATGGTAGTGTTAACAATTTTAATTCCGCAGGTTTTGGGAATGATTTTGCCTATAATTTTATAGACACGTTTGTTGGTTTAGAGTATAAGTTTCAAATAGGAATTGCAACCTTTAAACCTATGTTGTATTATCATTTTTATAACTGGAACACTAAACAGTTTGATGAGCGTTTCAATAATAGAAAATCATTATTACTACCTCAATTTACCACCAAAGTAGAATTTAATAACAGTGAAAAGCTAAATTTTAGATACAAATTGAACGCAAGATTCCCAAGTATTAATCGTTTGGCAAATAATTTTGTGCTCAATAATTTTAATAGTGTTTTTAAAGGTGACACTACTTTAGAAAACCAGTTGTATCATACAGCTAGTTTGAGTTATTATAAGTTTAGTCTCTTTAAAAACCTCAACTTTAATGTCAATACGAGTTTTAATAAGCGTGTACAAAGTTTAAAATCTGTAACTCAATTACAAGGTATTGATCAATTTACAACACAAGTATTATTTGATTTACCTGAGCATTCTTGGAATTTGAGTAGCAGATTATCAAAAAAAATAAAGAAGATAAAATATAACATTAGCGCACGTTTTGGCTATAATGATTTCTACCAAATATTAAACAACCAAACAAATCTAAACGTTTCAAAAAGTATCTCATCAACATTGAGTATTGAAACGTCTTTCAAAAACCATCCAAATTTAGAGCTTGGTTACACTAAAGACTTTAATAATTACAAATCTATTGCAGGAGAAAACAATTTTGAAAATGATCGCTTTTTCGCTTTTTTAGAATATGATTTTCTAGAAAATTTCATTTTCAAAGCAGATTATAGTTATGATGCTTACTTAAACAAAAGTGCAAACATTAAAAATACGTTTGATACTGCAAACGCATCCTTATTTTATCAAGTTGAAGACAGTCCTTGGGGATTTGAAGTCAACGCATCCAACTTGTTTGACGTCACCTTCAAACAACAGAACAGTTTTAATAGTTTTCTCATTTCCGATAGTAAAACATTTATACTCCCAAGAATCGTCATGCTTAAAGTGGCTTATAAGTTTTAGTTTTTATTTTCTTCATGTATCTGTCATTCAGAGCGAAGCGAACAATCTTTTTTATAAATTATTAAAATATAGTCTTCAGCTACCCGACAACTGTCAGAACTCCTTCTGATTAACAAATATATTTCGTAAATTTCCGTAGAAAAAATAGATACAAATGATCAATAAAAAAGTAGCTAATGTTCAAGAAGCACTTGAAGGTGTTAGCGATAATATGACCTTTATGTTTGGCGGTTTTGGGTTGTCTGGAATTCCTGAAAATTCTATAGCAGAGTTAGTTCGTTTGGGCACCAAAGGGCTCAAGTGTATTTCTAATAATGCAGGAGTAGATGATTTTGGGTTGGGCTTATTATTGCAAGGCAAGCAAATCGATAAAATGACATCGTCATATGTAGGAGAAAATGATGAGTTTGAAAGACAGATGTTGAGTGGAGAATTGGAAGTAGAGTTAATACCTCAAGGGACTTTGGCAGAACGTTGCAGAGCAGCACAAGCAGGATTTCCAGCAATCTACACACCAGCAGGTTATGGAACCGAAGTAGCCGAAGGTAAAGAAACTAGAGAATTTGATGGTAAAATGTATGTTTTAGAATATGCTTTTAAAGCCGATTTTGCTTTTGTAAAAGCATGGAAAGGCGATGCGGCAGGAAACCTAGTGTTTAAAGGTACGGCAAGAAATTTTAATCCTAATATGTGTGGTGCAGCCAAAATTACGGTTGCTGAGGTTGAAGAACTCGTTCCTGTAGGAACTTTAGATCCTAACCAAATACATATTCCAGGCATTTTTGTGAAACGTATTTTTCAAGGCGAAACGTATGAGAAGAGAATTGAGCAACGAACTGTTCGTGCAAAAGCTAATTAAAAATTGATACATTATAAATTATGTTAGATAAAAACGGAATAGCAAAACGCATAGCAAAAGAAGTGCAAGATGGATACTATGTTAATCTCGGGATTGGTATTCCTACACTTGTAGCAAACTATGTAAGAGACGATATAGAAGTTGAATTTCAAAGTGAAAACGGAGTACTTGGTATGGGACCTTTTCCTTTTGAAGGTGAAGAAGATGCTGATATTATTAATGCAGGAAAACAAACCATCACGACATTGCCAGGAGCTAGTTTTTTTGACTCAGCTACTAGTTTTTCTATGATACGTGGTCAACATGTTGATTTAACTATTTTAGGTGCTATGGAGGTATCTGAAGATGGTGATATCGCCAATTGGAAAATACCAGGTAAAATGGTAAAAGGAATGGGTGGCGCAATGGACCTCGTTGCCAGTGCAGAAAATATCATTGTGGCTATGATGCATACCAATAGAGCTGGTGCTTCAAAATTATTGAAACATTGTTCGTTACCTTTAACAGGAGTGGCTTGTGTGAAAAAAGTAGTTACTAATTTGGCGGTTATGCAAGTGACTCCAAATGGCTTTAAACTTCTAGAGAGAGCACCAGGTGTTTCGGTAGAGGAGATTCAAAATGCTACCGAAGGACATTTGATTATAGATGGTGACATTCCAGAAATGGATTTGTAATACTTGAAATCAACCTCAAAATAAGTGCATTATCATTTTTGAGTAATGCGAAACATATCATGAGCCACTTTTATAGTGGCTTTTTTTATTTCCGAAGAAAATATTGAGCAAATTAATTGTAAGAAAATTCTGTTAAATAGGTGTTAAATGTTAAAATTAAGTGTATTTCAACGATTAATTGTGTATTTAGACTGATTAATTGAAAAAGGGTAGTATGTTTACAAAACCAAATCGGAAATAAGATATTTAATGTTTAACCTAAATTTTATGATTTGCCCCAAGTCTATCATAATTTTAACTAATTGAACTTTTTTGCCCCAAACCTACTATTTATTATTTTGACTAAATGAACTTTTTTGCCCCAAATTTACCTAAACCTACTATTACCGAAAGCAAGCTTATTGCTAGTTTTCAAAACACGTTAAAATTGTTTAAAAGTGTCTTAGCCCTAACTAAAAAAATATTCATGCTATAATCCTTTCGGAATAGCATGAATAAGTTTTTTAGTATATTCTTTTTGTGGATGATTATAAATAACATCTGCATCATCCATTTCTTCAATTTCCCCTTTATTCATTACAATTAGTTGATCAGACATATATTTAACCACAGCCAAATCGTGTGATATAAATATATAAGTAAAACCATAATTGCTTTTTAAATCATTAAGCAAATTTAGTACTTGAGCTTGCACAGAAATATCTAATGCCGATACCGATTCATCACAAATAATAAGTTGAGGTTCTACGGCAATTGCTCTAGCAATGCCTATGCGTTGACGTTGGCCACCAGAAAATTCATGTGGATACCTATTAAAATACGTATCATCTAATCCAACTTTTAATAATAAATCTATAACCCGTTGTTTTCTATCAGTTTCAGAGGTGCCAATACCATGAACTTTCATGGGTTCCATTATGGCTTTACCAACGGTTAGTCTTGGGTTTAGAGACGCAAAAGGGTCTTGAAATATAATTTGAATTTCTTTTCTAAGTTTACGTATTGCAGATCTAGATAGTTTAGTAATATCTAAGCCTTGATATAAAATAGATCCAGCTGTCGCTTTGTCTAACTGTAAGATCGCGTTAGAAAGCGTTGATTTACCGCAACCAGATTCACCTACTAAACCCAAAGTCTCTCCTTTGTATAATTTAAATGACACCTTATTTACTGCTTTAAAGGTTTCGGGCTTTGAAAACCATCCAGACTTAGATATATATTCCTTTTCAATATTGATAACCTCCAAAAGCGGTTTTTGAGCATATATTCTTTGGTGAGTTTCGGCACGTTCTGTTGAGGTTATAACTGTAGATGTTGCTGTATTATTTATAAAATCATCTATGGTAGGCAACTGTTTTAATCGTGTTTTGGTAGATGGTTTTGAGTTGATTAATGCTTTTGTATATATATGCTTCGGAAATTTAAAAACTTGTTCAATGTCACCTTGTTCAACAATAGCTCCTTTATACATGACCATAACACGGTCTGCAATTTCTGATACTAGAGATAAATCATGAGAGATGAAAATGATACTCATTTGCCCTTCTTTTTGAAGTTCTTTAAGTAGCAAAATAATATCTTTTTGAACAGTGACATCTAAAGCAGTCGTTGGTTCGTCTGCAATTAATAATTGTGGTTTGCAAGCAATTGCCATAGCAATCATGACACGTTGTTTTTGTCCGCCAGAAATTTCATGAGGATAGGCATTATAAACACGATCAGGCAATGGTAGTTTCACCTTCTCAAAAAGCGCTAAAGTTTCGGTTTTAGCTTCTGCTTTTGATAAATTGGTGTGTTGAAGTAGCAGTTCTATAACTTGTTTTCCGCAAGTCATTGATGGATTTAATGAACTCATGGGTTCTTGAAAAATAACAGCTATTTTTTTTCCTCTTATCTTCTGAAATTGTTTAGCGCTAAGTGTTGTTAAGTCTTGCGAGTCAAACTGAATTGAACCTTGAGTAATTTTTGAAATCTTTTTTGGTAATAAGCCTAAAATAGCTAATGAAGATACAGATTTTCCTGAGCCAGATTCACCTACAACACCTAAAATCTCATTTTTATTTAAATGGTAAGATATAGATTTAATGATTTCGTTATCAATGCCTTCCGAAGAAAAAGAAATTGAAAGTTGCTCTACTTTTAAAAGAATTTGATTCTGCATAGGTAAATGTAATCAATTCTTTATTTTAATTAAAAAAATATAAATTAATGCATTAAGCTAGTTTTCAACGGAAATGTAAAACATAAAGCAATCAATAATAGTAAATTAATTGGAGCAAGTTGCTAAATTACATGGTCTTTAGAAGGCATAATAATTAGAAAATAATGGATTAAATAATAGATAGAAGTTAAGGCTAAGGAACTCAAAAAGAGTTAAACTGAATATAACGACATGTTATTTTTATGAGGATTAATATTAATCAATTAAAGATATAAAATGTTAACAAAACACGTCTTTAGACGGTTTAATATGCGTTTTGTGGATAAAATAGTAATTAATGTAATATATTAGCATGTTATATGAATTGATATTGTTCATTAAATTTATTACTGATGAAAAAAACTACTTATTTATTTGTGTTATTATTTATGGTCGCTCAAATATCTTTAGCTCAAGATATTTACAAGCGCGTTACCATTAATAATATTGACGCTACTGTTGTTGAGATTTTAGACAACCATGGTATTGACATGACCTGCGGTGCTTTATTTTTAGATGACACATTACAATTAGAACTCAGTGATAATGAACTACAAACCTTAGCTAATCAAGGTGTAGGCTATA
>NZ_JXJO01000012.1 GCF_000826655.1 Psychroserpens damuponensis
ATACACCATCAGCAAGTATTACAGGTTTAGACTTTGAAACAGAATATGAAGTTTGGGTAAGAGCAGATTGTGGTAGTGGAATATTTAGTGTTTGGTCAGGACCTACGAATTTTACAACGACCATTCAAACTAATTTTGATATCGATTGTGCCGCAGGACCAATATCTGGGTTTTTGTGCTATGGAAATAATAACTCCGAAATATTTACTTATACAAGTTCAGATGGGACACCTCTTAACTTAACATTTAATACAGGAGAGGTTGAAGGAGCTCCGTTTGATTTCTTAGTTGTTTATGATACAGATGGGACAGAATTATACAATGATGAAGGAAATGATGGAGATATTTCAGGATTAACTTTTCAATCAACAGGAGACACAATTTCATTTCAAATTACATCAGATGGATCTGTTAGTTGCGAGTCAGGTACTTTTACTGATGGAATTAATTATACAGTATCATGTGCAACTTGTATAAATCCAGTAGCTTCATATCAAATTATTGATGACTGTGCTAATGGAAATCAGTTCCTAGTAGATGTGAATGTTACGAGTTTAGGAGATGCAACATCTTTAACAATATCAAATAATATTGATGGAAATACGGTATCCGTATCAGCAACAGGTGTGTATCAAGTTGGTGCATTCCCGTTTGCTACAGATGTAATCATTACTTTAAGCAATGATCAAGATGTCAACTGTATAATTAATAGTTCTGCCATTAGACTAGAAGCTTGCCCTCCAGATAATGATAACCCATGTAATGCCACAGTTGCAGGAGTTAATGCTGACGATAGTTGTACCATATTTACCTCAGGTACATTATTAGAAGCTACAGATTCTGGTTTACCTGTTGGATCTTGTGCTGGTGATCCAGATGACGATGTATGGTTTGAATTTACAGCGTTAAATGAATTTCAAATTATACAATTGACTAATATAGACAGTAGTGGCTTTTTCGAAAATCTTGACCACGCTGTTTATGAAGGTACTTGTGATGCTCCTGTAGAATTATATTGTTCTGATGCTGATGCTAGTTTGACTCCATCACTAACTGTAGGTAGTACTTACTATGTCAGAGTGTTTTCTGCTGATGATGAGCCTGTAGATTATACATTTGATTTATGTATTAGACCAGGATCAGGGAATGTATCTGTAGATCAAACAACATATACTATTGAAGAACTAGTTGTAGATATTTTAATTAATAGTCCTTGTGCTCAAATTACTAATATTACCTCTTCAACTGGAACAGATTTCGGTGATGTTAATGGTATTGGATATTTCAGTTCTGATGAAGGAAGTTTCCCATTTGAAGAAGGTATTTTATTAACTTCTGGTGATGCCTCTTTAGCTGGTGGTCCTAATTTTAATGCAATGAGTGATGGTGGTTTTGCTTGGGTTGGAGATGCTGAATTAGATGCTGAAGTTGGAATTAATTCAAATAATGCTTCTATAATAGAATTTGATTTTGTGCCATTATCTGATGAGATTAGTTTTGATTTCTTAATGGCTTCTGAAGAATATAACGGAGCAACAGGTGGTACTTTTGAATGTACTTATTCTGATGCCTTTGCGTTCTTATTAACCGATGAAAATAACATAACTACTAATTTAGCCGTGTTACCAGGAACTACTACACCAATATTGGTAACTAATATTCACCCAGAAAACCCTGGATGTCCTGCTATTAATGAAGAATACTTTGGCGGATATACACCTGATAATTTACCACCAATGTCATTTGATGGTAGAACTGAAGTATTTACAGCATTTTCGGCTGTTAATATTGGTGAAACGTATCATATTAAATTGGTGATTGCAGATGCCAATGATTCTGCTCTAGATTCTGGTGTATTCTTAAAAGCAGGAAGTTTTGATATTGGTGAAGTTGATCTAGGAGTAGATATTACTGTAGAAGCAGGAACAGCTGCTTGTATTGGAGAGCAAGTTATTCTTGAAACACAAGCACCTTCTGTAGCTCACGTATGGTTTAAAGATGGTTTCCAAATTGACGGAGAGACAACTAATATTTTAGAAGTGACTGAAGAAGGAACTTATACTGCTCAAATTATATTTTCACCTTCTTGTATAATTTCAGATGCAATTTTAGTTGAATTCTTACCATTACCAATAGCAAACACACCTCCAGATTTAGTTGGATGCTCTATAGGTAATGATACAGCAGTGTTTAATTTACCAGACAATGACGCTGCAATTCTAGGTGATACTCAAAGTGCAGTAGATTTTACGGTATCATATCACTTTTCTGAACAAGATGCTATTGATGGTGTTGATCCACTTATGAGTCCTTATACTAGTGAGTCAGACCCTCAAACGGTATATGCCTTAGTAACAAATAATGAGACTGGTTGTACAAATACAACAAGTTTTAATTTGGTATTAGGTACTGAACCAGAAACTACTTTTACTGAAGATTTTGATTATGAAGTTTGTCCTGACGCGGTTGTGCCTATTATAATAGAGGCTACTCCAGTTAATTATGATGCTTCTGAAGTATCATTTAGTTGGTATTATGCTTTTGATGCTAGTGCAACACCAGAATTAATCCCTGGAGAAAATGGTTTAACACTTCCTGTATTACTAGGAGGAATTTATACCATCGAAGTTACTTTTAATGACACAGGTTGTGTAGCTTCTCAATCGCAAGAAGTCATACAACTAGAAAGCTGCTTTATACCACAAGGTATCTCGCCAAATGGTGATGGTATGAATGATAGTTTTGATTTAAGTAACTTTAGAGTGACTAGATTGGAAATCTTTAATAGATATGGATCTTCAGTGTATCAAAAATCAAACTATGTTGATGAATGGGCTGGTCAATCAGACAATGGTGATGAGTTACCAGTTGGTACTTATTTCTACTCTGTAGAATTTGAAGATAGAGAAAGTGAAACAGGTTGGGTATATTTACAAAGAGAAAAATAATCAGTAATTATATTTATAAAAAAAGCCACATCGATTGATGTGGCTTTTTTTATTTTTAATAGTCGTGTCTAGCACGCTATGATTTTACAAGTCGAATTTAATCCCTTGTGCTAAAGGTAATTCATCAGAATAGTTTACTGTATTTGTTTGTCTTCTCATATAAACTTTCCAAGCATCAGATCCAGACTCACGTCCACCACCTGTTTCTTTTTCGCCTCCAAAAGCACCACCAATCTCAGCACCAGAAGTTCCTATGTTTACGTTTGCGATACCACAATCTGATCCTGCATAAGACAAGAATTTCTCAGCTTCTTTCATTTCGTTCGTCATTATTGCAGAAGATAATCCTTGAGCAACACCATTTTGCATAGCAATAGCATTTTCAACATCTCCAGAATATTTCATTAGGTATAAAATTGGAGCAAATGTTTCATGTTGTACAATTTCAAAATGATTTTCAGCCTCAATAATTGCTGGTTTTACGTAGCAACCACTTTCGTAACCTTTACCTTCTAAAACACCACCTTCAACTAATACGTTTCCGCCTTCAGATTTTGCTTTTTCAATAGCAGCTAAATACGTTTTAACAGAATCGTGATCAATTAATGGACCAATATGATTTTTTTCATCTAATGGATTTCCAATGGTTAACTGACCGTAAGCACCAACAATCGCATCACGTACTTTATCGTAAACCGATTCGTGAATTATTAAACGACGTGTTGATGTACAACGTTGCCCACAAGTTCCTACAGCTCCAAATACAGCACCTGGAACCACTACTTTTAAATCTGCAGTTGGAGTGATAATGATAGCATTATTACCTCCTAACTCTAATAAAGATTTTCCAAAACGCTCAGCTACTGTGGCACCAACAATTCTTCCCATTCTAGTAGAACCTGTTGCAGATACTAAAGGAATTCTATGGTCTGTAGTCATCATTTCACCTACTTTGTAATCGCCATTGATGATACAAGAAATGCCTTCTGGCAAGTTGTTTTCTTTTAAGATTTCAGCAATAATATTTTGACAAGCGATTGAGCATAAAGGTGCTTTTTCAGAACCTTTCCACACGCAAACATCACCACAAATCCAAGCTAAAGCCGTATTCCAAGCCCAAACAGCTACAGGAAAGTTAAATGCAGAGATGATCCCAACTACACCAATTGGATGCCATTGTTCTCTCATGACGTGTCCTGGACGTTCAGACGGAATTGTTTGTCCGTTTAATTGTCTAGATAAACCAACTGCAAAATCACAGATGTCAATCATTTCTTGAACTTCGCCGTAACCTTCTTGTAAAGATTTACCCATTTCATAAGATACTAATTTCCCTAAAGGCTCTTTTAAGTCTCTTAATTTATTACCAAATTGACGAACTATCTCACCACGTTGAGGAGCAGGCGCATCTCTCCAAGACAAAAATGCTTTTGTAGCTGCATCCATTACTTTATCGTAATCTTCTCGTGTTGTCGTTTTTACTTTTCCTATTAACTGTCCGTCAACTGGAGAATACGATTCAATAATCTCTCCATTAGAAAAATTGTTAGAACCAGTAGATGTTCCGTTATTGATATCACTTACACCTAATTGTTTTAAGGCGTCTTTTATTCCGAAATCGGTAGCAATTGCTTCCATATATGATTAAATTTTATGAATTATTAAATTATCACGCGAAGATACTAATAAATTATCATTTTCTACAGATGCCATATAACGATTGCATTAAGTTTAAAGCCTTAAAAAAGTTAAGATTATGAATTAATTAGTCACTTTGCATTACGAATTCTTTTAAAACCTATACACATTCTATTTTATGCCTAACGAATCGTTTTTTTACCTCGCATTTCAGCAATAAAATAGTAATTTTGAATAGTCGTCCTCATTGACATTTAAATTCTTTTGCCATGAAAATCAAACCACTTTACATTATTATTTTCTGTTTTACTGTACTTTTTTCTTGTAAAAAGCAAGCTACTATTACCGAGCAAACAGATAACCTTTTCAAATTTAGAGACTATATTAGTTATACCTCATCTGGATTACAATCCGTTACAACTCCAATTAGAATCAACTTAGCGTCACATGTTGAAACTTGGGTGCAAGGTCAAGAATTAGATGGAGATATTGTGCGTCTTTCTCCTCATACCGATGGGACATTAACAGTATTAAATACCCATACTTTAATCTTTACACCAGACGAACATCTAGAGCCTGCAACAGAGTATACAGTTAAAGTGAAATTGGATGAGATTTACAAAAACATGCCTAAAGATTATGAGGATTATGTGTTTCAATTTAAAACCATTACACCAAATTTTAGTATCAATACCCATGCTCTACAATCGTATAGTAAAAAATGGCAATACATTGAAGCTGTTATCAAATCTGCAGATGTAATTTCAATTGAAGATGCCAAACAACTTATTGAAGCTACTCAAAATGGAAAAACATTAAAACTAGAATTCAACGAACTTAACGAAGCCTCAAAGCAGTTTGATTTTAGAATTGATAGTATTAATCGTTTGGTTGAGGATTCTGAAATTGTCATCAAATGGAATGGTAAATCTATAAAATCGGATAATATTGGTGAGAACAAAATTCAAATTCCTGGTATTAATAATTTTAAAATCGTGAATGTTGAGCCTTATAAAACGCCAGAACAATTTTTATATATTAATTTTTCTGATCCCATAAAAAACAGTCAGAATTTTGATGGTTTAGTGACTATTCAAGGCGTTAAAAAACCAAAATTTGTGGTAGTTGGTAATGTATTAAAAGTGTATCCAGACACGAAGTTGGTTGGTAATATTCAGGTGGATGTTTTTCAAGGTATTAAAAATGAAGATGGTTATAAGTTAAAGCAGCCGTTTTCCGAAGCGATATCATTTCAAGAAATAAAACCTGCAGTTCGCTTAATTAGTAATGGGACGATTTTACCAAATTCTAATGATCTAAAATTCAATTTTGAAGCCGTAAACTTGAGTGCTGTTGATGTGAGAGTTATCAAAATTTTTGAAGATAATGTGTTACAATTTTTACAAGACAACCCTTTAAATAGCAATAATAAAAACGAAATTAAACGTGTTGGTCGTCGCATTGCAAAACAAACAATACAGTTGCAATCTCCTGCCGAAAACACAGGAAAATGGAAAGCCTACAGCATTGATTTATCTAAATTTTTTAAGGCAGATGCTGGCGCCATTTACCGTATAGAAATTGATTATAATAAAAATTATTCGTTGTATGACTGTCAAGCAAACCCAAGTGGGTCATTAAATGAAGATGACGAATATGATGATTATTACTACGAAGAAGATTACTATTATGAAGGTGATTATGCTGAAACCTCAACTGAAGACGACGATTTAAAAGAAGAAGAATATTGGGATAATCGCACCTACAGGTATAGAACTTACAGCTACAACTGGAGACAACGTGACAATCCTTGTGACGATGCTTACTATGATGACAACAAAATAATAGCTCAAAATTTACTCGCATCTAATTTGGGTGTTATTGCAAAGCAAGGCGCAGATAATACGTACTATTTTGCGGTAACTGATATTTTAAGTACAAATCCTGAGGCTAATGCTAATGTGAAATTGTTCAACTTCCAGCAACAAGAAATTGGATCTGTGTTTACTAACAGTGAAGGTTTAGCAACTTACGAAGCTAATAAATATGCATCTTTCGCCATTGTCACCAAAGGTAATAATACGAGCTACATGAGACTTACCGACGGAAATTCTCTTTCTCTAAGTAAGTTTGATGTTTCAGGAAACAGACTACAACGCGGACTAAAAGGCTACATCTACGGAGAACGTGGTGTTTGGCGTCCAGGAGATTCGTTGTTTTTAACATTTATACTAAATGATAAAGCTAATGAACTCCCAAAAGGTCATCCTGTAAAAATGGAAGTTACAGATCCCAACGGAAAACTAGTATACAAAAATGTAACGACAGATAATGTTAATAATTTTTACAAGTTTATAGTACCAACGTCTTCGGAAAGTAAAACCGGAAACTACAACGCTAAAGTATCTGTTGGAGGTGCTCAATTTTATAAAGCGCTCAAAATTGAAACTGTAAAACCTAACCGTTTAAAAATTAAAATTGATTTTGATGAAGAGATTTTGTCGAGTAAAGATCTATTAAATGGAACATTGGATGTAAAATGGTTACATGGAGCACCAGCCAAAAATATTAAAGCAGAAGTTAAAGCAAAGTTTAGTGCCTCCTATACCAATTTCAAAAATTTTAAAGGGTATGTGTTTAACGATCCAACACGACAATTTAATACCGAAGAACTTAATGTATTTGAAGGCAATCTTGATGACAATGGAACTGCAACCATCAATACAAGACTAGATATTGGTAAAAATGCTCCAGGAATGCTAAACGCACAATTTTTAGTGAGAGCTTTTGAAAATGGAGGTGATTTTTCACTAGATGCCTTTACAAAACAATATTCACCATATGACTCTTATGTTGGTCTAAAATCTCCAGAAGGTAATTATTATGGATCATATTTTACAGACACTAATCAAACGTTTGATTTAGCCGTTGTAGATAAAGATGGAAAACCTATTAAGCGTGATAACCTTGAAATAAAAGTCTATAAAGTAGAATGGCGTTGGTGGTGGAATTCCTCTTACGACAACTTATCAAACTACGTATCTAGCAGTTACCACAGGCCAGTTTTAGACCAAAAAGCATCTACAGGAGCAAATGGCAAAACAACATTTACTCTAAAGATCCCTGAAAATGATAGAGGTCGTTACCTCATTAGAATTTATGATCCTGTAAGTGGTCATGCTACAGGACGTACCGCCTATTTTTATAAAAATTGGTCTGGTATGTCAACAGGTAATGACAAAGAGGCTGCAAAAATGTTGGTATTTGCTAGCGATAAGGACAATTATAATGTTGGAGAAACTGCAACAATAAAATTCCCATCTGGAAGCGAAGGTCGTGCTTTGGTGAGTATAGAAAATGGATCTGATGTGATTGATTACAAGTGGGTAAAAACTGAAAAAGGAGAAACTACAGTAGACATCCCAATTACTTCAGAAATGGCACCAAACGTTTTTGTTAATATTTCATTATTACAACCTCATGCGATTACAAGTAATGATTTACCAATACGTTTATTTGGCGTCATTCCTATTATGGTTGAAGACCCAAAAACCATTCTTGAACCAGAATTACGTATGGCAAGCGTTTTGAGACCAGAACAAGAATTTGAGGTTTTTGTTTCAGAGAAAAACAATAAAGCCATGACTTATACCATTGCAATGGTTGAAGAAGGTTTGCTAGATTTAACCCGATTTAAAACACCTAATGCATGGTCTGAGTTCTACTCTCGCGAAGCGCTAGGCGTAAAAACTTGGGATATTTTTGATGATGTTATAGGAGCCTATTCAGGAAGTATAGATCAAGTATTCGCCATTGGTGGTGATGGTAGTGCTGCAAAAGGCAAGAATAAAAAAGCGAATCGTTTTAAGCCTGTTGTGACCTATTTAGGACCTTTTAAACTAGAATCAGGAAAAAATAATTCGCATAAAATCAAACTCCCAAATTATATAGGAGCGGTAAGAACCATGGTTATTGCAGGAAATAATGAGACTGAAGCTTATGGTAGCACAGACAAATCTGTAGAGGTTAAAAAACCATTAATGGTATTAGCAACCTTACCAAGAAAACTAAGTCCAGGAGAAAAAGTAACGCTTCCGGTCACTGTTTTTGCTATGGAATCTAAAGTGAAAAATGTAAACCTTAGCCTGAAGTTGAGTGATGGAATTTCGGTAGTTGGCAATGCCACACAAAAATTGACTTTCGCTAAACCTGATGAAAAAATGGCATTCTTTGAATTGGATGTTTCAAAAGCAAAAGGCATTAATACAGTAGAGGTTATCGCTACAGGAAATGGTGAAAAATCAACTTATAAAGTAGAATTGGATGTGACCAATCCAAACCCAATTACCTCAAAATATGAAAATGGTAAATTGGAGGCTAATGCTTCGGAAACATTAGAATTTTCAACCTTTGGCGTTCCAGGAACTAATAGTGCTACTGTAGAGTTTTCAACACTGCCACCAATGGACTTTTCTAAGCGATTACAGTATTTAATTCGCTATCCTCATGGTTGTGTTGAACAAACGACGTCTGGCGTATTTCCGCAGTTATACTTAAGCGACATCTTCGATTTAAAATATGAGAAGAAACAGGAAATCCAATCCAATATAGAAAACGGAATCAAACGTTTAGGCAATTTTCAAAGACCAAGTGGTGGCTTAAGCTATTGGATTGGAGAAAATACGGCCAATGATTGGGGAACAAGTTACGCAGGACATTTTATGATAGAAGCCGAAAAGAAAGGATTTGTATTACCACTAACCTTTAAAAGTAATTGGTTACGTTACCAAAAACAGGCAGCCAGAGATTGGCGACCTAGTTATAGAAATTACAATTCAGATTTAGCGCAAGCGTATAGATTATACACTTTAGCATTAGCTGGAAGTGCAGATTTAGCATCGATGAACAGGTTGCGTGAATTCAGTGAAATTTCTAACGAGGCAAAATGGCGATTGGCTGCTGCGTATGCATTAGCCGGACAAAAAGAAGCGAGTGACAAATTATCACAACGCGCAAATATAAGTTTCAAACCTCAAAAGTACAATTACTACACGTATGGATCGGTTGATAGAAATAGAGCCATGGCCTTAGAGACCATGATTATTACTAAAAACCCGAAAGCGCGTGAGCTTGCAGAACAAATTGCTAAAGATTTATCAAGTAACCAATGGATGAGCACGCAAACCACAGCCTACAGTTTATTGGCAATGGCAAAACTCGTTCAAGCTAATGGTGGTAAAGACATGAATCTCACTTATACTTTTAATGGTAAAACTGAAACGATAACAACCAAGAGCGCTATTGCACAAAGAGAATTGGTAGTTAAAGATGGCTCAAACACTTTAGAACTCAAAAATAGTATTGGTAATTTGGTTTATGTAAGAGTTTTAAATTCTGGTCAATTACCATTAGGTCAGGAGTTGGTTGAACAGCGTGGTTTAACAGTTTCTGTGATTTATCAAGATCTTAACGGAAATCGCCTAGATGTAAATAAGCTACAACAAGGTCAGGATATTGTAGCAAGAATTACAGTAAATAACACATCTGATAGTAGATTATATGACGTGGCTTTAACACAGATCTTTCCGTCAGGTTGGGAAATTGTCAATACACGTTTTACAGATTTTGGCGACACCACAACCAGTCAAGCACGCTATACAGATATTCGTGATGATCGTGTAAATTTCTATTTTGATATTGGCAGCAAAAATAGCAGAAATAACAGTGGAGAAAAAGTATTTACAGTTATGCTTAACGCTGCCTATTTAGGAACCTATTATTTACCTGGCACACAAGCAGAAGCCATGTATGATAATGATTTCTTTGTGAGAAATAAAGGGCGTTGGATTGAGGTTGTAAAGTGATAAAAAACCACCTCGTCTTTGGTTTCTTTACTAAAACCAAATCCACTCCTCCTTGAAAATAAGGAGGAGAATTAAATAGAACCTTTATAAAAAAACGGTTCTAACTTAAATCTATAGATCTAAATTAATTCCTTCCCTTTTTTTTAGGGAAGGTGGTTTCAAACTCATTAAAGCGTTTGGAGACGGAAGGGTTAAAATAACTCTAAGTACAAAACATATGTCAAACATACATAACAGAAAATATTTAGAACCATATAGAAAAGAACTCAGAAATAATGCAACCTCAGCAGAAGCAACATTATGGAATCACCTTCAGAGAAAACAACTAAATAATAGAAAATTTAGAAGGCAGCATAGTATTAAAAATTATATTGTTGACTTCTATTGTGCTTCGGAAAAATTAATTATTGAATTAGATGGAGCTGTTCATTTCGATTTTGCGACATCCAATCAAGATAATGAACGAACTCAAAATTTAGAAGCTCTAGGTTTTAAATTAATAAGATTTGAAAATAAAATGGTTTTTGAAGATATTGATTTTGTGTTAAAAGAAATTGAAAAACAGTTTAAGGATTAAAACCACCTCGTCTTTGGTTTCTTTACTAAAACCAAATCCACTCCTCCTTGAAAATAAGGAGGAGAATTAAATAGAGCCTTTATAAAAAAACGGTTCTAACTTAAAAAACAGTATCGTATTATGATTAAAAACAATAAGCCATATTACGCAGTAATTTTTACCTCAACACAAACCAAAAATATCAAGGGTTATGCTGAAATGTCTACCCAAATGGAAAACTTAGCCAAACAACAAGAAGGATTTTTGGGTATTGAAAGCGCAAGAAACAATAGTTCGACTGCGATTAACGAAACAATTGGGATTACAGTTAGTTATTGGGAAAATCTAGAGTCGATAAAAAAATGGAAACAACAAACCAATCATTTAATTGCGCAACAAAAAGGACGAGATCATTGGTATAATTGGTATAAGGTTAGAATTTGCAAAGTAGAACGTGAGTATAAATTTGAAAAATAATCAAGAAATCCCCAAATTGTGGGAAGTGCTATGAAACTAGTAAACTACATTAAAAAACACAAAAAGAAATCTATCGTTTTGGCGATACTCCTTCTTGTGTACACATTTTGCCTTCCACGTGATTTATTCAAAGACCCAACGGCAACTGTAATTACGAGTCAAACTAATGAATTATTAGGTGCACAAATCGCAGCTGATGGTCAATGGCGATTTCCGCATAATGATAGTATTCCAGAGAAATTTAAAATCTGTATTGTACAGTTTGAAGATGAGTATTTTTATGACCATCCTGGTTTTAATCCTATTTCAATTTTCAAAGCTCTAAGGGATAATATCAGTTCTGGAAAAGTAAAACGTGGTGGTAGCACATTAACACAACAAGTGATTAGATTATCTAGAAAAGGTCAATCAAGAACTTATCTAGAAAAACTAAAAGAAATTATTCTAGCCACACGTTTAGAACTAAGGGATTCTAAACAAGAAATTCTAGCTTATTACAGTAGCAACGCACCTTTTGGAGGTAATGTTGTTGGTTTAGATGCTGCATCTTGGCGTTATTTTAATAGAGGTGCACATCAATTATCTTGGGCAGAAAGTGCCACTTTAGCGGTTTTACCCAATGCACCAAGTCTTATTTATCCAGGAAAAAACCAAAAACGACTCTTAGAAAAGCGCGATAGATTGCTAGCTAAACTCGTAGAAAATGAAATTATAGACAGCTTAACGTATCAATTATCCATTTCCGAAGAACTACCTCAAAAACCCTACGCGTTACCGCAAATCGCACCTCATTTATTACAAAAAGTAGCGACAACTAATCGTGGAGAGCGCATGCAAACAACCATTGACGGTGATCTTCAAGAACGCATTAATTTTATTGTAAAAAACCAATACAATATTTTAAAACAGAATGAAATTCATAACGCTGCGGTTTTAGTTTTAGATGTGCATACGCGTAAAGTTTTGGCCTACGTTGGCAATACACCTACCGATAGAAAACATCAAAAAGATGTAGATATTATTGATAAGCCACGAAGTACTGGTAGTATTTTAAAACCTTTTTTATATACAGCCATGTTGGATGCTGGAGATTTATTACCCAATACTTTGGTGACAGATGTGCCAAGTCAGTTTGGGAGTTATAACCCAGAGAATTTTAACAAACAATATGATGGTGTTGTGCCTGCAAGTCGCGCTTTGTCTCGTTCACTAAATGTTCCTGCGGTACGAATGCTTCAAGATTTTGGATTGGATCGTTTTCATCAATACCTCAAACAATTACAACTCAAAGATTTAAAATATAATGCCAATCATTACGGATTATCACTCATACTTGGAGGCGCAGAAAGCAATCTTTGGGACTTATGCAAAAGTTACGCATCTATGTCGTCAACGCTTAATCACTTTTCTGAAACGTCGAGTGAATATTACACCAATGAGTTTGTAGAGCCTACGTTTTTTGCTTCGGAAATTGTAAACTTTGGAGATAGGTCTGCTGAAAAATCACTGTTTGATGCTGCATCCATATACCTTACTTATGAAAGTTTAAAGAAAGTAAACAGACCTCAAGGCGATGAAAGTTGGGAGTTTTTTGATGATTCTAAACAAATTGCTTGGAAAACAGGTACCAGCTTTGGGTTTCGCGATGCTTGGGCAATTGGCACAACAAAAGATTATGTGGTTGGCGTTTGGGTTGGTAACGCAGATGGTGAAGGTCGTCCAGGATTGGTAGGTGTACAAACTGCAGCTCCAATTTTATTTGATGTGTTTGATGTGTTGCCAAATAGTGACTGGTTTGCAAAGCCTTATGATGAAATGCAAGAGGTAACCATTTGCTCAAAAAGCGGACATCGAGCATCAACTAATTGCGATATAACAGAGCAAAACTTTATTCAAAATAGCGGATTGAAAACAGCTCCTTGTCCTTACCATATTTTAGCGCATGTTGATAAAAATGAGACCTACCAAGTGAATTCTTCATGTGAGAATTTGAGTGATATTGTTCATAAATCTTGGTTTGTATTATCGCCTTTAAAAGCGCATTATTATAAAAGTAAAAATCCGTTTTATAAGCCCTTACCTAAATTGCGTTTGGATTGTATGGGTGAACATCAAGCATCAATAGATTTTATTTACCCTAAGGAGAATAACTCTATATTCCTTCCGAAAGATTTCGATGGCGAAACCAATGAGCTCATATTAAAAATTGCGCACTCCAAACCAGCATCAAATGTGTATTGGTATCTTGATGAAACTTATGTTGGTACAACGCGAGATATTCATGAACTGGCAATTCTTCCGAAGAAAGGCAACCACACCATAACCGTTGTTGATGAATTTGGAAATGAGGTAAAACGTTTGATTTCTATTTCAGAATAAAAAACCTCATATAAATTATTACCTTTGCCTTTATAATTTTTAAAATCATAAACAATGTACGATGTAATTAAGATGATTCACTCTTATTGGGCTTACCTAGTAGTAATTATGCTAGTTGTAGCCACTTTTAATGCGCTAATTAAGTTTTTTGGTAACAAAGAATTTCACGCTGTAGATTTTAGAATTTCTTTATTTACCTTAATTGTAATGCACATTCAATTATTAATTGGTTTGATATTATACTTTACATCTCCTTTTGGGTTAAAAAATATAACTAATAATGGCATGGGTGGTTTAGATTCTTTTTCTAGACTTTTAGCTGTAGAGCATCCTTTTGTAGGTATACTTGCGGTTACGTTTATTACCATTGGTTATTCAAAACATAAAAAGAAACTGACATCTAAACCAAAATTTAAAATGTTAGCTATCTTTTATACGTTAGGGTTTCTTCTAGTATTATCTAGAATTCCTTGGTCAAATTGGTTTTAAGGTATTCTACAAAAATAAAAAATGCGCTATTAGTTAATAGCGCATTTTTTATATCATTAAGTGAGAGCTTTACTCTACCACCTCTTTTATTAAGTGAACATATACTGGAAAGTGATCACTAAACCCATCTGAAAAACCACCATCGGCAAAGCTTCTAAATGGATAACCTTTCCAGCGACCTCTTTTGTTAGTTAAGTATTGTTTATTGTGTATACCTGCTCTATAAAATCTAAACGAAGAATAGTCATCTTTTTTGATTAGTTCTTTAGTAAACATGATTTGATCAAATAAACTCCAAGCATCTCTATAGGCAGTAGTTCCTAAACCTTTTTTAGTAAACATGTTTTCATAAGGATTATAAATATCCTTTAGTTCAACATCTTCTTTATTATTTTTAGCGTTTAAAACACCTTTAACACTTTCATTTGTTGGATCATCATTTAAATCTCCCATAATAAAAATCTTAGCATAAGGATCTTTTACCATTAAAGAATCTTTAAGGTACTTGCTCACGCCAGCTGCAGCAACACGATTTGGTCTACTACGTGCTTCACCACCACTTCTTGATGGCCAGTGATTAACTATCACATGAATAAGATCACCATCTAACTCACCACTTACTAATAGTTGATCTCTAGTATGCTTACGTTTTCTCGTTTTATTATCGTAGATTTTAACCTCATATGAGCCATGACTAATTGGTTTAAACAGTGATTTTTGATATAATAATGCAACATCTATACCTCTAGCATCTGGAGATTCGTAATGAATAATACCGTAATCTTTAGCAAGGAGAAGCGGGTCATTAACAACATCAACTAATACTTGTCTGTTTTCAACTTCACAAACACCAATAACGGCTGGAGTATTACCTGTCACATCTGCACCAATATCTGCAATAACGCGTGCCATATTTTTTACTTTTTTGACATAAACCTCTTCTCTGTTAGCTTTCATTTCCATAATTGGACTAGCTTCATCAAACTTGGTTGTGTCATTAATAGTATCAAATAAATTCTCTAGGTTGTAAAAGGCAACTGTGTGAATTTTAAAGCGTTTCTCCTTTTTTTCCTCTTGGGAAAAACCACTAAACGTGATTAAAAAACAAAAAATTGCAAATGGAAAATGTATTAGTTTCATAGTATGTATATTATTTTAACATTATGATATTAGCAAATGTTGCGCCAAAAGTATGTATTTATTATAAATAATGTAAATTTGCAAGCTTTTAAATCTTAAAATTTAGTTAAGCAAGATCTATTAATCATTAAAATAAGGTATGAAGAAAAGTTTTTTTATTTTATTATTCGGAATTTTCACTGTGCTTACATCGTTTGGACAAGACACTATTGTAAAGGGTAGTGTACTAGATGGTGTTACTGGTGAACCTATTCCTGATGTAACTATTACAATTGAAGAAACCGGTCAAGTTGTAAAAACCGATGTTAAAGGTGAGTTTCAATATCCTGGCATTGTCCCATTGGGAGAACAAGTATTAAAAATTGAGAAAGACGGTTATGTAACTAAACGTTATCCAATTGTTGTCAACGAAGGTAAAACAGTTGATATAAGTGGAATGACATTGAGTATTGATGTGTCTGACTCTGTTGATTTATTTACAATTTCATTAACAGACGATGAATTAAATGATGATACTAGTGCTTCAGATAATATTTCTGGGTTACTGCAATCTTCACAAGATATTTTTCAACGTACTGCTGCGTTTGAATTTAGTTCTTCTTTCTTTAGAGTTAGAGGTTTAGATTCTGATAACGGTTCTGTTTTAATTAACGGAATTGAAATGAACAAAATCTATAATGGTAGACCTCAATGGAGTAATTGGGGAGGACTTAATGATGTCATGCGTAACCAAGAGTTGACTTCAGGGTTAACACCTTCAGCGTATAACTTTGGAGGTATTTTAGGAACCTCTAACATTAACACTAGAGCTACTGCTTATAGACAAGGAGGTCGAGTAACGTATTCGTCTTCAAATAGAAGTTATACTAATCGTGTCATGGCTAGTTATTCTTCAGGTTTAGTTGAGGGAGGTTGGGCTTATAGCTTTTCTTTAGGAAGACGTTGGGGAAATGAAGGTTTTCAAGATGCGTCTTTATATGATGCTAATTCATTTTTTGCTTCCGTAGAGAAAAAAATAAATGATAAGCATAGTATTAACTTTACTACAATTTATGCGCCAAATAGAAGAGGGAAATCTTCTCCTAATACTCAAGAAGTTTACGATTTAAAAGGTATTAAATACAACGAATATTGGGGTTATTTAGATGGTGAGAAACGAAATTCTCGTATTAAAGAAGTTGAAGAGCCAATTTTAATGTTAAACCATTATTGGGATATTAGCAGTAAAACTTCTTTAAATACAAATGTTGGTTATCAATTTGGTAAATTAGGAAATAGTCGAATAGATAATTCTGGTGGTGGAAACCCTAGTCCTGCGTATTACCAAGATTTACCTAGTTATTTTTTAGCCGATGATGATGGTCCTGATAATGCTGGAGCTTATATAGCCGAGCAGAACTTCATAAACGATGGTCAACTTGATTGGGAACGTATTTTAGATGCAAACCTTACAAATAATGACCCAACTAATGGTGGAGCAAGACCTGCTGCATATGTTTTATATGAAGACAGAAGTGATGATAAACAATTAACCATAAATTCAATTTTGAGCTCAGAGATTAATGAGAATATCTTATTAAATGCCTCTGTTAACTATAAACGATTAAAATCAGAAAATTTTGGTGAGATTATTGATTTACTAGGATCTAATGTTGGTGCATTAAATGTCGATGCTTTTGACGGTTTCCAATTTGACGCTCAAAATCCTGACCGTATCGTAGGTGAAGGTGATAAATTTAGATATAACTATAATTTATTTGCAAATGTAATTTCTGGTTATGCTCAAGGTCAATTTAAATATAATAAAGTAGATTTTTATGTATCTGCAAGTGTTACAAACACAACTTACCAAAGAGAAGGCTTATGGGAACACAGTAGATTTGCTGGTGATCAGTCTTTAGGTAAAGGAGATGAATTATCTTTTACAGGGATTGGAGCTAAAGGAGGATTTACTTATAAAATTACAGGTAAGCATTTATTAGATGTTAATGCTGGTTATATCACAAGAGCTCCTTCATTGCGAAACACCTATTCTAACTCAAGAGAGAATAGTAGCGTAGTAAGAGGTATTACTGAAGAAAAAGTGAGCTCTTTTGATGCAAGTTATATTTTTAGATCTCCAATTGTAAAAGCTAAACTTACAGGATACTATTCTAAAATTGCAGATGCTAATGAAGTAGGATTTTATTATGCAGATGGTTTAAGTGGTTTTGATATTGAAGACAATGACACTTCGGCATTTGTACAAGAAGTGTTACAAGGGATAGATAAAAAGCATATTGGAGTAGAATTTGGTATTGAAGCGCAAGTTACACCAACTATTAAATTAAAAGGAGCAGCTTCTTTAGGTCAATATACTTATGATAATAATCCTGATTTATACTTAACGTCTGCTAGTTTTACATCAGAAGATGGTGCAATTTCTTATGGAGAAGCTAACTTAAAAGATTATAAAATTGCAGGAGGTCCTCAACGTGCCGCTTCAATTGGTTTTGAGTATCGCGATCCTGACTACTGGTGGTTTGGAGCAACAGCAAACTTTTTCTCTAATGCTTACGTAGATATTAATCCACTAACGAGAACAGAGAACTTCTACTTAGATGCTGATGGATTACCATTTAATGATTATGATGAAAACATCGCTAATGAGTTATTAAAACAAGAAGAATTTGATGATTATATGGTTGTTAATCTTGTAGGTGGAAAATCTTGGAAAATAGGTGAATACTATGTTGGATTTTTTGCAAGTGTTGGAAACTTATTAGACAAACAATACAAAACTGGTGGTTTTGAGCAAGGTAGAAATGCCAATTACAGAGAATTAAGAGATGATAGTACCAATCCTAAACGTGTGTTTGGACCTAAATATTGGTATGGACGTGGTACAAATTACTTTGTAAATGTGTATTTTAGATTTTAAAAAAAAAATAATTATGAAAAAAATAATATTAACACTTATGAAAACGAATAAAATTTTTACACTGTTCACGATTATAGCAATGAGTTTTGCTGTGACATCGTGTGTACAAGATGATGATTATACAGTGCCTAGTAGTTTAGGAGATGAAGAAAATGCACTTTTAAACAATTTATTATCAGGAGACGCAATTGAGGTTACAATCGCTCAAGTAAAAGATATGTATTTAGTTGAATTTGATCCAGCTGATAATGCAGCAGTACTTATTGAAGAAGATATCTATGTAAAAGGATATGTATCGTCATCTGACCAAACTGGAAACTTCTTTAAAGAGTTTTATATTCAAGACAGTCCTTCTAATCCTACAGGTGCTATTAAAATAGCAATTGATCAAGTAGATACTTACAATCAATTTAACTTAGGTAGAGAGGTGTATGTCAACTTAAAAGGGCTTTATGTTGGTGAGCAAAGAATTGAAGATGGTGTGGTAACAATTGGTGGTGACTCTGAAACAGATTCATTTGGTACTACTGTTGTAAGACTAAATGAAATTCAAAAAGCAAGACAAGTGTTAAGATCTCCAAATACAGAAGTTATGGAGCCATTAGTAACTACTTTCTCTCAATTAAATGGAAATTCTGTTGGTTTATTAGTGAGCATCATGAATGCTGAATTTGCTGACGATTTAGCAGGAGAAGCTTATTTTGATCCTATTCAATCTTTTGATACTCAAAGAAGGCTTCAAACTTGTGAAGGGACATCATATACAACGTTTAACTTAGAGACTAGTAGTTTTGCAAACTTTAAAAATGATCCTTTGCCTTTGGGTAATGGAACAATTACAGCAGTTGTAAATAAAACTTTTGATGGATCTAGTTTAATCTTAGCATTAAATTCTCCTGATGATGTTAACTTTACTGAAGCTCGTTGTGAGTTGATAGATATTAGCGACTATGAAATTATCTTCGAAGAAGATTTTGATGGTGGATTGAATGGATGGAGTGTAATAAACACTGCTGGAACTAGAGAATGGTATGCAGCATCTTTTGGAGGAGTATCTTATATTAGAGGTTCGGCATATAATGGTTCGGCAGCAGAAGAAATGGTTAGTTGGTTAATTTCACCATCTTTTGATTTTGATGCTCAATCTGATCAACAATTAGTATTAGAAATTGCTGATGCCTTTAGTGATGCAGGAGAAGAGCCTTTAAAAGCTTACTACTCTAACGATTATGTAGCAGGAAGTGACCCTTCAACAGCAAACTGGACTGAAGTTGGTGCTGCCGAAATAGAAGCTTTGCCTATCAATAATGGTTTTTTTGATAACAATTACGATGCAACAAATTTTATTGATATTTCTGCAGCTACAGGTAATGGTGTAATTGCTTTAGTATACGATAGTGATAATGCTGCGATTTCTTCAACAAGAGATTTAGCTAATGTTAAAATATTTTCGCCTCAATAAAGAGGTTATCATACTCATACAAAAAACCTGCTAATTCACATTAGCAGGTTTTTTTTAAACCCTTCATATATAATGACAATTTTTGATACACTTTTTTTTAATGTTTTTGAGCATTATAAACCTTCAAAAAAGAAAAAAGCAAATACTATAGCTCTATATTACATTACTACATTACAATGTGGTTTACTATTGTTATCAGGTATTTTTGTTACGGCTTTTTTGAATGAAATGAACTCTATTAGTTTTTCTTCGGAAAGTGCTTGGGTGCTATTTGTTCTATTATGCATTGTAATTATGTTTAGAAATTGGATGCAATATAGTGGGAAGAAACGTACAGTATTAAAAGCTAAACTTAACAGTAAAAAAACAAAAGAGCATTACAACATTAATTTATTATGGTTTTTACTAATTGTTAGTGTCGTTTTACCTCTCATAATGCTCAGCGTAATTTAGTACATCTTTTAAGTTTAAGAGTAACGATATGTTTATAGTGCTTAAATTATGAGCAAACTTTATAGTTTTACAGTATGTAAATGGAATTAACGTAAGCACTAGTATTTCCATTTTCCGAAGTAAAAACCATGCGATCAAGGTTATGTGAAACGTTTAATATTGAAATAAAAAAAAGCCTCAAGTCACACGATTTGAGGCTTTTTAAATATATATAGCACATTTTATAAATAATATTGCTTTTTAACGTTATATCTATAGATAGTTTAAACTTTTGTCTAATTGTATAGTCTAATGTAGTATGAATACAACGCATTTTCTTCATTTATATGCTAGAGTTGGTTTTGGAGCAAAGCAAGATCAAATTTTAAATGCTGCTAATTTAAGTAGGACTCAAGTTGTTGATTATCTGTTTGATGAATCAAAATCAATAAAACCCTTAAAAGTTGATGTTTCCGAATTTAAAAACATAAAGCTTAAAGATTTAGATAGAAAAACGGCTCAAAAACTACGGGAAAAAAGTAGGCAAAAAATAAAAACATATAATAGTAAATGGTTTGAGCGTTTAACATCGCCTCAAGAGTTGCTTCGTGAGAAAATGACCTTGTTTTGGGCTAACCATTTTGTGTGTAGAGATGATAATATTTTATTTGTTCAGCAGTATAATAATACTTTAAGAGCAAATGCTTTGGGCAACTTTGGAGCGTTTGTTAAAGCAGTTTCTAAAGAAGCAGCCATGATAAAGTATCTCAATAATAAGCAAAATAGAAAATTGCGACCCAATGAGAATTTTGCACGCGAGCTCATGGAATTATTTATGTTAGGCGTTGGTAATTATACCGAAACCGATATCAAAGAAAGTGCACGTGCTTTTACCGGTTACAACAATGATTTCAACGGAAATTTTAAACTACGAAAATTTCAACATGATGAAGGTACTAAGACTTTTTTAGGGCAAACAGGTAACTTTAATGGTGATGATATTATAAATATTTTACTCAAGCAAAAACAATGTGCTCGCTTTATTTGTACAAAAATTTATAAGTATTTTGTTAATGATACTGTAAATAATGAACGTATTGAAGATTTGACAAAGCGTTTTTATAAAGACTACGATATAGAACGGTTGATGAGATATATTTTTAAGTCAAATTGGTTTTATTTTGATGAAAACATAGGTGCAAAAATAAAATCTCCAATAGAATTACTCGTCGGGATTCACCATATAGTACCAATGACTTTTAAAAAGCAGCAAGATCTTTTTACGTTGCAATTATTACTTGGGCAAACGTTATTGAATCCTCCAAATGTTGCAGGTTGGAAAGGTGGTAAAAACTGGATTGATAGTAACACGATTATGTTACGGTTAAAATTACCATCTATAATATTAGGCAATGCTCAAATTTCGGTTAAACCAAAAGGCGAATTTGAAGATACCTACGAAGAGTTTTATGCTAAAGGCAACCGAAAAAAATTAATTGATGTATCGGCCAATTGGGAGGCTTTTGAAAAACAATTTAAAAACGCAACAATTAAAGATTTAGAAACGCAACTAATTATCACACAATTAAGTGATGGCACACAAACCTATTTAGAAACACTCAGTCAATCATCAAAACGAGAGTATTGCATCCAGTTGATGTCTTTACCAGAATATCAAATGTGTTAATTATGAACAGAAGACACTTTTTAAAGCAATCTACACTAGCTAGCAGTTTGGTTTTTGTGCCTAGTTTTGTGAAGGCATTTGAGAATATCTCACCTGTAAACTTGGGTTATAAGCGGTTAGTAATGATCCAGCTTTCGGGAGGAAATGATGGGTTAAATACGATCATTCCATTTAATAATGATGCCTATTATAATAGTCGACCTAACATCGCAATTTCTAAAAACGATGTACTTAAAGCAACACATGATTTAGGATTTCATGCTAATTTACTGCCGCTTAAAAAACTCTATGACGATGGTCAACTAACGGTTATCAATAATGTTGGGTACCCAAATCCAAACCGTTCGCATTTTAGAGCTACAGATATTTGGCAAACTGCCAGTGACTCCAATCAATATTTACAAGAAGGTTGGATTGGACGTTTTTTAGATCTCTACGGAAATGAGCCTTACAACGCTATTGAAACAGATGATAGCCTATCTTTAGCTTTAAAAGGAAAGCGCATTAACGGTATTGCAACAAAAAATCCTGAAATTTTATTTAGAACCTCTCAAGATCCTTACTTCAAAAATGTACTTAAACATTATCAGGACGAGCATTTAAGTGAGCATAATTTAGGCTATTTGTATAAAACCATGATTGCTGCAGAGTCATCTGCTAAGCATATTTTTGAAAAACATAACACAGTAAATAGTAATCAAGAATATCCTAGTAATGAGTTTTCTAATCAATTAAAAACAACCGCTAAATTGATAAATTCGGGTTTAGAGACTAGAGTGTTTTATTCATCACTTGGCGGTTTTGATACACATGCAGGACAACTAAATAGGCAAGGTCGCTTACTTAAAATATATGCCGAAGGTGTAAGCGCTTTTGTAAATGATTTAAAATCGCAAGGCACTTTTAATGATACCCTAATCGTGACATTCTCTGAGTTTGGTAGGCGAGTAAAACAAAATGCAGCTAATGGTACAGACCATGGCTCTGCCAGTAATGTATTTATAATTGGTAATCAATTAAAAAAACAAGGATTTTATAATGATTTAGCAAGTTTGTCAGATTTAGACGATAATGGAGATTTAAAATATACGGTAGACTTTAGATCAATATATGCTACTATTTTATCTCAATGGTTAGCTGTTGATGATGAGCAAATACTAAACAAATCGTTTACTAAATTGAACTTTATTTAAATGATATTCAAAAAAAAACCTTACTTCATACACAACGTGGTGATAGAAATAAGGTAATTTGTAATTGATTAATAGCGAGACGAATTTCGTAAAAATATCCTCTACTTTTTAAAAAAAACTATAAGTGGTAAAAAAAACTGTATGAATGGTAGATTTAACTCTGAAACTGAGTTGTTTAAGCCTAAAACTATAAAAATTGTTTGCTATAACTAATTTTAAAAAGTGCTGATTTGACGCTGCTTATCGTGGCTTTAAAAAAACAAAAACCTTATTTCGTTATCGATAAATCGATGTAGAAATAAGGTTGTATGTAATTGATTAATAGCAAGACGAATGTCGTAAAAATTACAATAGTCATCGCATAATTACTACAAATAGCATAAAAAAAGGTATGAACGGTAATTATTGTAAATTCTTTCGCTTAACTGTACTTTATTTTTCTTAAAATTCGAGATGCTTCTTGGTATGATTTGTAAATCTGATTGTTATGAGATTTTAAATAAGGCTTGGCTTCATTTAATTTATCTATGGCATCATGAAATAAATTGAGATAGCATATTAAATATGTAGCAGGTAAATTTTTCAAATCTATAATTTCATTGTTGTTAAGAGTTAACCCTTTTTTTAGTTTTTCTAGTATCGCATTGTTTGTATTGTAAATATGATGTAAAATCTTTTTATCAAATTGAGGTGGTATAAATAATAATTTGGTTTCAATATTATAATGTGCATTATCTTCAAAATGAATAATCGTTTCTTCTAATTGGTAATACTTATTTTGGTTTTGAAGTCCTAGATTAACATATTCTATAATTTTAAAAGTATCCTCATTATACGATATAGAAACTTCATCAAATGTAGAGAAGAATAAGCGTACCTGCTCATTCACTAATTCGATATCTACTCTAGAAAAATAGACTTCGTTTTTTACAGTTTTCTTTTGTCCAGACCAGCATAATACAAAATACTCTTTAAACACTTTATATTGCGGATTGTAATCTTTTCGCATATTCATAAAGTCAAAGACACCATCAAGCGTGTGTTCTATGTTGTTTTGTGAATGAGATTCTATAGCCTCAACAATTTTAGAATTGACATCAGTAATTGTAATATCAAAAACCTTGGGCATACTTATACTTCCATCTCTTAAAAAAACAGAGCCTCCATAATATTTCCAGATATTTTTTCTTAAAGAAGTTAACTTATTAATAGGTCTAATGGTTACTAGACCTACCACTTTATCATCTGGTAAATGCGGAAAAGGAATATTCTCATACTGTACAATTGGAGGATTGTTTAAATAGGCATTGATGAGGTTTTGAATTTTACTATCATCAAAAAAGTTAACTCCAATGATTGTATTGTCTTTATCTTCAACTCCTATAACAATATAAGAGTTGTTTTTAGGGTTGCTGTTAGACAGCGCACACACATGTTTTAAAAACTTTGCTTTTCCTTCTTTATGAGAAATATCGACCTTTCGTTTTTTATCATAAAAACTATTCTCATCATTATGAGCTAGTAGGTTTTTGATAAGTAATCGTTTATTAATCATGTGTATGTTTCGTGAAAACGGGAATCTCATGTTCCATTCTCGCGAAAGCGAAAATTTATTTAATTTAACCGTTTAGTTTCTCCTATAATAACTCCAAAATTTCCATCTAATTGCTCCCAATTTTTCTTCGGAAGGTAAGTTCTAGAAACATATCCATCTAAATATAAGGCATTTTGGCAACCTTGACTTTTAAAAAACTCTGCAAAATCATAAAGTGTGATGATATCTTTTGACATTGCAAATAGTAATGTGCCATTTGGTAAAATGCCTACACCGTTTCTTATATGTACATTTTTAGAGCCTTTTACAAAAACCGGATGAATTTCACCATCAATTACAAGCATTGGTCCAGATTGCGTTGCATAAGTGATATTTGAATTAGGCTTATAATCTGTGGTTTTGCAAACCATCCCATAATTATCGTTAGTTATATAAAATATACCGTTGGGTTGTAAATAAAAGTTGCCATACGCTTCTATTGTGGTGTCAATTTCTTTTTTTGTAATTCCATTTTCAATAAATAGGCCTTGAGGAGAACCGTCTTTAAGATACATGCCGCCATTCATGGCAAATACAAGTTCTTGATCTTTGTCTAAAAGTTGATGTCTTAGTGTTTTAAAATTTCCGTAGGTATTACCATCCTTATCTTGATGATAAAACTTTAATTGTTGGGTTTTTAAATTTACAGTATGAAGCACAAAACGTTCATCTTCAATTTTTTGAGCAGATGAGGTGCAAGACATCATCAATAGGTAAAGATAAAACGCATAAGCATAGCATCGTTTTATATTATAAAGTGTTGATTTCATTTTGAATATTTTGACGAGCCTGAGATTCAAATTTATCATGATTCTTTATTTACAATTGTAGAGCTGGCTTGTGCAGTACAAAACATCAGTACATCTGCAATATTCACATGAGCAGGTCTCGAAATGGCAAACTGAATCATTTCGGCAATATCCTCTGGCTGTAAGGCTTTGTAGCCTTTATAAACATTGTTGGCAATTGCATCACCTTTGAATCTTACTTGTGAAAATTCGGTTTCTACAAGACCAGGATTGATTGCAGTTACTTTTATTCCGAAGGGATTTAAATCAATTCTCATACCTTCTGTAATGGCAACTACGGCATGTTTGCTTCCGCAGTACACGTTTCCTTTTGGGTAAACTTCTTTTCCTGCAGAAGAACCAATATTAATAATATGACCACTTTTTCTTGCTGTCATTTGTGGGATAATGGCTTTACTCACATATAGTAATCCCTTTACATTGATATCCATCATGGCATCCCAATCGTCTAAATTACCAGTTTGAATAGGATCTAATCCATGTGCATTTCCAGCGTTATTAATTAAAATATCAATATTTTGGTACTTTTCAGGAAGGTATTTTATGGCTTCAAAGGTTGCTTTTCTATCTCTAACATCAAAATTGAGCGTGTGTACATTGGTTTGTTTGCTCAATGCATTTTTAATTGTGTCTAATCGTTCTTGACGTCTTCCACAAAGAATTAAATTAATGCCATGTTTTGCAAATTCGTGAGCTGTTGCTCTACCAATTCCACTTGTTGCTCCTGTTATTAACGCTGTTTTTTTCATAGTTATTTTATGTCTTCGGAAATTGGAAATGTTTAGTTCTTTATTAATTTAAGCCACCTCGTAGCCTTGATTAGCTTCTAGTATTTTAAACCAATCTTGTAATTCTAGATTTATGTCAACTGCTTTTGCAGCATCAGCAATGCGTTGTTTTGTTGTGGTGCCAATCACTGGATGAATTTGTGAGGGATGTTTTAAAATCCAAGCTAAAAGTAATTGGTCTTTGGTAGCATTATATTTATCTAGTAAATCACCCAATTGGTTATGAACACGTCTTGTTTGCTCAGTATCTTCTCTAAATATATTGCCTAAGGGAGACCAAGCCATTGGTGTAATGTTATGAGTCATCATATAATCTAAAGCGCCATTATGCATTGCTGTTTGTTGTGATAGAGACAACTCAATTTGATTGACTGTCACAGGAACAGACGATGCTATCAAATCTACCTGAGACGATGAAAAGTTAGACACACCAAAATGTCGTATTAGTCCTCTTTTTTTTAAGTTTGAAATAGCCTCTGCAATCTCGTCTGGCTGCATTAACGGACTAGGTCTATGCAGTAAAAATAAATCTAAATAATCAGTTTTTAAGTGTTTTAGGGAGTCTTCAGCAGATTTAATAATATAGTTGGTATCATAATTATAATGTTTTACAGTAGTATTTCTGTCTTCATTTATCAATTGAATACCACATTTACTAATGAGTTGTATGGTATTTCTTGAAATGCCACTTTGTGCTAAAGCGTTTCCAAAATTAGCTTCGGTACTATAATTACCATAAATATCGGCATGGTCAAATGAGGTTACTTGTTGTTCTATGCAATGCTGCATTAGGGTTATAATTTGGTTGGTATTGAGGTTTTTACCCCAAATTCCCCAAGTCATCGTACCTGCAATTAATCGAGAATATCTCACTTTTTTTTCAGTTTATAATGGTTTTTTTGCAATTCATGTATAAAAATAGTCAAATCTAGAAGAATTGAATATCATTGATGCATATTAATTAATTGACCCATATCATGAATATCAAACGTACTTTTAAAATCCTCGTAATTGGCTTATTAACTTTGTTTTTAATAACGAGTTGTTCTAACGAATTAGAAACAGAAACGTTTGAAAATAGTAGTTTAATCACTGTAAAATTACAAGGAACTCCAAGTGTTTATAGCAAAGCAAATTTAGAAGTCTTAGATGTACAACTTCGTGTGTTAGAAGATGAGTCAGACCCAAATGCTTGGGTAAGTTTAAATACAGTAAATACAGGAATTCATGATTTAACAAAAATCACAGATAATACTGTGGTTACTTTAGTTGATTTTGAAGAAATACCAACAGAATTTATTTATAACATCAAATTAGTTTTTGGAGACCGTAATTCTGTGGTAGGTAATGGTCAAGAATATGTTTTAGATATAGCTCCAGAGTATGACAACGCATCAGTAAACATTGTTGGAAAACAATTAATATCTAATAAGGTCTATGATTTTGTATTAGTATTTGATACTGATAATTCTATTGAGATGTCTTCTGGGAGTAATGCTAATTTAAATCCAAAAATGTCTACAGAAATGAGACTATTTAATCTATATTAGACTTAGATTTTTTATAGTAATGATCTCAAAATAAAAGTTAAAGGCAACACATATCGTGTTGCCTTTAACTTTTAACCAAATGTTAACAGCAACTCATCAAAAATTTTAACAATTTGCACTACTAATTAGAAACGATTTAATCTGAGCGTTAAAAACATATAGATAATGGAAGAAACAGGTACAATTGACATTAAAAGCATTAATGAGAAAATAGAAAAAGAAAGTGCTTTTGTTGATTTATTAATGATGGAAATGAACAAAGTCATCGTTGGTCAAAAGCACATGGTAGAACGATTGCTTATTGGTCTTCTTGGTCGAGGACATATTTTATTAGAAGGTGTTCCTGGGTTAGCAAAAACCTTAGCTATTAATACATTATCTCAGGCTGTAGATGGAAGTTTTAGTAGAATTCAGTTTACTCCAGATTTATTACCTGCCGATGTTGTTGGTACCTTAATCTATAATATGAAGATTAATGATTTCTCTATTAAAAAAGGACCAATCTTCGCAAACTTTGTATTGGCTGATGAGATTAACAGAGCTCCAGCTAAAGTGCAGTCGGCTTTATTAGAAGCCATGCAAGAAAAACAGGTTACTATTGGTGATGAAACCTACACTTTAGATAAGCCATTTTTAGTAATGGCAACTCAAAACCCAGTAGAACAAGAAGGAACTTATCCTTTACCAGAAGCACAGATTGACCGTTTTATGTTAAAAACGGTTATTGATTATCCAAAACAAGCTGAAGAGCAACTTATTATGAGAGCAAATCTCAAAGGGTCTTGGGAGAAAGTAAGTCCTGTAGTATCTGTAGCTCAAATATTAAGAGCACAAGAGGTTGTGAGAGAGGTGTATATGGATGAGAAAATTGAAAAATATATTCTTGATATTATTTTTGCAACACGTTATCCAGACCAATATAGGTTAGCAGATTTAAAACCATTAATCTCTTTTGGAGCATCACCTCGTGGAAGTATCAACTTAGCAACAGCTGCTAAATGTTACGCCTTTATTAAGCGTCGTGGTTATGTGATTCCTGAGGATGTTCGTGCCGTAGTTCATGATGTGTTACGTCATAGAATTGGAATTACTTACGAAGCTGAAGCTGAGAATGTAACCTCTGAAGATATTATTAATAAGATTGTAAACGAAATCGAAGTACCATAAATGAGTAGGCGATGTTTAGTGGTTAGTATGTAGTGTTTACCCAAATGTGAAACTAATTACTATTACTAAATAGAATCTATAAACTGCTTACCCAAGAATGCAAACTGCACATTACAAATGGATACTAAAGAGCTCTTAAAAAAAGTACGAAAAATTGAGATTAAGACACGACGGTTGTCTGATCATATATTTGGAGGCGAATATCATTCGACGTTCAAAGGTCGTGGTATGACTTTTTCTGAAGTAAGACAGTACCAGTTTGGTGATGATGTTCGTAACATAGATTGGAATGTTACTGCACGTTACAACGAACCTTACATTAAAGTTTTTGAAGAGGAGCGCGAGTTAACAATGATGCTCATGGTTGATATTTCGGGATCTGAGCTGTTTGGTACAGATGAACAGTTTAAAAATGAAATTGTAACCGAAATTGCTGCAACATTAGCATTTTCGGCAACGCAAAACAATGATAAAATTGGGTTGATTCTATTTTCAGATGCTATAGAATTATATATTCCGCCAAAAAAAGGAAGATCTCATGTACTTCGTATTATTAGAGAACTTATTGAATTTAAGCCAAAAAGTAAACTCACAGACATTTCCGAAGCATTAAAATTTTTATCCAATGTGATGAAAAAGAAAGCCATTGTTTTTATGCTAAGTGATTTTATAACAGATGATGATTATAAACAGAATTTGAAAATTGCAGCTGGTCGTCATGATATTACAGGAATTCGTGTGTACGATAAAGGTGAAGAAGAAATTCCAAATCTAGGGATGGTTCAAATGCAAGATGAAGAGTCTGGTGAATTGGTACTAGTGAATACAGCATCTAAACAGGTGAGAACAAATTATAGTAAATATTACACCGAAAAAGTTGGATTTTTTAAAGAGACCTTTACAAAATCAGGTTCTGGTACTATTGATTGCCGCGTTGATGAGAGTTATGTAAAAAAGCTGCTAGGTTATTTTAAAAGACGATGATTTTAGTGTGGAGTTTAGTAAAAAGTAAAATGTTGGAAGTGCAACTAAAATTAAATATGAAGGTTAAAACAAATGTAGTGTATCTTAAAAGTGGTGGTATTGGAAGCTTTGGTTTTCGGTTTTCAGTGCTTTTGCCTATGTTATTTTGCCTGTGTTCACTATTTTCTTATAGTCAAGTGACGTCATCAATAGATACCACAAAAATTAGAATTGGCGAGCAAATTACTTTTAAAGTAAATGTTGAGGCAGATACTACCGATTTAGTGATGTTTCCAGAGGGTCAAACGTTTGCACCTTTAGAGATGATTGAGTCGTACAAGGTTGATACGACTAAAACTAGCAGCAAATTTCAGTTTATAAAAAAATATGCACTTACACAGTTTGATTCTGGTTCGTATACAATACCGAAGCAAAAAATAATTATAGGTGATCAAACCTTTTTTACAGATTCATTGCGAGTTGAGGTGCAAACGATTCCTGTAGATACCACAAAACAGAAACTTTTTGATATCAAACCCATGATTCAGGTTGATAAAGCTACGAGTAAATGGTGGTTGTATACTTTGATTGGATTTTTGGCTTTAGCAGTAATTGGATTTGTATTGTATTGGTTGATTTGGCGTAAAAAGCCACTTTCCGAAGAAGAAAAAATAGCACAATTGCCGCCTTATGATAGAGCTAAATTAGCTTTAAAAAAATTAGATGAGAGTGATTACCTTCAGAAATCCGAATTAAAAGATTATTACTCTGAGTTGACGTTCATTATTAGAAAATACCTTGATGAAAAAGTCTATGATCGTGCATTAGAAAGTACAACCGATGAATTGGTAGATCGTCTCAACATACTTAAAGACGGCAACCAAATTGAGTTGAGTAATGATGATATTAAAAATATTGAAACAATACTGAAACGTGCCGATTTGGTGAAATTCGCAAAATCAGCACCAAACATCGAGCTGGCTAAACTAGACAGAAACACGATTGATGTAGAAATTGATCAAGTTAAAGAGGCATTACCAGAACCAACCGAAGAAGAGAAACTCCTTAACGAGCAATATAGAGATGAGCTAGAACGAAAACAAAAACGTCGTAAAATTTGGCTTACCGTTGCTGCAAGTCTATTAATTGTGATTGCAACATTTGTAGGCTTTGGCGTAAAATACGGTTTTAAATATGTAGTTGACACTATTATAGGTGAAGAAAATAAAGAATTATTAGAAGGTAAATGGGTACGTAGTGATTATGGTGTGCCACCAATTATGATCTCTACACCTGTAGTATTAGAGCGTGTTACCATGAAAGAAGTTGATAGTGCGCAACAAGTTAAAATGACCATGTTTTCTTATGGAGATTTAGATTCAGATATGAATATTCTGGTAAGTACTTCCAAATATAATAACCTTGGTACTAATGCAGAAGGTGAGCCTAATACCATTGATTTAAACCTTGCTATAGAAGGTAATCTAAAGGTTTATGAAAACAATGGTGCAAAAAATCTCATTGTAAAACGAGAGCAGTTTATCACACCAAACGCTGCAGAAGGTTTAAAAGCATTTGGAACAGCACAATTTCCAACAGGTGAAGAAGGAGAGTATAGAGAAGGTGAATACGCGATTCTTGCTTTTACTTCGGAAAACGTCTTGCAACAAATTGTTTTAGTTTGGAACAACCAAAATGATTACACAAACCAAACTATTGATCGAATTATAGATTCTGTAGAACTTAAAAAATTAGAAGAGGAAGAATAATGTTTGAAGGGATAGAATTTTTAAATAAAGAGTTTTTCTGGTTGTTTTTATTACTGCCATTAGCAGTTGTATGGTATTTTTTTAAACGACAACAACAAACGGCAGAGCTCAAAATGTCAAGTATAAAAGGCTTTAAAGTTGGGAATTCTTGGTTGCCAAAATTACGACCATTATTGTTTGTATTACGATTACTAGCCTTGTCATTTTTGATCGTTGCATTAGCACGACCACGAACGTCAGACGAGACTACAAAAACAAAAACTACCAAAGGTATTGATATCGTCATGGCTATAGATGTATCTGCAAGTATGTTGGCAAAAGATCTCTTGCCAAATCGTTTAGAGTCCTTAAAAAACGTAGCTGGAGAATTCATAAAAGGTAGGCCAAATGATCGCATTGGCTTGGTAGAATATGCAGGAGAAAGCTATACCAAAACACCAATTACGAGTGATAAAAGCATTGTATTGCGTTCGCTTAGAGATATAAAATACAATACAGTTATAGAAGGTGGTACTGCTATTGGGATGGGTTTAGCAACGTCTGTCAATCGTTTAAAAGATAGTAAAGCTATTAGTAAAATTATTATTTTGTTGACTGATGGTGTAAACAATTCTGGGTTTATAGATCCTAAAATTGCAAGTGAACTCGCTGTAGAGTACGGTATCAAAGTATATACGATTGGTCTAGGAACAAACGGGATGGCATTATCACCTTATTCTATTTTACCTAACGGAAGTTTTCAATACCGAAGAGTGAAAGTAGAGATTGATGAAGAGCTCCTTAAAGAAATAGCAGATGTTACAGGCGGTACTTATTTTAGAGCAACCGATAACAAGAAATTAAAAGAAATTTATGACGAAATAAATAAACTCGAAAAAACCGAAATTGAAGAAATTAAATACACAACGTATGATGAAAAATATCGTCCGTTAATTTTAATTGCTTTAGGCTTTCTGTTGTTAGAAGTATTGCTGAGGTTTACCGTGTTTAGAAGTTTTGTGTAATTGTAATTTAGATTAGAAAAAAATGTTTGATTTTCAATTAGAAGAAAAAGTTTGGTTTTGGATATTACTGGCAATTCCAGTAGTTGTCCTGCTATTTGCTATACTTCAATTTTGGAAACATAGAACGCAAAAACGTTTTGCCAACGCTAAATTATTAAAACGATTGAGTCCTAACCAGTCGTTGTTTAAATCTATTTTAAAAATTGTTGTCTTGTGTTTAGCTGTTGCCTGTTTTGCAATTGCATTAGTCAACCCAAAAATTGGAACAAAGCTAGAAACTGTAAAACGTCAAGGTGTTGATATTGTATTTGCAGTTGATGTCTCTAAAAGTATGTTGGCCGAAGACATCGCGCCAAATAGATTAGAAAAGTCTAAGCAATTAGTAACACAAATCATCAATAATTTAGCTAGTGATCGTGTTGGGATTATTGCTTATGCAGGCAAGGCATTTCCGCAATTACCAATTACTACAGACTATGCATCTGCAAAAATGTTTCTCAATAACATGAATACTGATATGCTCTCCTCTCAAGGGACTGCCATTAGTGAAGCCATTGAATTAGCAAAAACGTATTTTGATGATGAGGAGCAAACCAATCGTGTGTTGATTATCATTTCAGATGGTGAAGATCATACAGAAGTAGCAAGCAATATTGCAGAAGAAGCTAGTGACGAAGGGATTAGAATTTTTACCATTGGTGTTGGCGATGTAAAAGGTGGTCGAATCCCAATTAAGCGAAATGGTATTTTACTCAACTACAAAAAAGACAATCAAGGCGAAACCGTTATCACAAAACTCAACGAGGAAACGTTAAAAGATATCGCAGATGAAGCCAATGGTGCATACATCAATGGAAACAACACTGCAGACGTTATTAAAGAGATAAAAGACATCCTCAATAAGATGGATAAAACCGAATTTGAAGCCAAAGAATTTGCAGATTATAAAGACCAGTTTCAATGGTTTTTAGGCTTTGGTATCTTCTTTTTATTCTTAGATATTTTCTTCTTAGAACGAAAAACAGGTTGGTTGAAAAGATTGAATTTGTTTAATGAGAATTTTTAGGGTTGCTTCGGAAATTTTATAAACACAAAACCTCTTTCCAAACTAGAAAAGAGGTTTTTTTTAATGATTAGACTCTGTATATATCACTTTCCATCCTTCATCTTTTTTTCTTAAAAAATAAATCTTTTTATCCAAAGAATTATTAGAATTGATTGTTCTAAAGATAATTGCTTTATTTTTGTCGAGATTATAAACAGGCTTTGAAATTGTAATTTGATTTTCCATCCTTTTAGTAGATAATCTAAACTTACTCATGTCAATTTTCCAAAATATTGAATCAAGTTTATAGTTAAAACTATCTTTTAAAAACCTTTCAACTTTTAAATCAATTCCTTTGCCTCTTATTAAATAATTATTGTTTTTAACTTGTCTAGGCGATTTAATTATAGTGTCAAATTTGTAAAATAAACTATCATCAATCTTTAGTTTAGAGCCATCTTTATTAGCATGTTTAAATGTTCGCTCTTTAGTATTTCGATTCTTAAAAAAACTAATAGCATCTTTATTGTTAGATTGATTACTCATAGTAATTAAGTCGTTAGTATCATAATCACTTAATATTAATTCCGCTAAATGTATGTCGTCATTCTTAATTTCATTACATGAAGAAAAACAAAAAATAATTAATATCAGCAATAGTTTAGCAATCGTCTCCTTTAGCATCTGTTGTATTATCTTGTTCGTTAATAAATTTATCTCTTAATTGTTCAGGTGTACTTTCACCAGTATTAATTAGTTGCATAGCAGAAGGAGTTTCATAAAAAGAGCCTTTTGTTATTTCCTTACAATATTGTTCAGTAACGTTATCCATTCCTTTATGCTTTGCATATTTATAAAGAGAATACGACATTGTTCCAATTAAAATTACCATTGATTCATGCATTGATTTTTCTAATACTAATGCATTAGCTTCTGTTCTATCAGCAAGGAAAGTGGTAAACTTATTATTTAAGTCAGTGAAACTCGGGTATTCTGTTAATAATGTCCCATTGAGATGCGCATACATCAATTTTGCATGTACCATTTCATGAATCGCTGTTAAGGCAATAGATAATTTAGTAGGATTATTATTTAAGTAAGAATCATTGAATGATACTATTATGCTGTAAATGCCAGAATTAATATTTGTATTAGTATCAAAATCAGTAGATGCACTTGCGCCTACAGGAAGATTACTAGTATTTCTAAATGCTAAAGTAACATTATCATCTGAGTTAAATGTATTTCGAATAATATTTATAAGACTAGCATTTACAGGATCACCAGTTCCAATTATATCATCTCTTACTAAAAGTTTGGTACACTCATGAGTTAAAAGATCTACACTAAAATTATCGACATCAGCTTCATTGTATGTTTCGAGATCTTCAAGTACATTTTCCTTAGCCTCATCACTACAAGCATTATTATTCAAATAATTTCTCATAAGAGTTATAAATAGTTTAAGTTAATATTTGATGATTTGCTATTAATCAAAATCAACTTTCAAGCGAGGGAGAATTATTTCTAAATATAGAATATATACTACAAATATGTATTAAAGCGTTTGTTAAAATTTGGCTTAAAAACGGTTTTGAGTTACGGTTTTTACGTAGTCTGCAACTATAACAAGGGTTGAACAAGCCAAATTATTTTGTAAATTAACCATATTTTTGCCAACACCAACCCATATAATATTTTATAAATTCTTTAACTATATCAATTCCACTAGTTTTATATCTTGCTAAGCGTTTTACTCATGTTTAATTGACAGTATAGTAAACTATAAAGCTTATGAAAATTTATATAACTTACATATGTATTCTAATCTCTAGCTTATCTTTTGCACAAGATAAAGACAAAGAAAAGGAGAGGCAATTAGCTTTAGAAACTGCTAAAAACTATGTCTATGAAGGCAATGAGCTCATTGATGCAGATAATTATATCAATGCAGAGATGGAGTATAGAAAAGCGATTTCTCAAGCGCCATCTGTAGTTGCAGGATCCTACAACTTAGGAAACACCTATTACGACAAAGGCAATTATGAAGAAGCCTTATATCGTCATACTGAAGCAGCCAAAAACGCCACCTCCAAAATAGAAAAGCACAAAGCCTATCACAATATTGGTAATGTATTAATGAAAGAAGAGTTATGCCAAGAAGCAGTAGAAGCTTACAAAAGTGCCTTGCGTAACGATCCAACCGATGATGAAACCCGTTACAATCTTGCTATAGCACAAGAATGTGCGGCACAACAAAAGCAAGATCAAGATAAAGAGGAAGAGAAAAACGACGAGGATAAAGAAAACGAAGACAAGAACGAAGACAAAAAGGAAGACGAGAAAAAGGATGATCCTAAAGATGAAGGCGACCAAGATAAAAAAGACGGTGAAGATCAAAAGGATGAAGACGGGAAGCCTAAAGATGAAAAAGATGATGGTAAAGGTGATAAGCAAGAGGATAAAAAAGAAGAAGGCAAGCCTAAGCCACAACCAGGACAATTATCGCCTCAGCAAATTAAAAACTTGTTAGAAGCTATGAATAATCAAGAACAAAAAGTACAGGAGAAAATGAATGCTGAGAAACAAAAAGGTGCTAAGGTTAAAACCGAGAAGGATTGGTAGTCTTTAGAAGAAAGATTAAAGTAAAATCATAACATTTCCGAAGAAAAAATTGAGATGAAACTCATAAAACACATATCAATAATATTAATCATGCTCACAGCGAGTATGACCTTTGCGCAAATTAAATTTGAAGCTAAAGTAAGTAAAACTAAATTAGGTCAAAACGAACGTCTCCGTGTTGATTTTACCATGAACAAGGATGGTGATAATTTTGAAGCTCCAAACTTTAAAAATTTTCAAGTTATTGGAGGGCCAAATACATCGGTTAGTAATTCATGGCTTAATGGTGCGCATTCTTACGCAAAAACCTATAGTTATTTTTTAGCTCCACAAAAGCAAGGACGATTTAAAATTAATAGTGCGAGCATTGAAATTGAAGGAAAAACCTACAAAACAGATGCTGTTACAGTACAAGTAACAAAAGCTGTAAAACGACCTAACGATCCTTATAATGTTGATGGTGTTGCGTCTGAGAATATTCATTTAGTTGCTGAGGTTTCTAATGAGAATCCTTATCTAAATGAAGCTATTACTGTGGTTTATAAGCTTTATGTTTCGCAAAATACAGGTGTGAGTAATTGGAGAGAGGTCGAAAACCCAAGATATAATGATTTTTGGAGTCAGAAGATTGATACCAAAGGGTTGAGAATTCAAAATGGAACCTATAAAGGTGAAGATTATCGTTATGTTGTGCTGAGAAAAACAGTGTTGTATCCGCAAAAATCGGGTAAATTAGAAATAGAACCTTTAAAACTAGATGTTACTGTAGAGGTGCCAACTAATCGTAGAGATATTTTTGGTGGTATGCATATGGCTCAAACCAACCGAACAGTATCTGCAGGAAGTAGAACTATTAATGTAAAGGCATTACCAGAAGAAGGAAAACCAGATGATTTTACAGGCGCAGTTGGCGATTTTAAGTTTAATGTGTTGACATCAAAATCTGAACTTAATGCTTCGGAAAGTTTACGAGCTACAGTACAAGTAACTGGTAAAGGAAACTTAAAGCTCTTTCAATTACCTAAATTAACTTTGCCAAGTTCTCTAGAGGTTTATGAGCCTGAGCATAATGAAGCCGTTAAAACGTATTTAGGTGGTATGCAAGGATCAATTTCAGATAGCTATACTATCGTACCACAATATAAAGGTAAATATCCTATTTCAAGTGTTTCATTCTCTTATTTTGATCTAAAAACCGAAACGTATAAGCGTGTGACTTCTGGTGAGATTATTATTGATGTGATTGAAGGTCCTATAAACACATCGGCAGGTGATGATCATTTAGCAACTTCCAATGGTGATACTACAAGCAAAACATTAACGAGTGACCAATTTGCATTTGTAAAAACAAAGGCGAATTTAAAACCAATTGCTTCAAACGATTTCTTTAAATCTACTGGGTTTTGGACTTCGTTGTTGTCGCCATTATTGTTAATTCCGTTAGCTATTGTTTTTCGTAGAGAAAAAGAAAAACGTAATGCAGATGTCTTCGGAAATAAAATCAGAAAAGCAGATAAGCTAGCGAGAAAATATTTAAGTGAAGCCAAAAAAGCTTTAGGTAATAAAGAAGCATTTTACATTGCACTTGAAAGAGCATTACATAATTATCTGAAAGCGAAATTACAGATTGAAACGAGTGATTTCAGTAAAGATAAAATTGAAAATATTTTAATTGAGAGACAGGTTAATGAGGTCACAGTAAAAGAATTTATTAGCATTTTAGAGCATTGTGAATTGGCACGATATACACCAATTACTACTGTAGAAATGCAACAAGATTACGATAAAGCTGCGTCGACAATTTCAATAATAGATAAAGAGATACAATAGAGATGAAACCTATATTTTACATATTTATATTTCTATTTGGTACAGGATCCTTTGCTCAAAATAACACAGCCTTTGAGCAAGCCAATACCTTGTATAATGAAGGAAACTACACCGAAGCTTTACGTAAATACACAACTATTTTAGATCAAGGCCAACATTCTGCCGAGTTGTATTATAATATAGCAAATGCACATTATAAATTAAACCATGTAGCTCCTAGCATCTATTATTATGAAAAGGCGTTATTGTTGAAACCTAATGATAAGGATATTTTAAATAATATAGCTTATGCTAAAAATATGACCATTGATGCTATTGAAACAGTGCCAGAGGTAGGATTTTCTAGATTGATTAAAAATGCCACTTCTACACTGGTTTTTGATGATTGGGCAAAATTATCTATTGCATTGGTTGTGCTTTTTGTTGTATTATTTTTAATGTATTATTTTTCTCAAAGCACATCAAAAAAACGAATAGCATTCATTACTAGTGTTACCTCGTTAATAGCTGCATGTATCGTGTTAGGATTTGCATTTAATAGTTATGATATACATCAAAAAAATCAAATAGCTATTGTGTTTGCTCAAGAGAGTCAAATAAAGAACGAACCTAATTTGCGTAGTGCTGAAGCCTTCAAACTTCATGAAGGTACCAAGGTTCAAGTCATTGATACTGTTACCAATTGGAAAAAAATTAAGCTTTCAAATGGTAAAACAGGATGGATTATTACAGATGACATAAAAATAGTAACAGATTTTTAAAAATTCTTTAACACTTCTAAAGCCTCGTTGTGTTATATTTGCATTTCAAATTTATTTTAATGCGTAGAAAAGCTATTGCAATTTTATTTTCTTGTTTATTTGTGGCCTTGATTACAGCGCCAGCAATAATCATTGCAGTAGATGATTCTATTGATATTTCAATCTTTTATAGTATTACTGAAGAGGAAGAAAAAGAAACTCTAAAAGTAATGCCTTTAAATGAGCTTAATGAGGAAGACTATGCGGTCACCTCTAATGTTAATGATAACTTGGGTTATTTCTTTAAGAAGTACCTAAAACCGCACTTAAACATTATTTCTCCACCACCCGATTTTATTTAATATTGTATTCGTTCGACATGTATTGTCCCCAAAATTAATATTAAAATAACTATTGGATATCGTACCAATAGTATAAAATCATTATATAAAATGTTTAAAACATTAAAAAACGACTTGCCTGCAAGTGTCGTAGTATTTTTTGTGGCTTTACCTCTATGTTTAGGTATTGCTTTAGCCAGTGGAGCACCTCTTTTTGCTGGATTAATTGCTGGAATTATTGGAGGAATTGTAGTAGGATCTTTAAGTGGATCTAAAATAGGAGTTAGTGGACCTGCCGCAGGTTTAGCAGCAATTGTATTAACAGCAATTGGGACTTTAGGAGGTTATGAAAACTTTTTAGTAGCTGTTGTTTTAGGTGGTGTTATTCAATTAATATTCGGTTTTTTAAAAGCTGGAATTATTGGGTATTATTTTCCGTCATCAGTAATTAAAGGAATGCTAACAGGTATTGGTATTATCATTATTTTAAAACAAATACCTCACTTTTTTGGATATGATGCAGAGCCAGAAGGAGCAGACAGTTTTCTAGAATCTTCTGGAGAAAATACATTTTCTGCTATATGGCATATTTTTGATAACCTTATTATAGGTTCTATGGTTGTTGGGTTTATTGCTCTAGGAATATTGTTACTATGGAGTAATGTATTAGTTAAAAAAGGTAAGTTTTTTGAAATTATACAAGGTCCTTTGGTTGCTGTTGTAGTAGGAATCATTTTTTATGTTGTTACACAGGGTAATGAGACACTTACTATTGCTAATACACATTTAGTTAGTGTTCCTGTTCCAGATAGTTTAGATTCATTTATTGGTCAATTTAGTTTTCCTAATTTTGGTGCTATAACTAATCCAGAGGTTTGGGTTGTTGCTTTTACCATTGCATTAGTGGCAAGTTTAGAAACGTTATTATGTGTTGAAGCTACTGATAAGTTAGATCCAGATAAAAACGTAACTCCTACAAATAGAGAGTTATTAGCTCAAGGTACAGGTAATATCTTATCAGGATTAGTTGGTGGTCTTCCAATTACACAGGTGATTGTAAGAAGTTCGGCTAATATTCAATCTGGGGGAAAAAGTAAATTATCAGCAATTATACATGGATTCTTATTGTTAATTTCTGTAATCTTAATCCCTGCATTACTAAATAAAATACCGTTATCAGTATTAGCCGCAATTTTATTAATCGTAGGTTATAAACTAGCAAAACCAGCTTTATTTTTGAAAATGTATAAACTTGGTTGGAAACAATCTGTTCCATTTTTTGTAACGGTATTTGGAATCGTTTTTACAGATTTACTAGTAGGTATAGGTTTAGGGTTAGCTGTTGGTATCGTGGTAATATTATTAAAGAGTTACCAAAACTCTCACTTTCTTCATATTGAAGATAATAGTAACGGAAAACACAAAATTAAAATGGAACTTGCAGAAGAGGTGACGTTCTTCAATAAAGGTGCTATTTTAAAGGAATTAGACAGTTTGCCAAGAGATACTTATTTAGAATTTGATGTAAGAAAAACAAGATATCTAGATTATGATATTATTGAAATTCTTGAAGATTTTGCTTTTAAAGCTAATGAAAGGAATATTGATATTAAATTAATTTCAAAACGAGGTGTTGTTGAAAATCCTCCAAGTTTTATCGAGTTTTTTCAACTAAGGCCTAAATCTAACATTAGTTTGAGTTAGCATCATATGAACAATAATAAATATAAAGTATTAGTTCTTTCAGATTTTAAGAAAACGACCTATTCAACTTTAAAGAGTGGTGTGAGTTTAGCTAAAATGATAGATGCAGAAATTGAATTATTTCATGTTAAAAAACACATTGATATTGTAGAAAGCGACAATCAATTATCTGCATTGAGAGTCTTAAATGAAGAACATAACAATACTGAAAAGAAAATTAAAACTCTAATAAATTCTGTTTCTAAAGAGTATAATATAACTATTAAAGGTAATTATTCTTTTGGAAACGTTAAAGAAGAGATACGAGATTATCTTAAGGAAAATACTCCAGATATAATTGTTATAGGACAACGTGAGTCTAGCCCTATTCAGCTTATAGGTGATGGTATTACAAGGTTTGTCTTAAAAGAATTTAAAGGAATCATAATGATTTCTGCGAATGAGAATGCGTTAGAGCCAAATAAAAAAATGACGTTAGGTGTTTTAAATGATTCTAATAATATTTATAACAACAAATTATCTAAAGATTTATTAGCATATGCTAATGCTCCTTTGAGATCTTTCAAAGTTATTGATGACCAAAATGAATCCACTCAAATACCTAATGCAGATGAAAAGAAAACAATCGAATATGTCTTTGAACAAACTGCTGATGTCATGACAACAATTTCTTCATATCTTTTAAAACATAATATTAACTTATTATACATAGATAGAGTTGAAAATAATAAGAAAGGCACGAATGACACATCGTTAAAAGAAGTCATAAATAAATTGAATGTTTCACTATTACTTTCCGAAGCATCATAAATAAAATTTTTAATTTAATAAATCAAAGTACATGAAAGCACATACAAAAGACACACAAGCAACAATGACACCTGAAAAGTCATTACAGTTTTTAAAAGAAGGAAATAAAAGATTTCAAGATAACTTAAAAGCTAACCGAAATCTTTTAGAACAAGTAAATGATACGAGTGAAGGACAATTTCCATTTGCAACGATTTTGAGTTGTATCGATTCAAGAGTGTCTGCAGAGTTAGTATTTGATCAAGGATTAGGCGATGTTTTTAGTGTGAGAATAGCTGGTAATTTTGTAAATGAAGACATACTAGGAAGTATGGAATTCGCATGTAAATTGGCAGGAACAAAATTAATTGTCGTTCTAGGTCATACTAGTTGTGGAGCGGTTAAAGGAGCCTGTGATCATGCAGAAATGGGTAATCTTACTAAATTAATTGAAAAAATAAATCCAGCTGTAAATGCCGTAGTTGAACCAAAAGATGAAAGCTTAAGAACGTCTAAAAATTTAGAATTTGTTGATAACGTTTCAAAGAAGAATGTAGAGTTAACTATAGATAGAATTCATGCTGAAAGTCCAATATTAACAGAGATGGAGAAAAATGGTGAGATAAAAATTGTAGGAGCTATGTATGATATCAATACTGGTGCTGTTGAGTTTTATTAATAAAACACACTAAATTGATAAGGACAGGTCAACTTAGTTACAATTAAAAGCATAAGGCAGCACTATTATTTATAGTGTTGCCAATGTTTACTATAAATCAATCTTAACATTCTAAAAATCGTTTGCAGGAAATACAGCAGTATTGAGTTGCGGTTATTTCCTAATAATGCTTATCTAAATTGCCTACAAAGATTGATGTATAAATCACTTTACATCATAATTAGGCTCTTCAAATTACATTATTTATCCTGTTGGTATCACTAAAAGTGTTTCGGGCTTGTAGTGGTGTTTTTTTTGTAACTTCTAGATTCTTATAGGGTTAAAGTTGTCACATATTTTAAAACCTATTATGAGTTTAAAATAATATAATTCCATTTGTAGTTATTTAAAAAATGTAAGTATCTTAGAACAAATACTAAAACAATAATACCAAACTAAGCTATGAAGAACTTATTTTCTAATATTAAAGGAGATGCCTTTGGAGGCATTACCGCTGGGATTGTAGCTTTGCCTCTAGCATTAGCCTTTGGTGTGTCTTCTGGTTTAGGCCCTGAGGCAGGTTTGTATGGCGCTATATTCATTAGTTTTTTTGCAGCATTATTTGGTGGAACAGCTACGCAAATTTCAGGTCCTACAGCACCAATGACGGCTGTGAGTATGGTAATTATTGCAGGTATTGTAGCTGCAAATGACGGTAGTGTTGAAAAAGCGTTACCAGCTATTCTTACTGTGTTTTTATTAGCTGGACTTATGCAAATTGCGCTTGGTTTTTTAGGCTTAGGAAAATATATTAGATATATTCCTTATCCGGTCGTATCAGGTTTTATGACAGCTATTGGAGTTATCATTCTTTTAACACAAATTTTACCATCAATAGGCTATTATCCAAAAGAAGATGAGGCTTTTGTCGAGAAATTTAAACCTCTAGCAGAAGAAGTTATCCTTGAAAATATACTAAAGGAAGAAGCTGGAGAAGGTATTTTAGTGCTTGAGAACTTTAAAGAAACTATAGATCGTGCAAATCTAATTACACCAGATCAAATCTTAAATGAATCTCAAACTTTAGCGGCTAAAGAGGCTTCTGGTACAGTTGGAGCTATAAAAGTACTGCCAAGAGCTCTAAAAAATATTAATTGGTTAGAACTTATATTAGCCTTGGGAACTATCTTCATTATTTATGGGTTTAAACGAATTACAACAGCGGTACCAAGTACATTAGTTGCTTTAATAGTTATGTCTGGCATTGCTTATGGCTTCAATTTAGGGTATAGACCAATTTCACAAATACCAGGTGGCATTCCAATTCCAAGATTAGAAATGTTTACTAGTTTTAGTTTAGGAAGTGTCACACCTTATGTTTTTACAGCGTTGACCTTAGCGCTCTTAGGAGCTATCGATTCGTTATTAACTAGTGTGGTTGCAGACAATATGACTAAAACTAAACATAAGCCTAATCGAGAATTAATAGGTCAAGGTATTGGTAATAGTATCGCATCAATTTTTGGAGGAATTCCAGGTGCAGGTGCAACAATTAGAACAGTTGTGAATATTAATGCAGGAGGAAAAACAAAGTTATCTGGAATGATTGCTGGTATTATGTTATTATTAATAATGCTTGCTTTAAGCGATGTCGCTTCAAAGATTCCGGCTGCAGTTTTAGCAGGAATTTTGATAACCGTAGGAATTGGTGTTATGGATTATAAAGGACTAAAAGCTATTCCTAGTCTTCCTAAAGACATCAAAATTGGACCATTAAAGTTAAGTTCTGAAGTGCTAATAATGCTTGTAGTGTTATTACTATCAACATTTTGGGATTTAATTTATGCAGTAGGAATAGGTTTGGTTATTGCGTCGTTAATGTTTATGAAAAAAATTGGAGATTTAACAGCCGAACGCTCTGATGTAAAATCTTTAAAAGAAGAGGCATGGGCAGATGAAGGAGGCTTTCCTGAAAATTTAAAAGAGGAAGTATTTATAAAGCATGTGAAAGGACCATTATTTTTTGGTTCAACTAGTGATTTTCAAGCCTTAACAGAACAAATCCCTAATACAGCAAAAACAGTGATTCTGAGATTAGGTCGTATGCAATATATGGATCAATCGGGTCTTTATGCGATGGAAGATATGCTTCAAGAGCTTAAAAAAAATAATGTAGAGGTTTTATTCGTAGGGCTTTTAAAACAACCAAGGTATATGATGGAGCGTATTGATATCATCCCAGATTTTATACCAAATAAACATATTTTTAAAGATTTTAAATCTTGTATCAAATGGGTTAAGAATAACGTTAACGATACCATATAAATCCAATAAAATGAATTTAAAAAGCGTATTCGAAAACAATAAAAAATGGATTAAGGATAGGCTATCTTCAGATTCAAATTATTTTGAAAACTTAGGAAAAGGTCAAACACCAGAATTATTGTACATTGGATGCTCTGATAGTAGAGTTGCTGCCGAAGATTTAATGGGACTTGGTCCAGGTGATGTTTTTGTACACAGAAACATAGCTAATATGGTAATAGGTACAGATTTAAATGCAATGTCTGTTATAGAATATGCTGTAACACATTTGAAAGTTAATCACGTAGTAGTGTGTGGGCACTATGCTTGTGGAGGCGTTAAAGCAGCAATGCAATCAGCAGATTTAGGTGTGCTTAATGGTTGGTTACGAAATATCAGAGATGTATATAGACTTCATCGCGATGAGCTTAATAACATAGAAGATGATAATAAAAAATACGATCGCTTAGTAGAACTCAACGTAAAAGAACAATGTGTTAATTTAATTAAAACTGCCGCAGTACAAAAAGCATACCGAGACCGAGGCTTAAAAGTGCATGGTTGGGTGTTTGATGTGCATTCAGGGCAATTAATCGACTTAAACATAGATTTTGAAAAGTATCTCAAAGATATCATGGAAATCTACCATCTAGATTAAAATCTAATCTATCAAAAACAACTAGTTATGCTTCAGTGTTAGTCTCAGGATCCTCCTTGCCTTTATTTAAAATGCTAGGAAAAATCATAGGCGCTAAGCCCTTAACAGGTTTATAAAGTATAGAATCTTCCAAATCTTCCTCATCAGCAAAAGGTATCGTATTATTCATAGTATCAAAAACAATAAGAAGTATACTTAATATCAATCCTATTTTAAGTGCTCCAAAAACACCACCTAATAATTTATTTAAAATTCCAAGAGCAGCAAAATCGGCAAGTTTAGTCAAAGCTTTTCCGGCTAGAGCAATAATTAAAACAATAACCACAAAGGTTACCGCAAAGGCAACAATATTAATGTATTTCTCATCCCAATCAAGTTTGTTGTCTAAAAATTCAGCCGCATAATTACTAAAGTGAATTGCTCCATAAATACCAGCAACAAGCGCTACTAACGAGGCAACTTCAACAAATAAACCTTTCATCACACCTCTTATAAGGCCAAAAAGCAAAAGCGCACCCAAAATAATATCAATAATTGCCATAGAGGAAGTTAGTTTTAACAAACGTACATAATTTTTCTCATTTTAAAATAATAACGCAACGCAAGACCTTATAGTTTATTAACTTTGCCGATTAACTAATGGAAGAGATTTTTTTAACTTCGGAAATGTAACTATGGCAAGAGATGAACAATTAAAACAACGTTGGGATTTAGTAGTAGAAAAGTTATCTGCAACATTTTCAGATGGAGATCCTTTAGACTTAGATGCAATCATTTACCTAATTGGTGTGCAAGAATTAGGACAGTTAGATCGCAAATTTAAAAAGGATCACAAGCTCGATTTAATGCACATTGCTATTTGTAAATTATTAGCACCTTATGGATATTACGAATTTGATTATGCAGATGACGATGGTTGGCCTCATTATAAAGTAAAAGAAGAATTGCCACCTCTTAAAGCAGGAGAACAAAGTGTTTTAATGAAAGATGCTATTGTTAATTATTTTTTAGATTCAGAATTTATTAAATAACGTAAGTCTACCCTGTATTACTAACATTCAAAGAAGTTTATATTTCAAATTAAATTATATACCTTCATTAGAGAAGGTGTAATTAATACATAAAATTGTTAAATTTGCCATTCATTTAAGGAGACATGATAGACAAGATTAAAGAACTCATCGCAGAAGCCGAAGCATTTACAGCCCAATCAAAAGAAGAAGTTGAAACTTTTCGTATAAAATATTTAGGTAAAAAAGGATTACTTAATGATTATTTTGCTGAGTTTAAAAATGTAGCAAACGAGCAGAAAAAAGAATTTGGTCAAACAATAAACAAACTCAAAAATACTGCCGAAGAAAAAGTAAATGCCTTAAAGGAAGAACTAGAAAGTAAAGAGGAAGTAAAAGGCGTTTATGGAGATTTGTCTCGTCCAGGAGAACCTATCGAGATTGGCGCACGTCATCCTATATCCATTGTCAAAAATCAAATTATAGATATCTTTTCTCGTATTGGTTTTAATGTTAGTGAAGGCCCAGAAATTGAAGATGATTGGCATAACTTTACAGCATTAAACTTGCCAGAGTATCATCCTGCTAGAGATATGCAAGATACCTTCTTCATTCAAACAGATCCAGATATTTTATTGCGTACACACACCAGTTCGGTGCAAGTGCGTTACATGGAAAATAATAAACCACCAATTCGTACAATTTCACCAGGTAGAGTATTTAGAAACGAAGCAATTTCTGCACGTTCACACTGCTTTTTTCATCAAGTAGAAGGCCTATACATAGATAAAGATGTAAGCTTTGCAGATTTAAAGCAAACGTTACAATATTTTACTACAGAAATGTTCGGGAAAAGTAAAATTCGTCTACGTCCATCATACTTTCCGTTTACAGAACCTAGTGCTGAGATTGATGTGTTTTGGGGATTAGAAACAGAAACCGATTATAAAATAACCAAAGGTACAGGTTGGTTAGAAATAGGTGGCTGTGGTATGGTAGATCCTAACGTATTAGAAAATTGCAAAATTGATCCTACTGAGTATTCAGGATTTGCATTTGGTGTTGGTATCGATAGGATAGCAATGCTGTTACATCAAATTGGTGATATACGATTGTTGAGTGAAAACGATGTACGATTCTTAGAACAATTTAAATCTGCTCTTTAGCATACATAATTAAATACATACATTTTTAAGCCAACTGTTAATAGTTGGCTTTTTTATTTAACAACACTTTAACTTCGATTGGTTCGGTTTGTTCCGAACTAAGCTTTAAATTTGCAGTAGATTTAGGTTTTAAAAACCTAGCTCCTAAAATAGAATTAAAATTATTTAATAATGAAAGAAGAAATCTGCAAACAGAAAATGAGTTTGGTTGAAAAACTAGGTGTTCATTTAGAAAAGAGAGAGCAATTAGCTCCAGTTGCTGCACGTATTTTGGCTTATATCATTTTAACAGGTAAAAAAGGAACCACATTTGAAGAAATGGTAACAGTATTATGCGCGAGTAAAAGTACAATATCAACACATCTTAATCATTTACAAGATTTAAACAAGATTCAATACTTCACAAAAACAGGAGATCGTAAAAAATATTTTGTCATTAATAAAGATTCTGTTTTACATCATATTAATGAAATGATTAAAGAATGGGAAGAAGTTGCTAATCTTCACAAAGAAATGAAGGCGTATAAAGAAACTATAAACGAGCATATTATAGATGAAGATGAAAAGTTCGATTTAACCTTTCATAATGACTACCTAAAATTTGTAAAAGATGCTTCAGTATCAATCGAAACTTTAAAAGAAAACTTAATAAAAAATAAATTCAACCTTTAAAATAATGAAAACAAAAAAAATTATATCAATATTAACCATAGCTACTGTCTTTCTAGCCTTAGCCAGCTGTAACGATAATGAAAATGCGCAAGCAGTTACAGCAAATCAGCAACAAGCTTTACCTTTTCCTGTTGCACAATTGCAAACAAAAACGGTTACTGGTTATACTGAATATCCTACAACTATTGAGGGTAAAGTTAATAGTGATGTAAGAGCAAAAACCTCAGGTTATATAGAAAAAGTTTACGTTGATGAAGGTCAAAAAGTCCGTAAAGGACAGGTGTTATTTAAATTAGAAACTCAATCGTTAAGTCAGGATGCTGGAGCAGCCAAAGCTCAAGTAAATGTTGCACAAGTAGAGGTAGATAAATTAATTCCGCTAGTAGAAAAAAACATAATTAGTCCAGTACAATTAGAAACGGCTAAAGCAAATTTGGCACAAGCCAAAGCTAACTATAGTGGTGTTTCTGCTAATATTGGATATGCAACAATTAAAAGCCCTATAGATGGTTATGTTGGCTCAATTAATTTTAGAGAAGGTGCTTTAATTAGCCCAAGTGATGCAACAGCTCTAACTACTGTAAGTGAAATAGATCAAGTGTATGCGTTTTTTAGCTTTAATGAAGCACAATATATAGATCATTTACAACGCTCAGAGGGTAAAACAAAAGCAGAACGTATTAAAAACTCGCCAGACTTAACTTTAGTTCTAGCAAATGGAAAAGAATATTCAGAAAAAGGACGTATTCAAACCAGTACTGGACAAATTAATCAAAGCACAGGTACAATTCAAATTAGAGCCGCTTTTGATAATCCAAATGAAATTTTAACCAACGGTAACAGTGGGAAAATAAAATTCCCAATAGAGTATAAAGATGCCATCGTTGTGCCACAAACTGCAACTTTCGAGCAGCAAGGTAATGTTATGATTTACAAATTAGGAGAAAATAATAAAGTTGAAACTTCAATTTTAAAAATTAAAGGTACAGTAGATAATTTATATGTTGTAGATTCTGGTTTAAACACGAGCGACAAGATTGTAATTTCTGGTATCGGTAAATTAAAAAGCGGAATGGCAATTGCGCCTCAAGACACTTCTTTTGAGGAAGCTATTAAACCAGTTCCAACATTATTTAGAAATTAAATAACCACCAAACATATTTATCATGTTAAAAACATTTATTGAAAGACCAGTGCTTTCAACAGTAATCTCTATTATCATAGTTATGCTAGGTGTAATTAGTATAACTACCTTACCAATAGAAGAATATCCCGATATTGCACCACCAACAATTAAAGTAACAGCAAGTTATACAGGTGCCAATGCAGAAACCGTTTTAGAGAGTGTAATTGTACCAATTGAGGAGCAAATTAATGGTGTAGAAGGTATGACTTACATTACATCTACAGCATCAAACAATGGGACAGCCGAAATTACAGTTTATTTTGATCAAGAAACAGATGCAGATATTGCAGCTGTAAACGTTCAAAATCGTGTTGCTAGAGCTACACCATTATTACCTTCAGAGGTAACCCAGACAGGAGTTGTAACGCAAAAGCAAGAAACAAGTGCATTAATGTTTATTTCAATGTATTCTGAAAGCGAAAATTACGACGCAACATTCATCCAGAATTACTTAAAAATTAACGTTATACCAGCAATGCAACGTATTAGTGGTGTTGGTGACGTTAGTGTATTTTCACAACAAGATTACGCGATGCGTATTTGGTTAAATCCCGAAAAATTAGCGTCTTATAATTTAATCCCTTCAGATATTTCTGCAGCTTTAGCTGAACAAAACTTAGAAGCAGCAGCAGGATCTTTAGGTGAAAATAATGGTGAATCATTTTCATACACTTTAACGTATAGTGGTCGTTTTAAAGACGAAGCACAATACAGTGATATTGTTATTAAAGCTTTAGGGAATGGAGAGTTCTTACGTTTAAAAGATGTGGCAACTATTGAGTTAGATGCACAATCTTACGCATCGAACGCCATGAGTAAAGGTAATCCAGCGGTATTTATGGGAATTTTTCAAACTAAAGGATCTAACGCACAAGAAATTATTGAAAACATTAAGTCTACTTTAGACGATGTAAAATCAGATCTCCCTGAAGGTTTAGATCTTTTTATACCGTATGACACTAGTTTATTCTTAAATGCTTCAATTGATAAAGTAATTACGACTTTATTAGAAGCCTTTTTACTCGTATTCTTAGTAGTATTTATCTTCTTACAAGATTTTCGTTCTACTTTAATTCCTGCAATTGCAGTGCCAGTATCTATTATTGGTACCTTCTTTTTCTTGAATGTTTTTGGGTATTCTATTAACTTATTGACGCTATTTGCTTTAGTTCTAGCCATTGGTATTGTAGTAGATGATGCCATAGTTGTTGTGGAGGCAGTCCATGCTAAAATGGATGAAGGTGAACACAACCCGAAAAAGGCTACCATTACTGCTATGAACGAGATTTCTGGTGCTATTATTTCTATTACATTAGTTATGGCAGCAGTATTTATTCCCGTAACATTTGTAACTGGTCCAACAGGAGTATTCTATGAGCAATTTGGTGTCACTTTAATTATAGCCATTTTAATTTCGGCTGTAAATGCCTTAACCTTAAGTCCAGCATTATGTGCTTTATTATTAAAAGAACATAAAAATGATGAAGAATTAAAAGGAAAAGGACCATTAAAACGTTTTTATACATTATTCAACCGTGGATTTAATGCGACTATTGAAAAGTATGGGAAATCGCTTCAGTTTTTATACAAAAGAAAATTTGTTTCAGTATTACTATTAATCATAGCGGTAGTTGGAATTTACTGGGCTTCAACTACAACTCCTACAGGTTTTGTGCCAAATGAAGATAGAGGAATTGTGTTTGCTAATATTGAATTACCGCCTGGAGCTTCATTAGATAGAACAGATGCTGTAGCAAGAAAATTATATGCTCAAATTGAAAACATCGAAGGTATTGAAGCTGTAAACTTTATTAAAGGTAGGAGTTTAATAAGTGGTGCAGGTAGTAACTTTGGTTTCGGTATTATAAAACTTAAAAATTGGGATGAGCGTGAAGATGCTTCACTTTCCGCAGAAGCGATAACAGGAAAATTATTTGGTGTAGCAGCAGGAATACCTGATGCTAACATTATATTCTTTTCACCTCCAAGTATACGTGGTTTTGGTAACTCAGCAGGTTTTGAAATTAATTTGTTAGACAAATTTGGTGGCGAGTTTACAGATTTAGATCAAGCTAATAAAGATTTCTCTATGGCTTTAATGAGTCATCCAGAAATTAAATACGCGACATCATCTTTTAGTACTAGCTATCCACAGTATGAAATGGAGGTTAACGTGCCATTAGCTAAAGAAAAAGGTGTGTCTGTAAGTAGTATATTTTCAACCTTACAAGGTTATATTGGTGGAATTTATGCTTCGGATTTTTCTAGATTTGGAAAACAATTTAGAGTATACATTCAAGCGTTGCCAGAAGATAGAGCAGATAAAGATGCTTTAAATAGTATGTATGTACGTACAGATTCTGGTGAGATGACACCAATTACACAGTTTGTGACCTTAGAGCGTGTGTATGGACCACAATCGGTAACGCGTTTTAACTTATTTAATTCTACAATGATTTCTGGTGCTACAAACGAAGGTTTTAGTACAGGTGATGCCATTAGAGTTATTGAGGAAGAAGTCGCTAAGCTACCAAGTAATTATACGGTTGCATATTCAGGTTTAACACGAGAAGAGGTTAATGCAGGCAATCAAACGACGTTTATATTTATACTTAGTATTCTGTTTGTATACTTTTTATTAAGTGCACAATACGAAAGTTACTTATTACCATTTGCTGTAATATTCTCATTACCATTTGGTGTCTTTGGAGCTTATATATCGACTAAATTTTTAGGCTTAGAAAACAATATATACTTTCAAATTGCCTTAATCATGCTTATAGGTCTGTTGGCTAAAAATGCCATACTTATTGTCGAATTTGCTTTGGCCAGACGCCAAAATGGTGAAAGTATTGTAGATGCAGCAATAGATGGCGCTAAATCACGCTTGCGTCCAATTTTAATGACCTCGTTCGCTTTTATTTTAGGATTAATGCCTCTAGCGTTAGCTTCAGGTGTTGGTTCAGAAGGAAACAACTCAATTGGTTCTGGAGCAGTAGGAGGAATGTTAATTGGTACTATTCTAGGAGTATTTGTAATTCCTATCTTATTTATATTATTCCAATGGTTACAAGAAAAAGTTTCGGGTAAACCAGCAGTACAAACTATTGAAGATTAAAACAATGAAATCAATAATAAAACATAGAAACTTTAGTAAAGGCGCATTAATACTAGTTGTTGCATTAACACTACAAAGTTGTTTCGTAGCGCAAGATTATGCAAGACCAGATTTTGATGCTGAAACACAAGCACTTTATAGAACCGATAATTTACCTACAGACAGTGTATCTATTGCAGATGTGTCCTGGAAAAATTTATTTAAAGACCAATATCTTCAACAATATATAGAAGAAGGTCTTCAAAATAATATGGATGTACGTATTGCTATACAACAAATGGTAGCAGCAGAAGCTTATGCAAAACAAGGTAAAGCAGGTTATTTACCGTCAGTTGATCTTGGTGCAGGTGTCACTCACCAAGAACTATCTAAAAACACACAATTTGGTGCTTTTTTAACCGATAGATCTACAGATCAATTTGATTTAACTGCAAATTTATCATGGGAAGCAGATATTTGGGGTAAAATAAGAAGTAATAAACGTGCAACACAAGCTGCTTATTTGCAAAGTGTAGCAGGTCATCAAGCTGTAAAAACACAGTTAATTTCTAGTATTGCAAATACCTATTACAATTTATTAGCCTTAGATGCTCAATTAGAAGTGACTAAGCAAACTATTGTGACTAGAAAAAGTAGTGTAGAGACCATAACATCGTTAAAAGATGCAGGTCAAGTGACTCAAGTTGCAGTAGATCAAAATATAGCTCAATACAATAACGCAAAAGCTTTGCAAGTTGACATTGAAACTGCAATTTTTAAAACTGAAAATACACTAAGTATTTTATTAGGAAAGTCACCTCAACAGTTTGAAAGAAGCAGTCTAGATACTCAAAATATTACACAAGATATTACAATTGGTGTGCCAGCAAAATTATTAAGTAATAGACCAGATGTTATGGCGGCCGAGTATAATTTAATCCAATCTTTTGAATTAACTAATGTGGCTAAAAGCAACTTATATCCTTCATTAACATTAACAGCCTCTGGTGGTCTTCAAAGTTTAGAACTCGATAATCTATTTAATGCCAACTCTTTGTTCGCAAATATTATTGGTGGTATTACACAGCCCCTTTTTAATCAGAGAAAACTAAAAACACAAAGAGAAGTTACAATAGCTCAACAGGAACAATCTTTACTAGAGTTTAAAAAAACCATGTTAGTAGCAGGTAGTGAGGTGTCAAATGCTATGTTTTCTTATGAATCTGAAACTAAAAAATTTGAATTCAGAAAGAATGAAGTTGAAGCTTTACGTCAAGCTGAAAGTAACTCTGAAGTCTTGCTAAAAAACGGGTACGCAAATTATTTAGACTTATTAACGGCTAGAGAAAGCGCATTAAACGCAGAGCTTAATGTAATTGATAGTAAACTTCAACAATTAGTAACTATTGTAGATTTGTACGAAGCGCTTGGTGGAGGCTGGAGATAATTTACTATTCTAATAATTTATTTTAAAAAAAAATATGAAACAATTTGTAAAACATACTATAGAAAGTGCTCCAGAGGAAGCCAAAACAAACTTAGAATACGGACAAAAAAAATATGGCATGTTGCCAAACCTTTTTAGATATATGTCTGGAGCTCCTGCAGCACTAGATGCCTATATTAACTTATCTAAAATATTTGGAGACACAAGTTTCACTGTGGGTGAACAGCACTTAATAATGTTAGCAGTAAGTGTAGTAAATAATTGCGATTATTGTACAGCAGCACATACACGAGCGTCTAAAGCAAATGGTATGTCATCTACTATTTTAAATGCAGTTAGAAAAGGTAAAACAGTACCAGACGCACGATTAAATGCTTTAGTAGAGATAACTCAAAAAATTACTGTAACTCGTGGTAATATTGAGGCTATTGATTTAGTTTCATTTTATGATCAAGGGTTTTCTCCGGAAAATGTAATGGAACTTATTGTAGGCATTTCAATAAAGACAATTAGTAATTACATAAATCATATAACAGAGAATATCATTAATGATGAGTTGCAACCTTTTGCAGTTGGAAAAGACATTGAAGATTAAATATTGAGTAATAGCAATAACCAAAAAGCAGATTTTAGTGATAGAATCTGCTTTTCTACTTTAAATAGATTTGTATTTTTGAAACATGAAAAAAGACATCAACATTCCCAAGGTAGAAGACGTATTCGTCGCAGTGGTTCAAGAACAGCATCCAGAATACAAAACCAATGATTGGAATGCATACATCATCAACAATAAAGATGTAGACCTAGATACAGTACTAATTGTATCGCAAGGCTATTCCGAAGAAAAAATGACGCCTCCAATGCGTCATACAATATCAAAATTACCAGCACGCAGTTATGCTAAAATTGAATATATGCAAGAGCCTGTATTAGAACTTAATAATGCGTTTAAAGTTACTTTTTTTGAAGGGACTCAAATGTGTGATAAAACCTATCTATTTAGAAAAAATACAATTAATATCAAGGCTTTACAAACAATTCCTTTGATGCAATTAAAAGGGGTTTTAGTTAAGTAGTTGCGAGTAAATGGAAAACGACTAAACACCAAGGTCTAGTCAAGCTTATCGGTTAGTTTCTTAAATACTTTCTTAGCATCTTTTCCTTCATATAAAATATCATAAACGGCATCTATAATAGGTAATCGCGTTTTTTTCTTGTTTTTGAAATTGAGTTCATGTGCGCTTTTAGTCGCATAATAACCTTCAGCAACCATGTTCATTTCCATTTGTGCACTTTTTACAGTATAACCCTTACCTATCATGTTTCCAAACATTCTGTTTCGAGAAAATGTTGAATAACCAGTCACTAGTAAATCTCCTAAATAAGCCGAGTTGTTAATGTTACGTTTCATCTTGTGCATTTTTTTAATAAAACGCTTCATTTCACGAATGGCATTACTCATCAAAACACTTTGAAAGTTATCACCATAACCTAAACCATGGGCAATACCTGCAGCAATAGCATAAATGTTTTTTAGCATTACAGCATATTCAGTCCCAATGACATCATCACTAATTTTCGTTTTAATGTAGTCACTAGATAAAGCATCTGCAATGTTTTGAGCTTTTGTAGCATCATCACAAGAAATGGTTAAATATGATAATCGCTCAAGAGCCACCTCCTCGGCATGACAAGGTCCTGCTATCACTGCAATATTTTCAAAAGGAATATTATATACATCATGAAATTGCTCTCCTACAAGTTTTCCTGTTTCTGGCATAATCCCTTTAACTGCAGATACAATTGTTTTGTTAGAAATATCTACAGTGAGTTTTTCTAACTCAGCATGAATAAAGGCAGAAGGGATTACAAAAATTAAAACATCTGCCCATATTGCAAGTTCATTAATGTCATTACTCAATTTGAGTTGCTCAGTATGAAATTCAACAGAGCTCAAATAACTTGGGTTATGTTGTTCTTTAAGTAAATGTTCCTTAGTGTAAACACTGCGCATATACCAGCCTATTTCATCTAAGTTTTCGCTCAGCATTTTTACAATTGCTGTGGCCCAACTTCCTGCTCCAAATACGGCATATTTTAATGGTTGATTCATTTAAATTTTTCTTTAAATTTACGCACTTCGACTTGCTCAATACAAGTAAAAGCGGAAACTTTGTTATACATCCAAAAGTAAGCATTTTACTATTGTTTTCCGAAGAGAAAATATAGAGAATTTAATTTTTGGCACGCGTTTTGAATATTATAATACATAAATCAAAAAACACAACTTTATGAAATAAACGCAAAATTTAGAAATCTCACTATTGAAAGCTAGATTTTTAAAACTTGTGTGAATTCCATTTGACAATTAGTTTTTAAAAAAACGAACAAATGAAAACAATCAAACTACTTTTAGGCTTTGCTTTAACAGCAACATTATTTACCTCGTGTTATACAGATGAAGTAATCGTAAATGATTACAATAACAATCAAGGTATTTCTTTAAATCAGTTATTAGGCTCTTACGAGTTGTGGTATGTTGATCTCAATCAAACATTAGGAAACGGAGAAACACCTTTCTTAAATATCGCATTTACACTATCATTTAGAAACGGAGTTGTGTATGCAAATAATAATTTAGTTGGCTTTGGTAATCAAGGCAATGGCTTTGGTATTGACGTTGGAGTTTATGATACTTATGATATGATTTTAGATATTAATCATGATATTGATGGGTACGAAAGTTTTGATGTATACCAAATTGATAATAACACCATAGAATTATATAATCCATTTAACGACACCTCGTATTTTTTACATGGATATCAGAGAAACACGTTTGATTATGACTATGTGTTTTATGATAACATTCATTATTTCTTACAAGAATATGAAGCATGGGAAAAAACATATACAAGTCAATTTGGAGCAATAAATGAATTTGATAACGAAAACTATTTGCAGTTTTTAGCTGGTGGAAACGACTCAGAGTTTAGATCTTCTCAAGATTCAAATATTGGCAATCCAAATAATATTTATTGGGATTACACAGGAATTTATGGAGTTGGTGATGTAAGTGGTAATATGTACTTAAAAACATTAACACTAGATTATGATTTCTTCAACAATGAATACTTCGAATTGAGCGTTATTAATGATCAAAGGATAGAATTATTTCATCCTTCATCTCAAACCGTATATGAATTTACAGGACGAGGATATATTCAATTTTTAAGAGAAACAGATACGTCAGGCAAACGAATAGATGGTAGTAAACAGTTAAAAAAACGTAAGCAGAAAACTGCTAAAAAAGATAACCCAAGAGAAAACACTAGGAGCTAAATTTTGGTTGGTTATTTAGTTTCTAGAATCGTCCAACTCATTTAATTGAGTTGGACGTTTTCTTTTAATATCATTTATGTCTTCGGAAATGTGACTTTTTTAAATTATATGAGTCACAATATTAAGGGAAAGTGATAGTCTTAATAATCATATTAATTGTATTTATAAAAGATTTTCGCCAACTTTATAACTATAACATTAACGTGAGCTCTTGAGAATTTTCTTCGGAAATATCCACTCAAACAACAGTTTACAAAAACTAAAAAGAACTATGGGATTATTTTCATTTATTAAAAATGCAGGCGCTAAAGTCTTCGGAATAGGAAAAACAACAGAAGAGGAAGCAGCTGAAGCAAAAGCAAAAGCAACTAGAGAAGCAGATGCAGCAGAACTTAAATTAGAAGAAGCAGCAGCAAGAAATTTAGAAGAAACAATTACAGACTTACAATTACAAGTAGAAAACTTAAGCGTGTTTATAGACGATGATATGGCAAAAGTATCTGGTAAAGCATATGATCAAGCCACCAAAGAAAAAGTAGTTTTAGTAGTAGGTAATACTGCAGGAATTTCGCAAGTAGATGATCAAATGACGGTTGAAAACCCAAAGCCAGAAGCACAATTTCATGCTGTAGTAAGTGGAGATACTTTGGGAAAAATAGCAAAACACTATTATGGAGATGCTATGAAATATCCGCAAATTTTTGAAGCTAACAAACCAATGTTATCACATCCTGATAAAATTTATGTTGGTCAAGTGTTACGTATTCCAAATTTGGATTAAGTATAACACAGCTTAAAAACTTAAAAAAGCACAA
>NZ_JXJO01000013.1 GCF_000826655.1 Psychroserpens damuponensis
AATTATCAGCTTCATCGGTTACATCACCAGTTAAAGTTACATCGGTAATATCGGTATCACATTCTAAGGTTACATCTGCAGGTACTGTAAATGTTGGAGCCGTTGTATCTTGAATTGTAATTGTTTGTGTTAATGACGTTACGTTTCCGCAGTCATCAGTTAGTGTCCAGGTTCTTGAAATGATAAATGCGTTAGGACAGTCGCCTTCAGTTATTGAGTCAGCATACGTCGCGTCAAGGTTAGATGAACAATTATCAGCTTCATCGGTTACATCACCAGTTAGGGTTACATCGGTAATATCGGTATCACATTCTAAGGTTACATCTGCAGGCACTGTAAATGTTGGAGCCGTTGTATCTTGAATTGTAATTGTTTGAACTAATGTTGTTGTATTATCGCAGTCATCAGTTAGTGTCCAGGTTCTTGAAATGATAGATGCGTTAGGACAGTCGCCTTCAGTTATTGAGTCGACATACGTCGCGTCAAGACCAGATGAACAATTATCAGCTTCATCGGTGACATCACCAGTTAGAGTTACATCGGTAATATCGCTATCACATTCTAAGGTTACATCTGCAGGCACTGTAAATGTTGGAGCCGTTGTATCTTGAATTGTAATTGTTTGTGTTAATGACGTTACATTTCCGCAGTCATCAGTTAACAACCAAGTACGAGTAATTATTGATTCGTTTATACAGCTACCATCGGTAACTACATCAGAATAAGTTGCTTCTAATACTCCTGAACATAAATCAGCTTCATCGTTAACATCGCCTGTTAAAGTCAAATCGGTTGGATCTTGATCACATTCTAAAGTTACATCTGCAGGCACCGTAAATGTCGGAGCAATGGTGTCTTCTATTATAAGTGTAGCAGGAATAGTGGTGGCATTGTCGCAGTCGTCTGTAATGGTGTAAATAACTTTTAAAGTACCACTTTGACCACAAGTTACCACGAAATTAGCAAAATCAAAATCTGAAGTTACCGTTACAGCATTATCATTTGCACAAGATTGTAAAGTAACAATGTTATTTAAATTCCAGTCATTTACTAGAGTTGCATTTTCATCTCCAATACATTCCATTGTATAATCCTCAAGCGCACAGTTAGAAAGATCAGGAATTGTACCATCATCAAAAGTTAGAGTAGCAGTTAAAGCAGTAGTATTTCCACAATCATCTGTTATGGTGTAAGTAACAGTTATAGTTCCACAAGGACCACATGTCGTATTTAAGTTATCAAAATCATAATTTGAAGTCACTTGTCCAGAAAAATCTGTATCACAAGAGTCTATAGCACAAGCTTCAAGTGCAGCAATATTAGTAGCATTCCAAGCATCAGCAAGTGTTTCATTTTCAGTTGCGTCACACTCTAAAGTTGTGTTTTCTACGGTACAATTAGTAATATCTGGAGCAATAGTATCTACAATAGTTAAAATTGCTGTCAATGTAGATTCATTACCGCAATCATCAGTAATGGTATAAATCACATAGATTTTACCACCTTCACCACAAGTAGTCTCTAAATTAGCATACGCAAAATCTGAAGTTACTTGACCATTAAAATCATTGTCACAAGAATCTGCAACACAATTTTCTAATGCTGAAATGTTAGCTGTATTCCAATTATTAGCTAGTTGTTCGTTATTGTCACCTGAACATTCGATAGTGGTATCAGTAATTGAACAGTTATCTAGGTTTGGAGGTGTTGTATCTTCAATAGTTAAAAATGCTGTCAATATAGATTCATTACCGCAATCATCAGTAATAGTATAAATAACAGAGATTTTACCACTTTCACCACAAGTAGTGTCTAAATTAGCATACGTAAAATCTGAAGTTACTTGACCATTAAAATCATTGTTACAAGAATCTGCAACACAATTTTCTAATGCTGAAATGTTAGCTGTATTCCAATTATTAGCTAGTTGTTCGTTATTGTCACCTGAACATTCGATAGTGGTATCAGTAACAGAACAGTTATCTAGGTTTGGAGGTGTTGTATCTTCAATAGTTAAAAATACTGTCAATATAGATTCATTACCACAATCATCAGTAATAGTATAAATAACAGAGATTTTACCACTTTGACCACAAGTAGTGTCTATATTAGTATACGCAAAATCTGAAGTTACTTGACCATTAAAATCATTGTTACAAGAATCTGCAACACAATTTTCTAATGCTGAAATGTTAGCTGTATTCCAATTATTAGCTAGTTGTTCGTTATTGTCACCTGAACATTCGATAGTGGTATCAGTAACAGAACAGTTATATAAGTTTGGTGGTGTTGTATCTTCTAAAGTTAAAACAGCAGTTAATGTTGTTGCATTATCACAATCATCAGTTATGGTATAAATAACAGTTATAGTACCACCTTGACCACATGTTGAAGCCAAATTAGAATACGCATAATTTGAAGTTACAGTAACACCAAGATCATCTGCACAGTTTTCTAAAGCATTGATATTGTTGGTGTTCCAGTTGCCAGCTAGTTGTTCATTATCATTACCAGAACACTCGATAGCAGTATCATTAACTGAACAGTTAGAGACATCAGGTATTGTTCCATCATCAAAGGTTAGGGTAGCAGCAACAGATGATGTGTTTCCACAATCATCAGTTATTGTATAAGTTACATTTATAGTGCCACAAGGACCACATGTTGTATTTAAGTTATCAAAATCATAATTTGAAGTCACTTGACCAGAAAAGTCTGTATCACAAGAGTCTAAAGCACAAGCTTCGAGAGCAGCAATATTGGTAGCATTCCAAGCATTGGCAAGTGTTTCGTTTTCAGTTTCGTCACACTCTAAAGTTGTGTTTTCTATAGAACAATTAGTAATATCTGGAGCAATAGTATCAGCTACAGTAATGTTTTGAGAAATTGATGTAGAATTGCCACATTCATCAATAAAATTCCATGTTCTAGTAATAATAATATTACAAGGATTAGAATTGTTAATGGTGTCAATACCAGTAACAGTAATTGTACCCATACAATTGTCTCTAGCAGTTAATTGACCAGCCATAGGAACTTCATCAATACATTGAAAAGTTAAATCCTCAGGAGTATCAGGAGCAATAGGGTTGGAAGTATCAACACTATTAAAAACGGCCGTTGTAGATGTTGAATTCCCACAACCATCTGTGGCTGTAAAAGTTACTGTGGCAGATCCAGTTTCACCACATCCGTCAGAGAGTGATGTGAAATTATTAGACCATATTACATCAGAACAATCATCAGTAGCAGAAGCACCACCATTTAGTGCCAACCAGGTTAAAATATCTTCAGTTACACCACCATCAATATTACATTCAATAGATTGATTGTTGGCAGGAGCTGTTATTACTGGAGGAGTAGTATCTTCAATAGAAAATGTTGCTGTTGTTGACGAACTATTTCCGCAACCGTCCGTAGCAGTAAAAGTTACAATAGCAGATCCGGTTGAACTGCATTCATTAGAAAGTGCAGTAAAGTCATTAGACCATGTCACAGAAGAACAGTCGTCAGTTGCAGTTGCTCCTCCATTAGAATTTAACCAATTTTGTAAATCATTGTCATTATCTATACTGTTACATTCTGAATTAAAATTAATTGCATTTGTAACCACAGGAGGTGTGGTATCTTGAATAGCGTAAGTTGCAGTTGTAGTACTAAAATTACCACAAGCGTCAGTTGCTGTAAAAATCACACTGATAGGTGTTGTGCAATCAGGAACTGCTCCATTATAATTATTAGACCAATTAATTACATTACCGCAGCTATCGGAAGCCATAGCTCCACCATTCGAATCTAACCAATCTTGGATTGCTAAATTGTTTCCTTCTCCCTCACATTCAATTACAATATTTGTTGCAGATACATCTATTATAGGAGCGATATTATCTTCTATAGTAATAATTTGGTCTAGAGCAGTTGTATTTCCACACTCATCGGTTA
>NZ_JXJO01000014.1 GCF_000826655.1 Psychroserpens damuponensis
TTATACACGGTGTTAGGCACTGGCTTTTTCATTTAAAATAAGCTTTAAGTTTCGACCAAAAACTGACCTTTTTAGGTTGTCTTTTATTTTCTCTTTCCGCAATCTTGTCAAGAAACTTTTCTGGGTCAGTTAAAAATTCTACTGCGTTTGATTTCTTTAAATTCTCATAAATTAATTCCGATTTCGGTTCAAATAAAATTCCATCTGTATTAAAAACCATTAAGTCATTCTGTTCACATATATTGAGCATTCCGTTCAAAAATTCGGTTATATTTTCTCTTTTACGTAAATCCGCTCTGAATTGAAATTCCGAAATAATTTTAGTTTTTTTGTCATAAGCAATATGTGCGTCATTATCTTCAAGATTTTCTGAATTTCCTTTCCAACCTATAAATCCAGAATCTTCATCGTCATTCCAATCGCCACGTGAAACTAATTTGTCAATTTGTTCCGAAGTTTTTTTAATATCGAATTTTATATTCGTCCACCATTTTATAGTTTTCGCATCTTCAAAATCAGGGTCAGGAAATCCGTTGTTATAATTTACGTTTTCCCAATATTTTTCCCAACCATCATAATCAATTAATAATGTACTTGGAATTTCTCCGTATTTCTCTATTACAGCTTTTCTAGGAATGATATTTAATTGATATTGCCAAACAGCCATATGTTTCTCGATGTTTTTTTCAGCTTGTGCCTAACGTGTTTGTGTATGATTTCGTTGCGTGTTTAAGCACTAAAGTTAGCAAATAAATCACAGATAGAAAGTCCGCGAGGACTTTCGTAAGTAGGCTATAACTAGCAATGAATTATACACGGTGTTCTACGCAGTTTTTTATTCCACTTAATTATTCTTTCAGTTTCGTAATTCCGTAAACTAGCTAAATTTCGCAAGAGTAAATTCCTTTTTTCGGTTCAGTTTTACGCAACATTTATGATTTCCGTTTGAGTAATAATTCCGCAAGAGTAAATTCAGCGTTCTGTTCCAATTTTGTGTAATTTATTTAGTCGTTTTTAATTCCGTTCTATTAAAATTCGGTTGGAATTTTCTCTTTTCTTTCGTTACAAATTTTTTTCTCAATTGAAAATAAAAGATAGAGCCTAAAACTGGGAAAAACAGAACACCTAAAAGCCAAATTATATTCATTGTTGGACTTTTAAATTTCGATTTTATTATATCCAGAATTGCCCAAGTCCATAATATAACTGTTAAAATAACAAATCCGATAATCAATGTAGTTTCCATATTTTTTTATTCTTTATTTTCTGTTCAGCGTAATGTTTGTCTCAAATTGCGTAGAACGTGTTTGTGTATGATTTCGTTGCGTGTTTCAGCAACTAAATTAGTAAACTAAAACGAACCAGAGGAAATTCCGAAGGAATTTCCAAGTAGGCTAGAACTAGCAATGAATTATACACGATGTTGGCAAATCGTTTTTCATTCCGTTTTAATAAAGCTATAAATTTTCTTTTTTTCCTTTTTTAAATTTACATTTTGATAGCAATGTGAATTTGTGGAAAAATCATCATCATTATCTAATATAAAACAATTGAGAATTTTATTATTCAATCGAATCCACAAACCAACATCGGCAAGACAAGTTCGTTCAATTTTTAATTCTTTATTAATTCCCAAATCAGGATTAATTTGATAACTGTCAGTATTGAAAAAATCCGAGCGTTCTTTTGATTGTTCGTGTTGGCAATAAAAAAGCAACGTTCTAACAATATTCAATTCGATTATTTTTTCATTTGCAATTAATAATTCCGAACCTGTTTGTGGTTTAAATTTCTGATTTACTCTTTTCAGTGTTGCTATCATTACATACTGCTCAAAATCAGAAACAGACATGTTTATAAACTTCTTTTCAGGAATGAAACCCAGTTTTATTTTTTCGGCGCATTTAATTCCAAGTTCTATATAGAAATTATCATATTCAAAAATATAGAAGATTGGTTCGAGCCAAATTTTTTTCGGTGAATTTGATTTTAAGAACTCTATTAGTTTTAGTTCTTTTTCGGAAAACAAATACTCTTTCATTAATTATCCGTAATTTTTTTTAAATGTTTGCCAACGTGTTTGTGTATGGTTAGTTGCGTTGGCTAGCAACTAAATTAGTAAAAGAAAACGAACCAGAGGAAAATCCGCTAGGATTTTCCGAGTACACACAGAACTAGCAATTGATTATACACATTGTTGTGAGCAGTTATTATTCAGAAATTAATTTTCCGTTCAGGTCATATTCCTTTGAATTGCCAACTGGCTTATTATTCAAATATTTTTGTTTGCCTCTCAAATTTCCATTTTCATAAAAATAGGTTATCGTTCCATTTATTTTTCCGTTCAAGTTGGTTGGTACGCTACCCATTATTTGTCCGTTTTTATAATATTCAGCCCCAAATATTGATACTTCATTATGATACATTACGAGTGCGCTAATTTCTCCTGTTTCGTAGTAAGATTTAAAAACATTTAGTTTTCCATCATTGTAATGTTTTTCTAATCCAATTTGTCCGTTCTCATAATATGTCAATTCTATGTAAGAATCTAATTCTTTATTTATCCATTTTTTTTCCTCTTTTGTAATTCCATTATCCCACTTTTCAGAGATTATTATACGTTCATCTTTACAAGAATTCAGAAGTATTAATAATAAAATCGATATGCTGAAATATTTGATTTTCATTTTCAGAGTTTGTTTTGTTTAATTGCTCACAACGTTTTTGTGTATGGTTAGTTGCGTGGTTAAGCAACTAAGTTAGCAAACTTTTACGAACCCGTGAATATTCCGCAGGAATATTCGCAAGTAGTGAAGAACCTAGCAATTAATTATACACGGTGTTACCCAACGTTTTTTATTCCACGTTTTTCTAATTCCGCTTCTAATTCATTTCGTTTTTTCTTATAACTCCTACGAGCTTTATTGTACTGAACATTTTTCTCGTCTTCAATTAATTCCGCAATCAAATGTTCAATTTCGTTATCTTTTAATTCGTTTAGTTCTTTGAAATATAATTCTTGTCCAAATTCAATCGGTTCGAGTGATTCATTTTCAAGTACATTTATTCTTTCAATTGGCTTTTTAGTTTCCACTTCTGTCAACTCGTAATCGGTTTTTGGTAATTCCGATTCGCCAACTATTAGCAAATACTCACTTAAAATCCGTTTTTCTACAAATATTTTTCCTCCGCCAAATTTGTGTCGGTCAGACATATCTTTTTTAACTCCCGAAATCCAATATTCATCTCCAGTTTCCAAGTCAAAATAATTTCCGCTAATTCCAGTTCCATCGAGACTTTTAAATGCTTTTCCGTCAAAGTATATTGTTTTTCCGCTTTTCGAGAAGGAAACAAGTCCAATCCAAGCTGGACCATTTCCAGAAAATCCGCTTTTAAGTTCTAAATATTTAATTTCAGTTCGCATTTTTTTCAAATGTTGGGTAACGTGGTTGTGTATGGTTTGTAGCGTGTTACGGCTACTAAGTTAACAAAAACCCACGAACCTGAGAATATTCCGAAGGAATATTCCAGATGAGTATATATAAAGCTATTGACTATACACTGTGTTAGCTGTAGTAATTGGTTTTGTATTTATTTGAGTTCGTTTTTGGTTTTAAAATTCAAGTTCAGATCTAGAAAAGTAGGGTAGAAGTCAGTTTAAAAATTCCGACTGAGTGAGAATTTCACGCACAATTCAGATTTCGAGTAAGCAATTCACGTGTTGTTTTTTGCGTTTACAATTCCGATTGCGCAAACTAGCTAAAAAATCCAGCGTAAAGCAATTCAGGTTTCGAGTAAGAAATTCCGACTGAGTGAAATTCCAGAGTTGAGTGAGTATTCAATTCAGCCGTTTTATTCCAACGTTTCTAAATTCAGATTTCGAGTTAGTTTTTTACGCTCAATTCGGTTTAAAACACTTTGATTTTTTTATTTAAAATTCCGAATTTGGCTGCGCTGCGTTATTACAGCTAACGGTCTTGTGTATGATTTCGTTACGGAAAAATCGTCAAGATTTTTCCGAGTTAATACCCAAAGATAGCAAAAGTGTAGGGATTTTCCGCAAGGAAAATCCGCCGTAATGAATTATACACGTTGTTAGCTTTTAGTGCTTTTTTCAGATGTATAATTCGTTCCGCTTGTTTTGTTTAGTTTTGAATTCCGCTTCGTTTTTCATTCCGCAAACTT
>NZ_JXJO01000015.1 GCF_000826655.1 Psychroserpens damuponensis
AACTTGCTTGAGCATTAAAGCTAACGTGTTTGTGTATGGTTAGTTGCGTGGTTAAGCAACTAAGTTAGCAAACTTTTACGAACCCGTGAATATTCCGCAGGAATATTCGCAAGTAGGGAAGAACCTAGCAATTAATTATACACGGTGTTGTGCCCAGTTATTTTAAACGATAGATTGTTTTATTTTTTTCTCCTATTTTTTCGAATAAATTCAATTCTGCTCCTTTCTTTAAATCTCTACTTGCAGTTGCTGATGAAATATCCTTAAAAATATCCATATAATCTTTTCTTGTAAATTCAGTTTTATTTAATGAAACATAGTATTCTAATCTATCTTTTTCATTTAACGTTCGATTATTAAAATCTAATAGTTGACTTATTGAAATGTCAATAACGTTTAGCATATATTCAATAAACTTAGTTGATTTTCCGGATTTATCACTTTCAGCCAAAGCTTTGTAATATTTTTCTTGGTCATTACTGATTAAAGTTTCAAAAGGTAAAAACTCAAATATTGGATATTTTTCCATTAAAATTAAAGTTTGCCATAATCTTCCCATTCTGCCATTTCCATCCAAGAATGGATGTATAAATTCCATTTCGTAATGGAAAACACAACTTTTAATTAATTCAATTTCATCAGACTTTTTCAAATATTCAAAAAGGTCTTTCATTAAGTATGGCACATTTGCAAATGGTGGTGCTAAATGCTCAACTTTAGAGCCTTTTACAATTCCGACACTTTGAGTCCTATATTTTCCAGAATTTTCAATTAAACCCTCCATTAGGTTTTGATGTGCTTCTAAAAAGGATTTTTCATTAGAAGGATTGAAATTTTCTAAATTTTCATAAATTTTGATTGCATTTAGAACTTCAAGAACATCTTTTTTAGGACCAATAACTCTTTTGTTTTCAAGAAGTGCTGTTATTTGTTCTTCTGTAAGTGTGTTTCCTTCTATTTTTAATGAAGAATGAATAGTTTTAATTCTATTCTGTTTTCTCAATTTAGGTGAAGGTTTGTTTAATAAATTAGCATTTACTTCTCCTATTTTTTCTGAAATAGAAGTTATTAATTTTAAAATAGAAGATGTTATTTCGTAAGGTGGTTTCATTCGTGATACTATCATTTGATACTATCAAAGATACAATCATTTAATCTGATTTATCTTATGAAACGTAATTTTTTAATTGGGCACAACGTGTTTGTATATGGAAAGTTGCGTGTTTGCGTGCGAGGATTTTCCATAGGAAAATCAGACGTAGCAAACGTGCAACGACCTTTGATTAAGCACAATATAGCAATTTTTTATATACGGTGTTACCCAACGTTTTTTATTTTTAATAGTCAATTATTCCGTCGTTGTGTTTTTCTTTCAGATATTCATTGACGAGTTTATTATAACATTCCTTTTCAGACTGAATCGTACAACCCATTCCAATGGATTGAATTTTATATTTTTCCTTGAGCGTCTCTGCTAATTCAATATCGTAACCAATTCCAAACTGAAAATAAACTATTTTTTCGTTTTTCAAGTCAGTTTCAAATCGTTTTTCCATTTCTCCGCAAGTTTCTATTTCAGAGTATTCAGCGTATAATTTTCCAATTTGAACATATGGATATATTTCTATGAATAAGAATAAGTTTATTGCAAAACAAATTCCAAATGCACCTAACATAAATTTAGTTAATATATTTCTCCAATTTTTCTTAAGAAGATATATTCCAGCACATAAAATTCCAATTCCGAAAAAAATTTTTGCGTATGTCAATTCAATTGGCTCAAAACTCGTTTCGTTTAAAGCATTAAAATGGTTGTAATACAACAAAGCAAATCCAGCAACAGCTAAAATCAGAAGTATATATTTTGTTCTATTTCTCAATTTTTGTCAAATGTTGGGTAACGTGTTTGTGTATGATTAGTTGTGTTGTTTAAGCACTAAAGTTAGCAAATAAATCACAGATAGAAAGTCCGCGAGGACTTTCGTAAGTAAGCTATAACCAGCCATTAATTATACACGGTGTTGTGCCCAGTTATTTTAAACGATAGATTGTTTTATTTTTTTCTCCTATTTTTTCGAATAAATTCAATTCTGCTCCTTTCTTTAAATCTCTACTTGCAGTTGCTGATGAAATATCTTTAAAAATATCCATATAATCTTTTCTTGTAAATTCAGTTTTATTTAATGAAACATAATATTCTAATCTATCTTTTTCATTTAACGTTCGATTATTAAAATCTAATAGTTCACTTATTGAAATGTCAATAACGTTTAGCATATATTCAATAAACTTAGTTGACTTTCCGGATTTATCACTTTCAGCTAAAGACTTGTAATATTTTTCCTGGTCTTTACTAATTAAAGTTTCAAAAGGTAAAAACTCAAAGATTGGATATTTTTCCATTAAAATTAAAGTTTGCCATAATCTTCCCATTCTTCCATTTCCATCCAAAAAAGGATGTATAAATTCCATTTCGTAATGGAAAACACAACTTTTAATTAATTCAATTTCATCAGACTTTTTTAAATATTCAAAAAGGTCTTTCATTAAGTATGGCACATTTCTATAAGGTGGTGCTAAATGCTCAACTATTGAACCTTTTACAATTCCGACACTTTGATTTCTATATTTTCCAGAGTTTTCTATTAAACCTTCCATTAAGTTTTGATGTGCTTTTAAAAAGGATTTTTCATTTGAAGGATTGTAATCTTCTAAATTTTCATAGATTTTGATTGCATTTAAAACTTCAAGAACATCTTTTTTAGGACCAATAACTCTTTTGTTTTCAAGAAGTGCTGTTATTTGTTCTTCTGTAAGTGTGTTTCCTTCTATTTTTAAAGAAGAATGAATAGTTTTGATTCTATTCTGTTTTCTTAATTTAGGTGAAGGTCTGTTTAATAAATTAGCATTTACTTCTCCTATTTTTTCTGAAATAGAAGTTATTAATTTTAAAATAGAAGATGTTATTTCGTAAGGTGGTTTCATTCGTGATACTATCATTTGATACTATCAAAGATACAATCATTTAATCTGAATTATCTTATGAAACGTGATTTTTTAATTGGGCACAACGGTTTTATGTATG
>NZ_JXJO01000016.1:0-230000 GCF_000826655.1 Psychroserpens damuponensis
GAACAGGAAACTGGTATACTTTCATAGGGTCTGGTAGTGATATGTCTATCTTAAGTACTTGTGATATGACTAATTATGATTCAAGAATTGTAGTATTTACAGATTCTGGAGCAACTTTTGTAGCCCAAAACGATGATGGAACTGGATGTTCAGGATTTTCATCAGAGCTTAACTTTTACGCTGAATCTGGTGTTGAGTACCAAGTGTTTATTACAGGTTTTAGTGAAATTAGTGTAGGGGCTTATGAATTAAGTTTAAATTGTGTATCGAGTTTTAGAGAATCTGAGGTTCCTATTGAAGACGTAAAAATCGATTTCACTGCTTACCCAGTACCATTTGATAATGAAGTAAACATTGCTTACTCATTTGAATTTGATACAGATGTAACAATCGAGTTATATGATACTAAAGGTTTACAAGTCTTTAGCACAACTAACAAGAACTATGTTGCAGGCTCTAAAGATGTATCAACGTTTGATTTATCTAGATACTCAAGTCAAATGTTCTATGTAACGTTAACTACAAGTCAAGGTAAAGTCACTAAGAAGATTGTTTCTTCTGGTAAATAAGCATTGATAAATAATTAGAGAAAATTCTCTAAGGGTGTAAATTAAAGGCAGCTATTTATAGCTGCCTTTTTTTTGTGCCCAAGTTTTTCTACGGAAATGTGACGCATAAAAAATTAGTCTTTTTTAAGAAATAGGTTGAGTATAGGCAACATTTCCGAATAAAACATAGAAACCCATAAGCAATACAATGGCATGATTAAAATTTCCGAAGGAAGAAAATTATTTATTTAGTTACTGAATTTGCCCACTCTATGGCTTTGTCTAAATCACTAAATATTTCAAAAGGTTTGTTGTTTAAAAATAACTTCTCTATTTGTGCAGTGCTCTTAGCTATGTAACTATTTGAAACCACACAAATCCCAATTAGATTATTGATTTTCGAAGTTTCTTTATATACTGCAGGGTCTACAGAGTACGAATTTATTCTATGGGTAATGTAAACAAATGGTCTGTTTTTGAAATGGATATTAGCAATTTCTTTTAGAGAGTTATTGTGATGCGCAGTTACAGTGATTCCTGTATTCATGGTAACTATCATGTAGTATTCATAAATATGAATTTCACAAAAATCAAGTGTGATTTTATTAGTCATGTCTTTAAAGTTAAGCAATAAAAAATTTGGAACAAAAAAAAGCCTCTTAATATTAAGAGGCTTTTTGATTTTATCTTTAATATTTTAAGATTCTGTTTTGGTTTCAGATTTAACAATTTTAATAGTCAATTCATTTGATTTGCTATCTAAATCCATGTGAATTGTGTCACCTTCTTGCAGCTGAGAGTTAATGATTTCTTCGGCAAGCGCGTCTTCAATATATTTTTGAATTGCTCTTTTTAAAGGTCTTGCACCATAATCTTTATCAAATCCTTTTTCGGCTATATAATCTTTTGCTTTTTTAGTTAATTTAAGATGATAACCTAAACCTTTAATTCTAGTCATAAGGTGTGTTAATTCAATATCAATGATTTTATTAATATCTTCTCTTTCTAGCGCATTAAAAACCATGACGTCATCAATTCTATTTAAAAACTCTGGAGCAAATGCTTTTTTAAGTGCATTTTCTATAATACTTTTTGTATTATCACTAGCTTGAGCAGATCGAGCAGAAGTGCCAAACCCCACACCTTGTCCAAAATCTTTAAGTTTTCTGGCACCAATGTTTGATGTCATTATGATGATTGTATTTCTAAAATCAATTTTGCGTCCAAGACTATCGGTTAAATAACCATCATCTAAAACTTGTAATAGCATGTTAAAAACATCAGGATGTGCTTTTTCAATTTCATCTAATAAGATGACAGCGTATGGTTTGCGACGTACTTTTTCTGTTAATTGTCCACCTTCTTCATAGCCTACATAACCTGGAGGTGCGCCAATTAATCTAGAAATTGCAAATTTTTCCATGTATTCACTCATGTCAATTCTAACCAGAGCTTCTTCACTATCAAATAACTCACGAGCTAACACCTTAGCTAATTGCGTTTTACCAACTCCAGTTTGACCCAAAAAGATAAATGACCCGATAGGCTTGTTAGGGTCTTTAAGTCCAGCGCGATTACGCTGTATAGCTTTAACGACTTTGGCAACAGCTTCATCTTGACCTATAACTTTACCTTTAATTAATTCTGGTAATTGGGCTAGTTTGTTACTTTCGGTTTGAGCGATTCTATTCACAGGTATACCTGTCATCATAGAAACGACATCTGCAACATTATCTTCAGAAACAATTTCTCTATTCTGTTTGGTTTCTTCTTCCCACTTTTCTTGAGCTATCGCTAGTTCTTTTTCGAGACGTTTTTCGTCATCTCTCAACTTAGCAGCCTCTTCGTATTTTTGCTTTTTAACAACAGTGTTTTTGGTTTCCTTGACTTCTTCTAATTTTTGTTCTAATTCAAGAATTTGTTTAGGTACATCAATATTGGTAATATGAACACGAGAACCTGCTTCGTCTAAAGCATCAATAGCTTTGTCTGGTAAAAAACGTTCAGTCATATATCTATTGGTTAATTTAACGCAGGCTTCAATTGCAGCATCTGTATAATCAACATTATGATGTTCTTCGTATTTACCTTTAATATTATTTAAAATTTCTATGGTTTCTTCTACGGTAGTTGGCTCAACAATTACTTTTTGAAAACGACGTTCTAAGGCGCCATCTTTTTCGATGTATTGTCTGTACTCATCTAAAGTTGTTGCTCCAATACATTGAATTTCTCCTCTAGCTAATGCTGGTTTAAACATGTTTGAAGCGTCTAAACTACCTGTTGCGCCACCTGCTCCAACAATAGTGTGAATTTCATCAATAAAAAGAATAATGTCATCGTTCTTTTCAAGTTCATTCATGACCGCTTTCATACGTTCTTCAAACTGTCCGCGATATTTCGTACCTGCCACTAAACTGGCAAGATCTAAAGTGACAACACGTTTATTAAAAAGTATTCTGGAGACTTTACGTTTTACAATTCTAAGCGCTAAACCTTCTGCAATTGCAGATTTACCTACGCCAGGTTCTCCAATTAATAGGGGATTATTCTTTTTACGACGACTTAATATTTGTGAAACACGTTGAATTTCTTTTTCTCGTCCTACAACTGGATCCAGTTTACCCTCTTCTGCCATAACAGTAAGGTCTCTTCCGAAGTTATCTAAAACAGGTGTCTTAGATTTCTTAGTTGATTTACCTGTGGATTGTCCAAAAGGATTTTCTTTTGCTTCATCTTCTTGATTTGGTTCATCATCAGAAAATGATTCACTTTTTGGAATATCTAAATAATCGTCATCGTTTGTAATCATAAATTTAAATTGTTCTTTTACATTATCGTAATCAATCTTTAACTTATTTAGAAGTTTTGTAGTTGGATCGTTTTCATTTCTTAAAACACACAATAATAAATGTGCAGTATTGATTGATGTACTTTGAAATAACTTAGCTTCTAAAAAAGTAGTTTTTAAAGCGCGTTCGGCTTGTCGAGTGAGGTGTAAGTTCTTTTTTTCGTTTGAGGATATAGTGGTATTTGGGTTTGCAGGACTTAATATCTCAACCTTTCGTCTTAAGTGGTTGAGGTCTACATCCAGTGCATTTAAAATATCTATAGCCTTACCATTACCATCACGAAGCAGGCCTAACATTAAATGTTCAGTGCCAATAAAATCGTGACCTAATCGCAGGGCTTCTTCCTTGCTATACGCAATTACATCTTTAACTCTTGGGGAAAAATTATCATCCATATAAATCTCTTTCTGCATTAAAAATAATAAAATCTACCTATAAAAAGGCAAAAACTATACCTTAAATAAAGGACTGCTACTAATAGAGTGAAAAAAGTTTACAAATTCAAAGCTTTTAACAAAAGACTTATTAAAAACACACAAGAAATTTGTTAATAAATAGTTCTAAATTTTGCATCAAAAAGACGCTTAAACACTATGGAAATCGTTATCTTAGCCTGATTTGAAAACCTACAAAAATCTAATTTATATAATATATGGAAGAAGGAGAGAAATTGATCCCTATCAACATTGAGGATGAAATGAAATCTGCCTACATTGATTATTCAATGTCGGTCATTGTGTCACGTGCTTTACCTGATGTGAGAGATGGATTAAAACCCGTTCACAGACGCGTACTATATGGAATGCATGAACTTGGTGTTAGATCAAATACTGCTCATAAAAAATCGGCGAGAATTGTTGGTGAAGTATTAGGTAAGTACCATCCGCATGGTGATACATCTGTCTATGACGCTATGGTTCGTATGGCTCAAGAGTGGAGTTTACGATATATGCTAGTTGATGGACAAGGAAACTTTGGTTCTATTGATGGAGATAGTCCTGCAGCAATGCGTTATACTGAGGCTAGAATGAAGAAGATATCTGAAGAAATGTTAGCAGATATAGATAAAGAAACTGTGGATCATAAGTTGAATTTTGATGATACTTTACAAGAGCCTACAGTACTTCCAACTAGAATTCCTGGGTTATTAGTTAATGGAGCATCAGGTATTGCAGTAGGTATGGCAACCAATATGCCTCCACATAACTTATCTGAAGTTATAGATGGTACAATAGCATACGTTGAAAATAACGATATTGAGATCGATGAATTAATTCAGCATATAAAAGCTCCAGATTTTCCAACTGGAGGAACAATTTATGGTTATGATGGTGTACGTGAAGCTTTTAAAACTGGACGTGGACGAATTGTCATACGAGGAAATGCAAGAATAGAAGAAGTACAAGGAAGAGAAAGTATTGTAGTTACTGAAATTCCTTATCAAGTTAATAAGGCAGACATGATTAAAAAAACTGCCGATTTAATAAATGATAAAAAAATAGATGGTATTTCTCTCATTAGAGATGAATCTGATAGAAACGGAATGCGTATCGTTTATGTGTTAAAACGAGACTCAATCCCTAACATCGTATTAAATATGTTGTATAAGTATACAGCATTACAATCTTCTTTTAGTGTAAATAATATTGCTTTGGTTAATGGACGACCACAATTATTGAATCTAAAAGAAATGATTCATTACTTTGTTGAGCATAGACATGAAGTTGTAGTAAGACGTACAAAATACGAATTACGCAAAGCGGAAGAAAGAGCACACATTTTAGAAGGCTTAATTATAGCTTCAGATAATATAGATGAAGTTATAGCACTTATTCGTGCATCTTCAAATGCAGAGGAAGCAAGAGCTAAATTGATTGAACGTTTTGAACTTTCAGAAATACAGGCCAAAGCAATCGTAGAAATGCGATTACGTCAACTTACGGGATTAGAACAAGATAAATTGCGTAATGAGTATGATGAATTAATGAAAACCATCGAAGATTTAAAAGATATTCTTGATAAAAGAGAACGTCGTTACGACATTATTAAAGAAGAACTTTTAGTTATTAAAGATAAATACGGTGATGATCGTCGCTCTTTAATTGAATATGCAGGTGGAGATTTAAGTATTGAGGATATGATTCCTGATGAGCAGGTCGTTATTACTATTTCTCATGCAGGATACATTAAGAGAACATCACTTACTGAATACAAAACACAAAATAGAGGAGGTGTTGGACAAAAAGCATCAACCACTCGTAATGAAGATTTCTTAGAACATTTATTTGTAGGTACAAACCATCAATATATGTTGTTCTTTACACAAAAAGGAAAATGTTTCTGGATGCGTGTTTATGAAATACCAGAAGGAAGTAAAACTTCAAAAGGTAGAGCAATTCAAAATTTAATAAATATTGAGCAGGATGACAAAGTCATGGCTTTTATCTGTACTCAAGATTTAAAGGATGAAGAATATATCAATAGTCATTATGTGATCATGGCTACTAAAAAAGGTCAAGTTAAGAAAACAGCTTTAGAACAATATTCTAGACCTCGTACCAATGGTATTAATGCTATTACTATTAAGGAAGATGATGAGTTACTAGAAGCGAAACTTACCACAGGAAACAGTCAAGTTATGTTAGCTCTAAAATCTGGTAAAGCCATTAGATTTGAAGAAGAAAAAACGAGACCAATGGGAAGAAATGCTTCTGGAGTAAGAGGTATACGCTTAAATAATGATAGCGATGAAGTAATCGGTATGGTTGCTATTGAAAACTCACAAGAAGAATCTGTTTTAGTTGTTTCTGAAAATGGCTACGGAAAACGAAGCTATATAGATGATCCAGAAGATGGAGAAGCTATTTATAGAATCACTAATCGTGGAGGAAAAGGAGTAAAAACGATTTCTGTTACAGAGAAAACAGGACATTTAGTTGCCATAAAAACAGTAACAGATGAAGATGATTTAATGATTATAAATAAATCAGGAATAGCTATTAGAATGGCCGTAGCAGACTTGAGGGTTATGGGTAGAGCAACACAAGGTGTGAAGCTTATTAATCTAAAAGGAAATGATTCTATCGCAGCAGTAGCTAAAGTAATGAAAGAAGATGAAGAAGAAGTTGAAGGTGTTGATATTGAAAATATTAACGAAAATGGCACAACTCTTGATTCTAACGAAGAAGAATAAATACATTAACAATTAAAATAACTAATAATGAAAAAACAGTTTATAGTTGCACTTGCAATGTTAGTAAGTACACTTACTTTTTCACAAAAGAGCGAACTTAAAACAGCAGAAAAGGCAATCAAATCAGGTAATTTTGCAGATGCTAAATCAGCAATTAATTCTGCAGAGTCACTAATAGCTAATGCAGATGACAAATTAAAAGCTAAATATTATTTCCTCAAAGGGCAGGCATTATATGCTAATGGTACTGGGTCAAACTCAGATATTGATAAAGCAATTGAGAGCTTTGATATGGTGCAAGAAGTTGAAGGTTCTTCTAAAGGAAAGTATGGTTCAACTATTAAAGATCTTAAGTCTCAAATGCTTAATAATTTTTTAACTAAAGCTAATGCAGCATTGCAAAGCAAAGATTATCCAACGTCATCTTCTGGTTTTGAAAAGGCATACCGTATGTCTCCAAAAGATACATTATATTTATATTATGCAGCTTCAACTGCAGTAACGGGTCAGGATTATAATACGTCATTAAAGTATTATGAGGAACTTAGAGATTTAAAATTTACAGGTATAGGTACAGAGTATAATGCTGTAAATAAAGAGTCTGGTGAAGTAGAAACTTTCAGTAATAAATCATTAAGAGATTTATCTGTAAGAGCAGGTACACATACAGCTCCTAAAGAAAACAAAACAGAATCTAAGTCGGCCGAAATTGTAAAAAACATAGCACTAATTCATTTAAGTAATGGTGATAACGAAAAAGCTATTGAGGCCATGAAATTAGCTAGAGAACAAAATCCTGATGATTTAGGATTATTAATTTCTGAAGCTAACGTTCAATTAAAAATGGGTAACAAAGATCGTTTTAAAGAACTTATGGAAGAAGCGACAGTTAAAGATCCAGATAACGCTGAATTACAATATAATTTAGGTGTTATTGCAGCAGAAGCAGGAGAAAAAGAGGCTGCAATGAAGTATTATGAGAAAGCAATTGCTTTAGATCCTTCGTATGCTGATGCTTACAATAATATGGCAGTTCTAATTTTAGCAGATGAAGGTGCAATTGTAGAAGAAATGAATTCTCTAGGTAATTCAAGTGCTGATAATAAGCGTTATGATGAGTTAAGAGCAAAGAGAACTGAGATCTTTGAATCGGCAATTCCGTATTTAGAAACAACTTTAAAGCTAAAACCTAAAGATATTCAAGCTGTTCAAACCTTGATGAATATTTATAGAGGTAGTGGGCAAACAGATAAGTATAAAGAGATGAAAGCTAAACTTGAAACATTAGAAGCTGGAAACTAAAAAGATTATTGATAAAAAAAAGCGATTAGAAATTCTAATCGCTTTTTTTTTTATTTATATTATTTTTTTTATAACTCTTAATTTGTGCGTGTGTATTCGCTTGTCTACATTGTAAATGCCTGAGTGGTCAATTCTGTCAATTCTAACTTTACCATGTGCATGAATAATATAGTTGTCTTCCATAATGATACCAACATGAACAATTTGACCATCTTGATTATCAAAAAAAGCTAAATCTCCTGGTTCACTTTCTTCAATAAAACTTAATGCTTGTCCTTGGGTAGCTTGTTGAGATGCGTCTCTCAAAATATGATACCCATTTAATTTATACACCATTTGGGTAAAACCAGAACAATCTATTCCAAAAGGGGTTTTTCCTCCCCAAAGGTATGGTGCATTAAGATAGTTAAATGCGGTTTTAATAAGGTTAGATTTGTCATTTTTACTATTGATAGAGTGTCCATCAAATGTATGGTTTAAAATGTCTAATCCATTTAAAGAAGATCCTAAAGGAATTGTATATAAATTATTATTATCATCCTGAACGTATTCTATGAGATCTAATGATAACCTATGATTCTCACTAGTAATGTTCTTGTAATTTTCTTCAGTAATTTCTAAATATTGTTTGTTATCTATCCACCCTTCATACTTATCAAATGCTAACCTAATTTTACTCCAAGATTTGCGCTGCTCTAGAACCTTAAAGATTTCTCCATACAGAACTTGTGAAACAAGCTCTGTTGGATCACTAGGTTCAATTCTAAGAGGGACAATGCTTAGATTACAAATTCCGTATTGCATTACTGTATTTTAGTTGCGTTCAATTACAATAGCAGAAGCTCCACCACCACCATTACAAATAGCAGCTGCTCCAATTTTGGCTTCGTTTTGTTGTAAAACACTTAATAGGGTAATAATAATTCTTACTCCAGAACAACCTAAAGGATGTCCTAATGAAACAGCTCCACCGTTTACATTGACATTACTATCATTTAAGCCTAATATTTTCATGTTAGCTAAACCAACTACAGAAAATGCTTCATTAAATTCAAAATAATCAACATCATCTAACGATATTCCAGCTTTATCAATAGCTTTTGGTAACGCTTTAGCAGGAGACGTAGTAAACCATTCTGGCTCTTGTGCAGCATCTGCATAACTTTTAATTGTAGCTAAAGGGGTTAGACCTAATTCATTAGCTTTTTCTAAACTCATTAAAACCATTGCACCAGCTCCATCATTAATTGTAGATGCGTTTGCAGCAGTTACAGTACCCTCTTTAGTAAATGCAGGTCGTAAAGCTGGTATTTTTTCCATTTTTACATTACTAAATTCTTCATCTTTAGAAACGGTAATTGGCTCACCACGACGTTGAGGTACTTCGACAGGTACAACTTCATCGTCAAACTTGCCAGCTTCCCAAGCCGCTGCAGATCTTTTATAAGATTGAATAGCATAATTATCTTGGTCTTCTCTAGAAAATTCATATTCTGTAGCACATGCATCTGCACAAACACCCATTGCATTTTCATCGTAAGCATCTACCAATCCATCTTTTTGCATCCCATCTATTAAAGATGCAGGTCCAAATTTTGTAGCAGATCTAGCGTGGAAGTAATGAGGTATTAAACTCATGTTTTCCATTCCTCCAGCAACAACTATATCTGTATCACCTAGTGCAATAGATTGAGCAGCTTGCATAACAGCTTTCATTCCAGATGCGCAAACTTTATTAATCGTTGTGCACGGAACGGTATCAGGTATACCAGCATAAATGGCTGCTTGTCTAGCAGGCGCTTGACCAGTTCCAGCTTGCACAACATTTCCCATCAATACTTCTTCAACCAATTCTGGTTTCAAATTGATTTTATCTAATGCTCCTTTTATAGCTATTGCTCCAAGTCTTGGTGCAGGAATTGTTGATAATGCTCCTAAAAAACTTCCAATTGGAGTTCTTGCAGTTGATACGATAACGACCTTTCTACTCATTTTTTTTTTTGTTTTATTTTCTTATTGCAAAATTAATCATTTTTTAATTAAATAGGAGCTTAGTTATAATAACATCAATTCTATTATATTTTCTTACTTTTGAAAGCCTAAGCTATCAGTTTAAAAAGCATTTTTGATTTAATTTGAGTGCTTAAATTTTTTTTAAATGAATGATTTAATAAATAAATGGTATCGTAATCATGCACTTTTGTATAAAGTGCTTTTATTTTTAAGTACGACTTTTTTGATAGTTTATTTATTTCCGAAGAGCGGAAAATTTAGATATGATTTTGATAAAGGAAAACCTTGGCAATCAGAAAGTCTTCTTGCGCCTTTTGACTTTGCAATTAAAAAATCTGCAAAGGAAATCAATCAAGAAAAAATTGAAGCATCAAATCGTAGTCCTATCTATTTTGATATAGACAAATCTATAAAAAATAGTGTATTAGAGTCTTATTCAGAAAAGTTTAAAACCTCATTTACTGATAGTGTAATTACCAATAATAGTAAATTATTTGGTGTAGGTGAATCTGTTATAAATACAATTTATGAATATGGAGTTTTAGATGAAGATTATGAATATTCTGAAAATAAAAACATCATTTTGGTTCATAAACAAACCCAAGATGGGGAGACTCAGTTTTCTAATCTTACAAAGCTTGATGCGTTTAGGAGCATTGTAGAAAATGAGTTAGATATTAATGGATTATCTCAATTTGAGGCGACATTTGTATCTGTTTTTTTTGATGTTATTAAACCAAATTTAAAACTAAATTCATCCTTAACGCGAAATGCTTTAGAAGAGAAATTAGAATCCATTTCGAGTGTTAGAGGGAGTATTGAAAAAGGAACATTAATAATATCTAAAGGAGAAATAGTTGAAGGTAATAAATATGATGTTCTCAAATCACTTGAAACAGAATATGAATCTCAAGTTTGGAATGATTCAAATTATAATTTAATCATTTTAGCATACTCTCTACTTGTAGCATTGGCATTATTGATGCTTTTATTATTTCTTCGGAAATATAGAATGGAAGTATTTATAGATAATACTAAAGTTACCTTTATCTTTTTCAATATCTTATTAATGATTTTATTGACGACTTTGGTAATCAATTATAATTCAAAGTACGTTTACGTTGTTCCATTATGCATTCTTCCTTTAGTGTTAAAAGCATTTTTTGATGCGAGACTAGGATTGTTTGCGCATGTGCTTACCGTATTGCTATTAGGCTTTATAGTTCCTAATAGTTATGAGTATATGTTTCTTCAAATTATAGCAGGTATCGTCACTATATTAACGGTTTCAGAATTGTACAAACGTGCCAATTTATTTATTTCGGTAGGGCAAATAACACTCATATACATTATTGCTTATTTTGCATTCTTTGTAATACAAGAAGGAAATATTTCAAGTCTAGACCCTTCAACATTTGGTTTATTTGTATTATGTGGACTTGCTACCTTGTTCGTACAGCCTTTAATTTATATTTACGAAAAGTTGTTTGGTTTAGTCTCTGATGTATCATTATTAGAGCTTTCAGATACAAATACAAGGCTTTTAAAAGAATTATCTAATAAGGCGCCAGGAACATTTCATCACTCTTTAAACGTGGCTAATTTAGCTGAAGCCTCAGCAAATGAAATAGGAGCTAACGCTATGTTGATTAGAGTAGGTGCACTGTATCATGATATAGGTAAAATGAAAAACCCTACATATTTTACTGAAAACCAAGCGACAGGTCTAAATCCTCATGATGAATTATCACCACGTGAGAGCACCAAAATTATAATTGATCATGTTCTTGATGGGATTGAAATTGCTAAAAAAAATAACCTGCCTGATCGTGTTATTGATTTTATAAGAACACATCACGGCACCAGTTTAGTATATTATTTTTATAGGAAAGAAAAGGATATTAATGAAGCAACTGATCAGGATTATTTTAGATATCCAGGACCACAACCTTATAGTAAAGAAACAGCTATATTAATGATGTGTGATAGTGTAGAGGCTGCATCTAAGAGCTTAAAAGAACCAACCTCTACAAAGATTGATACATTTGTAGAATCTATTATAGATAAGCAAATGGAAGATGGTCAATTTTTGAATGCAAACATTACCTTTAAAGAGATTCAATCTATTAAGAAAGTATTGAAAGCCAAGCTTGCAAACATATTTCACTTGAGAATTGAATACCCAGAATAAATTTTCAAAGAAAAAAACAAAAAAATAGTTGTGTTGTTGATAATGAAAACTTACATTTGCATCCGCATTTGAGATAAAATGCTAAGTTCATATAATTAACGGAGAGGTGCCTGAGTGGCCGAAAGGAGCGGTTTGCTAAATCGTCGTACCTAGAAATAGGTACCCAGGGTTCGAATCCCTGTCTCTCCGCAAATTTTTTTTAAAAAAAAATATAACCAATTTCGGGGTGTAGCGTAGCCCGGTTATCGCGCCACGTTTGGGACGTGGAGGCCGCAGGTTCGAATCCTGCCACCCCGACTTTAAGCCTGACTTTTTTAAGTTAGGCTTTTTTTTTAGTCTATCCTTTTGTAGTTTTCAGCATAAATTCTATTTCCTTCTTCGTCAATTTCTATTTGACTAAAAGTATCTCCATTAATAATGAGTTCATGCTTAAACTCTTTTTTCTCTTCAATAATTTTGCTCATCATCTCTGATCCGTATTCGAGAATTTCAATGAGTTCAGCATCTTTAACGGTATATGCTCCATAACCAAACCATTCTGTTGAGTCTGAAGGTACATCTTTACTCCACATCACTTTATTGTGTGTGTACATTTTTATTTGTCTATATCCTTGAGTTGTACTAAAGGAATCTATGACTTTATTATCCATATAATTATAGTAGCCAACAAGCTCCCAAGCGCCTTCTAACGGATTAATGGCTTCGGTATTGGAAATAATTATTGGAGTTTCTTTAATTTCATTTGTAGCGCTTTGTTTACAAGAAAAAATCAAAACTAAAATGAATAATGATACAACAGATACTTTCATAACGAGTTGATTTTAAAAAGTGAATTACTTTAAATTTACAAAAAAAGTATGAGAAATCTATTTCTATGCATTGAAAATTAATTGTTTATGAAATAGAATCCAGATATTGCTACAGCAATTACAAGGAGTATTAGAACTACTATTACAAACGTGGATGTCTTTTTAGTAGTTTCATCTTTTTGTAATATATAATCTCTTCTTTTTTCGTCTTCGTCTTTTACAAATTTCATAGTTTATAGTGTTTATTTATTAATATATATAGTTTTTTTATTTACAAATTCTAAAATTCCTTCTCTGGACAATTCTCTTCCATAACCTGAGGCTTTAGTACCTCCAAATGGAAGTCTAGGATCTGATTTTACCAGTTCATTGATAAAGAATGAACCATCCTCTATTAAAGAAATATGTTGTTTGGCATCTTCAATATCTTTAGTGAAAATCATGGATCCCAGTCCTAATTTAGAATTAGAAGCCATTTTATAAGCTTCGTCTTTGTTTTTAACTTTAATTATTGATGCTACAGGTCCAAAGGTTTCCTCATCAAATACAGGCATTCCTGGAGTGACGTTTGTTAGTATTGTAGGTTGATAATACGTTTGATCTTTTAAATTTCCGAAGTGAACATGAGCTCCTTTTTTAATAGACTTATTTACTTGCTCTTCTAAAGTATCTGCGAGGTCCTTTCTAGCCAATACTCCTATGGTAGTGTCTTTTTTAGAAGGGTCTCCAATGGTTAATGCCTCAACTTTGGCTGTGAATTCATTTAAAAACTGTTCATAAATTGATTCCACAACGATAAATCGTTTTGCCGCAATGCAACTTTGACCTGTATTTTGCATTCTAGCTTTAACCATAGTGTCTAAATATTTATCTAAGTTGGCGTCTTCTAGAACAATACAAGCGTTATTTCCTCCCAATTCTAATACCGTTTTCTTTAAGTTTTTACCAGCTATTTCTGCAATTTTTCTACCTGCTGTTTCGCTTCCGGTTAAAGAAATAGCTTTAACAACGTCATTTTCAATTATGGTTTCTATTTGATCGTGTGATACTAGAAGTGTTTGAAAACAACCCTTTGGGTAATTAGCCTTTTCAAAAATATCTTGAATAATTAATGAACATCCTGTGACATTAGAGGCATGTTTTAGGAGTGCGGTGTTACCAGATGTAAGAGTTGGTATTGCAAACCTCATGACTTGCCAAAATGGATAATTCCATGGCATAATTGCTAGAATTACACCTAATGGATCATAACTTATGAAACTCTCATGAGCTTCAGTATCTATAAGTTCATCTGATAATAGGTCTTCGGCATTTTTTCTGTAAAAATCGCAAAGTAAAATACATTTTTCTATTTCTGCTTTACTTTCTGAAATTGGCTTTCCCATTTCATCTGTGATAAGTTGACTATATGTGTCTATGTTTTGATATAGGATTTCTGCAACATTATCAAGTAGTTTTGTTCTGTCTTTTATGCTCACTAATTTCCATTCCTGAAAAGCTCTGTCAGCTGTTTCTAAACTTGTGTGAACTTCACTTTTAGAAAACATTTTATATTGTTTGATACTTTTATTGGTATACGGATTTTTGGTTTCGATTGTAGCCATTTTTTTTATTTGTTAAATTACTGTGTTAGCTCATTTCAGTTTAACTCAAAAGCGTAAAGTATTAGCTTTTATACAATTTTTATTTACGTCAATATTTATAGGTATAGCGTCAACTAACCAGAGTGTTATATATTAAATTTGGTGTAAACATTAATTAATTAAATTTTAAAACAATGGGAAAAGATAGTAATACAATATTAGGAATATTAGCAGGAACAGCAATTGGAGCAACCTTAGGAATTTTATTTGCACCAGATAAAGGTGTCAACACAAGGCAAAAAATTGCCGATGAAGCTCAGTTACAAAAAGATAGATTAGCAAATAGTGCTGTCGATTTAAAAGATAGAGTTGCTGCAGGAGCTTCAGACTTGAGAGATCGAGTAACTACAACAGTTACTGAGCAAAAGCAAACTCTAGACGAAAAAGTAGATAGCATAGTTACTGATGCAAGCCATAAGGCCGATGATGTGATTTCGACTTTAGAGAAAAAATTAGCTGAATTAAAGGCAAAAAACAAAAAATTGCAAAAAACCTCATAATAGATGACTGTTTTTGAATCTTTAAACGAAACAACCGATAAGGCAACTGATACTGCAGAGAGGTATTATAAAACCTCTAAGACATACTTTAAACTTAAAGTGTTTCAACAATTAACATTAACCTTAAGTTTTATAGTAAAATTTGCAATTATTGGCGGACTTGTAGCTTTTGCCCTAATATTTATGTCAATTGCAGGAGCAATGGCGATAGGAGAGGAGCTAGAAAGTTTACCACTTGGTTACTTGATAGTTGGTTTAGTGTATTTAGTACTTTCATTTATATTATACTTTTTGAAAGGAAAAATTAACACCAAAATCATTCAGTCTGTATCTAATAAATTTTTTGACGAGTAATTATGAAACATTATAAAACATTTGAAGACATAGAATATGACCTTAAACGATTAAGTTTAGAAAGGCAAATAGCTTTTGAAGAACTTAAAGGTGTAAAAGGTGAGATAAAAGATGATCTAGCTCCATACCATTGGATGCAAACAGTATTTAAATATGTATCTAAATATGGTTGGTTTATGTTGTTAAAAAAGGTGATTAGATAATATCGACATTAAAAATTTTAAAACAAAAAAGCACAGATTATTAAATCTGTGCTTTTTTTATATCATTGTAACATGCTTAAATCATAATTTGCTTAAGCAGCCGATTCTTCAACAATTAAATTGTTAAGCGCATTTTTTCTATATTCATTAGGAGTTACATTATATTTTTCTTTAAATATTTTAGAAAAGTAACTTCTACTTGTAAACCCAATGCTATAAACCACTTGAGATACATTTAAGTCTGCATTTCTCATCAGCTCTCGTGACGATTCTAGCCTTATGTGTCTCACATATTCTGTAACGGTTCTATTGTATAAAAATTTAAAACCGTCTTGTAATTTAGCTTGCGATAAACCAGACTCTGTAGATAATTCTTCTAATGAATAATTAAAAGAAGGATCTTTTATAATTTTATTACCCAATTTTCTCACCAATTTTAATTCAGTTTTAGATAATGATGTTGGCAATTGAACACCTCTTTGAAATTTATTGTGCTGTTCAATATGTAATGATAACATATCATAGATAATAGATTCTATTTTAAGAATACGTACCATACCTTTCGACTTAATTTTTTTAAGCTTTTTAATATAATCAGACATTCTTAAGTTGAGAGCACCATAATGAGAAAAACGATGATCATGATCTGTGTCAACAAATACCTCATGCAACCTATTATTTAATGAAGATACATTTGTGGTCCTCTTTTTTAAGAAATTTTTTCTAACAATTTGAACACTATTAATTTCTAATTTTTTATCCTTCGGAAAATGAACATGATTATAACCACCAGTCTTATTGGTGAAAATTAGTGAATGAAACTGCTCTACTAATTTTTCGTCGTTGTTAATACCAAATCGATGTTTAAAATCACCGTTGTAATTGTAAACAAAACGAATAGGATTAAACTCACTCGCCTCAATTTTTAAGATAACATCTTGAGAAAACGTAATATCAAAATCTAGAAGATTAACTCCCCAATCAAATTGAATATGCTTAATGACTCCTTTTGCTTTCTCATTGTCAATTATAAGATTGAATTCGTTAGACGTCTCTTTAATACGGCCTCCCAATATATCTTGTATGAGGTGTAAAGTGTCTTTAGAGCTCGTTGCTAATATTTCAATTTCTATCATGGTTTTATATAATTTAATATGCTTTTACTTAATATACGAGCAAAACTCAAATATAATTCTTAAAAAATCCTTAAATGTTAAAATTTGTTGTCCAATAGCGATTTTATGGTATATAGTTAAAGGAATATGCAAAACAGCACATGCTTAAATATAACGATGAATAATTATAACCAGTTTACCTATGTTTTAAGGTATAGTAAACAATTTGATATGGTATAATTCAGTATTTCGTCTAATTACTGAGTTTTTTATTGCGTTAATATATTAATAGATATAGCACTCTATCAACGTATTAAAGCATTAATTTTAAGGTATATCATTTAGATTGATTATTTAATGATAAGTTGATTGGTTAGATAAACCTCAGTAATAAGTTATTACTGAGGTTTTGTTAAAAACATTAATTTTTTAAATTTTATATTATGAACATATTTGAAGCTATTAGAGAAGATCACGACATTCAAAGAAATTTACTAGATAAACTAGTAAAAACTTCTGGAGATACTAAAAAGCGTGATGAGCTATTTAAATCGTTAAAAACAGAACTTCAAGTTCATGCAGATGCTGAAGAGCGTCATTACTATAAACCATTGATAGATTCAGATGTGATGCAAGACAAAGCTAGGCATGGCATTGCAGAACATCACGAAATTGATGAGCTTATTGAAAAGTTAGAAGAGACAGATTATGACTCATCGGCTTGGTTAAAAACAGCAAAAGATTTAAAGCATAAAGTGGAGCACCATTTAGAAGATGAAGAGCATAAGTTTTTTCAACAATCTGGTAAAGTGCTTAGCGATAGTCAAAAAATAAGTTTAGCTACAGCCTATAATACATACATGAATTCTCATAGATAGTACATCATGGCAGAGAAAAAACTAACTGCTTCATTACTTAAAAAAATAGAAACAAATCCAGAATCTGCCATTGAGAATCTGGATTTGGTTTATGTAAATAGTCGCCAATTAACTATTCTTCGCAAAAAAAAGGAAAATGAATTTTCTTATCACCATCATGGTAATCCCATATTAAATCCTACACATTTAGAAAGAATTAATGCTTTGGTCATTCCTCCTGCATGGCAACAAGTAAAGATTTCAATTTTACCTAACGGTCATTTGCAAGCCACTGGTAGAGATGCAAAAAATAGAAAACAGTATCGATACCATCCTATTTGGAACAAAGTAAAAAATCAAACCAAATTTTTTAGAATGGCTGAGTTTGGATCGTGTTTGCCAAAAATTCGGAATCAAGTAGAGAAAGATATCATTCAAACCACATGGACGAGAACAAAAGTATTAGCATTAGTGATTAAACTAATGGAAGAAACCCATATTAGAATAGGTAATGATTATTATGCGAAAAAGAATAAAACTTATGGGTTAACAACGCTTAGAAATAAACATGTTCACTTGTTTAAAAACCAATTAAAATTTGAATTTGTTGGGAAAAAAGGGAAGAAACATAGTATTACGCTTAAAAACAAAAAACTCATTAAATTAGTTAGTAATTGTGAAGAATTACCAGGTTGGGAATTGTTTCAGTTTTACGATGAATTTGGTGAAAAGCAAAGTGTAGATAGTACGATGGTGAATGACTATTTAAAATCTATAACAGGAAAGTCATTTACCGCAAAAGACTTTAGAACTTGGTCTGCTAGTGTCATATGTTTTGAATCACTTATGGATTTTAAGAAGCCACTTTCCGAAGAACAAATAAAAACAAATATTAATGCTGCGCTTAATGCAACAGCTAAAGCATTAGGTAATACTAGAAATGTATGTAAAAAGTACTATGTGCATCCAATTGTTATAGACACTTATCAAAAAAATAAGTTACATGATGTATTCACAACCATAGATACCGCTCCAATTATTACTGCTCATTTAACACCTACAGAGCATTCTGTTTTAGAACTTATAAAGTCTTATAAACCCGTTATTTAGTTAATGTTGTCTTAAATTTTGATATGCGTTAAAAGTTACAGTATTTACAATAATGTCTCCTTTAGATAAGTCTTAATTTCGTGATGAACTTAAAAGTTAATGATGTAAATCGATAGACATCAATAAATAAGCTGTCGTATAATTTAAAATTTTACATGATGAGTACATATACTGAAGAAGTAGGAAAAAAATTAAATAATTTATTAGAAAAAACATACGATGCAGAAAAAGGATTTAAGAAAGCATCTGAAAACGTAGAACACGCAGCTTTAAAATCATATTTTAATCAAAAGGCTCAAGAACGTTATAACTTTGGGCACGAATTAAAAAGTGAGTTAACTGCTTTTAATCAAGATATAGATAAAGGTGGAAGCGTAACTGGAACAATGCACAGAGCATGGATGGATGTAAAATCTTTATTTTCAGCCGATAATGAAGAGTCTATGCTTGAAGAAGCGATTAGAGGAGAAAAAGCATCGGTAGATGAATATCAAGATGTTTTAAATGAAACTAGTTTACCAGCAAGTACGCAATCTATTTTGGCTTCTCAGAAAAACACGATAGAAAACGGGTTATCTAATATTAAAACTTTAGAAGATTTAAGATAATACTAGATTTTTAGTACATCTTAATTGATTGATAGCAAAAGGCACCTTTATTAAGGTGCCTTTTTCAATTGAAGACATTTTTTCATTATTTAAGTCAATAGGTGTTTCGATTTATCACGTAATTGTAAATAAAAATATGTTCTATAAATTATCTAATACGAGCACATTACCTGCTATAGAAGATGAATTTAATATCACTTTTAAATACCCAAATGTCTATGAGCCTAAAGCGATAATAAATGGTTTATGTGAATCTAATTTACCAATAATAACTTCGGAAACGCCTTCGGCTATAGATTATGCAATTTGGGGATTATTACCAGAAGGCTATGATGACGATTGGCAAACATTTCAAGGATTTACAAATACTTTGAATACCAATATTGATGACGCTAATTTTAATAAAGAAATTTATTCAAAATCCTTAGATGAAAGACGATGTCTCATCATAGTTAATGGTTACTTTACTTCAAAACTTGTAGATGGTAAATTACAAGCCCATCATATTCATTTAAAAAATCATGAACCCTTTTGCATTGCAGGTATATTTAATAAAATCCAGGATGGATTTTTAACGTGTTCCATACTAGTTACCAATGCAGGAGTTGAGTATAATCATATTCCTAACTTAGGAAATCAGAAACCTTTAATTCTAAAACGCAAAGATCATAGCGCTTGGTTAGATTCTAGATTAAAAATTAAAGATTTAAGGTCATTAATTGAAACACATGATAGGTTTAAATTTACATCGCATCCCATTAAAGATCAATTTTATAAAAATACTAAGCTGTTTAAGCGTATCATTAATAATGATCATTATCAAGATATTATTAAAGTATATAGAAACTAGTATTAGAGTTAAACATCTCACTAAATGAGCAAAATAGAAGCTCTAAAAATGACGATATTGCAGTATAGTAATCTGATAGACAGTTTATTATTTAACTTAAAACTCAAAATTATGTTACGTTGGACAATCACATTTATAGTAATCGCAATCATTGCAGCAGTATTAGGATTTGGAGGAATTGCAGGAGCAGCAGCTGGAATAGCAAAAATTATATTCTTTATATTTATTGTACTCTTTGTACTATCTCTTTTAAAAGGAGTCGTAAAAAAATAATTATTAACTAAAACAACAATCAATTATGAAAAAATTAGCAAAAGTATTTTTAATACTATTTACAATCTCAACAGTATTTACAAGCTGTAGAGAAACCACAGGAGATAAAGTCGAAGATGCAGTAGAAGATGTTGCAGATGATGTAGAAGATGCGGTAGACTAAACACATATAACTATTAAAAGCCTCTATTTAGAGGCTTTTTTTGTGTAAAAAAATTAATGCAATCTCACCATGATACAATTTCTTAAAAACAACAAACGTGCTATTTATGGCGGACTTGTCACTTTTATGATTATAAGTTTAGGCGTGTTTATGTTGGGAAATATTTCTGGGTATGAAGCTATCAAGCTTTTAGAAACGTCTCTTAACGGGATTAACATGTTGTGTAATACCATTGTATTAGCATCTGCAACAATATTAGCATTATTATTGACATTACTTGGTGTTAGCTCTGGTACATCATCAAAATTAAAAGATGTACATTATTTAGAGGTATTAAATATTGCGAGAATTGATACCTTTTTATTTATTGTAACACTTATCATGTTTCAATTATTTAATATCCCAATAACAGCATCAACTGAAATTCCAACAGGTTGGTTTAGTATAATCTATTGGGTAACCTTGATTATTTCGTCAGTTTTGAGCGGTACAATGGTTGTCGTTATATTGATGTTATTTAATACCATTAAAAATATCATTTTAATTGTGGGCTTAAAACAAGATCATGAGCTTATCTATTCTCAAGAAGAAATAGATGAGCAAAAAGAAGAAGAAAAGGAGAATTCTAATAGCTAAAATGTTTGTTTTTATTTCTGAAATGTCTCAATAACAATCGAGTTAATAAAGCTGAAAATCATTTAAGAATATAATCCAAACTAGACGTATTAACGTCATATTTAAATTGAAAATTATCCTTATAAATTTACAAAATACTATACCGATTTTTTATCATCAATCCCTTTACTGTTCGGTTCTAGTAGGTTTACTATTTCCGAAGCATTACGAATATGAACACTTTTATTTCCTAAAATAGCGATTGGCCAATTAAAAACTTCAGGCGTGTTATTTAAAACATCAATCCAATCGGTCTCACTAAAGTCGGTGTTTGATGCATTATCATGATAAGTTTTAAATACGGTTTTATCTACTAGGTCGCCAATACTAACATTTAAAAGTACGGCAAGCTCTTTCCATTGGGTACCAGTGACGTTAGTTTTTGATATATCTATCTCTCGTAAATCTTTTAAAGACGCCTTTAAATAGGCAAGTGTTTGTTTGCCAATACTAGATGTCGAACTATAATAAAGTGTATTCATTCTGTCGTGTTTTGCTATGATTCCCATGCTCATTAATTTATGATATAAAAATAATTTTAAACAGGCTGTAGTCTTAACTCTAATTCTAAAAGGATTAACTCTATTCATAGGTTTACATCATAGATAAACCAAATAAAGCTATAATAACTGTTAATAACTTTGACGTAAGCTTTTATTCAAAACACCTACTTTTGTTATACATAAACTGAATACTATAAAAACATGTCAGATACAATAGAAAAAGTAAAATGCCTTATCATAGGATCTGGTCCTGCAGGTTATACAGCAGCCATTTATGCTGCAAGAGCCAACATGGAGCCAGTACTTTATCAAGGTACACAACCAGGCGGACAATTAACAACAACTAATGAAGTTGAAAATTTTCCTGGATATCCAGAAGGGATTACTGGACCTGCAATGATGCTCGAGCTTCAAGCTCAAGCAGAACGTTTTGAAACAGATGTTCGAAATGGTTGGGTCACAAAAGTTGATTTCTCTGGAGATGTGCATAAAGTTTGGGTAAATGATACTCAAGAAATTCACTGTAAAACAGTGATCATTTCTACAGGAGCATCAGCAAAATATTTAGGTCTAGAATCAGAACAAAAGTATTTAAAATTAGGTGGAGGCGTTTCAGCTTGCGCAGTTTGTGATGGGTTCTTTTATAGAAATCATGAAGTTGTTATTGTTGGAGCAGGAGATAGTGCTTGTGAAGAAGCACACTACTTGTCAAAGCTATGTAAAAAAGTGACAATGCTTGTTAGAAGAGATGAGTTTAGAGCGTCTAAAATTATGTCAACTAGAGTAAAAAATACCGAGAATATCGAGATTTTATTTAATACCGAAACCGATGAGGTTTTAGGTGACGGTCAAGTAGTGACAGGAGTTAGAGCTTACAATAACAAAACCAATGAGAAGTTCGAAATACCAGCTACTGGATTTTTCGTAGCCATTGGTCACAAACCTAATACAGATATTTTTAAAGGCTTTTTAGAGCTTGATGAGACTGGTTATATCATTAATAAACCAGGAACATCAAAAACAAATATAGAAGGTGTTTTTGTTTCGGGTGATGCAGCAGATCATGTGTACCGTCAAGCAGTAACTGCAGCAGGTACTGGTTGTATGGCAGCTTTAGATGCTGAGCGTTATCTTGCAGCAAAAGAATCTGATTTTGAGTTTGTAACACCTCAATACTAAACGTTTAATCGTTTTTTGATATATCCTCAAAAAAATCCGAAGGTTTTAAATCTTCGGATTTTTTTTATGTGATAAATCTATTTTATACCGTTGCCAATGGCAGCTTCGGAAATATGATAACTCTACTTTTCTTTCTTTTGTAGTTTAACTGTTCCTGTAAAAGTATTAATTGTGATTTTAGGATTTCCGAAGAGATAAATCTCACTAGTACCAGAAGCATCAATTGCAATAGTATCTAATGCTTCTAGGTAAATATTACTTTCCATTTCGGCAAGCACAGTGCTATTATTGGTTGTAAAATTTTTACCGTTTAATTGCGCATTATTGTCGGTTCTAAGGTTTAAGTTTTTTACAGTACCTTCTATATTTGCACTTGCACGTTGATATAAATCCATTTTTACATCTGTAGCATTTATAAGTGCATCCATTTTTGTGTTATCACTAATTTCAACAGTGACGCTTGGAGCTGTAATGTTAAGTTTAACTTTAGATTTTTCGGTACTTGTAAAACTAAAACTGTTTGCTTTTATATTAAGATAAGCTCTCGCAGATCCACTTGTTTTTAAAGACGCATTATTTAGTTCTAATGAAGTTAATGAGCGAATTTCGCCATTGTTTTTAACCTCAATGTCAGAAAATGAGTCGCCATAATTAACTTTAATATTTAGTTTTTTGTAACGAATCTCACGTGTTGTTGAAATGGTAAGCACGCTATCTACAACATTAATATTGATATATTCGTGTAGGTTACCATCTGTTTCAATTTCTACTGATGGCTTTTTGTTGTAGAAAAGTTCAACTTCAAAGTCTTCTCCAACTACGATTTTTTTAAACCCATCAATATAGGTTTGTTCTATCGTTAAGTTTCTATCACCTTTTATTTTTTCTTCGTCTTGAGCAAAACTCATAGTGCTAAAACCAAAAACAAGTAATAGAAGTAATGTAATGTTTTTCATTATAATATGTTTCTAGAACTAGTATTTACTTTTTGGTATAAAACAAAACGAGAATTCTAGTTCATTATTAAAGCAAATATAAAACAAAAACCATCCCAAACTTGATTTGAGTTTGAAATGGTTATAAAAAAAACAAGTGATTGGTTGATTGTTAGGTGTTTATTGTTTTCTTACATGACCTGCTGAGCTATCAGAAATACTTTCATTTTTAGGGTTTCCGTAGTATTTAATATCGCCACCACTTGTTGCACTTGCTGTAAGTTTTTCTTCGGCATGCACTATTACATCTGCTCCACTTGTTACAGATGCAGAACATGATTGAGAAATTAAATGTTGGGCATCTATATCGCTACCACTAGTTGCAGATGCACTTAATGTATTGGTTGTTCCTTTTACTCTCAAATCGCTTCCGCTTGTCGATGCTAAGGTTGTAGATTGCGCATCTAGTTCAACTTCAAGATCTGCACCACTTGTTGTGCTTAGTTTAATTGTATCTGCTTTTAATGTATTAGTAGAATATACATCACTGCCACTTGTAGCGCTAATTGCAGTTAAATCTCTAACATTAACCATAATCTTTTTAGACTCAGATCTTTTAATGTTCTCTTCGGAATATATTTTTAATACACCATTTTCAATTTCTGTAATTATAATATCGTGTAAATTTTCATCTGCCTGTACTTTTAAGGATGGTGATTCACTTTGTGTGAGATACACGTCTAAGCCTCTACTAACTTCAATTTCTGTGAACTCTTCAGATAAAGTACGGTCTTGGGTTGAGACATTTCCGTTTCCAGTGACACCATTTGTGCCAAAGTTAACGTCGAAATTGCAAGAAAATAGCAATAGACTCATTAGTACTGCGATTGTGATTTTTGTTAATGTTGTCATGATTGATTGTTTTAAATTGATGGTTATTGTTGTTTCATTTGATGGTCAAAGCTTAATACACGCTTTAAATACCAATTGTTGTTTTCTAAAATCCAGAGATGTGAAAATTGCGCTGTACTGCCAGCAACTTTGGTTTTGTTGGTAGTTTCAAAAAATTTATGAACTCCTTTTTGTAGGGCTCCATATAATGTTCCATTGTTATATAAAAGGAATACTTCTAATTCGCCTACCAATGCTCTAGTTGACTTATGTGTTCTATTTGATTTGCAAATTCCTTCTTTCATTGTTTTTATAAAGGCTTCTTTAGAATTTATTAATCCGCCTTTGTCGTGATAAAACTCGAAGTCATCTGCAATTAAGTCGTCTAGATGTTGCAATTCACAGTTGTTAAAAGCGCGCTCAAATATGAGGCTGTCGTTTGCTTTTAGTGTTTCATAGACTTCAGAATTTTTATCAGCCTGAGCTTGTGTTAAGGCGATGTTTCCGAAGAAAAATAAAATAAAGTAAATGGACTGTTTCATTTTTTGATGCTGAATTTTGTTCAGTATGATAATTACGGTTCAAATATTTAAAAAATGGTTGGTTAGTTAAATTTTAAGTACTCGAACCGTTGGTTGATTAGATTGAACTGTTAATTATCGTCGTTTTCTGTTGTAATATTTATACCATTATCGTCTATATTAACTTTTATGGTTTCGCTTTCTGCTTGGATGCCATCTTCATCGATTTGAAGGCTACTATCGTCAGATTTTGCTTTAAGGCCATTTTCATTAATGTGTAATCCGTTGTTGTTGTCATTCTCTAGATTAACTTCGGTTTTAAAGTCATCTTCAAGTGGGCAATCTAAACACTCTACACCATTGCTAATGATTTTGAGATGATGTTCTTCCATATTATGATCGAGTATATCATTGTAATAATAATCGTTACTATGATAATGATAGGTGTTATCATCGGCATAAAGAATTGCGCCTTCTGGTAAATAAACGGTGACCGTAATTTTTTGATCTTTTCTACTTTCGTCTAATGGTATCGTTAAATAGTTGTCTAATAACAATTCATTATTAGCTAAACTATAATTATAACGAATGTTTTTAGCTCTGTTTTTGGCATCATCAAAATCAATACCTCTTGCACTTCGTTCAACTCTTATTTTGGCAATACTATCTTTTGTAGATCTTACAATAAGTCTAATAGCCTGACTGTATAATATTTTTTCGTCATTGTCATTATAAGCTGTTTTGAAATTATGAAATCGTCTAGAATAGCTACTTGTAATTAAATCATTGTTAGTCATTCTAATGGTTAATGTATCACTTGCGGTAATAGCTGCTAATTTTTCGGTTTTAATAGTTGAACCTTCTTCTTTATAACTCAATCCAAATTTTATAAATGTTATAGATAAAGCAATAAATGAAATGATCCATAAGCCTAATAATGTGTACTTGGCTGTTTTACCAATAGACTTCATGTTAGAGATCAATATTTTGAGCCCTAAATAGAATACGAAAAAGGCTATAATACCAAAGAAAAAGAATAACAATATTGACATTAACCAGTGTGGCATACCAGAAGTATCGGTAACACTATAAAAATCTACTCCAGGAAAATGTACATTGTCCAAGAAACTCAAACTAAAAAGACTAATAATTAGTGAGATAATAGTTACTGCTCCCACAAACATGATAATCAAACCAAAGAATTTAGCAAATAACTTCAAAAAGAACATAAAAATATTACCAATAGCTTCAAAAAATGAGCTTGATGATGATTTAATACGTTCACTTTGACGTGGGAAATCTGCCTTTTTTACACCTTCGGAAATGGAGTCAGACACAGTATCTATGCCTTCTTTAATTTTGTCGCCATGCTTTTTAAAATCTACATTTTGAACAGCATTGGATACGCTATCAAAGCCGTCCTTGATTTTTTTTTCAATGTTTGAGATATTGACTTGCTCACCCTTCATTTGTAATTTTTCAGAAGTGGTTACAGCCTCAGGAACAAATATCCAAAGTAAAATGTACAATAACACACCTGTTCCAGCTCCAAAAATGAGGAATACCCAAATTAATCTAACCCAAAGTGCATCAATACCAAAGTAATGACCTAAACCAGACGAAACACCTCCTACATAGGAGTTATCTGTATCTCTATACAGTTTTTTAGACCTAGAATTTTGCTTATTTGTATATGATTTTTGTTGAGGTTCATCATCAAAAATTTCATCATCTACAAGATAGTCTTCAGGTTGTCCCATGATGGTGATAACATCATCAACCTCTTTATTACCAATTACTTGTCGTTCGTTTTGTACACGCTCGCTAAATAATTCTGCAATACGTGCTTCTATATCTGATATAATTTCAGAACGACCTTGAGAGTCTGTAAATGAACGTTTTATAGCCTCAAGATAGCGCTGTAATTTTAAGTATGCATCTTCATCTATATGGAAGAATATACCTGCTAAATTTATGTTGACTGTTTTATTCATTAGTTTGTTTTTTTTGTCGTGTTACGATGTTAACTGCGTTTTGTAATTCATTCCAGGTTGTGGTTAATTCTTTTAAAAATAACTGTCCTGTCTCTGTAAGACCATAGTATTTTCTTGGTGGTCCAGATGTAGATTCTTCCCAACGATAATTGAGTAATCCAGCGTTTTTAAGCCTTGTGAGTAACGGGTAAATTGTACCTTCTACCACAAGTAATTTTGCGTCTTTGAGTGTGCTTAATATTTCAGCTACATAGGCATCATCATCCTTTAATACAGATAATATGCAGTATTCTAAGACACCTTTTCGCATTTGCGCTTTTGTGTTTTCTATTTTCATACGTTTTCTCTAATGTTTTTTAAATGACTTCGGAAATTGGCCTGAACCACATCTTGTGAGTCCAATACTATTTGTGAAGACTGACGAGACATTTTCCGAAGTGATTTAAATTTTAATAAACTGTTCATTTTTTGATTGATTGATGGTTATTTGTAAATAGCGAGTGATGAAGTCGCATGATATTATTTTAAAAAATTGATGGTCAATGGATATTCATAAACCTGGCCATCTTTAGCTTTTATACTTGCATTAACAATTAATAAAAGCTCAAGAATAAAACCTATAACAGCAAGAAACCCTAAAATTCCTCCAGAGATTAATAATAAAGGAGAAGGCTCATTAACATTAATATGAAAATCATGTAAACCATGAAAATCTATAAAGTCTAAACCGTTAAATACTTTGAAAATAAAAAACGGAATAGTTAACGTGCCAATAACTATAGTATACAGTAAAATGCTCATTTGAAAGTTAATGGCTTGTTTACCATGCGTATCTATAAAGTCTGATTTGTCTTTATTCATAATCCATAAAATGATTGGTCCTATGAAATTTCCTAACGGAATTATAAACCTGCTAAAGGTTGATAAGTGAATAAAAGTGGCAATGTTTTTTTGATGATTAGTTGTCATGATGAAAAAGCATATAGTAATTTCTTATACAAATATATGTCTTTAAAAAGGTATTATGTTACGCATAGTACTTAAATTTAACATAATATTAACAAACGGTTATGTCGATAATTTTCAATATTTTAGCTGAAATATCCACTCTCAATGACTATATCTCCTAGAAAACTCAATACATTCTTACTATTTAAATTGCCATCTGCTTTTTTTTGTGGTGTGCGAACAAAATCATTAAATGAAACCACATGTGTGGTTACTGTAAAACACAGATGGTTTAATCAAAATCCTTTTAATTCTATGTTTTGGGCAGTACAAGGTATGGCAGCAGAGCTCACCACTGGAGCTTTGGTCATGACAAAAATTAAAGCAAGTGGTCAACGAATGTCTATGCTTGTAGCTTCAAACAACGCATCATTTACAAAAAAAGCAACAGGTAGAATTTTGTTTACATGTAATCAAGGTGATATGATAGATGTTGCAATTTCAAAAGCAATAGAAACAGGAGAAGGTCAAACCGTTATATTAAACTCTAGAGGTGTTAATAGTGAAGGTGTGCAGGTTTCAGATTTTAATTTTGAGTGGACACTTAAAGTAAAGTCTTAGTTGTTAGAATTTTAATTAGCATATAATTTAATTAATTTTAAAAATCCTTGTAACAATCAAGGAAACTATTCAACATATAATTAAATCAACAATCATTACTGAATATGTTTCGGTAAAAAACAATCAAAAAATGACATCACACGAAATCGATTACAGAATTTACGGAGAAGAAATGCAATATGTCGAGATAGAACTCGACCCTCAAGAAGGCGTTATCGCAGAAGCTGGAAGCTTTATGATGATGGACGACGGTATTAAAATGGAAACCATCTTTGGAGACGGTTCTCAAAAGGATACAGGTTTCTTCGGAAAAATTTTAGGCGCAGGTAAACGTATTCTCACAGGTGAAAACCTATTTATGACGGCCTTTTACAATAACCTCACAGGCAAACGAAATGTCTCATTTGCATCACCTTATCCTGGAAAAATTATTCCAATAGATCTAACAGAATATAGAGGGAAATTTATTTGCCAAAAAGATGCATTTCTTTGTGCAGCAAAAGGCGTTAGCGTTGGTATAGAATTTTCTAAAAAATTAGGTCGCGGACTTTTTGGAGGCGAAGGCTTTATCATGCAAAAATTAGAAGGTGATGGTATGGCATTTGTTCATGCAGGAGGCACAACAGCAAGAAAAGTATTGCAAGCAGGAGAAACCTTAAGAGTAGATACAGGTTGTATTATTGGGTTTACACAAGATGTAGATTACGATATAGAATTTATTGGAGGAATCAAGAATACAATATTTGGAGGCGAAGGTTTATTCTACGCCAAATTGCAAGGTCCAGGAGTTGTTTATGTACAGTCATTACCATTTAGTAGACTTGCAGGTCGTGTAATTGCTTCACTGCCAAGAGGTGGTAATAGCAAAGGCGAAGGCAGTATTTTAGGTGGTTTAGGAGATATTTTGGATGGTGATAATCGTTTTTAAAACGTAACTATTGTAAGAAATATATTAAAAGGTTGTGTTTTTCGCACAACCTTTTTTGTTTTGTGTAAATTTGACTCTAAACCTATACCTGTATTTATGAAAAAAATAGTAACGCTTCTTATTATGATTTGTGCTATGACTTTTGGTCAAGCCCAAACTATTGAATTTACAGATGATAATTTTAAAAACGCTTTAGTAAATACAAACTGTGCGTTTTATGTTTCATGGCCAATAAATGGTGGTTATTCAACCTATGATGTTGATAGTAATAATGATGGTGAAATACAAGTTTCTGAAGCCCAAGCAGTAATTGGCTTGCGTATAGATGATCAAAATATTACTTCATTAGATGGTTTAGAATATTTTACCAATCTAGAATATTTAAACTGTGAAGGTAATTTACTCACAGCTATAGATATAAGTAATAATTCTATTTTAGAATATGTAGAATGTGATGAAAATGAGATTATAGATTTAAACGTTTCTAATTGTACGAGTTTAAATACTATGATATGTAACTTAAATCAAATTACTAATATTAATCTCGCAAATACACCAAGTTTAGCGTTTTTGAATTGTTCAAATAATGAACTATCAAACATGGATCTTAGTGAAAGCGCAAATCTAGATACGGTAGTAGCAACAGGTAATCCTTTTGTATCTTTTGATGTCACTAATAATCCAATTTTAAAATTTCTTTCTATATCATATAGTCCAATAACACAATTAGATGTTAGTCAGAATCCTATTTTAGAAAATTTAGGATTTCAATATTGTCAAATATCTAGTATAGATTTGAGTAATAACCCTAATCTTATACAGTTGTATGCAAATAATAACCAATTAACTAATTTGGATGTTAGCAGTAATACTAATTTAGAAAGGTTGTGGTGTTTTAGTAACCCATTAGATGTCTTGAATATAAAAAATGGTTCTATAATAGATTCGTCAGAATACTATAATCTGGATATAGCAACTCTAAATTATATTTGTGTTGATGAGCAAGAAATAGATCAAATAGAAGCATTAATAAACTCAAACACTAACGTTAATACATATTGTTCATTTGTGACAGGAGGTAATGGATATTCTGTTTTAGGTGATACTAAAGTAGATCTTAATCTTGATGGTTGTGATATAAACGATGACTTGTATCCTAATCTCAAGTTTAGTATTAATGATGGTTCAAGCCTAGAATCTTATATTGGAAATGCATCAGGAAACTATGCTCTATCGGTTGCAGAGGGTTCATATATAGTGACTCCAATACTGGAGAATTCAAATTATTATGCTGTATCACCAAATAGTGTTTCAGTCGATTTTCCTTCCGAAGTAAGTCCGTTTATTCAAGATTTTTGCATGACTCCTTTAGGTGTTTTTAATGATTTAGAAATTACGCTTATACCAACTAATTTAGCCATACCAGGATTTGAATCGACCTATAAAATTATATATAAAAATGTTGGTGTTGCGTCGTTATCAGGATCAGTAGAATTTGATTACAATTTTGATAGTGATTATATGCAATATGTGTCTTCTATCCCTTCGGAAACATCTATAAGTAATAGTATGGTGTCTTGGGAATACATCGATTTGGCACCTTTAGAAACTAGAGAGATTTTAGTGACATTTGAACTAAATACTCCTACAAATTCTAATTTTCCACTTAACTCAGGTTTTGAATTGAACTTTGCAGCTACAGTTTATCCACTACAGGATGATGAAACTCCAAATAATAATGACATGGGTTTAAAACAATTTGTTGTTAACTCATTTGATCCAAATGATATAAAATGCTTAGAAGGAGACACTATTGGTCCTGATGATGTTGGTGCGTTTGTACATTATATGATACGTTTTGAAAATTTAGGTACAGCCAATGCAACTGATATTGTAGTGAAAAACGCTATTGATACTGCAAAATTTAATATCGACACTTTAATACCTTTAGATGGAAGTCATGAGTTTTACACCAGAATTAATGATAGTAATGATGTAGAATTCATTTTTGAAAATATCAATTTGCCATTTGATGATGCAACAAATGATGGTTATGTGGTTTTTAAGATTAAAACACTAAACACATTAGTACTTGGTGATACATTTTCTAGCCAAGCAGAAATATATTTTGATTTTAATGCGCCAATTATCACTAATAATTATATCACAGAAGTTTCTGAAGATAATTTAAGCACTAACGCGTTTAGTGTATTAAAAACTAAAGTACATCCAAATCCGGTTTTTGACAATCTTACCATTGAGAGTGATACACGTCTAAATTCTGCAAGTATTTATGATATTAATGGTAGAGTGGTATTAAATAGCCAATTTGACGATTCTCATTATTTATTAGATTTAAGTGAACTCCAAGCTGGAATTTACTTTTTAAAGGTGTTTTATGCTTCTGGTCAACATACTTTAAAGATATTTAAAAAGTAGCTTGTTTATTGGTTATTAGGCTTAGTTTTAATAACTGAGAATTTTAATTTAACGTTTCGTTAGCTGTTAAAATTTTGAACTTTTGATGAATGATTTAAAATTTTTATTACATTTATGAAGTAATAATTAAGATAAAGCCTATACAACACATCTACTTTTATTTAACCTAAAAACTAAAAAAGAATGGCAAGAGCAATGTTTGAGTACACTAAAACTGTACTTAGTAAAGTCAGCTTTGACAGCACATTGTTTTGTAAAGAATTACAAAAAGCACTTCAAAGATTATTACCATACGAAATTGAAGAGCTCAAGATTTATATTAAATCATTAATTCTACAAAACCCTGAATTAGATCAATGTTTAATTTTATTAAAACCATAATAAAAAAGCGACTTAAATGTCGCTTTTTTTATGGTTCAATTTTTTGCATAGATACAAGGCATTTAAGTTTAATATCACGATTTACGTCAATGTAAACGCATGCTTTAATTTAATGATATAGGTAATTTTTGGCTCAATATTTTGGGAGGTTTGACTAATTTATAAATGCCCCAAGTTTTTTAAAACAAAACTAAGGAGTATATCAAATTATTCTGCAAGTATAGATATTGCAGCCTGTTATAGAGAAGACGCACCTTTAAATTAATGTTTAAGCTTTTTTTTTTATGATTATATACTTTCTATTTTTTTATGCTTGTTGTATCTTCGCCAAAAGTTATAAACTTTGAAAAAGCTTTTCCTTTTTTTATTATTAATAGCGTTTGCTTTTAGACCCATGTATTTTATAGGTCAAGTACTCTATTATCAATTAAATATTGATTACATAATAGAGACATATTGCGTTAATAAAGAAAAACCAGAAATGCAATGTAATGGTAAATGTCATCTAGCAAAACAACTACAGGTTGTGTCTTCAAGTAGCGATGATGAACAAAACAAAGTACTTAATGTTGTATTTGAGTCTTTTTTTCCTGTATTTTTAAATGAACAATCGTTTATAAACGAAGATTCTAAGACCATACTTTGGTCTAAAGAGTTAAATTCTAACTATAGTAATACCTATTCTTATGATATAGAGTATGCCTTGTTTAGACCTCCAATTTCTTAAGATTTTTTTAATTTTTTCTACAAGATTTTTTTGTCTTGTAGATAATCACATCTCATGCTAATTGTAATTAGGAATATTTTTATGTCCTAATTCAAGTAGCGTCAAACAATTATTAAATCTTATACAAATGAAAATTACAAAAATAGCATTTGCAATTATGCTATGCATATCAATGATATCTTGCGCATCAGATGATGACGCATCAGGAGAAGACCTTACAGGACAAACAGGTGAACTTATATTAAAATTTGATAACGGTGTTGGAGACCAAGATTTTATCTTCGGAACAACCTATTCAAAATCAAACAATGAGTCATATAAATTAGACAATTTAAAGTACATTATAAGTAATGTTCAATTAACCGATGACCCAGGTAATGTGTTTACATACCCTACTGCAGATAATGTATTTATAGTAGATGAAGCCAATGGAAATAATGCAGGAGAAATTTATGTAGTGTTAGAAAATGTTACTGCAGCAGATTATGTATCTGTAAGCTTTGGAGTTGGTATCGATCAAGATCGTTTTGCCTTGGGAGCTGATGGTCAAGGTGACTTTTTAGAATATGCTCAAGATCAAGGGATGTTCTGGTCATGGGCTTCGGGTTATAAATTTATTCGATTTGATGGTACTTTTTCATCAGATACAATGACAGATGAACCATTAAACCTACACATGGGAAGCGTTGGTACATCTTTAGATAACTATAGAGCCGTAAATTTAACGTTGCCAAATACAGTGCGTGTGAGAGAAGCTTCTCAACCAGAAATTCATATTGTTGCAGATATTTCTCAAGCCTTTGATGGTGAAACTTCGGTGAATTTTATGGATGGTTACGATCAAGTACATACAGATGCTAACGAAACTCCAATCATAGCAAATAATGTTATGGGTATGTTTGAGGTACATCACATTCACAATAACTAATTGTATTAAAAAAGCAATCAGGTCTATTATGGCCTGATAGTTTTTTTATTTACTAAATACTATTCTAGTATGAAAAAGGTAACACTATTAGTGTTGAGTTTGTGTGTGTTCTCATGTTCTAAAACTGACGAAATTAATGGGTATCAAGCAACACCTTTAGAGGTCGTTATCCCAGAGAATTTTCCTCAAATTCAGTATAATTTAGATAATAATCCTGTCACGCAAGAGGGTTTTGAACTTGGTAAATTATTATTTTATGAAGGCAAATTGTCTTCAAATGATGCCATTTCATGTGCCTTTTGCCATGAACAAGCTTTTGCCTTCACGCATCATGGTCACACATTAAGTCATGGTGTGAATGGAGGTGTGGGTTTTAGAAATGCGCAACCTATTCAAAATATGGCCTACCAAATGGAATTTATGTGGGATGGAGCGGCTTCTCACTTAGATTTTCAACCCATCATACCAATTACTAGCGAGCTAGAAATGGGAGAAATATTGAGTAACGTTATTAACAAACTTAAAAATGATGCTGGTTACCAATATCAATTTGGGCGCGCATTTGAAAATGGAGAAATTAATAGCGAGAATATGCTTAAGGCCTTATCTCAATTTATGAATATGATGGTCTCCTCAAATTCTAAATATGATAAATATGTGAGAGGAGAAGATAACGTACAATTAAGCAATATCGAGTTAGATGGTTTAGCAAATTTTGAAACTAACTGTGCAAGTTGTCATGCAACAGATCTTTTTACAGATCATACCTATAGAAACAACGGTCTCTCTGTAAACCCAATGTTAGATGATAAAGGTCGATACAACTTATTTGAAAATCCAGATGATTTATATAAGTTTCGTGTACCCAGTTTGCGCAATATAGAAGTAACTTATCCATATATGCATGATGGTAGGTTTTCAACATTAGAAGCTGTCTTAGAGTTTTATAATTCTGGAGGTACAGATAATGGTAATGTAGATCCTTCGCTTTTAAGAGAAAATGGAACCTATGGTATTACACTTTCTAATTATGAAAAGGAAAGCATTATCGCTTTTTTAAACACATTAACAGATCATGAATTTTTACAAGATGATAGATTTTCAGAATTTTAAAATAACAAAAATTACAGTACTCTTGCTCTTTAGTTTGTTTTCCTTCGGAAACATCTATGCATGTGATCTTTGCAGTTGCACCACAACTGGAGGAAGCTCTTCATTTGGGGATTTAAGTATGTCCAATTTTACTGGATTGAGATATATACACCAAAATTATGAGTCTCGTGATGGCATTTTTTCAAACTCACCTATAAGTAAAGAGCGTTTTAATACCTACCAACTTTGGGGACGAGTGCCAATATGTGAATCCTTTTTTGTGACAGCTGTTATTCCTTTTCAAGATTTAAATCGAGAATTTGAAGATAGAAACGAGCATATTAGCGGTTTAGGAGATATAAACTTTATGACCTGGTATCAAATAAAGTTATATAAAAAGCGAGCAGATGATGAGGTTGATTTTAATACAGAAAGAGAACGCTCTAACCATATGCTAAATGTGGGATTAGGTATTAAATTACCAACAGGAGAATTTGAAGAACGCCTAACAGATAAGGTAAATCCAGGTTTTCAAGTTGGTACAGGTAGCTTAGATGTTTTTCCTTCAATTATGTATGGATACAGTAAAAATAATTTTGGAGTCGTTGCTAATTTGAGTTACTATTTTAAGTCTAAAAACAAAAATGATTACAAGTTTGGTGATCAATTTAGTTATGGTAGTAGCGCATTTTATAACATAGAATTAAAAAAAGTCACCGTAAAACCATTTTTAGGGTTTTCTGGAGATATTTATGATTCTATAGAGCAGTATGGTGAGCAATTGCAAGATACAAATGGCTCTATTTTTAATGGCTCAATAGGTTCAGAATTTAATAGGGATGATTTTTTGTTGGGTATAAAATATACATTGCCTATTCATCAAGATTTATTTGATGGCAATGTAGAGTCGCAACAGCAGTTCTCTGTATATCTTAATTACGCTTTATAAATGTAGGTATTATAAAGTAAGAAATCGCAGTTATAACGTCATTGTATAACTGCGGTTTATTTTTTTGTTTTCTACTGAAATGTGCCAACTACAAAACTCGTGTCTGTAATTTATTTTGGTAACGGACTAATAATTTCAACATTTTGAAATGCGATCGCTCCACGAATAACACCAGAAATAACATCATGTAAGGCATCAATAATTTGCAACTTCAGTTCATTTTTATGATAAATAATACTTACTTCTCTAGCAGGAGATGGATCATTAAAATGATGTAACATAGAGGACATTTTATCGCTCAAATCTAAGGTGTTTAAATACGGTAGAAGTGTCATGCCTAAACCTTCATTAGATAATTTTACTAAGGTTTCAATACTTCCACTTTCTAGTTGAAATTGATCATCGTCATGAGTTTTTAAAACTTTACAAAGATTAATGACGCCATCTCTAAAGCAATGACCATCTTCTAGAAGTAGCATATCATTTAAATCTAAATCGGTAACATCAATTTTTTTCTTGTCTTTTAATCTATGGTCATGAGGTATGTAGCCTACAAAAGGTTCATAATATAAAACACGCTCTTTTATAGACTCATGTTCTAAAGGCGTAGCTGCAATAGCTGCATCTAGATGACCTTCCATAACACGTGTTATAATTTCTTCGGTGGTTAGCTCTTCAATTTTAAGATGTACTTTAGGGTACTTTTTTATAAAGTTTTTAAGAAACATAGGCAATAAAGTTGGCATTATTGTAGGTATAATGCCTATTCTAAATTCACCACCAATAAATCCTTTTTGTTGATCAACAATATCTTGAATACGTTCAGACTCGTCAACAATATTCTTAGCTTGTTGTACTATTTTACGACCTACATCTGTTAGTTCGATTGGTTTTTTACTACGGTCAAATATTTGAACATCTAATTGGTCTTCTAATTTTTGAATTTGTGTACTTAATGTGGGTTGGGTAACGAAACATTTTTCGGCAGCCTTTGTGAAATTTTTATATTCAGCAATGGCTAAAACGTATTTTAATTGTGTAATAGTCATATGGATTGATTTAAGCTATAAAGATATAACAACTATTCATTAAAGCTATGGCGAATTAAGTTTAATATTCAGTAACTTTATATCATAAAATAAAACAATTATTATGACAACTAACAGTATAGGTTTAGAAACCACAAAAACAAAAGAAATTGCGAATGATTTAAATACGTTATTGGCTAATTTTCAAATATATTATCAAAATCTAAGAGGTATTCACTGGAATATTAAAGGTAAGCGTTTTTTTGAATTGCATCCTAAATTTGAAGAATTATACACAGACGCCAATGTTAAAGTAGATGAAATTGCAGAACGTGTTTTAACCCTTGGAGCAACACCTTTACATACGTTTGAAGATTATTCTAAAGCTGCTAAAGTGCCAGTTGGGAAGAACATTTCTGAAGATGAAAAAGCGGTACAACTTATTGTTGATTCTCTGTCAGAGTTATTAAAAATTGAGCGTCAAATATTAGATGATTCTGGTGAGGCTAATGATGAAGGTACAAACTCAATGATGAGTGATTTTATTACTGAACAAGAAAAAACGGTTTGGATGATGAAAGCCTGGTTGGGTGAGTCGGTTTAATTTCCGAAGAAAAAATAATAAATATAAAACCCTTCAGAACATTGTGTTTTGAAGGGTTTTTAAGTTTATAAACCAACCAACTAAAACAGGAGATTAGTTACAATCTCGTTCTAATTGTATGACTTGGTTATTAGATGCTAAGGTAACATACTCTTCACTACATACAACTACGGTCCAATCTAAGGCAGCTATTGATGCGTAAGGTTCTACATCAGTACCAAAAGAGACTGCTAATTGATTTTTGCTTGGGTTTTGTATGGTTCCCCAGGTACCTAAAGTCACTGTATCATTTGATTCTGGATTACCTACAGACCAACTTCCATCTGGATTAAATATAAAGAACTCTGGAGCTACATTTTGATATAAACTTGTATTTACATACCAAACACATTCATTTAAAATAGCATTTAATTCTTGTTCAGAACAGTTGGTGGTATTGTTTTCACATTCAACAAAATCATTTTGTGTGTAACCTGCGCACTCTGCTTCACATTCATTAACGAATGTAATAATTTCTATTCCTGAACCTGTGTCTACTTCAACACATACAGGAATTGCTTCACCTGTGCATATACAGTCTTGGCAAGCTAAATTGATGGTGTAGTCTCCATTTGAGAAAATTAAATTTCCGGTTGAGCAGTCAAGAAAATCCCAATTGCCATTAAGTAAAGTGAAATTTAATAATCCGCTCATATGCAATGTGAGATTGTTAGAAGAATTGTCGAGACTCCATGTGCCTAGATCTGTTACAGCTATTTCTCCATTGACTATAAGATTTCCGTTAGCGTTATACATCACCTGGTTAACATCAACGAGCGTTCCGTTTTGATTAAATATGACGATTTCATATAAATCGCAAGAGGTTAGTAATCCTTCTAAACTTGGAAGATCTAATTCACAATCGGTATTTGTATTGCAAGAATCTAATAATTCAATATAAGCCTCTTGGTTACCAATGCTAAGTAAGGTTCCATCTGCTAATGTCACATCAAAGGAATATACAAAGTCAAAGTAATATGAATTATAGAGTATAGTGTCTAATTCAGCTTGAGAGTTTACTGTAATTGTGTCTCCATTATCAGTAATAATTGATAAAGGGAAATTAAATGTAAAGCAATTAGAACCACCAGGATTATTATAATCGCCTTGACAATTTTCTATGAAATCGGCTTCGGTGAAGCCATCACACTCTGCGTAACATGCATTTGGATAGGTCATAACAAATGTTTGACCATTTGGAGCGGTAATGTCTACACAAACAGGATCGTAAATTTCGTAGCATTCACATGATGAGCTGGTATTAAAATCGCAAGTTTCTATTAAAGTTGCAAATTGAGTTTCGTTAGCGATTGTAGTAATTATAATAGCATCTTGGTCTTCATTGTAAACTTCTACATTAAAAGGGAATTCAATACCACTTATGTATAGATTGTTTGTTGTGTTGATTGATACATCTATTAATTCATCTAAATTATTTACAGTAACTGTAGTGCTGTTGTTGTAGGATAAATGTAAAGGATACACAAAATCAAAACAGAAATCAAAGACAATATTGCCTGTAGGGTTTTCAGTTGGGATCACATTGCCTTGAGAATTAAATTGAGTTCTAAGTGCTGCTAAAGAAGTTGTGATTGAAGCGCTATCATTAATGTTTTGCTCATCTACAACTGGTTCATTATTGGTGCAAGACGTGAAGCAACATGCGACAAATAATGCACTTAAAAGTATTAATTTAAAATGTTTCATAATTTCAATTTTTTGAGTTCGTATTTCAATTTCATAGCGATTAATCAATAGTAAAACAACACACATTTAAAATACCCTACTTTTTTCTATAATTATTTTTTACCTAGTTTTGGAACTATGTTTAAGTTAGTGAATGTCTAAAGATCAGCAAAATATATGCGAAGTTGTAACTTTTGAAAATGTCTATAAGATGTTTTCAAAAGATTTAAGGCGCTTTATATTTTATAAAACTCAAGATCTAGATAAAACCGAAGATATTTTACAAGACACCTTTATAAAACTATGGGATAATTGTAGTAAAGTAAAATATGAAAGCGTAAAAAGTTATTTGTATACCATAGCGAATAACACTTTTTTAAATACAATTAAGCATGACAAAGTGGTTAGAAAACATCAACATAGTTTAAGGGTTCACAAAAACAATGAAACACCTGAGTTCATCTTATTAGAAAAGGAATTTATGGATAAGTTAGAACGTACCATAAATGCTTTGCCAGAAAAACAAAAAGAAGTGTTTTTATTAAATAGAATAGAAAAAAAGACTTACAAAGAGATTGCATTACAGTTGGATGTTTCGGTGAAAGCCATTGAGAAAAGAATGCATTTAGCTTTAGTTGTGATACGTGAAGAAATTGGTAATGTTTAATTATTTTAAAATTTGGGTAGGGTTTTTTAGCATCTCGTTGTATTAATAGAAGAAGATCATGAAAGAACAAGATTTACATAACAATAGTGAAACCTTTTTAGCCAAATGGTTAGTGGGAGAACTCAGTGATAAGGAACTAAAGGTGTTAGTGTCTGAGGCAGATTTTAATTCGTATGTTAAAATAAGAGAAGGGTTAAATATATTTGACGTTTTAGAGTCTTCATCAGATGCTTCTTTCATGAAGATTCAAGATCATATTTCCAAAAGCCAAAGTCAAGATCAAAGTAACGTACGATCATTAAAATCGGGAAGATGGTTGTTTGGAATTGCAGCTTCTGTTGTGCTATTGATTGGTTTGTTTTTTATTCTAGGTGACGATATTGTTACATTAGAGACCAATTATGGCGACCAAAAAACGATGGTGCTTTTAGATGGATCTGAAGTTATTTTAAACTCCAAATCTACCTTAACCTATAATAAAGATGATTGGGAGCATAATAGAACTTTAAATCTAAAAGGGGAAGGTTTTTTTAAAGTGAAAAAAGGAAGTGCATTTACCGTTATTACAGATAATGGAACGGTTACAGTATTAGGAACTCAGTTTAATGTAAACTCGCAACACGACTTGTTTGAAGTGCGTTGTTTTGAAGGGAAAGTTCGTGTTAAATCTAATGACGACACTTTTGTATTACTGCCAACAAATACTGTTAGAAGAATTAACGGTTTTGCTGCAGAGCAATGGGAGTCAACCAGTGCTAATCCGTCATGGCTAGAAGGAGAAAGTACTTTTAAAAGTGTGCCTTTAAAATATGTTATTACAAGCCTAGAATCTCAATACAATATTGCAATAGATACCACAAACATTAATAGCAACTTAATTTATACGGGTAGTTTTACGCACAAAGATTTAAATACGGCTTTAAAAACAGTATTTAATTCTTTACAAATACGATTTATTGAAAAAGAAAAAGGAAACATCTATTTGAGTACGAAGTGAAGAAATTGATAATCACCATTTTGTTAATTCTACCTTTTTTAGCCTTTTCGCAAGAAGAGGCTAAATATTATATAGCATTTAATGCTGTACAGCTTCAAGCTGCTTTTGAAAAAATTGAAACCCTTTATGATGTAAAATTCTCATTTCAAGATGAGAAATTAACTGGATTAAGCCTCACACTAAACAAGGAAAAAAGAACGCTACATGAACTTTTGGATGCTATAAAACTCAAAACAAAATTAGATTTTGAAGTGCTCAATAATCGTTATATTATTGTGCATACATCAAACTTAGGGCCACAAATTCTAGAATTAGACAAAATAGTTATTAATAGTTACCTCACTAAAGGAATTACTAAAAATAAAGATGCATCTTTTCTTATCAATCCAACAACTTTGGGGATTTTGCCTGGACTTACAGAGCCTGATGTTTTAGAAAGTATTCAATTATTACCAGGTGTTGTGAGTCCTAATGAAACTGCTTCTGGATTTTTGGTTAGAGGCGGCAAGATGGATCAAAATAGGATAATTTGGGATGGTATTAATATGTATCACAAAGGCCATCTTTTTGGTATGATTTCGCCATTTAACCCTAATGCAACTAAGCAGGTTACATTTATAAATAAAGGGACAAACCCTAGATATGGAGAGCGAGTGTCTAGCGTCATTTCTATGACTACAACGTCTAAAATTGAAGAAAAACTCAAAGCCCAAATTGGTGTTAATGGTATTAGTGGTGATGCTTACTTAGAAGTGCCAATTATTAAAGACACCTTGGCAGTACAAGCCTCTATGGGATCTAGTTATACAAATACATATCAATCGTTTGCTTTTAATACATTGGCAGATAAAGTATTTGAAAGTACTAAAATTAAAAATGGTGATAATCCTAATAACGACTTTAGTTTTGTAGATTATAATATTAAAATAAACTATAAGCCAAATTTTAATAATACACTTTATGCTAGCATCATATCTATTGATAATACTTTAGATTTTACGGTTAATGATACGCAAGCCAACAAAACTTTTAATGATCGTATGTCAATTAAAAATACGGGTTATGGTTTGGGCTGGACTAAATTGTGGCGCACAAATTTAAAGCAACTTACTTCGGCTTATTTTTCAAATTATAAGCTTAATTATAATTTTATTACTTCGGAAGGAGAAGCACAAACCTCCAATTTTGAAAAACGAAACATCATTTTTGATTCTGGTATTTCAACCGAATTGGATTGGGAAATTAATAAGCAAAATAAGGCAACGTTTGGATATCAATATGTTTTAAAAGATGTGGCCTATGCATTTTTAAATACTACAACTCTTCAGTTTATTTTAGATGAAGATAAAACAGTTGTGCAAACCCATAGCATTTATGCTAATTATAATTATAAAAATCCAAAATGGTTTGATGTTGAGGTTGGTGCGAGAGCCACCTATTTTTATGAATTAGATGCGTTTAGGTTTGAACCAAGATTAATACTTTATAAAGACCTCGTGAAACATGTGAAGCTTCAAATTTCTGGAGAAGTAAAACATCAAATTATTAGTGAAATTGATGAAACTATTATTAGTGATTTGTCATTAGAGAATAGAGTATGGCGATTAGCAAATGGTCATGAATTCCCTATTATTAATAGCAAGCAAATTTCCGCAGGATTTATTTATACAAATAACGGTTGGACCATTGATGTTGATCATTATTATAAAAAAATAGATCATATCACAGCATTATCTTTAGGATTTTTAAATCCCGAAAACAGTAATTTTAATTTAGGAGAACAACGTGTTTTTGGTGTTGATGTGTTTCTAAATAAGCGTTTTAATAGGTTTAATTCGTGGTTAAGTTATTCGTTTAACACATCTAAAAGTAAGTATGATAGTATCAATGAGGATGATTATTTTACAGCGACATCAAATGTTAAACATGCGTTTTCAACATCATTGAGTTATAAATTATCCAATTTTGAAGTAGCATTAGGTTGGAGATGGCAAACAGGAAAACCTTATACAGCATCTACGTTTGGAAATAATAGCTTTCAGTTTAATGAAGGTGTAAATACAAAACGTTTACCCGATTATCATAGATTAGATTTTTCTAGCACCTATAAGTTTAAGTTTTCTAAAACGAGTAAACTGAGGGCAAAAGTGGGTTTTTCTGTTAGAAACGTGTACAATAAAACTAATTTTATAAGCAGAGAATATCGTGGAAATAATGATATTAATGGAGCTATTGAAGCCATTGATAAATTCTCAATTGGGTTGACTCCTAATATTATGTTTAGATTATTTTGGTAAAAGTTATAAAACAAAAAAACCTCGAAATGAGGTTCTTTTGGTAAGGATTGATTGATTGATTGATTGATTGATTGATTGATTGATTGCTGTTATTTTAGAAGCGTATAGACAATTCTACATCTTTATTAGCGACATTAAATTTTGCGTCGCCATAATTTGGCGGACCAAAACTTCTTGGGTTGTTTGACGTCCCGTAAGATTCTACAGGCATTCCGTTGGCATCAAAATCCATTCTTTGGTTGCCATTTAAATCGTGTAATGCAATAATGGCGTAGTCACCAGGTTGTATGTTTTCAAAAGTTAAGATAGCTGTACCATCTTTAATAGTAGCAGATGCACTTTGTATAGGTTGAGTTTTCATAAAAGTAGCTTCTGTGTTTAACGCTAAAACTATTTTGCCATCGTCACTTTTAGCATTTTCTACTGTTATTGTTAATGTGTGACCTTTAGTATCTTGAGAAAATCCTAATGTTGAAATTAAAGTTAATACGATAAATAAGACTAATGATTTCATAATATGTGGTTTTAATGGTTTGTTTGTTATTGATGATTCAAATATCCAATTAAAGCACACATTTACGAAAAGAGAGTTACCCAGTTGTGATTTTTTATGGCTGAAATGTAAAAAGCAAACATTTATGAGTCTGTTTTATTGATAGTTAGTGAGTTAAAAGATAAATTATTCGGTAACTAAAACACCATTTGTCATTTCTTTTGCTGTGGGTTTTTCAAACCAAGTTTCCATAAATTTAAAATGGTCTTCACTAACTTCAAATTCAAAAGTATCACCTTGATCTTTATTTCTTTTCATCACTCTTTCAAACCTAGTGTTTTTTGAAATATCTAAAAAATGAAGTTGGAGTTCATAACCATGAAGTTGGGCAAACATTCTAAATTTTTCGCGATGTTCAAATTTTGATAATCCTAAATCTAAAATCGTATCTGTTTTAGAATCTTCTAATTGCTCAACTATATTTAATATGATGCTTTCTGCTCTGTTTATACGTTCTAAAAACCAATCGAGACCATCTGTAGGTTGTTTATCTGGAAGAAATAATGTGTTATTCCAAGTGTCTATGGAGAAAACAATGCCATTGGTTTTTGCTTTCAACTGGTTAGCGTATGTGGTTTTTCCTGAACCTGTATTTCCTACAATTAAGTGTATCATGACAATATATGTTATTCATTAAAATATGATATAGGTCGTAGTTGTATCGTATGAGATAAATACTAAATTAATAAAACAAACTGAATCCAATAGATATTTCCGAAGATAAAAAGATTGTATTCCTATTTTCAAACGATTGGTTATATTTGATATAAAGGCAACTTTAAAATGAGCGAAACACATGATGCGCTGAAAACTAAAAAAACACCTTGGCCAACAAAAAAGGCAATGGAGCAGGTGTATGATATGAACCTTTGGGGAACACATACCACACCGTTTTATTCTGGTGAAGGCTCGCATCATCCCGAATTTGTTCATCCATATGTAGAGGCTGTAACCTCATTTTTAACGTCTTTTGACAAGGCGTTAGTGGTTTGTGATTTAGGCTGTGGCGATTTTAATATTGGCAAAAACTTAGTAAAACACACAGCAAACTATATTGCTGTAGATATCGTGGCAAACCTTATAGCGCACAATAGGGCAACGTTTATTGCAAATAATTTAGAGTTTCAATGTTTAGATCTTGCAGTAGATGAGTTGCCACAAGGTGATTGTGCAATTTTACGACAAGTGTTGCAACATATTTCTAATGCCGAAATACAATGCGTACTCGCTAAGCTTAAACATTTTAAGTACATTATTTTAACAGAGCACTTGCCAGTGGCTGATTTTATACCAAATATTGACATTATTTCGGGACAAGGCATTAGATTGAAAAAACAAAGTGGAGTCAATGTTTTGGTGTCACCATTTAACTTTGAGGTTAAAAATGAGCGCCTATTATCATCAATTATTTTGAAGGATGGTAAAGGTGTTATCGAAACGAAACTTTATGAGCTGTTTTGACCTAAATAATTTACAACAACCCTCTAGCTTTAATCTCTAAATACTTATTAATGGTATCAATTGTTAAATCTTGAGGCGATGTTAATATCGATTGAATCCCATATTTTTGAAGCTCATTAACAATTAATCGTTTTTCAAAAGCAAATTTCTCGGCAATAACTTTGTCGTAAGCTTGTTGTACGGTTTCGGCTTTTTCGGTAATAATGGTGTTAAGCTCTGTGTTTTTAAAGAACACAACCACAAGTAAATGACTTTTTGCAATACCTTTTAAGTATGGTAATTGCCTATGTAAGCTATCTAAAGTTTCAAAATTGGTGTAGAGCAGCATTAAACTTCGTTGTGTGATATTACGCTTAACATCGGCATAAAGTCGGCTGTAATCACTTTCATAAAAATCTGTACTCACATTATAGAGCGTTTCTAAAATGAGATTCATTTGCGATGTACGTCGCTCAGCAACCACAATATTTTCTACCTTTTTTGAAAAGGCCAAAATACCTGCTTTGTCTTGTTTTTTTAGTGCTACATTAGAAATAACTAAAGCAGCATTAATCGCATAATCTAAAAGTGTTAGCCCATCAAAAGGCATTTTCATCACACGACCTTTATCAATAATAGAGTAGATAGGTTGAGATTTTTCATCCTGAAATTGATTCACCATTAATTGGTTACGTTTGGCAGTTGCTTTCCAATTTATGGTGCGTAAATCATCTCCTAACACGTAATCTTTTATTTGTTCAAACTCCATGGTATGACCAATTTTACGTATTTTTTTAATACCATATTGATGTAAATTATTACTAATAGCCATCAAATCGTACTTGCGCAATTGCATAAAACTAGGGTAGGTTGGTACCATGGCATTATCTTCGGAAATGAAACGTCTCGAAATTAGTCCGAAAACAGAAGTAACGTAAATGTTCAACTTTCCGAAGTGATACTCACCACGTTCTACAGGTCGCAATTTATATTGGATTTCTGAAGAGCTTGAAGCCTCTAATTTTCTGTCTATTCTAAAATTTCTAACTTGAAATTGCTCTGGAATCTCATCAATAATCGTAACATTGACATTAAAGGTGTAGTAGTTATTAATTAAGAGATTTACACCATTTTCATCACCATTAGAAAATTTTTCGGGTAGCACACGTTGACCTTTAACTCCGTTTTTAGCAGCAAATAAAATGATGGTATCTAAAATTGTTAACGTTATCAATAGTAGAAGCAGCAATTTTACAATTGCAAATCCTCTAGGAAAAATAAAACTCAAAACAAATAATACCATAATAACCATGCAAGCATAGAAAAATCTGTTTTGGAGAAAAAATGGTTTAATATGTTTCAAAAAAATGTTTATTTATGATACTTTTTTTAGTATTCAAATTACAGGTGTCGTTTATTAAATTAGTGTTCACTAAAAACGGATCACTACCTTTAAGTCATTACCTTGGTATTTCAACAGCCTCAATAATTTGCTTTATAATTTGTTTGGTTGTGACACCTTCCATTTCGCGCTCTGGAGTTACAATTACACGATGCTGTAATACTGGTATGGCAGCACGTTTAATGTCTTCTGGTGTTACAAAATCTCGTCCACTCATAGCAGCAAAGGCTTTACTTGCTTTTAAAATAGCAATAGACGCTCGAGGCGATGCACCTAAATATAAAAACGGATTGTTACGTGTGTTCACAATCATATCTGCAATGTATTTAATCAAGTGCGCTTCAATTTTAATTTGCTCTACTAAGCCTTGAAACTTAATAATTTTGGTTGCATTTAAATGTGCAGTAACATGATCTGTTTTTCCTTTACCTTGTAAATTTTGTTCACGATTTAAGATTTCTACTTCTTCATCAATATTTGGGTAATCAATGTCAATTTTAAATAAGAAACGGTCTAATTGTGCTTCTGGTAAACGGTAAGTTCCTTCTTGTTCTACAGGGTTTTGAGTTGCTAAGACGATAAATGGTAATTCCATTTTATATTTATTACCATCAATGGTAACTTGACGTTCTTCCATAACTTCAAATAAAGCAGCTTGTGTTTTTGCAGGCGCTCTATTGATCTCATCAATAAGAATCATATTAGAAAAAATCGGACCTTTTTTAAAGTCAAATTCTGAGTTTTTCATATTAAAAACCGATGTACCTAAAATGTCACTAGGCATTAAATCTGGTGTAAATTGAATTCTACTAAAGCCAACATCTAAAGATTTAGCTAACAATTTTGCCGAAATGGTTTTTGCAACTCCAGGAACACCTTCAATTAACGAATGTCCATTAGCAAGAATAGAGGCAATGAGCATGTCTATCATTCCTTTTTGACCTACAATAACTTTACTAATTTCGCTTTTTATTAATGCGATACCGTCTTGAAGTTCACTTAAGTCAATACGATTAGTAAAACTAAGATCACTTGCTGTAGTTTCGGTATTTGCCAAAGCCTCAGTTGGAGTTGTAGCTGTAGTGTCTTCAATTGAAGACGTCTCTAACGGTGTAGCCTTTGGTGTTAAATCTTCGTTTTTGTTGTCGTCTAAATGTTCCATAATTATGTGGTATAAAAAGCTTCAATAGCTTTGTTTAATTGTAATAAGTCGTCTTCATTACAGTAGCTCTTTGCTTTTAAATGTGCAATCTTGTTAATTAATTTTTTAATATCATCTTGATCTTTACCAGATTTTAAAGACAGATTTTTCACAAATTTATCATCTAGAATTTGAGTGTCTAAATAATAGACGCGTCTTATGTATTCTAGGAAATAGGTGATTTTTTTCTCTATTAAATTGTTGTGGTCTTTTGTTTCATAGTACAAATTACCAATGGTTTTAGTGAAATCTACAGTTGTATTTTTTAATGGCACTTTTACGTTAACAATACGTTGTCTTCGTTTAGCATTAAAAATCATAAATAATACTACAGTAATGAGTGCCAAATACCAAGCCCATCGTAAAGGTGGCTGACTTAATATAAAGCGTAATGGCGAGCTTCCTAGGTTTTTACTAGATTTATTTCTAGAATCAAAAAAGATAGTATCATCACCAAGGTAAGACATAACGCTAGATGCATATTTACGATTATTTTTTTTAAGCAAGTGATAATTAGTAAAAGCAACCGGCTGTAAATGCAAGTAAAAGTAACCTGTTTCCCAAGGGACTTCTATAAAATTAGTGTATGTAATATCATCAAATTTTTGATGCCCAAGAACGGTTGTGTTTAACGTGTCAATTTCAGAAAAATAAATATTGTTTAATCCTTTTTCTACGGAAATGGAATCACTTTTAAATACAGGATTTGTAAATGAAAAATCGGCTTTGCCTTTAAACGTATATTCGTTTTTTGTGTTAAAACCTAGCGAGTCTAAAAGTCGATCTGGAAAGTAATTACTTGATATAAATATATCGTTACCATGGGATGCAAAATCTAATAATTCTTGAGCAGAGGTATTGTCTAAATTTGGGTACTCATCAATTACAACATATGTTCCACTGGTTAAATAAGTGCTATCTTCCCAAGAGTAATATTCATCAAAAAACTCGTAAGGTGTTACTTTAATTTGTTCAATATTACTTGCTGGGAATAAACGGTCTAGCTCGTTGTAAAAAACAAATGTGCCATATGGTATTTTTTCTGTTTCATTGTATGTTTTTTTCCAGTTAATAGGAGCAGGTGTAGAGAATTCTATGGCAATAATTCCAACAAATAACAAGACTAAAATCCCAATGTATATTTTTAATGTTCTACTCATTTTTTAGCTGTTTTTAAAAATTGAGTAAATGCTGTTTTGGCCTTTTTAAATTGAGTGTGGTCAATATCAAACTCACCATACCAAATGTAATTATACAAGTATGATGTGTATGAAAACTCTTCTTTTGTGTCTTTGTTTTCTATTTCGATATAATAATCGCTATTGGTTTTTTCTACATCGTAATCTATGATTTCAGCTTCAGAAAGCGTTCGTAATAACCATAAGTAATAATAACGAATTGCTAGTCTGTGGTTGTTCTCACTTTCGGCTTGTTCAATGAGTGATTTGAAATCTGTTTCGTAAATATTATTCTCAATGTCTGTAACAGGAATAATGGACTTATCGCTAGATTTTCCGAAGACCCAATTACCTTCTTTATTGATTATGGCTTTTACGATAAAAAATACGACCAGCAGAAAAATGACCACATAAAAAATGGTTAATGCAATATCGGTAAAATCGGAAGCTTGAGCATCACTATTAAAATCAAATAGGTCTTTAAAAAAATCTGATAACCATTGTTTAAAACGTGTCCACCATCCAGAATTTTCTACACTGCGTTCGTATATAAATTCATTATCATTGTAGGTGTCTTTAAGGTCATCAAATTCGCGCTTATCAATAGGTTTAGTATCAATATAGACAGAGTCTTGCATGGTTTGAACTCGTGTTACCAGTGTTGAGGCATTTAAAAGTAATGCGTTTCCGAAGAAAAAAAGGATGATATGTACGTAATATAATTTACTCACCAGATCCTATTAAATCAATATCGCTTTTGGTATTGATATTTTCATTGTCTTCCTTTAAACTGTAATATACAACACCTTGATTGAGCTGTACAATGACGTTTAAAATGCTACTCACTAGAAATGTTAAAAGAAAAATAGCAATCATCATGACTGTCATTGTTTTTTGAACGCTCATTGGGTCTTGCATTGTGTTGGTCTCTAGGTCTGTGAACATGTTCACCATTCCAAAAATGTAGGGAATTAATGCAATGACATTTTGAGCGATATAACTCATAAAGTAAAACAGACCAACACAAGCAATTGCTGCCCAAAATTTAGAACTCATCATGGACCAAGAGTGGCCAAAGCTATTCCAAATTCCACGTTTTCCATCAAGATATTCTATAAGCGTACCTTGATAAAATAAACTTACAGCTCCAATCACTAATGGCCAACCAAGTATCCCGATTATAGTAATTGCGAGCACAAATACTAAAATACCTGCACTAATTGCAACGGGAATAAAGACAACAATAGAACAAAGTAAAAAAATGAATATTTTACCAATATTAGCTTTGTACGCGTTTATAATATCTGTTGCTGTGAAATTTTTGCCATCGTGTTGGTGATAGAGTTTTAAATAGATGGGAATAAAAGAATATGAAATCACTGCTGCTACTAGGCCTACAATAATAAATACAAAAATGAGAAATATAAAGAGGCCAGAATTTTGATTTAAATAGTCATCAATAGCCGAAGTGCTACCATTCATGATACCTCCAAACAATACGTCGGTATAAAATTTACTAAAGAAATAGCCTATAACAACCAAGATTAATAAGAAAATCCCATTGATTACAAAAAAATGCTTAAACAAGTGTTTTCCGTTTTGTTTTAAAAACGCGAATGTATCTTGAAAATATTCACCAAAGCCTCTAGATTTATATAATTGCATGTAGGTTTTTTAGTTTTTTATGAAGTATAAACGGATAAATTAGATAGTAATATGAGATGATGGCCAGTGTGGTTAAAATAATCCCAACAGATAGCCAATTTGGCATAATGTTATAGTGTCTTGTCACATAGCCTTCTAAAAATGCTGCCATGACAGTAAAAGGAATTGTGCTTAAAAAGATTTTAAATGAGTTTTTAAAACCAATTTTTAACGACATCATTCTAGAATACGTTTTTGGAAACAATACACTAGCGCCTAATATTAAACCTGCAGCTGCTTCAATGACCATAGAGAAAATTTCAAACGCACCATGAATCCAAATGCCTTTAACGCTTACCCAAAAGGTATCAAATTCATAAAACATATATTGAAATGATCCAACCATTATACTGTTGTACATTAAAATTAAAACAGAGCCAATACCTCCAAAAATTCCCCAAAAATAATTGTTAATTGCTACGCGAAGGTTATGATAAAGTATGCCTAAAAAAGTTCCCCAAGTAGTATTGGTACCATAAATAGCTAAAGGATCGCCGTTTTCTATGTTTTCTTTGGTTTGATTAACGTAACCATCTGATAAAATGAGTCTAACAAAATTTTCATCTTTAGACGAAGACAATATCCCTATAGATAAAAATAAACCAAAAATTAGAAAGGCATATAGTATATAGCGCCTATATTCATAAACAATTAAGGGAACTTCAGTTTTCCAAAAATGAACAAAACGGTTGGTGTCTTGCCTTTTAGTTTTATAAATTTTTTGAAAAGCTTTAGCTGCTAAGTTGTTTAAATAAAGAATTGTTTTACTTTTGGGATAGTAAGTTTGAGCATAAGAGAGATCATTTACTAATTGAATATAAAGTGATGCTAATTCATCAGGGTTTTTTAGGGTTTTCCCAAAAATAGCTTTTTCGAAATTGAGCCATTTTTCTTTATTTTGTTTAATAAAAGCAACTTCTCTCATAGGCATTCAAATTAAAGCAATTAATGGTAGAGTTACAAATAAATACGACACAAAACGTTAATATTAATTTCATCGCAGCGAGTGTTGGTGAACGCATGTTGGCCTATATAATTGATTTAATTATCAAGATAGCCTATGCATTTGGTTTTGGTTACATAGTTTTTGATTTGTTTAATTTTCACGAAACTTTTGATGCCTTAGACGGTTGGTCACAACAAGCCGTTATTGCTATATTTGCACTCCCCATTTTATTCTATACACTTACCTTAGAATCTATCTTTGAAGGACAAACACTAGGAAAGCGAATAATGAAAATAAAAGTCGTTAAAATTGACGGCTACCAAGCTTCCTTTCCAGATTATTTAATCCGTTGGTCCTTACGAGCTATTGATATGATGCTTATGGGTATTGTTGCTTTAATTACCGTGGTTACTAGTAAAAATAGTCAGCGTTTGGGCGATATGACTGCAGGAACTTCAGTAATTACACTTAAAAATAATGTAAATATTAGTCATACCATTTTAGAAGAATTAGATGATGATTACAAACCTACCTATCCTAATGTGATCAAATTATCAGATAATGATGCAAGAATCATTAAAGATACCTTTGTTAGAGCCAAAGCTGCCAGAGATTATGAAACGCTTATTAAATTGCGAACTAAAATTGTACAGGTCGTGGAAATTAAAGATTTTAATGGTAGTGATTTAGAGTTTATAGGTACAATTTTAAAAGATTACAATTATTATACACAAGGTAATACCATGACAAAATCGTTTTAACATAGTGTTATTGTTTATTAACAATAAATACTCATTTTACGATATGATATCTCAATTGAGCCAACTACCTTTGCTAAAAATTAAACACTCATGTTTTTTCAAATCATAGATATTTTAGGAACCGTAGCTTTTGCGATATCTGGAGTTTTAGTCGCTCTCGACAAAAAAATGGATTCTTTTGGAGTGCTCATTATCGCTTTCGTAACTGCCGTTGGTGGTGGTACCTTACGTGATGTCATGATTGGGATTGAACCTGTATCTTGGATGAGAAATATGACCTACGTTTACGTCATTGTAGGTACAACTGTTTTTACAATTTTACTTCGGAAAAAAATAAACTATCTACGTACCTCTCTCTTTTTGTTTGATTCTATTGGCATTGGTTTGTATACTGTTGTTGGTATAGAAACAGGATTAATAGCAGGACTTCACCCAATTATTTGTATCGCTCTCGGAACCATGACAGCTTGCTTTGGAGGTGTTATTCGGGATATTTTGTGTAATGAAATTCCTGTGATTTTTAGAAAAGAAATCTATGCAACCGCTTGTATTATTGGTGGACTCACATATTTTTTACTTCGGAAATTTATGGCAGACACCAATTTAATCTTTATCATTGCCCTTATCGTCGTCATCGTAATTCGCTTAATTGCGGTTAAGTTTAAGATAAGTTTGCCTAGTTTGTATAAAGGTGAGGAGTTATAGGTTTTGATTTGCTAAATGAACCATTGGATAGTAAAAAAGTGTAGCAATCACAACTTTATGTAATTGATTATCTAAATCTTTAGGAGTCATACTGTTTGCAACAGTTTTAGAGGTTAAGCCTAAGCTTAAACCAGCAACATCAGACTGTGTTTCTAAAACTTGGTTGAGACTCTCGTGAATTTCATTATTTAACAAGCATTTACAGTAATCTGCTTCTTGATTTATGGTAATAATATCAATCTTTGGTATTATTGGTTTTGATTTAGTTTCCTCAAAATCAAATTTGATAGCATCACTTTCAGAATCTTGGCTATTAAACGATTTTAAGTCTTTCAAAGACATCCAAATTTTATTAAAAGTTCCTGATTTTTTTAAATCATTCAGCGCTTTTTTAGAATTAGAATCCGTTATGAAATTTGGGTTTAAGTCTAAAGAGCCTAAATCTTCGAGATAAAGTAAGTAGTTTTTATTACTATTTTTAGAACCATAAGTCTCAATAAGCTTTTTTTCAAATTGAGCAGTTGCTTTATTTAATTGATTAATATCTTCTTTTGATAGACAGTCTTCTAATGCTTCAGCAAAATTAATTGTAGACCTAGATTCAGGTTGACATGATGATAAAACAACTATTGATATGAACAGCATTAAGAATCTAATTGACATATATGAATTTTAATGGTTTTTTAATTTAAAGTAGCTTTCTAATCTCCTCAACAAGCGTTTTCATGCTTTCTTTAGAATATCCGGTAGAAATATAACGTATCACACCATTCTTATCAATTAAATAATTTTTTGGGATGTATTTAGTCGCATACAAATCCCAAATGTCTTTTGTAGGATCTAGGCCAACATTAAAATTAATCCCTTTTTTCTTAAGGCTTTCCATTTTTTGTTCGACCAAAAATTTGTTTTCTCCTCTAGAAATAGGAACAAATACAAAATCTTCATTTGCAAAACGTTCTAAAAGTTCTTTTGGGATTTCTTTAAACTCAGCCATGCATGGTCCACACCAGGTTGCCCAAAAATTAATAAGTACTACTTTTCCTTTTAAATCTGACAAGGTGATAGATGTGCCATCTAACATTTCTACGGTAAAGTCTGCTGCTTTATCCTTTTCTTTAAGTATTGAGCCTCTATCTGCTTGAGCGTTTAATGCCATACTACATAAAAAAAGTAGAGGGATTAAGATATGTTTCATAGTTGAGGATTTAAGTGTTTGATATTTCAGAAATAAAAATATAAAAAAACCTCTTACATATAGTCAACTATACACAGGAGGTTTTTAAAATTATAGAAACTGAGACTTATTTAATTCTCAGGAATAGGAAATCCACGATCTTTCATTAAGGCTTCAATTTTAGCATCACGACCTCTAAATAAGCGATAAGCTTCAGCAGGATCCATAGCATTTCTTGGTGCAAATAAATATTTCACTAATTTATCTGCAACTGCTTTATCGTAAAATCCGCCTGGAGCTTCTTTAAACGCTTCCGAAGCATCACTTGTTAATACATCTGCCCACATATAACCATAATAAGCGGTTGCATAACCTTCTCCAGAAAATACGTGACCAAAATGCGGAGTTCTATGACGCATAGGTAATTCACTAGGCATTTTTAAGTCTGCTAGAGTTTCGCGCTCAAAGGTATCAATATCAATATTTGAAGGGTCAGCAAGATGCAATTTCATATCCATTAAGGCTGATGCCAAGTATTCTGTTGTGCCAAAACCTTGATTGAATGTTGATGCTTTTTTTATTTTATCAACTAATGCTTTAGGTATTGGTTCGCCTGTTTTATGATGCACTAAAAATTGGTTAATCACCTCATCTGTAGATAACCAACGCTCTAGTAACTGCGATTGAAACTCAGTGTAATCTCTTACACCTCCATTTAAAGTTGGGTATTTTACATTGCTAGAAAAGAAATGCAGTGCATGACCAAACTCATGAAAAAATGTAGTGGCATCGTCCCAGGACACTAAAACCGATTCTCCAGGAGCTGGTTTTACAAAATTAGAATTATTTGAGGCCAATACATTCGTCTCACCTTGATACGATGTGTAACTTCTATAGGTTGTTGCCCAAGCTCCAGAGCGTTTTCCTTCACGAGCATAAGGATCCAAATACCAAAGTCCAATATGTTTGCCTGTATCTTTATCTGACACTTCCCAAACTTTTACATCTTCATGAAAAACAGGGATGTTTTTTTCTGCAGGAGTAAATTTGTAATTAAATAATCGACCTGCAACATAAAACATAGCCTCTGTTAATTTATCTAATTGTAAATATTGTTTGACTTCGTCACTATCTAAGTCATATTTTTCCTGACGTACTTTTTCGGCATAAAAACGGTAATCCCATGGTTCAATTGTGAGCCTATTATTGCCTTTATTAGCAATGGCTTGCATATCTGCAACTTCTTCATTAACACGAGCAATAGCAGCTGGCCAAACAGCCATCATTAAATCCATCGCATTTTCTGGAGTTTTTGCCATACGATCTTGAAGCCTCCATTGTGCATAATTATCGTAACCCAACAATCCTACACGTTCTTTACGTAGTTTTAAAATTTCAGCAATAATAGCATTGTTGTCGTATTCATCACCATTATCTCCTCTTGAGTAGTAATTGGTCCACACTATTTTTCTAAGTTCTCTTTCTGTAGAATACGTTAAAAAGGGATCCATTGAAGATCGAGAATTGGTAATGGCATATTTGCCATCTTGACCTTTATCTGTTGCAATTTTTGCTGCAGATTTAATAAAGGATTCAGATAAACCACCGAGTTGGTTTTTATTTAAATACGTGACATAATTCTCTTCGTCGTGTAACACATTGTTAGAAAAATCTGTGTATAAGGATGACAGTTCTTTGTTAATTGCAGCATAGCGTGCTTTCTTTTCTTCGGAAAGATTAGCACCATTCATTTCAAAGCCTTTATAAGTTAAATCTAACACACGTTGTTGATCGTCAGGTAACGGATTTTTTTGTGATGCGTCATAAACTGCTTTCACGCGTTTAAATAGTGTTTCGTTTTGTGATATTTTCGATCTGTAATCTGATAATTTAGGAGCTAATGCTTTTTGGATAGCTCTAAATTCTGGTGAAGACATGTTGCTACTTAAAATACCGTAATATGTAAATACGCGATCTAATACACTTGCCGACGCTTCGAGAGGTACAATTGTATTTTCAAAAGTTGGTGGTTCTTTAACGTTCGCAATTGCTTCAATGTCTTCTAAACCGAGTTTCATTCCGGTTTCGACAGCATCTTTAATATCGTTTACATTCATTTTATCAAAAGCAGGCAGTCCTTGGTATGGACCAGTCCAATCTTGAAGTAAAACATTATCTGTCTCGTTCATAGCTGATTTTTCGTTAGATTTTTTATCGTCTTTACAACTAGAAAACATAACAATACTACATATAAATGCAGCTTTTAGGGATTTTGAAATCATTAATTATTTTTATTGAATTAGTGTGTTTCAAGTTAGGTAAAATTGCTCAAGTTAATTGTTGTGATTTTGTTAATTTATTTAGACAGAAGACAGAAGACAGAAGACAGAAGACAGAAGAAGATTCAAGAACCAAGAACTAAGATAAATTGAATTGAACAATTTAAATTCTCCTCCTTTTTCAAGGAGGAGTGGATTTGGTCTTAGAGAAAAGACCAAAGACGAGGAGGTTGTTAGATGAAAAAAACTTGTATACTTAAATTTTGTTAACCCTTTCGTCTTCAATTTCTTTTTTGGAATTGAATCCACCTTCCCTTGAAATAAGGGAAGGAATTAAATAGTTATAGTTGTTAGATTAATGGTTTATGATTTTGTGTATTGTCAGTTTTGATTCTCCTGCTTTTTTCAAGGAGGAGTGAATTTCATCCTAGAAAAAGGATGAAAGAAGAGGTGGTTTAAACGCTAATCCAAAATCTCAACGCGACGTATATAGACGTTTTTTAAGGGCCAATCTGCATCATCGGTTTCGACGTTTGCAATTTTATCTGCCACATCTAGTCCGCTGGTTACTTTTCCGAAGATGGTATAATCACCATCCAGTTCATGCACGTCTTTTAACATGATAAAAAACTCATAAGGAGAAGCGAGTTTATGAGGGTTTTCAATATCACTACTAGGCATAGAAATGACACCTCTATCATGATGAAACCCACGTTTGGTATCTGTAGGAAGTAGATATTTACCAATAAAACGACGTTTTTTCATCACTTCACGATTATCTGTGCTGCCACCTTGGATGATATAATTTTCTATCACTCTATAAAATTGTGTATCATTGAAGTAGCCTTTTTTTGCTAGGTAAATAAAGTTAGAACGGTGGAATTTTGTCTCGTCAAAAAGCAGGATGTCTATATTGCCAAAATCGGTGACGATACGCACTTTGTTTTCTTTATGTTTTTTATCGTATTGCAGAAAAAACTCCATAGCATTTTCATCGGTTAATAAAAACTCTTGGTTGTCTTTAGAAATGGAATCTGTTTTTTTTATGTCAACGTCTTGTTTGATAAGTGTAGAATCTACAGCTTGAGTAGGCGATTTCTTTTTGGATTGTTTATCTTCACAATTAAAAATTACTAGGCATAATACTATCATTATAAAAAACCGCATAAGAAAATGAATTTTGAAACGTTCATGAAATCTGCTTCAAAAATAAAAAATCTAAATCTTCCAGGAGAAGATTCTCAATTTAAGATGTCACCTCCTTTTCGAGAATCACTTATAGAAGAAAATAAAGCTAAGATGAAACAAGCTAAACAAGCTGGTGTTATGGCTTTGTTTTATCCTAATGATATAGGTGAGACGAGTTTAATTTTAATTTTAAGAAAAACCTATAAAGGGGTTCATTCGGCTCAAGTTGGTTTTCCTGGAGGTCGATTTGAAAAAGATGATCCCGATATGGAATATACGGCTTTGAGAGAAACCTTTGAAGAAGTTGGTGTGCCTATTAAAGATGTAGATGTTTTAAAACCAATGACAAAATTATATATTCCGCCTAGCAATTTTACGGTGTCTCCTTTCTTCGGAATTACAAAAGCAACGCCAAAATTTGTAAAGCAAGACGCAGAAGTGGAAGACCTTATTGAAGTGTCTTTATCTCATTTTTTGGATGATACAAATGAAGTAGAAGTAGGTGTAATGACATCAATGGAAGTAGAATTAGAAGTGCCAGCATTTTCACTTAATGGTCACATTGTTTGGGGAGCAACAGCTATGATGCTTAGCGAACTAAAAGACTTGTTAAAATTGGTATTATAAGATATTGTTTTTTGTAAGTTTGTTTTTCGCTTAATAATTAGAAAAAATTAATGGGATTATTTAAAAGAAACCCTTTTGGGCATATACTTTTTGTAAAAAAATGGTTGATTAGAATTTTAGGTGCACTAACGCATCGACGATTTAGAGGCTTTAATGAGCTTCAAATTGAGGGTTCTGAAATTATTAAAAACTTACCAGATAACAATGTACTGTTTATTTCTAATCATCAAACGTACTTTGCAGATGTGATCTCGATGTTTCATGTATTTAATGCAAGTTTAAGTAATCGTGAAGATTCAATAAAAAACATAGGTTATCTCTGGAACCCAAAACTCAATATCTACTATGTTGCGGCAAAAGAGACCATGAAATCTGGATTATTGCCTAAAATTTTAGCGTACGTAGGTTCTATTAGTATTGAAAGAACATGGCGATCTCAAGGTAAGGATATTAATCGTCAGGTTAAAATGAGTGATATTTCTAGTATTGGTAAAGCATTAGACGATGGTTGGGTTATCACATTTCCGCAGGGAACTACAACACCTTTTAAACCTATTAGAAAAGGAACAGCTCATATTATAAAACGATACAAACCTATTGTGGTGCCTATTGTTATTGATGGTTTTAGACGTTCGTTTGATAAAAAAGGATTACGCGTAAAAAAGAAAAATGTGTATCAATCTTTTGAAATTAAACAGCCACTAGAGATTGATTATGAAAATGAATCTGTGAGTTCTATCGTTGAAAAAATTGAATACGCTATTGAGCAGCATCCTTCATTTTTAAAGGTCATTCCTCAAGCAGAGTTAGAGGAAATGGAACGATTGAATAGAGAGCTACGTGATTGGTAATTTAGTGAGCAGACTTCAGTTAAGATGCAAAACTAATGTCGAATTACGTTGATTAATATTAAACTTAAGTTTTTCTTAAAGCTTGTAATTAATCTTTAGACTTTTTTTTAGAAAGAGAATTTCCTATACCTGCTCCTAAGGCAACTCCAACGCCAATCCATAACGCTATATTATTCGTTAAAAGTCCAATAACAGTACCAAAACTGATGCCTAAAGCTATGCCTTTAGTTAATTTGTTATCTTTATTCATGTCTAATAATAGGTGTCTAATTGTTATTAAAATCTAATCGTTATGATTTGTTTTTGTAGCATCTTTAGAAGATTCTGTTTTACCGAGAGCATCCAACACAAACTTATACTTTGCACCAAGAAAAGACGATTTTTTTGAGACTTGGTTTCCAACAAATTTTAAGTTTCCAAGACCTATTGCACTCACTCCAAATTTACACTTCTAACTTTTTAAGTTCCTTATAATTTCTATTAAGCCTCTTAAGTAGAATTCCATATATGAGACGATAGAACACCCAAATGATGAGGATAAACAGTGCTGTGAAAATTATCATAACTAAGGTCGCAATAAACATTTGTTTATCAGAGAATTTTTCAAATTGTTGGGAAATTTCTGGGTTGTTATAAACTGAGTGGTATAGGCCAAAGGACATCGATAAAAAAGCTACAACTAAATTGTAAATCACATAATATTTTATAACTTTTCTAGTCTTTAAAATACCTTCCATGAGTTTTTTGGCGTTGTCTGTTACAGAAATAGACTTATGAGCCTTATAGAGCAAATAGACAAATACTAAAATTATAGCGTGACTAAACAAGGTAATGGCTAAAAACACATTATTATTACCACCATACATAGATGTTAATTCGGCACGATAAGCTTCCGATGCAAAATAAGGATAACTGTTAAGTATGATCCAGAATACCAGTTCTGCGACACTTATGTAGAACAGCGTTTTTACAATAGACGATGATTTTTTTTGCATCATCGGGTAGATAGCTTCGCTTGATATATGTTGATTTTCTTGATTGGCATTTGTTTGCCAATCTTTTTTCAATAATTCTAATTCATCCATAATATCACGGATTTAGTATTGTTTTTAATTTTTTCTTCACCCTATTCATTTTCACACGAGCATTAACTTCACTAATACCAAGGGTTTCACTAATTTCATTATATTTTTTATCTTCTAAGTACAAAAAGACTAAGGCCTTTTCAATATCATTTAGTTGATATACTGCTTGATATAATAATTTGAGTTGTTGTTCTTCTGTATCATCATATTCTACTGATTTGATTTTAAAAGAAACTTTTTCAAATTCTTGTGTTTTGATGGTACGTTTAGACTTTCGATATAATGTAATAGCGGTATTTAAACCAACACGATACATCCATGTGCTAAACTTTGCATCTCCTCGAAATTTTGGATATGCCTTCCATAATTGTATGGTTATCTCTTGAAACAAATCATTGTGAGCATCTTGATTATTGGTATATAATCTACATACTTTGTGCACAATATTTTGATGCTTCTCAAGTAATTCTACAAAATTATTTTCGAGTTCTTTATTCAATTGTCATTAGTTAGTTACCTATATGTAGTATAAATAATAAAATTGTTACACGTGTTTAAACAATAATTTAAAAATAAGATTTTCAAAGGCATAAATCGTATCTTTATAGTCCACAATTAAAGTGCGTTTTTAAATGAATATTCCTCAGTCTAAGTTTCCAAGAGTTGTAATAATAGGCGGTGGTTTTGCAGGTGTTAATTTAGTAAAATCATTAGCTAATAAAGAATTGCAGGTTGTTTTAATTGATAAGCATAACTATCATACGTTTCAGCCATTATTGTATCAAGTGTCTAGTTCTGGTTTAGAGCCAGACTCAATAGCTTATCCGTTAAGAAAAATTATAAAAACTCATAAAAATTCATTTTTTAGATTCGCTGAAGTTGAACATATTAATGCTGAGACTAATGTAATTACCACAAGTATTGGAGCACTTGATTTTGATTATTTAGTAGTCGCTACAGGAACAAAAACTAATTATTTTGGTAATACAGCTATTCAAGCGCATAGTATGCCAATGAAAAGTATTCCGCAAGCACTTAATATTAGAAGCTTGATATTGCAAAACTTTGAAAAAGCAGCTATAGCTAATTCTGAAAAAGATAGACAAGCCTATTTAAATTTTGTGATAGTTGGAGGAGGACCAACAGGAGTTGAGTTAGCAGGAGCAATTGCCGAACTTAAAAATAATATTCTCCCAAAAGATTATCATGATTTAGATGCTAGCGATATGCAAATTCATTTATTGGAAGGAGCAGAACGCTTATTGCCACCTATGAGTGAGCACGCTTCAAAGAAATCTGAGCAATTTCTTAAAAACTTAGGTGTTCAAGTCCATACGAATGTTATTGTGAAAAATTACGATGGTAAATTAGTCACCACAAATTCAAATTTAAAGCTCATGACCCAAACGTTAATTTGGGCTGCAGGTGTCACAGGTGCTCCAATACCTGGTCTTAAGGCCGAATCTTTGATTGAAAGAGCAAATCGTTATAAGGTTAATCGGTATAATCAAATTGAAGGCTACGATAATATATTTGCCTTAGGTGATATTGCTTCTATGAGCACAGATAATTATCCAAAAGGACATCCGCAAGTTGCGCAACCTGCAATTCAGCAAGGTAAACTTCTTGGTAAAAACCTTTTACGACTCATTAATAAACATGATCTAAAGCCGTTTGTATATAATGACAAAGGCTCTATGGCAACTATTGGTCGCAATAAAGCTGTAGTAGATTTAAAACACTTTAAGTTTGGCGGATTTTTTGCTTGGTTTGTTTGGATGTTTATTCATTTAATGTCGCTTGTAGGTTTTAGAAACCGAGTTATTGTCTTTTTTAATTGGACCTATAACTACATTAATTTTGATAAAGCGGCACGTTTAATTATTAGACCTTTTAACAAGTAATCGTTAACTTGGGTTGAGTGTCTGGATTCAAGTAGTTTTAGTGAGAGGCTTGGTCTAATTTTAATAGGCCAATAATTATTAAATATTGCGCAAGTGCATAGGTGAGCATAATATTAATATTGGAATAGGCTAATGGCTCATAAAACTTATTTAATGCCAAAATACTATCAGATATCATAAAGAATAAAGCGCCTAAAAACACTAAGATATAACTTCGCTTTGAAACATTTCCTTTTCTCATAAAAGCTGCAGTAGACATGCTCAAAATAACTAACATGTATATCACAACAGGTATTAACATGTCATGTAATCCATCTTTTAAGAAATAAAATAATCCTGAAGCAAAAAGCATTAAAAACGTAATAAAACCAAACGGTTTAGCTGCTTTATTTCTTTGTTTTAAAAATGCAATCACATACATAATGTGTGCCACCAAAAAAGCAATTAGACCTAATAAAAAATAGTTTGGTGACACATCAACAAACATAAGAAAGACATCACCAGCTAACGAAAATACAAGCGCTAAAATAATGATTAAACGTAACGGTTTATGGAGTGCGTTACTTTTCAGAATAAAGAAAATGAGTAAAGAAATGAGTATCGCTGGTTTAAAAATATAATGTAAAGCGCTTAGGGTTTCTAAAGAGCCTGTTAGTAATTCTAAACAAACGATGATACCGTAAATACTGCTAAATTTTTTTTCTGAAGTTGTAAGCATACACAAAAGAGTTTCTCAAAAATATGCAATTCGGTAATGATATTTGACAATTGAGTAATTGTTAATTTATAAAATGCTATAACTGTTGCATTTTTGACCTATCAATCTTTGTTGAGATACCTGAATGAATTCAGTACATGGTATTTCAGTAAAAAAACGAACAGTTAAAATCATCAAGCATGAGTAAATTAATCACAATTATTGCCATCTTCATCTCATCAATGAGCTTTGCGCAAACCACTATTACTGGAACAATAACCGACGCCAAGAATCAACCCGTTTTTGGTGCTAATGTGTTTTTAGATGGCACTTATGATGGAGCAACATCTAATGAAAATGGGAAATTCACTTTTACAACTGAGGAAACTGGAACTCAAACTTTAAAAATATCCTTTCTGTCTTATGAAACCAAAACCATCACAGCTGACGTGTCCAAATTAAAAGATTTAAAAATTCTCTTACGTGAAGATATGGAGTCGTTAGATGCTGTAGTCATTTCTGCAGGAACATTTGAAGCCAGTGACAATTCTAAAGTTTCGGTATTAAAACCCTTAGATGTTGTAACTACAGCAAGTGCTTTGGGTGATTTTGTTGGCGCCTTACAAACCTTACCAGGAACATCTACCGTATCTGAAGACGGAAGGCTTTTTGTGAGAGGAGGAGATGCTAATGAAACGCAAATTTTTATTGATGGTATTCGGGTATTTACACCGTATTCTCCTTCACCAAACAATGTACCTACACGTGGTCGTTATTCGCCATTTTTATTTGATGGGATCACTTTTTCTACAGGAGGTTACTCGGCCGAATATGGTAATGCACTCTCAAGTGTTTTACTTCTAAATACTATTGATGAACCAGATCAAGAGAAAACCGAGATTGGGATCATGTCTGTTGGAGGTGCTTTAGGTCGTACCGAAAAATGGGAAAAAACCTCATTAAGTGTCAATGCTTCATACATTAATTTAGCACCTTATACCGCATTATTTCCAGATCGTAATACTTGGGATAAACCGTATGAAGGCGCTCAAGGTGAAGCCGTTTTTCGTCAAAAACTTAATTCAGGTATGCTTAAATTTTATGCAGCTTTTGATGCATCTAGTTTTGATATTACTCAACAAGATATTAATAGTCAAGAAGGTGTGCGATTTAAACTTAATAATAGAAATTTTTATGCAAATACATCATATCAAGGTGTTTTGGGTAATGGTTGGTCCATGAACACTGGATTGAGTTATACTATTGCAAAAACAGATGTGTCGGTAATAGATAACGATGTTGCAGATGATGAACATTCTACTCACATTAAATTGAAACTTAAAAAACGATTTAATAGTAGGTTTAAGCTCTATTTTGGAGCTGAACATTTTAAAACTAAGTTTGATGAACGTTATGCTTCGGAAATCGTCTCGCCTGTAAATTATGGCTTTACCAGTGATAATTCGTCACTGTTTGTTGAGTCTGATATTATTTTTAGTAAAACATTAGCAGCAAAAATAGGAGTAAGGGCAGATAACTATGAATTGTCAAATGAATTTAAAGTTGCACCAAGAGCTTCACTAGCTTATAAAACATCAAAAAACGGACAATTATCTCTTGCCTTTGGTAGTTTTTATCAAAATGCAAATAGCAATGCTTTAAAATTTGATCAAGATATAAAGTCTCAAAGTACAAATCACTACATCATGAATTATCAATTTGTAAATGATGGTCGCTTATTTCGTGCAGAATTGTACAGAAAAAACTATGATAACTTGGTTAAATATGATACCAATTTTGAGAGTTTTGATAGCACTTTTGAGAATTCGGGTTCAGGTTATGCTCAAGGTTTAGATATATTTTGGAGAGATAATAAGAGCATTAAAAATGTAGATTATTGGTTGAGTTATTCTTACTTAGATACAGAGCGTGATTATCAAAATTATCCAACGCAAGCGCAACCAAGTTTTGCAAATACGCACAACTTTTCTGCTGTAGCGAAATATTGGATAGATGATTGGAAAAGTCAAGTAGGTTTTAGTTATACCTTTGCTTCAGGGAGACCATATACAAACCCAAATACAGATGCTTTTTTAGGAGAAATGACTAAAAGTTATAATAGTGTAAGTTTAAATTGGGCCTATCTCATTTCGCCTCAAAAAATACTATATCTCTCTGTGAATAATGCTTTAGGATTTAAAAATATCAATGGCTATCAATATGCCAACACTCCAGATGTTAATGGTAATTTTGCAAGTCGCTCGTTAAGACCAGCAGCAGATCAGTTTTTCTTTGTTGGTTTCTTTTGGACAATTAGTGAGGATGGTAGTGATAATCAATTGGATAATTTATAGAACAAGTGTCGTGGTAGCTCAATTTGGAGGTTGTTTTAAAATTTCCGAAGAACAAAAGGTGATTTTACACTGTACGACAATTAAAATGGGATATTTAATTTTTAAAACTGAATTTAAAAGTTTGAGGTTAATATTACTCAATAACTAACCTCACTCTTGTTTGTCCGTCTTTGTCTAGAAATTCTTGATTAAACACTTTTTTGCCTATAATCTCTTTGGCTTTTTTTAAGTCTTCTAGTTGACCACTAAGTTCGAGTATATAGGTGTTTGTGTTTGGTTTGTTTTCTGACTTTTGGGCATCAGACACATAAATTACATATTTATCTAAAATATCTTCTAAAGGATATTGGTTATTGCTATCGTTAGATTCTAATTCATAAGAAATCGTCATACTACATGTAGTATCTTCTGTATTTTTTAAGTCTCGATAAATACCGTTTTCTATAAATTCATACCGTTCAGAGTCTTTATATGCCTTATTTTTTTTCAATGTGATGTTTTTCATAACATTGTACTCAAGTTTAAGGTTGTGTTTAGAAGAAGCCTCAACCTTCTTTTTGTTAGATTGTCCAAATAGTTGGCTAAAAACTCCTAAGATTAAAACAAATGTAATTGTTGATTTCATTGTAATTTGAGTTAAGGTGGTTTTATACTACTAAGTCAATTAACCCTTTATGGAAATTAACAATTGATTCTGCGCTTTCTGTTTTGCTTTTATATTTTAAAGAAAATTGGCTTTGAATTAAACAAATGTCATCATGTTGTTTACTATGCGTATTAAGATCAAAAGCTGTGTTGTGTATTAAATCATTTAATTTAAGTTTGATTATTAAATGTTCAATATTTTGTTTTAAATCATTATCAGAGCACTTTACATGCCAACGTTGTTTTTTTAATAAAATATATTTGCTGAGATGATCTATTGTATTTATTTTAAATTCAGGTATGTTGTTAGTATTTAAGGATTTAAGTTTGCAAACTGCAGTATCCGAATTTCCAAAATCATATACTATAGTCATTTTAAAACCTCTATATTCGAGTTTTAACTGGTATTTAGCTATATGTACAAATGAGCCAGCTTCACCATTAACTTTGTAGCTTTTCTCTACAAGCACACCATTGTTATTTTCGCAAATTCGCTGTAATTCGGTTTTCAGATTCATAAATAGTAGGTGGTTTTTCTTCTTGCACCTAGTTAAATAGTTCGTTATAGCGAGAGGAAATATTTAACCTATTGATCAATATAGATTGGTAAGTTCAATTGTACCATCAATGCATGTTTATTTATTAAAGGCAAGGCATACTTTTAATCGTTTTTTGTGAAATACCCTTCGTTAGAGACAGCGTTATCACTTACCGTTATGCTAGCGGTTTTAAACCATACTTCGGCATAATTACCATCTGCATATTGTTTTTTTAGATCACCATCATGGGTTTCTGCACCAGAACACCAGTTTTTGTTTACCTCTGGTGATTTTCCGTTAGTTTGATTGTAACACCCAAGTTTAAAAAAGCAGCCTTCTCCTGCATAAGCATTTTCGCGTTCAACACCATCTTGACCAATTGGTACAAATAATTTTTGCGTTTGTTCAGGTATATCTGCAGAGGTTGTGTATTCAGATTTAAGTAAATTTTTGGTAAATGTTTTAGTGTCATGACCTTTACTAGTAAATTTTAAACTCATGATACCATCTTTAACAACAATTTCATAGCTAAATTCTTCACCTAATGCGATGCCATCTTTTGGTTCTTCAGGATATGAACTAACATCTGTACCAACAACAGAAAAATCATTACCCCAAACTGCAGAAGAAAAATCCCATCGTCCCGAATTATCATCACCTAAAGTGTTAATCTCATAATGCCAAAAAACCGAGCCTTTTTCATGACCAGGAAATTTTTTATAGAATATTTTTAGCGGTTCATTCTCATGTTTATCTGCACTATGAATTTGACCAACAACAACAGAGTATGAGGCAGCCACTCTCGCATCACCTGTAGAAGATACATTCATCACTTTTAAAGAAGCTGTTAATTTGTCATTGGCGGTTGCTGGGTACCATTTTTTTATTTGCGCTAGCTCTGTTCTTGTATTGTTTGATGTGCCATGAGTATCTCCACCATTAGGCGATTTAAACACAACCCAGTCGTTAGCAGCTTCATTAACCGTATAAAAGTAATCTTTGTTCTCAAAATTAGTGGCAATACCTGCGTTTGATCCATCACCTAAAATTAATTTCCAATCCTCAAAAAATGGTATCACATCACTTGCAAATTTAGAAGCTTTGGTCTCAGTGTCCTCAGTGCTATTTGTAGGCGTCGTGCTAGTTGTGTTATTTGGTGTGTCTTTACAATTATTAAGTAATAAACATGCACTAAAAATTAATGATAAGGATACCGTTGTGATGATTTTTTTATTCATTTCTTAATGTTTTAAATTGAATATTAAATAGGCTTGTTGATGTGTTTTTTTATTCTGAAATATTAAAACGCAATCCGTATTGCTGCTGTTTCATAGTTAAACGAAGTTCGACTATTTTTATGAGAATATCAAGTTTGCCAATTTACACGATGAAATTACGGTCAAGTCTTTGTAAAGTGTGCTTAATAGTTAATCTATAGGTTTGAAAATTTTAAGGAAACGTTTTGGTAGTTCGTCCTTTAAAAACATCACGTCCTTAGTAAATGGATGCGTAAACAATAAAGCGTAAGCATGTAAATACAAGCCTTTACCATTTAAAATGAGAGGTTTAACGCCATAATCTTTATCTCCTAAAATAGGGTGCTCAATCTGTGAAAGGTGTTTGCGTAATTGGTGTCGTCGTCCAGTTTGAGGCTCTAAACGTACTAAATTAAGTGTTTCAAACCGTTTTGAAACTACCGATTGACACACTTTGTAATACGTTTGAGAGGGTTTATCATCAATGTTAAATGTAATATGACCTTTAGGTTTCATGTTGCCAATAGTAACCGCATAATAAGTTTTCTTTATAGCTTTATCTTCAAACAATTTGTTTAACGCACGAATACTACTTTGTGTTTTTCCTACCAATAAAATACCAGTAGTAGGAAAATCCAATCGGTGAACAGGCTGAGGTTTTGTAGCATCTGGAAGCGTACTTTTTTTAATACTTCTAACCAAAGCATTAGCAATGGTTTTAAAACTATTACCACTCACTAAAACGCCTGCAGGTTTATGAATAACTGCTAAGTAATCGTCCTCAAATAAGACATTAAGTTTAAGTATAAATTGTTTATTATGAGTGTTTTCTTCGGAAATAGTAATTCGAATACATTCTCCACCTTTAATATAAGTAGCAGTCGTAGCAACAACACCATTAACAGTAATGTATTGTTTTTTTAAAGCTTTCTTTAAAGCAGATTTGGTGATGGTAGCATCAAAAATTCCAACGCCATATTCTTGTAAACGAATAGGACTACTTTGCTGCGGAACGATATGGGTTTTAGTTATGTTAATACCTAATGCTTTATGAGTTGTACAAAAAACGAAGTTCGACTATTATCATGAAAATGTATAAGTAAGATATAAAAACTAATAGATTTGATGCGCTTTTTTATAATTCATCAAATTTAACAGTTTCCTTAAGTTATCATAATGTTTCTTTTTTAATTTGTAACTACCTTTAAATCATAATTTTAAATCAATTTATATTATGAAAACAGTTTTTTTATTACCATTATTTCTATGTAGTGTTTTATTTGGAGCTATTGAGTTAAATCAAGCTAATCATTCGGATTCTCCAGTTGAGTATGATGTATGTATTCAATTGGTAGATTATCAAGGCAATCCTACATCTAGCAATGACATTTATGGTTACGCAGCCACAAATTTAGAAACAGGAGAGTTTGTGTATCCTTCTCGTTATTATGACAATTGTTTTTATGGCATGTTAGAAGGGTCTTACCGTTTTGATTCTTATCAAGGGTATTTTTGTGGTACATCTTCTCAAACGGTAACCTTATCTAGTGCATTAGAAAATGAAGATGGTGTTATTGTAATAAACTTAGTGCTTTGGTGCGAGTAAAATAATTATAAACTCAGTATTTTTAAGGTCGCAAAAGCGACCTTTCTTTAGTTTTAACGTTAAGTCGCGTCATGGCTTATACTCAGCATTATTTGGAGTTTTAAAATTTCCGAAGTCAACAAAAAAAAAGCACTCACGATGGTGAATGCTTTTTAAAATGGTGTAACAGTAAAGTTACGATAGTTAGCTGTTAGTCTATCCTTTTTTAGCTTTCACTAATATTTTTAATTCCATATCATCATTGATAAATTTGTCGCCAAGGTTATCAAACACAGATTTAGATCCATAATTAATTCCCCATTTTGTTCTATCAATTGTAAAGGCTTCACTCTCAATAGTCATCATGTCACCTTCATTAGAAATAGTCACTGGGAAAGATATATTATGCTTTTGACCTTTTATTGCTAAGTTACCAGAAAGTCTTGTTTTTCCAGCAGCTAAAGCTTCGGTTCCTGTGATTTCAAATGCAGCACTTGGGAATTTTTTTACATCAAAAAAGTCACCTTCTTTACCTTCTACAGTTCCCATTAAATGCGCTTCTAAATTTTCTTTACCATCACCAGCTTCAAGATCTGATACGCTAATAGATGTCATATCAATTAAAAACGTACCACTTTGTAATTTACCATCGTCAGTTTTAAAACTTCCACTTTCTAATTTAATAGTACCATCATGCGTTCCGGTTGGTTTGTAACCTTTCCAAGTAATTGTAGATTCTCCTACATTTGCTATATATTTTTGAGATGTGCTTTCGCTAACTGCTGCAGCCTCTGCTTCACTTGTATTAGCTTCATCTGCTTTATCTTTACAACTTGTAAAAGCAATGGCAATAGCTAAAATCATTGAAAATTTTAAAAATTTGGTTTTCATATTCCGTTTTTTAGTGTGTTAATCTTACAAAAATACGTATTGCTTGTAGCATCTGCAATTCCGAAGAAAATATTTTGATGACATTTTGACATTTTAATAATAATGGCAGTACTTTTGCCATCCTTAAATCAAAGATTTATTAAATAAGAATTTACAATGGGTAAAAAAGATAAAAATCAAACCATAGATGAACCACAAGTTCAAGAGGATATAAACGAAACGAATACTGAAACTCAAGTTGAAGAATTAACAGTAGAAGAGCAACTTAGAGAAGATTTAGCAAAAGAAAAAGACAAGTTTATGCGTCTTTTTGCTGAATTTGAAAACTATAAAAAACGTACAACAAAAGAGCGTATCGATTTATTTACAACCGCAAGTGAAGAGGTTATTGTTTCTTTGCTACCAGTTTTAGATGATTTTGAGCGAGCTTTAATGCATATTGAAGAGGATAAAGAAGCCGAAGAGTTAAGAAAAGGCGTGCTTTTAATCTACAATAAATTGGTATCTACTTTAGAGAAAAAAGGTTTAGCTAAAATTGAGGTAAGCCAAGGCGATGCATTTAATGCAGATGATCACGAAGCAATAACCCAAATTCCTGCACCAACAGACGATTTAAAAGGAAAAATTATTGATGTGATTGAAAAAGGTTACAAACTTGGTGAGAAAGTTATTCGTTTTCCTAAAGTTGTTATAGGACAATAAAAACATAAAATTAAAAATCGTTTTCCCTGTCTGCTAACAAGTGGCTTGAGAAATGGTTAATAAACAAGCATGGCAAAAAGAGATTATTACGAGATATTAGGGGTTACTAAAAGTGCAACTGCAACCGAAATAAAGAAAGCTTATCGTAAGATGGCAATTAAGTTTCATCCAGATAAAAATCCTGATGATGCAGACGCAGAAGCTAAATTTAAAGAGGCTGCCGAAGCTTATGAGGTATTAAGCGATGCCGACAAAAAAGCACGTTACGACCAATTTGGTCACCAAGCCTTTGATGGTGCAGGTGGATTTGGTGGTGGTGGAGGTGGTATGAATATGGATGACATATTCAGCCAGTTTGGCGATATTTTTGGAGGAGGAGGTTTCTCTGGCTTTGGAGGCGGATTTGGTGGAGGCCAAAGACGTGTGAAAGGAAGTAACCTAAGAATTAGAGTTGCTTTAACCTTAGAGGAAATTGCTAATGGTGTAGAGAAAAAAATAAAAGTAAAACGAAAAGTTCAAGCACCAGGAACAACTTACAAAACATGTGCAACTTGTAATGGGCAAGGTCAAGTAACTAGAGTGACTAACACTATTTTAGGCCGTATGCAAACAGCATCTGCTTGTCCTACTTGTGGTGGCTCAGGACAAAGTATTGATAAAAAGCCTTCTGATGCTGATGCACAAGGGTTAAAAGTGCAAGAAGAAACGGTCTCAGTAAAAATACCTGCAGGTGTTGTAGATTCTATGCAACTCAAAGTTACAGGCAAAGGTAATGAAGCGCCAGGAAATGGTATCTCAGGAGATTTATTAGTCGTCATTGAAGAAAAGGAACATGAGACCTTAAAACGAGAAGGTGATAATTTACATTACGATTTGTATGTGAGTTTACCAGATGCTGTTTTAGGAACATCAACTGAAATAGATACAGTTACAGGTAAAGTTAGAATTAAGGTAGATGCAGGTGTGCAATCTGGTAAGATTTTACGCTTACGTGGTAAAGGAATTCCGAGTATTAATGGCTACGGAAGTGGAGATTTATTAGTTCATGTGAATGTATGGACACCAAAAACATTAAACAAAGAGCAAAAAGCGTTTTTTGAAAGTATGAGAAACGATGAGCATTTTGATCCTAAGCCAGAAAGTACAGATAAATCGTTTTTTGAAAAAGTTAAAGATATGTTTTCATAAATCGATAATTAATTAACGATTTATGCTTTTTAGAGCCCATTTTTAACATAGGTTACGTTAATTGATTTAAGTTAATTTTGGTTGTATGTGGTTAGTTTTTAAGTAAAAAAGACGTAAATCATATTAAAAAGTATGTTTTTTTACCGATTGAAAAAAGTTTAAACCACTACTTTATAAAAAAACACTATATTTGATTTATCACTAATTTCGATTAGTGGTAATTTTTCTTTTTCATAGCAATTTTTTCCCATCCTTAATTTGTTTTAAGGGTGGGTTTTGTTTTTTTAGTATAAAAGTCACGGTTCATGATGATTATGGCTTTTCTTATTTTGAATTTAAATTGCCTTACAGTTAAAAATTTAAGCGAATAAGCATACAATACGTCATTAACATTTTTATCTTTACTGTTATTAAAAATCAACCTATTTTATTTATATGAATGACCTCTTAGTCGCCGATTCGGTATCTAAAAACTTTGGAGAATTTCGAGCACTTAATGATGTATCAATTTCAGTTCCTAAAGGAAGTATTTTTGGTTTATTAGGACCAAATGGAGCAGGGAAAACAACTCTAATTAGAATTATCAACCAAATTACGATGCCAGATAATGGCCGTGTTTTATTGGATGGTGAGGCCTTGCGACCAGAGCATATTAGAAATATTGGTTACTTGCCAGAAGAACGTGGCCTGTATAAATCGATGAAAGTTGGTGAACAAGCCTTGTATCTTGCACAACTCAAAGGTTTATCAAAAGCCGAAGCTAAACAGCGTTTAAAATACTGGTTTGAGAAACTAGAAATAGGTGATTGGTGGAACAAAAAAATCCAAGAACTGAGTAAAGGTCAAGCTCAAAAAATTCAATTTATCGTAACCGTTTTACACCAACCTAAGTTGTTAATTTTTGATGAGCCGTTCTCAGGTTTTGATCCTATTAATGCAAACCTCATTAAAGATGAAATCTTACAACTTAGAGATGAAGGAGCTACTGTGATTTTTTCAACACATCGCATGGAATCTGTTGAAGAACTGTGTGATCATATTGCTCTAATTCATAAATCTAATAAAGTTTTAGACGGAAAATTAACAGATATAAAACGCCAATATAAAACCAATACGTTTGAAGTTGGTTTGCAAACAGATCGTGTTGAGGAAGTCACTAAAATAATTAAAGACAAGTTTGAAGCATTTCCAGCAACCTTTAGAAATCTTAACGATGACGTAAAGCTAAATATTAAACTAAACACTAAAGATACTTCCAACGATTTATTATCCTTTCTTACATCAAATGCAGAAGTGAACCACTTTGTTGAAGTCGTGCCAAGTGCAAGTGATATATTTATTCAAACTGTAAAGAACAATTAAAATGAACCATTTACCACTCATAATAAAAAGAGAGTATATCACTAAAGTGAAAAACAAATCGTTCATCATAATGACGTTTGTAAGTCCGTTAATTATGGTTGCTTTATTTGCTGTAGTAGCCTATTTGTCGCAATTAAATAATGATAAAGAACGTACCATCGCAGTTTTAGATGAAACTGGAGTTTTAAGCAGTGTATTTGAAAATACAGAGCATACCACTTACACGATTTTGACTGATACTAATCTAAAAACAGCAAAAGAACTCACAAAAGCAAAAGAAGATTTTGGGTTGCTTTATATTGAAAAAAGTAATGACAGTACAATGATATTGTCCAATGTGCAATTTTTTTCCGATGAATCACCTTCCATTGGTATCATGTCTAGTTTAGAAGAAAAAATAGAAAAAATTGTTTCAGATACTAAACTCTTTAATGGAGGCGTAGATCCAGCTAAAATAGAAAGTTCTAAAACAAATATAACCATTGCTCAAGAAACATTTACAGGTGAAAAAACATCTAAAATCGATAGCTATTTGAAATTGGCATTTGGAGGTGTATCGGGTTACTTATTGTTTATGTTTATTATTATCTACGGAAATATGATTATGCGAAGTGTCATCGAAGAAAAAACAAGTAGAATCATTGAAATCATTATTTCCTCGGTTAAACCTATACAATTAATGATGGGTAAAATTGTTGGGACATCACTAGCTGGTATCACACAATTTGTAATTTGGGTTCTTTTAGGTAGTGTATTAATGTTAGTTGTATCTGCCATTCTTGGTGTGAGCTTAACTGATTTACAAACACCACAACAAGAAGCCATGAATGAGATGATGAAAAATCCTGATATTGCTTTTGAGTTTCAACGAGGCTTACAGTCGTTGTCTAATTTGCCAATTGTTAATCTTGTGATCGCATTTTTATTCTTTTTTATAGGAGGCTTTTTATTATACAGTTCATTATACGCAGCTGTTGGAGCAGCAGTAGATAACGAAACGGATACACAGCAATTTATGATGCCAATTTTAATGCCATTAATTTTGGCTGTATATGTTGGTATATTCACCGTTATTGAAGATCCTCATGGCACAGTATCAACAGTGTTTTCATTTATACCGTTTACCTCTCCAGTTGTCATGTTAATGCGTATCCCTTTTGGTGTACCTATTTGGCAACAAATTTTATCATTCGCAATATTGATATGCACATTTGCGTTTACAGTGTGGTTTGCAGCTAAAATTTATAGAGTAGGTATTTTAATGTATGGTAAAAAACCAAGTTATAAAGAGCTTTATAAATGGATTAAATACTAAACATGGTCCAGGATTTATCAAAATTAGAAGAAACAATTACAGAGAGTTCCGCTTGGGGAAATATTAAAAATTTTTTAAGTCAACATATTGATATTGGTAATGATATCAGTATTTCAATCTTAGATGTTCTCATAGTTGTAACTGTTATTTTCATTACCACTCTAGTTCTAAGGCTCGTTCTAAAACTTATAACAAGAAATTTACCGCCAGATGATAAAGGTAAATTTAATGTTGTTTTTGGTTATTTTAGATGGTTAGTATATTTAGTGATTTTATTAATCACTTTACATACTGTAGGTGTTAATGTAACAGCGGTTTTTGCAGCTTCTGCAGCATTAATGATTGGTATAGGTTTAGCTCTGCAAACTTTATTTCAAGATATTATCTCAGGGATTTTTATATTGATAGATCAATCTGTTCATGTTGGAGATATTATTGAAATTGACGGTAAAGTAGGTCGCGTTGAAGAAATAAAATTAAGAACAACAAGAGCAGTGACTATAGATAATAAAGTATTAGTAATTCCTAATCATTTATATTTAGAAAACAGTTTATACAATTGGACGCAAAACGGAACTACGACAAGAGAAAGTGTCGAGGTAGGTGTAGCATATGGTAGTGATGTTCAGTTGGTAAAAAAATTGTTATTACAGGCAGCAAGTACAAATCCAAACGTTATCAGTACTCCCGAGCCAACCGTTGTATTTACAAATTTTGGAGATAGTTCATTAGATTTCAAATTAGTATTTACACTAGCAGACAGCTTTAAAGCGCAATTTCCTAAAAGTGATATACGTTTTGAAATTGATAAATTATTTAGAGAGCATAATGTGTCGATACCATTTCCGCAGAGAGACATACATATTATTCAAAAACCAAATTAAAACCTTTAAAAATAGTACTTAAATTTATGAATATTAAACTTGTTAAATGTTATTGGATTGTATTACTGTGTATTATGTCACAATTAGCTAATGCACAGTTAACAGATTTGGCACGATTAGAATATTCGTTCATACCTAAAAGTAACTCAGAAGACCAATATACACGAATAAGAGCTTTAGTAAATTATCCCATAGAAACATCAGAAGACTGTTATTTTATAATTGGAGCTGAATACAATCGTGTCTTATTAAATTTAGAGGACAATTATCCTTTTAATACGTCCCTTTTTGAGACAATAAATATTATTGACTTAAACATTGCTTATACGTTTAAAACTAGTAAGAAATGGCGCCTAGGATTTAAATTTAATCCTAGAATAGCGTCAACATTAACATCCAAACTCACCTCAGACGATTTTTTTCTAAATGGAGGTGTTTACACTATTAATGATAGAACTAAAGATTCAACAGCAAAACGTCCGTATCGACTCATTTTGGGACTTACATATAATGCGACTACAGGAGTTCCTTTTCCGTTGCCTTTTGTGAGTTATTATAGACGTGTTAATGAAAAATGGTCTTTTTCTGCAGGTGTTCCAAAATCTAATCTAAAGTATTTTCTTAATGAAAAAAATATGCTACAAACTTTTGTAGGTCTCGATGGTTATTTTGCACACATACAGCAACCTCAAGAAATCAATGGAAAAAACGTTGAAAATATTTCTTTATCTGTAGCGGTTGGCGGACTTGGTTATGAATATTGCTTCACTAAACATTTAGTTGCCTACTTGTATACAGGTTATACATTTAGATTAAATAATGTTATACGTGACGATAATAGAGATGAAGTTTTTAAATTAGACGATGTAAATGCATTTTATTTAAGAACAGGTATAAAATTTAAAATATAGAAATGGCGAAGATTTTAGTAATTGAAGATGAAGCAGCAATTAGAAGAGTATTGGTTAAAATACTTTCTGAAGAAAATGACGAATATCAAGTAGATCAAGCAGAAGATGGCCTTGTAGGGATAGAAAAAATTAAAAAAGACGATTTTGATTTAGTCTTGTGTGATATTAAAATGCCAAAAATGGATGGTGTTGAAGTATTAGAAGCTGTGAAAAAAATTAAACCAGAAATACCTATGGTGATGATATCTGGACATGGTGATTTAGATACAGCCGTAAATACAATGCGTTTGGGAGCTTTTGATTATATTTCTAAACCACCTGATTTAAATAGATTACTTAATACTGTTAGAATTGCATTAGATACCAAGGTTTTAGTTGTGGAGAATAAAATGCTCAAAAAGAAAGTGAGCAAAAAATATGAGATGATAGGTGAGAGTGATGCCATTTCTCATATTAAAGATATGATTGAAAAAGTTGCGGCTACAGATGCTCGAGTTTTAATTACAGGTCCTAATGGTACAGGTAAAGAGCTTGTTGCACATTGGTTACATCAAAAAAGTGATCGCTCTAAAGGACCATTAATTGAGGTTAATTGTGCTGCAATTCCTGCCGAACTTATAGAAAGTGAATTGTTTGGTCACGTTAAAGGTGCGTTTACAAGTGCTGTAAAAGACAGAGCAGGTAAGTTTGAAGCCGCAAATGGAGGTACAATTTTTTTAGATGAAATTGGAGATATGAGCCTTTCGGCTCAAGCGAAAGTGCTGAGAGCGTTGCAGGAAAGTCGTATTCAACGTGTAGGTAATGATAAAGATATAAAAGTAGATGTTCGGGTTGTTGCAGCAACTAATAAGAATTTAAAAACCGAAATTGCTGAAGGCCGATTTAGAGAAGATTTATACCACAGACTTGCCGTTATATTGATCAAAGTTCCTGCTTTGAATGATAGACGAGATGATATTCCATTGTTGATTAATCATTTTGCAACTAAAATTTCCGAAGAACAAGGTACAGCTAAAAAAGAATTTTCTAATAAGGCTATAAAACTGCTTCAAGAGTATGATTGGACAGGAAATATTCGTGAATTACGCAATGTTATTGAGCGATTAATTATCTTAGGAGAGAAGGAAGTAAGTGAGAATGATGTAAAATTATTTGCATCAAAATAATAAGCGTATGAAAACCGTCAATAGCCAACAATTTAAAGTTTCAAAAGACTTTAATATAAAAAAAGCAGCTACATCCTTTGATTTAGATGCGAGTAAAAAAGATATAGAAAACGAACTAGAAGACGTTTGCAAGGATTTGGCGAAAATTCAAAATACGATGTATGCTCATGGCAAATATGCCGTTCTTATTTGTATTCAAGGTATGGACACTGCTGGAAAAGACAGCATGATTCGTGAAGTGTTTAAAGAGCTAAATGCTAGAGGTGTTGTAGTGCATAGTTTTAAAGTACCTACGGAAATAGAGCTCAAACACGATTATTTATGGCGTCATTATATTGCGTTACCTGCGCGTGGAAAATTTGGTGTATTTAATAGAACACATTATGAAAATGTACTAGTAACTCGCGTACATCCTGATTATATCATGGGTGAAAATTTACCAAATATCAACGGTGTTGATGATATAGATGAGGCATTTTGGGATAAGCGCTTTGATCAAATCAATGCATTTGAAAAGCATATTGCAGATAATGGCACCATTATTTTTAAATTCTTTTTACACCTTTCAAAAGATGAACAAAGAGATAGGTTACTAAGACGTTTGCATAAAGCTGAAAAAAATTGGAAATTTTCTCCAGGTGATCTAGAAGAGCGCGAATTATGGGATCAATATCAAGATTGTTATGAAGATGCCTTAAATCGCACGTCTAAAGATCATGCACCATGGTTTGCAATTCCAGCCGATGATAAACCAACAGCTAGATATATTGTAGCCAAAATTTTGTATGATACACTAAATCAATACAAGGATATTGTAGAACCAGAATTAGATGATAAAGTAAAAGCTAATCTCAATGCGTATATAAAACAATTAGAAAGCGAATAATTTATTTTTTAAGTTTTCTTTGTAATTCGTAATTATTTAAAATAGTATCTTTAAGCTTCATTGAAAAAAAAATCTCGCATGAAGCACTTACTTATTGTTGTATTTCTATTTTCAACAGTTCAATTTTCGGCACAAACAGATGCCGAACATCTAAAAACCATCTATTCCAATTCTTTAACTAATGGTATGAGTTACCAATGGTTAGACCACTTGTCTAATCAAATTGGCGGCCGACTTTCTGGCTCCTTAAATGCCGAAAAAGCAGTACAATACACAAAACAAGAGTTAGAAAAATTAGGTCTAGATAAAGTGTGGTTACAACCTGTTATGGTGCCACGTTGGGTAAGAGGAGCTCCAGAATTCGCTTATTTTGAAACCTCACCTGGAGTTACTACAAATGTCAATATTTGTGCGCTTGGTGGTTCTATTGCAACTCCAAATGGAGGTGTAAAGGCTAAAATTATTGAAGTTGGTAGTTATACTGAACTCGAAGCTTTAGGCGAAGAAAACATCAAGGGTAAAATTGTATTTATTAATAGACCAATGCAAGCAGATGTAATTCAAACTTTTGAAGCTTATGGAGGTTGCTCTGTAGAACGTTATGCTGGCGCAAAGGAAGCTGCAAAGTATGGTGCTGTTGGTACAATTGTGAGATCGTTAAGTTTGAGATTAGATGATTATCCACACACAGGAAGTATGAGTTATGGCGAGTTACCAAACAATAAACGTATTCCTTCTGCGGCAATTAGTACTAATGATGCCGAATTGTTAAGTGGCATGATTGCACTAAATAAAAACCTTAATTTCTTTTTTAAATTAAACTGTAAACAACTTGCCGATGTCCAATCTTATAATGTAATTGGAGAAATAACAGGAAGCGAATTCCCAAATGAAATTATTGTCGTTGGTGGGCACTTAGACTCTTGGGATTTAGGTGATGGCTCTCATGATGATGGAGCAGGAGTTGTGCAATCTATGGATGTGTTACGCTTATTAAAAGAAAGTGGTATTAAACCAAAACGAACGATTAGAACCGTACTTTTTATGAATGAAGAAAATGGTTTGCGTGGCGGAAAAAAATATGCTGAGGTTGCCAAATCAAAACATGAAAAACACGTTTTCGCTTTAGAAAGTGATTCGGGAGGATTCACACCTCGTGGTTTTAGTTTTCAATGTAGTGAAGCCATGCTCGCAAAAATACAGAGTTGGAGATCATTATTTAAACCGTATTTAATTCACTTTTTTGAGATGGGTTACAGTGGTGCAGATATTAGTCCGTTAAAAGATGACAATATCGTACTTGCTGGATTACGTCCAGATTCACAACGCTATTTTGATCATCATCATGCTGCAAACGATACGTTTGAACATGTTAATAAACGAGAATTAGAACTAGGAGCAGCCTCTATGACAGCCTTAATATATTTGATGGATACCTATGGAACCGATACCATCACTAATGATGTAGAATTGAGAGATTAACACTAATTTTTTATGATTTGTTTACTGAATTATTAGCTAATTTATTAGAACTGTATCTAGATATCAAGTTCTGGTTTAAAAAGCGAAAACGACGAAAATTTGAGAAGGAACATAACCTTCCAAAAAAAACTATGTGGTATCCTTCACAACAGTTAACTGTCGTTTATTTGGTGGTTATGTTGATTTCGGTAACGATTGTAATGGTATTTGTATTTCCAAATTCGCAAAAGAGAAAAACGGAAAAACAACTCTCTAAAATTGTGTTATTATTAGAAAAAGAAAAGAAAGATATTGGAGAATATCCCACCAAATTAAGAACGATCATTAGAAATAATCCTTTGCTTAAAGAGGTGACATTAGATGATTGGAACAACGAGTTTTATTATAAATTATCTGAGGATGGTTTGAGTTATGATTTGTTTTCCTTCGGAAAAGATAAAACACCAAATACCGATGACGACATTAGACTAAAGAACTAAACTCCAAATTATGAAGCATATTTACTTAGTTATAACTGTTTTTATTTCAACGATGGGCTTTGCGCAAGATATTTCCGAAGTGAATATTCCATATCATAACATTCCAGAATACTCCAAAGAATTTACAGCCGGAACAATGGCAGCTCGTATGGTTGATGCTTTAGGTTTTAGATTTTATTGGGCTAGTGCAGGTTTAACAGAAAAGGATTTGGCGTTTAAACCAAATGACGATGTGCGTTCTACGGCAGAGACGATTGATCATATTTTAGATTTGTCTTATATTATTGTGAATTCTACTTTAAAGGTTGCAAATGAAGGTGTAGATAAGTCTACAATGACTTATGCCGACAAGCGTAAACAGGCTTTGATAAATTTAAAGACTGCAGCCGAAATTTTGAGAACAAGTGATGATATTTCTCAGTATAAAATTATTTTTGGTGAGAATGAGATTCCGTTTTGGAATCAAGTTAATGGTCCCATTGCAGATTCAATTTGGCATTGTGGACAGTTGGCATCTTACAGGAGAATCTCAGGAAATCCCATTAATCCAAATGTGAATCATTTTAGAGGAACTGTAAAGGAGTAAACCTGATTGGATTTTTTTTTGTAAATAAAAAGTCATATTTTTCTTATAAATAATTAAAGGCATGACAACTCTAAAGCAGAAGTTCGTACTTATCGCTTTTTTCATAATTCCATTATTTTCATTTTCACAACATGTTAGCGAACTATTATGCAAAATCCTAGACACTAAAACTAGTGAGCCAGTTATGTTTGCATCTGTTGCAGTGAAAGATCAAAATGTTGGTGTTATTTCTGACGACGACGGTAGTTTTAGATTGCCAATAACTTATAAGAGGAACAATACTATAATTATTATTTCGTGTATTGGTTATAGAACTTTAGAGGTTGATGTGAGCACTTTAGCAAGTAACCATTTAAATATTTTAAAATTAGATCCTCAAATAGAATCTCTTTCTGTTGTTACCATTATTGCAGAGAAAGACTCTAAAAAGGAGAAAGCAGATTATATTCCGGTAAGAGATATTGTTAGAAAAGCTATTCAAAATATACCTTTAAATTATCCAACTAATGCGCATTCATATATAGGATACTATCGAGAATACCAGGTTTTAAATAATAGCTACTTTAACCTTAACGAAGGTATTATGGAAGAGTTTGATGCTGGATTTCACACCAATAAATTATTCTATAAAGATAATCAAGCCGCTCTATATAGTTTTAAACAAAATACCCAATTTCCTCAGGATACGGTATTATCTAAGGCTTATGATAATAAAAATTTAAAATTTATTGAGCAAGCCACAATTTCAGGTTTTGGTGGTAATGAATTATGCGTTTTACATATGCACAATACCATAAGAAATTATGAAAAGCAATCCTTCTCTTTTGTAGATGTCTTTAAAGAAAATTTTTTATATAATCACGTATTTAGATTAGCCAATAAAACGTATTTAAATGGCAAACCTATATATGAAATCAAATTTTATGCTACAGAAGCTGTTGCAGGAGTAAAAAATACAGCTACAGGTGTTATTTATATAGCTTATGACACGTTTGCAATTCATAAAATCGAATATAATGGATTTGAAAAAAATAACGAAAAACCCTTTTATTCTTTAACTGTAGAATACGTGCCTAAATACGGGAAAATGTATCTTAATTATATTTCATTTTATAATTCTTTTAAAGCAAAGAGTGTCAATAGCTTTAAAATTAACTCTGTAGAATTTGATGCTGATGACAATGCATTTTTAGTAAGTTTTAGTAATGCTATTGATACTAAAACAATCACTAAGAAAAAGCGTTTTAAATTTAATTATAATGATGAACGACTAAGAGTTTCAAAAGTTGAAGTATTGACGAATAAGCAACTTAAAATTAGTTTAGATGAAGATTTGTCTATTGATGAAGTTGAAGATTTTAAAACCTTAAAAGGAATCGATTATAAAATACGACATGTATTAGATTTAGCTGGTAGAAAACTAAATGAGCTTACGTTTATTGATGCCGATCAATTTAGAGAGTATTTTGTACAAGAAGTATTTAAAAGTAAAGCGGTGCCTAATAATCTAATATTTGTAAATAAAATAATGCCTCTTAGCAAATCTAAAATTAATAATCACGCTTTAGATGTAGCTAAATACTGGATTAATTCACCTTTAAAGACGACAAAAAATTAAGAGCTTTTATATTTGGGCTCTACTTATAATTATTTTTTAAATACAAAGAAAAAGTAGTGCCAACATTGATCTCACTATCAACTTTAATTTTACCACCAATAGCTTCTATTTGGTTTTTAGTAATAAATAACCCTAAGCCTCTAGAATCTTTATGTTTATGAAATGTATTGTACATGCCAAACAATTTGTCTCCATGACGTTTTAAGTCAATGCCAAGACCATTATCTTTTATGTCAATAATAATATATTCATCTGAAACACGCGTTTTTAAAGTAACTATAGGCCTTACATTCTCTTTTTTATACTTTAAGGCATTAGATAGAAAGTTTAAGATAATACTATCTAAATAAGCAGGTATGGTTTTGATTTTTAAACCGTCAGGAACTTCGTTAATGATTGTTGCTTTTGTATCTAAAATAATGGCTTTTACACTAAATAGTGTTTTTTCTATAGCATTGTATAGCCTAACTGTAGATAAATCGTCATGAATTTTGGTATTCATGAAAGCTATTTCGTTTAAGTTGTTTACAGTTTCTCTAAGGTGTCCAACTGCAGTGCCAATTAGTGGGAAAAAGCTATTTTTAGCGGCTTCTGGGTCTTCATGTTCCATAAGGTCTAGAAGCATTACTAGGTTACCAGAATGAGATTTTAAATTGTGAGAAACGATGTGCGCAAAATTTAATAATCTAGCATTTTGATCTGTCGTCACATCTAATAACGACTGTATTTTTGATGCCGCTAATTTATTAGCAGTAATATTATTAATTTGAGAAACGAAATGCATAGGCTCGTCTTTATCATCTCTTACTAGAGAAACGTTTAATAAGGCCCAAATGATATCTCCATTTTTAGATATATATCGTTTTTCTATTTCTGCATAATCAATATCTTTATTTAATAATTGTTTTATAAGTTTTAATCCAATTGTTTTATCATCAGGATGAGTCATTTCGTTGAAATTTTTCGAAATAAATTCTTCTTCCTTGTATCCAAACATATCACACAAAAAAGTATTGACTTTTAGCCAATTTCCTTCTAAGCTTACTATAGCCATTCCAATTCCAGAAAAATCGAATGTTTTTCTCCATTGTTCTTCTCGTAAAGCTATTTTTTTTAAATTTTTTGTTTTTTCAGTGATATCTTGAAATAAACCTGAAATTTTAACACATACTCCGTCTTCAATTATAGCTTTACCAATGGCTCTTACCCACTTTTGATTGTTTTTTGCACTTGTGAAATTTAGTTCTAAATCATACGGTTTACCAAATTTTGTACACGCGTCGAAGGCTTCTAAAAGAGTGTGTAAACAATCATTTTTATAAAAACTAGTAGCACGCTCAAAAGTAATTTCAAAGTCAGAGTTTACTTCATGAATAGCTCTCGTTATCTTACTCCATGTAATAGTCATGGAGCTCAACTCTACTTCCCAAGTGCCAATTTGGGCCATTTCTAAAAGATCATCTGAAGGTAGGCAGTCATTAAGATGACTTATGTTTGTCATTAATTTATAGGTGTTAATTATTTGGGATTGTAATTCGATAGGTATGAAATACAACACAAACCTAACAAAATAAACGATTAAGTGCAAAAATAAACGTTAAAACGCATATAAAAGACTGTGTTTTCAGGTGACTTATTTTTAAAGCCTTGAGTTTCAAATTGTTATTTCAATTTGATTATTTAAAATATCGTCAAAAGTTTCACGCTTTCTTATGAGATGTGCTTTTTTATTGAGCCACAGTACTTCAGCAGGACGATAACGAGAATTATAGTTGGAAGCCATCGAGTAACAATAAGCTCCAGCATTTTTAAAAGCTAAAATATCATCTTCTTTTATTTCTGAAATTCGCCTGTTATTCGCAAAGGTGTCAGTTTCACAAATATAGCCTACAACCGAGTAAAATCGCTCGCGACCCTTCGAATTTGAAATATTAACAATCTCATGTTGCGATCCATACAGCATTGGTCTAATTAAATGATTAAATCCAGAGTCTACTTGAGCAAAAACCGTGGATGTGGTTTGTTTTACGACATTTACTTTGGTTAAAAAATACCCAGCTTCACTCACTAAGAATTTTCCAGGCTCGAAGGCTAAGGTTAGCGGTTTGCCGTAAGATTTACAAAATTGATTAAATCGTTTTGATAATTTGTCTCCTAACTCCTCAATATTGGTTTCAATATCACCAGTTTTATAAGGAACTTTAAAACCAGAACCAAAATCTATAAAATCTAATGTTTTGAAGTTTTTAGCCGTATCAAAAAGAATTTCACTTGCATATAAAAACACGTCAATATCAAGAATGTCACTACCAGTATGCATATGAATACCGTTAATATTCATTTTTGTATTCTCAACAATTCTTAATAGATGTGGTATTTGATGAATAGAAATTCCAAACTTACTATCAATATGTCCTACAGAAATATTAGTGTTACCACCAGCCATCACGTGTGGATTAATTCTTATACAAACTGGTATTTTTGGATGCTTTGTTCCAAATTGTTCTAAAACAGATAGATTATCAATATTAATTTGAACGCCAAGTTTTGCAGCCTTTTCAATTTCCGCTAGGGAGACACCATTGGGTGTAAAAATAATTTGCTCAGGTTTAAAGCCCGCTTTTAAACCTAATTGAACCTCTTGTATTGAAACCGTATCCAATCCTGATCCTAATTGGTTAAACAGTTTTAAAACCGAAATATTTGACAAGGCCTTAACAGCATAATTCAATTTTAATTTTTTAACCTTACTAAACGCAGATGTTAAACGTTTGTACTGAAACTTGATTTTTTCAGCATCATAAACATAAACCGGACTTCCGTAGTCTGCAGCAATTTGTAATAAGGTAGTGTGTTCCATAAGTTTTAAATCGTTATTAATTGAAGCATCAAACTTAGATTTTATCTTTAGTTAAAACATAAAAATGAAAAAATATTGCTAATTTTACACAAAATGTTAAATAATTAACAAGTTATACGTTATGAAGACAATTGCTTCTTGTGTGCACGACATTATTATAGCACGTCCGTTTTTAGAAGAAGGCTTATCAAGACAAATCATAAATTTCTCGGCTTTGGCCAAAGATTTGAATCAGCCTATTTCAGAAATGTTGCGTAAACCTGTTAAAGATGGAGCCATTATGATGGCTTTACGTCGCTATCATTCGCCGTTAAATCTAGAGAATTCGGTACGATTAAAAAAAGTGTTTAGAAACTTAGGAGATATTACGGTACGATCAAATCTTAGTGATTTTACATTTCAGAATTCAAAAACATTAATTCATAGTCATTCTCAAGTATTAGAAAAAATTAGGGCTAATCATCAAATTTTCTATGCCTTTACACGAGGTATGTTTGAAAGTAATATGATTATTTCAACCTCAGAAAAAGACAGTGTTTTAAAGGCATTTAAGAATGAGACTCAAATAGGATTACAAGATAAATTGAGTGCTATTAGTATTTCTTTACCCAATGGAAACTCAAAAATCGCTGGACTCTATTATCAAATATTTAAGCGTTTGGCATGGGAAAATATCACATTATATGAAGTCGTTTCTACAACAAATGAATTTACAATTGTTGTTGAGGATGCGTTGGTAGATAAAGCATTTTCGGTAATTAAACGCTTAAAAGATTGATGTTTAAACTAAAATATAAAGTTTAAATGATTTCAATATAAAAACTATTGGTAATAACCTTTAGTATGTTTATTTTTGTGGCTATTACAACTATTTAAATTACTTCGGAAATATTAAACGAAGTCAAACCATAAATTTTAAAGATTTCCTTTTTAAGGAAAATATAAATAGATAATTTATTATGAATTTACACGAATATCAAGGAAAAGAATTATTAAGCAGCTTTGGCGTACGTATTCAACGTGGTATTGTTGCACAAAATGCTGATGAAGCAGTTGCAGCAGCTAAAAAATTAACCGAAGATACAGGTACTGGTTGGCACGTTATTAAAGCACAGGTTCATGCAGGTGGACGTGGAAAAGGTGGTGGTGTAAAACTAGCAAAAAGCCTTGATGAAGTAAAAACAATCGCAGGAGAAATTATTGGGATGGACTTAGTGACACCTCAAACTTCTGCCGAAGGTAAACGCGTACACCAAGTATTAGTTGCAGAAGATGTGTACTATCCTGGAGATTCTGAACCAGAAGAATATTATATGTCTGTGCTGTTAAATAGAGCTAATGGACGTAATATGATTATGTATTCGACAGAAGGAGGAATGGATATTGAAACTGTAGCAGAGGAAACTCCTCATTTAATTTTCCATGAAGAAATAGATCCTGCAACAGGAATTTTACCGTTTCAAGCACGTAAAATTGCATTTAACCTAGGTTTATCTGGTGCTGCATTTAAAGACATGACAAAATTTGTGACTGCTCTTTATACCGCTTATGACAAATCTGATTCTTCATTATTTGAAATTAATCCTGTTTTAAAAACAAGTGATGCTAAAATTATGGCAGTAGATGCAAAAGTATCTTTAGATGACAATGCCTTATTTAGACATAAAGATTTAGCAGCTCTACGTGATTTCCGTGAAGAAAATGCTATTGAAGTAGAAGCTGGAGAACATGGTTTAAACTATGTAGATCTTGATGGTAACGTAGGTTGTATGGTAAATGGTGCTGGGCTTGCAATGGCAACTATGGATTTAATTAAGCAAGCAGGTGGAGAGCCAGCTAACTTTTTAGATGTTGGTGGTACTGCAGATGCTGCAAGAGTTGAATTGGCTTTTGAATTGATTTTAAGAGATCCTGCTGTTAAAGCGATTTTAATTAACATTTTTGGAGGTATCGTTCGTTGTGATCGTGTTGCCCAAGGTGTAATTGATGCTTATAAAAATATGGGTAACATTAATGTACCAATCATTGTACGTTTACAAGGTACCAATGCAGATATCGCTAAGAAATTAATTGATGAGTCTGGATTAGCCGTAATGAGCGCAACAGAATTCCAAGAAGCAGCAGATAAAGTACAAGAAGTATTAGCGTAATATATATGGTGTTTTAGACTGGATTGACATTCAGCTTATTAAAACATATACACATTAGATAAAAAAAAGGTTCTCAAATTTGAGAACCTTTTTTTATTATAAAACTTAAGCTTTCTTTTGTTCTCCCTTTTTAGGCATTGGTCCACGCAAATGAATAATCAAGGCATTGAGAAAGTTTCTCAATACTTGATCACCACACTCCATATAATTAGGATGATCTTCTCGTCTAAACATCGCATTGAGTTCGCTTTTTGTCATTCTGAAATCTACGAGCTCCAATATTTTGATAATATCATTATCACGTAGCTTATGTGCAACTCTTAGTTTTTTAAATATGTCATTATTTGTCATCTAAATATTTATTTTGCGTTCTCTTTATAAAGAGAATTATTTTCGTATCAATTATTATTAAAATCATCCAAACACTTAGTCTATCATAGTAAATGGATTACATCTTTTAATTAAAGAGCCATTGAAATGCTTTAGGGAAATTTTCGCTCCATAGTTTTTCATTATGTTCGCCTCCTTCAATTATTATGTTTTCAATATGATGAGCATCAACACCGTTGTCTTTTAGTAATTGCACCATTTTTACCTGATCTGGCACCATAGAATCGCCTTCCTTACTGCCAACTAAAAAGTAAAATTTTGCTGTTTTAGATATTTCCGAAGAAGAGGCCAAGGTGTATATTTTATCGTTTACCCAAAAAGAAGGTGAAAAAACACCAGCTTTGCTAAAGGTTTCTGGATATTTTATAGTTGCATAAAATGCCATAAGTCCTCCAAGAGATGCGCCAAAAACACTTGTATGTTCTACTTCGGGTTGAGTTCTATATGTAATATCTATATGTGGTTTTACAGTGTTAATTATAAATTTCATGAAGATGTCACCATGACCTCCTCCATAAGTTGTATGTGGATACGGTGTCAATTCTTCAAGGCGTTTATCGTTACCATGTTCTATACCAATGACAATAACCTCCTTGTTGGTTAGCGTATCTAGATATTCATCAACATTCCATTCGCCAACATATGAAGTTTGCGCATCAAAAAGATTTTGCGCATCAAACATATACATGACAGGATAGTTTTTATTTGAATTATGGTACGATTGCGGTGTATATACCCAGATTCTCTTATGCGTTTTTAACTGAGGAGCTTCAATTGTAAATGTTGAAACATTTTTAGATGCCGTACTTTGAGCAACTGAAATACCTACAGAATTTATAAGAATCAATAGAAATAACAACGTTGTTTTCATATCGTTTTTTAGTTCATACGAAAGTAATTAAAATTTAATGATTTTCTAACATGCCGTTCATCGATAATGATTTTTGAAAGTCTAAAAATCGATGAACGGTAATTTATTTTTAAAACATTGAAAATCAGGTGTTTAAAATATAATTTAGTATGAGGGTAGTAAAAATGCGATGAACGGCACAAATTTATTCGATAAGCTACAAGGTATCGACGATTATAAATTAAAGTTACTCATTAAATTTATAAAAAGTAAAAATCATGAATCCCTCACATATGGTAAATCGTGTTGAAAAGCTTAGCTTACTATCAGAAATGATTGCATTTGCTCAAGCAGACGATAATATAAAATCGATAGAATACAAATTTTTGTTTAGTATTGCTAAGCAACTAGAAATTTCTAAGGAAGACTTCGACTATTTATTTGAACATCCTATTACATACGTTAATTTAAAGTCTCATAGTGAACGTATTGTGCAATTTCATAGATTAGTTTTATTAATGAATCTCGATAAACATATTTCGAGTAAAGAATTAGTAAAACTTCACAATTTTGGATTACGAATGGGTTTAAGTCACGAATCTATAAATCGTGTTTTAGATTTAATGGATAGTTTTCCTAATAAAATGGTTCCGCCAGATTTTTTAATAGATATTTTCAAGGTACAATATAATTAAGTGAAACTCAAAATTGAAAAGCCGTTAGGCGCATTCAATTTTGTAAGTTATACTTGATTACTTGATTGACGAGTAAGATTTGTGCTCGACGTTCTATATGATATAATTGATGGTTTTGTTAAACTTTCAATTTTTCTAATTTATCTTGATATCCTTTAAGTTCATCTCTTAATTGAGCTGCAATAATAAAATCTAAAGCTTTAGCAGCTTGTTCCATTAATTTACGCTTTTCACGTATTTTCTTTTCTAGTTCACCTTTGTTAAGATATTCACTTTCAGGTTCTGCAGCTTTGGCAGCTTCAAGTTCGTAACTATAGGTACTTACAGAGTTTTTTGATAATGCACTATCTAAGCTCTTATTTAATGCAGTAGGTGTTAGTTTATGTTTTGTATTATAGGCAATCTGTTTTTCTCGTCTATACTCAGTTTCATCAATCGTTTTTTGCATGCTTTTGGTAATTTTATCTGCATACATAATGGCTTTACCATTTAAATGTCGTGCAGCTCTACCCACAGTTTGAGTCAATGAACGTGCCGAACGTAGAAACCCTTCTTTATCTGCATCTAAAATTGCAACGAGTGACACTTCAGGTAAATCCAAGCCTTCTCGAAGTAAGTTAACACCAACAAGCACATCAAAAATACCGCGTCTTAAATCTTGCATAATTTCAACGCGCTCTAAGGTATCAACATCACTATGAATATAGCGACATCTAATTTGGATACGATCTAGATATTTAGTTAATTCCTCAGCCATTCTTTTGGTTAAAGTTGTCACAAGAGTACGTTCATCTTTCTCAATACGCTGGTGAATTTCTTCAATTAAATCGTCTATTTGATTTAAACTTGGTCTCACTTCAATAATTGGGTCTAATAAACCTGTTGGTCTAATCACCTGTTCCACATAAACACCATCTGTTTTTTGCAATTCATAGTCGGCAGGAGTCGCACTCACATAAATCACTTGATTTTGTAAAACCTCAAATTCTTCAAATTTTAAAGGTCTGTTATCCATTGCGGCAGGCAATCTAAAACCATATTCTACAAGATTTTCTTTTCTACTTCTATCACCTCCATACATTGCATGTACTTGGGAAATGGTGACATGACTTTCATCAACAACCATTAAAAAATCATCTGGAAAATAATCTAATAAACAAAAAGGTCTTGTTCCTGGTAATCGTCCGTCGAGATAACGAGAATAGTTCTCAATTCCAGAGCAGTAACCAAGTTCTCTAATCATTTCTAGGTCAAACTCGGTTCGTTCTTTCAACCGTTTAGCTTCTAGGTGTTTGCCTATTTCCTTGAAATAATCATATTGTTTTACTAGGTCATCCTGTATCTCTTTTATTGCACCTTGCAGCACATCTGGAGACGTTACAAACATATTAGCAGGATAGATTGTGAGTCGCTCATAATGCTCAATCACTTCATTTGTTTGAATATTAAACTGCTCAATATCTTCAATTTCATCACCAAAAAAGTGTATTCTAAACGCATCATCGGCATAACTAGGAAAAATGTCTACCGTATCTCCTTTTATTCTGAAATTTCCATGATTGAAATCTGCTTCTGTTCTAGAATATAAGCTCTGTACAAGACTATGCAATAAATCTGTTCTAGAAATTTCTTGATCAACCTTTAATGAAATTACATTTTTCTGAAATTCTACAGGATTACCAATACCATATAAACATGATACTGAAGCTACAACAATCACATCTCTACGACCAGAGAGTAGAGAAGAGGTTGTACTCAAACGCATTTTTTCAATTTCTTCGTTTATAGATAAATCTTTCTCTATATAAACACCAGATACTGGAATATAAGCCTCAGGTTGATAGTAATCATAATAAGACACAAAATACTCCACAGCATTATCTGGAAAAAACTGTTTAAATTCAGAATATAACTGTGCAGCCAATGTTTTGTTATGCGCTAATACCAACGTTGGTCGTTGCACGTTTTCAATAACATTAGCCACTGTAAATGTTTTACCAGAACCTGTTACACCTAAAAGTGTTTGGTATTTTTCTTCGGAATTAATTCCGTGAACCAATTGTTTAATGGCTTGAGGTTGATCTCCTGTGGGTTTAAATTCAGATTGTACTTTAAAACGCATGTAACAAAGTTACGATAAAGCGTTTATATTTTAATTATGTGTTGATTTCAATTGTGTTAAAAGTTCTTTAATACGATGAACTTCCTTTTTTATATTCTAAAATATGACACTAATATCCTTTATTGTTTTAATAAGATCGAATTACTGTGTTTTAGAGTCTGATTTTTCAGAATTCTAGACGTGCTAATCATCTTTAAAACACGACAATTATTTTAAATTGGAAATTTAAGAAGAGGCTATATGTTCAAAACTTAGTTTGAGTCTAAAGCTAGGTAATAATTAAAATTTAACTTATCGCCTCAACGAAAAATGGCCAGTGTAAGTCCTACCATCAATAAGAGTAACTAAAAACCAATAATCATCACTTGGCTGTGGACTACCATTAAACGTCCCATTCCAACCAGCACTTTCGTTAGTGAATTGGGTAAGCAATTTTCCGTAGCGATTAAAAATTTGCACACTAGTACCTTGATTAAAAGTTGAATTTACACCTTTAACTTGCCAACGCTCGTTAAAAGTATCACCATTAGGCGTAAAATATTTAGGAAACCCTAATACCGAAATCACTTGTTCTGTAATTCCACAACCATTCGCGTCACGTACAAAAATAGTATGAAAACCTGCCGAGACATTTGTAAATATATTTTCAGTTTGATACCCATTTTCAGGCGTATCTAAAGCATATTCAAATTCACCATCACCATTAGCTATAATGGTCACTGTGTTGTTTAATGTTGTACCTTCGGAAACGATCACATCTTCAATTTCGGGATCGCTAGAAGGTAAAACGGTTATATTTCTACTAGACGAACATCCATTAGGATCTGTGACGATTACAGTGTATGTTCCTACCTCATTGATGTCGTTAAATGTGGTGTTAATCCCTGTTGAAACTCCATTAAATAACCATTCGTAATAATAATTGCTAGGTTCATCGTTAAGCACACCTCCAACCAAAGTTATCGTGTCTGGAAAACTATTTACACAATAAATAAACGACTCATCCTCTAATAAAACAGGTGTGTATAACACCTCTAATTGTGCAGTTGAAATGGCATAGCATTGATTGTTGTTTTCTACTTTAACAAAGATGGTTTGTGAGTTTGCTGTTGTATTTTGAAATGTGCCAGAGATGCTATTGGTTTCTAAAAAAGCGTCCATTTCGCTTTCATAAAACGTAACCGTTGCATCCATAGGGATTTGAGTAGAAATAGATGTACTAATGTCATTTAAATTAAAATCGGCAAAGCCATCTACATCATCACCATCACAAGATTCTAGCGTAGGAATAAAAATTGTATTATTTGAAATTTGAAGCTCAACTTCGGCAATACTATAACAACTAGCTTGGTTTTCAACGCGAGCATATACAGTTTGAAAAGGCATTGAATTTTCAAAATTGTTGAAATTTGCGATAACATTCGTATTGCTTTCAGCATCCGCTTCGGTTAAGAAAAAGTTTGCAATAAATATAGAATTATCTCCATTGGTGACATCACTTTCAGCGTTAAAAAGATCGTAGAATGTTAATCCGTCTTGATTTTGATCGCATTCTATTAGCACAGCGTCAAAGACCGTTGGATTTTCAGAATATTCAATAATTACTTCACCATAAGATAAACAGTTATTGTCTAAAGTGATTTCTACAGTATAGGTTCCAGCTTCTTCAACGACTAAAGTAGCATTGGTTTCGGTTAAAAGTTCAACATCATCTTTAAACCATTTATAACTATTATTGGTTCCGGGTTCGTTGGTTTGAATTGTATAGGTATCATCTCCACAAATAGCTGTGCCATTACTAATTAATAAATCTGGACCCAAATCTGTTGAAAGTCTAAAACTACCTGCTTCTAAAAATACTGCAGAATCAAATCTAAAATTTTGCTCATCTGCAATAACCAATTTTACATGGTACGTTTCATTAGGAATCACTTGTGCAGTTGCTGTTAATATTTTAGTTTGTCCAGCAAAATTAGTAGGAGAATTTGCAGGATTAAAGCTCTCAAAATAGGCTTCGTTTTGTGCTTGGCAACCTCCAGGAATTTCAGGATGTACTGTGGTTACTTTTACAGGTGTTTGTGTTCCTGGGACTAATGCTATGTTGGTATACTGATTTCCTGCGACCGGACGAATTAAAAAGCCAAACAAATCTGAAAAATTGCAGGTATTTGGGTTTCCTTCTTGATATTCTTCCGAAGCAAAAATATATCTAAAACTAATTTCTGTAGCAACAGAAGTAAAATCAAATTCTAAAATAGTTGCGTTGGTTGTATTACTTTCATTAAGCGCAATTTCTAAATCTAGATCACCAGACCAACCAGGTGCATCATCATCGCTAAGACTTGTGTTAGGTCCAGGAACATTAGCTAATCTACCAGTACTCATAACAATACCAGTTTCAAAAGGAAAGGTTGTACCTGTCGCATCAAAATAGCCATAGCTTTCATCTGGACCTCCAAAATCACCGCCAACCACATTGGTAATCAATACGTTGTCAATGCAGTTGCTGTCAATTAGGATGTTTTCTATTAATTGTTGTGCTGTATAGGTTTGGCTATCTACTGAAATGTTTTGGCCAAAAGCCAATACTGTAAAGAGAAAGCATAAGATTGTAACGGTCGTTTTCATTTCAAATTTTAACGCGTGCAAAGATACGCATTAGTGAAATTGAAAAACCTTAAAAAATGTTAAGATTATGCTTTATAAACGTAAGGTAAAATGGCCTTTAACCTCAAAATTAATATCTCCTTTTTTAACTTTTGCTAAAAACCAGTAATCTGTAGCTCTCATCAGGTTACCGTTATAATAGCCATCCCATCCTTGAGAATTATGAGTTAATGTTTTTATCAATTTTCCGTAGCGATCAAAAATATATACGATAGTTCCTGGTAAGGTTTCTACACCTGTAATGTGCCATGTGTCAAAATATCCATCACCATTTGGAGTCACAAATTTAGGGGCATCAATAACAACTATTTCTTTAGTGACTTCTGCACAACCGTTTAAATCAATAATAGTTATGGTGTGATACCCTAGAGTAACGTTTTCGAAAAAATTAGAGAATTGAGGAGGAAAATCATCTAATTGATATAAGTAATTACCTATGGCATCATAAATGGTGACCGTTATATTATTTGGATCTGAAAAATCTATAGTCTCAACTACATCAATGGTAGCAGATTCAGATGCTGTCACATTAAATGTACTTGTAGTTTCACAACCATATTCTGATGTGACTGTTACTGAGTAAGTCCCAATCTCTGTGATTTCAATTTCAGATGAGATGTCGCCTGTAGACCATTGATATGTGTCTGTAGCAAAAGTTGTATCTGCATTTACTACTAGTGGTAAATTATCAATACATACCACTTGGTCAGGTATGGCCACTACTGGTTTTGGTCTTACTAGCGTTATAAACTCTGTTACACTATAGCAACCTGTTGTATTGTTTTGGATGCGTACATAAATGGTCTCATTGAGTTGAGCATCATAGTTTGTTACTAATGCATTAGTATTTGAGTTGGCATCGTTAATAGAAGCGTGATAGGTGATTGTATAGTTATTTGGATTTTGATTTCCTAGTATTTGACCATCCTGTTGTGTTAAGTCAAAATTATAAAAACCGTCATAATCATCATCACATGCTTCTAATGGATCAGGTTGGTTGGCTATAGGTAATGTATTAACTACTAGCTCAAACGGATAGATATAGAAACAAGTTGTCGTTTCAAATTCCACTCTAATAAAAATAATGTCGTTAGTTGTTTGATAGGTGTAATCTGTATCTAAAGCATTCTCGCTATTTTGAGCACTAGTTAAATTTTCAAAGTAACTTATTAAAACATTGGTATCGTCATCAACAATAATAGCATCTATCGTATTTAAGTTAAAGCTGTTGTCAGGATTGTCACAAATCTCATAAGTTTCAAATTGATTGATTGGTGGTGGTACATTAACAATTAGTTCTAAAGGTACAATTGCATAACAATTAGCCAATGTGTTGAATACTTTGATGTAAACAATTTGAGCGTTAGTCGTATTGCTATAGCTAGTTGCGTTTAGAATAGGATTTGCATTATTCTCTAAATCATCTATATTTTCAAAATATGAAATTGTGATATATTCTGGAAGTGTTGGGTATAAATCACTTTCTGAAACCGTAAGATCAAATGTTGTTATTTCATCATAATTATCATCACATAAAATAATAGGTTGCGCAGGTTGAGGATGTTCGTAAATAAGCACATCAAATTGCGTGATATCATAACAACCAGTCTCATTATTTTCAACTCTTACAAAAATAATTTCTCCATTAGTGGCAATGTAATCATTAGATATGGCATTGTTACCATTGTTTGCATTAGTTTCGTTATTGTAATACGTTACAGAAAACAGTGTGTTAGATTGTGTGCCTAAAACTTGAGAATCTTGAAGGCTTAAGTCAATCGATTCTTCTCCGTCATTTATAATGTCATCACAGACTAAAAATGTTGTAGGCATGTTTGCGATTGGCAAAGGATTGATGATTAAATCAAAATTATAGGTCGTCCAGCAACCTGTAATAGAATTTTCTAATCTTATAAAAATAGTATCATTACTACTTTGATATGTGTAATTTGTACTTAAAGCATTGGCATTTGCTTCAGCATCACTTAAAGAATTATAGTAACTAATAAGTGTTCCTGTTTCATTGGTAACTATGGTGTCTATTAGAGTTAAATCAAATTCATTAAGCGTGTTGTCGCAGATTTCAAATTCTTGAAAATCGATAACAGTAGGAGGAATATTAACAATTAAATTAATAGGTAAGGTCACATAACAATTTGAAACCGTATTGTTTATTTTTATAAAAACCGTCTGCGGATTTGTAATATTAGTATAAGCATCTGGAGTGCTGATAATTTCAGTATCGGTTTCTGCACCATCAAAAGATTCATGATAGGTAATAATAATATCATCTTGACGTACATCTAAAATTTCAACTTCAACATCTGTAAGGTCAAACACCATAAAACCATCATAATCTGTATCACATTGTATTAAATCAGAAGGTGCGTTTACATCAGGAACCTGAATCACATTAATATCAAAATCTACAATAGCGTGACAATACGTTCCATTTTCAATTCTAGCATACACTTGTTGCGGATTTGCATAATTGTTAAAATCTAACGGGAATTCATTAAGATCTTGATCGGCTTCATATTGTGAAGGATGAAACGAGATGGAAAGTGTTTGATTTATACCTTCGGAAATTTCTAAAATTTTAAAATTGAGATCAAAATTCACAAAACCGTCATTAGACATATCATCGCAAACGAAAACGTCTAGAGGTTCATTAAATGGAGGAAGCGAGCCTACTTCTAGTTCAAATTGAGACGTTCCGAAGCAACTAACATCAGAAAAATTTTCAACTCTTACATACATTGTTTGCGGACTCGTTGTATTTTGAAAAGGCGCATATTTATCAATAATATTTGTTCGATCTATGGCATCTTGGGAAGTTTCAAAATATAAAACATCTTTTCCAGTTTGACCATTGAGGATTTCTGTATCTTTCAAATAAAAATAGAAATCGGCTATACCGTTACCATCTGCCTCACAGTTTTCAAAATTTTCAATGGGTATAAAAGCAGGCTCTGTATTGATATAAGCATAAAACCATACTACAGTAAAGCAACCAGTAACCGTGTCTTCAACGCGTATAAAAATGTATTGAGATGTAGTGTCATAACTGGTTGGATTCGCAATCTCATTCTCAGCATTTTCAGCATTGCTATAATCTGTATAAAATGTGAAACTGAGATTGTTAGTATCTGAAACTGCTTCTGTAATTTTTGGTGTTAAATCAACATTGAAAATTCCATCTTGGTTATCATCGCAGATAATTATATCTGTAGGATTAATAGCCGTTGGTGCACTTGTCACATTAATGGTTAAAGGTGCAATGTCAAAACATCCTGTAGTTGAACTTGTGACTTTAACCCAAATGGTTTGCGGATTAGAAATATTGTAATAATAAGGTTCTAAGATATTTTCATTGTTGATAGCATCATTTTCAGTTAAAAAATATTTAACGTTTGCACCATTGACACCTGTACTCACAAAGGAGTTAAAGGAGGTTAAGAAAATAGAGGTGAAGCCATCTGTATCTTCGTCACAAAAATCTACATCGCCAAGTCCTTGAATATCAACTGGAGGATATACAACTAGACTAATTGGTGATTCTGATGCGCAATCACCATCTGATGAAAAAGCATAGATTGTAGTTGGACTTGTAGATACTGTATATGGAACTGTTTTATCAATAGGATTTACACCATTGGTAAGATCGTCTTCTGTTTCATAAAAAATGACCTCAAATTCATCATAACCATTAACCAAGTCGAATTCGACTTCGTTTAAATCAAATTGAGCTACGCCATCTGCAGAAATATCATCGCAAACACTAAACGTATCTCCACCAAATGCACTATCAGGAAGGTTGCTAAACAATTCTAATGGTACAATAACAAAACAGCCAGTAACCTCATCGACAATTCTAATATATATTTCTTGTAAACCTGGCACAATGTTTTGATATGTGTCTGGATCTGCAATAGGGTTATTGCCAGTTTGTGCGTCGTCACTAGTCTCATGGAATGTAACCGTAACTCCTGTCAAACCATCTAAAAGATCTTGTATGATACTGGTTAAATCAAATTCTGCCGAACCGCCATCATCGGGATCACAAGCATTGATATATTGCGGATTGGTAGTATCTACCATAGGGTTATCTTGTACGGTAATATCTACAAAAGTTGTGCTTGAGCAACCCGTTGTAGCATCATAAACTCTAATGTATAAAGTGTCATTAGGATTGATATTGGTATATGGAGAATATATTGGATTTTCTCCTGTATTGGCATCTTGTTGAGAATAGTGATAGCTAACGTATATATTAGGATCGCCATTAGTTACTTCGTTTGTAGTGTCATCTAGATTTATGGACGTAATGCCATCTGAAACACCATCATCACATACAATTAATGCTGTTGGTTCTTCTAGTACAGGTGGTTCATTCACAATTAAATTAAATTCTGTAAACGCTAAACATCCATTATCAACATCTTCGATACGCACAAAAATTTGTTGTGGTGAAGTCGTGTTTTGATAGTTATTAGGTAATGGGTTGTCTCCACTTTGTGCATCTTCCGAAGAGATATGATACGTAATATTATAATTTGAAGGTGGTAATAGTAACTCTACTTCAAAATCTTTAGTGGATAGGTCAAACATCTCAACACCATCATTAGAGGGATCGTCGCAAATTAAATAATCTGATATGGATCCAGCTTCTTGCTCAGTATCTAAAGTAATTACAACCTCATCTTCAATCACACATGATGTATTATTTAGAACAATACTAATCTCTACTCTATATGTTCCAGATTCAGTGACTTCTAGAGTTGGGTTAGTTTCACCTGCAATTGGTGTATTGTTTTGAAACCATTCATAACTTGCTTGATTGTTTTCTATGTCTCCATTAAGTAAAACGGTGTCTCCACAAGTCACGATATCTGGACCTAAATCTACGGTTGCATTAAAACTATTTCCTTCAATAAAAACTGCCGAATCATAAAACTCATCACCTTGATCTGCAATTACCAATTTAATATGATATTGAACATTAGGTTGAATAGAAGCAGTAGCTGTCAACACAGTTGTGCGACCATTGTAATTGGTGTCACCGAGATTATAACCTTCGAAAAAGGTCTCATTTGATGCTGGACAAAATCCTACAATTTCATCATGAATGGTATTGGTGTTTACTGGAACTGATGTGCCAGGAATAATGGCAATATTTGTAAAAGGTCCTGTAGAATTGGCTTCTCTAATTAAAAAAGCAAAACCATCGGAATAGGAGCAAGGGTTGGTGCCTAAATACTCTTCGGAAGCTAATAAATAATTAAACTGAATTTGGTTGGCTACTGAAATAAAATCAAACTCTATAGAGGTTGCATTTATAGTACCAGATAGCGCAAGTGCATTTTCCAAATCAGGATCTGTGCCCCAATTACTACCACCTTCATTTAACGGATTTGTATTAATTGTATTTCCAGCAGAATTGATATTTCCTGTACTGAGAAGAATACCGTTTTGAAATGGGAAATTTGATGTGCTTTTATCAAAGGATCCATAACTTGAAAGGCCGTTTATTGAACCATTAATTGAGGATGAAATATTTGTAATTTCAACACAACCTTGGCCAAAGTTACTTTCTATAAGTGATTGTAGAGGTAACGTGTCATCTGTTGTTATTTGCTGCGCTTGAACTCCTGTAATTAAAACAAAAAACAGTAAAAAAAAGCAATAATATTCCCTTATCATTATTAGTAACTAATTGTGATTGAGGTCAAGTCTTTGAAATACATACATTGGGAGTGTAAATTTAAGACTTGTAAGCTAAGTAAAAAATACCCACTAATGAGTATTTTTAGTCTAAGCGGTGCTTTTTTGGGTAAACTGCTATTTTTGCTTGTACTTTTTTTTAAAATTATTACAAACGTAAAGCAAAATGTCCTTTGACCTGAAATTCGATATTACCCTTTTTAACATCGGCAACAAACCAATAATCATTAGCTCGCATTAGGTTTCCGTTATAATAGCCATCCCAACCTCTAGATTGTGAATCTAGTGTAGTTAGTAATTTTCCGTAGCGATCATAAATATAAACCATGGTGCCTGTTAACGTTTCAACACCTGTTATGTGCCACGTATCAAAATAAGAATCATTATTTGGTGTGAAAAATTTAGGTGCATCAATGACAACTATTTCTTTGCTTACTTTGGCACAACCATTCAAATCTATTATGGTTATGGTGTGATATCCTAAACTTACGTTTTCAAAAAACCCAGAATATTGTGGCGGATAATCATCCAGTTGATATAAATAATTACCAATACCACTAATGGTTACTGTAATATTATTTGGATCTGAGAAGTCAATTGTTTCGGTGATTTCTATGGTGGCAGATTCAGACTCTGTGACATTGAAAACTTCAGAACTTACACATCCATTTGGTGTGGTTACTGTGATAGAGTAAGTGCCTACATTTGTAATTTCAATTTCAGGGGTTGTTTCATTTGTTGACCAATGGTACGTATCACCAACATTATTTGTATTTGCGCTAACTAAAAGGGGTAAGTTATCTAAACAAATAACTTGATCACCAATATCTAAAACAGGTCTTTCAAAAATAGTAATCATAAAACTTGTAGTACTATAACATCCTGTATTATTGTTTTCTACTCTTACATAAATCGTTTCGTTTGTCATGGACTCATATGTGTCTCCAAGTTCTTCAACAGCTTCTTCTGCAAATAACTGGTCTAAGTAATAACTTACTGTGAAGTCATTTGGATTTTGACTACCTAATATTTGTGCATTTTGCTGTAATAAATCAAACTCTAAGAAACCATCAAAATCGTTATCACAGGCTTCTAAATCTTGTGGTTGATTGGCTATAGGTAGCGGATTGATAACAAGATTGAATGTATGTATGAAAAAACATTGTGTCGTAGAAAAAGCAAAACGAGCAAATAATAAGTCGTTTGTAGTTAGGTAATTATAATTGGTGTCTAAAGCATTCACTTGGTTGCGTGCATCATCTTCCGAAGAAAAATACGTAATAACTACATTTTCTGTTTCTATTAATAGTACATCGGTTATTTGTGTTAAATCTGTCGTATTTGTTTCTGTATCGCAAATCTCATAAGCGCTAATTGGATTAAATACTGGAGGCAAATTAACGATGAGTTCTAAAGGTAGCGTTACAAAACAGTCTGAAATTGTATTGGTTACTCTAATATAAACCGTTTGTGAGTTTGTAAGATTTGTATAATTTGTAGGATCAGGTATTGCATTAATATAGGCGTCTGCATCATTAACAGTTTCATGGTAAGATATAACAATATTATCGTGTCTTACATCTAAAATATCAAATTCTGTTTGTGTTAAATCAAAGGTAGTAATCCCATCGTAATCATCGTCACATTGTTCTAATGGGATTGATGGGTTTACATCTGGTGAAGCAATAACGTTAAGAACAAAAGATGTGTAAGACTCGCAAATAGAACCATTATTTATTCTCACATAAATTTGCTGCGGATTTACAGTATTATCAAAACTTAAGGGTAATGGGTTATTGTTAGTGTGAGCATCTAATTGAGATGTATGAAATGTAACATCTTGAATATCAGAAATACCTTGAGTAATTTCATTTAATTGTACATTAAAGTCAAAATTAACACTACCATCATTTGTAACGTCATCACAGATAAAAATATCTGTTGGTTCATTGAATTCTGGGTTTGTTCCAACCTCAATTTCTAATGATGACGTAGAAAAACAGTCTGGATCTGTAGTGTTTTCAACACGAATATATATTGTTTGTGGGTTAGAAGTGTTTACATATACTGCATCTTTGTCAATTGCATCGGTATTGTTTTCAGCGTCTAATGCTGTTTCAAAATAGAAAACTTCTTTGCCAGTTTGCCCATTTAAAATATCAGCATCTTGAGTTGAGAAAATAAATTCTCCAAAACCATCATCACCAATTTCACAAAATTTATACAAGCTTATATCATTAATAATAGGTAACGTATTTACAATGACATCAAAATTTTCTATACTCGCACAACCTGTTGTTGCATTTTCCACTCTTACAAATATTGTGCTTGTAGATACCGTATAAGATGCTGTGTTAGAAATTGCATTCATGTCATTTTCAGCGTCATTAAAAAGTGTGTGAAACGTAACATTTGTATTGATTGTAGTATTTACAACTTCTGAAATTTTAGCATTCAAGTTAATCGTTGAAATTCCATCTTGGTCATCATCACAAATAATAATATCTGTTGGTTCATTAGAGGTAGGAGCGGGTAAAACTTCAATTTCAAACATGTTGATACTAGAACATGACGTTGGTCCAAATGTGATTCTAGCATAGATGGTTTCTGTAGTTGCTGTATTGGTGTAAATTACTGGTAACACATTAGCATTATCTTCAGCGTCAGTTTGTGAGGTATAGTAACGCACAGTAAATTGAGGTTCACCATTAGTGATTAAAACATCAAACTCACTTAAATCAATAGCTGTTATACCATCTTGATCTTCATCACAAATAGTTTGAGCGCCAATTGGATCAAATTCAACAATTGGGTATAATATTAAATCAAATTGAGCATCTTCTTGACACGTAGGACTTGTTAATGTAATATAAATTGTTTGAGGATTTTCTGAGGGTAAAAAAGGTGCAGTGACATCAATAGGGTTTATTTGATTATCTCTATCTTCTTCAGTTAAATAATAAGCAATATCAATATCATAATCCATGATAGCTTCTAGTTCTCCTATAATACTTTCTGTAATCTCTATGAAATCAAACTCCTCTACACCATCATTGTTCTCATCACAAAGTCCGTAATTAGTAATGTTCGTAGCGGTTAATAATAAATTAGTATGTAATTCTATAGCAGTGACAGATGCGCAACCTGTTGTGTCATTTTCCACTCTAATAAATACAGTTTGCACGTCACTAATGGTGTTTTCATAATTAGTGATATCTGCTATTGGATTTGCACCAATATTAGCGTCTTCTTGAGTTTGATGAAAAGTAACTGTAACATCAGTAATACCCTCTAAAACATCATTAATTATTAAGCTTAAATCAAATATTGCGAAGCCATCTAGGTCTACATCACAAGCATCAATATAGTGCTCTTCTGTATTAATAATTGGTTTATCATTAACTTCAAAATTTAAAGTTGTGGTAGATGAACAGCCAGTTATACTATTGGTAACATTAACAAAAATAGTTTCGTTAGTATTTGTATTCGCATAAGGTAATGCAATAGCATTTGTACCTAGTGATGCATCTTCTTGTGTAAGATGGTAAGTGACTACGAGGTCTAAATTTCCATTTGTTATCTCATCATCTTTTTCAGATAAATCAATAAGTGTTGATCCATCTGCAGCATGATCTGCACAAGCTAATAATTGTGTAGGTGCTGTGATTGCAGGTAAAGGATTAACGATTAAGTCAAAACTTTGATAGGCTAAACAACCGTTAACTGTATCTTCTATTTTTATATATATGGTTTGTGGGTTTGATGTATTCTGAAATGAGCCAGAAATTACACCACTGCCATTTTCAGCATCATTAGCCGTTAAATGATAAGAAATTTCATAGCTAGAATCAGGAACAGAGGCTAAAATCTCTACATCTTTAGTTGATAAATCAAATATTTCTTGTTCATCGCCACTGGCATCATCACATAATTGATAATCGCTAATGGCATCTGCAGCTTGAGTTGAACTTAATGTTACATTGATAGAATCTTCAATAACACAAGTAGAACCTGCTAGTGGAATTTCAGCAAAAACAGTATACACGCCTGTTTGAGTTGCGTTTAAAGTAGATTGTGTTTCTCCTGCAAGTAAATTATTATTTAGATGCCAAGAGTATGTGGCATCAGGATTGTCAATATTTCCATCTAAAGTTACTGTACTCGCGCAAGTTTGAATATCTTCACCTAAATCAACCGTGGCATTAAAACTATTTCCTTCTATAAAAACAGCCGAATCATAATTTTTATCGGTTTGATCGGCAATAACAAGTTTAATACTATATTGAACATTTGGTAATATGTCTGCCATGGCAGTTAGCACAACAGTTCTCCCATTATAATTAGTGTCTCCAACATTATAACCTTCAAAATATTGTTCATTAGAAGCCGAACAGAAACCCACAATATCATCATGTATTGTATTTGTATTCACGGGTGTTGTAGTACCAGGAATAACAGCAATATTTACATAAGGATCTGCCGTTCCGGTTTGTTTAATAAGAAAAGCAAAACCATCTGAATAGTTACAAGGAAAATCTCCAAAATATTCTTCTGATGCTAATATGTAATTAAATTGTATTTGGTTGGTAACCGATATAAAGTCAAACTCAATTGAGGTTGCATTTAACGTTCCTGTAATACCCAATGCAGATTCTAAATCTGGATCTGTAGCCCAATTCGATTGTCCTTCATTTAAAATCTCGTTGTTTTGTGTGTTGCCACCAGAAATGGCGTTACCTGTAGATAACATGATACCGTTTTCAAAAGGAAAGTTTGAGCCAGCTCGTTCAAAATAACCAAAGCTATTAAAACCGTTGACTTCACCGTTAAATTGCGACTGTATATTTGAAGTTTCTACACAACCTTGAATGAGGTTGTTCTCTATGAGCTGTTGTTCTGTAAATGAATCGTCAATACTTATTTGTTGTGCATTAACAACACAGCAGCATAGACATAATAAACTACTGAGGGATATTTTAAATAAGTTCATTTTTTAAGCGGTTAAGTTTAGACTAATATTTCTTATCAATTTGGGATTGATAGGAGTTGAGGCACTAATTAAGCGTAAAACTAGCAGAAATTTAGTTGAAATACAAAAAAAGACGACTAAATACATGTTATTTTAACATGTGTATGTAAAATTCTTACAAATTTAGGCTTATTTGGTTTTTAGTAACTTACATATACCCAACCTATTAATGGTTTGTAATTATCATCATTTGGAGTTAAAATGTAAAAATAGGTGCCTACAGGTACAAGTTTACCATGATTATTAATGCCTCTATTTACGAGACCATACCATTTTTGATTATTATCACCTTCAAAAATTAAAGTGCCATAACGATTAAAAATTTTGAGTTCGTGATTTTCAAAAATATCGTATAACCCTTGAATGTTAAACCAATCGTTGGTACCATCATTATTAGGAGAAAAACCTTCGGGAACATAAGGTGGGCAATTTTCTACAGCTACTTGAAATTCATAAACATCATAACAAGGTGCATTATCTGCTTTAACATAAATGGTTTGGGGATTATTAGTATTTGAATAGTCTCCAGGATTACTAATCGCATTTTCATCGGTTTCTAAATCTTCTAGAGTTTCATAAAACACAATGTCGTTACTAGTGTTGATTACACTCAAAAAAAGCTCAACTAAATTAAATGTTGCACTGTTAAACCCTTCATTACAGCTCATGTGATTTGGTAGTACTTGCACAGGAGGAACAGTTAATAATTCTACAATACTTTCAGTGCTATTATTAGTTTCTATGATTTCAGCAACTGTACCATCTCCTGATAAATCATCATCAACAAAAAGGGTTAGCAAAAAAATATCATTAATCTCATCAGGAAGTATTAGTGTGATTGTGCCGCTTTCCGAAGCATCAATAGCAATTGGGTTTTCAGTGAGTGATTGTCCAATAAGTATACCATCGGCATAAAACGCAATTGGTGTATTTGCAGGCAATATATCTGTACTATTTACATTAAAAACGGTATAATCTACCACAATAGTTCTATCACCACAATTAATGGTGTAATTATCTAAAAGAATAGTCGCATCTGGTAGTTGACTATTTAAAACTGTAATAATATTATTGATAATAATAAGGTCGGCTCTAAATTGTCCGTTTTGATCATAATCACCAGTGGTTAGTTTTATGGTGGCACTCGTATCTCCAATACTAATGTTATTTTGAATATCATACACATCTAAATCACAATTATAATACGTGTTTGAATTTGTAAATGTATTCGTGCCATTAAATGCATTATCACCTAAATTTAAAGGCGGATTTGAAATGATATTATCATTTATAGATAAGCTTTCTCCAAAATTCAAGCTATTATCACCTTCCCAAGTCAAAAAACCAATTTTTGCACCAACATTATCAATGACATTAAGGTTGTCAATGTCAATAATTTTTTCTTGATTATTTCTATTAATAATTTCCAAACCTTGATACAAGTTCACTTGATTTAATGGTAAAGCTGCATCTTCATACACAATATAAATGCTCCATCCAGCAAAATTGGTGCGATTTGAGCAGTAGGTACTATTGGTTGTAAGTACTTCGGAAATGTCTAAATCTGACAATTCGTAGGTTGTATTACCTTCGGAAATGATAAAACTCGTCACATCTGCATAGCAAGAAAAATATGTTAATGTATTCGCGTTTTCTGTATAATCTACGGTATAGGTGTCATCGGCTTCTACAGCGAGTCCATTAAGCGTGACATTTGTATCTCCAGAACCCGATCCAGCCCAATATAAATAAGCAGCTGTAATGGTATTTGTTGCTGGTAAGTTTAAATCTGCACTCGATGATGCTAGCGGAAAGCAAAAGCTTGAATCTAAATTGTTTTCAAACGGATTAAGTGTGTTTCCTATGGCTGTATAATCATAACGACCATTAAACTGCTGGAATAACTCAATATCTTGTGCAAACGATGAGGATGTCAAAACAAATGTAAATAGTATAAGTACAAATTTGATAAACCTCATAAGTGCTAATTAATATTTTAAATTTACATTTTTTTTTTAAACTTCCTATTAGCGTATTAAAGCAAAATGACTTTTAAACACTCGACCGTCTTCTAGAGTAACCACAAACCAATAATCACTTGCTGGCATATGAAAACCATTAAAAGTGCCGTCCCAACCAGGACCAAGCGGATCAACTTCTGCTAATAACTTCCCTAAACGATCAAAAATTAAAATTTGAGAGTTAGGTTGAAAATCGCTAGAAATCCCTTTGACTTGCCACGTCGGATTAAATGTGTCTCCATTTGGTGTAAAATATTTTGGAAATCCAATTACCGATACAATGTCTTCTACAGTACCACAATCATTTTCGATATCACGTACATAAACGGTATGAAAACCAAAACTCACATTTTCAAAAATATTACTGTCTTGGTATGTGCCTTCGGGATCATCTAAAGCATATTGGTAAATACCATCACCTTCTACAAATACAGTAATAACATTATTAGATGTTGCATCGGTCACATGAATATCTAAAGTAGCCGTACCAGAAGCTAAGACATTAATCGTTCTATCTTTAAAACAACCATCTGTTGATGTTACTCTTACTGTATAGGTTCCTGGTTCATTGACTTCAATTTCAAATTCATCTTCTCCTGTAGACCATTCATAATAGTAATTATTTGGTGTATCATCAATTAAGCCACCTGTTAATACAATGGTTTGCGGAAATGCGTTTAAACAATAAAATAGGTCTTCTTGAACCACAATATTAGGCAACTCATACACTGTGAGTTCAATCTCACTGATGCCAAAACAGGCATTCATATCTTCTACACGAGCAAAAATGGTTTGGTTATAAGCTGTAGTGTTGGTGAAATTAGTTCCTAAAGCATTGTCTTCTAGTAAGGCATCGTCATAGGTTTCATGAAAAGTAACCTCAAAATCAGGATCAATTCCGAAGAGTATAGCATCCACAGTATCGTTTAGATTAAAGTTTGTAAATCCATCTTCAGTGCCATCATCGTCACAAGCCTCTAAACTTGTGTTATTAGAGTCGGTAGCACTTGTTTGCAGAGTTAATTCAGCAATATTAGTACATCCTGTTTCGGTATTGGTAACTAAAGCGTAAATAATATGCGGATTAAAATAATTCTCAAAAGCATCTGCATTGAGCTCATCTTCATGGTTTTCTAAATCTTCAAGCGATACATAAAACTGTATAGTTCTATTAGGAGCTCCTCCTGTAATATCATCAAAAACTTGGTTGAGGTCAAAGTTTGTGAAGCCTTCAGGAATACCATCTACATCACACTGAAATAATGATGTGTCAAAGGCGTCAGGAAGGGGAATGATAATTAAGTTTAGTGGTACAAATCCAACACATTGGGTTGAGATTTCTTCAACACGAACAATAATTTGTTGTGTTTCTGGTACTGTATTTTGAAATGATGTTGAAAGTGAATTAGTGTTCATCTCAGCATGCTCCTGGTTAAGGTGAAAGGAGAAATTGTAATTGTTAGGATTTAATCCATTTAAAATTTCTGGAATTTTTGATGTTAAATCAAATTCTGAAATTCCAAAAGGTAAATCTGCTATACTACAATTTTGAAAATCACTAGGCGTTATGATTCCAATATCTGTGACATGTAAATCTATTCTTGCAGAGACAAAGCATCTAGATACCGAATTTAGGATTCTCGCATACACAGATTGAGGATTGTTAGTATTTGTATAAGGACTAATTAATGCATTAATACCTAAAACGGCATTCTCTTCAGAGTCATGGTATGTGATATCAATATTAGTTTGGTTACCAATAATGCCTGAGGTTAAAGTTTCTAAATCAAATTGAGTGATACCATCTCCAAAAGGCGCAAGGGTGTCACATGCATCTAAATCTATGACATCATCAGTGGTCATTTGGTTTTCTGGCGGATTTGGAAATTGAGAAGTTCCTGTCCAGTCTAAATTAAACGGACTGTTTCCTACAGGTCTATCAATTAATAAATAATAAGTTTCTCCAGCTAAAACTTCAATTTCATTGACAAAACTATTTCCATCTGCACCTGGACCTTCAGCAGGATCAGGTTCAGTAGCATTCATTCCTGTTAGATTATCGCCTTGATTTGCTGCGAGAGGATTTGTAGATGAACACCTAATTGCTGCACCTAAATTGGTACAAGAATCTGTTGGTCCAAATAATGCAAAGTCATAATCTTCAGCTAAATCAGTACTATTTGGTGTTAGCTTAAATCCAAAATTACCTGCTTGTTCAAAAGTAAGTCTAAACCAAATGGTATTATTTTCAATCATAGAACATTCATTGGAGAAAAATTCTTGTGTGCCAACACCTACAACATTTAAATCAATATTAGAATTTCCGCAGATTTGAATCGCATTTACACAATCATTTGGTGATTGAGAGAATGATGTTAGTGAGATAAAAACTAATAACGCGAAAACAAATAACTTATTCATAATAGGCTTAACGTATTAAAGCAAAATGACTTTTAAACACTCGACCGTCTTCTAGGGTAACTACGAACCAATAATCACTTGCAGGCATATTAAAACCATTAAAAGTTCCATTCCATCCAGGGCCAAGAGGATCAATTTCTGCTAATAATTTACCAAAACGATCAAAAATGAGCACTTGAGAATTAGGTTGGAAATCACTAGAAATCCCTTTAACTTGCCACGTAGGATTAAACTCGTCTCCATTTGGAGTGAAATATTTAGGGAACCCAATAACCGAAACAATCTCATCTACAATACCACAATCATTTTCAATATCTCGAACATAAACCGTATGAAATCCAAAACTCACATCTTCAAAAATATTACTGTCTTGGTAAGGACCTTCGGGATCATCTAAAGCATATTGATACATACCATCTCCTGATGCAAAAACTGTAATTATATTATTTGAAGTCGCATCTGTAACTTGAATGTCTAATGTTGCAGTATCAGAGGCTAATACATTAATCGTTCTGTCTTTAAAACAACCATCTGTAGACGTGACTCTCACAGTGTACGTTCCAGGTTCATTGACTTGAATCTCAAATTCATCTTCACCAGTAGACCACTCATAATAGTAATTGTTAGGTGTATCAAAATCGTCTATCAAACCACCTGTTAATGTAATGGTCTGCGGAAATGAGTTTAAACAATAATATAGGTCTTCTAGAATCACAATATTAGGTAGCTCAAATACGGTGAGCTCAATCTCACTAATGCCAAAACAAGCATTCATGTTTTCAACACGAGCATAAATAGTTTGGTTATAAGCTGTAGTGTTTGTGAAATTAGATCCTAAAGCATTGTCTTCTAGTAAGGCATCATTATAGGATTCGTAGAATGTAACCTCTAAATCTGGATCAATTCCGAAGAGTATAGCATCTAAAGTATCGTTTAGATTAAAGTTTGTAAATCCATCTTCAGTGCCATCATCGTCACAAGCTTCTAAACTGGTGTCGTTAGAAGATGTAGAACTTGCTTGTAGAGTTAATTCAGCAATATTAGTACAGCCGGTTTCAGTATTGGTAACTAAAGCGTAAATAATATGCGGATCAAAATAATTCTCAAACGCATCTGCATTCAGCTCGTCTTCATCGTTTTCTAGATCTTCTAGTGAAACATAAAACTGTATAGTTCTATTTGCAGCACCACCTGTAATATCATCAAAAGCTTGATTGAGATCAAAGTTGGTGAAACCTTCAGGAATACCGTCTTCGTCACATTGTATGAGCAATGAATCAATAGCTTCAGGAGCATCATTAACCGTTAAAATAAATGAACTTGTAGAGAAACAATCGGTATTAGCATTATTTTCTATTCGTACAAAAATTTCTTCGGTATAAGCTTCTGTATTAGTATAAGAGTTTGCGAAAGCACTGGTGTTATCGTTAGCATCTTCCTGCGTTGGATGATATGTTATGGTATACAATGATGGATCTTGAGTCCCTAGAATTCCTGCGTTTTGAGTATCTAACTCTAAAGTCGTTAAACCATCCATACTATTGGCAGTAAAATCGGTATCACAAATTGTAATATCGTCTAAAGTGTTTATTGCAGGAGTAAGAAAAACCGTTACTGTAAATGATGTTGTTGCAAAACAATTGGGATTGTCATTATTATCTACACGAGCGTAAATGGTTTGAGGGTTTTCTTCGGAAGTAAAATCACCAATAATCTCGTTCATATCATCATCTGCATCCTCTTGCGATGTATAATAATGTACTGTGTATTGGGTTGGGTCTTGTGTATCAAGAATGTCTAAATCTTGAAGAGTAAGGTCAAAAACAGATGTTTCCGTAGCATCACAATTTACCATATTTTGAGGTTGTGTTGCAGTTGGTATATCAAATACACCAACAACAGCTTCTCCTTCAATAGGGCATTCACCATTATTAGGTTCAATATAAACCTCGTAAAACCCTGGGCTATCAATATCCAACTCAAAGGTGGTTTCTGCTAATACAACATCATCTTTAGTCCAGGCATAAGTTGCTCCAGGAACTTCTTCAGCAATTAAAGTATAAGAATCACCTGTACACAATTTAAGCTCAGTCGTACTAATTCCGTTTTGAATGATATCTATTTGCGAGTTAAATAATGATTGTATAAAAGGCGGTAAACCTATTCGGCTTACATTTTGAAATCCACCATTGACATCTAATAAAATGCCGTTTTCATCATAATTAACTGCTGTTCCTGTTAATTCAGGATTATTAATGATACCTATAAAACTTCCAGTGTTAGGGAAATTAGGAAAAACCATTTGCGCTCTATAAATGCGTTTATCTAATCCTAATTGAAGAGCTCCTGCAGTTAGTGAGCTAGAAAAATCAATTTCATTTCTAGAACCAAATATATCTGTACTTTCTAAATCCCATTGAAAAAGGCTACTTCCTTGATTATTACCACCAATTCCAACGCCAACGGTTGCATAGACTTTTCTGTTTTCCGAAGAAAACTCAACACCATAAGGGCTATCATTCTCATTAGGGCCATACAATTCTACCGAGTTAGAAACAACACCTGTGTCATTATCAAAATCCATTAAATACACGCCTCCTCCAGAGTCGCCACCTTCGGTAATTGCAAATCCAAAATGAGCTACTGCTAATTTAGTACCATCTGGAGAGGCTTTAAGGTAACCAAGAGCATTTCTACGATATCCAGCTACAGGAACCTCTGGTCCCACAGTTGAAATGACAGGTGTTGTTTGTACACCATTGATATCTATTTTAAAAGCATAATATTTATTCACAAAATGGGTAATTACCCAAAATGAAGAACAATCATCTGCTTTAACGGCTGTAATTTTTTCTGAGCATTTAAAGCGTTCCTCAGCCGGATCTGTAGGGTCATAAGTGACTAACGGAACATTTTTTTCGGTAGCAACAACATCACCTAAACCACCATCTAAAGTAATATCTACCAAAGAATACATTAATCCATTATTTAAGCCATCATCTGCTGTTGTTGGAGGAGACGGATTAATATGATGAGGTTCATCTACAGTAAAAATATAATAGGAGTCTGGATCTTGTGGTTTTGGCACTATTAAACCAGACGAAGTACTAGAATCGTCTCCTTTTAAACCTGTGCCAAACGCTTCACTCGCATTTGCCATTGGGTTGTGATTGGCATTCCAGACGGTTCTACCATCAGAGTAAAACAGTAAATTTCCATTGGTGTCTGAAATAGAAGTACAACCTTCTAAGGTGTTTAATTGTCCGTCTGTGATTGCCGTAACGGTTCCGTTTCCAGCATTAAAACGTAGTCCTGCGTTTTGTCCAAAAAACCAATAGGACGCTTCTTGTTGTGCAAAAGAGAAAGCAACACAAAATAGTGTTGCAAAAAGTAAGAGGGATTTTTTTTTCATGTAATCATCGCAATTAGCTTAGCACGTTTTAATAACTTCATGAATAGAACAATTGATTGCTTAAAATTCCTAGGTTTTATTCTGAAATTTTAACCAACCAATTAAGTTCTTTTTCATAGCACTAAGTCACTAAAGATATTACAAATCTCGCTTCTTTAATAATCTATACGATAAAAAGATAAATAAGGCAGTCCAAGCTATGACGATTGCAAATTCATACCAATGCACAGCAAAATCATATAAAAAGTCTTGACCATTAGGCGCTTTAGATATAGCAATACGTTGAAACGGTTGGTCTATAAGCTTATATATTGATTTTAATGGGAAAAAATTCTGGATTTTTGTAGCAATGCCTTCATCGATTTTCCAAGCTAAAACACCATATATAATCCATTCTAAAAGAAATAATACAAATAAGAATGCCAAAGCAAAAGCCGATCGTTTAACCAATACCCCTAAAAATAAACATAAACTGAAAAAACCAACAAGCTTTACAAAATAGGCAAGTAGATATTCAATATCTCTAAATATTAAATGTACTTCATCAATACTTGAATAAAATAAACCAACGAGCATACAAATTATAAAAATCAATAATGTTGATAATGCCGAAAAGAAGACAATTGTATAAAATTTAGAGAGAATAAATTCTTTCTTACTCAAACCGTCAATGAGGTTTTGTTTAATGGTTTTGTTACTATATTCATTACCAATCATACTCACCACAACAATGGCAAAAAAGAGTTTGAAGTAGGAGGCAAAAAAAGTCATGATATGCCATACAATCGGAAAATTAAAAACGCCATAATGACCTACTTCTAACGTAAAATAGTTAAAGACATTAAATCGTATGGATGACAATAAAATGATGAAAAAAGGTAAAATAAATGATATAAATATAAGAACCTTACTCGCTCTATTAAGCAGTAATTTTTGAAGTTCTAGTTGTAATAATCTTAACATGGTGGTTGATTTTTTTACCTTTATACTAGTTAAAGGCAAGTTGATTTGATGATTAAGCTTCTGTATTATCTGTTAATTGCAAGAATTGTTCTTCTAAACTTTCTTTACGTTTCACGAGATGAGAAAGGATAATCCCTTCTGTAAACATGAGCTTATTAAATGTTGGTGCATCCATTGGTTCGTTTAAAAATGCAGTGATTAGCTGATCTTCAACCTTTATATTTCCGAAGGAAGCATGATTCTCTAAAAGCGTTTTAAGCTCATTATGTTGTTCTGCCTTCAATTCAAAAAAGCCATGACTTGAGATCATTTCATCTACACGGCCAGCATACAATTTCTCGCCTTTACGCAATACAACAACATGAGAGCACACTTTTTCAACTTCGTCGAGTAGGTGAGATGCCAAAAGGATGGTTGTTCCAGTGCTCGCAATATCTTTGATTATTTTTCTAATTTGATGAATCCCTTGAGGATCGAGACCATTTGTAGGTTCATCTAGAATTAAAATTTCGGGATCATTTAACAATGCAGATGCGATGGCTAAACGTTGTTTCATACCCAAAGAATAGGTTTTGAATTTATGATCTTTACGGTCTAAGAGTCCAACAATTTCTAATTTTTCATTGATTTTACTGAGATTCACACCTTTAATTCTGCACACTAACTTTAAGTTTTGTTCTGCAGTCATGTATGGGTAAAAATTTGGTCGTTCAATAATAGCACCTACTTTTTTAAGTGCGTTATGCGTTGAGATACTGCCATCAAACCAATGAAAATTTCCTTCGGTTTTATTGACAACGTTTAAAACAATACCTAGTGTTGTTGACTTCCCACTTCCGTTTGGTCCTAAAATACCGTAAACGTTGCCTTTGTTGATAGTAAACGACAAATCTTTAACAGCAGTGAGGTATCCAAATTTTTTGGTAAGATTATTAATGGTTAAAATTGGTTCCAAAATTTGATTGATTTTTTCTACGGAAAAAAGGAATCCGCAGTGGTTGATTACAAATACGACGAACAAATAGAAATATTGTTACAAAGTAATTTTGAAAATAGTAAATTAGAGCTCAATTAATACTATGGACGATTTAAAGATATCAAAAAAGAAACCTACTTATCCCATAAACGATAAACTGTATAACTATTTAAAAGCTTATAATCGAAACTTTAGGCTTCCCATTTTTTATGACGATTTATTACGATTTCAAGGTTCTATAGTGGTTTATGACAAAAATGATGAAGATACGCTTTGGGTTCGTGTGTATTATAATGAGTTTGAACGCGAAGAAATAGATTTGAGTCTCAAACGTGTGTATTCTAATTTAATATCTGATGGTAACGAAACCATTTTTAAGTATCTAAATATTGATGCTATAGATTTCTGTACGTTTGGTAATACCAAGCCTTTTAGAATTAAAGTGCGAAACATTCTCAATGATAATTATACCTATTTCTATGTTAAAAAAGCCGATGCTTCTCGTGTTTATGGGCTAGAATTAGAGCACATGCTTTCGCCTTATAACCTAAATTTTTTAGTTTATAAAAATACAATTATAGAAGAGCATATTGCAGGAATTCCTGGAGATGAATTTATAAAAACCATGTTGCCTGAGTGTAATTCATCAGAAAAATCACAAATAGCAAAAGAGTTTGTAAAATTTAATGAGCGTTGTATGATTAGACTTTTGGGAGATATGCGTTCTTACAATTATGTGATTGTACCTACACACGATTTTGATCATGTAGTTTTTAAAATTAGAGCCATAGATTTTGATCAACAATCTTACGAAGGAAAGTTGAACATTTACAGACCGCAATTTTTTAAGGAGAATTTTAAAATGGTGGAATTGGTTAGAGAGAAAATTCAAAAAGAATCTGTAGATCAATATAAAATTGAAGAGCGCTCTATTATTGTGCGTCGTATGCGAAGTTTTCAAGATAGAATAGGCGAGTTGTTAGACTGCATGCAAGCCGATACTATTTCTAATACAGACAACATTGAATTACTAAAGGAACAAATTTATAATTATACGTTAGATCTAGAATTTAGAAAAAGCAAAAATATGGGTCAGGTTCTAAGAAATGCACTCGGTTTTGTAAAGCGTAATTATGACGGGATAAATATGGATGGTTTTTCTTGATGAGGTTAGTGTTTAGCTAAAAATCATCTTCAAAACCAACAAAAAGATAATTGTATTAACTGCAAATTTCACCCATTTTATATTCGATTTCAAAACCAATTGAAGTATTGAGATTACAGCTAGCAATCCAGTAACAATCAACAACTGCGCCAATTCAATACCAACATTAAACCCTAAAAGCGGTAAAACTATAGATTCTCCATCAAAAAGCATCATTTTAATGTAATTAGAAAATCCTAAACCGTGGATGAGCCCAAAGACTAGCAAAATGATATATGTAATAGTGAGTTGTTGTTTGGTTTGCTTATCCTTCAGAATAAAATAAAAATTATTTATACAACTGAGTAAAATGGTAATTGGGATGAGTAGTTCTACAGTATCTGCATTTATAGTGACTAATTCTAAACCTGATAAGAATAAAGTGATGCAATGGCCAAGCGTAAAAGCAGTGACCAAACCAACAATTTTTTTCCAGTCTTTAAAAGAAAACAGAATACAAAATGAAATGATAAAATAGAAATGGTCTAGACCATCAAAGTCTAAAATATGATTGATACCTTCTTTTAAATAAAACCAAAAGTCAGTCATTATGCTACTTTAAATAAGTGATCGAGTAAAATTAAGATGCTTAGTTCCAGTTTTCGTCAAAATCGAGATCGCTGTAATCATCAACATCAATATCGTCATCAAACTCGTTAAATTCGTCATCGTTAAGATTTTCGACTTCAAAACTTTTTTCTGGAGCAGAGTCTGGTATTTGTCCGTGAACAAACATCAAGTTAGGGTAATCTGTACCTTCAGAGACTTCAACAATTTCGGCAAGCTCTACTAAAAATGTCCACATACTCATAAAGTCATACACATAAATGAGTTTGGTTTGCGTAGTATCAAGAATTGTATTGAGTGGTGTTTCACTCATCGTTCTAGCGTCATTATGCCCTTCACTCACATCAAACATTGAGATTTCTTCCCCTTGATCCCAATCTTCATTACTCACATAAAATGATGCCATTTCTAGTCCGTCAAACCCAAAAGATTGAGTAATAGCATTGTGTAAGTCTTCTAAAGAATCGGTTTCACGAATTTCGATATCTCTAAAAATATCGTCTTCGGTATCATTGTCAAGGATAACTCTAAATCTGTAAATCATGTTCAAAAATTAAGATTGCAAAGATACTACTAAAGTACAAATAAAGTTTTATGTTAGAAGTGCTTTTTTGTGACGACTTTCTAAATAGATATAAAACTGAATCCCAAATAACACCAAAGCAATAACCAAATGCAACGGTTGTGATAAAAACGGAAAATCTAAATAATACATGGCAATACCAGTTATAACCTCAGCAAGAATGCATACCATTACAAGCATACTCTTAGTATATCCTAAATTTAATTTTTTACTTCGGAAATATAACCAAGCATTAATAACCAGTACTAAAACAGAAAACGTACGATGCACATAAAATTGCAATGTTGGGTTGTCTAACCACATCGATTTAATGTATCCAATATCTTTAACACGTTCATCAATATGCTGTCTTACTTGTGTACCTAACACAACTTGAACTAAAGTTAAAAGTATTGCAATTAGCATAACGTTTCTAAATTTGGCATCAAATATTTGTTGTCTATGGGCTGTTTTTGATGCATAAATTAAATACAAAATCATAGCTACAATAACCATAGCCATCACCATATGAACCGTTATTTTAAAAGGTGCTAAGTTAGAATCTACAACGGTTTTGCCTAACCAAGCCTGAAACGCCATTCCAAAAACAGTAGCAATAGATAAAATGGTTAGCCATTTGTTTTTTCGCCATAACCAAAATGAAATTATAGTAAAAATTAAAATAGGAATTCCTGATAACGCACCAGTTAGCCTGTTAATGTATTCTACCCAAGTATGTGTTGGGTTAAACGCAGCATAATCATGTTTTGTATAAGCTTCCCAATTGTTGATATTTAATGTTTTTGAAGAACTAAAATCTTGTGAAGCAACCAGTAACGCTTCATCTTTTATAATCACAATTCCTTTTTTGTAATCGTGGTTGGGTTTAAATTGTAATTCGGAAATATCTGTTGGTGGAATATAATAGCCAAAGCATTTTGGCCAGTCTGGACAACCCATACCAGAACCTGTCATACGCACAACAGCTCCTGCAATAATTACTAAATAAACTAATACTAATGCAACTTTGGCCGATTTTCTAAATGCTTTTTGCATGGTTTAAATGTCTTTTTTAAAACACAAACTATTGTCCATATCAATATATTGACCATAATTTGGGATGATTTCATAGTTACTCTTTTTGTAAAATGCAACTGCAGCTTTTTGACGAATTCCTGTTTCGAGAACGCAGGACTTAAAATTTAATTCTTGAGCCCAAAACTCTAAAGCTCTTAAAATTTCCGAAGCAATACCAGTACCACGCATTGCAGGAGTAACATACATTCGTTTAATTTCTACACTTGTATTGTTAAAAGCTTTAAATGCGCCACAGCCAGCAGGTTTGTTGTCTACGTACATGAGAACCACATGGTTTAAAACGTCTATGTTATTAAATTGGTTATAGAAATCGTGTTCATCACCATCGGTCATTTTTAAATACGCATCTAAATCTTTAACCAAACTGCTAAAGTCTTTATTTTTTGAGTTGGTTCTTATGATTTTAATCATATAATGACATTAATTTTTATAACTATTTACTAACTCTAGTTAAGGGTATTTCAAATTTATGATGGTGTGTTTCTCCATCGTTCTTATAACTTACCTTAAGCTCGTAATTTTCTTGCCCTTTGTAGTAATCTGCTCTAGTTTTAATGGTTAAATGCATAAGCTCACCATTAATAGATTTTTTATTTAATCGTACACCAACACCAATTATAGTCACTTTATTAGGATTGATGTTTGTTAGTTTTAAGGTTGCTTTAGTTTCGGTTACACCATCATCTAGAGTGATTTCATGTGGAGACACTAACTCTATTTTTTGGAGTCCATTCTCGTAAATAAATTGTGAGCTTTTACATGAGAATAAAGTACCTGTTGTTATTAATAAAAAAAGGAATCTTAATTTCAAATTGTGTTACGCTTTAATAGTTAAACCTAGTTTTTTACCTTCTTTAAGCATCAATTGATAAGCAGCATCGTACTCATTTGGTATATCTCCTTCTAAAATAGCCTCTTTAATGGTTTCTTTAATTTGACCAATTTCTCGTGATGGTTTTAAATTAAAAGTGGTCATAATTTCTTCACCAGAAATTGGAGGTTGAAAATTTCTAATATGATCACGTGCTTCTACCTCATCAATTTTTTGACGAACAATTTTAAAATTGTTATGATATTTATTAAATTTTCTTGGATTTTTTGTGGTGATATCTGCTTCACACAGTACCATTAAATCTTCTACATAATCACCAGCATCAAAAACCAGTCGTCGCACAGCAGAGTCAGTCACCAAATCTTGAGCCAATACAATTGGTCGCGAACTCATAAATACCATTTTTTGAACAAATTTCATTTTGTCATTTAAGGGCATTTTTAATCTTTTAAATAAATGATATACCATTTTTGCGCCTTCAAACTCATGCGCATGAAAAGTCCAGCCTACTTTTTTACTAAATTTTTTAGTTGGTGCTTTACCAATATCATGTAATAAAGCTGCCCAACGTAACCAAACATTATCTGTGTTTCTAGCAATATTATCAACAACTTCGAGGGTGTGATAAAAATTATCTTTGTGAGTTTGACCTTCAACTTCGTCAATGCCTTTGAGCGCAGTAAGCTCTGGCATAATGTGTTTTAAAAGTCCAGTTTTTTCTAAATGTAAAAATCCTATAGAAGGCTTATCACTTGCGAGAATTTTGTTGAGTTCTACTACAATACGCTCTTTAGTGATTATTTTTATGCGATCATTATTACGAGAAATGGCTTTTAAAGATTCGGCTTCAATTGTAAAATTGAGTTGTGTTGCAAAACGAATAGCACGCATCATTCGTAAAGGATCATCGCTATAGGTGATATCTGGATCTAAAGGTGTGCGAATGATTTTAAGCTCTAAATCTTGGATACCATTAAATGGGTCTAGCAAATTTCCGAAGTCATCTTCAGATAAATTTAAAGCCATAGCATTAATCGAGAAATCTCTACGGTTTTGATCGTCTTGTAGTGTTCCATTTTCTACAACTGGATTTCTACTATTTTCATTATACGATTCTTTACGTGCACCTACAAATTCAATATCCATGTCGTTATAGACTAACATGGCAGTTCCGTAGGTTTTAAATACTTGTACTTTGGGTTGGTTTGGTAGGTTTTTAGCAACTTGTTTAGCGAGTGCAATACCGCTTCCAATGGCAACAATATCTATATCTTTATGATCACCACGATTTAAAATAAAATCTCTAACAAAGCCACCAATAACGTAGCTATCAACACCTATTTCTTTTGCAGATTTAGAGATGATTTTGAAGATGTCGTTTTTTAGGGCTTGCTTGTAATTTGTATTGGACATTTGTATTTGTGTATCTACTTGTTGTGACACAAGTTCGTGGCAAAACGCTGTTATTCTCGTATAATCTTCACCATTCCAGAATTACTTAATTTAATAATTGTTGAGGGTTTAGATTGATTTTTTTCGTTTTGCAAATTTACGACATAGTCCACACCTTTTAAAATCTCTTCACTTATTTCTTTGAATGATTTAGGCGTGGGTTGTCCACTAATATTAGCAGAAGTTGAAACGATGGGTTTTTTAAAATACTTGATTAGCTTTTCGCAAAAGGTATTTTTAATCACACGAATGGCTAATGTGTTATCATTTGCAATTAAATTTTCGGCAACACCTGCAGGATCGTCATAAATAATGGTAGTTGGTTTATCGGCAATATCTAAAATTGTGTAAGCCATATTAGGCACATTATCTACATGTTTTTCTAGCATCGCATAGTTGTTAACTAGGCAAATTAATGCTTTAGAATCTGTACGTTGTTTTAGTTTATATACTTTTTTTACGGCTTCGTAGTTGGTTGCGTCACAACCAATTCCCCAAACCGTGTCGGTTGGGTAAAGTATCAGTCCGCCTTGTTTTAAAGTTTGTATGGCATTATCAATATCGTGTTTCATCACTAGTATGAGGTTTATATTATGGGAATAGCCATGTTATTTTTTAAAATAGGCATGACCAAGGTTGATTTTTGTGTCTACGTTCTCTAAGTTGTCAATGGCTGTTGAAAACGCAGTGAATGCTTTTTCAAATTGGAGATTAGGAAGTAGATTTAATAATTCTGCAGGAAACAGTTTTGGGAGCACAATTATTCGTTTATCATTATTAAAAACGGTTTCATAATTGGTGATTTCTCTTGGATGTGGTTTAATGTAAATTAAGTCTGTTTCTGCTTGTTTTACAAAGCCTTTGTAAAGCTCTAGTTTAATCGATTCATTGTCAACAACACCATCTTCATTTAAAGTTTGTGTAATAATAATGCTTTTTGTTTTTTCTAACGGAAATAGGCTATTCTCACTTAAATTAGTTGTAGGCAAAAAGGCTAGTGAAAGCGTATTTAACTTCTCTAAATCTAGATTTGCTAGCGTTTGTTTCCAATTAAGTTGTTCTGATTTTATCTTTAATTCTTGTGGTAGTTGTTCGGGATTGGTCGCAAAAACTTTTGATATTCTATTGTCAAAGCCATTTACTAACGGACGATTAACAAGTTTGCTCGTAATTTTTTTTGATAGTTTTGGAGCAGGAGTAACGTAGGTTTTAAGGCCATCTTCAATCATAAATTTATTATGATCTGGATATTTGTAGATAAAATAATTTTTTGCCGAATCGGGTGAGCATATATAAATATCAAAGCTCGTATCGTTTGATTTAATACTATTTAAACTATGGTTTTGTTGATCTATAAGTTCAACTATTTTTTTTCTATTTAAGGTATAAGTTAGTTTTCCTGCTAATTTTTTTTGCTGCTGTCTACCAACCATTAATATAACATGGTCAAACCACGGCGTTTTTTTGAGGCCATCAATAAGTGTCTCAATATCAGGTGTGATTTCAACAATAACAAGTGTGTTGTTTTTAAGTTTTCGTTCTTCTATTAAAAGGATAGATAATAGAATGTGATACACCGAAGTTATTACAAATAATCCTTTAGACTTCATTTATATATATAAATTTAGAATACAAAAATATAACTATTTTTGTCTTAGAAATTAATTTTACGAAATCAAACTTTTATTGATGTCAAAAAAAGTAAGTACAACTCTTATTATACCAACTTATAATTGGCCTGAAGCCTTAGAGTTAGTGTTGCTAGCAGTTAAACGACAAACCCTTTTTCCTGATGAAGTTATCATAGCAGATGATGGTTCAACACATGAAACTAAGATGTTGGTAGAGCAGTTTCAAAAAGATTTCCCTACAGATTTAAGGTATTTGTGGCATGAAGATAACGGATTTCAAAAATCATTAATTTTAAATAAAGCAGTTGCTCAAGCTAAAGGAGATTATATTATACAAATAGATGGTGATTGTATAATGCATAAAAAATTTATTTATGATCATGTGTCTGCAATTGAGAGAAATACATACTTGTTTGGTTGTAGAGTAAGCTTAAAAGCATTTTGCGTACCTAAACTTTATCAATTTAAAACCATCGATTTTTCATTTTTTTCAAAGGCATTAACCAAAAGAGGAAGAAGCTTGTATTTACCTATTTTAGGTAAACGTTATAAACGACAAGATTATTTGTCTAAAAAGGTTAGAGGCTGTAATCTTTCGTATTGGAGACAAGATTATATTGATGTTAATGGTTATAATGAAGATATTACTGGTTGGGGAAAAGAAGATACCGAGTTTGTGATTAGAATGGTAAATAACCATGTGTATGGCAAACGATTAAAATTTAGAGGTATCATATTTCATATATGGCATAACGAATTTTCTAAAAAGCGAGTCACTCAAAATACAAGAATCCAATCTGAAACCATCAATAACAAGATTGTATGGTGTAACAACGGAATTGATAAATACCTAAATGAATAGAACTAAAGATATACACGAGTTATATAAGCCAAACGAAGCCTTTTTAGATGATATCATTACTAACTATGATACTAAAGGCGAAGATTTTGGTAATCAAGATAGAAACTCATTAAAGCTGTTTAAACTTGGTGACAAAACCCTAAATGTCAAATCATTTAGAATCCCAAACCTAGTGAATCAAATTGCATATCGTTTTTTTAGAAAAAGTAAAGCGCAACGCTCTTTTGAATATGGAAAATGGCTTAAAAGTTTAGATATAGGAACGCCAGAACCTATTGGCTACTATGAATATACAACGCCATTTTTATTCAAGAAAAGCTATTATATAAGTGAGCAGTTAGATTGTGAAATAACCTATAGAGAACTTACAAAAAACTTTGATTATCCTAATCACGAAGAAATTTTAAGAGCATTTACGAGGTTTACCTTTAAAATGCATGAGAAAAAAGTTCATTTTTTAGACCACTCACCAGGCAATACCTTAATTAAAAAAGTTGATAATAATTATGAGTTTTATCTCGTAGATTTAAATCGCATGGAGTTTAAATTATTAGACTTTGAAACACGAATTAAAAACTTTGCAAAATTAACCACTCATGAGTCGATGGTTAGAGTGATGAGTGATGAGTATGCCAAATGTATTGGTAAAGATCCTGAAGTCGTATTTAATTTAATGTGGAAAGAAACAATGGACTTCCAACATCGTTATTGGCGACGACGACGTTTAAAAAATAAACTGCTATTTTGGAGACGCAAGTAAGTTTTTTAAAGCCTTATATCTATAAAAAACACCATATGCATTAAGAGCGCAAATGGTGTAGCCTTCTTTTCCATCTAAAAAACCTAATCTAAAAACATAATTAGTTAAAAACTTATATGCTGGTTTAAAATAAAAGTGAAACCAATTAGGTCGTGTGCCCTTTTTTAATAATTCTTGAGCTTTTAATAAGCCATAATGCTCTGTTTTTCGTTTGTAAGCGTCATAATCACTAAATGAATAATGCAACATATCATGTTTTAAGATCTTAAATTCGCCTTTAAAATCTAATAATTCGTGCACCAATTTATCGTCTCGATATTTAGTGACTCCCTTTTTAAACAATCTAAATACTTGATCGGTTTGCAATCCGCTAAAACGCATCATTTTATCATTAAACATGAATTTCCTCGGAAATTTAAAAGCGTCAATACCGTTATTGTGTTTTACAGATGCGACTATCTCTAATTGAGAGGCTTGGGTTAAGCGCTCATCAGCATCAATAAAGAAAATCCATTCACAATTAGCTTGCTCGATAGCGTAGTTACGTTGGTCTGCGAAATTTTTAAACTGACGTGATATAACGGTTACGTTATCCATTTTGGATAATTGCTCATAAGTACCATCGGTACTATAGGAGTCTATAACAATGATTTCGTCAGCAAACGAGAGGTTACTAATTACCTCTTCAATGTGTTTTATTTCATTGAAGGTAATCATTAAAGCAGATATGTTACTCTTATTGGTTTTCAAATTTGACGTTAAGAATCTGCGTAAAAATAACTATTTTTGACCCAATGAAACATCCATATCTAGGGTTTAATATAAATTCTAATTTTTATGTAGATGTTACAAGTGACCTCTTTATAAAAACGGTACAACATACTCATGAAAACTATCGATACATCTGTAATTATTAGTACTTATAATAGCCCAATGTGGTTACAAAAAGTTTTGTGGAGTTTTGACCAGCAAACATTCAAAAATTTTGAAGTTGTTATTGCAGATGATGGTTCAGGTCAAGACACTAAAAACTTGATTGAAACCATGACAACTGAAGTGAGTTATCCCATCCAACATATTTGGCATGAAGACAATGGGTTTCAAAAAACCATCATTCTTAATAAAGCAACTGTAGCTGCAAAAGGTGATTACTTAGTGTATACAGATGGTGATTGTATGGCTCGAGCAGATTTTTTGCAAGTTCATATTAATAGGAGAGAAGTAGGTTATTTTTTATCTGGCGGATATTTTAAATTACCCATGAATATAAGTGAGCTCATTTCCGAAGAAGATATAAAAACGCAACGTTGTTTTGATATAAATTGGTTGCAATCTCACGGACTCAAATCGTCATTTAAAAATAATAAAATCACAGCAAAAGGAGTAAAGCAAAAATTGCTTAATGCGCTTACTCCAACTACTGCAACGTGGAATGGACATAATGCTTCTGGTTTTAAAAAAGATATTATTGCAGCTAACGGTTATGATGAGCGTATGCAATATGGAGGTGAAGATAGAGAACTTGGTGAGCGTTTGTTTAATGCAGGAATTAAAGCAAAACAAGTGCGCTACTCAGCTATTTGTTTGCATTTAGATCATGAAAGAGGATATGTGAAACCCGAAATGATTGAAAAAAATAAAGCAATTAGAGCAACGACTAAAAATGAAAACGTCACTAAAACGCCTTTTGGAATAAATACCTTAAATACGATATGATAATTTTAGAAGATAAGCTTTACATTTCTGAAGGATTGGCAAGAGTGGTGTATCAACATCCTAATGACAGTGATTTATGTGTTAAAATTGGTAAGCCAGAGGTCGATGTTAAACATCTTTATAAGGAAATTATTTATTATAATAAGATAAAACGTAAAGACGTCTCAAAATTTGAATATCCTTTTTATGCAAAATATCATGGAGAAATTGAAACGAATAAAGGTGTAGGTTTTGTTTATGATCTAATAAAAGATGAGGAGTCTCAACAAACGTCTAAAGTATTGAGGCAATATTTAGAAATGAAACCGTCTCCAATCTCAGACAATGTGTTTTTGAAAGAACTAAATCGTTTAAAGCAACAAATGATTACTCACAAGGTATTTGCTTCAGATTTGAGAGCTCGCAACATTTGTTGCAAACGTTTTAAAGATGGATCGGTAAGATTAATTATTGTAGATGGAATTGGGCATCGGGATTTTTTACCTTTCGCTGATTATTTGGGTTATTTTGCAAAGAAAAAAAATGAGCGTCGTTTTGAAAAAGCAAAACTAGTATCATTAGATGAACAGCGAGATTATATTAAAGCATTAAGAGATCGAGGAGATGTTATTGTTTAAAAAAACAATGAGTTGATCCATAAAATAATGTGGAGATAACTGTTCGTAAAGAGACTTTTGGTTTGATTTTAAAACCTTGGTCTTCTTATCTATAAATAAATCGGGCTGAAAATCTTTTAAATGCACAGACACATTTTTCTTGTTGTCTTCAAACATACTCCAGGCTTCTTTTAATATCCATGGAGAGAAAATTGTAAATGTTGGGACATCTAAAGCTTTTGCCATGTTAACAGCACCACCTTCATTACCAATTAAAGCTGTACAATGGTGCGTTATTGCTAGAAATTCGCGTAAGCTTTTTCCAAACACATCAAAGTAAATGTGTTGTTTGGTTTCGGCTTTACAAAAATTATAAACCGTTTTGGCTTCGTGCGCTTGTTTTGGAATATAATTAAATAAAATTTGTCCGTTAGTTTCCTCAACAATAGCATCAATAATATCTGCCATGTGCGACAAAGGATAGGTTTTATTGTCACCACTTCCTAATACGCTAATCATATATAATGGTTGCTCTAAATTAATTTTAGAACGAGTTAAAAGCAATTTAGCATTTTCAATTTCTTGAGGCTTTAGGTACACTTTAGGTTTTATACGCTGTGGTATGATTTCACACAAAGGTTGTAACATTTGTAATCTATTCTCTACCGCTAAACCAGCATTTGTTTTTGGTGTTTTAGCCTCGATAAAAGTATGCGTATAATAATGAGACGTGTACCATTTTTTCTTAGAAATTTTAATTTTTGCTCCCGAAAACTTGGTAATTAGATTACTAGAAAATTTAGAGTAGACATCAATAACAGCATCATATTTTTCTTTTTTTATTGCCTTTAAAAACGTGAGAAATTTAGATTTACTGTCTTCTATTTCTGGAGTGATAAATAAAAACTGATCTATAAATGGATTATTCTCAACCACAGGAAACGTATGTGAATTAATCACATAATGCAGCTCAGCATCTGGGTGTTCGGCTTTAAGCGCTTCAAACAAGATACTTGTGGTGAGCACGTCACCAATCATTTTTTGTTGTATGATTAAGATTTTCATTATTTTGAATCTTCAGTCTAAGGTTTTTAGGCTTAAGTTTATATGGCCAACTTAATACTGCTTACTAATTTTTAAACCGCAACATCATACTCACGCAACGCATCATTAAGCGACGTTTTCTTATTCGTGCTTTCTTTACGTTTACCTATAATTAGTGCACATGGTACTTGGTATTCACCTGCAGCAAATTTTTTGGTATAACTGCCAGGAATAACTACTGATCGTGCAGGAACTCTACCTTTCATTTCAATAGGTTCTTCACCTGTAACATCAATAATTTTTGTACTCATGGTTAACACTACATTAGCACCTAAAACAGCTTCTTTTTCAACATGAACACCTTCTACGACAATACAACGTGACCCAATAAATGCACCATCTTCAATAATCACTGGAGCAGCTTGTAAAGGTTCTAAAACACCACCAATACCAACACCACCAGAGAGATGTACGTTTTTGCCAATTTGTGCACAGCTACCAACAGTTGCCCAAGTATCAACCATAGTGCCTTCATCAACATAGGCACCAATATTTACATAACTAGGCATTAAAATTGTACCAGAAGAAATATAAGCACCATGACGAGCTACAGCATTTGGTACCACTCGTATACCTCTTTTTTGATAATCACGTTTTAAAGGAATTTTATCATGATACTCAAAAATACCAGCTTCTAGAGTTTCCATTTTTTGAATAGGGAAATATAATACAACTGCTTTTTTTACCCATTCGTTAACTTGCCAACCATCAACTGTGGGCTCAGCAACTCTTAAAGTACCTTCGTCTAATAAATCTATAACGCTTCTAATACTATCAATAGTGAGTTGATCTGTTAATAAAGATCTATCATCCCAAGCGCCTTCTATAATGTTTTGTAGTTGTTTCATTGTATTTTATATCTGCTATTTGTACAAATATAAGCCTATAATTTTGTTGAGTAAATTCAGAATAAATAAAAAAATAAAAAATAATGTGACCTATCCATAAAAGAGGTGTCTTATTAGTGTGAATTATTATTTACCGAGTATTTTCCCTAAACTAATACTTGGATGCTTTAATAATTAATAGCTAATTTTTGTAAAACCCTCCTATCCCTTAGGAGGGTTTTCTTTTTAAAATTAACGCTTAAAATAAAATGTGACCTGTTACATGTTGAGGTGTCTAAATGTGTAGTTGACAGTAAATTAGAGAATGCCTTATACCTCCTGCATTAATATAAATGCAATTCAAAAAAAAGTCTTTCTTAACCTCAAGAAAGGCTTTTTTGTATTAATTTAAATGTTTTTCTTCTGAAATGTGACTTATTAAAAACTATCGTGTCTTAAAAAATATATCATGAATTGTTTAAGGTAGAGGGTAGGCAATTTCATGTTATTAATTGATAGTTGATTATTTTGAAACTCTTCTTTAGTTTTTAAAGAAGAGTTTTTTTTGTTGCATTAAGATGGGTAACTCAATTAATAAGAATTAACTTTGTAGTATGGCGAGAGTTTTAGCATTAGATTACGGTACAAAACGAACAGGTATAGCAGTCACAGACGAGCTACAGATTATAGCTTCAGGCTTGACAACAGTTAACACTAAGGAGTTGATCGTGTTCTTAAAACAGTATATTTCCGAAGAAAACGTAGAATTATTTGTCGTTGGAGAACCAAAACAAATGAATAATGAAGCCTCTGAAAGTGAAGCGTCTATCGCTAAATTTTTAATAAGCTTAGAAAAAGCGATTCCGCAAATACCAATAAAACGTGTTGATGAACGCTTTACATCTAAAATGGCGTTTCAAACGATGATTGATAGTGGACTCAAAAAAAAACAACGACAAAATAAAGCCTTAATAGATGAGATTAGCGCAACAATTATATTACAGACATATTTGCAAAATCCATCTTAAATCCGTCTTAAAAATTCTTAAATAAGAAGAAGAATCGTATTTTTGCACCCGAAAATTACAATATAATGATATTACCAGTAGTTGCTTATGGCGACCCTGTTTTGAGAAAAAAAGCAGCGCCTATTACAAAAGATTATCCTAATCTAGATGCCCTTTTAGAAAACATGAAAGAAACCATGTATGGTGCTTTTGGTGTTGGTTTGGCGGCACCTCAAATAGGATTGCCAATTCGTTTGTTTCTTGTAGATACAGCACCTTTTGCTGAAGATGAAGTGTTTACCGAAGAAGAACAAGAGCAACTTAAAAATTTTCAACGTACGTTTATCAATGCCGAAATTTTACAAGAAGAAGGTGATGAATGGGCTTTTAATGAAGGCTGTTTGAGTATACCAGATGTGAGAGAAGATGTGTTTAGACAACCAAAAATAACGATCAAATATCAGGATGAGAATTTTGATACCCATACCGAGGTTTATGATGGTTTAATTGCAAGAGTGGTTCAACATGAATATGATCATATTGAAGGTGTATTATTTACCGATAAACTATCGTCACTCAAAAAACGATTGATAAAAGGGAAATTAACTAATATTTCCAAAGGAAAAATAAAAGTAGACTACAGAATGCGTTTTCCTTTAATGAAGAAAAAACGCTAATAGATATACATAAATTATGACATTAGATAAAATACTTTCCATTTCTGGAAAACCAGGATTATATAAAATTGTGACACAAACTCGTAATGGTTTTGTTGTAGAATCTTTAATTGATCAAAAAAAGACCTCTGTGAATATTCATAGTAATATTAGTGTATTAAGTGAAATAGCTGTGTATACATTAACCGAAGAGTTACCACTTAGGGAGGTTTTGAAAAAAATTAGAACTAAAGAAAACGCTAATCAAACATCAATTAGTCACAAAGATTCTAAAGATAAATTAGAAGAATTTTTCTTTGAAGTATTACCAGATTATGACGAAGATCGCGTGTATGCAAGTGATATTAAAAAAATTGTGCAATGGTACAATTTACTTCAAAAACATGATATGCTTGGTGCTTTAGATGAGGATAAAACCGATTCTACAAACGAAGAAGAATAACCTCGTTAATAGATTGTTCATATTAATTGTTGCTTAGAATTTCTATCTGAGTGAAACCATCGTATTTTTGAGTTTTAAAGAGATACTATGTCTAATAAAACACAACAATTAAAAGCCTTTGAGCGCTTACTCGTTATTATGGATGAGTTGCGCGAGCAATGCCCTTGGGATAAAAAGCAAACCCTTCAAACCCTTCGTCATTTAACTATTGAAGAAGTTTATGAACTTGGTGATGCTATCTTAGATAATGATTTGCAGGAAATAAAAAACGAACTAGGTGATGTTTTACTTCATATCGTATTTTATTCAAAAATTGGTAGTGAGAAAAACGCCTTTGATATCGCAGATGTTTGCAACAGTATTTGTGATAAACTTATACATCGTCATCCTCATATCTACGGAAATGTAACGGTTAAAGATGAAGCCGACGTCAAAAGAAACTGGGAGCAAATAAAACTTAAAGAAGGCAAAGGTAAAAAGAGCGTTTTAGAAGGTGTACCTAAAAGTTTGCCAGCAATGGTTAAAGCCAATAGAATTCAAGATAAAGTAGCAGGCGTAGGGTTTGATTGGGAAGAACCTCACCAAGTATTTGAAAAAGTGCAAGAAGAGCTTGGAGAATTACAAGTAGAGGTTGAGGCAAACAATAAAGATAATATAGAAAGTGAATTTGGAGACGTTCTATTTTCAATGATTAATTATGCACGCTTTTTAAACATAGATCCAGAAAGCGCATTAGAACGAACTAATAAAAAATTTATTAAACGTTTTCAGTATTTAGAACAAAAATCTAAAGATTTAAAAAAAGATTTATCTGCCATGACACTAGAAGAAATGGACGTTTATTGGGAAGAAGCGAAAAAAATATAACTTTTTTTCAGTTCTCGTAATCCAAACCTATAAAACAGCACGTATATAAACCAGATAGAAACTAATTATAGTTTCTTAATCATAAGTAGGTAATCTTAATGTAGTAGTTAAGCGGACGCATTAAGATTTAAAATTTAGTTTAGTTAGGGGTAAAATCCTGTCTGTGTATTCAGGCAGGATTTTATTATTTATTGATAATCTACCTTTAAAAGCCGAAAGACGCATTACAGGTACAGTTATAATTATCGCGATACATATCTACATCTTAATCCTTTTATTCAACAGTTAATGGATCACATGACAGAAACATTACACCTATAAATAATACACTGTAAAAAGTATTTTTCATTTCCTATTTCCATTTTATATTGCAACCAATGCTAGGTTTTTGGTCTTCGGAAATTGGCTTGTTATTTAAAATATGATCAAAGGTTGTACGAATATCTGTTCCGGTGAGTGCGATATCGTTTCCTGGTCTTGAGTCATCCAGTTGTCCTCTGTAAACTAATTTTAAATTACCATCAAACACAAAGAAATCTGGAGTACAAGCAGCATTATATGCTTTTGCTACATCTTGCGTTTGGTCATATAAATAAGGAAATATATAATCATTATCTATGGCAAACTGCTTCATAAACTTAGGGCCATCTTGAGGGTAATTATCAACATCATTACTAGAAATAGCGATGCAATTAATGCCTTTAGAAACATAATCTTTTGCTAATTGTGATAGTTGTGCATTTACATGAATTACAAACGGACAATGATTACAAATAAACATAACCAACGTACCCTTGAGACCTTTTGCTTCGTTTAAAGAAATTATAGTGTCATCAACAGTGTTTACTAATTTAAAATCGGGAGCTTTTGTACCTAACGGAAGCATATTTGATTGTGTGCGTGCCATATTTTTTATACTTTTAGTTTATGAATAATATAATAACTTTTGAAGACTTCACCAAGGTAGATTTACGAATTGGAACGATAATAGAGGTTAACGATTTTCCTAAGGCTCGACAACCAGCATATCAGTTACTTATCGATTTTGGAGAACTTGGTATTCGTAAGTCGTCAGCTCAAATCACAACCTTATACTCTAAACAGGATTTATTACAAAAGCAAATAGTTGCTGTTGTTAACTTTCCGAAGAAACAAATCGCAACATTTATGAGTGAATGTTTAGTATTAGGAGCTGTACAAGGGAAAGATGTTGTTTTATTAAACCCTGAAAATAGAGTTAAAAACGGATCGACCGTATCATAATTGATGGAGCAATTAGACAACGTAAAAATAAATTTTGACAGTCAAGGATTGTGGGTGCTAAACATGGCTCTAGCGGTTGTCATGTTTGGTGTTGCTTTGGGTATTTCGGTTAACGATTTTAAATCTTTATTAAAGCAACCAAAGTTGGTATTAGTGGGTATTTTAGCTCAATTTGCTTTGTTACCATTGTTGACATTTGTAATTGTTGTTCTAATTAAGCCACAACCTAGTATTGCTTTAGGAATGATGATGGTTGCTGCTTGTCCTGGTGGTAATATATCTAATTTCATGACGCATTTAGCTCATGGAAATACCGCGCTTTCAGTCTCGTTAACCGCTTTTGGAACATTACTAACGATAGTGTTAACGCCTTTAAATTTTCATTTGTATGCGAGTTTGTATGAGCCTACATCACAAATTTTAAGAGATGTGCAAATACAACCTTTTGAACTTATTAAATTAATCGTACTCATTTTAGGAATTCCACTTGTACTAGGAATGTTACTTAAATATAAAAACAATACGCTTGCTATAAAACTGTCTAAATTACTTAAACCCATTTCGATTTTAGTGTTTGTAGCTATTGTAGTTATTGCCTTTTCTAAAAATTTAGAGGTTTTTTATAATTATATACATTATGTTTTAATTATTGGTGTTTCACATAATGCATTAGCTATTTTGTTAGGGTTTTTGACAGCTAGATTATTTAGATTGTCATTTAAAGATCAAAAAACAATAGCCATAGAAACAGGTATCCAAAACTCAGGGTTGGGTTTATTACTCATTTTTGCATTTTTTAGTGGTTTAGGTGGTATGGCTATTATGGCTGCTTTTTGGGGAATTTGGCATATTGTTTCTGGATTACTGTTAGCGTTTTATTGGAGCCGTAAACCTTCTAAAATTGTTGTAGCTTGAAACAAATATGGCTGTTTAGTGTAAGAGCGTATTTACGCTTAGCGTTGTTTTTTTATTTTAAAAAAATTGAGATACAACATATTAATCGTGTTCCTAAAAATGAAGCTGTAATTTTTTTAGGCAATCATCAAAATGCATTGTTAGATGCCCTGTTGATAGCAACCAAAAACGGTCGTTTTTCTTATTTTTTAACTCGTGCATCGGTTTTTAATAAGCCCTTAGTAAGTAAAATATTGCAAAGTTTACAAATGCTTCCTGTATATCGAATAAGAGATGGTTGGGGAAATTTAAATAAAAATAATGCGGTGTTTTCTAAAACATCAAAGTTATTAAGTGAACGTAATGCGGTAGTAATTTTTCCTGAAGGTAGTCATCACTTAAATAGAACGGTTAGACCTCTAAGTAAAGGGTTTACCCGTATTATTTTTGAAACGTTGGAGCGTTATCCAAAAACTGAAATAAAATTGATTCCTGTAGGTCTTAACTTTAAACATGCCGAGAAATTTAGTGATACTGCTCTAATTCATTTTGGGAAACCTATAACTGTTGGTTTAGAATTGCTTGAAGATAAAGCTCAAAGTGTATTAAAATTAAAAGAAGAGGTATCACAACAGTTAAAAGAACTGACAATTCATATTGAAAATGACAATTACGAATTAACACTTCAGCAATTAAAAGATTTAAATGTAGATTTTACAAAACCAGAAACCGTCAATCAATGTATCGCAAATAACTTTAAAGATTGTAAACAAGCAAAACCCAAATTGGTGCATCCAATTAAACAAATAGCTAAAGTTTTATTAATCCTTAATTTGTTTGCTCCTTATTTGATTTGGAAAAAAATTGCCGAACCAAAAATTAAGGAAATTGAATTTACCTCTACATTTAGGTTTGCAATAGTTATCTCATTAGTGCCCATTTTTATAATCTTGGTCATGATTATTTTAGCACTTCTATTGTCTATTAAATTTGCATTTTTGTATGTAATTGCTGTTATTATTTTGGCTTTACTATCAGTTAAGCTATAAATTAAATTTCAAGTAGAAATATACCATAAGTATTTACAAATCACATTTCGTCTCTAAAAAATATGGCATTCATCAACAATTTATTTGTGCCATACCAAAACGCTCTAAAATTGGTGTTATCTGTAAAAACCACAACATTACCTCGACCCAAATGTTTCACTTTAAAAGGAACAGTTAAAGCTAAACTATCTAAGTTTGGTTTTGAAATATAACCACTTAACAATGGATTTTTTGTGTATTGTATTGGGTTGTTATAGCTTTGTTCATCAGCCTTCATAAATAGCGTATTGTTTCTAAATAGGGCAATTTTATCGTTTTTATAACCAAAATTAATGGGATGCGAACGATCAATCTGAGCTTCAAAAATGGCACCTCCAATATATTGCGCACCTCTATAATCACTACGTTGCTCAAAGCTAATATCATTAGCTTTACGCTCCATTTTTTTAAAATCTAGGCTTATAAATTCGCTGTTTTTTAGCCAATTTAATGCACTTCTAAAACCAATGAGTGTTCCGCCTTTTTGAACCCATTCTTTTAATTTTTTTGTCGCACTAGCATCAACACGTCCACTTGGTAAAATAATGGTATTATAACGGTCTAAATTTGCCCAATTTAATGCGCTGTTATCTAGTTTTGTTAATCGTATATCATAACGTTGATCAAATATATGCCACATCTCTCCAGCGTCATACGGACTAATGCCATCACCAACAATCATTGCGACTTTTGGCTGTTTAAGCGCTTTAAATTGATTGCTGCCTAAATCAATACCTTGCGTTAATCCTGTTGTTACTGCATCAATTTGAACGTGACTTTCTTCGGAAATGTTCTGTAAAAAGTTATAGAGTTCTGTTGCAGATTTATCTTGATTTTGAACAGGTATTAAAATCGTACCATAATCGTAAGATGTACCATTTATACTAAACTGTTTCATGGCTACTTTTGCTCGCAACCCAGAAGTTAAAATAGCGTTTAAGGCTTTTGGTGTATAATATTCATGCCATTCCATGAGGTATGCGTAATTGCTTTTTGCGGTAACGATTCCTGTTTTTAATTGTAAATCTTCAACTTTGTCACCTGCTTTAGAGGTTGAGATATTGTCATCATAATCCAATCCAAATGCTAAAGGAAACGTCCATGCAGATACATCGTAAAACAAACTGTCTTGAAATGTGGTGCGTTTTTCAAACATGGCATTAATCATTCGTGTGTTTTTTTGATTCTTCGGAATAATAAACGCATGTCCTTTTTTAAACCGTTTGCCATTACTCGTAAAGTTCTCCTTTAATTCATGAAACGCTATATGTTGGCGTTTTAAAATTTCGGCTAAATGATAGGTTTTTGCAGCATCCTTTTCATCTCCAAATACAATGGCTTTGTCGTTTTCTTTGGTGGCTTCGGTTCTTGCATTTTTATAGAAGTCATGTTGGTATTGGAGAATCTCTTCTCGCATATGTTGTGCAGCTTCTAATGTAGACAAAGCTGCTGTAAGTTGATTACGTATGGTGAATGGGAACGTTAAAATCCCGTTATCACTTTCTTGAATGTGTCCGCGAGAACTAGCTTGCTCAAACAAAATGCCAATGCCACCGTTGATATCTGGAAAGGTAGATCCTTTTCCGTAGTAAAAATCATCAAAACTCTCTTCGGTATAATATAACGAGCCGATTTTATCAAAGGCTTTGGCGTGAAAATTTCCAATATTTTTAGTGAGTTCTTGGTTTAGTTTTGGAGTAAGTGGATGTGTTCTTGATGGAATACCAGGTTGAAAAAAGAAACTGGCATTGGTTCCCATTTCGTGATGATCTGTAAGAATATTTGGCAACCATTTATGAAAACTTGCAATACGAGCTTGCGACTCTGGCAATTGTACTGGTAGCCAATCTCTATTCATATCAAACCAATAATGATTGGTTCGTCCGCCAGGCCAAACTTCGTCGTACTCTCGGTCATTAGGATCTGGATTTAAGTTTTTGCTTTTATTGGTGTTAGCCCAATACGCAAAACGTTGTAACCCATCAGGATTTAATGCAGGATCAAATAAAATAACCGTATTTTCTAGAAGTGTTTTAACGTCTTCATTTTGAGCTGCAGCAAGATGATAAGCTGCTAACATTGCTGCATTAGATCCACTTGCTTCATTACCATGAATTGAAAATCCTTGATAGACAACTATTGGCATATTGCTTGTGTTTATAGTGTTTTCTTCGGTCGCAGCAATATGTGTTGCTCTAATAGATTCTAAGTTTTTGTGATTCTCGGGAGACGTAATGGTGAGTAGGAGTAGAGGTCTGCCTTCAAAGGTTGTACCTCTGTTTTCTATTGAAATCCTGTTTGACGATTTTGCTAAAGCTTGCATATAATACACGAGCTTATCGTGTGTAATGTGCCACTCGCCAACTTGATGACCTATAACAGATTGTGGTGTTGGTATTGACTGATCATATGTAGTATCTTGAGATAGATAATAGGATAAATCGTTTTGAGATTGAGCACTAATACTAAAGATAGAAAGCACAAATAGAAAGAAAGTTAGTCTCATAGAAGGAGTTGATTAGTTTATAAAAATAGAAAAACCGTTACTCAATGAATAACGGTTTATATAATTTAACAATTGAATGTTTTAGATATCTTCAAAATTGATGTCTGTGAATTTTTCGGCAGAATCAGAAGTATTAATAGATTCTCCGCCTTCTGTAATATCGTTTGGTTTAGAGTAATCTTCTTTTTTGAAATCTTTTTGATGACGTTCACTTATAACTTCATCCCCTTTTTCAGTTATAATATAATCGGTCATTTCTTTTAAAATTTCATTAAACTCAGCAAAATCTTCTTTGTATAAATAGATTTTATGTTTTTTGTAATGAAACGATCCGTCATCGTTGGTGAATTTTTTACTTTCAGTAATAGTAAGATAATAATCTTCTGCCTTAGTCGCTCTAACGTCAAAAAAATAGGTTCGTCGTCCTGCTCTTAAGACTTTTGAGAAAATTTCTTCTTTCTCCATCATTCCGTGATCACTCATAGCTAATTTTTAATTTTTGAATTGATTGTTCACCAAAAATCTAAAAAAAAAGATTAGTAAGCAACAAATAACTATATTTCTTTTGTGCTTAGTTGTTTTACGTATAGTTCTTTGTAGTAACCATCTAGGTTAACAAGAGATTCATGCGTTCCTTTTTGAATAATTTTGCCGTCATCTAAAACAATAATTTTATCTGCGTTTTTAGCAGAAGAGACACGATGACTTACAATGATTGTCGTTTTGTTTTTAGAAACTTCTCGTAAACTTTTAAGGATTTTTTCTTCAGTTTCGGTATCAACAGCCGATAAGCAGTCGTCAAAAAGCATGATTTCTGGAGCTTTGATGATGGCTCTTGCTATAGAGATACGTTGTTTTTGTCCGCCAGAAAGTGTGACACCACGTTCTCCTAATTTGGTTTTGTAGCCATTAGTGAATTTTATTATGTTTTTGTGTACATCTGCATTTTTGGCTGCTTTGATAACAGCTTCTTCGGTAGCATCTTCTTTTCCAAACATGATATTGTTTTCAATAGTATCAGAAAATAAAAAAGCATCTTGAGGCACATAGCCTATATGATCACGTAAACTTTTAAGGTTAATTTGATTTATTTGAGTGCCATCAATCAAAATTTGACCTTCTTGCACATCATATAATCTACCAATCAAATCTAGAATGGTTGATTTTCCAGAACCTGTTTTTCCTAGTATAGCCAGTGTTTCTCCTTTTTTAAGAGAGAAACTAACGTTGTCTAGAGCTTTAATATTAGTATCAGGATATACATAGGTAACAGCTTTAAAATCAATATTTCCATTGATGTTCGTAGGAGTTGAAATTAAGTTTTTAACTTCAGGCTCTTCTTTTAAAAATTGATTGATTCGTTTTTGAGACGCTTCGGCTTGTTGAACTAAATTTGTAACCCATCCTACTGTCGCAACTGGCCACGTTAACATGTTTACATAAATTAAAAACTCTGCAATGGTTCCAATTTCTTTAATTTCACCATTAATATATTGCATGCCTCCAATGTAAGCAACAAGTACATTACTCAACCCAATAAGTAAAATCATGGAAGGGAAAAAGAGCGCTTGTACCTTTGTTAGATCAATTTGCTTTTGTTTACTTTCTTCGGAAAGTTTATTAAACTCATCATAGTTTCTTTGTTCAATTCCGTAGGACTTAATAACAGAAATACCACTAAAAGATTCTTGCGTATAAGCGGATAGGTGAGATAAATATTCTTGAACAACTCTACTTCGATTATTGATTACTCTACTTAATTTATAGATAATGAAAGAGAGTAGAGGTAGAGGTAAAACAGTATATAAGGTTAATTTAGGAGCTACACTTATCATATATATTAACGCTACGATAAATAGTGTCACAGTATTGATTGTATACATAATAGCAGGACCAGCATACATTCTAACTTTACCAACATCTTCACTTATTCTATTCATCAAATCACCAGTTTTATTAGCCTTGTAAAAGTTTAGTGATAGGTTTTGATACTGTTGATAGATTTCATTTTTTAAATCATATTCGATAAAACGAGATACATTTATAATTGTTTGTCTCATTAAAAATGTAAAGATTCCTGCAATAACAGCGGCTCCAATAAGATAGCCAATATTTAAGGCTAGTTCTTGTCTAAAAACGGCTTCTGAAATGTTACCATTTAATTTATTGGAGATTGTAGTAATGGCTTTACCTATATACCTTGGAGTAAACAATGCAAATATTTTAGCGCCAATCGTAATTAAGATTCCTAAAAGCAATCTATAGCGGTACTTTTTAAAATATTTGTTGATGTGTTTTAGTTCTTTCATTAATCTTTTTGAAACTTAAATATTAACAATTTATTATTTTTAATATCTATTTTTTGCTAATACTCTAATATTGGGTTATTTTTGCTCGCTATTTTACACATAATTAAAATAAACACTTAATCTACATACAATGACAACAGATGTTTTAAGTACTAAAGAACTATCAAAAATTGACCCAGTTTTTGGACAGTTATCTTTTGATAATCATGAACAAATCGTTTTTTGCAACGACAAAGATACTGGTTTAAAAGCAATAATTGGAATTCATAACACAGTTTTGGGACCTGCACTTGGCGGTACTCGAATGTGGAATTATAATAACGAGTGGGAAGCACTTAATGATGTTTTAAGGCTTTCTCGTGGTATGACTTTCAAATCAGCAATCACAGGTTTAAATCTTGGTGGAGGAAAAGCAGTCGTCATTGGTGATGCTAAAACTCAAAAAACACCAGAACTTATGAAAAAGTTTGGTGAGTTTGTTCACGGTTTAAGCGGAAAATATATTACCGCCGAAGATGTGGGTATGACTACCGAAGATATGGATCTTGTAAGAGAAGTTACGCCATATGTAACTGGTATTTCAGAAAGCAAAGGTGGCGCAGGAAATCCATCTCCAATCACAGCTTATGGTGTTTTTATGGGAATGAAAGCTGCTGCCAAATTTAAGTATGGAAGCGATATTCTTGAAGATAAAAATGTTTTTGTTCAAGGTATTGGTCATGTTGGAGAATCTCTAGTAGAGCATTTAACCAACGAAGGTGCTAAGGTTACTATTTCGGACATTAACCAAGAACGTTTGGAAGAAGTACGTTCTAAATACGATGTCACGATTTACGGTGGGCATGATATCTATAGTGAACCAATGGATATTTATGCACCATGTGCTTTAGGAGCTACTATAAATGATGACACCATCTATAAATTAAGAGCAGATATTATTGCTGGAGCAGCAAACAACCAGTTAGCTGACGAAGTGAAGCATGGTAAGCTGTTACAAGAAAAGAATATTTTATACGCTCCAGATTTTTTAATTAACGCAGGTGGTATCATTAATGTTTACGCAGAGTTAGAAAATTATGACAAGCAAGAGATCATGCGTAAAACTGAAAATATCTATAATACGACTTTAGAAATATTAGATCGTGCAAAAGCTAGTCAAATAACTACAAATGCAGCAGCTATGAGTCTTGCAAAAGAACGTATAGAGACAAGAAAAAGAGAACAACAAAAATAAAAATAATACAAACTAAAATAGTTTGCATAATTTAAAATTATAGTATTTTTGCAAAGCAAATTTGTACACTCAACTTTTAAAGTTCAGTTTATAAATTTGCTTTTATTTTTTATTAATTAATAGTTCTTTGTAACCATGTTAAACAGACGACATATTCGTATTAAAGTAATGCAAACACTTTATGCATCAAAAGGTGGAGAAAGTGATAATGTAAGAATTAACGAAAAATTTCTTCTACAGAGTCTTGATAGCATGTATGATTTATTTATAGCACAATTATCGTTATTGATTGAAGTGCATAAAAAGTCTATTGATATTTTAGATAAAACACAAAATAAATTATTACCTACTAAGGCAGATAAAAATCCTAACTCTAAGTTTGTAAATAATGAGGTGTTAGTTCTTTTAAGCTCTAATGAATTATTGTTAGAATTGATAGAAGACCAAAAAGTAAATCTTTGGTATTTAGATTTTGAATACGTAGATGTCATCTATAAGTCTATTCTTAAAAATGATCTTTATAAAGAGTACATGTCTACCAAAACATCAACTTTTAAAGATGACAAGGCTTTTATCATTGATTTGTTTACAGAAGTTATAGCGCCTAATGATAAATTATATGATTTCTTTGAAGATAAACGCATTACATGGCTAGATGATCTTCCTGTTGTGAATACGGCAATACTTAAGATTTTAAAGAAAGTAAAAGCTTCATCTGGAGGAAAATTCTTTACACCAAAATTATATAAAGACTTGGAAGATAGAGATTTTGGAGTAGAGTTGTTGAAAAAAACATTACTGAATCAATCTAAGTTTAGTGAAGAAATAGGGTCTAAAACCAAAAATTGGGATGCAGATCGTATCACTCAAATTGATACGATATTAATGCAAATGGCTATTTGTGAATTTCAAAAATTCCCATCGATCCCAGTAAAAGTAACAATTAACGAGTATTTAGAAATCGCTAAAGAATATTCTACACCAAAAAGTAGTACCTTTATTAACGGTATTTTAGATAAAATTGTTAAAAGTTATACTGCAGATGGACAACTAAATAAAATAGGAAGAGGTTTAATGTAATCCCTTTTATTTTATAGGTTGTAGAGTGTTAATGTTTTGTTTGAAAATGGTCTAAAAATTTTAATTACATGAAATTATTAGTACATTTGACTTCTCGAATCAAAAATTATCTAAAATAATAAAGCAATGAAAAAAACAATTTTAGCGTTAAGCGCATTATGTTTAGTAGCTTTTACATCTTGTAAAGAAGATGCAACAAGCAAAATCAAATCAGAAAATGTAGCAGTAGCAGCTGAGAGAGATGCAACAGCAGGAGATTTTCCTGTAATTTCTTTCACTGAAACTGAACACGATTTTGGAACTATCGTTAATGGTACTCCAGTAGAAACAAAATTTAGCTACACTAATACAGGTAAAACACCTTTAGTAGTAAGTAATATTAAAAGTACATGTGGATGTACAGTACCTTCAGATTGGAACAGAAGCCCATTAGCTCCAGGTGAGTCTGCTGAGTTTACTGTAAAATTTAACGGTAAAGGTTCAAACCAAGTACAAAAGTCAATTACTTTAACAACGAACACAGAAAAAGGTTCGGAAATTGTTAAAATTAAAGCTTTTGTCGAGCCAGATCCTAATGCACCAGCTAAAAAAGCAGGTACGACATCAATTAAATCTGTAAAGTAATTTTATGGGATCAATTGGAGATTTTTTACCTTTTATAGCCATGTTTGCTGTCGTGTATTTCTTTATGATTGCACCACAGATGAAACGAGCAAAGCAAGAAAAGAAGTTTGCTGCTGAGCTAAAAAAAGGTGATAAAGTTGTAACAAAAAGTGGTATGCATGGTAAAGTTGTTGATCTAAACGAGAAAGACAATAGCTGTGTTATCGAAACTCTTGCAGGAAAAATTAAGTTTGAACGATCTGCTATTTCTATGGAAATAAGTAGAAAATTAAATACGCCTGCTACAGTAAAATAAAATTTATATAATCTATATATTAAAAACTCCGAAAGTTCGCTTTCGGAGTTTTTTTGTTTGAGTTAAAATGTTAGTCTATTAACAGCTCAACATTTTTTATACTTATCATGTAAACCAGCGCCTTTTAAAATCATAGGTTTGATTTTATCTAACCTTGAAAATTTTGTAGCATCTCGTTTTGCTTCACTAATATAATTACAATACTCTCTTTGACATGAAGGAGTTAATGCCTTGAACGCAGTTTTAAAATCGGCATTTGAGTTTAACACTTCGCTTATCAAATCTGGTACGATAACATCCTTTTTTGTAATTCGTTTCGGTTTAAACGCTTGATTTTCTATAGCTTCTTTAACGTAACTTAAAACAGCAGTTTCATTGATGTCACTTATAGATTTAAAGCGCATTTGGCGCATGCCTTTGGTCTTGTCTTCTTGAGCATTATTGAGTAAATCATGTTCGTCTTTTAGAAAAACACCTTGATGAAAAAATATGCAGAAATGCTTTTTAAATGCGCCTAGCCCTAAAACATTTTTACCATTTAAGCAATACGCAGGAGCACTCCATTTAATCGTTTCTTCTAAATCTGTGGTGTTTATAATTTCACGTAGTAAAGTCAGTTCTTGAGAAAAATTTGAGTTCACTTCTATATATTCTTCTACGGAATTTACTTTTTTCATTTTCTAATTAGTTTAGATATGCCTCTAGCAATTAATTCGCGTACTAATTCTTCATTTTTAGGATTAAAATAGAATTTTTCTTTATCTACAATTTCTATGACTTCTGTAATATTATTAATTACTGAAAATGAAATTTGTCCATTATTTCGATCTCCATAAATACCATTTATTTCAACTAATAGAGTGTATTTTTTATTTGGAACAATAATTTCCTCTGGAGCTTTCATTATCCAATTAGGATGTGAAAATTTGTCATGAATAACTTTTTCTAAAACTTTATTTTTTTTCTTTTGATTGAGTGCATCTAAATCAGTTGTTATAATATCACTAGTATTTAGCTCTGCTTTTAATATGTTTGTAATCATATCGTTAAATGCAGTCACGTCTTTAGATACAAAATAATGTTCACCATTATTCACATAACGAAGTTGAACAATTGGAGCGATTAAATTAAGACTATCTTTATCGAAATAACGTTTTTGGTAATTATTTTCAATTCCTATAAAATAATTTTTATTAGTTGAAACTTTTTTGCTTTTGCAAGAATATATTGTAGTTATTATACAAATAAGTAGGATTACTTTTTTCATGCTATTCTATAATTTTATTTCAAAGCCTTTTCTGCAGTCAACTCCACAATTTTACAAATGACTTCAGTTGCTTTAATCATACTTTCTACTGGTACGTATTCATATCGTCCATGGAAATTATGTCCACCAGCAAAAATATTTGGGCATGGTAATCCCATATAACTCAGTTGAGAACCATCGGTTCCGCCTCTTATTGGTTTTATAAGTGGTTCAATATCTAAGGCTTTCATAGCTTCTTCAGCAACATCAACAATATGCATTACAGGTACGACCTTTTCTTTCATATTGAAATATTGGTCTTTAATTTGGATGGTAATTACTTCTCGTTCGTACTGTTCGTTTATAGCATCTGTTAGCTTTTGCAAGACTTCTTTTCTAGCTTCAAAATGATCTTTGTCATGATCTCTAATAATATATTGTAAAATGGTCTCATCAACGCTACCATCTATATTATGAAGATGGAAAAATCCTTGATAACCTTCAGTATGTTCTGGCGTTTCCATTCGAGGTAACGAATTAATAAATTCTGTTGCTATGTACATAGAATTTACCATTTTGCCTTTAGCATAACCAGGATGCACAATTTTACCCTTGATATATACTTTTGCTCCTGCAGCATTAAAATTCTCGTATTCTAATTCTCCAAGTTGGCTTCCATCCATTGTATAAGCCCAATCTGCACCAAATTTTGCAACGTCAAATTTATGAGCACCACGACCAATTTCTTCGTCTGGAGTGAAGCCTACTCTAATTTTTCCGTGTTTAATTTCTGGGGTATTGATAAGATGTTCCATGGCAGAAATTATTTCTGTGATGCCTGCTTTATCGTCTGCACCAAGAAGTGTTGTACCATCTGTAGTGATTATAGTTTGACCTTTATATTGTAATAGGTCTTCAAAATAATCTGGTGAAAGCACAATGTTTTCCGAAGCATTTAAAATAATATCTTTACCATCATAATCGTCTATAATTTGAGGGTTTACATTGGCTCCTGTAAAATCTGGCGTAGTATCAAAATGTGATACAAAACCAATTGTTGGCACATCGTGATCTACATTACTTGGCAAAGTAGCCATGATATACGCATTGTCATCAATTGTGACATCGCTCATGCCAATAGCTTTTAGCTCATCTACAAGCGCATTTGCTAAATCCCATTGTTTGGCTGTACTGGGTGTAGTCTCGCTTTCTGGGTCTGATTCTGTGTCAACGGTTACGTAACTTATAAATCGTTTTGTGATGTCTTTTTTTGAAATCATAACGTATGTTTTTTTCTTTTTTGAATTGGAGTGAAAGATAATAAACCAATGCTTAATTATTAAACCTAAAGTTAGGGATTATATTCAAAAATGTATATTATTTTTGCAATAGAAAAGATTTAAAATGTACAAGCTTCTACTAAGACCGATATTATTTTGCTTTGATCCTGAAAAAGTTCACTATTTCACCTTTTCTTTAATTAGAAATGTATCTAAAATACCAGGATTTTCAACATTATTTAGAAATTTATATCAGGTTACAGATGCGTCCTTAGAACGTGAAGTTTTTGGACTAAAATTTAATAATCCTGTCGGACTTGCAGCAGGTTTTGATAAGAATGCAGTACTGTATAATGAATTAGCGAATTTTGGTTTTGGGTTTATTGAAATTGGTACTGTGACTCCAAAAGGTCAAGTAGGAAATCCTAAAAAACGCTTATTTAGACTGAAGGATGATAAAGGAATTATCAACCGAATGGGTTTTAATAACGAGGGTTTAGAAACGGCAATTACACAATTAAAAAAGAATAAAGGCAACCTCATCATAGGAGGGAATATTGGTAAAAATACAGATACCAAGCCAGAAGATTACACGAAAGATTACATCACTTGTTTTAACGGCTTGCATCCTTATGTTGATTATTTTGTGCTCAACGTGAGTTGTCCAAATGTAGGCAGTCATGCAAAATTAAATGATAAAGCGTATCTTTTAGAGCTCATTTATGCAGTACAAAAAGCAAATAGAGCATTTGAAATACAAAAACCAATAGTTTTAAAAATAGCACCAGACTTAAACGACCAGCAGCTCGATGAGATAGTTGAGCTTATTGCTGAAACGAGCCTGGATGGAGTTATAGCAAGTAATACATCTATAGATAGATCGGGTTTAAAAGCGACTGATGAGCGTTTAGCTGAAATTGGAAATGGTGGATTAAGTGGGCAACCTATTAAAGAAAAATCGACACGAGTTATTAAATATCTTTCAGAAAAAAGCAATAAAGCATTCCCGATAATTGGAGTAGGAGGTATACATTCTGCTAAAGATGCATTAGAGAAAATTGAAGCTGGAGCTAGTTTAGTGCAAGTGTATACAGGTTTTATTTATGAAGGACCTAGATTGATTAAAAATATCAATAAGGCGCTTGTAAAAAAACGAACTAACGGTTAAGTTAATTCGCTTTGTACATTATAATATTTCCGAAGTATTAATTCTTAATAAAAGGAATTGTACTTGAGTTACTTTCTTTGGTTACTTCTAAATAATACACACCATCACTGAACGTATTTGTTTGAAAACTTAGATCTTTTAGTTGCGTTACTGCCTTACTTTTTATAATTTGACCGAGCATATTATAGACCTTGTAGTTGTCTGGTAAATCATTTGAATTGGATAATTTAATGTTTAAAACATGTTGTGTTGGATTTGGATATACAGTTATTTCTTGATTAGAAAAATAATCGTCATCATTTAAAACGGCATTGGCCATATATGTGATTTCACCATCACCATAATCTCCTCCAGCAGTAATTGTTGTGCCTTCTAGGGTTTCAAGGCTGTATGATCCATTACCTGAATAGCAGCAAATGCCATCGCCATAACTATCAATCATTTCAAAGGTGTAACATTCATTTGTTGAGATGTTAAACGTTTCTGTAAAGGTGGTAAAATCATCAACATCGTCTACATAGGTTGGGCTTGTATATAATGCAGTACCAGCACTGTCTTTAAAAACCCACGAGGTTTCATTAGGCCAATCATCTGTGAATAACGTTAAAATGATTTGAGTGGTATTTGTGGTTTCACCTCCAACAGTAATATAATCTTGATATACTTTGGTTAAAGTTTCTGTACCATTTGAAATGGTAAGTGTGACATCATATTTACCTGCTTCAGTATAAGTGTGAGATGGGTTTTGAGTGGTATAGTCAATGTTATCATCTCCATCAATATCCCATTGCCATGAGGTGGCACCAACACTTGTGTTTGTAAAATCAACTAGCATAGAATTGCTGCAATCTCTAGTAAAATTTGCAGTAAGATCAATATTAAAACTAGGACAAGCCATTTGTGATCTTGAAGCCTGATACACTCCATAAATTCTAGCATATTGACCTTGTGAAAATAGCGTACGGCATTCTTTTCTAGAGTAGGACATTATATTTAAAGGTTCTGGTACAAAGCTATCATTATTAGCATCTGTAGCTGTACCAATATAGTTACATGAAGCGCTAACGTTACCATATCCTAATTGAGGATCTGCGGCTGTGTCACAAATAAAATCACCATCGGTATCACAATTAGAACCATCAACCAACTCTGTTGTTAAGGTACCATTTAGATTACCATGTGTGTGTGATAATCCAAAAAAGTGTCCCATTTCATGAGACATTGTACTACCGTTTATGGCACATGAATTATCCATCATGATAATTTCTGCATTACCAGGAAAATAAGCATATCCACATAAACCTCCACCATTTTCGGTACTTACTGAATTAGCAAAATAGATATTGATAACATTGGCAGTATTATTAGCTAATGTTAAGTCATCTTCCTCATCAATTGAATAATCAAAATATGCTGTATTGTCTATATAATTAATGGCATCACAAATAAAGAATTCTAGAAAGGCGTTAGCATAAAAGGTATTCATATCTGTAATGATATTATTAATTTGACTCTCTGATAAACCACCTGCTCCTTCGTCAGTTCTTAAAATATGAATTTTTACAGGTACAGAGCTTACGGCTGTAGAAGATCGTAGTAACGATTTTTGGTAAAACTCTTGCTCAAATTGAGAGACTTGAGGCATAAGGTTTTTCAAATATTTTTCAGATTCTGGTGTAGCTAGAGTACCACATTGTGGTTCTGTTTGGGCATTTACATAAGAATATGAAAATAACATAATGAGACATAATACCGTCTTTATTTGAGTGATTTTCTTCATAACTTAAAGAATATATGTAGGTTAAGTTTAGGTGGTAAATATATGAAAATCCGATTAAATACCTAATTTATAGATGAAATGCATAATTGGTTTAGCTAATAATCACCTTTTTTGTAGATTGTGAACCATCATTTAAAACTAATCTCACTAAGTATACACCTTTATTTAAGCTTGTTAAATCTACTTTTAATGTGTTATCTGAATTTAAATTTTTGATGTGAGCCACTTGTTTGCCTAAGACATCATAAACTAAAACTTCTTTTAAAGTATTAGAATTAGACGTGCTAATATTAAATACACCTTTAGAAGGGTTTGGAAATAGGCTCACCTCAGTGATGCTTTTAGTATCAGTAGTACTTAAGGTTTCGGCCACCAATGTTATTGTAAGTGTACCAATTGGTTTTGCATTAAAAGGTTCTTCATTAATTAAAACTGAAATTGGTTGAAAGGGCGTTGAAATTTGATTTGCAGCAGTATATGTTGATCCACTATCTGTTCCTGCATCATAGGGAAATAACTCAATAATAACTTCTGGTTTCCATGCATTGCCGTCTCTTAAATTAAGGCTATTTACTGCAATCATCCAATCTGGACTAGGCGCAATCATAGAGACTAAACTTAATAAAGGATAGTTTTCATCCACGATAACTTCATTTAGCGTTGCAGAGCTTATAGCAGCAAAAGGTGAAAAATCTTCCTGTAACCATTGGTTTGCATTACCTGTAACATTAATTTCATTCATAATTTCTGTCATCAAGGCATCATTATTTCCAGTTTCAGCAACATTTTTTACACCTAAAGAGGCTAATGTTCCCATTTCAACAAGTGTATAATTACTGTTATGTGTTGCGCCAACAAGATTTGACCAATGTGCATTTCCAGGAATTGCAGCTGTACTGTTTCCAAGTAGTGGATCTACAATGTCATTTTCCCAAATACTATTAAATGTAATATTATAACTTGCTGCAGACTGAGCATAAGACATCGTTATAAATAATAGTAGTAAAACAAATAGAACAGGCTTTAAAGTTAAAGTAGTTTTTTTCATAATGGTTTACTTTAAGTGTTGAGCAGTATGTCGTGAAAACAATAGTAGTCTTACGTAATATTTTATTTATTTTTATAAAAAAAAACAGTTTGAATTTTGACCTCCTTATTTCATTTATGATTGCCACTTCAGTTTTGGCACTCTCACCAGGACCTGATAATATTTATGTACTCATGCAAGGTGTTGTTAATGGTAAAACATATGGATTAGCAACAGTTGCTGGATTAATTGCAGGTTGTTTGGTACATACCACCTTGGTTGCATTTGGCGTATCTGCAATTATTAAAGAAAGTGATACTTTATTTTTTATTATAAAATTATTGGGAGCGCTTTACCTGTTGTTTTTAGCTTTTAAGGTTTACAAATCAAGTGCAGAGTTGAGTTTAAATAGCGACAACATTCCTAAGAAAAGTCTTTTACAACTTTTTAAACAAGGGTTTATTATGAATGTTTTAAATCCCAAAGTGTCAATTTTCTTTTTAGCTTTTTTTCCAGGATTTTTATTTAGTGATACGTTGAGTACTGTGGTTCAATTTTATAGTTTGGGTTTTCTATTTATGTTTGTTTCTGGTATCATTTTTTCCGTAATAGCTGTTCTAGCTGGTTCCATTTCCGAATATATAAAACAAAATAATAAGATAGGATTGTATTTAAAATGGTTGCAAATTATTGTCTTTGTTGGGATTGCGATTTTAATTTTTACTTCGAAAAAATAAAGCCATCATTTCGTCATATTTGCTATCTTTGAGCAAGATGACAACACCTTTAAAAATAATTGAATGTCCTCGTGACGCCATGCAAGGGATTAAAACTTTTATTCCTACGGAAACGAAAGTGCAATACATCCAATCGCTATTACGAGTAGGTTTTGATACTATTGATTTTGGCAGCTTCGTATCACCGAAAGCCATACCACAATTGGTAGATACAGCTGAAGTTTTAGCACAATTAGATTTGAGTTCAACGAAGAGTAAATTACTTGCCATTATTGCAAATACAAGAGGCGCTGTAGATGCATGTAAACATCCTGAGATTGATTATTTAGGGTATCCATTTTCAATTTCAGAGAATTTTCAAATGCGTAATACTCATAAAACCATTGCGCAATCTGTGGTGACGCTTTCTGAAATTTTAGAACTCACAAATAAGCATAATAAAGAGATGGTAGTCTATATTTCTATGGGATTTGGAAATCCTTATGGAGACCCTTGGAATGTTGATATTGTTGGAGAATGGACTGAACGATTAAGCAAAATGGGAGTAAAAATTTTGTCGTTGAGTGATACAATTGGGAGTTCAAATCCTGAAAATATTGATTACTTGTTTTCAAATTTAATACCTGAATATTCTAATATTGAATTTGGAGCACATTTACATACTACTCCAACCACGTGGCATGAAAAAGTGCATGCGGCTTATAAAGCAGGATGTATGCGTTTTGATGGAGCTATACAAGGTTTTGGAGGTTGCCCAATGGCAAAAGATGATCTAACAGGTAATATGCCTACTGAGAAATTACTATCTTATTTTACATCAGAAAAACACAATCATCTTAATGCTATGAGCTTTGAAAGCTCTTATAATGAAGCCACAAAGATTTTTACAAAGTATCATTAAATAAAAAAAGTCCTTATCTCATGATAAGGACTTTTTAATATGTACAGGTTTTTGCTACTTACTCTTCTAATAAGCTGTAAACAAATTCAGGATACCCACGTTCTCCATCTGGATTTGTTAGTGCTAAGAATTTTAATTTGTAATAATTACCGTTAGCATCATTAACAATATAAAATACATTATCCTTTAAAGAAGGAGCAGCACCAGGTCCACCTCCATTTCTCCAAGAACTACCAATACTACGTTGGTCAGTTGAGAAATTAAAATCAACTACATCTGCCATGATAAAGTTGTCATAAGTAAATTGAGTGTCTACATCGGTATCAATCATGTAAATACCTACGTTTTCAAGATTATTACTCGCCACAAAATCTGCATAAATATAAGCACCATAGCTATCTGGTCCAGCAAAAACTTCATCAGTAAAAACACTAAAGTTTAAATCCCACTCTGTAGATGTAGGTTCAACGTTTACTATAGATTCGGTATTAAAACTGAAGAATGTAAAATTATAGTTTGTACTTTTTGAGATGGTAACTTCGGTATGAGTTGTAGCGTCCAAATTTGCATATTGTAAGATGTAATTATTGTCATCTTTAAGTACACGTATTTTCATCCATCCTCTTTCTTCACCATCTAACGAAACGCCTGTTTCAGGAGTATCTGTACCTACCTCATTTCCTAGATTAACTAAATACACATTGTTTTCAGAGTTGGTATCTGAGACTTGTTCAATTGCAGTTCCATTAATGTTACCATCAAAAGCATCAACATAAGCTACATTAGCACTATTAAATGTACCTACGGCTACTTGAGGTTGTAAATCAACAACTTCTTGAGTGGAAGACGAAATTGCGTCAATATCTGTTGTAGAAAGCTCTGCAACAGCCATTGCAATAGACCCATTGATAGCTACTCTAAAATCGTTTCCGGAGTAAAATCCTAAATCCCAAGAATCTCTTTGAATACTTGTTGTTGTATTTGTGCTTAAATCAATATACACTTGGTTTTGTTGATTTGGTCCTCCAACTTCAGGTGCAACTGCTGCACCTTCAATAGTGATTACTAATGGTGCCTGAGGTCCATCATCATCACTACTACAGCTAGAAAATAAAACAACGCATAAGCATAATGTGAGTTTTAATAATTTGTTTGTCATGGTATTCATTTTAAAAATTTAAGTTATATAATAGTTTTAAATAATATGATCTTCCGTAGCCTAATAAAAGCGAACTGTTACCTGCAGAGTGAGTGCCTCCAACTGAGGCGTTACTTACATCTACATTGGTAATGTCTAATAAGTTTCTACTACCAAGCGTAACGTTTATGGTATTATCAAAAAATGATTTTTTAATAGAGGCGTCTAACCAGCTGTAAGCCTCTGTTGTTGATTTTGAGAATAGTGAATTTCCGTTTTCATCGGTATCTGTGGCTATATAATTTTGCTGTTCGCCATTATATTTAAGAAATAGAGAAAACACGGTATCCCATTTTTTATGTGCATAAGATGCGCTAGTATTTACCTGGAAATTGTGTAAAAAATCATCTTGACCGTTAACTTCATTTGAGTCAATACGAGAAATACCTTGAAAAGTAACTCCTAGGTTAAAAGATAATTTGTCCATTTTTAAGGTATTGTCTAGTGTTAATCCCCAAAGTTTAAATTTGTCGATATTTATATATTGATATTGTAAAGGCGTTGTGTTTACAACGGCTAGATCAATTTTATCAGACACATCAATGTAGCTCATTTTAAAATTTGAAATCATTGATATGTTATTAAACCAGCTTCGTTTTTTTAAATTTATAAATGCTGAATAGCCATTTTCTGGATCTAAATTCTCGTTACCTCTAACATCATGATTAGAATCTACGAAGTAGTAATACAGTTCTTCAAAATTTGGAACTCTATAGGATGTACCAAGGTTTGCGCGAAGTTCAAATCCGTTGTTCAAAAAGTAGCGAGCACTTAGTGATCCTAAAAATTTTGAATTAAATAATGTGTTGTATTCAAAACGTGCGCCTGGTCTTAGTGAGAGTTTTTTAGATAGTTCAATTTCCGAAGAACCAAAAACCGCAATATTACTTTGCTTATTTGTTTTGTTTTGCTGTGTGATTTCACCAGAGGCTTGTGTGTCATAACCTTCAATGTATCGACCTTCATAACCTAACTGGAAGTTATAAGTGTCACTTTTTACTAGATTACTTATGGTTCCTTTTGAAAATACAACCTGACTAGATTGGTAGGTTTCATCTGTTTCATTACTGCGATCTTGAGTTAGAATAAAATAGTTGAATTCATTTAGATCGCGTTCTTGTTGTTGATAGGAAAGCGCAAATGTATAGTTGGCTCCAGAGTTTAGTTTCCCGTTTATATTTAAGTTATTTAGAAAACGATTGGTTGTAAAAATTCTATCTGTGGCAGATGGATTACTAGTTTGCGATTCGGTATCTATATTGGCTCTTACTGTTGCATCATAATAATTGATACGCTCATTAAAATATTCGAATTTATAAAATAGATTGAAGTTTTTTGCCTTGTAGTTGATTAAGGCATTGCTCGTTATTTGATGTTTTGGTAGCCATTCGTAACCTCGTAATTCATCATTTTGATAATAGTTTTTACCTTGTTTGTTGTTAAAAAAACCAGCAAAATCATTTCTATTAAAACCGACTTTGGCGAACCATTTTTCATTGATATTATGTGCAATATTGAAGGCTTGAATGTGACGACCTTCGTTAAACCAAGCATATTCATCGCTTATGGTTTCTTCTTGCAAATAGGCTTGAATTTTCCAATCATTATCGATTGATTTTTTAGTTATAATATTGATGACACCCGAAACAGCATTTGCGCCATATTCTACACCCATCGAACCTTCTACCATTTCAATACGTTCTATATCATCAAGGTTAATTTGAGTTAAATCTATGTTATTACCTAAGCCATTATCACTCACTAATGGCACATTATCGATGAGGATATTAAAATATTCAGCATCTAAACCAAAAAATGAAATTGTTGATTTTCCAGATTGAGAATTTGGGATGATATTAAGGTTAAGGTTGAAGTTTAACAAATCGGCTAAATTGGTAGCAGCTTGTTGTTCTATTTGTTTTCTATTGATAACAATAACATTATGGACAGACTTTTTTATGGATTGCGGATTATACTGTCCAGTGATTACAACTTCTTCTAATGATTCGATTTTACTAGAATCTTTGTCTATCTCTCTGGTTGTCTGTGAGAAAGATAAACTTATGAAAAAAAGTGAAAAATAAATGCTAAAATTATTTTTATTTAGACTCATTCTTGATTAATTTTGCTGCAAATATAAATACTTATTTTAATTCAATCTAAATAAGGATAGAGAAATTTTAACTTTTTTAATTCATATAAATTAAACGCTTAAAAATGAAACAAATAGTAAGTTTATTAGTTGTGATTTTAACATTTTCAACAGTTGGAAATGCTCAAAACAAGAAAAAACAAGATCAAGAAGCCATTAAAAAGATGTGTGGTTGTTTTGAAGTAACATTTAATTTTGCAGAGACATTCTCTTATAGCGAAGACTCTCTATATAGACCTTCTAAAACAAAGGTTGATAAGGGATTAGAATGGGCAGAGTTAATTGAAGATAAAAATAATAAAATTTCTATACAGCACTTATTGCAAGTTGGTAATCCAGCGCAACCTCATATTGTAAAGCATTGGAGACAAGATTGGTTATTTGAAAATACCAACTTTTATATGTTTAATGGAGATAATGCTTGGTTATCAGAAGAAAAGGATGATAAGGCTGTGAAAGGGCAGTGGACTCAAAAAGTGTATCAGGTAGATGATAGTCCGCGTTATGAAGGATCTTCTACTTGGGTTCACGTTGATGGAAAGAGCTATTGGGAAAATACTACAACGGCTCCATTACCAAGACGAGAGTATACAAAACGTAGTGATTATAATGTAACGTTAAGAGGTAATCGTCATGAGATTACTAATTATGGTTGGGTTCATGATCAAGATAATGATAAGCTCATTAGAGAAGCCGGAAAACAAGATGTGGTTTTAGCAAAAGAAAAAGGTTACAATACGTATGTTAAAGTCGATGATAGTAGATGTCAAGCAGCTGCAGATTGGTGGAAAGAACATCAAGAAAAATGGGCAATAGTTAGAAGTAAATGGGATGACGTTTATGACAGGCACCAAAATTTATCATTAGAATCTAAAGTAGACAACAAATTATTATATAAACATTTATTTGCTGAAGATATGAATGAAGAAAAGCAAATTGAATCTGTAATAGAATCATTCGTAAAAAAATAAGATGAAACACACTAAAACATATATAGCCATAGTTACACTCTTAATGAGTGTCTGTGGCTTTTCTCAAGATAATATATTTTTAAGTCGTGATTATTGGAGTACAAACCCTTCAATAAAAAACGTAGATTTAAAAATTAAAGAAGGGCATGATATTACTGAAGCTAATAGCAATAATTTTGATGCTGTGGTGTATGCTATTCTTCAAAAGGCTCCAAATAAAACTATTGAGTACATACAATCTAAACAAGGAAATGATGTCAATAAACTCACACACGATGGGAGAACTTATATCTTTTGGGCAGCCTACAAAGGTAATGTTGAGTTTATGAGATACTTACTTAAAAAAGGAGCTAAAACAGATCTTACAGACGATAAAGGCAATACAATTTTAAATTTTGCAGCATCTTCAGGACAACAAAATACTGAGGTGTATGATATTTGCCTAACCAATGGAGCTAACCTTAAAACAGATCTTACTCCAGATGGTGCAAATGCGTTATTATTAGTAGCGCCAAGTGATAAAGATTTTAAATTGATAGATTATTTTCAATCTAAAGGTTTAGACCTAAATAGTAAAGATAATCAAGGTAATGGTGTTTTTAACTATGTAGCAAAAACAGGAAATATTGATGTGATGAATACCTTGTTAAAAAAAGGGATAAAAGGAACCAATCAAGCCTTTTTATTTGCAGCTTATGGAACAAGAGGTACTACAAATGGAGTGTCAGTTTACAAATATTTAGAAAGCCTTGGCTTAGACCCTAACATCTCAAACGAAGAAGGAATCTCACCATTACATATCATCGCTTCTAGAAGTAAAGACACTGAGCTTATATATTATTTGTTAGAAAAAGATTTAGATCCAAGTGACAAAGACTTTAAAGGAAATAATGCCATTATGAATGCTGCTTCTAGAAATTCGCTTGAGGTTGTTAAAATTTTATTTAACAATCTAAAAGTTAAAAATGAGATTAATAAAAAAGGGCAATCTGCGCTATCACTAGCCGTAAAAGGTAATACTCCTGATGTTGTAGAGTTTTTAATAAGAAATGGTTATGACACGACTATCATAGATGTTGATGGAAACAATTTAGCACATTATTTAGCCAACGCTTACTCTACAAAAAACAAGGCTCAGTTTACTGAAAAAATGGCGTTATTAAAACGCTATAAAGTTGATGTGTCTGCTGTTCAAAAAAATGGAAATACTTGGTATCATTACGCAGTTGATAAAAATAGTACCTATTTAATTAAGCTAGCATCAGAGCTAAAACAAGACATCAATGCTAAAAATAATGATGGTAATACAGCCTTGCTATTAGCAGCTATGAAAGCTAAAAACACTGAGGTTTTAAAATTTCTTATAGCTCAAGGAGCAGATAAAACCATCACCACAGATTTTGAAGAAACAGCATACGATCTAGCTAAAGAAAACGAGTTACTCACAAAAAATAGTAATTCGATAGAATTTTTAAAATAACAGAGATTACCAATGAAAAAAATACGCATAATAATACCAATATTAGTAGTGGTTTTAAGCTTTATGTCTTTTAAATCATTAACCGAATCATCAAAATACAAATGCATGATTCAAATGACTAATTATACAGGAGAAGGCGCATATATTGTCATTTCATTAATCAATCCTGAAGGCAATTATGAAAAAACCTTATATGTAAAAGGTGATGATGATGAATGGTATAATACAGTAGAATCTTGGTGGGATTTCTACGGAAAAAGACGTACTGACCTTGATGCCATTACAGGAGCAACCATAAGTGGTGGAGAACGAGCAATAAATGTGATTGAAATTGATAATGATAAATTAGATAAAGGCTACAAACTTAGATTTGAAACGGCTGTTGAAGATCAAGATTATTACACAAGTGACGTAGAGTTTGATCTCACATCTCAAAACGTAAAAAGTAAAATTGAAGGTAAAGGCTTTATTAGATACATACGTATGATGCCTCAATAAATCGAATAAGCATGACCATTTCTATTTGGAGATTTAGTCATCTTATTTTGGCTATACTATCTTCTGTATTTATTATTTTGGCTTCGGTTACTGGTATGATTTTGGCTTTCGAGCCCATCTCAAATCAGTTCGAGTCTTACAATATAAATGACGATACAACAGTTGCAACAACTATAGACAACTTAAGCAATCGCTATGATGAAATTTTAACCATCCAAACCGATGAAAATAATTTTGTCGTAGCGTCTGTAATTACAAACGAAGGTGAAAGTGATACGTTTTATATCAATCCAGAAACTGGTAAAAAAATAGGAAGTCTCATTGAGAAGGCACCAATTTTTAGCTTTGCTACCAATTTGCATCGTTCCTTGTTTTTAAAGTCAACAGGTCGTTTTATTGTTGGTTTAGTGTCTTTTTTTTTAATCCTGATGGCATTTTCGGGACTCATTTTAATTGTAAAAAGACAAGGTGGTATTCATCGTTATTTTTCTAAAGTTATTAATGAAAATTTTGATCAATACTATCACGTAATTTTTGGTAGATGGCTATTAATTCCTATCCTTATTGTTGCATTTACAGGTGTTTATCTGTCTTTAGAAAAATTCGCTTTACTACCAGAAACTACAATTTCTCACAAGTATCCAGAGATGTTGACTTCGGAAATTGATACAACTTCAATCGCTAGCTTTGAGTTATTTAAAACGTTAAAAATAACAGATGTAAAACGCTTAGAATTTCCATTTTCCGAAGATATAGAAGATTATTTTTTCATAACACTGAAAGATAAAGAACTGCTCGTTAATCAATATTCTGGAGCCATTGTAAGCGAGCAAGATTACCCACTTATAAAACTGCTATCACAATGGAGCCTTATTTTGCATACAGGACAAGGCACTATTTTTTGGTCTATGGTGTTGTTTTTGGTGTGCGTAGCCTTATTGTTTTTTATCTACTCTGGTTTTGCAATGACTTTAAAACGCAGAAAAAAAGTAGGAATTCCTAAAAACAAGTTTTCTAAAGATACTGCGGAAATCGTCATACTCGTAGGATCGGAAACGGGAAGCACCATTGGTTTTGCCACACTATTTTATAACGCATTATTAGCACATGGGAAAACCGTTTTTATTGCTGAAATGAACGCGTATACAACCTATAAGCAAGCTCAGCAAATCGTGATTTTCACAGCAACTTATGGTGAAGGTGATTCGCCAATAAATGCCACAAAATTTATAAATTTAACAAACCAAACGCCTCCAAATCAACCTTTAGAGTTTTCTGTGTTAGGGTTTGGTTCATTGTTATATCCCGAATATTGTAAGTATGCAGAAGTTGTAGATTCACATTTAGCTACACATAAAGGATTTCAACAACAATTAGAAGTATTTAAAATTAATAATCAATCGTTTAATGCGTTTCAAACCTGGATTAAACAATGGAGTACTGCTAATGGTTTAGAACTTATAATAAAACAACCTTTAGAGACCTTAAATTCAAAATATACACGGCAATTCAAAGTTGTAAAGCGCACAAATTTAAATAACGATCAAACCTTTATGTTGCAATTAAAGCCAACAAAAAAAGTAAAATTTCAATCGGGAGATTTGTTAGCGTTTAGACCTAATGTTAATGAAGCAGTGCGACAGTATTCGGTAGCAAAAATTGGAGATGATATAGTATTAAGCATTAAAAAGCATGATATGGGTTTATGTTCATCTTATTTAAGCACTCTAAATATTGGTGATGAGATATCTGCAACAGTTGAACATAATCGAGAGTTTCATTTTCCGAAGTCATCAACACCAGTAATCATGATTGCCAACGGAACGGGAATTGCACCTTTTTTAGGGATGATTCACCAAAATGAGGCTAAAAGCGATATTCATTTATTTGTAGGTTTACGTAAAAAAACATCTTTTGCACTTTATTCAGGTTTACTTGATCAGGCGATACATGATGGTAAATTAAAAACCAGTCAAATGGCGTATTCTCAAGAAGGTATTGAAAAAGTTTACGTTCAAGATTTATTGATAAAACAAACTGAATTTATAGCAAAGCATCTTGAAAAAGGAGGTGTGATTATGATTTGTGGGTCTATAGTAATGCAAAACCAAGTGTTAGACAAATTACGGCATATTACAAGTACAACACTTAATTTATCGTTACGTTATTTTGAAGACAATCAGCAAGTTAAATTAGATTGTTATTAATTTATTTAAATTTAATCTAAATAAACTTTGTCTAAACGAATTTGTATTTTATTTTTGCAATCAAATTACATATATTATTTGTAACAAGTCTAAATAAAAACAATATAACCACAATTTAATGAAAAAGTTAGCTTTAAGTTTATGCGTAATTGCAAGTCTATTTACATCATGTACTAGCGACGATGATGGTACAGCATTTGTACCACAAATAGAAACTCCTGCAACCTATAGTTTTGAAAGAAACGGAGAATCTACTGTAGATTTTAATGGTCAAACAACAAGAATTGCAATGGCTCAAGAATTAGCCTCTGCACTTACAACAGAAACTAATACAGAAGCACAATTAGATGGCATGTTTGCACATGTTGAAGGAGACGCAGATTTCTCTAACGCAGATTTAAATGCTTCAAACAAAAGTATTCGTTCTAAAGTTGCTGCATCATCAGATTACTTTTCATCTAATGCAACGCTTTCGGCTTCAATAAAAAATGAATTTGATGGTTGGATAGCAGATCAAGCTAACAACGTATTTCCTAATTGGTCGGCTACTGCATCTGCAGGTAACGCAGGTCAATTACAACAAGCAGGTGGAGGATCTATTCGTTACATTAACGGTAAAGGTTTTGAGTTAAACCAAATCGTCTCTAAAGGATTAATTGGTGGTTTAATGACAGATCAAATTTTAAACAACTACCTAAGTCCAGCTGTTTTAGATGCAGGATCAAATGTAGAAAACAATGATAATGATGTTGTAGAAGAAGGAAAGACTTACACTACAATGGAGCACAAATGGGATGAGGCTTTTGGTTACCTTTATGGAGCAGAAGATGATGCTTCTACACCAGTTTTAGGAGCCGATAGTTTTTTAAATAACTATTTAAATAGATTAGAAAATGACGAAGATTTTGCTGGTATTGCTCAAACAGTATTAAATGCATTTAAATTAGGTCGTGCAGCAATTGTTGAAAAAGACTATACGTTAAGAGATGCGCAAGCAGAAATTATTAAAGAAAACCTATCTAAAGTATCTGGAGTAAGAGCAGTACATTATTTACAAGCAGGAAAATTAAAAATTGAAGAGAATGATATGGCTAGCGCATTTCATCAATTATCTGAAGGTTTTGGATTTATCTACAGCTTACAATTTACAAGACAACCAAATACAGCTATCCCATATTTTACTAATGCAGAAGTTAATGCTTATATCGCAGAACTTTCTCAAGGAAATGGGTTTTGGGATGTCACACCAGAAACTTTAGATACAATTTCTGAAGAGATTGCAGCACGTTTTAACTTTACAGTTGAAGCTGCTAACTAATATTTGAATATGTCTCAATAGTAAATGCGTTCATTAGGTTGAACGCATTTGCTTGTTTATCTTTGCAAACTGAAAAAAACAAAAATGATAAAGAAAATAATTCTTAGCGTATTTACACTTGCCATACTGGTTGCATGTAGTTCAGATGATAGTAGTTCTGGAGCAACATCAGATGGGTTTGATCGTCAAGCGATGTTGACCAATTGGGCAGACAATATTATCATTCCAGCGTTACAAGATTTGAGTGGAGATTTAGCAATGTTAACAGCTGCTAAAGATGCATTTGTAGCAGCACCAGACCAAACGACTTTAGATGCTGTGAGATCATCTTGGTTAGAGGCTTATAAAACTTGGCAGTATGTAGAAATGTTTGATATTGGCAAAGCAGAAGAACTTGAATACTGGAAACAAATGAATATTTATCCTACAAATGTTACTAACATTCAAAATAATATTTCATCAGGATCTGGAAGTTATAATTTAGCAAGTCCAAGTAATAATGCTTCGGTTGGTTTTCCTGCTGTAGATTATTTGCTTTATGGTATTGCAAGCAGTGATATTGAAATTCTAAATATATATACAAATAGTTCTAATTTTGAATCAAATAAGACGTATTTGTCAAATTTGATAGATAGAATGCAATCTTTAACAGATCTTATTTTAAATGATTGGACAAGTAATTATAGAACTACATTTATTAATGGTACAGCAAATACAGCAACAAGTTCTGTAAATAAAATTGTCAATGATTTTAACTTCTATTATGAGAAAGGTTTGCGTGCTAATAAATTTGGAATTCCTTCGGGAGTGTTTTCAACAACACCTTTTAATGATAAAGTTGAGGCTTTTTACAACCAAGACGTATCAAAGGATTTGGCATTAGAAGCATTTAAAGCAGTTCAAGATTTTTTCAATGGTGAGGCTTATGACAATTCTTCACAAGGACTAAGTTTTAAGGATTATCTAGATTATCTCAACACTATAAAAAATGGTGAGGATTTGAATCTACTTATAAACAATCAATTTGATATTGCAGAGACAAAAATCCAAACGTTAAATAATAATTTTTCTCTTCAAATTGAGACAGACAATACTAAAATGTTGGAGACTTATGACGAAATTCAAAAAGCAGTTGTGCTTTTAAAAGTTGATATGATGGTAGCTTTTCAAGTTGCCATTGATGATGGTTACGATGATAACGATGGAGATTAAAACCAATTAATTAAAAATTAAAATTTCAAATAAACATGAAAAAATTAAAATTTACTTTAGCATTTTTGTTTTTAATAAGTTACTCTTATTCACAAGTCTCCATTCAGGAATGTGGCAATATTGTTGCAACGGGATTGTCAGTTCCAAATATTAATAACCCAGACAGAAATCACGATGGTTTCATTTTTAGGCATGATCTCGTCACAGGTTATAATATTAAACTTCAAGACAATCCCGGTAGTATTAACGGAAAACCAATTATAATTAGAAACCATATTGAAAAAATCAGAGATAAAATATGGTTTGATAGTAGTTATCCGTCAAATAACAATATAAACACGGGTGAGTATTTAAATGGTTATGGTAGAAATATTTACCCAAATAGTACACCTCAATTTACTCTAAATCCAAGTTTAGGTAGTAATGTATACGCATTAACTACTACCTACGATATGTCATTTTTATTTCATCCTAATGATATTGATTTTTTTCTTGGCGGATCTAACAATTTTCCATCAAATGAGGTTTTTAGAAATATACGTTTTACAGTTTATATTTATGTTAAACCAGAATTTGCTCATCTATATCCGGGAGGTGTAAATAATAGAGTTTATCAAATGAGTTCAGGTTTATTTAACTCAGATACAGTTTTTACTGATTCAGATGGTAATAATTATAGAACAACTGCCTTCAGTGAAAGTCCGGATATTGATGGTGATGGACTGCTAAATGAAATTGATTTATGTCCAGAAGATTTTGATCCATCAAATGCAGATACTGATGACGATGGAGATGGAGATGTTTGTGATAATTGTCCTAATGTAGCCAATTCAAATCAATTAGATACAGATGATGACGGGATTGGAAATGTTTGTGATGATGATGATGATAATGACGGAATTCTTGATATAAATGACAAATGTCCTCTTATAGCAAGCTCAAATAATCTTGATACAGACTTAGATGGAGTTGGTGATATATGTGATAATTGTATAAATGAAGCTAATGCAAATCAACAAGACATGGATACCGATGGTATTGGAGATGTTTGTGATGCTGATCGGGATGGTGATGGTATTTCTAATACGGAAGATAATTGTCCAGATGAATATGGAATATTAAGCAATAACGGTTGTCCAGGACTTCCAGATTTAGTCGTGGATGTCAGTGGTTCTAATACAGTGGTTCCTGGCAGTGGGAATGCTACAACTTCATTATCTTCAAGTATAATTGAACAAATTTATACTGGAGATGAAATTCAATTCAATTTAAAAATTAAAAACGAAGGAATTGGAGATTCTGGTAACTTTAAGGTGGGTTTTTATTTATCTACAGATAATAACATATCTAATTCTACCCTTCTTCTAGACGAACAATTTTATAATATTAATGAAAATTCTTCAGCTTCCCAAAATATTGCTATTAGCCATTGGCATTTTGCCAACTTGCTAGGAATACTAGATAATGCTTATATACATATTAAAGTTGATATTGATAATGATGTGGATGAAGGCTCTAACGAATCTAATAATTCATTTTCATCAAGAAGAGTTTATATTCATAACACAGCTGGAAGATTTGCTTATTTAAATCTTGGAAATAATATTTTAGTTGAAGTCCGTTTAGACCAGTACTTTCCATCCAATAATCGTATTCGACCAACTCAAACTCGTTATAATTTAAAAATTTACAAATTTGACACACTAGATTTGATTACAAATATGAGTGTTGTTGATGGTACTAACGTTAATTTGTCCAATTTACCTTATGGTAAGTACATTGTTCATATTAATGATAATTATATTAAACAGTTTAAAAAACTAACTAGTGGTATTATAATACCCAATTAAAGATAAATATATCAGACCATCATACACCAGTATGATGGTTTTTTCAATGGCACAAATGCTAAAAACATACCTAAACAAAACCACAAACGCTGTACCATTAGCAGTTTTTCGCATTGGTTTTGGTGTTCTGATGTGTTTCAGTATCATCAGGTTTTGGTATCATGGCTGGATAGAAAAATTATACATTGCACCCAATTTTCATTTTAAATATTATGGTTTTGAGTGGGTGAAATCTCTTGGAGATTATAATTATCTTTTGTTTTTTTTCTGCGGAATCGCTGCGCTCTTTGTCGCCTTTGGGTTAAAATATAGACTAGCCATTATCGCATTTTTCCTAACGTTCACTTACATAGAACTTATAGATAAAACTACCTATCTCAATCACTACTATTTTATTAGTGTGCTTAGTTTTGTAATGATTTTTTTGCCAGCAAACGCTAAATTCTCTGTAGATAATCTATTAAGGGAAAAAAGCTATAATCAAATCCCAAACTGGACCATAGATAGTATAAAATTACTTTTAGGTATTGTGTATTTCTACGCAGGACTTGCAAAACTAAATAGCGACTGGTTATTTAAAGCCATGCCATTAAAAATTTGGTTACCATCAAAATACGATTTACCATTTATAGGCAACGATCTCATGCAACAAGATTGGTTTCATTACGCCATGAGTTGGTCTGGAATGTTATATGATTTAACAATTCCGTTTTTATTATTGTATAAACGAACACGCACTTTTGCATTTGTATTAGTTGTAATTTTTCATGTATTTACACGCGTTTTATTCTCAATTGGCATGTTTCCGTATATCATGATTATTGCCACCTTAATCTTTTTTGATGCTAGCGTGCATGACAAAATAATAGCTAATATTAAACGCGTATTAAAACCATTTCGTAAACACATAAAATCACCAATTACTGTAGAAACCTATTCTTTTTCTAGCCGAAATATCTTGCTCCCAATTCTTGCCGTTTTTTTCATAATTCAACTCGTATTTCCGTTTAGATATGCCTTTTATAAAAACGAATTATTTTGGACTGAGGAAGGCTACAGACTATCATGGCGCGTAATGCTCATGGAAAAAGCAGGATTAACCACTTTTAAAATTGCCAATTCTAAAACTGGGCAGTACTTTTACGTCCAAAATTCAGATTTTTTAACTGCATTTCAAGAAAAACAAATGAGTTTTCAACCTGATTTTATTTTAGAATACGCACATTTTTTAGGCGATCATTTTAAAGCGCAAGGACATGAAAATGTACAAGTTTTTGCAGACAGTTACGTAGCACTCAACGGTAGGTTAAGTCAGAAATATATTGACCCAACCGTAGATTTATATAAAGAAAAGGAATCATTTAAACCCAAACACTGGATTTTACCATTTAAAGATGACATTAAAGGATTTTAAAATAATTATAACACTACTTTTATTGAGTTTGCCTGTAATAGGGCAAAACAAAGTTTCTGGATATATTACTAATGGCAATACTAACGATGTTGTTGCCAATGTTCAAGTTTTTGATAAAGTTTCAGGATTGTTAGCAACCTCTAATGCTAAAGGTTATTTTGAGTTTTCTACAGTAAAGACTGAGCTTGTCTTAGTATTTTACATTTCAGAATTTGAAATTATAGAATTAGAGCAAACACTTGAAAAAGATAAAAATCTAAATGTGGTTTTAATACCATTGCAAGAAGACCTTTCAGAAATTATAATCAATGCAAGACGTGCAAAGGTTTTTGAACTTAATAGGTTAAAAGATGTTGAAGAAACGTCAATTTTTGCAGGTAAAAAAACTGAGGTTATTCTTGTAGACCAATCACTAGCTAACTTAGCTACCAACAACGCAAGACAAATATATAGCCAAGTTGCAGGATTAAATATTTACCAAAATGATGATGCAGGTTTGCAACTCAATATTGGAGGTAGAGGTTTAGATCCAAACCGTACAGCTAACTTTAATACCAGACAAAATGGCTATGATATTAGCGCAGATGTGTTGGGTTATCCAGAAAGTTATTACACTCCAGCTGCCGAAGGTTTAAAAGAAATACAAGTGATTCGTGGTGCAGCATCTTTACAATATGGTACACAATTTGGCGGACTCATAAATTTTAAAACCAAGGCACCAAATCCAAACAAACCAATTGAGCTTATCACAAGAAATACTTTGGGTAGCAATGGGTTGTATACCAATTTCACAAGCCTTAGTGGTACAAAAGGGAAGTTTAGCTACTATTCTTATTTCAACTATAAAAAAGGGGATGGGTTTAGACCAAACTCTGAGTTTGAGTCTAAAAACGTATTTGCACATTTAGGCTATAAATTTAATGAGAAAACCAATATCGCAGCAGAGTTTACACATTTACATTATCTAGCACAACAAGGAGGTGGCTTAACAGATGCGCAATTTAATAACGATGCATTTCAAAGCAATAGATCAAGAAATTGGTTTAAGGTTAATTGGTTGTTGTACAGCTTAAAATTGAGTCATAAATTTTCAGAAAAAACAAACTTTACTTTTAACGCATTTGGTTTAAATGCATCACGAGATGCCTTAGGTTTTAGAACCAATCGTGTAGATCAAATAGACCCAAATAATGAGCGCGATTTAATTAAAGGTGATTTTAAAAACTTTGGTGCAGAGGCACGACTGCTTAGTGAGTATAAGTTCTTCGGAAAAGAAGCGACCTTCCTAATTGGGTCTAAATTTTACAAAGCCAATAATAATGAACAACAAGGTCCAGGATCTGATGGTAGTGGTCCAGATTTTGAGTTTTACTATGATCAATTTCCAAATTATCCGTCGCAATCACAATTTGATTTCCCAAATCTCAATGTAGCTGTATTTGGAGAAAATATATTTTATCTTAATGATAAATTCTCAGTTACACCAGGTTTTCGATTTGAATATATAAAGACTGAAAGTGAAGGCTTTTTTCAGCGTATAAATACAGATGCTGCAGGCAATGTTATTTTTGAAGAAACCGTAAATGACGATAGAACATTTGAACGTAATTTTGTGTTATTAGGTGTAGGATTGAGTTATAAACCTACAACAGCTTTAGAAATTTACGGTAATATCTCACAGAACTATCGTTCAGTTACCTTTTCAGATATTAATATCAATAATCCGGCATTTGCAGTTAACCCAGATATTACTGATGAGGATGGGTTTACCGCAGATTTAGGTTTTAGAGGTAATTATAAAAATACCATTTCTTATGATTTAGGTGCTTTTGCCTTGTTCTATAATGGCAGAATTGGGTTCATACAAAAATCTTTTGATGATGGTCGCGTAATAAGTGAGCGTGGCAATGTTGGTGATGCGAGAATTGTTGGTATAGAGTCATTAGTAGATGTTAACCTAAAAAAGGTGCTGAAAATGAACAATGATTTCAGCTTTAATTACTTTGTAAATGCATCCTTTATTTCTTCGGAATATACAAACTCACAACAATCTGGTGTAGAAGGTAATCAAGTAGAGTTTGTGCCAGATGTGAACCTAAAAACAGGAGTGCGATTTGGATATAAAAATCTAATGGCAAACGTACAGTATTCTTATTTAGGTCGCCAATTTACAGATGCTACAAATTCTCAAGATGCTAATTTGAGTGGTGTTATAGGTGCCATCCCAGAATATGATATTTTAGATTTATCATTATCATATACCTACAAGCGTTTTAAACTAGAAACTGGTATTAATAACCTATTAGACGAAACCTATTTTACGAGACGAGCAACGGGTTATCCTGGACCAGGAATTATACCTTCGGCACCAAGAAACTGGTATACTACCTTACAAATTAAATTATAATAAAGCTTAGTTTAGAGTGATTCTGAATTTTTGTAAACATAACTTTCAACTCACAAATTCATTATCTTCGTAAAAACAAAATTATTATGAACACGACAATAGAAGCATTACTTAATTCTCAAATAAAATACGAAGCACAAGCCTCTTTACAATATTTAGCAATGGCATCTTGGGCTGATGCAAAAGGATATAATGGAGTCTCAGATTTTTTTTATAGCCAGTCTGATGAAGAACGTGTGCACATGAGTAAACTTATAAAGTTTGTAAATGAAAGAGGAGGAAACGTTATAATTCCAGCTTTAGATAAACCAAAAGATACTTATGAAGGTCTCAATGAACTTTTTGAAAAGTTTTTAGAAAGTGAAATGTTCGTGACAGAACAAATTAATCACGTCATCTTTGAGTGCTTACAGCAAAAAGATTACAATGTTCATAATTTTATGCAATGGTATGTAACCGAGCAGTTAGAAGAGGAAGCAATGGCACGAACCTTACTAGATAAATTAAATATTATAGGTGCAGATAAATCTGGTCACTATCTATTTGATCGTGATATTAATACAATTGCTGCCAATCACACAAATGAATAATTAATTTTGCTAATTATATCTTAAAAGATTCCTGAACAGGAATCTTTTTTTTGTAAATTTGTATTTATTTAGAATAAATTAAAATAATGCAAAACGATATAATAGTAGACGACTTTCCTATAATCATTACTTCATGTGTAATGTATTGTGATATCAGTAAGAAGTCTAAATGCTGTAAAAAGTATAAAAAATCGGGAAAAACGAATTGTAAACGTTGCCCTAGAGTGTAGGTCTTTTTTCTTTAGTTAAGATTTAACCTTGTATTAATACTTTATCTTATTTAAATTGTATCTTTGCATGCAATTAATTCTAATTGCATCATGACAGCACACGAACATAAAATTGTTGGAGAAGGTCTTACTTATGACGACGTACTCTTAGTTCCAGCATTCTCAGAAGTCTTACCAAGAGAAGTAAATATCCAAGCCAAGTTAACACGTAATATTACTATAAATATTCCTATAGTTTCAGCAGCTATGGATACGGTTACAGAGAGCAAAATGGCAATAGCTATGGCTCAAGAAGGAGGTATTGGTGTACTCCACAAAAACATGACCATAGAGCAACAAGCCGAGAAAGTACGTAAAGTAAAACGTGCAGAAAGTGGTATGATTATGGATCCTGTGACCTTACCAATGAACGCAGTTGTAAGTGATGCTAAACATAGTATGGCAGAGCATAGTATTGGAGGTATTCCTATTGTTGATGATAATGGATTATTAAAAGGTATTGTGACTAATCGTGATTTACGTTTTGAACACGAAAATAACAGACCGATTGTTGAGGTCATGACTTCGGAAAATTTAATAACCTCAAGAGAAGGCACTTCGTTGAAAGATGCAGAGAAGATTCTACAAAAAAATAAAATCGAAAAATTACTCATTGTTGATGATAACTATAAACTAGTAGGACTTATCACATTTAGAGATATTACAAAGGTTACTCAAAAACCAAATGCAAATAAAGATACCTACGGAAGACTACGTGTTGCAGCTGCAATTGGAGTGACTGCAGATGCAGTTGAAAGAGCTTCAGCCCTTGTAAACGCAGGTGTAGATGCTGTTATTATCGATACAGCTCATGGTCATACTAAAGGTGTGGTGATGGTTCTAAAGGATATTAAAAAGAAGTTTCCGAAGTTAGAAGTCATCGTAGGAAACATTGCAACAGGTGAAGCGGCAAAATATTTGGTCGACGCAGGAGCAGATGCTGTAAAAGTAGGGATTGGACCAGGTTCAATTTGTACAACGAGAGTTGTGGCAGGAGTTGGATTTCCACAATTTTCAGCAGTTTTAGAAGTCGCAGCAGCGATAAAAGGATCTGGAGTTCCCGTAATTGCTGATGGTGGAATTCGTTATACAGGTGATATCCCAAAAGCAATAGCAGCAGGAGCAGATTGTGTTATGCTAGGGTCATTATTAGCAGGTACAAAAGAAAGTCCAGGGCATACTATTATTTACGAAGGACGAAAATTTAAGTCGTATCGTGGTATGGGATCTGTGGAAGCCATGAAACAAGGTAGTAAAGATCGCTATTTCCAAGATGTAGAAGATGACATCAAAAAATTAGTACCAGAAGGTATTGTAGGTCGTGTACCATATAAAGGTGAACTCGTAGAGAGTATACATCAATTTATTGGAGGTTTAAGAGCAGGAATGGGTTACTGTGGCGCTAAAGATATTACAACACTTCAAGATAAAGGTCAGTTTGTAAAAATAACAGCGTCTGGTATCAATGAAAGTCATCCGCATGATGTAACAATTACTAACGAATCTCCTAATTACTCAAGATAGTAGGTTTTAATATTGGTGTAATTACATTTTTAGAATCTGTATTTAAATACAATTTTTAGCAGTAATTATACCAAATGTTTTGATCATGTTTCTGTTATTTAATATATGATAAAGGGTAACATGTATGTACATATTTCTTTACTTTCGTTTTCCCTATGTTTTAAATTAATTAGAAATATCAGTGACGGAGTTTGATCCCATTTTAGAAGCCATCGAAAAAGCCTATGAAATTCCGCATTTAAGTGCAACTCGTAAAATTTCGGCTGTATTATCACACGATCATTACCACACAGATAAACAGTATCCAGTAGTTTATTTACAAGACAGATAAAATCTATTCAATCCATTTGCACTCTATGGTGATTGGGCTATAGATAAAGCTATGGCTAAATTAGCGCTAGAAGATTATGGAGACCTTATAATCATTGCCGTAGATCATGGCGAACAAGAACGAATTAGTGACTACTTACCTTATTAATATTCGCGTTTTGGTGAAGGAAAAGGTGATTTTTATATTCAGTTCATGATTGAAAAGTTAATGCCATATATCAATGATAAATTTAGAACCTTAACCGATTTTTAAAATACAGCAATTGGAGGCAGTTCAATGCGAGCTTTTATTAGTTTGCATGCAGGTTTATCAAATCCTGGTGTTTTTGGTAAACTGCTTATTTTCTCGCTTAGCCTTTGGATTTCTAATAGAATTTTTAAATACACTAAAAGCTTTAAACCACTAGAAGAATCAAAAATATACTTGTATTCTGGCGGAAAATAAAGTGAAGAGCATTTTACCTAATGCAAATAAATTAGGTGACTTTATAAAAGAAAAAATGACTAATGGTTATCATATTGATTTTCACTTTTCTATTAATGAGCATGGACATCATTCAAAGATGTATTGGCGAGAAGAATTTCCTAAAGCTGTATCATGGCTTTTATTTGAAGTATGAGGTTAAGGTGTGGTTGGTTTTATACTGCAGAAATATTACAATTCACTCATTATTCGCTGGTGTAAATAACAAGCAATGACAGTTCAAATAGCTGTAACAACCAACACATCTATTTGTTATTTAGTATTTAATTAGTGATGAATCTCTATTGAATTTAACCCTAGAATTAATCTACGATAACAACATTACCTCTATTTCTAATGAGCATGACTTGTATGATTTTTTCAACTAATTCCATTTCAATTTTCATGTGGTTGGCTATTAATTCAATAACTTTTTCTTCGTCTTTTTCTAAAATACCATCAGCTAATACAATTTCAACAGCCATTGAGAATAATGTCGCTTTATCATTTTCATTAACATACTCTGAGCAAACTTCTATTAAACCAATACCACCAATTTTTAGTTTTGCTTCTGCTACCGAATCATAAAGAGGAGAGATGTCAATGCCTTTAAATTTTTGTTTAAGCACAATCATTCTAGAAAGCGCATCGATTTCAACATCACTTACAGTGCCATCTGCCGACATGCAAGCATAAAGAATTCCAATCCAAGCTTCAAAATCTGAAAGCGGTTTATAAGTTATGATTTTAGATTCTGGTTGTTTTATAAATTGGTCAAATAATCCCATGTTTTAGTTTTAATAAGGTTATGGTTATGAATGCTAAAGTTAATTAAATCCCATTTACTTGCTCTCAAATCCCAAAAGCGCATCAATTGTATTGGCAGTTACACTATGATAATTTGGTCGAGATTTTTGATATATAATCAAAGCCTCATCAACTCTATCTGCATTTTTAAAAGCTTTAAATAAGGTAGAAACATACCAACGTCGTCCAACACGTATTAAAAATTCTTCAATGTTTTGGTCTACATTATTACCATGATAATTATGATGAATCGCCTGCTCATACCAAACCATAGCAATGTGAGAATTTGTAGCGTTTGTAAAATTAAATGCAGCGTCTAATCTAGACAAATCGTCTAGAGTGATGGTTTCAGGGAAATTTCTAATAAAATGAACCCACTCTTGTGTCGTCCAATCTTTGGTTTTTGTGACATCAATAGATTTTAAATTTAAAAAAGACTGTAACGTCTGCTCAACATTTGTAAATGCATTAGAAACAATTACCGATTGATTTTCTGGAATTCCTGGGTTATAAATCCATTCTTCAGTATTAAATGTAATATTGTTTGGTGTTAATAAATTGGCGTTGAGATAATCTATAAAACCTTCGGTTGTTACTGTAGAAAAAGCATTGGTTTTAAAATAGCTTTTTAAAAATGCATCCATTTTTTCACGACCAACCGTTTCTTCTAAAGTTCTTAAAAACAAATAGCCTTTATCATAAGCAATACTATTCATGCCATCATCAGGATTTTTAGCGCTTAAATCTAATTTAAGTTTTGTCATATTAGGTTCGTCCTTAAATCCCTCAACTTCTTCTTCCAAATCTTGCCTGCCAATTAACGCAATCATGTTTGCACGCTCTTTTCCGTAAAGAGCTTCCATAATTCTAATTTCAAAATATACCGTAAACCCTTCGTTGAGCCAAAAATCATCCCAAGTAGCATTGGTGACTAAATTTCCAGACCATGAGTGTGCCAACTCGTGTGCAATTAAAGAGGTTAAACTTTTGTCTCCTGCAATTACAGTAGGTGTCGCAAATGTTAAACGCGGATTTTCCATACCACCAAACGGAAAACTAGGAGGTAAAACAATCACATCAAATTGATCCCAATCGTAGGCTCCATATAAATTTTCTGCTGCTGTAACCATTTTTTCCATGTCTATAAATTCTGCTTGCGCTTTGTCTATCATAGATTTTTCGGCATATACACCTGTGCGATGACTTACGGGTTTGTAAGCTATATCTCCAACAGCTAACGCAATAAGGTAAGGCGAAATGGCTTGCTTCATTTTAAAATGATAGATGCCGTTTTTAGATTTCTCCTTTGGATTTTCAGCACTCATAACTGCCATTAACTCTTTAGGGACCGTAACTTTGGCATTATAAGTAATTCGAATTTGAGGACTATCTTGTATAGGAATCCATGTTCTCGTTAAAATGGCCTGACCTTGTGTAAATAAAAACGGATGTGTTTTATCGGCAGTTTGTTGTGCATTTAGCCATTGTAAAGCCTCTGTTTTAGCGGTTGTTTTATAATGGATGGTGATCTGTTTAGTATCTTCGGAAATAGGAATCTTTAAAGATTGGCCTAATTGTTTATTAAAAGGCCCTAGTTCAAAATCTACTGGTTTTTTATCTGCTTCTGTGCTAATAATGTCTAGAAATTTTGTGTCTAGGACGATTTCCGAAGCATTATTATTTTCAAGCGTATAGGTTGCAGAACCATTAATTATTTCACGTTCAAAATCAACAACAATATCTAAGTCTAAATGTTTAATAACCGACTCATTAGGTTTGGCGTTAGAATGAGGTTCTTCTACATATTTAGAAGAAGTAACGGCTTCTTTTTGGTTTTCTTTACAATTAAATGCAAGAATTATTAGCGCATACAAAAGCGTGTGTTTTTTCATAATATAAAATTGAAAATCGTGAAATTTTAAAGTATTGAAAAGTAAATATTTTATCTGTAAAAAGAGAAGACTTAACCCTTAATTAAAAAATGAAATTAATTTACTCTTCATACAAAGTGCCTCGATGTGGTTTTAGAGCGTCTCTAATAGGTTTCATTTCATCGTCTGTAACTACCATAAATGCGATGCTATGCATAGTATTGAGTTGTGAAAAACCAGTGATGTTGAGATTGGTTTTTTTGATGGTAATAAATTCTTTGAGGTGTTTTTCGTGATGCTCAGCAGTTTTAAGAGCATCAGGACCTTTAAAGTCCCATATGAGCTTTAGTTTACGCATTTGATACAGAGGTTCCGTTTTCAACAAAATTTTTAAAATCTTGCATGTATTTTTGAGATTGCTTTTTAAATGCTCTTGGCATAAAAAATAACATTACTCTCATTTTTAGGTTTAAAGGTATAAATTCACTCGACGACGTCCATTTTGTAAAACCATTACTTGTTTTTTCAAAAAAATTTTGCTGTACATTATGCATGGATTTCATCTTGTAATTTGCATGGAATTCATTAGGAAAGTTACGTTTTGTAATGGTTTCTATAATTTCCATTTTACGTGAGCCAAATTTGTAGATGAGTTTTATTTTGGCTCCTAATTGACCAAGATCGCCAGAAACATGCTCTGCAGAAACCAATCCACGTTGCCAATGTTTCATGTTTTCTACATTATCTAGTTTATTGATAAACTCATCTAAAGGGACATTAACCTTTATTTCTGTAGTATATTTCATTTCAATTGAGAGGGGTTTTTCATTACCAAAGATAAGTATTTCTCATAATAAATACACGTTTAAATGTTCAATAGCTATAATAATAGGCAAGCGGTTAAACTAACTTTAAGGCGTTATAAGTTGTAGTACTTGATATTATGGTCTTAACGTTTATCAAAAGCAACTTGTTTTATATGACAAAAGTTTTATTTTTGCTGAAATTGGACACACCAAACCAAGGATGTCTAAATATTATAAATATCTATCTCATATTGACTTTTGTGCCTGATAGATGTACTACAGCTTTTAAAATAAATAAATAGTAACACATGAAATTATTGGTAACCGTCGTTTGTTTTTGTTTCACGCTTGTGGCTCAAGCTCAAGTTAAAAAAGATGATGTTTTATTTACAGTAGGTGAAGACGCTGTAATGGCTTCAGAATTTGTAAGAGTGTACAACAAAAACCTAGATCTCGTAAAAGATGAGAGTCAAAAAGATATTGATGCTTATTTAGAACTGTTTATTAATTACCAATTAAAAGTCAAAGAAGCACGTCGTTTAGAATTAGATAAGGATGCTAAATATATTAGAGAATTTAATAATTATAAAAAGCAGTTAACTAAAAATTACATGTCTGATAACAAGGTTACAGATGTCTTGGTTAAAGAAGCTTATGAGCGTACAACTCATGATGTTAAAGCTTCACATATTTTGGTGCGTATAGATGAATCTGTTACAGATGATACTTTAGAGGTTTATAATAAAGTTTTAAAATTACGTGATCGTGTGATTAAAGAAGGGTTTGAAGCTGTACAACAAGATGTGCATGATGGTAAAAATGTGTTTGCTGAAGATTTAGGATATTTTGGTGGTTTTAAAATGGTTTATCCGTTTGAAACTGCAGCATTTAATACACCAGTTGGTGAAATTTCTATGCCTTTTAGAACTCGTTTTGGATATCATGTGGTTAAGGTTTTTGAAAAGCGTAAATCTTTAGGTGAAGTTACAGTTGCTCATATTATGGTGTCTTTAAAGCAAAAAGATAGTACCGTTAATCCAGAAACACGTATCAATCAAATTTATAAAAAAATAGAGCAAGGAGAGAAGTTTGAATCATTGGCCAAGCAGTTTTCAGATGATAAGAGTTCATCTCAAAAAGGAGGAACTTTATCGCCATTTACTGGTGGGCAGTTACGATCTAAAGAGTTTGAATCTGTAGCATTTTCATTAGAAAATAAAGGAGATATCTCAAAGCCTTTTAAATCGGATTATGGATGGCATGTTGTGAAATTAATTAATAAAAAAGGCGTGCAGCCTTTTGAAGAGGTTGAAGCTGAACTTCAAAATAGAGTAAAACGAGATTCTAGATCAGAACTTATTAACTCTGCCTTAGTGAAAAATCTAGTTGCAAAATATGAAATTAAAGATCATACAAAAGAAGGCTTTGCTTACATGGAAACGATGCTTAATGATAACTTTTTTAAGCAAGCATGGGAAACTCCAAAAGAGATAAAAGATGGAGCCATAATCATTATTAAAGATACTGAGATTTCGTATAGAGAATTTGCTGAGTATTTAATGTCGAACCAACGTAAATATTATAAAAAGTTGGTAGATTATAAAACGATTTTAAACAAAGAATATGAAGACTTTTTTGAACAACAAGTTTTAAAATACCGTGCAGATAACCTCGAATTTGAAAATGAAGATTTCGCTTTTGTTTTAAAAGAATATCGTGACGGATTGTTGTTGTTTGACCTCATGGAAAAGGAAGTTTGGAATGCGGCTGTAAAAGATTCTGTTGGACTTCAAAAATTTTATGATGCGCATACCTCTAATTATAAATGGCGTAATAGAGTTGATGCAATCATCTTAACTTCTGCCTCAAAAGAAACCATTGAAAAAGTACAAAGTGAGTTGAAAAAAGATATTTCCGTAGACACTATTTTAGAAACTATAAATAAAGAAAACAATCGTAATGTGATTTCTACAACTAATATTTTTGAAGAAGGAAATCAAGCATTACCTAAAGATTTTAACTTTAAAAAAGGAGTGTCTCAAATTTATATGCATAATGACTCGTACCATGTGGTTTTGGTTAAAGAGCTGATGCCTGCAACCTCAAAAACACTTGAAGAGGCAAGAGGTAAAGTGGTAAGTGATTATCAAAATCATATTGAAGAAAATTGGGTGGCATCGCTTCATAAACGGTTTAAAGTATCTATAAATTCTAAAGTGCTTAAACGAGTTAAAAAACAAATTTTAAAAAACTAATTTGAGACAATTTTTAGCTTTATTAATATTATCATCATTAGTAACGTCATGCGATTTCTTTAAGGAAACCGATGATAGAATTCCTTTGGCTAGAGTTGATGAGAATTATCTATATCTAGAAGATATTGAAGATATTGTAATTGAAGGAACACCCAAAAATGATAGTCTGCAAATTGTAAATAGTTTTATTAATCGTTGGGCAACACAACAACTATTATTAGATGGTGCTGAGCGAAACTTATCGGAAGAGAAACAAACCGATTTTAATAAACTCGTTCAACAGTATAAAAACGATTTGTATAGCAAAGCGTATTTAGAAGCTTTGGTAAAAAAAAGTATTGATACCTCAGTTTCAATGGCACAAGCTCAGGCTGTGTATGAGGCTAATCAAGAAACATTTAAACTCAACGAAGAATTAGTGAAATTTAGGTATATCATAATATCTCAAAATGCACTACATGATGAAGATATCAAAAAACGATTTAAGCGCTTTGAACAAGCAGATAAACGTTTTTTAGATTCAATTTCTGTTCAGTTTAAAGGATATTCGCTTAATGATTCTATTTGGGTGAAAGCATCTCAGATTACAGAAAAAATTAAAGTTCTAAATTCTGAAAACAAAAAAGAACTGTTAAAAAAATCTAATTATGTACAACTCAAAGATTCATTAGACCTATATTTGATGCAAATTGAAGACGTCCTTTCTCAAAACGATTTGGCGCCTTTAGAGTACGTAAAACCTACAATTAAACAAATTGTAATTAATAAAAGAAAATTGGAGTTGATTAAACAACTAGAAAAAGATATTACTAAAGATGCAATTAAAAATAAACAATTTGAAGTCTATAAATAAGTCCGTTATTACAGCGTTTGTTGTAACATTATTTGCTATGAATATCTCTGTAGCGCAAGAAATTATTGAAGATGTGGTTGACGCCTCAAAAAAGCAAAGAGACACAACAGGTACTAATACTGATCGTAAAAAAGTAGATGGAGTAGCTGCCGTAATTGGAGATTTTGTAGTGTTAGATTCTGATATTGACAAAGAGTATATTCAATTACAAGCTAGAGGTGTTTCTATAAAAGAGATTTCTAGATGTCAGCTCTTCGGAAAATTGCTAGAAGACAAACTGTACGCTCACCATGCCATACAAGATAGTATTACAGTTAACGAATTAGAAATTCGCTCAAATATAGAACAACAAATTAGTGCATTCCTAGAACAAAAAGGAGGTTCAATGACAGAGCTTTTAGAATTCTATAATAAAGATAGTGAACAAAGCTTACGCGAAGAAATGTTTGAAATTAACAAGAACGCTAAGTTGGCAGGTGATATGCAACGTAAAATTGTTGAAGATGTTGAAGTGACACCAGAAGAAGTAAGAGAATATTATAACAGTATTCCAAAAGATTCATTACCAATTTTTGGAACTGAGCTTAAAGTGGCTCAAATTGTTGTGATTCCAGAAGTGACAGAAGAAGCTAAGCAAACCGTTATAGATCGTCTTAAAGAATATAAAGCCGATGTTATAGAAAATGGAGCAAGCTTTGCTACGAAAGCTGTATTTTATTCTGATGATACTGCTGCTCGATCTAAAGGTGGTGCTTATACACTGAATAGAAAACGACCTCAAATGGTAAAAGAATTTCGTGATGTAGCATTTTCATTACAAGAAGGTGAAATATCAGAACCTTTTGAAACTGATTTTGGTTATCATATAATATTACTAGAAAAAATTAGAGGACAAGAGTATGATGTTAGGCATATTTTATTGCGCCCAGAGATCACAAACGAATCTGTAATGGAAGCAAAAGCAGAAATTACAAAAGTTAAAGAACGTATCGAATCTGGAGATTTAACATTTGCCGATGCTGCACGCGAGTTTAGTGATGAAGAGGAAACTAAGTTTGAAGGCGGACAATTAATTAACCCTTACACACAAGATTCTAGTTTAGAATTAACAAAAATGGATCCAGAATTATACGGACAAATTCAAGATTTAGCAGATAATGAAATTAGTTTAGTGTTACAAGATCAGGATAGAGTTAATCCAGTTAAATTTAAAATATTAACAGTTACTGATAGAACTGAAGATCACAAAGCAGATTTTGCACGCGATTATTTAAAAATCAAAGCACTCGCTTTACAAGAGAAGCAATTCAAGGCCATTGGAATTTGGCAAGAAGAAAAGATTTCTGATACCTATGTAAAAATTAATGACGATTATAAAGGTTGTGACTTCACAAGTAACTGGTTAAAAACTGAAAAACAATAAATATGTCTGACGTTGCTGCAATAGAACAGTTTGTTAAAAAGTATAATGCCCTAAAAACCGAAATCGCCAAAGTAATTGTTGGGCAAGATGAGGTTGTAGATCAAATTCTTATTTCTATTTTTTCGGGTGGTCACTCTTTACTTATTGGTGTTCCTGGTTTAGCAAAAACCTTAATGGTAAACACTATTGCACAAGCATTAGGCTTAGATTTTAAACGTATTCAATTTACGCCAGATTTAATGCCTAGTGATATTTTAGGTAGTGAAATCTTAGACGAAAATAGGCAATTTAAATTTATTAAAGGTCCAATTTTTGCTAACATTATTTTAGCAGATGAGATTAATCGTACGCCTCCAAAAACACAAGCAGCCTTATTAGAAGCCATGCAAGAGCGCTCAGTAACTGTTTCGGGACATAACTATAAACTAGATTTACCGTATTTTGTATTAGCAACTCAAAATCCAATTGAGCAAGAAGGAACTTACCCGTTGCCAGAAGCACAATTAGACCGTTTTATGTTTGCTATCAATTTAGAATATCCTTCTTTTGAAGAAGAGGTTCAGGTTGTTAAAGCTACAACTTCAGATCACAAAGCAACAGTAAATGCATTATTTACAGCACAAGAAATTATTAATTTTCAAAATGTGATTCGTCGTATTCCTGTTGCAGACAATGTGATAGAATATGCTGTTAAAATGGTGAGCAAAACTAGACCTAAAGCAACAACTGCATCAAATTTGGTGGCTGAGTTTGTTGATTGGGGAGCAGGACCTAGAGCCTCACAAAATTTAATTCTAGCAGCCAAAACTCATGCTGCTATTCATGGTAAATTCTCTCCCGATATTGAAAATGTACAAGCCGTAGCTTCTGGGATTTTACGTCATAGAATAATTAAAAACTACAAAGCAGAAGCCGAAGGTATAAGTGATGACCAAATCATTAAAAGTTTGTTTTAAATGAATTTAAGAAAACTCATACCTGCTGCAATTGTACTACTTCTAGGAATAGGCGCAACAATTTTAGGCGCACTTTTTAAAATACAACATTGGCCTTATGGTGCTCAAATTTTAACGTTTGGTACGTTTATAGAATTAATTGCAATCATCATGGGTATTTTTGCGCTCATTAAAATGTATAGACATAAAAACTAGTCTAGTAAATTTCTAATATCTCGTTTTAATAGCGTTACTTCTTTAGGGTTTAGAACATCATAAAAACCACGTATATATTGTTCCTTATCAATTAAAGCAACATAACTCGAGTGGTAAAAATCTGTGCCATCTTCATTGGGTTTGAAGTTTGTTTTTAAGAGTTTAGCAATGTCTTCTAATTGTTTTTTAGAAGTTGCTCGTAGTAAATTCCATTGGTTAGTTTTAATACTATGTAGCTCTACATGACGCTTGAGTTGGTCTACCGTATCGTTTTTATAATCTATAGAAATTGAATATTGCTTAAAATTTTTTTCTTCGGAAAACGTCTCGGCAATAGCCTGCTGTTGTAGTCGCATTGGCGGACAAATAGAAGGACAACTTGTAAAAAAGAAATTCATGGTATGCACTTGTCCTTCCGTTAAAGCAGAAGTGATAAGTTTTCCATCTTGATTTTTAAATTCAAAAGCATCAATTTTATACAATTCCTTTTTTCCGTCGATATAATTATAACTCAAAATAGGCAATTGGGCAGTCTCGTCCTTACAAGAAGTCATTAGTATGAAAGCAATTAAAATGAGTTTAATTTTCAAACGCTATAATTTTAATGCTTTGATTTTATTTTCCATTTCAGCATCGTAATAGAAAATAGCCATACTTGCCATCATTTCTTGATCATTATCTGTAGTGTTGTTAACTTCTAACAGCATTTCATAGGTATGGTCATGGTACATCCAAATTCCTTTTTGACTCGAAAATGAAGGTGTATTTTTTAGCCCAATTTTGTTGGTGTAGTTTTCACTGTTACAATCATAAATAATGTCTCCAGTAGTTTTGTCTCTTAATTTAAAGCGATTAGCAAAAGGATGTAAATGCGATGTAATTTGATGTAACCTAATACTATCTTTTATTTGTAGTTGCTGCGATGCATTGTAGGTGTAACTATGTTTTCCTGGTGAAATAATCCAATGTCCCGAAAGCGCATTTCCGTCGTTATCCAAATACGAATGGTTTTTAGTTTCTACAGGAATACATGCGTTTGGTATTTGTTCTGTAGGACCTTGAAATGGGTTTTGAGGATCATATGGAAACATCATAAATACCGTTTTTGGTTGTAATGGTACTAATGCTTTGTCCTTATTTTTAGTAAAACCAATCTTTATTTGATGTTTTATATTAAACGTAGAGTCTGTGATGTTATGATTAAGGGCTTGTGCATTGATAAACAAACGCTCGTTAGAAAACACAGGGAAACCAAAGCCATCAGGCAATTCAAACGCTTCAACACCATTACTAATAGATGTAATTCTTGGGTATTGAGAATTGATGCGCTCTGTTAAATTCCAACGGTTGTAATGCTCTGCATCGCGATATTCAAAATTAGTATGGCACACAAAATCATTAGACATTTTGTACTGCTCATTAGACGAGACAGCATTGGTTTTAAACGAGGTTAACCATAATAATTCTTCTGTAGTATCATCAATAACCACAAATTGATCAGATTTTGGCCCTTCCATAGATTTGTAAATATTACTAATTACAAAAGTAGGTGTAGTAAAGGTGATACTATTGTTTGTTAAATTTGTTTTCCATTCAGAATCCACCAAACCTAGTGTATAATAGATTTTAGACTTTATTAATTCTTGATGTCTTGTCTTTAAGGAGGTATAATAAATAAATACACCACCAAGAATCAAAACCAGAAAAATTAGTATAAATTTAGATCGACGTTTCATATTTAATCAAATGTAATGAAACCGCATTTATAAAAAAAATGAAGATTAACTACGATAAACGAATTTTCGGACTAGACCTCATGCGAGCCGTAGCCATTTTATTAGTGGTTTGTTCTCATGCCGTTTGGATTTTTCCACAAACAAAAAATGTACTCACAGATTTGATGAGTATAGCAGGAGTTGTTGGCGTAGAAATATTTTTTGTACTCAGCGGATTTCTAATTGGTAGAATTTTATATAACAGCTTTGTTGCTTCAAAATTTACTCGAAAACAAATGACCTATTTTTGGGTAAGACGTTGGTTTAGAACACTGCCTAATTATTATTTAGTACTTGGTTTTAATGTGCTTTTAGCCCTGTTTTTAGGAACTAGTTTGCCAGATAATTTATGGCAATATGTGTTTTTTGTGCAAAACTTCTCATGGGAAATGCCATTGTTTTTTGGCGAATCTTGGAGCTTGCCAATTGAAGAGTTTGCTTACATTGTTGGGCCTTTATTGTTGTATCTTGTTTTATTTCTGAAATTGAAAATCAACAAATCTAGGCTCTTTTTTTTTATCACATGTATGATATTACTTTTTTTCTTTCTGACTAAAGTATACTATAATATGACGCATCCAACAACACACATGATTTTTTGGAATGTGAACCTCAAAGCCGTTACCATATATAGAATAGACGCTATATATTATGGCGTTTTAGCAGCTTGGACTTCTATAGTCAACCCTCGTTTTTGGAGACGCTTTAAATTGGTGTTTTTTATCATTGGTGGAATCTTGTTTTTAGGTCTTAATATTGTAATTCCTGCACAACAGATTTTTATAGAAACCCACTCGTTTTTTTGGAATGTACTGTATTTGCCTTTGCAATCCATTGCCATTATGTTTACGCTTCCTTTATTTTCGCAGGTTAAATCAGCACCAAAGTTTGTTTTGGTGCCTATTACGATTGTAAGTTTAATGTCTTACTCTATGTATTTAATTCATTATTCTGTAGTAATGCAGCTCATGAAACATTTTTTTCCTACGGAAAGTTTAACAACCTCAAGCCTTTTAATATACGTGGCAATTTATGGCCTGATCACATTAATTGGCTCTTATTTGCTTTATGTGTTTTTTGAGAAACCTACGACTAATCTAAGGGATTCTGCTAGAATTAAGAATCATTTTAAATAACGATTACTTGTTAAATTTATAATTTAAACCTGTTTTATTTGTTAATTCATTAACGATCAATGGTGTTTTGAGGCTTTTGTTGATGTATGTGCAGAGTTTTTTACCATTTGTTACATATTTTAAAATACGCTTTATAATTTGTAAATTTGCTTCACTAAAAAATGAACTCATATTGACTTTTCAGTTTAAAATAAGCAGTCAAAATGAATTCTATAAAATCAACCTTATAAATAAAACATATGGCATTTGATATTGACATGATAAAAAAGGTTTATTCTAACATGACAGAGCGTGTAGATGCAGCTCGTGATATTGTTGGTAAACCATTAACCCTTTCAGAAAAAATATTATACTCTCACCTTTGGGATGGAACACCTACCAAAGCATTTGCAAGAGGTAAAGATTATGTTGATTTTGCACCAGATAGAGTAGCATGTCAAGATGCAACAGCACAAATGGCATTGTTACAATTTATGCAAGCTGGTAAAGCTCAAGTGGCTGTGCCAACTACTGTGCATTGTGATCACTTAATTCAAGCAAAAAATGGAGCTTCTATAGATTTACAACATGCAATTAGTACTAGTAATGAAGTTTTTAATTTCTTAGAATCGGTTTCTAATAAATACGGAATTGGTTTCTGGAGACCAGGAGCAGGTATTATTCATCAAGTTGTTTTAGAAAACTATGCATTTCCTGGCGGAATGATGATTGGTACAGATTCTCATACAGTAAATGCTGGAGGATTAGGTATGGTTGCCATTGGAGTTGGTGGAGCAGATGCTGTTGATGTTATGGCAGGAATGGCTTGGGAATTAAAATTTCCGAAGTTAATAGGTGTAAGATTAACTGGAAAACTATCTGGTTGGACAGCGCCTAAAGATGTGATTTTAAAAGTAGCCGATATTCTTACCGTTAAAGGAGGAACAGGTGCTATTGTTGAATACTTTGGACCTGGAGCACAAGGAATGTCTTGTACTGGTAAAGGTACTATTTGTAATATGGGTGCCGAAATAGGTGCAACAACGTCTACCTTTGGTTATGATGAGTCTATGGAACGTTATTTACGTTCTACAGATAGAGCAGATGTTGCTGATGCAGCAAATGCAGTTAAAGGATATTTAACTGGTGATGATGAAGTATATGCTAACCCTGAGCAATATTTTGATGAAGTTATTGATATTAATTTAACAGAGTTAAATCCATTATTAAACGGACCATTTACTCCAGATTTATCTACTCCTGTTGGTTCTACAATGACAGAGAAAGCAAAGTCTAACGAATGGCCATTAAAAGTAGAATGGGGTTTAATTGGGTCTTGTACGAACTCATCATACGAAGATTTATCTCGTGCATCTTCTGTGGCACAACAAGCTTTAGATAAAGGGTTAAAAATGAAATCTGAATTAGGAATTAATCCAGGTTCTGAAATGGTAAGATATACCACAGAAAGAGACGGTATCCTTGATATATTTGAAAAATTAGATGCTAAGATTTTTACAAACGCTTGTGGACCATGTATTGGTCAATGGGCTCGTTATGAAGATCCTAAAAATGCACCTAAAAACAGTATCGTGCATTCATTTAATAGAAACTTTGCTAAACGTGCCGATGGAAATCCAAATACACACGCATTTGTAGCATCTCCAGAAATAACTGCTGCCATTGCTATTGCAGGTCGTTTGGATTTTAACCCAATGACAGATAAGTTAATTAATGAAAACGGAGAAGAAGTGATGTTAAGCGAGCCAACAGGATGGGAATTACCTCCAAAAGGCTTCGCTGTTGATGATAATGGGTATTTAGCACCTATGGCAGATGGAAGTGGAGTTCAAGTAACTGTAGCATCAGATTCTGAAAGACTACAATTATTAACACCTTTTGAGCCAATTGGAAATGATATTTCGGGAGCAAAATTATTAATTAAAGCTTTTGGTAAATGTACTACAGACCATATTTCTATGGCTGGACCTTGGTTGCGTTTTAGAGGACATCTAGATAATATTTCTAACAACTGCTTAATTGGAGCTGTTAATGCTTTTGGGAAGAAAACAAATTTCGTTAAAAATCAATTAACAGGTGAGTTTGGTGGTGTGCCAGATACTGCAAGAGCTTATAAAGCTGCAGGAGTAAAATCAGTAGTTGTTGGTGATCATAACTACGGTGAAGGATCATCTCGTGAGCATGCTGCAATGGAGCCTAGACATTTAGGTGTTGTTGCTGTAATTGTAAAATCTTTTGCACGTATTCATGAAACAAACCTTAAAAAACAAGGGATGTTAGGATTAACATTTGTGAATGAAAGTGATTATGATTTAATTCAAGAGGATGATACATTTAACTTTACGGATTTAAATGAATTTGCACCAGAAAAGCAATTAACATTAGAAATTGTTCATGCAGATGGAAGTAAAGATACAGTGATGTTAAACCATACGTATAACCAAGCACAAATTGATTGGTACAATGAAGGTTCGGCATTAAACTTAATTAAAAAAGAAAATGCTGCTTAGTATTTTTTAATAGAAACTAAAATGAGCCTTTGAGAAATCAAAGGCTTTTTTTATAATACGTATTGTAAGGAGATTAGTGTTTATACGACTTCAAAACAACTAACATTAAAACTCACTCTAATGCAATCACTATGGTTTTTTGACGATGTTAACCTATTTAAGGTACTTTGTCCTCACAAATTTAAAGCGTACAAGAAAGATCATGACTTTGATGCGTATAAAAAGAAAGACTATATATATTTTGAAGACGACTCGGCCAATAAAGTCTATCTCATTGAAAAAGGTAAAGTTAAAATAGGATACTATAATGAAAATGGGGATGAAATTGTAAAAGCTATTTTGTCTAAAGGTGAATTATTTGGAGAAAAAGCTATTCTTGGAGATAATGTTAGAGATGAGTTTGCGCAATCTATAGATAATTCTACGTCTATTTGTCCTATTGGTGTAACCACTATGCACGATCTTATGAGAGACAATCAAACCTTTAGTTTTAAAGTTTACAAGTTTATTGGGTTTAAGTTTAAAAAATTAGAACGACGCTTGCAATTACTTTTGTTTAAAGACACCAAAACTAGATTGGTGGAATTTTTAGATGAATTATGTTCCGATTATGGGTACGACTGCGAGAAAACAGGAGATCACGTAGTTAAGCATCCTTATACTCAAAAAGATATAGCCTCTTTAATTGGTACATCTCGACCAACACTTAATATTTTACTCAATGAACTTAAAGAAGAAAATTACATTGATTTTAATAGAAATGAAATTAGAATTTTAAAAAGATCGGCATAAAATTTCCCATGTGTTAGCTAGCTAACATTTAAACATTTATCTAAGTTATAATTTTGACGTATCAATAATAAAAATTATAAAGCGATGATTAAAAAAATGTTTTTAGCAGTTTTGGCATTAGGAACTTTTGCCACCTCATGTAGTAATGATGACGACACAGTTAGTGCGCCTACAACCTCAGATTTGACACTAAATCTCACCGGATTAGAATCACTAGGAAGTGATTTTGTTTATGAAGGATGGATCATTGTAGATGGCGCTCCAGTATCAACAGGAACCTTTACAAGTGTTAATTTTCCTCAAACGTTTACAGTAAACACAGAGCAATTAAATAGTGCAACAACATTTGTGCTTTCAATTGAGCCTGCAGTAGATCCAGATCCTGCACCTGCAGCTACTAAAATTTTAGCTGGTGATTTTTCAGGAACTTCAGCGAGCGTGAATTCTAATGGTATTGTTGGAGATTTTAGTGCCTCTACAGGAACTTATATTTTAGCAACGCCTACAGATATGGATGATACCAACGAAGAAAGTGGTGTTTGGTTTTTAGATAACTCGAGTGGAACTGCTGTAGCAGGATTAGACTTACCAACATTATCTGAAGGTTGGAAATATGAAGGTTGGGCTGTTTTAAACGGTACTCCAATTAGTACAGGAACATTTTTAGATCCTGCAGCTGCAGATGATAATGCAGCAACATCTATGTTTAAAGGTGATGCAGGAAATGGTCCAGGATATCCAGGAGAAGATTATTTGCAAAATGCACCTGATGGCATGACATTTCCAACAGATTTAAGAGATGCTACCATTGTAATTTCTGTTGAGCCAAGTCCAGATAACAGTCCTATGCCATTTACGCTAAAGCCATTAGCGCATGTTGTACCAACAGACGCTATGACACATACACCAATTTCAATGGGAACAGGACCAATTGCTAGTATTTCTGGTTCTGTAACAAGAAACTAATTAAAAGTATTACTCAGCAACATTTAGAGTTTTTGTTGTTAGATTTGAAACGCATTACCGACTATGGTAATGCGTTTCTTAATTTATAACAATGGCAAAACAACCCAAACGATTCAAGATATCTAATATTATTTTTATCGTAATCATCGCATTACTCATCATTCCACAAACGAGGCAACCCATTCAAGTATTTTTGCAAAAAGGGATTGCAATGTTTGTAAAACCCAGTGTTATCGATACTTCGGAAAGATTAAAACTCACAAGTTATAACTGGTCATTAAAAGATTTGGAAGGAGAAACTTTTGATTTTTCTTCCGCAGAAGGAAAAGTAATTGTCATTAATTTTTGGGCTACTTGGTGTCCACCTTGCATTGCCGAAATGCCGAGTTTAGATCAACTCTATCAACATTATAAATCTAATGACGATGTCGTTTTTCTTTTTGTTTCAAACGAAGATACTGAGCTTATAAATAATTTCATTACTAACAAATCATACAGCTTCAATGCTTATCAATCGTTAACAAATTATCCACAAGAGTTTGATGTCACTTCAATACCTAGAACCTATGTAATTAGTAAAAAAGGAGAGATTGTTATAGATAAATCTGGTGCAGCAGACTGGAATAGTGATACGGTAATTTCTACCATTGACGAGTTGCTTCAGTAGAAAAAAAGAGAGAAGCCAATGACAACTTCTCTCCTTGTAAACTAATTTTTAGCCTACATCCTTAAGTCTTAATAAAAACAGGGTTTTAAAATTTTCATGATTAATTACTGTTTTAAATAAATAGTATTATGTTGGTTAATGAAATGGGCTACCACAAGATTCTTCAGTTTTAAGACAACTCGCTTTATGCTCATCGGCAAATTTCCAACCTCTAAGTGTTTTTTGTCCTTCTGGACTTTGCCAATAGGCATTGTTCTTATCTTTAATATATTTACTGTAAGCGTCTGCCTCTTTTTGCATAGTAGCCAAATCTGCTTCATCTTTAGATGTCAACGTATAGGCGATTTGTTTTTCACGCATAGCGGTTAAATAATCAGATATCATTTTACGCACATTCTCTTGAGCCAAGGCCTTATATTCTGGTGCTTTTCTAGGGTCTGGTCCTGCACTATTATTTAGAGCAATATTTTTTGCTTTATTTAAAAATTTACCGAAACCTTTTTTCTTTTTTTTAGTCTTTGAAGTTGCCTCACCATCTGGTGTTGTACCCTTTAGCACATAAACTCTATTTATGTCGCCAAATTCTGTACGACTGTTAAAATGATCTATAAAAAATATATAATTGCCAATAGCTACATAGCCTTGGTTAAACACTTTTTCATAAACGATATATGTGTTTGGAAACCCAGTAAAAGTTTGTCTGTTTTTTGTAAAATCTGCTATATATTGGCTTCCTTTTTCGTCATTATCATTTTTATCTATAATAGCTATTCCAGAGTCAATACCTTCATGATTTAATAATTTTACAATAACTTCTTGTGGCTCGTTATATTGACCAACTCTTTCTTGACTAAGATTTATTGACTGTTTTCCTTCGTTATCAATGCCTACACCTGGATACTCAATGTAAACTGGGTTTTCGCCTTTTGCTTTAATATTTTCAAAAAATGTTTGCTGTGCAAATGTACTTGTGGTTACTAATGCAATAAAAAATAATAAAATGGTTTTCATAATAAATTTGGTTTTATAATTATGACACAAAAATGATAAAGTGTAGTTGGAGTTTGTTTGACTTTTTAGTGAATGGTAAGATTTTGTAAATGAATAGCAATAAAAAAAAGGAAGGCCTTGAAGACTTTCCTTTGTTAGTATAAATTGAACTTTGGTTTATTTCTTTATAAAGCGTTTTACGTGTTGGTTTCCTTCTAAATCTATAATTTTAATGAGATAAATACCTTTTGAAAGACTAGAAACATCTACAGTTTTAGTATTGGTTTTAATTACCTCTTTTCCTAATAATGAATAGACAAAAACGTTAGCAACATTTGATTCTGTTTTTATATTTATAGTTGATTTTGTTGGATTCGGATAGATTGAAATTTCGTTATTTTGAAATACTACATCTTCAGTATTTAAGGTGAAATTTGCACATTCTGAATCTAATTGATAAAACTCTGTTATCGCATCTTTCATTGAATTATTTAAACTAAAAGCAGGATCATCTACAAACACACAAGTTAACATAGGCGAACCAGCAGTTTCTATAAACAAATTATTGGATACATTGGTACCTGTTCTTAAATCAATATTGGTTAGCATGTTACCACTTAAATATATGTAATTGATATTTGTATTAGATGATAAATCTAAATTGGCAATGTTATGTACATATTGAGCTTCTAAATATTGTAAGCTTTCGTGGGTTGATAAATCTACATCTGTTAAACTTGTATCGCTAATAATAAGTGTAGTTATTGAGCTTAAACCATTAATATTTAATGACGTTAAAGGATTATCTCCAACATGTAATCCAGTTAAATACCTATTAGCTCTAAAATCCATAATTGAGACATTGTTATAACTTAAATCTAAGTTAGTCGCATTTGCGAATGCTTGCAGTCCTGTAATATCTTGGATTCCGCTAGTGCTCAAATAAAGACCTACTGTATAATCTCTAGCTTCCGCAACTTGTATTTCTGAATCTCCATTGTTGTTTATCGATGTATTATTTAATAAACTAGTCCTTAAAGCAATATCAGGTATATTAACATTCGCTGTATCACAATTAAGTGAAAAAATGGTATAAGCATTAATATTAGTCCAGTTTGTATTACTGTAGCTCACATCATCTACCTCAATACAATATAAACCGTAATTGTTTAGCACATTAAAATTAGCATCACTTATATTAGAATTATTACCATTTTGAATATTTAGAGTTATTAATTGATTATTATTTGCCTCTAAACTTGTTAAAGCAGTATTACTAGAAACATCTAAATGTTCTAAATTATTATTACTAATATCTAAACCCGATATGTTTACAAATGCTTCTAAACCTGCACTATTGTCAATGTTTAGATTTGTCACATTAATTACACCAGTATAATTTATAGCTTCTGAAGGCTGTATTTCCGAATCTGAATTAGTATTTATTGTCGCATCACTAACCAAAGCCGCTTTTAAGTTAGCGTCTGGAATATCTACAACCAGACCTTCATTATATAATGCATTAACTTCAGCTGTAGTAATTCCGCGTTCAAAATAATATATATCATCCATTAGTCCATCGTAGCGGTTATTACCTGTTGTTCCTCCTGTTAAGGCATTGTAAGTATCGTTACTATGTAACATACCAACTTGCTGTGTTCCATTGAAAGGCACAGTAGTTAATACAAAATCTAAGACCAAAACATTATCTACGTATAATTGCTTTATATATTGCTGATCTATACCATCATTTTCTTTGCCTACTATTGCTACAATATGATGCCAATTATCATCTAAAAACGTATCACTTATATACTGTGTATCCGGAAAACTACCACAAGATAAACCACCAGAACAATAATAACCTGTTTTATAGAATAAGGAATTACCGTTAAGTCCAATTATCCAACCGTTCTCTTGAACATTATCATATTGATGAAATAAAATACCATCTGTTGTTGACTTAATCCAAAAACTTAATGATAATTGATTTCCATCATAACCCGATCTATTAGGCATAACACCCATATTAAAGTGCCCATTATTTAAATCAGTTGCAGAATTTGCATTCCCAAAACGATCCGTTACAAACGTTGGTGTTCCGTAACCACTATTAAGTACTAAATCATAATTAGTACCTGCTTGATTTGTAATATCGCTATTTGTAAAACTATAATGTTTGGTTGCATCTGTGGGAAACTGCGCAAATGCATAACTACTAATAAGCAGTAATAAAAAAAGTAATTTTGTTTTCATAATAAATTTGGTTTTATAATTATGACACAAAAATGATAAAGTGTAGTTGGAGTTTGTTTGACTTTTTAGTGAATGGTAAGATTTTGTAAATGAATAGCAATAAAAAAAAGGAAGGCCTTGAAGACTTTCCTTTTTTAGTATAAATAGAATTTTGGTTTATTTCTTTATAAAGCGTTTTACGTGTTGGTTTCCTTCTAAATCTGAAATCTGAATGAGATAAACACCATTTGGAAGGTTTGAAACGTCTATAGTTTTAGCGTTCGTTTTAAGGACTTCTTGTCCCAATAACGTATAGACTTTAGCCGATTCAATTGATTGATAAGATTTAATGTTTAAAGTTGAATGTGTCGGGTTTGGATAAAGCGAAATTTTGTTTCTGTCTAATTCAAGATTTGATGTGCTTAACGTTGAGTTGTATTCGTATGCTCCCATATCTACAGTTGTGTTGAATATTCTTAAATTCCCTGCTAAATCTGTAGTTGATGTAACAAAACTATTATCTCCAGTATCTACAGCAGGTGACGAACTTTGTAATGTATAATCGCCAGTTGCAGCATCGGTAAATAGTGGATTTGAATTAGAAGTATTTGATGTGTTAGAATTTCCTGAAAAACTATTATTAGAAATAGAATTACTTATTGAGCCAGAAGTTCCAGTTTGTAAAGCATCTACAAATTGCGTCCCGTTACTGTTTAAATTGAACCAAAATATAGAGTTAGATATATTTACAGATGGTACACTTGAAAGATATGTTATTACTGGTGTACCAGAATTTAAGGTATTATCAGCAAACGTTGAGTTTATAATGTCTAAATTTTGAGTACCACTTGCATCTTGTCTAAGCCATATAAGAGAAGCACCATTATTTGTTGTTGCAGTGTTATTTGTAAATAAGCTACCTTCAACACTTAAATTAATTGTACCATTTGCAGAACGTCCATAAAAGCAAGTCGCAAAAACAGACTGATTATCTTTAAAGATAGTATTATTAATATTAATGATTATACTTCCGCTAACATCTATAGATTTTATAATCCCTGCTCTGTCTAAGGTGTGTTTTGTAAATTGACAGTTATTTATTGATGTAATATACGAGCCTGTAATATTAATACCAGAACCTTCTTTTTGTTCTGTGTTACTTCCATTAGCGTTTGCGCTTGTAATTTCAAAACCATCTATAATGGTGTTATCACCACTAATTGTTAGAATTCTATAACTGTTTTCAGCTCTATTGGCATCAGTCGCACTAAATATAATGGCATCATCTCCATTAATGTCTCCAGATAAAATGGTTGGGTTTGCAATTATATTTCTTTGAGATATATCTGTTTCGGTTCCATTAAAACCACCATAAATTTCTTGGTTGTCTGTAAGCGTAAAGGTTTCAATTCTTGCTGTTCCAGGAATATAAGTTCCAGCTTTTAACCAAAAAATATCTGAAGGTCGATTAGCTAAAGCATCAGTCAAGCTTGTGTACGCATCGGCCCAAGTTAATCCATTATTAGCACCTGTAGCATTTTTATCAACATAAACAGGTTGGTTACAATTATCTCCAAAAGATGTTTGTGAGTCTATATTAGTAAAGTTTGTAGTTGCATAAGCAACATCGCTAATCTTAATACAGTTTAAACTGGAATTACCTATTGTATTTAAACTAGTTATATTATTAGTATTAGAGTTACGAATATCTAACAAAGATAAATTGTTATTAGACACGTTTATGCTTGTTAGTGATGTATTTGGGATCAGAAATAATGTTTGTAAATTATTATTAGAAAGATTTAATATAGAAACTGATGTATTATTATTCAAGTCAATAGTATTCAAATTATTTTGAGATAAATTTAATTCGGTTAGGTTTGGAAAAGCTTCTAAACCTGTTGCGTCAGCTATATTTTGATTATTTGCAATAATAGAACCATTAAAACTATTAGCTTCAGATACTTGAATTTCTGTATCAGCGTTTGTATTTATTAAAGTATTTGCAACTAATACAGCTTTAAAATTTGCATCTGGTATAGTTACTACTGGTGGTGGTGTATTTTGTGCTAAAGTATTTATTTGAGCATCGGTTAAAACAGAGTTGTAAATATCAATATCATCTATGGTATCACTAAAAGTGGTTCTAAAAGTAATATTACTACCTGATAAAAAATTAGTATAACCTGCACTTGGATAACTATACGTAAAAACATCTGTTAAAGCACTAATTTTTACACCATCAATAAAAAATTCCGTTGTAATTCTATCACCATAATATCCCGCAGAAAGTCTATATCTTTTTATAGCTATATGATGCCATTGGTTATTAAAAACAGGAGTTGGAAAAGCTGTGTATTTTGATCTAAAAAGCTGATTTGTTGCAATTTGTTGGTCACAAGCATATTTCCATCCAATCTCGTTGGTCGATGTTTGATTAATCTTTATATAATTTCCATCAGAATTTCCTCCTGATGCAATTATGTTTACTAAATCTCTATCTAAATTTGTGGTATTAGATTTAATCCAAAAGCTAATAGTAATATCTTGTGCATAAGTATTAGTAACAGGATTACTAAGCAATTGATCTGTATTTAATTGTATGGCATTATTAGTAACGCCAAATCTGTCTTGCACAGGCGTTGAACTTGTACCTGTTTTTACCAAGTTTCCATCTCCATTAGCTGGAGGCAACGTATTTTGATTCGTAAAATTACCGTTTGTAAAATGATAAGTTTGAATTGGATTTTGAGCAAATACATGCACACTAATAAATAGTAATAAAAAAAGTAATTTTGTTTTCATAATAAATTTGGTTTTATAATTATGAAACAAAAATGATAAAGTGTAGTTGGAGTTTGTTTGACTTTTTTGTGAATGGTATGATTTTACTAATGAACGGAAACTAAAACGAATTTACGTTTATTAAAATACTGTATTTATAATATGCATAAATTCTTCTTTTCGCTCACGAGCAATAGGAATACTTTTATTATTACTCATAATCACTTGCAAACCATCTTTTTTGGTAATCTCATTCATGTACTTTAAATTGATAAGAAAGGAGCGATGAGGTTTATAGAATAATGATTTATTGCTTAGTTGTTCTGTAAAGTGTTTTAAAGTTTTACAAATTAATTCTGTTTTTCCATTTTGCAGGTGTACTTTGGTATATGCGCCATCGGCTTCAAAAAATAAAATGTCTTCATGAGATACAAACCTAATCCCTTTAGGAACTTCTAAAGCAATTTTATTTAACGCTAATTGCTCAAAATTACGCTCAAGCGTAATTAATTTATCTTTTATAAAATGTTCTTTAATTTGAGTTGATGCTTTTAATATAGCTGCTTTCATTTCTATAACGTCAATGGGTTTAAGTAAATAATCTATTGCTGATAATTTAAAAGCTTCAATAGCGTAATGACCATAAGCGGTTGTAAAAATGATTTGAAAATTAATGACTTCATTTTTAAAAAATTCTAAAATTTGTAAACCAGAATGGTTAGGCATTTCTATGTCTAAAAATACTAAGTTTGGTTGTTCTGCTTTTATAATTGCAACACCATCTACTAAGTTTTCGGCTTCAAATAAGGTGCTAATTTCGAGGCATTCTTCTTCTATAATTGTCCTTAAAATTCGTCTTGCACGTTTTTCATCATCTATAATTATGGCCTTCATATGTTTATTGTATTATTAGAGCGTTATGGTTATAGTTACTTTTGTACCTGCAACTTCAAACTTCTCGTTGACTAGATCATCAATGGTTAACGCTACTTTTTTATCTTGACTTCTATTGATTAAATGTATTCGTTTTTGGTTGGCTGTAGTAGCAAATGATTTATGGTTTTTTATACGTTGACTATTAATTTTTGCAGACGCTTCTCTACCAATCCCATTATCTGTTATTTCACAAACTAATATGTTTTGTAGCTGATCCTTATAAAAGAATAACTCCACTTTTTTGTTGTCCTTTTTGTGAAGTAACCCATGTTTTAAAGCGTTTTCTACATAAGGCTGAATAAAGAGAGAAGGCACATAAATAGTATCTAAGTTTAATAGTTTATCTACATTGATCTTAAAAAATAAATCATCATCAAACCGCTCTTTTTCTAGTTCTAAATAAAGGTTTAGGGCTTTTATTTCTTCTTTTAAAGACACCTCATTGGTTTGGCTATGCTCTAAATACGTTCGTATTAAACGTGAAAATTTCACGAGATATTGACGTGCTAATTTTTTCTCGTTTAAAATAATATAATCCTGAATTGAGTTAAGTGCATTAAATATAAAATGAGGATTCATTTGTGAACGCAAATTCTCTATTTGAGTAAAAACGAGTTCTTTACTTATATTTGCTTTTTCTAATTCTGTTTCTTGTTCCTTTTTTAAACGTTTGGTTTTTTTATCAAAGTAGAACCAAAATAGTAGTGAGGTTATAAATGCGCATAATGCATAAAACCAAAGTGTTTTGTAAAATAGAGAGGTGACATTTAAGTTAATTGAAATTGGGTTAGAGTATCTATCTTTAAATTTATTTTTAGCTTTTAATAAAAATTTAAATTTTCCTTTAGGCAATGAGTTAAATTTAACAAAGTTGCTATTGTTTTCAATTTTAATATAATTTGTATTATAACCTTCTAATTTATAGGCATATTCTACAAATTCATGAGTTTGGAAACCATTGGTGTTAAATTCAATTTTAATCTCACTTTGATCCTGCTTAATTGTATAAGAAGACTGTAATAATGTGTCTTTTTCTTCAATAGATATAGAAGTGAAATAAGGTTTTAATTCGTTTTGTTTTTTTTGAATTTTAGTAGAGTTAAAACTAAACAAACCTAAATTAGAACCAAATAAAACCGTGTTATCGATAACTTTTAAAGTATTTATATTGCCTGACGCTAAGCCATCTTGTTTTGTAATATTTTGGGTTTTACCAGTTTTGTAATTATAGCTTTGTATGCCTTTATCTGTAGCAACCCAAATTGTATTGTTTTTGAATTGAATGGCATTAATAATTTGAGATTGTAACCCGTTTTTATTATTAAAACTAAAAATCTTTTTATTGTTTTTAAATCCTAAAACGCCATTATTGTGTGTGGCTATACAAACGAAGCCATCATCATTTATGGCAACTTCAGAGCCTAAAACAGGTTGACCATTATTTAAGATGTCTTGAGTTTTATGAGTTGTCAAATTGTGAGCTCTAAACCCATCTATGTAGCTTATATATGCTGTGTTTGAGTTTTTATGGTAAACAGAGGCATAACTTCTAACATTTAGAATAGGAAATATGGTGTCTTTTTTTTCATTATATATAGATGCGCTAAACGGCAAGCTAAGGAGGTAATTATCTTTGTCAATAACTGAAATTGATTTTGAATAAAATTGATAAACAGGCCTTTGTTTTTGAGTTGCAACATCAAAAATAGATGACGATGAACGACTGCAAGTAAGTAGTTTTTGAGATACAGGGTTATAAGCGATATTAAAAACTTCGTTGGTATTATTAATTGGTAGCGTTTCTATATTATGTTTTGATATTTTAGAGATTTGACCATTTCTACTCGCTGCAAAAAAGGCTAATGAGTCTATTATAGCAATATCACTAATATCTTTTTTATTGTTTTTATAAATGGCATTGTAGGTTTTTAATTCTTGATTAGGTGTAACAAATATGCCGTCGTTAATAGTAGTAAACCAGTAGTTGTCATTACTGTCAATAAATAAATCTGTAATAAAGTTTTCTGGATATAAAGTGTTTATGTGTTCAAATTTGTTTTTAGTTATTTTTCCAATATGAATCCCTTTATTTGTTAATACCCAAAGGTTGTTGTCAATTACATAAACGTGGTTTATATCAACATTTTGTAACTTACTAGGTATGGTTTTGACTACCTTACTATCAGTATTAATTTTAAAAAGTTCAGGTTTGTTTTCTATTATATTTTGTTTAAAAAAATATAAGTCGTTTTCATATTTAAAAAACTTAGACTCACCTCTGTCTTTTAGGCTTTGTATTTTCGACTTAGTAATTTGTTTTTTATAGGTAAGATCTAGAGCGTTAAATTGATAAATAACATTGTTTATACTTTCATAAAATAGACCTTGAGAAGAATCAATATTACTAAAAGAATTGCCAGAATTTAAATTATCGATAAAAATAGTTTCCTCCTTAGTTTCTAGGTTTACGGCAAGACCATGATTTAAATTGTTTATGATTAAATTATTTTCAAAAATTAGAAACTCAGTGAGCGTTTTGATGGTTTCAAAGTCTTTAAACAGTAGGAGTTCATTGTTTTCTACATAAAAAAATTGACCTGCTAAATTATTGCACCACAATCTGCCTTTTGTGTCAAATTTAAGTCCAAAAAGAGATCTTCCTTTTTTTAACGGATGCGTAAAAAGCTCATATTTATTACCATCATAACGATACAATCCTTTATCTGCAGCAAGCCATATAAACCCATCTTTATCTTCAGTAATATCATAAAATTCAATATCAGGCAAGCCGTCCTTTTCTGTTAAGTGTATACTAACAGGTTGCTGCGCAGGTAAAATGGAAGCCGAAATTAATATTAAGAGTATGAGTAATTTTTTCAATCGTAAACGTTACAAATTAGGTGATATGTAAAGCTATTAAAATAAGAATAGGTGTTTAGGTTTTTTTAATAAAATGCTTATTTCTTTTTATGAATGGTAAAGGTTTTAAAAAAAGCCTTTATAAAAGTCCATGAAAAAAGCGATAGCATAATACTAAGTTCTTCTTTAAACGAAGATTCTTCATCTAAAAACCTAAACATGGTTTGCACTGAGTTTTTGGAGTAGAAATTTTCAAAAATCCACTCGCCTTTATGATTGTCATCTTTGAGAACTTTAAGAAATATGGTATCGTAAAATTTATATTTTCTTCGGAAAAGTTGCTGTGACGGAATTTTATTGGCTTTTAAATTCTCTATAATTAATGCTACTTTTTTCTCGGTATGTTTAAAGGAATAGCCTGTAGAACCTTTTACCCAACCGCCTCCTGTGCCTATTTTGGTAATTTTACTGGTGTTACATTTTGAGAAATTGTAATTGGTCATTGGTATTTGACCAGCTTCGGTTTCTATGATAGAGTAGGAGTTAATATTTAGATACTCTTTAATGTAGGATTTAATAAATGTATCATAAGTAGATTGTTCAACTGTGTTAGCTGTAAAATAAGTAAATTCGACTAAAGCTTCTCGTTTTGAAAATGGCAATACGTAGGTAAATGTGGTTTGGTTTCCATCTTTTAGACGGTAATCCATCATAGTGATTTCGTTGTCATCAAAAACGTCAGATTCTGTTTTGATTACCCAACCTTTAAAATGTTGAATAATAGAAATGCTATTATCATTTTCCGAAGTAAAATCTTTAGGTATTCTACTATCAAAAACATGAGAAGCTGTGTAGGTGGCTTTGTTGGTTGTAACTATAACATCGTTTTTCTCGATAACAGAGGTGACGTTTTCTAAAATGAATGTGACAGTCTCTTTTTGATTGAGTTGTGCTTTAGCTTGGGTATAAAAATCTATAGCACGTATGGTTTTATAGGTATATGGTTTGAGGTTTAAGTTGGTTGTTCTTTTGTTGGTAATAATAGTAGCTTTGCTCCAAGATTTATAGGTTATTCCATGCCATGCTGAAGGTTTTTCGTCCCAAAAACTCCAAGTTTTGTCATTTTCAGACTTATCAGATGGATCTATTAAGGCTATTGTTTTCTGGTCAAAGCACGTTTCCGAAGTTAGTTTTAATGCTAATTGGAGTCCTGCTAATCCATTTCCTATAATGATAAAATCGAAATGGGAAGGCGATGTCATAAATGAATGAAGCTACTTATTTTTTGAAATATTTGAAAGGTACGAAAAGCATCCCAAAACATTCACCTTTGTCTTTACCAAGGTGTTTATGATGCATTTTGTGTGCTCGTCTTACACCTTTGGCGTACCAATTATTGGCATTTCGAAACATTTTAAAACGTTGGTGAATAAAAATGTCATGAACAATAAAATAGGTTGCACCATATGCCATAATGCCAAGAGCAATGGGCAGGCAATACCAAACGTTTTCATAACTCCATAGGTAAAAACATGTCATGCTTACAATGGCATAAAATATAAAAAAGGCATCATTACGCTCAAACCAACTGTTGTGATCTTTGTGATGATGGTCTTTGTGTAAACTCCATAAAAATCCATGCATGACATATTTGTGCGTAAACCAAGCCATGAACTCCATAGTGCTAAAAACACTTAAGAAAATTAAAATCCAGTATATCGTGTGCATGTGATTACATTAAGTTTAATTGATATTTAACATAGCTTCTTGTGAGTAATTCAAATTTTTTATAATTGGCAACTCTAATTCTAGTTGATTTGATATCTAAAGCTGGTGTTTTCTTTAATTTTTTAAGCAACTGACTGTAATATCTATAGGCTACAAAAACTCCAAATTTAGCTTCTATTGGTAAACGTTTAATGCCTTCAAACCCTTTAGCGAAATCATTTTCTATATCTGTGATGATGGCTTGTTTTGAAACTTCATCTAAATGGTTGAGATCTGTATTTGGGAAATAGGTACGACTCAAGTCTTCAAAGTCGGCTTTGAGATCTCTTAAAAAGTTTACTTTTTGAAAGGCTGAGCCTAAACTCATGGCAGAATCCTTGAGAGATTCATATTTTTCTTGATCTCCTTTTACAAATACTTTTAAACACATTAGGCCTACAACATCTGCAGATCCATAAATATAAGCGTTGTATTCTTCATTGGTTAGATAGGTGTTTTTATGTAAATCTGTTCGCATGCTTTTCATAAAGGCATCAACTAGATGTTTGTCTATATTATGTCTGTGATAGGTTTCTTGAAATGAATTTAAAATAGGGTTTAAGCTAATTTTTTGTTCTAATGCAAGTTCTAGATCGTTAGCAAAATTATTAAATAGTACTTGTTTGTCATAATCATGAAAAGAATCTACAATTTCATCTGCAAACCTTACAAAGCCATAGATGTTATAAATATCTTGTCGTATTGTGTTAGACAACATTTTTGTTGCAAGAGAAAACGAAGTGCTATAAGACTTTGTGACGGTCTTGCTACATGCGTGTGAAACAGAATCAAAGATTGATTTCATATTAGTTGCTGTGGTGTTTTTTAATGAGTTCTGCTACCAATTTCCCCGAAATTAGAGATGGTGGAACTCCTGGTCCTGGAACCGTTAGTTGTCCTGTGAAATATAAATTGTTTACTTTTTTGCTTTTTAATTTAGGTCTTAAAAATGCCGTTTGTAATAGTGTATTTGCCATTCCGTAAGCGTTTCCTTTATACGAGTTGTAATCATTTATAAAATCATTAACGCAAAAGGACTCTTTAAATATAATATTATTTTTTACGTTTTGTGATGTTAAGTTTTCAAATCTATCTATAATTTTATCAAAATATTTTGATCTTAATGCTGTTGAGTCTTCTAAACCTGGAGCTAAAGGAATTAAGAATATACCAGCTTCTTTACCATCTGGTGCAGAACTTTCATCTGTAATTGATGGAAAACTTGCATAAAATAGAGGGTTATCTGGCCATTTGGGATCATCATAAATAGCTTTTGCATGCACGTCAAAATCTACATCAAAAAATAAGGTATGATGGTTTACGTTTTTAAGTTTTTTATCAAAGCCTACATAAAATAAGAGGGAAGAAGGCGCGAATGTTTTTTTCTCCCAATAGTTTTTAGAATATTGTACATACTGAGCATCTAATAATGTTTCGGTATGATGGTAATCTGCTCCACTCAATATGATATCGCTTTTATGTTCAACACCATTAGCTATAAGAGATGTTGCTTTGCCATTATTTACGATAATTTTATCTATTGGGTTTTCTGTAAGGATGTTTACACCTAAACTTTTGGCTAGAGTTTCCATGGCAAGAACAACTTGATACATTCCTTTTTTAGGGTGAAATGTGCCAATGCCAAAATCGGCATAATTCATAAAACTATAGAATGAAGGTGTATTGTCTGGTTTTGCACCAAGAAACAACACTGGGAATTCTAGAATCATAGCTAATCTATCATTCTTAAATTCTTTTCTTACATCTTTTTTAATGGTACTAAAAAACTGACCAATCTTTTTAATGGTTACGGGAGTTACGAGCTCAAAAGGAGATACTCCTGGTCTATAAACTAGGTCTTTTATAGCGACATCGTAGTTGTTTTGGGCGTTTTCAATAAATGCCATTAATTTTTTAGAACTCCCTGGCTCTTCATGTTCAAAAGCAATGCAGATTTTCTCTAAAGTATCCTCAATGGTAATGTAGTCCTCTTTTCCGAAGTAAACAGAATATGCAGGATTAAGTTTCTCTAAGGTATAATAATCTTCTGGTGTTTTATTAAAGTCTGCAAAAAAACGTTCAAAAACATCAGGCATCCAGTACCATGTAGGACCAATATCGAAGGTAAAGCCTTCTTTTTTTAGTTGTCTAGCACGACCACCAATAGTTTTGTTTTTTTCAAAAATAGTGACGTTGTAACCGTCACGTGCAAGGTAACAAGACGCAGCTAGTGCAGAAAACCCAGAACCAATTATAGAAATGTGTGTATTCATTGTTTAACAAATTTAGTAAAAAGTTAAACAAAAGTAACTTTTACTCAGTTTTTTTATATTTTTTTAACTAAATCTTCAATTGAGTTGAAGGCTGTTATTTGTTTTGGGAGTAAACTTTTATCGAACTCATTTATCATTTTACCGAGTACCCAAAGCTTGACAGATTTTTTTATTAGTATTTTTTCTGAAAACTCAATTAGATAATCTTCTAAAACTTCTTTATCAGGTTTAACTGTAAAGTAAGATATAAAGGTAATATTCTCATAATGACTGAGTAAATCATTTAGGCTGTTAATAGGTACGCTTTGACCTAAAAAAATAGTCGTGTGCCCATTTGCAATGAGTTGATAGTTAATTAGCATAAGACCTAGCTCGTGTACTTCATTGTCGGGTAGGTACAATACAAAAACACTGTTAGTTGTTGCTTGATTTTGAGATTGTAATTTTTCGGTATTAATTAAAATCTTTTGTCTAATTAAAGAGGTTAAAAAATGTTCGTGAGCTGGTGTGATGGTATCGGTTTGCCATAGTAAGCCAATTTCGGTAAGTAAAGGGATAAAATCTTGATAGAACATCTCTATAATTGACTTCTCTTTTAATAGACTTTCATAGGTGTCATAAAACAGTTTTTGGTCAAAATTGAGCATTGAAAGTTTAAAGGTGTCAATGGCATGATTATTTGTGCAATCACTTTGAGCTACCTCTTTAACTAAATTTGGTATTTGATTTGAGTCAAGTGAGGCAATCTTTGATATTTTGTAGCCATTATTATTTAGATAGCTAATGTTTAAAAGCTTTTGTAGATTGTCTGTACTATAGGTTCTAATGTTTGTATCTGTGCGTTCGGGTTGAAGTAAATTATAACGTTTTTCCCAAATTCTAATAGTATGGGCTTTTATGCCTGTAAGATTTTCTAAATCTTTAATACTAAAGGAGTTTTTAATGTTGTTCATTTTTAGTTTAAAAAGGTTAAACAAAAATAGTGTTTTTTTTGGGATTGATTTACGTTTTTAAAATTTAAACCTTAGTAAATCGATTATGAGATTTAGTTAATAAACGAGAGACTATTTTTAATTTACTTCTGAATTGAGTTATTAAAGGAAGGTATTTTAGGGTAGTCTTTTGAATATTGAGAAATAACTATATCTAAGTCTAAGAATGCTACATTCTAAGAGAAGATTTTTTGTGAGTTATAAGTCATTTTAGACTGAAAAGAATAAGTGCGCACGAGAAGACTCGAACTTCCACGGACTAATGTCCACCAACCCCTCAAGCTGGCGCGTCTACCAATTCCGCCACGTGCGCATTATTTTCAATAAAGGTAAAAAAAAAGTTAAGCAAATGCTTAACTTTTTTCTTGTTGTGACCAGTCTGGGGCTCGAACCCAGGACCCTCTCCTTAAAAGGGAGATGCTCTGCCAACTGAGCTAACTAGTCAATAAGTTTCTCTAACGAGGCTGCAAATATAAAACGATTAATCAATAAACCAAACCTATTTTTAATTTTTTTTTTGTTTTTTTGTTCAAACATTAATTTTCGTTTTAGTAATCAATTTATAAACATAATATGACGCTTTTTTTAATTGGGTATATGGGATCGGGTAAGTCGGTAATTGGCAATAATTTAGCTGAAATTTTAAGTTATAATTATATTGATTTAGATGATTATATTGAAGAAAAAGAACAAACTTCGATAAAAAAAATTTTTGAGAGCAAAGGGGAAATTTATTTTAGAAAAATTGAAAATCGCTACCTAAAAGAACTTACAAACTTAAATAAAACAGTAATTTCATTGGGAGGAGGAACTCCATGCTATGGAAATAACATGACTTTAATTTTAGAGTCTAATAATGCCTTAAGTATTTATTTAAAAGCATCTATTCCTACATTGTCAGATAGATTGTTTGAAGAAAAAGATAAAAGACCATTAATATCACATATAGACACTAAGAATGCGCTAAACGAATTTATAGGAAAGCACATCTTTGAAAGAGCTCCTTATTACGAACAGTCAAGCATTACAATTAAAACTGATGGTTTAAAAATAAATGAGGTCGTAGATGATTTAATTTTAAAATTATTTTAGAAAAGCTTGATACACTTTGCTTGTTAAATCTACCACTACATGTTCGTGTAATGATGTGGATAGTGAAATTCCTTTAAAATCGGCTTTAACAGGATATTTTTTATGATTTCTGTTAACCAATACCGCAGTTTTAAATTGCTTTAATGGTACATCTAAAAAATGTTTTACACCATAAATAAGAGTACCACCAGAATTAAGAACATCATCAATTAAAACTATTGATTTATTTGAGTATTCACTTGTTGTTAAGGATGTTTTTATTGAATCTAACGGATTTTTTTTGTCAATAGTAACCTTGCATAAAACGGGATTAACATCAGAAATGTTTTCTAAAACTTTCTTCAGTTTTTTAGCAAGTATAAAACCATTAGCTTCGATACCAGCAAGAATAATTTCATTCTCATCAATATTACATTCATAAATTTGATAAGCAATTCGTTTTATTTTGTGCTGTATTTCTTGATGATCTAAAATGATATTTTTAGTAATACTCATAGGTAATTTCGGTTTCATCAAATATAAAAAAGAGTTTGCTTAATTATACTTTAAATTTTATATATCTTCTTCTGGAGAATCATAAAAATCATCAATATCTCTCCTGTCTTTTTTAGTAGGTCTACCTGCTCCTTTTTTTCTATAATAATCTTTAGAATATTTGAGCAAATCTTTAGCATCAAAGGCTTCTTTAGGAGTAACATCGGTAACATATAAATTTACAATTTTAGCACCTACGCGACTTTCGGGTAAATCATTGACAATTAATTGGTAATTAATTTGATCTTTTCTAAAATCAATTTTATCAGTTGCATAAACATCTCTGCTAGGCTTTACAACTTGACCATTAACCTTTACATGCCCTTTTTTACAAGCATTTGTTGCAATACTCCTTGTTTTGCAATATCTAGTACACCAAAGATATTTATCTATACGCATATTAAAACTGTGAAATTGACGTTAATTGTATTGTGCAAAAGTATTATATTATTGTATCTTGCGCGTTAAAAATAAGCAATATTGAACACTTCAAATTTTATTTGAATTAAAGAAAAATTTATCACTATGAATTCTAAATATATAACAATTTTTATTGTCATTATGGTTGCTACATTTGCAGCCTGTACGCCAGATGATACTGATGTAGTTATCGTTCCGGCTCGTGATAGAGGAGAGCAACAAATTGTTGATAGCGATTCTCTTATCGAGTATTTGCAAACACATTACTATAACAAATCATTTTTTAGTGACTCTTCTATGAATTACACTAAAGATGATATTATTATCTCTGATTCTGCTACAGATAGCGAAGGTAATCCTAATGAATTATTGGTGAATGATGTTGTGATGTATACAGCTACATTCCAGAGTCAGGATTATGAATATTATGTATTAGATTTAAATCCAGCATTATTTGAAGGAGATGGAGGGCCTAAGCCTAATTTTTCAGATGATGTAAGCATTAGTTATACTGGATTTGCACAAGATGGTGATGTATTTGATAGTACAGTAAATCCAACTACTTTAGATTTAACACAGGTAATTCCTGGTTGGAGAGATGTGTTGCAAGATTTCAAAACTGCAGAAAATGGACCAACCATTAATGAAGATGGAACAATAAGTTATGATAATTATGGCTTAGGTGTTATGTTTTTACCTTCAGGTTTAGCATACTTTAATGCTCCTCCACCTTCAATTCCAACGTACGCTAACTTGGTCTTTAAATTTGAACTATATGCTTCAAATCCTAATGATCATGATAACGATGGTGTTTTTACACATTTAGAAGATCTTGACGTAAATGAAAACATTACAGATGACGATACCGATGGTGATGAGATTCCTAATTATTTAGATATTGACGATGATAATGATGGTGTCTTAACTATTAATGAAGATTTAGATAACGATGGTGATCCAACAAACGATGATTCTAATAATGATGGTATTCCAAACTATTTAGATGAAAACTCTACAGCGTCTAATCAGGATGAAGAAAGTTAATTCATTTCGTTTATAAAGTAAAACAAAAAAAAGACGCTTAAAGCGTCTTTTTTTTTGTTTTAAACAATTTCGTGATCATTACAGTTTAAATGACAAGCTCAAAATTAATTGATCTGGTCTTGTATCAATTCTACTTACAATACCAGTGCCCAAATTATTTTCAATAAAAGTACCTTCATTTTCGCTAAAACCTCGCTCGTATCTTAAGTCAATACCAAATTTATTGAGGTTTAATCCAATTCCAAAGTTTAAACCTACAGAAAATTCATCTTCAACATCGTCAATATTTATACCATCAAATTCGGTATCAAGAATATATTGTAACGAGGGTCCAGCAAACACACTTAAAGGGCCAATTACTTTTATACCTACTAATAGAGGAGCATCAATTTTTTTCATTGTAAACTCATCACTATCATAGTCACTTTTTGTGCTCGTGTAAACCAATTCTGGTCTAAAATATAATTTGTCACCAATTTTTCCAAAAACACCAACATGGTAACCAACATTGCGTTCTGGGTTTCTTGCATTTTCACCAATAGATTCAAAATAATCACCATTGGCATTGTAATTAAGTCCACCTTTAATACCAAATGAACTTCCGTTTTGTGCTTGCGCACTCAAACAAAACAACGTTAATAATAACGTACTAATAACTAATTTTTGCATAATATTCGTTTTTTGAGATTTGGATGTATAGTATCAAAAACGTTGCCAAATGAAAATTATTTCTTTTTTTTTCTGAAATTTGCCAGATCACCCAAATGTCTCTAAACAAAAAAATCTAGCCGATTAGAGCTAGATTTTAAAGTTATAATTCAATTAGAACTTATTTTCTTTTGATGACCTTTTCCGAAGCATTTATAATAGCTTTTGCATTTAAACCATACTTATCCATAAGTTGATCAGATGTTCCAGATTCACCAAAGGTATCTTGTGTACCTACAAATTCTTGAGGAGCAGGTTTGTGTTGTGATAACACTCTAGCAACACTTTCTCCTAAACCACCAATTACATTATGCTCTTCGGCAGAAACCACACATCCTGTTTTAGCAACCGACTCTAAAATTGCTTTATCATCTAAAGGTTTTATAGTGTGAATGTTTATGACTTCGGCAGAAATGCCTTTTTCATGTAATGATTTTGCAGCTTCAAGAGCTTCCCAAACTAAATGTCCAGTGGCTAAGATAGTAACATCAGTACCTTCGGTAAGTTGTACTGCTTTACCAATTTCAAAGTTTTGATCTTCGGGAGTGAAGTTAGGTACTTTCGGTCTTCCAAAACGTAAATAAGCAGGACCGTCATGTTTAGCTAAAGCAATAGTTGCAGCTTTAGTTTGATTGTAATCACATGTATTAATTACGGTCATTTCTGGTAGCATTTTCATCAAACCAATATCTTCAAGAATTTGATGAGTTGCTCCATCTTCGCCAAGCGTTAATCCTGCGTGAGAAGCACAAATTTTTACATTTTTACCAGAATAGGCTACACTTTGTCTTATTTGATCATAAACACGACCTGTAGAAAAGTTTGCAAATGTTCCTGTAAAAGGAATTTTTCCTCCAATAGTCATTCCTGCTGCTAGACCAATCATATTAGCCTCTGCAATTCCTACTTGAAAAAAACGTTCTGGATGATTGGCTTTAAAATCGTCCATTTTTAAAGAGCCAATTAAATCTGCGCAAAGTGCAACAACATTCTCATTGGTTTGTCCTAATTCTGTTAATCCTGCTCCAAAACCTGAGCGTGTATCTTTACTTCCTGTATTTGTATATGTCTTCATGTTGTATCTAGATTGTGATGGTTAGTAGTCTCCTAAAGTTTCAGCGTTTTGAGCTAATCCTTCGGCTAATTGTTCATCGTTAGGTGCTTTACCATGCCAAGCATGAGTGTGCATCATAAAATCTACACCATTACCCATTATTGTTTTTAGCAATACACAAACCGGTTTTCCTTTACCTGTTAATGATTTTGCTTTTGCCATTCCTTCTAAAACAGCAGTAATATCATTTCCGTTTTCTATGTCTACAACAGTCCAACCAAAAGCTTCAAATTTAGCTCTTATGTTTCCCATAGGTAAAACGACGTCTGTAGAACCATCAATTTGTTGACCGTTTAAGTCTATAGTTGAGATAATATTATCAACTTTATTTCCTGCAGCATACATGATGCCTTCCCAGTTTTGCCCTTCTTGTAACTCACCATCACCATGTAGGCTATATACTAAATGGTTATCACCATTTAACTTTTTACTTTGAGCAGCACCAAGTGCTACGCTAAAACCTTGCCCTAGTGAACCAGAAGCAATACGAACTCCAGGTAAACCATCGTGAGTTGTAGGGTGTCCTTGAAGTCTAGAATTAAGGAGTCTAAATGTGTTTAACTCATCAACAGGAAAATATCCTGATCTAGCTAAAACACTATAATATACTGGTGAGATATGACCATTAGATAAAAAGAAAAGGTCTTCACCAATTCCATCCATATCAAAAGTGTCGTTTCTATCCATTATATCTTGGTAGAGTGAAACAAAAAATTCGGCACATCCTAATGAACCTCCTGGATGTCCAGAATTTACTTTGTGAACCATTCGTAAAATATCTCTACGAACTTGTGTTGTTAAGTCTTGTAATTGTTGTGTGTTTGGCATATAAACAGTGTGAATATTTTAAGTATCAAAAGTAAAGTTTTCGATAAGGGAATCAAAAATAGAATGCCTGCACTTATTAACGATTTTAGTCAGTTGCTAACAATTTTTATTCAAATGAAATATGAAAACTAGTATTTATGTTTCCGAAGTCATAAATTTATTAAATGTTTAAGACCATAATACGTCGAGATAATTATCTTTGCTCACTTACGAATACGCATTATGAATTTTGAATTAAAAGCAAGTGATCCTCAAAGTAAAGCAAGAGCTGGTGTAATTACAACAGATCATGGTCAAATTGAGACACCTATATTTATGCCTGTTGGCACTGTAGCATCTGTTAAAGGTGTACATCAACGTGAACTAAAAAATGATATTAATCCTGATATTATCTTAGGTAATACATATCATTTATTTTTAAGACCGCAAACACCTATTTTAGAAAAAGCGGGCGGTTTGCATAAGTTTATGAATTGGGATCGTAATATTTTGACAGATTCTGGTGGTTACCAAGTATATTCTCTCTCTGCTAATAGAAAAATTAAAGAGGAAGGTGTTAAGTTTAAATCACATATTGATGGTAGTTATCATGTATTTACACCAGAGAATGTGATGGAAATACAGCGTAGTATAGGAGCCGATATTATTATGGCTTTTGATGAATGCACACCTTACCCTTGTGATTATAACTATGCAAAACGTTCTATGCATATGACGCATAGATGGTTAGAGCGTTGTTTAACTCATTTAGATAAAACACCATTTAAATATGATTATGAACAAACGTTTTTTCCTATAGTTCAAGGAAGTACGTATAAGGATTTGCGTAAACAATCGGCAGAATATATTGCTAATGCTGGAGCTCAAGGTAATGCCATTGGAGGCTTATCTGTTGGAGAACCTGCTGAGGAAATGTATGCTATGACAGATGTGGTTTGTGAAATTTTGCCTTGGGATAAACCTCGTTACTTAATGGGAGTTGGTACGCCAATAAATATTTTGGAGAATATCGCATTAGGTGTTGATATGTTTGATTGCGTGATGCCAACACGTAACGCAAGAAACGGAATGTTATTTACAGCACACGGCTCTATTAATATTAAGAATTTAAAATGGGCAGATGATTTTTCTCCTATTGATGAAATGGCAATCACCTTTGTTGATACCGAATATAGCAAAGCTTACCTTAGACATTTGTTTACAGTGAATGAATTGCTAGGTAAACAAATTGCTACAATTCATAATTTAGGATTTTATTTGTGGTTAACTCGAGAAGCTAGAAAGCATATTATTGCGGGAGATTTTAGAGAATGGAAAGATAAAATGGTAAAACAAATGGATAAGCGTCTGTAATGACGACAGCAACTATAAAATGATAATTTAAACGTAATTATTTCTCTTATTTAGAGAGGTTAGGAGAGGATGAAAATACTTGATTGGTACATATTAAAACGCTATTTATTTACATTTTTAATGATGCTGTTACTGTTTATTCCTATTGGGATTACAGTAAATCTTGCTGAGAAAATTGATAAAATTCTAGCCCAAGAAGTACCTTTTGTAGCCGTCGCTCAATATTACTTAGACTTTACAATTTACTTTGCGAATTTATTATACCCAATATTTTTATTTATTTCAGTAATATGGTTCACGTCTAAGTTAGCTAATAATACAGAGGTTGTCGCTTTTTTAAGCTCTGGTGTGTCTTTTTGGAGATTTTTAAGACCTTATATGATTGGTGCTACACTTGTGGCAAGTTTAGCCCTAATCATGGGATTATACCTTGCGCCAAATGCTAGTAAAGGGTTTAATGAGTTTAAATATACCTATCTTAAAAAAAATGCCAAACTCACTCAAACTACAAATATTTATAGGCAAATTAATGACAATGATTATATCTATGTCAGTAATTTTAATCCGGTTTCAAAACGTGGGAGTAATTTTACGTTAGAGCATTTTGAAGGTAATCAACTTACGTATAAAATATCGGCTACTTCTATTGTTGATCAAGATTCTACTTATCGTTTAATAAATTACACCAAACGTATTTTTGGAGTAGATAATGATAGTATTGAAACTTCAAGAAGAAAAGATATAGCTTTTGAGTTTGACACAGATGATTTAACTCCCGAAGCATACATTGCCGAAACACTTCAATATGGAGATCTCATCGATTTTATTGAAAAAGAAAAACGAAGAGGTTCATCAAATATTGGTCGTTACGAAGTGGTTAAACATAAAAAATGGAGCTTACCTGTATCTGTTTTTATTTTAACCATAATTGCAGTATCTGTATCTTCAATTAAACGTCGAGGTGGTATGGGAATTAATTTAGCATTTGGTATTACTATTGCGATGATTTTTGTGTTTTTTGATAAAGTGTTTAGTGTATTAGCAGCACAATCAAGTTTTTCTCCAATAGTAGCTGTATGGTTGCCAAATGTTGTTTTTGGGATCTTAGCTGCATATTTACTATTCAATGCCAAACGCTAAGCTTACAAATTATTTTCATTTGCACCTTCTCGTTTTTATAGCAGGATTTACTGCTATACTTGGAGAATTAATTTCTATTGGCTCTACGGCTTTAGTTTGGTATCGTATGCTTATTGCTGGTGTATTGATGTTTTTATATATCAAAATTATTAAGCTTAAAATACAAGTTTCTACCAAGACAAAACTTAAATTTTTTGGAGCAGGTATTATCATTGCTTTACATTGGATTACTTTTTTTGAAGCCATCAATCAATCAAATATTTCTATAACCTTAGCCATGTTCTCTACAGGTGCTTTTTTTGCTTCATTTATAGAACCTTTAATTTATAAACGACAAATTATTTGGTATGAAATTCTCTTCGGAATGATTGTCATACTAGGCGTTTTTTTAATCACACAAAGCGAAATCAAATATCTTAATGGGATTTTGTTAGGTATATCTTCAGCTTTATTCTCCACATTATTTGCAGTGATTAACGGAAAATTTATTGCAGAGCATCGTGCTACAGTTATTTCCTTTTATGAATTTTTAAGCGGAGTTGTGTTTTTGTCAATATTTATTCTGTTATATCATGGTGGTTTTACAGCAGAATTTTTTGTGCTATCAACATCTGATTGGGTGTATATTGCCATCTTAGCGTCTGTGTGTACTGCCTATGCTTTTATAGGTTCGGTAGATGTGATGCGACATATAAGTCCGTATACTGTGATTTTAACTTATAATCTAGAACCGCTTTATGGTATTGCATTAGCATTAGTGCTTTTTCCCGAAACCGAAATTATGAGCACACAATTTTATTATGGTGCATTTTTGGTTTTATCAACGGTAATAGCAGATGGAATTCTTAAAAACTATAAGAACCATAAAAACAAAAGTAGTTTAGTGAACAAGTCTTAATGGAGACTCATAACTAAATAAATGGTAATGAATCTCTAGGTGTTTGTGTTGGCTCATTTCCGAAGACAACAAAATGAAATCCGTTTTTCTTTTAAAGACATTTCAATCTTTAACTAATATAAAGTTTTTATATTTGTGGTTACTATTCAATGACCAAGTAATAACTAATAATAACAAATCAAAATTTCTATGGAATATTTAGATTTTGAATTACCAATAAAAGAACTTCAAGACCAACTTCAAAAATGCCAAATTATAGGTGAAGAAAGTGATGTTGATGTTACACAAACGTGTAAAAAAATTGAAAAAAAACTCCTCGATACAAAAAAAGAGATTTATAAAAACTTGACAGCATGGCAGCGAGTACAAATGTCAAGACATCCTGAAAGGCCTTATACATTAGATCATATTAATGCACTGTGTGGAGATTCGTTTTTAGAATTACATGGTGATCGTAATGTTAAAGATGACAAAGCGATGATTGGTGGTTTGGGTAAAATTGGAGATCAAACCTATATGTTTATTGGTCAACAAAAAGGATTTAATACAAAAACACGTCAGTATAGAAACTTCGGAATGTCTAATCCTGAAGGCTACCGTAAAGCATTGCGTTTAATGAAATCTGCCGAAAAATTTCGAATTCCTGTAGTGACATTAGTAGATACACCTGGTGCTTATCCAGGGTTGGAAGCTGAAGAACGCGGACAAGGAGAAGCCATTGCAAGAAACATTTTAGAGATGACACGTTTAAAAGTGCCCATTATAACCATAATTATTGGTGAAGGTGCCTCTGGAGGTGCTTTAGGTATAGGTGTAGGAAATAAAGTTTTAATGCTAGAAAATACCTGGTATTCTGTTATTTCTCCTGAGTCTTGTTCGTCAATTTTATGGAGAAGCTGGGAATATAAAGAACAAGCTGCCGAAGCTTTAAAATTAACCTCACCAGACATGAAGCGTCTTAAGTTAATTGATGAAGTCATTAAAGAACCATTAGGTGGAGCGCATACAGATAGAAAGGCAACTTTTTTAGCGGTTAAAAATGCTATCGAGAAAAATTATGAAGCGCTTAAAAACTTATCACCAAAGGATCTAGTGAATCAGCGCATGGAAAAATACTTAGACATGGGAGTATTTAAAGGCTAATCCTCATAAAACATAGACTTAAAAAAACTGAAACTTTTTTGTTTCAGTTTTTTTTGTCGCTATTAACAATATAATCAAGTTATTAACAGTTAAATTGTTGATGACCTGTTAAGATTGAACTATTTTTTAATTCATTTTTAGTTTACAATTTATTTACTTTCGCACCTATGAAGCAACCCAACCAACTACAAGGATATCCAATAGATAAAAGCACAATTATTAGCTTAGAGAAAGGGAAAATTCCGCCTCAAGCTATTGATTTAGAAGAGGTTGTGCTTGGAGCTATGATGATTGATAAAAAAGGTGTTGATGAGGTTATTGACATTTTAAGTATAGATGCGTTTTATAAAGAAGCGCATAAACACATCTTTGAATCTATTTTCAAATTATTTGAAAACAGTGAACCTATTGACTTATTAACCGTTTCTAGCCAATTAAAGAAAGATGCAAAATTAGATTTAATAGGTGGTGATTTTTACTTGATTTCGTTAACACAACGCGTGTCATCTTCAGCGCATATCGAGTTTCATGCACGTATTATTCTACAAAAATATATTCAGCGAAGTTTAATTAAAATTTCCAACGAAATTATAGAAGAAGCTTATGATGAAACCAAAGATGTTTTTGATTTATTAGACAATGCAGAATCTAAACTGTATGAAGTTACTCAAGGTAACGTTAAAAAATCAACAGAGTCTGCTCAAAGTTTAGTAATACAAGCCAAAAAGAAGATTGAAGAGATTTCTAATAAAGAAGGTACAAGTGGTATTCCAACAGGATTTACCAAATTAGATAAATTAACCTCAGGTTGGCAACCCAGTGATTTAATTATTATTGCAGCACGTCCAGGTATGGGTAAAACAGCATTTACCTTAACCATGGCAAGAAATGTAGCCGTAGAAAGTAACATTCCTGTTGCGTTTTTCTCATTAGAGATGTCATCTGTACAATTAATTACGCGTTTAATTTCTTCGGAAACGAACTTATCTTCGGAAAAGTTAAGAACCGGAAAATTAGAAAAGCACGAGTGGGAGCAGTTAAACGTAAAGGTGAAAACTTTAGAAAAAGCACCTTTGTTTATTGATGATACGCCTTCGTTATCTATTTTTGATTTACGTGCAAAAGCTAGACGTTTGGCCTCTCAATACGGAATTAAAATGATTATGATTGATTACCTGCAATTAATGACAGCAGGTGGTAGTCAAAAAGGAGGAAACCGTGAACAAGAGATTTCAACCATTTCTCGAAACTTGAAGGCTTTAGCAAAAGAATTATCAATTCCTGTAATTGCCTTATCTCAATTATCACGTGCAGTAGAAACACGTGGAGGAAGTAAGCGTCCTTTATTATCAGATTTACGTGAATCTGGAGCCATTGAGCAAGATGCAGATATTGTGTCATTTATTTATAGACCAGAATATTATAAAATTGACGAATGGGATGATGATGAGCGTTCACCAACCGAAGGTCAAGGAGAGTTCATTGTTGCCAAACATAGAAATGGTGGCTTAGAAAATATTAGATTGAAGTTTATTGGTCACTTAGGTAAATTTGATAATTTAGATGATTTTGATACACCTTTTGGAGAGTTTCATTCTAAAATGAATGCAGCATCAAATGATAATACATTTACTCCAGATAATTTCCCATCAGCATCTGATGCTTTTGGAGGTCCAGAGGAAGATGATAATGATGTGCCTTTTTAAAATGAAACAAGTAGCTATTTTTTTGTTATTTTCTATTTGTAGTATTACTTATTCTCAAAATGATAACTATATAGATAGATTACAGGCAGTTATTAATTCTAATGCTATTTTTTATAATGTAGATGGAATAGATATTACGTCAAAATCATTTAATTCAAAATTCAATGAAAAGGATTTAAAGAAAATTTTACGAACTTATAAAATCAAAAATAAAGACCCAAAGTCTACTGACTCACAGCTAGGATTAAATAATTATGTTTATGATAAGTCTGAAACTTTTACAGACCATCTAAAATTAAATGTCATCTACTATGTTTTAGATAATACTACAAAAGTTACCATCATTTCATTTGCATATACAAAAGAAAGAGATCTGTTTTTTGAAAGACAGTTTATAAATGATTTCCTTACAGAGCAAATTCCTAAAGAAACTTTTGTTTCATCTACAGTTGATAGTATTAAATTTGCTGGAAGAAAAATAAGTTTAGGGGGAAATTGCAGATGGATGAATGTAAGAAATGTGCAGTGTCCTTATTATGGTCAAATGAATTGGTCAATTCATGAAGATATTGAAGACGCAAAAGAATCTGTTGAGCATCAGTTTCTTATTACAAAACATAAAAAAGGAGGTAAAGTTATTTCTGAATCTTCTGTTCCTATAATTTTTGAAGGAAAAGAAACAATTGCTAAATCTGCTGTTTATGATGTTACTGGTGTAAATTCATTATTAGTTGGACTGTCTGGAGCAGAGACACTTACAATTTATTATGTAGCAGAAGAGCTTAGAGGTCAGTTTGTTAGTTGTGTATTAAGCTTTTGGAACAATGATGAGATAAATGAATCAGGTTTACCGGCTTTGTTAGAAGAAGTTATGTCTTTGAAAGATTAAGTATTTAACATTTATTTATCAAAACTCGTTTCATTTTCTACTTCAATAACAACATTTTCCCCTAAATTTGCTTTTACGAATTCATCTTTGACTTTTAATTTTTAAAATAGTCAAAAGAGTTTGCTATTAAGAAACAAACATTGCCTCATGTTAGAACAAAGACGTACCACTAATATTTTACTACTATTTATAGTGGTACCTGTTGTATTTTATTTACTCAAAATTTTATCGTTTATCTTTATACCATTGATTTCTTCAATGTTTATTGCTTTATTGTTTTTACCATTGATGCGTTGGTTAGGTCGTCGTAACGTGCCAAGATTATTAAGTATAATTTTGGTTATTGCCTTAATTGTTGCAGGTGTTATGATTGGAGTAGAGTTGGTACAACTTTCTAGTAAACAAATTTTATCTAATGATACAGGCTTTTTTGGCAAGGCAGAAGTGAAAATTCATGACCTTATGCTTTACATGCAAGATCGTTTTGGAATTGATTACGAACAAGATGGTAATTTTTTAGCACAATTTTTTGAAAAAGAAAATATAGGATCAACATTTGATTTTGTTAGAAAATTTCTAACTAACATTTTAATGATAGTGTTTTTTACCATACTATGGTTGTCTGAATCTATTAATATGCATAATGTGCTTAACAATACAATTTTAAAACGAAAACATACGTCTGTTAAGGCTTTTATGAAAATAGAACGAGATTTAATCACGTTTATTAAAGTGAAGTTTTTGGTGAGTTTGTTAACAGGTATTTTTACAGGTTTAGCTTGTGTGTTTTTTGATGTGAGTTTTCCTATATTTTGGGGATTATTTGCTTTTTTAATCAACTTTGTTCAAATGGTTGGTTCATTTATCTCAGTGATATTACTGTCAATATTTGCTTTTGTAGAATTAGATCCATCAAGTACATTATTTTTCTTTATCGTGGCAATATCTGGAGTTCAGGTTTTATTTGGAGCAATCTTAGAGCCTGTTTTTATGGGAAAATCCTTTTCTATAAATGTCATAGCTGTTTTAATCATGCTCATGCTTTGGGGATTTATTTGGGGAATTCCAGGTTTAATTATGGCTATTCCTATCACCGTATTTATTAAAATTATCTTAGAACAATTTCCTGGCACCAAAGTTATTGCATCTTTACTATCTGGTCCAGAACGAAGTATTAGCCCACGAATAAAGTAGATGTATTTCTAATATTCAATCTATTTGTTACTTCTAATTTAAATGCTGTATTATTTAAAGCGATAAACTTTTATTTCAAACTGTCATTCGAAATAATTATCTTTCTAGAATCATCTCTAATTTAGAAAACATGGTTCATGGAACGCATAATGCTGTCGCAGATGACAGAAACAAAGACATCAAAATTTATATTAACGGAGAATATTTCCGAAGAGAAGAAGCAAAAATCTCAGTATTTGATAGTGGATATCTTGTAGGTGATGGAATTTGGGAAGCTTTACGTTTGCACAAAGGCGTATTGGTTTTTATTGATGATCACTTGGATCGCTTATGGATGTCTGCTGCGACTGTTGGTATGAAATTTCCATTTTCTAAAATAGAATTAACGCGTATTGTTTGGGATGTGCTCAACGAAAATAATATGACAGATCATGTTCATGTACGTATCATGATTACTCGCGGAATAAAAAAAACACCATCCCAAGATCCCAGACTAACAATTACTGGACCTAACATTGTTATTATTCCCGAATATAAAAAAGCTTCCGAAGAAAGTAAAGAAAAAGGAATTACCCTATTTACTTCTACAATAAGACGTGGTTCTCCAGATTATTTAGATCCTAGATTAAATTGTCACAGTAAACTACACGAAGTTCAAGCACTTATCCAAGCTATAGAAGCTGGTGCAGATGAGGCGTTAATGCTAGATGTGAATGGTTTTGTCTCTACGTGTAATGCAACTAATTTTTTTATTATAAAAAACGGAGAAGTGTGGACTTCTACTGGGCAATATTGTATGAATGGGATTACTAGAGCAAAAGTTATTGAAGCCTGTCATCTCAATGGAATAACGTGTCATCAAAAAGATTTCTCTCTCTTTGATGTGTACGGAGCTGATGAAGCATTTGTGACAGGAACTTTTGGTGGTTTAACGCCAGTAACAAAAATTGATGGTCGTGAAATAGGGCAAAAAAGTTATGGAGATTTTACAAGAAAACTGAGTGCTTTATATCATGAACTTATTGAAGATGCTGTGGCTTATGGAAAATCATGATATAAAACGAATTTCGGTGTGGTCTGGACCTAGAAATATTTCAACAGCTTTAATGTATAGTTTTGCTCAGCGTAATGATACTAAAGTTTTTGATGAGCCTTTATACGCCTATTATCTTAAAAATTCTAATGCTAAAGCATATCATCCTGGAGCTCAAGATATTTTGGCAACTATGGAAAATGATGGAGACAAAGTAGTAGAAATGATGATGAATTCTTCGGAAAAACAAGTTCTATTTTTTAAAAACATGACCCATCATTTATTAGATTTAGATCGTTCATTTATGAAAGGATTGACCAATGTGATTCTTACTAGAAATCCTTCGGAAATGTTACCATCTTTCGATAAAGTTATTAAAAACCCTACACTCTATGATGTTGGTTATAAATTACACATGGATTTAATTGAAGAATTTAAAAAGCAAAATATCGATTTTGTGGTTCTCGATTCTAAGAATGTATTATTAAATCCTGAAGGTGTATTGCGACAATTATGTGAACATATTGGGATTCTGTATGATGAAAATATGCTTAAATGGATACCATCTCAGCGTAAAGAAGATGGTGTTTGGGCAAAATATTGGTATGACAATGTCCATAAATCTTCTGGTTTTGTAAAATATAAACCTAAATCAGAACCATTTCCGAAGCATTTAATACCATTATTACAAGAGTCTTTGCCTTATTATAATGAACTCCAAAAGTTAGCATTGACCTAAATAAACTTAACTGTGCTAAAAAATCTATAAAACTATATTAAAGGGTTTAGCTTCGGAATAATTTTTGATTATATTTCAAGTATAAAACGAGTATGTTAATAGCGTTATTAGTAATAAAACGATTAATGCAAATAATAGATGACCGTTTAAAAATATTAGATATAATACATGAAAAAAACAATTATAGTATTGGTTTTATGCTTTGTTACCATTCAAGCATATGCTTCATATATTTTAATCCCTATGGATGCTGAAGGTCAAGGAAATCATCTAAAGGCCTATGGAATCACTTACTGGACGCTAGAAAAACAACTTAAAGTCAAATGGCTTTTAAATTATAAGGGTGGTTCTTTTTTATTGCCAGATTCTGAAGAAATTCAAAAAGAATGTCAAATTAGAGGTGTTACTTTTGAAGTCGTCTCAAATTCTAAAGCAGAAGAAATTTTAGAAATGATTGCTAGTCCGTCACAAAACATGGAAGCAGTCGTATTAGAAAAAGCACCAAAAATTGCTGTTTACACTCCAAAAGGATTGCAACCTTGGGATGATGCTGTGACTATGGTATTGACTTATGCCGAAATTCCTTATGAAACAATTTATGATGAAGAGGTACTCAACGATGCCTTATTACTGTATGACTGGTTGCACTTACATCACGAAGATTTTACAGGACAATACGGAAAATTTTATAGAGCATATCGTTCAGCATCATGGTATATTCAAGAAAAAAAGAACGCAGAAGCATTAGCGACGAGTTTGGGTTATTCTAAAGTTTCCGAAGAAAAATTAGCGGTAGCAAAAAAAATTAGAGAATATGTGATTGGTGGCGGATTTATGTTTGCGATGTGTAGTGCTACAGATAGTTTTGATATCGCATTATCTGCAGATGGTGTTGATATTTGTGAACCAATGTTTGATGGTGATGGGAGTGATGCAGGTTATCAAAATAAGATTGATTATTCTAAAACATTCGCATTTAAAGATTATTTATTAGAAACAAGCCCAAATGTGTATGAGTTTTCATCCATTGATATGACTAGAAAACGACGTATCCCGAAAACTACAGATTATTTTTCGCTCATGGAATTCTCAGCAAAATGGGATCCAATTCCAGCTATGCTTAACCAAAATCATACCGCTTTAGTAAAAGGTTTTATGGGACAAACGACCTCTTTTACTCGCGAGGAGATAAAATCAAACGTCTTAGTTTTAGGTGAGAATAAAACAAATGGAGAAGCAAAATACATACATGGCATAAAAGGAAAAGGCTTTTTTACGTTTTATGGAGGGCACGATCCAGAAGATTATACGCATAAAGTGGGTGATCCAAAAACTGAACTTGATTTGCATCCCACCTCACCTGGTTATCGATTAATTTTGAATAATGTATTGTTTCCAGCAGCTAAAAAGAAGAAACAGAAAACTTAAACTAAATAAATATTTTAAGATCAACAACTAATTTATATACGTTAAAACTGAATTTTAATGGCTTCAAAAAAGAAAATTCTTAAAAAAATACAAATTGTAATTACTAATCATTTCAATTCTCCTGAAGAAGCATTTGCTTTTTTTGATAAAGATAGTGATGGGAAATTATCAAAAAGTGAAATCGTTAAACTTTTGAAACAGGCAGAAATTAGCGGATTTTTAAGAGGATTAGTCGCATCGAAGTTAATAGAAGGTTATGATAAAGATGGTGATGGTTTAGTAGATTGGAAAGAGTTTAAGTTTGCCGTAAATGAAATTTTAAGTGATAAATAGAGACTTTAATGTATAGCTTTAAACAGTTTTCTAAGCAATTATTTTTCGCTATTATTTATTGGGTTTTGGCGTTTTCTATTTTTATTCTCATTCGGTTTGTTGCTCATGGCGAGGAGCAAGGCGTATCTTTTGTAAATCCTAAAAATGTAATTCCTATTACCGAGTGGATTCATTTTGGAGTCATTCTAGGTGTGCTAGTAGGCTGCCTTTATGCCATTATTGAATTTGCCTTCGAAAAATTTATAACAAATAATATCTATCTTGGTTTATCTATAATTTTAAAAACAGGCATATATATATTAGTGCTTATCTTTTCTTTAACCTTTATTATTGCATTAATAGAGGTTGATATGGATATAGATTTACAAAATGAACCTGGTTGGTGGAAAGAAAGTGCACTGTTTTGGTTAGCGACTTCTTATTTTTTCTTAGCATCTTTTATTTTCTTATTTCTGAAATTGGCCTTTGAGAAATTTGGTAAAGGTGTATTATTTAACATGCTCATGGGCAAATATAGAAACCCTACTGAAGAAGAACGGATTTTTATGTTTATCGATTTAAAATCTTCAACCACAATAGCCGAAGAAATTGGTCATACCAAGTATAGTAAATTCTTGCAAGATTGTTTTTTTGATTTAGGTAAAATTGTATCTAGATATGATGGAGAAATATATCAATATGTAGGAGATGAAGCTGTCATAACTTGGAAATTGAAAAAAGGAATTAAAAATAATAACTGTATAGAGTTGTATTTTGCTTTTGCAAAACAATTAAAAAGACGATCTAAATACTATCTTAAAAAATACAATATAGAACCTTTTTTTAAAGCAGGAGTTCATGGTGGTGAGTTAATTATTACTCAAGTAGGTACTGTGAAAAAGGAGTTGGCATTTCATGGTGATGTTATTAATACTACAGCAAGAATTCAAGATGAATGCAATACACATGATGAATCCTTATTAATTTCCGAAGTACTATTACGTACTATGGATTTAAAATTAAAGTATTCAGTAAAAAATCTTGGTGAAATTCTACTTAAAGGAAAATCAGATACGTTAAAAATAATAGCAATACATCAAAATTAAAAAAACCGATTCATAATAGAATCGGTTTTTTAAAAGCAATAATTTAATGGGAACCTACATGACAACCACACGCTCCTCTAGTAAAACTTTGAGTGTCTTCATGCCAAGGAAAAGCTTGATTGTAGTTTGAATTTTCCCAATAGAATGGTGTTCGTTCTTTAGGATTATTACCAATTTCATTCATTGTTTCGGTATCATACAATCGTCCATTAATCATGGTATAAATAATGCTTTCCGAATTTCGAATATCGTCTAACGGATTCTTATCCATCACAATTAAATCTGCTAATTTGCCTACTTTTAATGAACCAATATCGTTAGCAGCTCCAATATAATCGGCACCATTAATGGTAGCAGCTTGTAAAGCTTCATGATTGGTCATACCACCTTGTTGTAACATCCATAATTCCCAATGTGCACCAAGACCTTGTAATTGTCCGTGAGCACCAAGATTAACTTTAACTCCTGCATCACTTAAGGTTTTACTGGTTTTTGAAACTAATATATGTCCATTTTCATACTCTTCGTCAGGTATCATGATGCGATGCCTTGATCGAGAATCAATTATACCTCGAGGCGTATATTTTAATAATTTTTCATTTTCCCAAACATTAGTGTTTTGATACCAGTACATTTCGCCATTCATTCCACCATAATTTACAATAAGAGTAGGTGTATAACCAACATTGCTGTGTCCCCAAAGTTCTAAAACATCTTTATATACTGGAGCTACCGGAATATTATGTTCAACACCTGTATGACCATCCATCACCATAGTGATATTGTGATAAAACGTAGATCCACCCTCTGGAACTACAAAAATACCCTCTTCACGAGCAGCTTGTAACACTTGTTGTCTTTGCTCACGTCGCGGTTGATTATAACTTTTAACAGACAAAGCTCCAAAAGCTTTTGTTCTTCTAATTGAAGAACGTGCATCTTCAAGGTTATTAATCACGGCTTTAAAATCGCCATCAGCTCCATATAAAATAAAGCCAGTAGAGTAGAGGCGAGGACCAACAAGTGTACCGTTTTTTTGTAACTCAGACAGTGCAAAAACCGTTTCAGAATTCGCAGATGGATCATGAGCTGTGGTCACACCAAAAGCTAGATTTGCATAAAATTGCCAATGCTTTTGTGTCGTTAAGCCGTAACGAAAACCTCCAATATGAGCATGAGCATCAACCATTCCTGGCATAATTGTTTTTCCAGACACATCATATACCTTTGCGTCTTTAGGAATAGTGACGTCTAACAATTTACCAATGGCTTCAATTCTATTATTATTGATAACGATTGTTCCGTTTTCGATAACTTCATCACCTTCCATAGTAATTATTCGTGCACCTGTTAAAGCGATTTTTCCTGTTGGTTTATCTGTTTTTACCTCTAAGTTTATTGGTATTCCAGATTCTACAAGTTCCATTTCTTCGGTAACTTTAGAAGTAAAATAGCTGTTGCCTAATGTATAATGTATGGTCTTACTATCTTTTGACCAATGCAAATTGATACCTGCATCTTTTGATAGTTTGGTGATAGGAACAAACTTAGTTTTATCTGTTAAATCTAAAGTTTTACCAGCCTTTGGCATTGGAGCCATATACACTTTGTGCAAATGAACAAAAGCTATCCAATTACCATCAGGACTTGGTACAAGTCGATTACCATGTTTAGATTTTACAACTGTGCGTTGATCAAAACCATTAAGGTCTACACTTTTTAATTCTTTGGTTAATGCACCAAAAAATTGTCCACCTTTTTGATAAATGATTCTTGTATCATCAGTATTAAACATTGCAAAATCACCTTCTTTGGTAATTCGTTTAGGGTTAGAGCCGTCAGAATTCATAAGATATAATCCAGTTTTCTTGGCAAAAGTTCTTCCTTGTTCGTTATTTCCACCTTCTTTTCGATAAACTATTTGTTTCCCATTATGTGCATATGACGGATTTCTATAGATGCCTTTTTCCGAAGTTAATTGTATTGGAGTTCCTCCTTTAACCGAAACAGATTTTATAGTTCCTAAATTTAAATCATTCCAGGTGACATAAGTAATTGTTTTTCCGTCAGGAGAAAAGGTTGGTTCAAATTCAAAATCGGTACCAGTGGTTAATCGTTTTGCTTTACCATTTGGTAATTTCTGGGTGTATAAATATCCTATGGCATTAAAGACTATAGATTTTCCATCTGGAGATGTAACCGCATGTCTAATTACTTTGGCATCAAAAGTGTTAGGAGAAACAGGTGTGTCAACTTCAAGAGCTTTTGCAATTTTAATCGTGGCATCGGCTTGAAATGGAATATTTGAAACCTCAAGTGACTTGATATTAATTTTGTTTATTTTTCCTCCAGACCAAATGACAATGTCCTCATTGTTTGGCATCCAATTAAAATTGGTATACACGCCAAAAATAGCCCAAGCTTCTTGTTGGTCTTTATTAAGTTGGTCGTAAATGGGCCACTCTTCTCCAGTTTCTAAATTATGAATGTATAAAACTGATTTTGTTCGAACCCGTTTAACAAATGCTAATTTCTTACCATCTCTTGATATTTGCGGACGAGCAGCACCACCTGGTCCACCAGTTATTCTATCAATTTTTCCAGTCTCCATATCATAACGATTTATAGCGTAGATTTGACTGTTTGGATCTTTGTTATACTGAAAAAAACCACCTGGATACACGTCTTCGCTATAATATAAGTACTTACCGTCTGGAGATAAGCTAGGCTCATTTACATCTTGTTGGTCATTTTTCTTTTTAGTAAGTTGTATACCACTTCCTCCAGTTTTATGGTACATCCATAATTCTCCAGCACCTAGAGATCGACCAGAAGTAAAGTGTTTTCTCGCAATTAAATAATTACCGTCGGGAGTCCAAATTGCATTATTTAATAATCTAAATTTTTCTTTGGTGATTTGTTTAGGATCTGTACCGTCACTATTCATAATCCATATATTATCGCCTCCACCAGCATCACTAGTAAAAGAGATAAATTGTCCATCAGGACTAAATCGCGGTTGGATTTCAAAAGGTAATCCTTCTCTTAAGAGTTTAGCGTTTCCGCCATTTATATCGAGTTTATAGATATCTCCTAATAAATCAAAAACGATAGATTTACCATCAGGACTCACATCAAGATTCATCCAAGTGCCTTCGGTGGTCGATAGTTTTAACTCTTTAAAATCCCAATTACCTTCAGGATTAGATACATCCCAAGGTTTATCTTGTTCTTTATTTTTTTTATCGTCTTGACTAAAACAGGTAAGAGATATAAGTAGGATGAGGCACGTAATGAGTTGACTAAGTTTCATTGTATTGGTTTTATTTCTTTTGTAAGTTACTAAAAAATAAAAATGTATAAACTCAATCTCTTCGGAAATATTAAGTACACAGAATTGTAGTGCATAAAAAAACCGATTCATTTCTGAATCGGTTTTTATAAGCGAATTGTTGTTATTGTTTAGGCCAACGCCTTACTTTACTTTATTTACTATAGCTTCAAAAGCTGCAGGATTATTCATAGCTAAATCGGCAAGAACTTTACGGTTCAATTCGATATTATTAGCTTTAAGTTTTCCCATAAATTTTGAATAACTCATTCCGTGCTCTCTAGCTCCTGCGTTAATACGCATAATCCATAATGAACGGAAATTTCTCTTTTTTACTCGACGGTCTCTATACGAATATTGCATCGCTTTATCAACCGCATTTTTTGCTACTGTCCAAACGTTTTTACGTCTTCCAAAGTAACCTTTTGCTTGCTTAAGAACCTTTTTTCTTCTGGCTCTTTTTGCTACTGAATTTACTGATCTTGGCATTTCTTTAATTGTGTTTTGTAGTAGGCGATCGATAGTTCGATACTTGCTAAATTATTTTGCCTAACTCCAGGGTTTATAAATTTGTTTTAACCGATTAAAACAAGATTACTTTAAACGTAACATTGTTTTAATGTTATCCTCATCTGCTTTATGTACTAAAGCATCATGAGTTAACTTAAGCTTACGCTTTTTAGATTTTTTTGTCAAAATATGACTCTTAAAAGCATGCTTTCTTTTAATTTTACCAGTACCTGTAAGCTTAAAACGCTTTTTAGCACTAGATTTTGTTTTCATTTTAGGCATTGTTTCCTATTTTATTTACGATTCGCTTATTATTTTTAATACTGTTCCGAAGCGTCGGTTCAGCTTATTTTACTTTTTTTGGCGCGATGAACATCGTCATTCGCTTACCTTCTAATCTAGGCATTTGTTCAACCTTACCTAATTCTTCAAGATCTTGAGCTAACCTTAATAATAAGATTTGACCTTGTTCCTTAAATATGATTGATCGTCCTTTGAAAAACACAAATGCTTTCAATTTTGCTCCATCTTTTAAAAACTTCTCAGCATGTTTCTTTTTAAATTCATAATCATGATCATCAGTTTGAGGACCAAAACGAATTTCTTTGATAGTTACCTTTGTTGCTTTAGATTTTAGAGCTTTATCACGTTTCTTTTGTTCATAAAGAAACTTCTTATAGTCCATAACCTTACAAACTGGAGGATCAGCTTTTGGTGAAATTTCAACAAGATCTAACCCTTGCTCATCAGCAATGGCTAGTGCATCTTTTATTGCATAAATTCCAACCTCTATATTATCGCCTACAAGTCTTATCTTTTCGGCTCTAATTTTAGAGTTGATTTTGTGTTGATCTTCTTTTACGACTCGCTTAGAGTTGTGTCTTCTACGTATTGCTATGGCTTATATATTTTAAGTTAAACTAAATTTTTATTTAAATGTTTTTAATGTCTTATTGACTTCTGTTGTAATTATTTCTGAAAACTCTTCTACACTAATCATGCCTAAATCTTCACCACCATGTTGGCGTACAGAAATTTTATTTTCATTTTCTTCATTCTCGCCTATAATAATCATGAACGGTATTTTGTTCATTTCGGCTTCGCGAATTTTCTTTCCAATCGTTTCGTTTCTATTATCCGCGAGGGCGCGAATTTCGTGATTTTCTAGCAAACTTAAAACTTTTTCGGAGTATTTTTCATATTTCTCACTTAATGTCAGTACAATTGCTTGCTCTGGCATCAACCATAACGGGAAGTTACCACCAGTATGTTCTAGTAAAATAGCTATAAAACGTTCTAAGCTTCCAAAAGGAGCTCGATGTATCATTATAGGTCTGTGTAATTCATTATCACTACCTTTATATGTTAAATCAAAACGCTCTGGTAACGTGTAATCTACTTGTATTGTACCAAGTTGCCACTGCCTTCCTAACGCATCCTTAACCATAAAATCTAGTTTAGGTCCATAAAAAGCAGCTTCTCCAGTTTCAACGATATAGTTTAATCCTTTATCTATAGCAGCATTTAATATGGCGTCTTCTGCTTTTTTCCAATTGTCATCAGTACCAATGTATTTTTCTGGGTTTTCAGGATCTCTAAGAGATACTTGGGCTGTAAAGTTTTCAAAACCTAATGAGCCAAATACATATAATACTAAATCAATAACATCTTTAAATTCTTTATCTAATTGGTCAGGTGTACAAAAAATATGTGCATCATCTTGAGTGAAGCCTCTTACACGAGTTAAACCATGTAGCTCTCCACTTTGTTCATATCTATAAACAGTGCCAAATTCAGCAAAACGTTTTGGTAAATCTTTATATGACCATTGACTGCTATTATAGATTTCACAATGGTGAGGACAATTCATCGGTTTAAGCAAAAACTCTTCACCTTCTTTAGGAGTGGTAATTGGCTGAAAGCTATCTTCTCCATATTTAGCATAATGACCAGAGGTTTCATATAATTCCTTTTGTCCTATATGTGGCGTGACTACCATTTCGTAACCAGCCTTCTTTTGAGCTGTTTTTAAAAAATTCTCAAGACGCTCTCTTAACGCAGCACCTTTGGGTAGCCAAAGAGGAAGACCTTGACCAACTTTTTGAGAAAAGGTGAATAACTCTAACTCTTTACCTAATTTTCTATGGTCGCGTTTTTTTGCCTCTTCTAGTAAATGTAAATATTCAGTTAATTCTTTTTGCTTCGGAAATGAGATGCCATAAATTCTAGTCAATTGTTTATTATTCTCATCACCTCTCCAATAAGCACCAGCAACAGACATTATTTTAACAGCCTTAATTATACCTGTATTAGGGATATGGCCTCCTCGACATAAATCGGTAAATGTTGAATGATCGCAAAATGTAATAGTTCCATCTTCAAGATTTTCGATTAACTCAACTTTGTATTCGTTGCTTTGTGACTTATATAAGGATAGAGCTTCACCTTTGGTGACAGAGCGCATTTTAAAATCATGCTTACCTCTAGCGATTTCAATCATTTTCGTTTCTATAGCCTTAAAGTCCTTTTCTGAAATTGAATATTCTCCAAAATCTACGTCATAATAAAACCCATTATCAATTGCAGGTCCTATAGATAACTTAATCCCAGGATACAATTCTTCAAGAGCTTGAGCTAATACATGAGAACTTGAATGCCAAAATGCTTTTTTTCCTTCATCATTAGACCACGTATAAAGAATTAATGAACCATCATTATATAAAGGAGTAGATGTTTCAATTGTTTCTTTATTAAAATTTGCCGAAATAACATTTCTTGCAAATCCTTCACTGATGCTTTTAGCAACGTCCATAGCAGTAGTACCTTCATTAAAGCTTTTTACAGTGCCATCTGGTAGTGTAATGTCAATCATTTATATAGAGTAAATATTAAGTATACAAAGATAGTATGATAAATACAGACAAACAATATATATATATGTATAATTTTGTGTTTTGTGTATAATCTTCTACCGAGTAGTCCATATAAAGGTCTTTATGATGAGCTTAGTTAATATCATAGTAATTATTGTCTCGTGTAATTCGTTAGTAATAAGGTGTTAATCTCAGTTTTGAAAAATACTTCAAAAAAAGGTTCAAAAAGATTAGGATTTGGTCAAGTATAGGTTGTATATTTGCAGCCGCTAAAAACGGTAACGTTTACGGTGATAAGTTCATTAAAATTATAGTGTTTATATTGTTTGGAAATTTTTTTTAAAAAAATAAAAAAAAACATTGCAGGAATTAAAAAAGGTTGTATATTTGCAGCCGCTAAAAACGGTAACGTTTTGAGTAAATAAAAGTTCATGTATATATTGTCTTTTTTGTATTAAAAGAAGTTTAAAAAAACTTTCTAAAAAAAAGCAAAAAAACATTGTGAGAGTTAAATAAGGTTGTATATTTGCAGCCGCTAAAAACGGTAACGTTTTTAGGGAAAAAGTTCACGCAAAGATTGTTTTTGTTGCCAAAAAAAAGAGTTAAATTTTTTTTCAAAATAAAACAAAAAAAACATTGTAGGAATTAAAAAAGGGTTTTATATTTGCACCCGCTTAGGTAATAAAGTGCTTAAGATAAGAGATAAAAAAGTTCATTAACATATTGAATTGACAGCGTAAAAAAGTTATTGGAAACGATAGCTTTAAAAACAAAAGAATAGACCATTTTGAGTACTGAAATTAAACAATTTCGATTAGTTGTTAAAAGAATAGTCGTAAGACTTAAAAATTAACGATGAAGAGTTTGATCCTGGCTCAGGATGAACGCTAGCGGCAGGCCTAACACATGCAAGTCGAACGGTAACATGAGAGCTTGCTCTTGATGACGAGTGGCGCACGGGTGCGTAACGCGTATACAATCTACCTTTTACAGGAGGATAGCCTTTAGAAATGAAGATTAATACTCCATGGTATTATTGATTGGCATCAATTAATAATTAAAGCTTCGGTGGTAAAAGATGAGTATGCGTTCTATTAGCTAGATGGTGTGGTAACGGCACACCATGGCAACGATAGATAGGGGCCCTGAGAGGGGGATCCCCCACACTGGTACTGAGACACGGACCAGACTCCTACGGGAGGCAGCAGTGAGGAATATTGGACAATGGAGGCAACTCTGATCCAGCCATGCCGCGTGCAGGAAGACTGCCCTATGGGTTGTAAACTGCTTTTATACAGGAAGAAACCGCTCTACGTGTAGAGCTCTGACGGTACTGTAAGAATAAGGATCGGCTAACTCCGTGCCAGCAGCCGCGGTAATACGGAGGATCCAAGCGTTATCCGGAATCATTGGGTTTAAAGGGTCCGTAGGTGGATAATTAAGTCAGAGGTGAAAGTTTGCGGCTCAACCGTAAAATTGCCTTTGATACTGGTTATCTTGAGTTATTATGAAGTAGTTAGAATATGTAGTGTAGCGGTGAAATGCATAGATATTACATAGAATACCAATTGCGAAGGCAGATTACTAATAATCAACTGACACTGATGGACGAAAGCGTGGGGAGCGAACAGGATTAGATACCCTGGTAGTCCACGCCGTAAACGATGGTTACTAGCTGTTCGGATTTCGGTCTGAGTGGCTAAGCGAAAGTGATAAGTAACCCACCTGGGGAGTACGTTCGCAAGAATGAAACTCAAAGGAATTGACGGGGGCCCGCACAAGCGGTGGAGCATGTGGT
>NZ_JXJO01000016.1:235000-437291 GCF_000826655.1 Psychroserpens damuponensis
ATAATTAATATTTAGTTCCTTTACAAGCATTCTTATCCCTCTATCAAACAATTTGTTATTGCTTAGTTGCATATCAACCATTTTGTTACCTTTTACTTTATTAAGCTTAATCATTGCTGATGTTGATATCATATTTAGTACTAATTTTTGAGCTGTTCCTGCTTTCAATCGAGAACTTCCGGTAACAAATTCCGGACCTACAATAACTTCAATAGGATATTTAGATACTTGTGATAGTGGACTGTTTTTGTTACATGTAATACATCCTGTGATAATTTTTTTAGAATTACAATGTTCTAATGCGGCTATTACATAAGGTGTTGTACCTGAAGCCGCAATACCAATTACAACATCTTTCTCGGAAATATTATACGTGTTAAGATCTTCCCAGCCTTTATTAGTAGAGTCTTCTGCAAATTCGACTGCTTTTCTTATTGCTGTATCACCTCCAGCTATAAGGCCAATCACTAAATCGTGAGAAACTCCAAATGTAGGAGGACATTCGGAGGCATCTAAAATGCCGAGCCTACCACTTGTACCAGCTCCAATATAAAATAATCTACCTCCTGCTTTTAGTTTTATTACTATTTGTTCTATTAGATTTTCAATTTGAGGCATTGCTTTTTCTACAGCTAAAGGAACTGTTTTATCCTCATTATTGATATGAGTTAATAATTCATTTATAGTCATTTTTTCTAAATGGTTATAGTTTGAATCTTGCTCAGTTGTTTTTGTAAAGGTCATAATGTTAAATAAGGCTATTTTTTTCTGCGTTAGTGGTAGAAGCGGCATCCTTTTTGTTTTTTACAAAAAGATATAGTGGATGACACGACCCTTTAAAGTTAGAACTTTAAAGGGTAACGTCCAAAATTTGTTATTATATATTAAAAAGTAGGTTATTAATGTCTGCAATTATTAATACCCTATTAAAAGTGTAAGTTTATTTTATTAATAAAAAAAGACCATCATTTTGACGGTCTTTTTATTGGTAATATATACAGTATGTTAATCGATTATTTTGTTAAATGTAGTGCTAGGTCTCATAGCTTTTGTGGTTAAACCTTCGTTAGGTTCAAAGTACCCATTTAGATTTACACTATTACCTTGAATTGTATTTAATTCTTCAACAATTTTAGCTTCTTGTGAATTTAAATCTTTATAGACCTTAGTAAATTCGGCTTTTAAATCTTGATCATTAGTTTGGTTTGCTAAAGCTTCAGCCCAATATAATGATAAATAAAAGTGACTCCCTCGGTTATCTAATTCATTTACTTTTCTAGATGGAGATTTACCGTTTGCTAATAATTTCTCTGTTGCTTCATCTAAAGTTTCTGATAAAATGATTGCTCTTTTATTATCGTTTACATTTCCGAAGTGCTCTAAAGATACAGCTAGCGCTAAAAACTCACCAAGTGAATCCCAACGCAAATGGTTTTCTTCAGTAAATTGTTGCACATGCTTAGGTGCAGAACCTCCAGCACCAGTTTCAAATAAGCCTCCTCCATTCATTAATGGAACGATTGATAACATTTTTGCACTCGTTCCTAATTCTAGGATTGGAAATAAGTCTGTCAAATAATCACGTAAAACATTACCTGATACAGAAATTGTATCCTTTCCATCTTTTATTCTTTCTAGTGTAAACTCGGTTGCTTTAATAGGAGAGAGGATTCTAATATCTAAACCTGTTGTATCGTGATCTTGTAGATAAGTATTTACTTTTTTAATTAACTCTGCATCATGAGCTCTCTTTTTATCTAACCAGAAAACTGCAGGAGTGTTTGATGCTTTTGCACGGGCTACTGCTAATTTTACCCAATCTTGAATTGGTGCATCTTTAACCTGGCACATTCTCCAAATATCACCTTCTTCAACTTTATGTGATGTTAATACATCACCTGAGGCATTGATAACTTCTACTTTTCCTTTAGAGGCTATTTCAAATGTTTTATCGTGAGAACCATATTCTTCTGCTTTTTGAGCCATAAGTCCTACATTAGGTACAGTTCCCATCGTAGTTGGGTCAAAAGCACCATGTTTTTTACAGAAATCTATTGTTGCTGTGTAAATCCCGGCATAACTACTATCAGGAATTACAGCTTTTGTGTCTTGTTGTTTTCCATCTGCATTCCACATTTGCCCAGAAGTACGAATCATTGCAGGCATTGAAGCATCAATTATGACATCACTTGGTACATGTAAATTAGTAATACCACGATCACTATTTACCATTGCTAAATCTGCACCATGGTCAAGAGCAAATCTAATATCATCTCTAATTTCATCGCGTTTGTCTTCAGAGAGTTCACTTAACTTATCTAAAAGGTTACCGAAACCATTATTTACATCAACTCCAATTTTATCAAACGTAGCTCCATGTTTTTCAAATAAATCTTTAAAAAACACACGAACTGCATGACCAAAAATAATTGGGTCTGATACTTTCATCATTGTTGCTTTCATATGTAGAGAGAACAATACACTTTTATCTAAAGCATCTTCTACTTGTTCTTCTAAAAACTCAAGTAATGCTTTTTTACTCATAATTGTTGCATCAATGATTTCTCCTTTTAGTAAGGATAAACCATCTTTTAAAATTGTAGCATTACCTTTAGAGTCAGTATGAACAATTTTCACAGTAGTTGCCTCTTCTAGAGTTACTGAAACTTCGTTATGCGCAAAATCACCATGAGTCATTGTGGCTACATGTGATTTAGAATCTTTAGACCAAACACCCATTGAATGCGGATTCATTTTAGCAAAATTCTTAACAGCTTTAGGTGCACGTCTATCAGAGTTTCCTTCACGTAACACTGGGTTTACAGCACTACCTTTTATTTTATCGTAACGCACCTTAATTTCTTTTTCTTCGTCATTTGAAGGCTCATCTGGATAGTTTGGTAGCTCGTAACCTTGATCTTGTAATTCAGATATAGCACCTTTTAATTGCGGTACAGATGCACTAATGTTTGGTAATTTTATAATATTTGCGTCAGGACTTTTTGCTAATTCTCCTAATTCTGCTAAAGCATCTGGTACACGTTGTGTATCATTTAAAAAATCAGGAAAATTTGCCAAAATACGAGCGGCAAGAGAGATATCTCTACTTTCAATATTTATGTTTGACGATTTTGTAAATGATTTTATAATAGGTAACAGTGAGTGTGTTGCTAATGCTGGAGCTTCATCTGTTTTAGTATAAATGATTGTAGGAGTATTTGCCATAAAATATTTAGAATTTAGTGTGTTAAAAATGCTTAGAAATTAAGCTTCGCTAATATACGAAAAACTGATGTTTATTAGAAACATGTATACCAGATTAACTCTACTTTTTTATGGTATAAAAAGTTTTACTTAAGTATGAGTTAAAATTTAAAGATCTAATCAATATTTATTTGAAAAACATGTAAAAGACCTAAGGCGTTTTCTTTTGAAAAACGAGCATTTTTTATGCGATTGCTATTAGGATTAATAGTAAGATTGTATGACGTTGAGAAGTCTACTTTTTCTAATATAGTGTTGTCAAAAATAGTTTGATCTAGATTGCAGTTATCAAATGTGGAGCCATTTAAATTGGCATTGGTAAAATCTGTTTGTTGTAGTTTACATGCTTTAAACGTTGTGTTTTTAAGTTGTAAATTATAAAAGGAAGCTAGGTGTAATTGTGATTTTGTAAAAGTTATAGACATTAAAAAAGGATTACAGTCATGAAAAGGGAAACCAACAAGTTTACAGTTATTAAAAACGACATCTTTAAAGCTAGTACCTTTACATTTTACCATACTAAAATTGCAGTCTATAAATTCACACTCTAAAAAACTAATATTAGAAATGTAAGATTCGGAAAAATCACAATTAATGAATACACAATCATCATATTCTGCTTGAGTTAAGTGATTACTAGTATAATTTTTACTTTTAAATGTTTTATCATGTATATATGGAAGGATCATGTGTTCTATGGCTTGGAATAACCAAAGTTATAAAAAGCAAATGAAAACTCAATTTTGTACTGCGATTGAGATTGGTTTGATTATTCATTTTGAAATCGCTATTGATTTATAAAATGAAATTTCTATAAAAAACAAAAGCCATATCACTGTAGCTGACTACTTTGATATGGCTTTTTTTGAATTAGTTTAACACGATTTCTTTAACATTGCTGTTAAGACTAAGATAAATAAACAAATGTTACTTACGTTATTAAATCTGTATTACTAAAACAATGAAACAGTTCATAACTTTCAAAATGTATTGACCTGTTACTACTACGTTTCGTTTTTAGATTGTTTTTCTTGATGTATACTGTTTGCACTTTTCACTGTCGTGTTGCACACTACAATAACATTGCTCGTCCTTTTCACATTCACTTTCGATGCTGCTACTTTTTCAAAGCTTTCCGCTTGAAAATCTATTGCCTGTTTACACATCCAATACATTTTTAGCTTCATGGTTTTATAGTTATATGCTTGCACATACTTTTTCTAAAACCTCAAATAACAATACTATATAAAGAACGTTTCTTTGATACAATTTAACATTAATTCAAAAGTTAATTCAAAAACAAACTAAGTTTGTTGTTAATTGTTTTATAAATATATGGTTTAAGTTGATTATTGTCAATTTTTTAACTATTTAGATATTCACATTTTATAAACCATAGTTATTAACAAAAGTTAATAACCAAAAAAGCCTTGACAATTGTCAAGGCTTTTCTTAATGTATGTAGTCGAAACTTATTTTCTTCTAACTTCTTTAATTCTAGCTTTTTTACCAGTAAGACCTCTAAAGTAAAAGATTCTTGCTCTTCTAACTTTACCTTTCTTATTAACTTCAATTTTTTGAAGTGCAGGTAAATTAATTGGGAAGATACGCTCAACACCAACAGTACCAGACATTTTTCTAATGGTAAATGTTTGAGAAGAACCCGATCCTTTAACCTGTAATACGACACCTTTAAAAAACTGTGTACGTACTTTTTCACCTTCTCTAATTTCGTAATACACTGTTAATGTATCACCAGCTCCAAATTCTGGAAAATCTTTTTTTGTTACAAATTCGTCTTGTACAAATTTTACTAAACTCATTTTATACTATTTATAATGATTGTTTCAAATCAACATTCACGATTCTCGCCAGAGGTTAATCTAAAAGTGGGTGCAAAGATAATTAATAATTGATAATTGGCAATTATTAGTTTGTTTTTTTTGGGTGTTCCCTTTTGCAAGAATGTTGGGTGATTAAACGTTGTTTATGTCATATGCAAAACGTCAGGCTTTTCGCAGTCGCTCTCTTCGAGGAGCTCCAACAATGCTACAATCCTTAACACAAGTGCTGACTATAATATATATAGATTTGAAATGAGAATGGATTGAAGCTTAAGCTTTAGTCTAAAGATTTAGTTATAGTTGCTTCTTTTTTATAGTCGTTTACCACAAAAAGTAACAAGCCTATACAAAATAAAGCATAAGCTAAACCACTAATAATATTTACTATAGCATTAATTTGAATATATGTATCCATATCAAAACGACCAGTTATCAAACCTAAGAATATACTGCCTGTATTTAATATAAAAGCAGAAATACTTCCAATCAAGATAAGTAGAGTTGCTACTGTTCGTTTTTTAGAATATAATATGATACTGGCTGTAATGACACATATTCCTGCTAGAAAATAAATAACAGAACTAATAGAGTAGAGGTATTCGTAATTTTCCATAGTTATAATGATTAGTCTTCCAATAAATCTGGACGCAATTTTTTAGTTCTTAAATAGGCTTGTTCTTCTCGCCATTTTTCGATTTCAGGAAAATTTCCGCTAAATAAAACTTCAGGAACTTTCATGCCATCATATTCTCTTGGTTTTGTATAAATGGGTGGAGCGAGCAATCCATCTTGAAATGAATCGGTTAAGGCAGACGTTTCATTACCTAAAACTCCAGGTATTAAACGTATTATAGCATCACATAAAACAGCAGCACCTAATTCGCCACCAGACAAAACATAATCTCCAATAGAGATTTCTCTAGTTATAAACTTATCACGTACACGTTGATCTACACCTTTATAATGTCCGCAGAGAATTATAATATTTTCTTTAAGTGATACTTGATTGGCAATGCCTTGATTGAGGCGTTCACCATCAGGAGTCATATAAATAATCTCGTCATAATCACGTTCACTTTGTAATTTGGTAATACATTTATCTATAGGTTCCATCATCATGACCATGCCTGCACCACCTCCAAACTGAGTGTCGTCAATAGCTTTGTAGCCACCTGTAGCAAAATCTCTCAAGTTGTGAAAGTGCACACTCACCAAATTAGCTTCTATGGCACGTTTTAAAATGGAAGCCTCAAAAGGGCTTTTAAGTAATTCTGGTAATACGGTTATGATATCTATGCGCATGATAATTAATTTTGGATTGCGAAGATAGGATAATTATAAGTTGAACTTAAAACAAATATCTTTTGTGTATATTTTATTTAGTATGACTCCAAAAAAACTGTAAATCTGTATCAATTTCAAAACCTAAACGTTCATATAATAGTTGTGCAGTATTATCAAAAGCGGTTTGTATGGCGAGACCTTTATTGTTTTCAGATTGGCACAAACGCTTTGCACGATTAATCAATGCTTCGCCAACACCTTGATTTCGATGTGTTAAACTTACAAACAAATCATTAAGCATATACATGGGTTTCATTGATACTGAAGAAAATAAAGGATACAATTGTGTAAACCCAACAGCAACTTCATTTTCATAAGCGATATAAATAATAGAATCGTTTTTTATCATGCGCTGTTTTAGAAAACGTTTGGCAGCTTCGATATTAGAGTCTTGTTTGTAAAATATACGATACCCATCAAAAAGCGGAGCTAATTGGTCAAGGTCTTTGAGTTTTGCACGATTTATTTCCATAATAAATGTTTCGATTTTATTAAACGAACGAGCGTGGTATGGTTAAACAAAAAAAATCTGTAATTAAAATTACAGATTTTTATTGATATTATTAGATTCCTTCGTCGCTTAAAAAAAGCACCTCTGAATGACAATTGATTAACTAAGCCTTTTTCTGCTCATTAATCATATCTTGCAATTGACGTCTTACTTTTTGCTCACGTTCTAAAGCATTACGTCTATGCTCTTCAAATTCTTCTTCTATCTCAGCTAAACTTTTATTAGACTGCTTAGTAATGGCATTACTATTTCGGTATTTAAAAATAAAAAATAATAACAAGGCAGATAATACACCAACAATGCTCCAAAGTGTTAAGCTGTAATTGGGTTTTGTCATTGGTATTCCAAACAATTCCATACTATCTTTTTCAGAAATTGTATTTGTTAATTCAGCCTTCGTATTACTTAATTCGGTATTTAAATTATCAATAGTTTTAGCTTGAGTAGACACGACTACTTGAGTTTCGTCAAGCTCCTTGTAAGTTGTTTTTAGTGAGTCTAAAACATTTGCTTTTAGTCTTAATAACCAAGCTTGCTTTACGGCTTCGTATTGCTGACCTTTAGTGCCTTTAAAGTTTCCAGATTTTCTAAAAACATATTCAAACTGATTATCTATTGTTCCACTATTTAAAGATAATTCTTGATCATCATCTGAATTTTGAGCATTAGATGTAGAAAACAATAAAAGTGTTAAAGCTGTGAGTAAAAGCGTTCTAAAAAATCTCATTTTGGTTTGGTTGAAAATTAATAGCTAATTAATAAATGGCAATATAATAATTTATAGTGTAACAAGTATATAATTTAGCCTCACAAAATGCAAGGCTAGATTATATACGGTTCAAAATTTATTTTGGATGTTAGTGTCTACTAATAATAAGTAAAACGTCTTACTTTAGCAATGTATTTTGCCAATCTAATTACTTGATGGCTATAACCATACTCATTATCATACCAAATATATAAGATGGCATTTTTACCATCGGTTCTAACTATTGTGGCTTTACTGTCATAAATAGCAGGAGCCGAAGAACCAACAATATCGCTAGATACTAATTCATCATTCATTTCATACTTAATTTGCTCAACAAGATTACCTTCTAAAGCATATTTTTTCATAACTGTATTGATACTTTCAATTGAAGTTTCTTTATTTAACTCCAAATTAAGTATCGCTAAAGATCCATTTGGTACTGGTACTCTAATAGCGTTTGACGTTAATTTACCTTCAAACGAAGGTAATGCTTTTGTGACTGCTTTACCTGCACCTGTTTCTGTTATAACCATATTAAGTGCAGCAGCTCTACCACGACGATATTTTCCGTGGAAATTATCAACTAAATTTTGATCATTTGTATACGCATGAATGGTTTCTAAATGTCCACTTACTACGCCAAAGGTATCTTCCATAACTTGTAAAATAGGAGTGATAGCGTTTGTAGTACAAGATGCGGCAGAAAAAATATCAACTTTCTCAGGATTATGTTCTAAATGATTAACACCATGAACAATGTTAGGAACGCCTTTTCCTGGAGCAGTCAATAATACTTTTTCTACACCTTTAGATTTTAAATGCCTTTTTAATGCTTTATCATCTCTAAAAGCTCCAGTATTATCGATCACTAATGCGTTATTAATACCATAACTAGTATAATCAATATCTTCTGGATTATTTGCAGAAATGATTTTTACAGTCGTACCATTAATTATTAATGCAGTGTTATCAATATCAGTAGTTACAGTCCCTGAAAAATCACCATGTACCGAATCGTTACGCAATAAAGACGCACGTTTTTCTAAAACAGTTTCATCAACTGTACCACGAGTAACAATAGCTCTTAAGCGTAATTGACTGCCTTTACCAGTTCTCGTCATTAATTCTCTTGCGACTAAACGGCCAATTCTTCCAAAACCATAAAGAACTACATCTTTAGGCTCTATTACTTTATTCTTTTTTGCATCTTTAAGTTTAGAAGCAACAAATGCTGTAGCATTGCTATAAGTTTGGTCTTCTAAATGAAACTCATAAGTTAATTTACCAATATCTAATTTTGCAGGAGGCATATCTAAAGCTAAAATAGCTTGAGCAATTTCTACCGAATCAAAAATTGAGATAGGTTTTTGTACAAATTCTCCAGCATACTCGTGAAGATTTAAAATTTCGCTCACATTGCGGTCAATCAACTGGTTTCTAAAAAGTACCAATTCTATTGATTTGTCATACCAAAGATCGCTTACAATTTTAATAAATTCTACTGTAGCTCGTCTTCGATCTGCTTGAAAAGCAAGTTCTTTTTCGTAAGTTCCGTTAAAACTCATTGTCATTAATTTAGTGTCTGCTAGTTAGGCAGTCTGGTTGTGTTGTATAAATTTTTTGCAAAAATAGTATATTTCAAACGTTTTCGTAGTGTATTTCTAAAAAATAAAAAAACCTTCAGAAAACTAAATTTCCAAAGGTCTTTTTCACTAACTAATTCACCTTCAATTCTTATCTAAAAATTACTTCTTTACGTTCTAATTTCGAATTCATATATTCTAATTTAAAAATATTGTCTTGGGCTTTATCACCATGTTTTGCAACAAAGTCTGAAATATCCTCAACCGTTTTAATTGGTATATCATTAATACCTGTAATTATGTATCCTGGTCTAATTCCTAATTTTGCGTATAAAAACTTATTTTTTATATTCTGTACAACAACACCTTCGTTGATGCTCGTTGCTTTTTTAAATTTCTTCGGAAGGTTGCGTAGCTCCATATCAATAAAATCTACACTAATAATATCACTTTTTGAAAGCGTTACAGGTATGGATTTAATTTCATCATCTCTAAGAACTTCAACATTAACAACATCATTTGGACGTTTTGTTTTTAAATACCCACTTAAATCTGTAAACTTATTTATATTAATATTATCTAGTTTTTTGATAATATCTCCATTTTGAATGCCTGCTTTTTTAGCTCCAGATTTTTCTTCAACTTCTGATACATACACACCTTCAATTTCGTTTATACCTTTTTCTACTGCTTCTTGAGAATTTCTATTTAATATTGAAATTCCTAATACACCTTCTTGAACATCACCGTATTCTATAATATCTTGAATTACTTTTTTTGCAATATTACTTGGTACAGCAAAAGAATACCCAATGTAAGAACCTGTTTGAGATGAGATCGCTGTGTTGATACCTATAAGTTGACCTGTAGAATTTACTAAAGCTCCACCCGAATTACCAGGATTTACAGCCGCATCTGTTTGAATAAATGACTGAGAATTTCTACCAGATAAATCACGAGCTTTAGCGCTAATAATTCCGGCAGTTACAGTAGACGTTAAATTAAAAGGGTTACCAACAGCTAAAACCCATTCTCCAATTTTTGCAGTATCAGAATCTCCAAATTCAATTGAAGGCAAATCATCTTCGGCTTCTATTTTTAAAAGGGCAATATCGGTTTTTTCATCTGTACCAATTAATTGGGCTTCATAGGTGCGATTATCATTTAAAGTAATTGAAATTTTATTAGACCCAGCAATCACATGATTATTGGTTATAATATAACCATCTGGTGATACTATAACACCACTTCCAGTACCTACTTGAGCTCTTTGAGTTGATTGACGACCATAAATTAAATCTTGTAACGTTTGCCTGCCACTCACCATAGCTGTATTTTTAACATGAACTACAGAGTGTATTGTGTGTTCTGCAGCAAGTGTAAAATCTGGTGTGTTAGCATTAATTAAATTTGTTGTTTTCGGGTTGTAATTTGCGTTTAAAAATGACGGTTGCTCTTTATTGTTTTCAAAAGTGACCGTTTGTTCATTATTAAAAAAGTATGTGTAGGTAGATAATGCTATTACTCCACCTAACACAGAAGCAAATACTAAGGTTAAAATCTTTTTCATTAGTAATTAGGTTTTTATTGTTTATTTAAAATATATTAACGATTAAAATTAAGTATTTATTGAAATCGAAATTCAACTTTAACGATTTTTAACGTCGCTATTAACGCTCATTTAACAGTCTAATTTTTGATTCATTATTGCTATATTTGCACGACTTATGAAACAAATTTTTTACAAATATCAAGGAACAGGTAACGACTTTGTGATGATTGATAATCGTCAGCAAACGTTTGATAAAACGAATACTAAAAACATTGCATTTTTATGTGATAGACGTTTTGGTATTGGCGCAGATGGTTTGATATTGTTAGAAAACCATGAGTCGTGTGACTTTAAAATGGTCTATTTCAATGCCGACGGAAATGAAAGCACCATGTGTGGTAATGGAGGTCGCTGTATTGTAGCTTTCGCCAATTTCCTAGAGGTGATTAAAAATGAGGCAACTTTTGAAGCTATTGACGGTTTGCACAAAGCATGTATAGATAACGGCATTGTTCGTCTGCAAATGCAAGATGTACATCATATAGAAAACCATAAAACACATGTGTTTTTAGATACGGGTTCTCCACACCATGTTCAAATGGAAGACCAATTATCTGCTTTTGATGTTAAGCACTTCGGAAGGGAAATTCGACAAGGAGCTCCTTATAATAAAAAAGGAAGCAATGTTAACTTTGTATCTAAAATTTCCGAAGAAAAATTTGCTGTAAGAACCTACGAAAGAGGTGTTGAGGATGAAACCTTATCTTGCGGAACAGGTGTGACAGCAGTAGCTTTAGCTATGCATTTTATTGGAGAAACCGAAAAGAATCTAATTACACTAAAAACGGAAGGTGGTGAATTACAAGTGTCTTTTGAAATCTCTAATACTGATTATAAAAATATTTGGCTTATTGGTCCTGCAACCCAGGTTTTTAAAGGACATATTTAATGATTACACTCAAAGGAGAACATATTTATTTAAGAGCGCTAGAGCCGGAAGATCTAGAATTTATTCATCACATTGAAAATAATCAAGATATTTGGGAAATAAGTAATACAATTACACCATATTCTAAGTTTTTAATAAAACAATATCTAGAACACGCTCATAAAGATATATTTGAAGTGAAGCAATTACGACTTGTAATTTGTAATTATAATAACGATGCTTTGGGTTTGATAGATGTATTTGATTTTGATTTTAAAAATAGACGTGCAGGAATTGGAATTTTAATAAATGATTCTAATCATAGGCAAAAAGGCTACGGAAAAGAAGCGTTACAATTATTAATAAGCTATTGTAAATCACATCTAGATTTGCATCAATTGTATTGTAACATTTCCGAAGAGAATGATCATAGCTTGAAGTTATTTAAAAATCAAGGTTTTGAAATCATAGGACTAAAAAAAGATTGGAACTTCGTTAATGGTTCTTATAAAAATGAATACTTATTACAATCTATATTAAATGTACATTAAAAAAATACTTTGGGCAATTGCTATTATTGGTTTAATATTAGCTGCAATTTTTGGTTACTTTATTTATAATGCAATGCTCGCGCCAAATACTGCATTTAATAATGATGAGGCTTATATTTTTGTGCCTTCTGATGCAAGTTACGCTGAAGTTAGGTTACAATTGGAGCCTTTACTTCTAGATATAGATGCATTTGATGCTTTAGCTAAACAAAAAAAATATACAACAAATTTAAAAGCAGGACGTTTTGCAATACAAAATGGGATGAGTAATAATGATATTATTAATTCTATACGTCAACATAATTTGCCGCTTCAAATTGCATTTAATAATCAAGAGACATTGCAAAAATTAGCAGGTCGTATTAGTACTCAAATTGAAGCAGATAGTGTGTCACTAATAACTGCGATGACAGATTCTAAATTTTTAAAAGCTAGTGGTTTTACAAATAAGACAGCGCTTGGTATGTACATACCAAATAGCTATGAGTTTTTCTGGAACACCTCTGCAGAAGGCTTTAGGGATCGCATGTTAAAAGAATATAATCGTTTTTGGAATACAAGTAGAAATGCCAAAGCAAAAGCTATTGGGTTAACTAGAGATCAAGTATTGACCTTAGCATCTATTGTTCATGAAGAATCTAAGCAAGCAAGTGAACAACCTCGTATTGCTGGTGTTTACATGAATAGAATTAGAATAGGCATGCCATTACAAGCAGATCCAACTTTGAAATTTGCTGCTTATCAGTTGCCAGAATATCAAAATACTATTATTAAACGCGTTCTTAATAAACATAAAGAAATTAACTCACCTTACAATACCTATATTAATTTAGGTTTACCTCCAGGTTTAATTGCAATGCCAGACGTAAGTGCTATTGATGCAGTTCTTAATTTTGAAAAACATAGTTACTTGTATTTTGTGGCAAATGCCAAAAAGTTAGGATTTCATAAATTTGCAAAAACCTTAAGCCAGCACAATTCAAATGCGAGAGAATACCATAGATATTTATCGTCTCAAGGGATAAATAAGTAATGGTTATCAATCGTTACTTACTGCTGTTGTTTTCTTGTTGTGTAACATTATGTGTAAATGCTCAACCCACGCAATCAAAATTTGATATTTTTTTAAAGCCAAGTGATTCTCTTAACACGTCTAGAAGAAATGCTGTTGTTATTACAGAGGCCTCATTGGCTTCACTTACTTTAATTGGCTTAAATCAATTATGGTATGCAGATTTTGAGCGCTCTAAATTTAAAACCATTAATGATGCTGATGAGTGGTTACAAATGGATAAGCTAGGTCATGTGTTTTCATCATACCAATTAGGTCGTGTTGGAGCCAACACACTTAATTGGGCAGGTGTTGGTAAAAAAGATCAACTAATATATGGTGCTACTTTAGGTTTTGGGTTTTTAACAGCTGTTGAGATTTTTGATGGTTATTCTCAGGAATGGGGATTTTCTTGGTCTGATATGGCAGCGAATGCTACAGGAACAGGTTTGTATGTAGGTCAAGAATTACTTTGGGATGAACAGCGTATTGCATTAAAATATTCATTTCATCAAACTCATTTTGCAAATCAGCGTCCAGATAAACTGGGAGACGGTTTTTTGGAGGAAGTGTTAAAAGATTATAACGGACAAACATATTGGTTAAGTGCTAATGTACGTTCGTTTTTTAAAAATAGTAAAATTCCAAAATGGTTTAACGTTGCCTTTGGTTATGGAGCAGAGGGCATGCTAACGGCAAGAACAGAAAGCGTAGATAATCTTTATATATCTCAAAATAGGAGGCGACAATTTTACCTTAGTTTTGATGTAGATTTAAGTCGAATAAAGACAAAATCTCGCGTTTTGAGAACCGTTTTTGACGTTTTGAACATCATAAAAGTGCCAGCTCCAACAATTTCGTTTGACCGAGAAAATGGCACGAAGCTCCACTACATCTACTTTTAACAACACTTTAACAGCTTATTTTCAATAAGTTAATAAAAGTCGTATATTTGCATGCTGAAATTTTAGGACAGTTTAGGGAACATTTAGTCCTAAAGAAAATTAGCTTTATGATAAAAAAAATAAGTAATTATTTCGTCATTCCATTAGCTATTTGTGCCATGCTTTATGTGGCACTAAAACCTCAAGAATCATTAAATATTGATGATTATTCTACGGTAGGTTTAGAGCTTAATTATGATATGAGTCATAATCTTGCATCTTTAGATGAAGAGGTTGAGTATGATCATTTGCAATTATCAAATCCATTTCATTCTACGCATCTGTATTTTCCGCATTTAGGAAAATCTTATATAGGTTTTAAAGAAGCGTTGGCTTTTAAAGAATCTAGAGGAAATTATTTCTCGGTGAATACTTTGGGGTATTTAGGTAAATATCAATTTGGAGCAGAAACTTTGAAACTTATTGGAATTTACAATCCTAATCAGTTTTTGTATAATCCAAAACTTCAGGAAAAAGCATTTTTAGCTAATGCAGAACGTAACAAATGGATTTTAAGAAAAGACATCAAGCGTTTTGAGGGTAAATTTATAAATGGAGTAGAGGTTACTGAGTCTGGTATCTTGGCTGCTGCGCATTTAGCAGGACCTGGAAGTGTAAAGAAATTTTTAAGAAGCTATGGTAGGACAAACGTATCTGATGCATATGGTTCTTCTGTAAAATATTATATGAAAAAATTCTCAGGTTACGATACATCGTTTATTGAAGCAGATAAAAAAGCAAAAGCTATTTTGTAACGAATAGATTTAAAGTATAAAAAAGGCAGCATGTAAATTTTACATTCTGCCTTTTTTTATTAATCTTTATGTATCACAAAAATTGCTGGTCGCTTGTGTAAATCTATTTTGGCGTGTTTCCAGTCACTTACCGTCATTGTTTTAATATATTCTGAAGGCAATGTAATGTCGCAAGCTATGCAAACTCTTGTGTTAGGGTGAAGTGTTGCGCAAATATCTTCTAAAATTTTATTATTTCGATAAGGTGTTTCTATAAATAACTGAGTTTGGTTTTGCTCAAAAGACAAGCGTTCTAAGCGTTTAAGTGTTGCCTTTCTTTCAGATTTATCAATTGGAATGTAGCCATTAAATGCAAATGATTGTCCGTTCATTCCAGAACTCATCAAAGCTAGCACAATTGACGATGGTCCCACTAACGGAACAACCTGAATATTGTTATCATGTGCAAGTTTCACAATATCTGCTCCAGGATCAGCAATGCCAGGACAACCAGCTTCAGAAAGTAATCCCATTGATTTTCCATTTTTGCAATCGTCAAGAAAATTTTGAATTTCTTCTGGAGTTGTGTATTTATTTAAAACCTTAAAGTTTAATGAAGATTGTTGTTTTCTCGAATCTACTTTTTTAATAAACCGACGAGCAGTTTTTTCATTCTCTACAATATAATCATCTATCATTTCAATAATTTTTTTTACTGAAATAGGCAAGACCTCTAAAGGAGGATTATCGCCAAGACGTGTTGGTATGAGGTACAATTTACCTAAAGTATTACTCATGATTATTTAATAATAAGTGTGCGAATGCTTTTGTCTCCATTACTGTTTCTAATGTCTACGATGTATAATCCTGTGGTTAACATTTCCGTAGATATTGTTATTAATTGTTCTTCAAAATTAGAATGTCTAGCAATTAATTTGCCTTGAACATCATGTATAGCTATAGATTCTATTTGATTTGTGGTATCTAAAGTGTTGAAGTTTAAAAGGGTGTTTGCTGGATTTGGATACATTTTAATAGCGCTTGTTGAGTGATTGTCAACACTTAAATTGTCTTCATTGATTTTAAAAACGGTACCTTGAAATAAACTTACAATATATAATTCTCCATTAACATCTTCGCCAAAGGCAGAGAGACCTAAGCCTGATAAATCTTCAACAAAGGTAAGGTCATAATTGCCAGGTGAAACCTCTTCTACGTAACCAATATCGTCATTGCAAAAGTCGGCAAAGAAGTATAAGCCATCTAAGGTGGATTGATTGGTTCCTCTGTATACATAACCTCCTGTTATGGAGCATCCGCCAGTACTTCCATGACTATATTCGGCAACTGGAGTTTCATGATTGATAGTGTCACAACCCGCTTGGCTAGAGAAAATAGAGGTGCCTTCAAAACATTTCCAACCGTAATTTTCTCCGCCTGTTGAGGATGCGTCGACCTTATTAATTTCTTCAATAAAATTTTGTCCAACATCAGCTGTCCATAAATCACCAGTGGATCTATCGAATGAAAATTTCCATGTATTTCTTAGACCATAGGCCCAAATTTCATCTAATGCTGCAGAATCACTAATAAAAGGGTTGTCGGCCGGAATGAGATAGGTTGTACCTGCTGCTATTTCTGCTGGAGTCACATTAACGTCAATTCTTAACATTTTTCCTAATAAGGTATTTAGGTTCTGTGCTCTATTATCTGGATCACCACCAGAGCCACCATCACCTAGTGAGATGTATAAGTATCCATCTGGTCCAAAATGTAAATCGCCTCCATTATGATTAGAAAAAGGTTGTAGTATGTTTAGTAGTATAACTTTTGAATTTGGATCGGCAATACCAAAAGAGCTTCGTGTAAATCTCGAAATCACAGTGTTTTGATTATTGTCTATGTAATTAACATAGAAAAAACCGTTTGTGGCATAGTTAGGATGAAAAGCCATGGCTAATAAGCCTTGTTCTCCTCCTAAATCAGTAACTAAATTATCAATATCTAAAAAATTAGTTGTGTTTAAAGATCCATCAGTATTGATGATTTTTATTGTTCCTGCTCTTTCTGCTGCAAACAATCTATCATCTCCAGCGTGTTTAATATTCACAGGGCTAGATAGTCCTGTAGCGAAAGATTCTAAAGAGATGTCTTGGGCAAAAGTTAACGACATCATACAGCATGCTAGGAGGCATGTAATATTTTTCATTGTCTTAGATTTTTAGAATTTTTTTTACAAAATACGAAAAAAAATGGCGAAAAGCCGAGTAGGCTTAATATTGGCTAATTTAAAAGTTGTAGAGAAATAATGGTCGTGGCATTATCTAAAAGTTGAAATACGTTTTCAAATCCTGAATTACCACCATAATAAGGATCAGGTACTTGTTTATCTAGAGTTGCAGTATCTACTTCAAGTATAAGTTTAACTTTTGCCATATCATTCGTGTTTCTGGCAAGTTTAATAACGTTTTCAAAATTAGATTGATCCATAACGTAGATATAATCAAAAGTATCAAAATCGGAAACCTTAAATTGCCGTCCTTGTTGTTTTGAAATGTCTATGTTGTGAGTTTTAGCAACTGCAATAGAACGAGGGTCGGGAGCATCTCCAACATGATAATTTGCTGTACCTGCAGAATCTACATAAAACCGATTGCTTGGTAATTTTGATTCTAAAAGACCATGAGCCAATGGAGAACGACAAATGTTGCCCAAACAAACCATTAGAATACTAGTCATAATACTTTATAGAGATAATTTTTTAGAAAGGTCTTCTACGTATTTTCTAAATTGTTTATCTGTAGACGAAAGGTTATCAACAGTTTTACAAGCATGAAGTACTGTTGCGTGATCACGTTTTCCTATTTGAGAACCAATACTAGCTAAAGAGGCTTTAGTGTATTTTTTAGCAAAAAACATGGCTAATTGTCTCGCTTGTACAATGTGACGCTTTCTGGTTTTAGATTGCAATGTACTCACATCCATTTGGAAATAATCTGAGACTACTTTTTGAATGTAATCAATAGAGACTTCACGTTTTGTGTTCTTTACAAATTTCTCAACAATTTCTTTTGCAAGATTTATTGTGATTTCTTTTTTATTGAATGAAGATTGAGCGATTAACGATATTATAGCGCCTTCAAGTTCTCGAACATTAGTTTTGATATGTTTTGCAACATATTCTATAACGTCATCTTGCATTTCAACACCATCACGATAGAGTTTGTTTTTAAGAATAGACACTCTGGTTTCAAAATCTGGGCTTTGCAATTCTGCTGAAAGTCCCCATTTAAATCTAGATAATAAACGTTGTTCAATATCTTGCATGTCAACAGGAGCTTTATCACTAGTTAAAATAACTTGCTTACCATTTTGATGTAAGTGATTAAATATGTGAAAGAATACATCTTGAGTTCCAGATTTTCCAGACAAGAATTGTACATCATCAATAATCAAAACATCTATAATTTGGTAAAAATGTATAAAATCGTTTCTATTATTCTTTTTTACAGAATCAATATACTGTTGTGTAAACTTTTCCGCAGAAATATATAAAACTGTTTTTTCTGGATATTTGTCTTTAATATCAACACCAATAGCATGAGCTAAATGTGTTTTTCCTAAGCCAACACCTCCAAAAATTAACAATGGATTAAATGATGTGCCTCCAGGTTTATTAGCGACAGCCAAACCAGCATTTCTTGCGAGACGATTTGAGTCTCCTTCAAGAAAGTTTTCAAAACTATAGTTAGGATTGAGTTGCGATTCAATTTTTACATTTCTAATTCCTGGAATTACAAATGGGTTTTTGAGTTCTCGATTTTTATTATTTAAAGGTACATCGACGTCTTGAGATTTCAAAGCACTACGATTTGAACTCGGTATTTTTTCTGTAAATGGTTGTTTGTTACCATAGGTGTTTTCCATTTTGATAACATATACCAATTTAGCAGATTCACCTAATTGTTTAGTAAGCGCAACTTTTAAAATTTTAACGTAATGTTCTTCTAACCATTCATAGAAAAATTTACTTGGTACTTGGATGCTTAAAGCATTGTCTGTAAGCTTAACTGCTACTATAGGTTCAAACCATGTTTTGTAGGCTTGTGGTTGAATATTGTCTTTTATAAAAGAAAGACAGTTATCCCATACCGATTGCGCAGTTATATCCATTCTTTAAGGTTAATTTTTGTGTTGATAAATTAGTTAGCAAAAAAAAGAGAAAGCAGAGTTTCTCTTCAATCATTCAGGTGACAAATATGTGAACAAAATTCTTAATAAAAAAATCAAAAGTGGTTGATTATTTAGAAATTTTTTCTCATGTTTAGTTCGTTTCGAAATTACAAAAAAAATATCAAAATTTATGGAAAACCTAACTAAAACAATTGAGATAGAGTTCAGAGTTCGCTATGGTGAAACCGATCAAATGGGAGTCGTTTATCATGGTAATTATGCGCAATATTTTGAAATGGGAAGAACGGGTTGGCTTCGAGAAATGGGATTTTCATATAAAGCAATGGAGGAGAGTGGAATTATGTTGCCTGTGGTTTCGTTAAGTATAAACTACAAGAAATCAGCGCGTTACGATGATTTGATTAAAGTAAAAACAACATTGGTGAAATTGCCAACAGCTAAAATTGAGTTTAATTATGAAATTATAAATGAGAAAGGCGATATCTTAACAACTGGAAATTCTGTATTAGTCTTCATTGATGTAAATAAGAATAGACCTACAAAATGTCCTGATTATATTTTAGACAAACTGCGAAATTAATCGTTTAAATCCTTGATGTCAATTTCGTAAAGCGCGTCAAAAATTTCAAATATAGAATTGGCTTCTTTTAATCGTACCGAAATGATAATTTCACATCGTAACTCTAAGGTTTGATTTTTAATTTTTAAATTTTTTTCTTTAATAATTCGCATCACTTTGTTCATGTTTTTATAGTCAAAAATGATGCTGTATTCTACGTTTACAGTTTTGGTTAAAATTTTTGAAGCTTCTAAAGCCATTTGTGCTCCAGTTTTGTACGCGTTTATTAATCCGCCAACTCCTAATTTTGTACCTCCAAAATAGCGTACTACTATAATAAGGATATTGGTGACTTCAAAAGATTGAATTTGCCCATAAATTGGCATTCCTGCACTATTGTTTGGTTCACCATCGTCATTTGCTCTAAATACATGGTCTTTTTCTTGCATTCCAAATTGATACGCATAGCACCAATGTCTCGCTTGATGGTGTTGTTTTTTTAAGTCTTCAAGATGTTGTTTAACCTCGTCTTCATTAGATACAGGAAAGGCGTAGCCAAAAAACTTACTGTTTCGATCTTTAAAAAGAACTTCTGGAGAAGGTTTAGTTATAGTTTTGTAAATATCTGTTGTTTCCATTTATGCTAAAGTAACAATTACAATGGATATGATTGCTAATAAAATTCCTGCCCAATTTATTTTTGAGATGTTTTCCTTAAAAAATAGCAATCCTAATAGTGTTGAAATCATTACTATGGCCACATTATTAACAGTAAATAAGGTAGAGCTTTCTAAACTTTCGTGATTAAGTGCTTTTAATAAATAGTAAATAGAACCATAGTTGGTAATTCCTAATGCTATACCTCCAATTAAGGTTTTCAGCGGAAATGTAAAAGACTTCTTAATAGCTTTAAATAGTAAAATGCTGGAACCAATAACAAAAGCAAAAGCGAAAATAGTGGCAGAAAAAATAGGAATGCTATTTTCTGGCAAATAAGTGGTTTCAATATATTTTATAGACGTGTCTATGATACCAGATCCAAAAAACAAAATAATAGGAAGCCATAAGCCTTTTGTAGGATTCTCTAAGGTTCTAGATTTAACCGAACTTAAATACACCGAAACTAAAGCCAACACAATACCAATAATTTTTTGAACACCAACACTTTCATGATAAACATAAATGCCAAAAACTATTGGAATAATAACGCTCATTTTAGAAGCCACAGATGCTACAGAAAGACCTTTACGCTGCGCTGTCAAAGCCATAACGTTGAACATGGCAATAAAGAGAAAGCCTAAACCAATAGCTCCATAAATCCATTTTGATGATACAATTTGATTGACATTTATGGGTTTATCATACATTATTAACCCAAATATACATGCCGTAAAATAATTAACAACAATAGCCTGAAGCGTATTGATTTTATATTTATCAAATAATTTAAAAATGATAAATATAAACGTTGATGCCAGGATGCTTAGTAATAAATACATCAAAATAGAGTCTTATTTATAGTGAATAAATCTACTATATCTTGTGAGGTTTCGTCTATATTCCAAACCTTTATGCCAAGTTTAGATGCTGTATCTGTATTGTCTTTTGTGTCGTCGATAAAAAAGCATTCCTCAGCTTTAAGTTTGTTTTCTTTGAGTACAAACTCATAAATATCTGCATTAGGTTTTCTTAAATAAATCTCGTGAGATAGGTAAAATACATCAAAACAGGCTTTAAACTCCTCAAAGAAAGATACGTTGTTAGCTATCCAAGTCATATGTAAATCATTAGTGTTACTCAATAAAATGAGTTTATACTTTTTGTCTTTAGCGAGTTTTTTTAAGAATTCTAATCGGTTTTCAGGAAAATCTTTTAAGATGAAATTCCAGGCATCAATGATTTCCTTTTCTGATAATTTAGGAAAGTTTTCAGTGTAGAAATCAATAAATTCTTTGGTAGAAATCAAACCTTGTTCGTATAATGTATTTATCGATACGAGTTCTTCTGGTAATTCATCTACTTCAAACAATTGCAAGGCATTTGTCATTGCACCTTGCTTATCTAAATTGATAAACACATCTCCAAAATCAAATATGAGAGTTTTAATTGTTGACATATATATGTAATGTATCGTCTGTTATTTTTTGTTCTGAAATGAGCATGCCTTGAAACTTTGGCGATGTAATTCCGTTTTTAAAAGTTACTGGTCCTTTAAAAACACGAGCTTCATCCCACAAATTTTCATCAATAAAAGTTTGAAGTGTTTTTGCGCCTCCTTCAATGATGATGGAATTGATGTCGCTTTTATATAATGCATTGCAAAGTTGTTGAGCAATTTCATGTTTTTTAGACCAATCTATTTGATGATAAATACCATTGCCAAATTTAGAGTTTGGAGAGTGTACAGTCCATCCGGTTTCAGTTTTAAATGGTTTTTCAAAAGTGTCTTTATCTTCATAAAAAATGATAGTGTCTAAAGTGTCTTCAAAAACGGCATGATCATTTGAGAGTTTTAGGGCTCTATCTATAACAACCTTTATTGGGTTGTTACCAGTCCAATCTCTAACCGTTAAACTTGGGTTGTCTTCCAACACTGTATTTGTGCCAACCAAAATAGCCTGCTCTTCTGCTCGCCATTTATGTACTAATTGTCTTGAGTGTGCATTAGTGATCCAAACCGGTTTCTTTTCATCTCTTTGCGAAGGAGCAATAAAACCATTGGCAGTTTCTGCCCATTTTAATATAATATATGGACGTTTTTTGTTGTGAAACGTAAAAAAGCGTTGGTGGTGTTGTTTGCATTCTGCTTCTAAAACACCAACAGTGACGTTGCATCCAGCAGCTTTCAGTTTGGCGATGCCTTTTCCTGCTACTTCGGGATTGTCATCAACGCAACCAATAACCACATTAGCAATATTGTGCTTAATAATTAAATCACTGCAAGGTGGCGTTTTTCCGAAGTGAGAGCAAGGCTCTAATGTCACATAAAGTGTGGCATCATTAAGTAATGTTTTGTTTTCTACTGAGTTTATAGCATTAACCTCGGCATGAGGTCCACCATAAGCACTTGTGTAGCCTTCACCTATAATTGTATTATGGTGCACAATAACAGCACCTACCATTGGGTTTGGAGCAGTAGTGCCTAAACCGTTTTTGGCGATGTCAATACAGCGTTGTATGTAAATGTCGTGGGTTTTCAATACTCTAGTTTTACCATTTCAGTTTCATCAACCGCGTAGGTGTAGGAAAATCCGAATGTTTTATACACAATATCACCTTTGTATTGTACTTTGATTTCCTTTTTTAATAAACTGCTTATTAACGAGCCAATGGCATCTGTTCCTCTTAATTTCAAAATACTATCTGTACTAATATCTACTTTTAACGGAATTGTAAATTCCTTACGTGCAGGTACGTCAAAACTTTCTGAAGATAATTTTGCTAACTTAATATCATTTACAAAAATGGATATATCGTCACTTTTTAAATTACCTCCAACGTCATTTGGGTTTTCAAAAAGAGCAGTTGCTGTTAACGTAATTATTTCTGAATTAGAATCTACCACTTCGATGTTATCAATACCTTTAAAAATGGGTTTTTCTTTCACAGAGCAACTCACTAATGTGATGGTTAATGTTAATAATAAAATAAGTTTACGCATCGTCTTAAAATAGATTTATCATTATCTTCGAGCCACAAAAATAGGATAATAAGTTGAGTGAAGACGCGATAATAATTAGAGAAATTAGAGCAGAGGACAATAAGCAAATGGAAGCTGTCATAAAACGTTGTTTTGTAGATTTTAATTTGCCATTAACAGGAACTGCCTATGAAGATGCCGAAACACCGTTTATGTATGAAGCATACAAAGAGGATAAAGCTGTTTATTTTGTTGTAGCAAAAGGAACTCAAGTGTTAGGAGGTGGCGGAATTAAACAACTTAAAGATGTTGATGGTCATGTTTGTGAACTTCAAAAAATGTATTTTTCATCTTTGGTAAGAGGCAAAGGTTATGGTAAAAAACTCATAGAAAAATGTCTAATAGCTGCCAAAAAATTTGGCTATGACACCTGTTATTTAGAGACAATACCTGAGCTTAAAGCCGCCATTCATATTTATAAAACTTACGGATTTACACATAGAACAAAACCATTAGGTAATACAGGGCATTACTCATGTGGTGTTTGGATGGAGAAAACATTATGATTTTAAAAGACATACTTCATATATATCACAATGAATTAGATAATCTCTTCGGAAATGAGGAGGTCAACTCGTTTTTCAACCTATTGATTGAGCATTATCTCGATTTAAAACGTATTCATTTGGTTTTATATCCAGAATATGCCGTAACAAAAGAGGAGGAGCAACCGCTTTTTGAAGCATTGGCACAATTAAAACAGCATAAACCTATTCAATATATTATTGGAGAAACTGAATTTTACGGATTACCATTTAAGGTTAATGAGCATACCTTAATACCAAGGCCAGAAACCGAAGAACTCGTAGATTGGATAATAAATTCTCATACAGAGCACAACGAAGCATCTCAACTGAAAATCCTTGATATAGGAACAGGAACAGGATGCATTGCAATCGCTCTAGCAAAACATCTTAAAAAAGCTAAAGTTTCTGCGTTAGATGTTTCCGAAGACGCACTAAAAATCGCGAAACAAAATGCTGTATTAAATGAGGTTGACGTACATTTTATACATGATAATATTTTGAATTCACGTCATGCTAAAACCGATTTAGCTGCGGTTAATTTTGATGTCATAGTTTCAAATCCGCCATACGTTCGAAACCTAGAAAAAGTAGAAATTCAGCCAAACGTTCTCGAGAACGAACCGCATTTGGCGCTGTTTGTGGACGATGACAACCCATTGCAGTTCTACAGGGTCATTTGTGAATTCGCACGACTCAATCTCAAAGACAGCGGAACGTTGTATTTTGAAATTAATGAATATCTTGGGCAGGAGATGATTGCATTGATGAAAGAATTTAATTTTAAAGATATTGAGTTTAAAAAAGATATGTTTGGAAAGGATAGGATGATTTTTGGAAGAAAGTAGATTTTTAAGACCACCTCGCTTTCATCCCCTTTATTAAGAATTAAATATTTATTATTTCGTCATGCTGTACTTGTTTTAGTATCTCATTACAATACGTCATTCAAAGTTTTAATTTTTAAATCATCTAAGTTTTTAGCGTCGGTTTTAAATTTGATTTCAATTGTTTCGTTAGGCATTAAATCAAAAAAGTTATCACTAAAATGACCTTTAGCTTTTGTATGTAAAAAGACGTTTTTTTGTAAGGTTGTGCTTTTTAAAGTGATTGTAAATCCGTTATTGTTGTTTATAATAATTTGCTCAATTGGTGTTTTTTTGAGTTTTAAATCTTTTGGTTTTGCTAAATAGAAATAAGAAGTGTGATGATTAAAATTTGAAACTAGAACAGCGTCATTTAGATTGATATCAAGGGTTTTTAAATCTATCTTATTAACCATTGTGTTGTCTGTGCTTATGTACATAGATTCTGTTTTACTCCAAATTACTTTTCCATCAAAATTTATGATTTTCATGTGTAAAGCGCTTCCAATACCTTCAAGATTATCATTTATCATGTAAGTTTTTAGTATGTCGTTTTCAATTTCCGAAGAAATAAGAACGTTCTCAAAACTTTTTTTAGCCTGATAATGTAAGGCTTTCCAATTTCCGAAGTAATCCAAACTAGACCAAGAAACCGCTGGCCAACAATCATTAAGTTGCCAATAGAGTGTTCCCATATTGTATGGTTTTGCACGACGATGAGCTTCTATGCCCTTTGTGATACCGTAGGCTTGTAGTAACTGACTCACATAAACATAATCTTCTGCATTGTTTGGAACAGGGAAATCACGTTGCATATACTCTTCTATAAGTTCAAACCCACGAGTGTGCTTTTGGTGATTTTTAAAGCCAGGCGAAGCAATATCAATAGTGTCACTTTGGTTGATATATCTAATCGTTTCATAACTTGGCAACGACTGAAATCCAAACTCACTCATAAATCTCGGAACGTTTTTTTCTAAATGCTCAAAAGGGTAGGCGTCATGCCAAATCCACCAATCGTGAGCATCACCTTCGGTTTTATACTTTGGGTTGCCTCGCCCAAATTTTGGAGAGCTTTCCCAATACGGTATATCTGTTAATTTGGTAACTGTTTTAGGTAAAATAGAATCAAAAACTTTGAGATAGTTACTCCAAATCTCATCTTTCTCTTCAATGCTTCTGTTGGCTTGCCAGCCCCAACGATGCCAACCTTCGGAGTTTTCATTATTACCGCACCATAATGCAATTGACGCATGATTACGAAGTTGTTTTATGTTTTGCGTGGCTTCTTGTTGCACGTTTTTTAAAAAGTCATTATCTCCAGGATACATAGCGCAAGCAAACATAAAATCTTGCCAAATTAAAATGCCTTTTTCATCACATAGATCATAAAAAATATCATTTTCGTAGATGCCTCCACCCCAAACACGCAACATATTCATATTGGCATCAACAACATTATTTAATAAATTTTCATAATGCGTATTTGTCACTTGGTTTTGCATACTGTTCTGCGGAATATAATTAGCACCTTTCATATACACAGGAACCTCGTTAACTTTAAAATAAAAGGATTCTCCAACACTATCTTTTTTTGTTACGAGTTCAATAGTTCGCAACCCTTTTTTAACTGAAACGCTATCAAGAATTTTTTCGTTAGCCCTTACAACGACTTTAATATCGTACAAATAAGGTTCTCCAAGATTATGTGGCCACCAACGTTTTGGGTTTTTTATTTCAAATTGAGTTATCCATGAATAGCCTTTAAAAATGGCTTTAGAAGAATGATGAAGCGTATCATTTAAATAAACATCATATGTTAATAGTTTATCTAACTCTACATTAGAGAATTTCTTAAGTTCTAATGATAATTTGGCGTTGGAGCTATTAAGTTGTTCCTGTGTTATTTGAATTTCATTAATCTTAAAATCATTCCAAGCACTTAAAGTAATAGGTTTCCAAATACCACTTGTATTGAGTTTTGGTCCCCAATCCCAACCGTATTGAAATTGTGCTTTTCTAGTAAATATGCGATTGCCTTCGGGAAGTTGATAGTTTAATTTTGCTTGTTCTTTGTCTTCGGAAATTGAACTTTGCTCAAATACAATGCGTAAGTCATTTTGAGATTGTAATACTGATTTCACATCTACCGAAAACTCTCGAAATGCATTGTTACTTTCTAAAATCAAACTATCATTTAAAAATACCGAAGCATAAGTGTCTAGGCCTTCAAAATTGAGCTCAATGTGTTTGTTTTGTAATGTTTTTGCATCTAGCCAAAATTGTGTTTTATACTCCCAATCGGTTTTAGAAATCCATTGCAGACTATCTTCATTAGCACCAATAAAAGGATGCTCAATTAATTTATAATTCAATAAATCGGAATGTACATTTCCAGGAACTGTTGCAGGATACCAAATAGAATCTTTTACGGCTTTAAATTGCCAATTCTCGTGCAGCTCTCTAGTTGTAGGAAGATCATGCTTTTGCTGGCAATTTATTAAAGTAATTAGAAAAACTAGGTAAATACTATACTTCATCTGCTATCACTTTTAAAATGGCTTTAATTTCTTTTACACTGGAAACAGTTTGTGGTGTGTTTCCAAAATAATTTGAAGTTTCAGTAATTATTACTTTTGAAGCTGATGAATGAATTTCATCAAAACCAGCTTCTTTAAAAGCTTTAGCATTTTTCGAAGATATACCACTTCCACTTAAAATAATAATTCTATTTTTTGCTTGTTTATTTAATTCTTTTAGAGTTTTTAATCCATTAATAGCTTTATGTTGCTGTCCTGAAGTTAGAATACGTTCAACACCTAAGTCAATTAATTGCTCTAAAGCTGTATTTGTATTTGGAACCACATCAAACGCACGATGAAACGTAAAAGGTAGCGGTTTTGATAATTCTATAAGTTCTCGAGTTCGTTTTAAATCAATAGTATTATCTTCATTTAAAAGGCCCGAAACAATCCCATGACAGCCTAAATCTTTACAAATTTGTATGTCTTTTTTTATGATTTCAAATTCAGCATCTGTATAATAAAAGTTGCCACTTCGTGGTCTAATTAAAACGAAAGTTTCTATGTCTAATTCATGGATAACTTTGGTAATCAATCCGTAACTTGGAGTGGTGCCTCCAATAGAAAGTTCACTACAGAGTTCTATGCGTTTTGCTCCAGCGGTTTGAGCGTTCTTTGCAGATTGGTATGAGTTTGCGCAGATTTCTAGTATCATGGTTTAGTTTTCTATCATATCGAGCGTAATCGAGATAAGAGAATCATAGTTCTCGACTGTGCTAAAACAAACATTAATTTATAATAATCTCATCAATAAACGTCCAAGCTTTTTGTCCTGCTCCTTGTTTGTCATCAGGAATGGTTCCGTAATTTGGGATCTTTAGTTTAATATATCGTGTTTTTAATCCTTTAATTAAACCATTGTTATTGACGAATTTTGCAGTAATTAAAAGGTCATCGCTTTCAGAAAAATTAATTTTAGCACTACTACCATCATCAAAATAGGCTCTAATATTTTTTGGCGCATAAATCCATTGTCCTTGTCCGTTATAAAATCGCGTCTCAATAGAATTGATTGCCATTTCCTCACCCAAATCAATTACAATCTCTAAATCTTCTTCCCAAAATCCTAACCATTCCTTATCACCATATCGAGAATCACTTCCTGATATTCCATTTATTAAGCCTTCTGGACCGCTTCCTGAGTATGATTTATGAGGTGTTTTGTTAATAGTAATAGTTTTGCCAACTGCTTTATGATACTGTATCGTTTCAAAAAAAATAGAACCCAATCGTTTTTCTGTATCAAAAACCGCAGCTTTTATATTGGTGCTTTTAGTAATTGGGATTGGTTTTGTATATCTATGTGAAAACAAATTTACAGGACTTTCATCTAGCGTATAATAAATGGTTTTATCGTTAAATATAGTTGATAGTTTGTAGTTGTTTTTATTGTCTTCGGAAATGAGCTCGCCTTCAATCTCATATAAATGATTCGCATAATTGATGTCTAAAACATCTAAACGTGTGTTGAAATGCTCCACACGTTTTACAAAATTAGAATAGTTTTTGTTTTCGTTTTTAGACCAAACTACTTCGCTCATGGCTAGTATTCGAGGGAAAATCATGTATTCAACCTGATCTTCGGTTGGGATATATTCGGTCCATAGATTTCCTTGAGCGCCTAAAATGTATTGTTGCTCTTCTGTGGTTAATCCCGAAGGAATAGGTTTAAAATCATATACTTTTTCTAATGGTAGAAATCCGCCAATTGCAGTAGGCTCATTAGTATTTGTAGATTGGTAATAATCAAAATAGCAATGAGATGTAGGTGTCATTATCACATGATGTTTTTGTTGGGCAGCTTCTACAGCGCCTTTGGTTCCTCGCCAAGACATTACAGTGGCATTTGGAGCGAGACCTCCTTCTAAAATTTCGTCCCAACCAATAATTTGTTTGCCTTTTAAGTTGAGGTATTTTTCAATACGCGTAATAAAATAGTTTTGAAGTTCGTGCTCGTCTTTTAAGCCTTCGGTTTTAATTCGGTTTTGGCATTGCTCACAGGTTTTCCAGTTTGTTTTTGGTGCTTCATCGCCTCCAATATGGATATACTCACTTGGAAACAACGCTACAACTTCATCTAAAACGTCCTCTAAAAACTCAAAAGTTTCATCTTTAGAGCAGTAAATGTGATCAAAAACGCCCCATTTTTGTGCGACATCAATTTGTTTTCCTGTGCAACCTAAATTTGGGTATGCGCTAATTGCAGCTTGTGCGTGGCCAGGCATTTCAATTTCTGGGATAATAGTGATGTGTTGTGATTTGGCATAGGCAACAATAGCTTTAACTTGTTCTTGAGTATAAAATTCGCCATAGCGTTTGCCGTCAAATTGATGTGGTTGATCACTGTAATGGCCAATTAAAGTTTCATTTCTATAAGCAGCGATTTCTTGTAGTTTAGGATATTTTTTGATTTCAATACGCCAACCTTGATCATCTGTTAAATGCCAATGAAAGGTGTTCATTTTTAACATAGCAATGGCATCAATATATTGTTTGATAAATTCAACAGAAAATGTATGTCGAGCTACGTCTAAATGCATTCCACGATATTTAAATTGTGGAGCATCTATAATTGTAATGCATGGAATGCTAAAATTATTTTCTGCGGAAATTGAACCGTTTTCAAACTCAGCAGGTAATAATTGACGTAAGGTCTGTACGGCATAAAAAGCACCTTGATCTGTTTTTGCACTAATTATAATGTTATCGGGTTGGATGTCTAGTTTATAGCCTTCAGGGTTTTTGATGGTATCATCTAATAGCAATTGGATGTTATTATCATTTGTTATAGTTATATGGTTTTGTTGTTGTAGATATTTCCGAAGAAAATCACCAGAAATTTTAAAGGTATCGTCGTATGAGATTCCGATAGAATTTTCTAATAAGAAATACCCTTGATTAATAGTTTTGCTATTTGGGATTGGAATAATTTGCGGAATTTTGGCAGTGTACTCTTTGGATTCACAACTGTATAAAAAGCTGATAAAAACAAACAATACTAGAGTTTTTTTGATTGACATTTTACTATATTAGAGGTTTTAAAGATAACTTTTTTTACGACCATTTTAATGAGCATTCAACAAAAAATAGAAGGTCTTCGCAATGAACTTCGAGAACATAATTATAACTACTATATTTTAGATAATCCTACCATTAGTGATTACGATTTTGATATACAATTAAAGGAATTACAGGGCTTAGAAGCTGCGCATCCTGAATTTTATGATGCTAATTCACCATCATTAAGAGTGGGAGGCGAAGTGACTAAAAATTTCAATACAGTTGTTCATGAGCATCGCATGTACTCACTAGATAATTCTTATTCTAAAGAAGACTTGTTGGATTGGGAAAAGCGTATCAAGAAAATGATTGATGGTGAGGTTGGTTATACTTGTGAGCTTAAATATGATGGTGCATCAATTAGTTTAACTTATGAAAATGGAAGTTTGCTTAGAGCAGTTACACGAGGTGATGGTACGCAAGGTGATGACGTGACAGCTAACATAAAGACGATTAAATCTGTACCATTGAAATTGAAAGGCAATTTTCCGAAGAAATTTGACATTAGAGGAGAAATTGTATTGCCTTTTGAGGGTTTTAATAAAATGAATGAAGAACGGCTAGATATAGGAGAGGAGCCTTATAGAAATCCGAGAAATACAGCGTCTGGAAGTTTGAAACTGCAAGATAGTGCTGAAGTTGCTAGACGACCTCTAGAGTGTTTGTTATATAATATAACGGGTAGCAATTTAGGGTTTGACACGCAATTTGAAAGTTTAGAAAAAGCACGCCAAATGGGTTTTAAAGTGCCAAATGCGTCAAAATTAGTAACTTCTGTTGATGAAGTTTTAGAGTTTGTTGAATATTGGGATGTGCATCGTCATGACTTACCATATGAGACTGATGGTGTAGTGATTAAAGTTAATGATTTACAGCAGCAAGAAGAGTTGGGCTTTACATCAAAAGCACCACGTTGGGCAATGGCTTTTAAATTTAAAGCAGAGCAAGTGTCTACGCGTTTAAATGAGATTACATATCAAGTTGGGAGAACAGGAGCTATAACTCCAGTAGCAAACCTAGAACCTGTAGAGTTGGCAGGTACAACCGTAAAGCGAGCGTCTTTGCATAATGCAGATCAAATTGAAAAATTAGATATCAGGGAAGGTGATGAGGTGTTTGTAGAGAAAGGTGGAGAGATCATACCTAAAATAATTGCAGTTGATTTGTCAAAGCGTCCAGTGAATTCTAAACCTACACAATATATAACACATTGTCCTGAATGTGATACAGAGCTAGAGCGAACGGAAGGTGATGCTAAACATTATTGTCCTAATTATAATGGTTGTAGTGTTCAGATTATTGGGAGAATTCAGCATTATATTTCTAGAAAAGCGATGGATATTGAAGGTTTAGGAGGAGAAACGGTTGCGCTTTTAGTAAACGAAGGTTTGATTTCAAATTATAGTGATTTATATACTTTGACTAAAGAAGATGTGTTGCCATTAGAGCGTATGGCCGAGAAAAGTGCTGAGAATTTAGTGAATGGTATTGAGGCTTCAAAACAAATTCCTTTTGAACGTGTGTTATTTGCTATTGGAATTCGGTTTGTTGGTGAAACTGTCGCTAAAAAGTTAGCCAAACATTATAAAAGTATAGATGCGCTTGCTAATGCTACAATTGAAGATTTGGTGTCTGTTGATGAAATTGGTGGCCGTATTGCTGAGAGTGTTGTAGATTTCTTTTCTTCGGAAGCGAATAAGTTAAATCTTAAAAAGTTAAGAACGGTTGGAGTGCAAATGGAAATTTCTGCAGAAAAATTAGCAAACCAAACCGATTTATTAAAAGGATTATCTATTGTTGTATCTGGTGTTTTTGAAACCGTATCTAGAAATGAGTTGAAAAAAATGATAGAAGATAATGGCGGAAAAGTCTCATCTTCAATATCTTCTAAAACTAGTTATTTGGTTGCAGGTGATAAAATGGGACCTAGCAAACTTGCCAAGGCGGAAACACTGGGTGTTGCGATAATTTCGGAGCAGGAATTTTTAGAGAAATTGAAATAAAATTCTTACAAATTTGTTTATTTTATCGATTAAATGCATTATTATTCGTTAAAGTGTTGTTTTTTAGTTATTTTTGTTTTGCTATTAAGGAACAAATTATGAAATTAAGTAAAATATTAGGGTTAATTCTCTTGCTTTTAAGTATACTACTTTTAAGTTTAGAGCTTAATAATCTTGAGCAAAGCGCTATAGGAGTAAAGGCAATTGCAATGTGTTTATTAATACTGCTTTATACGATTGTTGTTGTTAAAAGAAATAAATTCTTTATGCTTTTTTTATTAACGTTTACTGTTGCTTTGTGTCTTGATTATTTTAGTTATGATGTTGTATGGAGTTACAATCAAATAGATGTGTATTATGTGGTATGTAATGGGCTTTATGTTTTGGCTTATATTTTCTTAACACTTAGAATATTCTACTTAATAAACGTCATTAAATCTACTACAAAATATCCTATTCAAACCTTGTCTCTTATGTTTTTAGGTGTTTTTGTTGTGTATATGATTACAGATTTGACGACGTCAAATTCTGATTCAGTAGATGTAAATATTGTTCAAATCATTTATATAACTGTAATTGTATTTATGATGTGCTTGTCTGTTATGAATTACATTTATAATGACTCTAAAAAATCTATGATTTTACTTTCTGGTACAGTAATGATTGTTTTTTCTGAGGTTATCCAAATGGCATATTATTTTTTAACAGACCTGCAAAATGCATTGAATATTATTTATTCTTTTTTAACTATTACAGCCTTCGCAATGTTTTATTTTCAGTCTAAGTTGCAGCCTAAACAACATGTGTTGGTTGAGCCATTAGAAAGTGTAGAAGCTTAAAGTTTATGACCAATAAAGGGAATATTCTTTTTGGAAATGTATAGTACAATTGCTGATAATACAAACGTTACGAGCGCTGTATAAAATAAAACGCCTCCATCTCCATTTATTTCTATGCCCAATTGTGTGAGGTGCATTAGTATTGCTCCACCAATTATGCCTAAGGTTAAGGTGGCGCCTAACCATGCTGTTTTTTTAAACAGTAATAGTATACCTGCAAATAATTCTGCAATGCCAATACCAATTCTCCCAATAGGTTCTAATCCTACTTTAGTGAATATGTAGACACTATCTGGATGTGCAGAAAATTTAAATCGTAATGTTTGTAAAAGAATTATAGCTATTGCTAAGCGTAAAATAAAAGGGATGTATTTTTTCATAATATAACAGTCTATGGTGTTAGACGATTAAAAGTTGAAAACCTACAAAGTCTATAAATGTTTTAATAAAAATCGATAAAGTGTAGTTTTATAACGTCGAAATACATAATTTTTACTACATTTGTGTTACCCAAGTTGAATGTGCTATGCTAAAATCACATAAATTAAAGCCAAATAAGGTGTTAGTTATCGTAATGTTACTATTGTTATTATGTACTTATGTAGCTCTATATTTTAATATGCATATGGTATCGAAAATTGTAAAGTTGACCACGGTTACTGTTTTGCTTACATTTTATTTTTGTCAATTACATAAAATGGCAAATGTATTTATTCTCACTTTTTTAGTGTTTTTTATTGGTGATGCGTTCTCTGTTTTTGAATTTGGTGAATTGTCATCCAAATTATCTAAGATATCATATTTAGGATCTTATGTATTATTAATATGTGTACTGCTAGGGAAATTAAAGCGGGTTAAGTTTGAGGGGCTAGTGACTGTGTATTTAGCAGTAGTTTTACTATTAAATTCTTATTTTCTATATATACTTTATGGTGTTGCAAAAAATAATTTTGTAGATCATGCAAACCTCCTTATTTATATTTGTCACGGCATAGTCATTATTGCGCTAACTTATTTTTCTTTTGCAGTTTATTTAAGTAGGGAAACTGCGCAATCTATTACATTCCTATTAATGGTATTTTGTTTTGCCTTTTCAGATGTATTACATTATATCTGTGGTATGTATGTGTATTTTTGGGTGTTTGAAGTATTTGAGCATATGTTACATATAGCAGGTTTGTTTTTACTATATAAGTATGTGTATGATCATCATACCAATAATTATAGTGATAAACGAATACACTTATCTAAATACGGTATTCCTACAACAGAAAAATTGCGTCAAATCCCTGTTAATTTATCGTAAATTTAAACGATTATAGAGGTGCCGTTAGCGGCTTTATTTTTATCGGAATCAAAATAAAAATCTATTTTACCTAAATTAATTCCGTAGCAACCAACTTGGTTCACGAGCATATTTTTTCCTTCGGAATTTTTTACAACCGTAGGTTTTTTCAAAAAGGTATGTGTGTGTCCGCCAATTATAAGATCTATATCTTTAGTGATTCCTGCTAGTTTTAAATCTGAAATTTTCTCAGGACGGTTTTTGTAGTTGTAACCTAAATGGGATAAACATATAATAAGGTCACATTGTTCATCTTCTTTTAAAATCCTGGTCATTTCTTGAGCAGCTTCTGTAGGATCTAAATACACAGTTTCCTTATACATGCGTTTTTCTACTAGACCTTCTAGTTCAATTCCTAGACCAAATATTCCAATTTTAATGCCGTCTTTTGTTATGATACGATAAGGTTTAACATGTGTATCTAATACAGTGTTAGAAAAGTCATAATTAGCAGATACAAAATCAAATTTAGCATGAGGTAATTGTGCGTAGAGACCTTCGATGCTATTATCAAAGTCATGATTACCAATGGTGGCAACGTCGTATTTAAGCATGCTCATGAGTTTAAATTCTAATTCTCCACCATAATAATTGAAGTAAGGTGTGCCCTGAAAAATGTCTCCTGCATCAAGCAGCAATGTATTGGGGTTTTCTTTTCTAATGGCTTCAACTAAACTAGCGCGTCTTGCAACTCCGCCTTGATTAGGGTTTCTGCCGTCATCAGGTCCAAAAGCATCTATATGACTATGAACGTCATTAGTGTGTAAAATGGTTATTTTTTTTGTTGTAGAAGGTGTAAATGAGGTGAGGCTCATTCCTCCAAGTCCAATTAATGCTGAAGCTGCTGCTGTTTGTTGTATAAAATCTCTTCTCTTCATGTGTTTATTTTAATTGGATAAAACGATTATCAATAACTGGTTTTAGGGTGTCTATTTTGGTAAAATAATCTATAAGTACATTTCTAACTTTATAATCGAGTACATATAAACTGTCATTAGTTTTAAAAAAATCCATACGATCACCTCCATTATATAAATAGTCATTTGTAGCTACATTGTAAGTTTTACTAAAATCTAATGGTTGGTCACCTAATGTTGCCGATTTAAAATTTCCGTCGACATCAAGAACAATATGTAATTTTGAAATTGGATGAGCGCGTTTAGCTTTAGACAAATACTCGAGAAGTTCTTTAACTTGCGCACCTTTTAGTTTGACAACTACTGCAGAGTTATCAAAAGGCATGACTTCATAAGCTGTTCGCGTTGTAATATTTCCTTTAGAAATAATTGAACGTATACCACCATGATTTAATAAAACAAAATCAATATTCTCACCTGTTCGGCTATTAAAAATAGGGTTAGATTGCTCGTAAACGGCATCAGCCATCATGTTACCAATGGCAGTATTATAATCGCCATCACTCTTTGAATACGTATCAACGGCATAAGCCAGAACGCTATCTAGATTTGCATTCACATGCTCGCGATAAGGTTTTATGATATCCTCTATATTTTGATTGATTTCTAGACTATCAGAAATATTAATTTGCTTGCCTTCAATTTTGTTAAGATAAACATCTTGTTTTTTACAAGCGCTTAAACTTAAGATTGTAAATAGGAGGATAACTTGTTTATAATTCATGAATTTTATTATGAAATGTTTAGAATATCGTACACACTGTTTTTATTACATTTGTACAAAGCATAAATATAAATGATTTTAAAAGTTTTCAAAGTAAAATCAAATCAAAAATACATCAACAAATTGTTAAATGCACGACAAGTTGCTGTAAGTAGTACTAAAGTAAATACTGTTGGTGTTATTTTAAATATGAATGAGTTTTCTGATTTCGAAGCTTTTAGGTTGTTTTTTAAGAGTTTAGGTATACAAGCATCTAAGGCAAAAATTATAGCTTTTGTTGATGATCCTAAAGATTCAAATGAATTATGGGACACCTATTTTAATCCAAAACATTTTGGTTGGAAAGGAAAAATAAATAATACCGACTTACAAACGTTTGTAGATACAAAGTTTGATGTACTCATTAGTTATTATAAAGAGTCACATGTTGAACTTAATTTAATTACTGCAGCTTCAAAAGCTAATTTTAAAGTAGGATTAACAAATGACGATGAACGTTTATATGATTTAATGATTAATGTTAAGCCTAACGAGTTTCGGGTTTTTAAAAACGAATTAAAAAAATATCTAACCGTATTAAATAAATTATAAATGACAAAATTTCATGGTACAGGTGTAGCCATCATTACACCTTTTAATGATGATTTAACAGTAGATCATGCTGCCTTAGCTAACTTGGTAAACTTTAACATAGATAATGGTACTGACTATATCGTAATAGCAGGAACCACTGGAGAAAGTGTAACTATAACCAAAGAAGAAAAGCACGCGATTATGCAAACCATAATTAAGGCCAATAATGGTCGTGTGCCATTAGTGTTAGGTATTGGAGGTAATAATACAGCTACCGTAATTGAAGAAATTAAAGCTACAAATTTATCTCAAATAGACGCACTTCTATCTGTATCTCCATATTATAGCAAACCACAGCAAGAGGGCATTTATCAGCACTTTAAAGCAATTTCTCAAGCATCACCAGTTGATATTATACTGTATAATGTTCCTGGCCGTACGTCTTCAAATATGTCTCCAGAGACTACATTGCGTTTAGCCAATGATTTTGAAAATATCATTGCGGTAAAAGAAGCAGGTAATAATGTGCATCAATATTTAAAATTATTGCGCGATAAGCCAGACGATTTTCTCATTATCTCAGGAGATGATGATTTAGTATTAGGTGTTGTATTGGCTGGTGGAGCAGGAGTGATTTCTGTTTTAGGTCAAGCTTTACCAAAACAATTCTCAAAAATGATTAACTTAGGGTTAGAAGGGAAAGCGAAAGAAGCCTATGCGATTCATTATAAATTAATGGATTTAACAGCACTTATTTTTTCTGAAAATAATCCAGCCGGAATTAAAGGTGTGCTAGAGGCTTTAAACTTATCTACTCCTAAAGTAAGACTACCCTTGGTTGAAGCGTCAAAAGAGTTGAAGCAAAATATAAAACAAGCGCTTGAAAAATTAGATTCTTAATTTAAAAGTTAAATATTACTTAAACATAATGAGAGCCTAAATTCATCGGTTATTTTTGAGTGAAATTAATGTTTTTATTATACGTTATTAATACGTACTTTTGCAACCTGTTTTTTATTTATGAAGAAATTATTTTATTTATTAGCACTATCATTAGTCTTGAGTTCATGTAGTGAATATCAAAAAGCACTTAAATCTGAAGATATAGCAACTAAGTTTGAAATGGGTACTAAACTATTTGAAGCTGGAAAATGGTCTAAAGCAAATAGAATTTTAGCTTTAATTGTACCTAATTATAGAGGAAAACCTCAAGCCGAAAAATTAATGTACATGTATGGTAGATCTTTTTATGAAATGGGAGATTACATTACAGCTGGTTATCAATTAACCCGTTTTGAAAATGGATATCCTACAAGTGAAAAAGCACAAGAGGCTTCTTTTTTAGCTGCTAAAAGTTATTATCAAGTGTCACCTGTTTATAGTAAAGAGCAGCATGAAACTATTGAAGCTTTAGAGAAATTGCAACTATTTGTTAATAAATATCCAGATTCTGAATTTTTACCTCAAGCCAATGCTTTAATCAAAGAATTAGATTTTAAGCTAGAGAAAAAAGCGTTCGAAATTGCTAAGCAATATAATAGTATTGCTTATTTTGAGTCTTCAGATTATACAGCAGCTATCAAAGCATTTGATAATTTCTTAGCAGATTTCCCAGGAACAAGCTTTAGAGAAGAGGCAATGTTTTACCGATTAGATTCTGCTTATAAACTTGGTATTAATAGTATCAAATCAAAACAAGAAACAAGGTTAAACACTGCAATTAATTATTACAATAGTTTCAATAAATTTTATCCAAATTCTGAATTTAAAAAAGAAGCAGATAAAATGAATGAAGAGATGACAAGTGCAGCTCAACAATACAATACGAAAAGTTAATTTACACATACAATGGATTTAAAGAAAACACACGCTCCTGTATCAACAGAAACTTATGATAGAAATATCATTGACGCTCCAACAGATAACATCTATGAAGCCATCTCTGTAATCTCTAAAAGAGCCGAACAAATTAATACAGACATTAGACGTGAGTTAGTTGATAAACTAGAAGAGTTTGCAACATACAACGATAGTCTAGAAGAAATCTTTGAAAACAAAGAGCAAATTGAAGTATCTAAATTCTACGAAAAATTGCCAAAGCCACACGCATTAGCAGTTCAAGAGTGGTTAGATGATAAGATCTATTACAGAAATACTGACGACGACATCAAGGAATAATATAAGTATGTCTTCAATACTAAGTGGCAAAAATATACTACTAGGCATAACTGCTGGTATTGCCGCTTATAAGTCAGCTAGCCTTGTAAGGCTATTCATAAAAGCAGGCGCAAACGTAAAGGTCGTTATGACGCCTGCTTCTAAAGACTTCATTACACCTTTAACGCTTTCAACATTATCTAAAAACCCAGTGTTTTCTACATTTACAAATGAAGAGGACGATACTGCTATGTGGAATAATCATGTAGAACTTGGGCTTTGGGCAGATCTTTTTATCATAGCACCAGCAACCACAAATACCTTGTCTAAAATGGCAAATGGTACTTGCGATAATTTATTGATGGCAACCTATCTTTCAGCAAAATGCCCAGTGTATTTTGCGCCAGCAATGGATTTGGATATGTATAAACACCAATCTACCAAAAATTCTTTTGAAAAGTTGAATGCCTTCGGAAATGTTATGATTCCAGCAACATCTGGAGAATTGGCAAGTGGTCTTGTTGGAGAAGGACGCATGGCAGAACCTGAAGATATCCTCTCTTTTGTAGAAAATGATGTCTTGGGAAAATTACCGCTGAGAGGAAAAAAAGTACTCATCACTGCAGGTCCAACTTATGAAGCCATTGACCCTGTTCGTTTTATAGGGAATCATTCTAGTGGTAAAATGGGTTTTGAAATCGCTAAAGCAGCAGCAAATCTAGGTGCTGAGGTCACTTTAGTTTCAGGACCATCACATCAAACAGTAAATCATAGCTTTATTAATGTAATTCGCATTAAAAGTGCGCAACAAATGTATGACGCTTGTCATGCATATTTTAAAACCTCAGATATTGCTATACTTTCGGCAGCAGTTGCAGATTATAGACCAAAAAATGTTGCCAATCAAAAAATAAAAAAGAAAGAACCAACGTTTACTATTGAGTTAGAAAAAACGAAGGATATTTTAAAATCTCTTGGAGCGATAAAAAAACAACAGTTTTTAGTTGGTTTTGCACTAGAAACTAATAATGAATTGGAGTTTGCAAAAGGGAAATTAAAATCTAAAAATTTAAACCTTATTGTGTTAAATTCTTTAAATGATAAAGGAGCAGGTTTTGGAGGTTCAACAAATAAAGTTACTTTTATAACTGCATCTCATGATATTATAGCTCATGAGTTAAAATCAAAAGCGGAAGTAGCTCAAGATTTAATGCAACAAATTTTAAAACAAACACATGCATAAGTATTTATACATTTTTTTAATTTTAGTGGTAACAACATCTTGGTCTCAAGAGCTTAATTGTAACGTTGTTGTAAATGCTCAGCAAACAGGTAATGAGAATGTTCAAGTTTTTAAAACATTAGAGCGTCAACTTAAAGAGTTTATTAATAATACACAATGGACCAACAAATCGTATAAAAATCAAGAGCGTATAGATTGCAGTATGGTTGTGACTATTACTGATTATGACACAGATCGTTTTCAAGCAAGCCTTCAAGTTCAAGCGTCAAGACCGGTTTTTGGCTCAACTTATGGGTCGCCTACCTATAATTTTAATGATAAAGATTTTGATTTTCAATATTTAGAATTTCAGAATTTTGTATTCAACCCAACACAATTTGAGTCTAATCTTGTATCTGTTTTGTCGTTTCATGTATATATGATTTTAGGTATTGATGCAGATACATTTAGTCCAAATGGTGGAGATGAGTATTTTCAACAAGCGCAAACCATTTCAAACTATTCACAACAAAATAGTGCAAAAGGATGGAGCCTACAAGATGGGAGACAAACGAGATTTATTTTAATTGATAATATGTTATCACCAACATTCAAAGATTTTAGAGATGTTTTATATTCGTATCATCGTGAAGGTATGGATCAAATGAGTGTAAATCCTAAAACTGCCAAAAGCAGTATTGTTGAGTCGGTACAATTATTGCAAAAAATGAATACCAAACGACCTAATTCATTCCTTATGCGTGTGTTTTTTGATACTAAAGCAGATGAAATAGAACAAATATTTAGTGGAGGTCCAAATGTTAATGTGTCTAGTTTAATCGAAACCTTAACAAAAATTGCACCCATGCACTCTTCAAAATGGCGTAATATAAATTTCTAAAAGTTTAGGGTATTACCACAAGTAATTTAGTTAACTTCACGTAAGATTTATAAGGTCATGCTTACACAACTTACCATAAAAAATTATGCACTTATTGATGAGCTTCAAGTAAGCTTTAACAATGGACTTACCATTATTACAGGTGAAACTGGAGCAGGAAAGTCTATACTACTTGGAGGTTTGTCACTTATACTAGGCAAAAGAGCAGATCTTGCAAGTGTCAAAGATTCTTCAAAAAAATGTGTGATAGAAGGTGTGTTTGATATTGCAAAGTATAATTTAAAAACACTGTTTAAAACACAAGATTTAGATTATGAATCGCTTACCATTATAAGGAGAGAGATTTTACCTTCAGGGAAATCTAGAGCGTTTATAAATGATACACCAGTTAGACTAGACGATTTACAAGTTTTAGGTGCACATTTGTTAGACATTCATTCGCAGCATCAAACATTGCAGCTCACAAATGATGATTTTCAGTTTCAAATTATTGATGCTTTGGCAAATAATGACAACTATTTGAGTCGTTACATTTCCGAAGTAAAAACCTTTAAATCACTCTCTGCGGAAATAGAAAAACTCCATAGCCAAAAAGCAGAATCATTAAAAGAACTCGATTATAATTTATTTCTTTTAAAAGAATTAGAAGAAGCTAAGTTGGTTGATGGCGAGTTAGAAACTCTAGAAAGTGAATACGAGACCCTAAATAATATTGAAGAGATTAAAGATAAACTTGGGCAATCTCATCAATTGCTAGATAATGAAGATGTTGGGATTACGTCTCAATTAAGAGACATCAAACAGCACTTATCAAAGTTGGTAAATTATGGGTCACAGTATCAATCTATTTATAATCGAATTGACAGTAGTTTAATTGAGATGGATGATATTTTCACGGAAATTGAAAACCTTGAAGAGCAGTTAGAAGCAGATCCAAATCGCTTAGAAGTGGTTAATCTAAAGCTGCAAACGCTTCATAATTTAATGCAAAAGCATGTAGTGTCTTCTGAAACTGAACTTATCGCGATACGCGAAGACCTAGCAAGTAAAGTGACAGAAACGGAAAATTTAGATGCTCATATCGCAGAAAAAGAGAATGATAAAGAACAATTAAAAACGAAACTAGTATCCATTTGTAAAACGATACACAATAACAGAGTTAAGGTTATCCCAAAATTAATACAGCAATTGGAGTCTATTTTAGCAACATTAGGTATGCCAAATGCAAAGTTTAGTATTGATTTAAAACAATCAAACATATTTTTATCTAATGGTAGTGATGTGTTGGAGTTTTTGTTTTCTGCTAATAAAGGCGGACAATTTAATGACTTAAAAAAGTCGGCATCTGGAGGAGAGCTGTCACGTATTATGTTGGCTATAAAATATATTTTATCAAATTATACGCAACTGCCAACTATTATGTTTGATGAGATTGATACTGGAGTCTCTGGTGAGATTTCTAATAAAATGGCAATTATCATGCAAGAGATGAGTAAAGCTATGCAAGTGTTTACAATTACACATTTACCTCAAATTGCTGCGAAAGGAGATCATCATTATAAAGTATTTAAACAAGATATTGATGAGGTGACGCAAACACAACTCAAAAAATTAACGCCCGAAGAGCGTATTGTTGAAATTGCGCAAATGCTTGGAGGCGTTGATGTTTCTAATTCGGCATTAGAACATGCTAAGCAATTACTCAATTAATAGTATCTTTGAACTTAAATAGAAACAACTAACAACTTAATTATAAAAGCATGTCATACAATTTATTAAAAGGAAAACGAGGAATTATCTTTGGAGCGCTTGACGAAAACTCAATTGCTTGGAAAACAGCCGTAAGAGTACACGAAGAAGGAGGTACATTTGTGTTAACCAATGCGCCTGTGGCTATGAGAATGGGACAAATAAATGAATTGGCAGAGCAAACGGGTTCTCAAATAATTCCTGCAGACGCAACATCTGAAGAAGATTTGCAAAATTTGGTAGAGCAATCTATGGAAATTCTTGGAGGTAAAATTGACTTTGTATTGCATTCTATTGGAATGTCTATAAACGTTAGAAAAGGTAAACATTATACAGATCAAAATTATGCCTGGACACAAAAAGGTACAGATGTATCTGCAATGTCTTTTCATAAAACAATGCAAACGCTTTATAAGGCAGATGCTATGAATGAATGGGGAAGTATTGTTGCCTTAACTTATATGGCAGCTCAACGCGTATTTCCAGATTATAATGATATGGCAGATAACAAAGCATATTTAGAAAGTATAGCGCGTAGTTTTGGTTATTTCTTCGGAAGAGATAAAAAAGTGCGTGTGAATACGATTTCTCAATCGCCAACACCAACAACAGCTGGTAGTGGAGTAAAAGGCTTTGACGGATTTATTTCTTATGCTGAAAAAATGTCACCTTTAGGAAACGCAACTGCTTTAGATTGTGCGAATTATACCATTACATTATTTAGTGATTTAACGAAACGTGTTACACTTCAAAATTTGTATAATGATGGAGGTTTTAGTAATATGGGAGTAAGTGATGCTGTTATGGATAAATTCACAGAAGAATAAACTTTTTTAATATAATTATTTTAAGCCTTGACGTTAATTCGTCAAGGTTTTTTATTTTTATACATCTATTAATGAATATGTAACTGTAAAATAGTGTTCTATATGATGAAGTATTACGTGTCCTTTTTTTTAGTTTGTTTTATTTTTAACACTAGTATTGCTCAAATCAATTTTCAAGATGAAGCCGTGGCATTAGGAGTGGGTATTGCCACTGGGAGTCCAATAATGGGAAACGGATTATCATTAGTAGATTTTAATGGTGATGGGTTTGATGATATAACTTTAGCTACTGAAAATGGTCAAGAGCTTCGGTTTTTTGTCAATACTAATGGTAGCTTTACAGAGCAAATATTAAATATACCAAGTTTTAATTATCAAACCAAGTCTGTAAATTGGGTAGATATAGATAATGATGGTGATAAAGATTTCTTTGTGACTAGTGATACCAACGGAAATAGATTATATGAAAACATGGGTAATCTAATTTTTCAAGACATTACTACTGTTTCGGGAATTAACGACGCTAATATGTATTCTTATGGCGCATCTTGGGGAGATTATAATAATGATGGTTATCTAGATGTTTTTATTTCCAATAGAAGTGAAGCAATCGCCAATATATTATATCATAATAATGGCGACAATACCTTTACTAATGTGAGTGTTTTGGCTGGTATTTCTAACTTGGGTCACATGTCATTTTGTTCAGTGTTCTTTGACTATAACAATGATGGGTGGCAAGACCTATACATCTCTAATGATAAAACTAATTATGCTAATATTTTATATAGAAACAATGGAGATAATACTTTTACTGATGAAAGTGAGTCATCATTAACAAATGTGTCAATTGATGCTATGACAACAACCGTTGGTGACTATAATAATGATGGTTGGTTTGATATTTATGTTACTAATGGTCCTTCAGGAAATGTATTATTTAGAAATGAAGGTGATGGCACTTTTTATAACGCAACCCAACAATCTGGAACAAGTTTTAATAGTTTTGGTTGGGGAGCTGTATTTTTAGATGCTGAAAATGATACCGATCTAGATTTATATGTTAGTGGACAGTTGGATGGGTCTATTCCAAGTTTTGTTTCGGCAGCTTTTTACGAAAATTTAGGAAATACGACGTTTAATAGTTCAAATACTTCAGGTTTTAATGGAGATAATAATGAGAGCTATTCTAATGCAGTGTCAGATTTAAATAATGATGGTTTAATTGATATTGTTGTAAATAATGGAGGAGATGACTTATTGTCCGTATGGGAAAATCAAAGTGTTACTACCAATAATTGGTTAAAAGTTAACTTAGAAGGTGTGGTAAGTAATAGGGATGGTATAGGTTCTAAAATTGAAATTTCTATAAATGGAAATAAACAATATCGATATACACATGCTGGTGAAGGGTATCTTTCTCAAAACTCAACAACAACTAGTTTTGGAGTTGGTGACGCTACAGTTGTTGATTATATTAAAGTCACTTGGTTGAGTGGCGTCGAAGATGTTATTAACAACGTAACTACTAACCAAATTTTACAAATTGTAGAAGGTTCTAATTCGTTGTCATTACATGATAATTATGTTGATACAATTTACTTAAAAAACAATCCTGTAAATAGTGTCATTAATGTTGTTTCAACTTTACCTGTTCTTAAGTTAGAACTGTTTTCATTATTAGGGCAAAAAATACTTATAAAATATAATAGTGATCAATTAAATGTGTCACAATTTCAATCAGGACACTATCTTCTTTACATTCAGACTATTAGAGGAGTTTCAGTAAAAAAGGTTGTAATAGAATAAGATTGTAAGTTATTCCATACTTTCGGACGCTTCAACCGATTAAATTGTATTTTATCGATTGCTCTTCAAATATAGAGGTTAGTTTAAATAATAATAATAAATTAGATTTCTAATATTTTTAAACTAACACTATATTTTTATGAAAAAAATTACTTTTTTATTAGTGTTTGCCATTTTTGGAGCTTTAACATTTAGCTCATATGCGCAAACCTTAAACGAACCAGCAGCATGGCCAAATGCTAGTTGGACAACTACTGGAAATTACACAGCAGGAGGATTATTAGGAAATCCTTCAGTAGACGCTACATTTTCTTGGGATGATGATGCTGCAGGTAATGGGAGTGATGATGATATTCAGGCTACGTCTCCAGTTATCGACTTAACTGCTGCTAGTGGTGCAGGAGAAACTTGGATTACTGTTAGTGGTGATTATGTGTACAGAGCTTTAGGAGGCGATGTTTTAGCAATTGAAACCTATGATGCAGACGCAATGACCTGGTCAGCATTAGAAACTTTTGTTGGGAATTCAACAAATACAGATTATCGAACATGTGCAGGAACAGCTGCATATACTACTGCTGTTTTAGATATTTCTGGATTTACGGCAACACAATTGTCTGGTTTTCAATATCGTATAACTTATGATGACCAAGGCGGTTGGAATTGGGGATGGTGCTTATCATCACCAACAATTACATCTGCGACTCCACCATCATGTTTAGATCCTACAATGTTAACAGTTTCTAATATTACTGATACTACTGCAGATTTAGCATGGACAGAAAACGGAACTGCAACAGCATGGGATATAGAAATTGTGATCGCAGGAACACCTCCAACAGGAACAGCTACAGTTTCTGGAGTTACAAACCCTTATACAGCAACCGGTTTATCTGATAACACAGAATATGAATTTTATGTATTAGCTGATTGTGGAGGTTCTGGAGTATCTAATTATACAGGACCTGTAGCATTTAGAACAACATGTGCTGCAATCACAGCACCTTATGCTGAAGATTTCGAGACTTTTACAATTGCAACAGATGCTGTTTTTACTTTTGAAAATTGCTGGACAGGAACAGGTGGAACATATTTCTGGGAAGCTGCTGCAGGTACTGATACTAGTTCAGGCGGAACTGGACCAGATCCATCAATTACAACAGGAAATTACTTTTTTACAGAATCCTCTGCTGGAATAGCTGGTGATATAACAGAATTAGTATCTCCATTAGTAGATTTAACAGCATTGACAGCTCCTGCTTTAACATTTGATTATCATATGTTTGGTGGTGAAATAGGGACTTTAGATATTCTTGTGAATGGAACTACAAATGTATGGTCACTTAGTGGAGAACAACAAGGAAGTGATACAGCACCATGGGAATTAGCAGTAGTTGATTTAGCTGCATATGCTGGGCAATCAATTTCAATAACAATTAGAGCAACGAGTGCTGGGACGTTTGAAGGAGATATAGCTATTGATAATGTATCTTTTACAGAATTCCCATCGTGTCCTATTCCAAATATGTTAACAGCATCTACGATTACTGATACAACTGCTGAGTTAGGTTGGACAGAAAATGGTACTGCTACTGCATGGGATGTAGAGATTGTTGATATTACTGCTGGTGATGCTGTAACAGGAACTGCTACTGCAACAGGTGTTTCAAACCCTTATGCGGCATCAGGATTATTAGAAAATAATGATTACGCTTTTTATGTTAGAGCAGATTGTAGTGGAGATACTAGTAACTGGGCTGGACCATTTGCGTTCACTACTTTAGAAACTTGTCCTGCACCTACAACTTTAATAGCTTCTAATATTATGGAAACTACAGCTGATTTTAGTTGGATAGAAAATGGAACAGCTACGTCTTGGAACATTGAGTTAGTTGATGTTACTGCTGGAGGAGCAGCAACAGGAACAGCAACAGCAAGTGGTGTGACAAATCCTTATGCTCAAACTGGTTTAGTTGGAGATAATAGCTATGAATTTTATGTGCAAGCAGATTGTGGAGGAGATGGAGCATCAGCTTGGGCTGGACCATTTGCATTTACCACACCTTATGTTCCTGTTGATCCAAATTGTACTACTGGAATTTTCTTAGATTCTGGTGGAACTTCAGGAGATTATTCTTCTGGTGAAGATATCACATATACTATTTGTCCTGACTCTCCAGGAGACACGGTGTCTATAGAATTTACATCATTCTCAACAGAGAACGACGGAAGTTCAGCTTGTTATGATGGATTAACTATTTACAATGGTGCAGACGCTACTGCAACTACTATAGATCCTCCAGGAGGTGGAACAATTTGGTGTTGGGATAGAGATGATACACCAGCAGCAGGTACAGGAGATTTACAAGGCATGACTATCACGTCTACTGATCCTTCAGGATGTATAACTTTTGTGTTTAGCTCAGATAGTTCTGTAACAAAAGATGGTTGGGAAGCAACAGTATCTTGTAATACATTAAGTGTGAATCAATTTGAGGATGCAACAGCATTTACATATTTTCCTAACCCAGTGAAAAATACATTAACATTAAATGCTCAAAATGAGATGAGTAATGTTTCTGTAATTAATATGCTTGGGCAAGAGGTATTAAGAATGTCACCAAACAGTGTTGATTCTGTAGTTGATATGTCTGAATTACAAATGGGAGTATATTTTGTAAACGTTACTATAAATAATACAACAGAAACTGTTAGAATAGTAAAGCAGTAAGTAAGTTAAAGAATTTAATTTCTTCTGAAAAGAGACCAGCAATGGTCTCTTTTTTTTGTTTAAAAAGGTTTTTTACATCCAGCTTTGAGTAAATAATAGAAACTTAAAATAGATGAAAAGCTATGTAAATCCGGTGTAAAACGAAGGTGTTTCCGGTTGCTTATTAATAAATTATAATAAAAACTGTTAATTATCTATTATTTTAACTCATTTAATAAAAATACTATATAATGTAGCGGCTTTTAATCGTTAATTTTTGTGATTCATCGAATTGTTAACATCTTGTTAAGGTTTTTTTGAACTTAAAGTTTTAATTATGAATAATTTACGGTCTCAAAATTAATTCATTAACTTAAAAACCAACTAAAAATGAAAAAAATTACGATTATTTTTATGGCTTTGTTAGCATTCTGCTGGCAAAGTATTGCACAGGACGATTGTGCCTCGGCAGTTGCTGTTACACCTGGTTCGATTACTGGCACCGTAATCACTACAGAAACTGGTAGTGGAGAAATGGGAGGTGGCGCAGACTCGGCATGGTTTGTTTACACCGCAACTACTGATGGAACTATAAATGTTAATTCTTGCTTTGGAGGTGCTGATACCGATTTAAGTATTGGTACTGGTACTTGCGGTGCCTTGATAAATACAATTAATAATGATGATTCATGTGACTTAGGAGGTGGAGATGAATATGCTTCTGAGATTGATGGTTATGCTGTAGTTGCTGGAACAGATTATTACATCGAGTGGTCAAATGAGTGGAGTGTAGGTCCTTTTAATTGGAGTTTAACTTTTACACCAGCTCCATCATGCACATCAGCAGAAATAGATACACTACAGACCATAGAAGATTGTGATAATACACAATATAGTATTTATGTGCCTTTTATTTCTCAGGGCGATGCTGTAGAAGTTTCAGATGGAACAACTTCCTATCCTATTATTGATGGAGGAGCTTTAGTAGGACCATATGCAAGTGGAGAAGATGTAAATTTAACAGTGGTTCACATTGATGTTGCCTGTAATATTGTTTTTGGAACTTTATCATTTACTTGTCCAGAAAATCAAGATACATGTGCTACCGCTGATGCTGTAACAGAAGGCACATATACAACGACAATTAATACAGGAACTGGAGGTGCCGAAATGGGGACAGGAAATGATTCTGCCTTTTTTGCTTATACACCTACACAAGATGGTTCCATTTATGTGAACTCATGTGATGGTGGAGCAGATACATACTTGAATATTGGTTCGGGAACATGTGGAGATTTATTTGTTGAAGGTTCTAATGATGATTCTTGTGCTTCTGGTTTAGGGAATAATTACGCTTCAGAGCTTACTATTAGTGTAACAGCGGGAACTACATATTATATAGAGTGGGATAATAGATATACATCGGGAGCCAATGAGTTTGATTGGACACTTGAGTTTATTGCACCACCAGCATGTATACCAGCAATAATTGATAGTGCAGATGTCATTGAAACATGTGATCCTGATGGTACAGGAACGTTTACAGTAGATATCGTTGTGTCTGATGCAGGAGATGCAGGTAGTGTTTTTGATGACGGGACTAATACATACCCTGTAATCGCTGGAACAGTAAGTGCAGGACCATATGACAGTGGAGAATCTGTGACTATTGAACTTGTGTCTTTAGATGAAGATTGTGGTTCTACTGTAGGTACATTTACATTTACTTGTCCTCTACCAGCTCCAGATAACGATTTGTGTGTTAATGCTGTACCAGTTGTTTGTGGTGATACCCTAAGTGGAACTAATGTATTAGCAACAGATGGAGATGAAGTAGCAGGAGATGGATGTGGTACATCATCCACAGCAGTCGGTGTATGGTATGTATATGCTGGGACTGGAGACACTGTCACAGCTTCAACTTGTGCTCAAGCAGATTTTGATACTGAAATTACTGTGTATACAGGTGTATGTGGCGATTTTACTTGCTTAGATAATAATGATGATAACAGTGCAGCAGGTTGTACAAGTAATACATCGTTATTAGAGTTTGAGACTGTTATTGGTACAGATTATTTTATTTATGTTAGTGGTTTTGGTGCTGCTACTGGTGCCTTTGATTTAAGTATAACTTGTGTCGCTCCACCAACATGTACAGCAGCGGTGATTGATAGTTCTACAATTGTTGATGCTTGTGAACCAGATGGTACTGGAACATTTACTGTTGAACATTTTGTGTCCAATGCTGGAGACGAAGGTACTTTGTTTAGTGATGGTGTTGCAACTTATCCGGTAGTTGATGGAACTGTTGTTACTGGACCATACAACAGTGGTGAAACGGTAACTATTGATGTTGTGGCTCTTGATTCTGATTGTACGTATTCTCTTGGTGATTTTGAATTCACTTGTCCAGAACCAGCACCAGAAAATGATGATATTGCAGAAGCTATAAATATACCAGTTGGTGATTCAGTTTGTGAAGCAACCGTTTTAGGAACTAATGAAGGTGCTACAGATTCGATAGAAAATATTAATACTGCAGATTGTACTTTTGCTGAAGGTATTCCACTTGGTGATGTTTGGTTCAAAGTTATTGTGCCAAGTACAGGAGAACTTATTATTGAAACTAGTGATTCTGGTGGGATTTCAGATACTGTAATGACAGTTTACCTTGGAACATCTGGAAATTTAACGCAAGTAGGTTGTAGTGATGATGATGGTGATGCTGCTTTTTCTAAAGTGGAATTGACTGGTGATGACGGAATAGCTCCTGGAGATGTACTTTTAGTAAGAGTTTGGGAGTATGGTGATAACTTAAAAGGAACATTCAATATCTGTGCATGGTCACCATCTACTTTAGGTATAGTTAACAATACATTTAACGGGTTTACGTATTATCCTAACCCTGTCAAGGATGGGTTAACACTAGAGTCGCCAAATACTATAGACTCTATTGAAGTCTTTAATATTTTAGGTCAACGTATTGTCGCTATTGATAGTGGTAATACAATACAAAATATAGATATGTCTGAGGTTCAAGCTGGAGCTTACTTCGTGAAAGTTTCAATTGGGAATCAAATAAAAACACTTAGGATTATTAAAGAGTAATTCTAAAAATTATAATTTTTAAATTAAAAGACCTTGTGAAAACAAGGTCTTTTTCTGTTCTTTTAATTAATATATCATATAGTTAATCAATTAGTTATGTGTTTTTTGTCGGTATTTATATCCATTTAACGATAAAATGATTAGGATTGTTGAAAATAGAAGATTTGTCATATTTTTAAGTCTTAATTTATAAATTCAACTAATATGAAAAAAATTACTTTATTATGTTTGTTGGTGTTCTCCTTTGTTTTTACAACCGTGAGTATCGCGCAAACTTTAAATCAAACAGCTAACTGGACAGATGCCTCATGGACCACTTCAGGGACTTATACAGCGGCTGGATTATTAAATGATCCTGCAACCGACGGTTTATTTACATGGGATGATGATGCTGCTGGAAATGGTTCAGCAGATACAATTGAATCTGAATCGCCAGTTATTGATCTTACTGCTGCCGCTGGTGCAGGAGAAACTTTTTTAAATATATCAGGAAACTTTGATTATTATGCGCTTGGTGGAGATGTTTTAGCAATAGAGTATTGGGATGCAGATGCTGCTACTTGGGTAGCTGTTGCTGCTTTTGTAGGAAATACAGATGAAGTCGCTGATTATCAAAATTGTGTTAGTACAGGAGCTTATGTATCTCCAGATATAGATATTTCTGGGTTTACGGCTACCCAATTATCAGGTTTCAAATACCGTTTTTCTTATGATGATCTAACTGGATGGCAATATGGTTGGTGTTTAGATCCTCCAACTATTACATCTGCAGTGCCTCCAACATGTGACGTTGTAACAGGAGTTATTGCTGACGCTTTGACCTATAATAATTTAGATTTTAGTTGGACAGCGCCAGTTGCAGGTACTCCTGTAAATTACTTCTGGGAAGTAGTTCCTGTTGGTAATGATCAAGGTGTTGGAACTGTAGCATCTGGAACGGTAGCATTTCCAGGAACTTCGGCTTCAACAGGTATGTTATTGTCAGAATTAACAGAATATGATTTATATATAGTTACAAATTGTGGCGCTGATGGTAGTGCAATTTTTGGACCTGCTTCTTTTACTACCCCTATAACACCACCTGTTAATGATAATGTTTGTGATGCTATTAGTGTCGCAATAGGTACAGTTACAACTACAGCTCCTTATACCAATGAAGGAGGTAGCATTGAAACTGGTGAAACAGGTCCAAGTTGTTCTTTTAATACAGATCCTAGTGAATCTGTATGGTTTTCATTTGTAGCTCCTGTATCTGGAGAAGTACTTATTGCAACTGAGCCAGTAGGTGGAGGAACTTTAGGAGATACTCAATTGATGGTATATACAATTGGTGATTGTACAGATTTTAGTACAGCGACTGAAATTGCTTGTGATGATGACGATGATGACAATGTTGTAGGAGATGGAAGTGGACTTCATGCAAATATGGTAGTAACAGGTCTTGTGTCAGGAAATACATATTACTTCTCTGTTGATGGATATGGAGCTGCAACAGGGACCTTTGATGTTGAAGTTTCAGATGCCACATTATCTGTAGATTCATTCGTGAATGAGAATACATTTACCTATTTCCCTAATCCAGTGAATGATGAGTTAACATTAAATGCTCAAAACGATATTCAAAATGTATCTATTTATAACATGTTAGGTCAAGAAGTAATTAGAACTGCTCCTAACGCCGTTGATAGTGTTGTTAGTATGAGTGAATTAAGTCAAGGTGCTTATTTTGTTCAAGTTACTATTGGTAACGTTACAGAAACTGTTAGAATTATTAAGCAGTAAGCTTTACAATAAATAGTTTTCAAAAGCCACCTTAAAGGTGGCTTTTGTATTTTGTTTACTTACCTTTGTGAGGTATGGAGTCATTATATTTTTCATTTATTATTCCTGTATATAACAGACCAGATGAGGTAGAAGAGCTTTTAAATAGTTTTAAAAACTTAGAAGGTGATTTTCTATTTGAAATCGTTGTGATTGAAGATGGATCAACAGTAGATTGCAAATCTATAATTGACAAGTTTTCGTCTAAGTTAGATATTTCATATTATTTCAAACCTAATTCAGGGCCTGGTGATTCTAGAAATTATGGCATGTCTAAAGCCAAAGGGAATTACTTTATTATATTAGATTCTGATTGTTTATTACCAGCTCACTATTTAAAAACTGTTCATGCTTATCTTACATCTAATTATGTAGATTGTTTTGGAGGACCAGATGCTGCTCATGAATCATTTACAGATCTTCAAAAAGCAATTAATTTTGCAATGACATCATTTATTACAACAGGAGGAATTAGAGGAGGTAAAATTTCCGGAGATAAATTCCAACCTCGCAGTTTTAATATGGGCTTGTCTAAAAAAGGGTTTGAAGCTTCTGGAGGATTTGGATTAATACATCCAGGAGAAGATCCAGATTTATCCATTAGATTACTTAATTTAGGGTTTAAAACTGTTTTAATTAAAGAGGCCTACGTGTATCATAAACGTCGTATTTCATGGCGAAAATTTTATATGCAAGTTTATAAATTTGGTATGGTTAGACCTATTTTGAATACTTGGCATCCCACGACTAGAAAGTTAACTTATTGGTTTCCTACGGTGTTTTCTCTTGGGTTTATACTAGCCATGGTGCTACTCCTTTTTGGATGGAGTATTCCTATATGTTTCTATGGAATTTATATCACCTTCGCTTTCATTTTATCTTTGGTTGAAAATAAAAGTATACGTATTGCTGTTCAATCTATATTAGCAATTTTTATTCAGTTTTTTGGCTATGGTTATGGATTTTTTAAATCGACATTGTCAATTGGGATATTAAATAGAGATCCTCAAAATCAGTATCCAAATCTATTTTTTAAAAATGTTAAATAGTCTACAGCGTAAAATAGGGCAGTCCATTAAAAGTAAAAAACTCAATGTTTTTGGGCTCTTCTTTTTGTTGGCTTTTTTAATATTGGTTATCACTAAATTATCAGATACGTATGTAGAAACAATACCGTTTAGTGTGTATTATAAAAATCTTCCTGAGAATAATATTGTAACCTTAGATAGTATGCCTAAAGTTGATGTAACAGTGTCTACTCATGGATTTAAGTTGTTGTCTTATTATTTTCAACATAAAAACTACCCCTTAGATTTTGATAATCATATGTATATTAAGGATAATAATTATGTATGGTTAGCAGATAAAGGAATTTATGACTTAAAACAATTTGTAGGTAAAAATGTAGATGTAATTTCGGTTAAACCTGATACTTTAATTCTGCCGTTTGGAATATTGAGTGTTAAAAAAGTACCAATAAATTTAAAATCTAAAATAAATTTTGCCTTAGGATATGATACATTGAATGGTTTGAAAATAACACCAGATTCAGTTAATATTATTGGAGCTAAAAAGGTAATAGACACCATTAATTATGTAGATACAAAACCTTTAAATCTCAATGATGTAAAGGCCAATATTGAGACAAAACTAAGCTTAGATTTTTCTCGTTCTTCGGAAAGGTTAAAACTTTCAAAATCGGATATAACTATTACAGCTCAAGTCGAGAAATTTACCGAGGGCACCTTTGACATTCCAATTACGCTATTAAACTTGCCCAATACTATTGAGATGAATTATTTTCCGAAGCATATAAAAGTAGCCTACTATGTTAGTCTCGAGGAATACAATGTAGTAAAACCTTCAGATTTTATAATTGAATGTGACTATAATGACATACTTAAATCAGGTCATTCATTTTTTAAACCTAAACTTGTTGTAAATTCAGCTCAAATAAAATCAGCCAGAATGAAACAGCATAAAGTAGAATATATCATAAAATGATGGTTGTAGGACTCACAGGAGGTATTGGTAGCGGAAAAACTACCGTTGCCAACTTTTTTAAAGCGCTAGATATACCGGTTTATATTGCAGATGAAGAAGCTAAGCAATTAATGCTCAGGTCTAAAGTTATCAAACGAAAATTGATTGCATTGTTTGGTGAAGAGGTTTATACGGATAATGAACTCAATAAACCTTTAATAGCTTCTAAGATTTTTAACGATACCATGTATTTGCAAAAAATGAATGCTATTGTACACCCAAAAGTGGCATCGCATTTTAAACGTTGGCTAAAAAAGCAAACGTCTCCATATGTTATCAAAGAAGCTGCAATTATTTTTGAGCATAATAATGAAGCTAATTACGACATTATCATTACAGTGACTGCAGGTGTAGAAGAACGTATAAACCGTGTAATTAAAAGGGATAATTCTAGTAGGTCTAAAATAAAAGCAATTATTAATAATCAAATGAGCGATGAAGAAAAAATCAAAAAATCTCATTTTGTAATTGTTAATGATAATTTAGAGGAGACTAAAAAACAAGTTAAAAACACTCATTTATCTATTCTAAAACGTATCAAAAAACTTAAAAATTAACAGTTGTGTTAATGTAAGGTTAAACAGTAATCATTCTAAATGTTAAAATATTAAATTTGAATGATGGGCAAAAGGCTATTCGTTTTATTGGTAGTACTAATGAGTTTATCACTCATTGGTATTATATTCGTTCAAGCATTTTTTATAAATAATGCATTAGAAAATGAAGAACAACGCTTCACTTCAGATGTATTTCGTTCGCTTAGTTTGGTGTCTAAAGCCATAGAAGATAAAGAGCTTTTAAGTTATGATAAACTATATAAGGAAGTAACAAAAAGCGGTAGAACACCAGATAGTAGTGAAATAAGAAGACTTTTGATTTTTGAATCATTTAATGAAGACACAAATCAATCAACTCAATTTAAAAGCACTATAACTGAAGAAAGCTTTAAAGCACCATCATTGTTCTTTGACATTGGTATAGGTAACGACAGTATAGATTTTAAAAGGTTTATTAGCGTTAGTGAAAAAAGCGTTATAGACCACAATCCAATTGATGGGAAAATTAATTTGCAACCAATTCAAATATCTAAAGACTATAGCGCGATGGATGATTTGGGTCGAATTTTTTATAAGAACGATTATAGAGCAGCATATAAAAATTATCCTGTTTATAAACGAATCTCAAATGAAGAAGTTCTAGATTTATTAGAGTCTCAATTTTCATTAAGCGGAATTAAAACAACATTTGAGTATGCTATTTATGATAAAGACTTATCAACAAAAATACGATCAGATAATTTTGAGCGCACACCAGGAACTACGATTGGAGTTCCTATTTTTTTAGATAATGAAAGTAAAAGTAATTTTCGTTTATATGTAGATTTTCCTGAGCGTAAAAAATATTTGTTATCATCTATTTTAAGTATGATAGTATTATCAATTTTATTTACTTCTATTATTATTTTAGCCTATTCAAGTGCAATTTATCAGTTGATAAGACAACGTCAAATCTCACAGATTAAGACCGATTTTATTAATAATATGACACATGAATTTAAAACGCCAATTGCAACAATTAATTTGGCTATAGATTCTATTAGAAACCCAAAAATAATAGGTGACCAAGAAAAGGTGATGCGTTATTTGACAATGATTAAGGACGAGAATAAACGCATGCATGCACAAGTAGAAAATGTATTACGCATATCAAAGCTAGAAAAAAACGAACTTAATATTAGTAAGGAAAGAGTAGAGCTTAACGACTTAATTGAAGATGCTATTACTCATGTAGAATTAATTGTAGAAGATCGAAGAGGTTATGTAAAAACGCATTTAGAAGCAGAGAAAGCATCTGTATTAGCTAATGAAACGCATTTTACAAACGTTATAGTTAATATTTTGGATAATGCAATTAAGTATAGTGATGAAGAACCAAAGATTGATGTTTACACAGAGAATGTTGGTAACAATATTCTAATTAAAATAGCAGATCAAGGTAATGGGATGTCTAAACAAGTTCAAAAAAGAGTGTTTGAGAAATTTTATCGAGAGCATACAGGAAATGTACACAATGTAAAAGGTCATGGGTTAGGACTAGCTTATGTAAAAAGAATTGTAGATGACCATCAAGGTCACATATCAGTAGAAAGTGAAAAAGGAAAAGGTAGTATATTTACAATAAAACTACCATTAATATCATAAATTATGGAAGAGCAAAATAAGAAAATACTATTAGTTGAAGACGATCCAAATTTTGGAACCGTATTAAAAGACTATTTAAACATGAACGATTACGACGTTGTTCATGCTAAAAACGGAATGGAAGGTTTCGAGAAGTTTAAAAAAGACGATTATGATCTATGTATTTTAGATGTCATGATGCCTTATAAAGACGGTTTTACACTTGCTAAAGAAATTAGAGAGAAAAATACCGACGTTCCAATTATTTTCTTAACTGCCAAAGCCATGAAAGAAGATGTGCTTAAAGGTTACAAAGTTGGTGCAGATGACTATCTCAATAAACCTTTTGATAGTGAAGTACTGTTAATGAAAATTAAAGCTATTATACAACGTAAAGCCACTGATACTATAGCAGATAGCAAGCAATTTGAATTTAAAATCGGACGGTTTGACTTAAATTCAAAACTAAGATTTTTAAAATGTGACGGTAAAGATCCTATCAAGCTTTCGCCTAAAGAAAATGAGTTATTACGTATGTTGGCGCTTCATGAAAATGATTTAATGCCAAGAGAACTGGCCTTAACAAAAATTTGGAGAGATGATAATTATTTTACGTCTAGAAGTATGGATGTATATATTGCAAAACTTAGAAAATATTTAAAATTAGATCCTAATGTTGAAATTCTAAATATTCATGGAGAAGGATTTAGACTAGTTGTTAATCAAGAACATTAATCTATACATTATAAATAAAAAAAAGCCAATCGATAAGATTGGCTTTTTTATTAAAAAATATCGAAATATTAGATAACTTTTACGTTTACTGCGTTCAATCCTTTTTTTCCTTCAGTTAAGTCGAATTCTACTACATCACCTTCTCTAATCTCATCGATTAATCCTGAAATGTGTACAAAGTGTTCTTTGTCATTTCCTTCTTCTGTAATAAATCCAAATCCTTTAGAATCGTTGAAGAATTTTACTGTACCTCTACTCATAATATAATATTAATTTAATTAAGCTGCAAAGGTAGTGTAATTTATTAGAATACAATGTTTTTTGAGTTTTATTTGAAAAATGAACGCAAGCTAAAGCGTGTTAATTTTGTTTTTTATGGTATTGATAATCAATTTAATATCTGTTTGGTAATCAAACCAAAATGTCTCCTCGTTCTTTTTAAACCAAGTTAATTGGCGTTTGGCAAAACGTCTTGAATTTTTCTTTATTTCTTGTACCGCAAACTCTAATGTCCACTGTTTTTCTAGAAAATTGAATAGCTCTTTATAGCCAACCGTATTTAATGCGTTTAAGTGTTTCTTTGGAAGTAATGCTTCAACTTCTTTTAATAAACCATCGTTTATCATTAAATCTACACGTCTATTAATTCGGTCGTAAATAATCTCTCTATCTGCTGTTAATCCTATGGTGATGGTTTTAAATGCTCTTTGCTTAGCTTCCGAAGTTAAAAACGAAGAATATGGTTTACCACTTGATATACATACTTCTAGAGCTCTAATTAAACGTTGCGGATTATCAATAGCAATCGTTTGGTATGCTTTTGGGTCTAACTCTTTTAGCTGAAATTGTAAGTCGTCAAGACCGTCTTTTTGAAACCTTTCATTTAATGTATTTCTAATCTCTTGATCCACCTTTGGAAGTTCATCTAGCCCTTTTGTTACTGCATTTACATACAAGCCAGAGCCACCAACCATGATAACGACATCATGTTTTTTGTAGAGCTTGTTGAGTAATGCTATGGCATCCTTTTCAAAAGCGCCAACATTATAATAATTCTCTACCGAAATATGTTTGATGAAATGATGAGGTGCTGCAGCGAGCTCTGATGGAGTAGGAGCGGCTGTTCCAATTTGCATTTCATTATAAAATTGCCTAGAATCTGCCGAAATAATTTCGGTATTAAAATGTTGAGCTAATGCTAAGCTAAGTGCTGTTTTTCCTATAGCAGTTGGACCAACAATAGAGATAAGTATTGGTTGTTTTGTTATGATAATAGTTAGATTTAAAGGTGTAAATTATGTCCGCAGCTATGGCAATAATCTGCTTTGTCTTTATGGTCTGAGGCATGACAATTACTACAGCTTTGAGTGTTTAGTTGTAGTTCTTCTTGAGGTTTACCTTCAGCGATTTCCTTGTCTTTTTTTGTACTACTTTTCATGTATTCTGCAGAAACGATTCCGGTAGGAACCGCAATAATACCATAACCAAGAATCATAATAATAGATGTAATAAATTGACCAAGTGGTGTTTGAGGTGCTATGTCTCCAAAGCCAACAGTTGTTAGCGTTACAATACACCAGTACACACTTTTCGGAATGTTTGTAAATCCGTTCTCTTCACCTTCAACTAAGTACATTATAGTGCCAAAAATTACAGATGAGATCACTACAGCAAATAAAAATACTGCAATTTTTACTCTACTCGCAATAATGGAGTCTTTGAGTTGGTTTGATGCACCTAAGTATCGCGCAATTTTTAAAATTCTAAATACGCGTAACAAGCGTAAGGCACGTAAGGTTACTAAAGCGTGAGAGCCAACAAATAGAAATGATAAATACATTGGTATTGTAGAAAGAAAATCTACAATTCCGTAGAAACTAAAAATATATTTCCAAGGCTTACGTACCGTTATGACTCTAGCAATATATTCTATTGAAAATAAAATAGTAACGACCCATTCTCCATAATACAGGATTTCATGGTATTTATTATCAATGTGTTTGATGCTCTCCAGCATAACCAACGCAATACTAGCGATTATAAAAACAAGTAAAACAATATCAAATAATTTACCCGCAGGAGTATCTGCTTCATAAATTATTTCATGAAGTTTGTCTTTCCAATTGCTCGTTGTTTTGTTGGTACTCATTAAATCAAATGTACTAAAACTTTATTGTTTTTTCTCTACGACAATAAGAGAGTTGTTTTGCGTATTTATAACTTCTTCTAAAAGTTTTTTTAAACCATCATAATATATGGGCTCATAAATAGCCTCTTTAAATGTGAGTTTAAAATAAATAGTAATAGTATGTTCTTCTTGTTTAACAGAGCATATAAATGACCCTTTATTGTTTGGAAGTGCTAAGCTAGTAGGCTCTGGTATGGATTTAATATCAAAAGTATTGTCAATATTAATTTGAATACCATACGTGTACGTGTCTTTATAACCAAAATCTATAGGATAGCTACGTTCTTGAAGTTGAAATGGATTTTTATCGAAAAACTTAAAAACATAAGGATTGATATAGATCGTGTTTCCAACTTCATCTGGTGCATGCTCAATTTGAAAATCTAAATTAAAATCTTCACTTGTTTTATGGGTATCTTTTGTATTAAAGTTTGAAAACGCAATAGTACTGTACTTATTAATATAATCATTTTTATAAGTTTCAATATTTGAAAAATAACGTTCTCTATCGTACAATGAATGATAGCCTTTAGAACTATAATTAACCTTACCTTTTAATGTTTTGGTTTCATCAAAATCTAAATTATATCTAAATATTTTGGCACTATAATCTTTGATATGTATTGAATACCATTCGCTTTTAGAGTCAAAATCTAATAAACGACCATAAGAATTAAGGCACCTAAATGGAATTTGACCAAATGTTAAATAATCATCTGTAGCATCAAGTAGATACGTTTCACCTTGTATATTTACTTTAATAATTAAATAATTAAAATCTGATATCACAGGATATAACCGAGTAATAAATCCATTACGTCTTGTGGATAAAAGAATAGGTTTAGCATCAATATTATTTGTAATTAATAGGTTGTAAAGTAGTGCATTGATTTCTCCTACATTACCAGATTTTTCTGTGATGAGATCTTTGATAGATACATTTTGTAACACATTAAGATTTTTATTCCAAGTATATTCCTTTTGCATATACTTTAATATTTTTTTTGCTTTGGTAAGCTCATCAGTTTCGGTAGTAATGGAGTCTTTTAATAATTTTTTTACTATACCTGTTCGTCTTAATTGTTTTCCTAAATCTGTGTCTTTTTCAATTTCTTTATCTGTAGTTTTCCATGTTTTAGTAATGTTTTCAATGGTACCATCAAAACCTCTAAACACCTTTAATTCGTATTCTATTCTTGATAAATAATTTAGTTGAGTAGTCATAAAGTCCTCGTTAATAAACGCAGGAATATCTTTCATAATATATTTGTAAATACCGCAACTAGAGTTGGCTCCATTAGAAATTTGTAAGCAGTTTTTTTCAATTGTAGAATATTTAGTGGCTAATTTATTGGCTCCTACTAATTTTATATTATACTCCCAATTTCCAGGAATACTAGCATTGTATTCGCTATGTAGCTTTGGGATTTTGTCTTGAAAATACCAACTTTTATATTTATGCATAAACGGTGTCTCTACTGTGTAGCTGTAAGTAATAACAGAGCCTATTTTTAAATTTGGTAATGCAAATTTGACAATGGTATAATTCTCATTATAATGTTCTTCAAAAATGCTAGATTTTTCAAGTGTAGTTTTTACAACTTTTTCGTTGACTATATTGTAAACAGTAGCGTTAATGTCTTCTATCTTTTCTTTTCTGCCATTATTGTTATTATAAAGATAGATTGCAACTGTACCATGTTCAAAACCATTACGATTTAAGATTTTTAATTTTCGTTTGATGGTAGTGTTGAGTCTATAACTAGAATTATCAACATAGCTATCACCAACTTCATAAATCACTAAAGCATTTGCTGTTGAGTCATTTATAAAACCTGTGCTCTCAATATCTGCTCTAGTGACTTTAAAACTTTCAGAATTATAATTATTTTGAGCCTGCAGTGTAGAAAGAGCTAAACAAATACATAAGGCAAAATATTTCATTTAGTAATTTATAAAATGATGGTTTTAACTCTTTTATTGCGTCGTAAATAACTTTGTATAATGTGTTTAGAATCCCTATTGTTTTGCATTGGTGTTATAATAGACTCTAATACTTTTAAATTCGTAATTTGATGATTTAGATTATAAAAACCTAAACCTTTAAACACACCATTTTCTATATAGATAACACTTTTCTCATCAATGTCTCGACCTTGATCTATAATGAGCATATTTTTATTGTCATAACTATGTTTAGTTATAAATTCATTAACACGTTCATTGTAAGACTCAGGAGACTCTTCGTTTATGCAAGCACCTTCACAGCTTTTAATGGTATAATTGAAGCAATTAGATTTGGTAGGATATAGTCCAGTTAATTTTTGACATAGAGAATAATGCTCAACAATTTTAAACATAAAACTTTTAGCGCTTTGCATATTGCTAAACGTGGTAATGTGTTTTTCATCATTATTATTAGTCTTGTCTATTTTTAAATTTATATAGCCATTACTATCCTTAAAACTATATAAAGCGTGTGTAAATATAGTTCGTCTCAAAGCACGATTATAAATAGGCTTATTACGTTTTATTTCTTCACTTTCTTTTAATAATGCTACCAGTTCACTTCCAGTGGCTTCATAAGTCACTGATGTTGCGTGTAATTGAAGTTTCTTAGATTTTTTGCTTGTATTCGTAAAATGTTGATTGATACGATGCTTTATATTTTTACTCTTTCCAATGTAAATAATATCGCCATTTTCGGCATGAATATAATACACACCAGTAACAGATGGTAATCTATCAATGATGGCACGATGCGTATCTTTTATACGTTTAGAAATATCTTGTTTTACATTATCTTTAATGATATTTTTCTCAACATCTTTGGCCAAAAGCATTTTAAATAATTTCACAGTTGCCATGGCATCACCATTAGCACGATGTCTATCACTTACAGGTATGCCCAAAGCGCGCGTTAATTTACCTAAACTATACGACGCTTGACCTGGTATTAGTTGTTGTGAAAGTTCTACTGTACATAAAGTTTTACGTTTAAAAGTAAAGCCTAGTCGCTTAAATTCGGTACGTAATATTCTATAATCAAATTGGGAGTTGTGAGCAACGATAATACAGTCTTCGGTAATTTCAACAATTCGTTTGGCAACCTCATAAAATTTAGGAGCACTTTTAAGCATATTGCTGTTAATTCCAGTAAGATTTACAACAAAAGGTTGAATCTCTCGCTCAGGATTTACAAGACTTATAAATGTATCAACCACCTGATGACCGTCAAATCTATAGATCGCAATCTCAGTGATGCCTTCTTCATTGTACTTTCCACCAGTGGTTTCTATGTCTAATATTGCGTAAATATAAATATGTTTTAATTTTCGCAAAGGATTAAAATACCAAGCGAAATGTGAGTACTCTTTTTTTATTTTTCTTCGGAAATGTAATAACTCAAGTCATCGTCTACTTATTATAAGTCCTAGCTCCAAATATACTACTTCCTACACGAATCATATTACTTCCGCAATCAATTGCCAATTTATAGTCACCACTCATTCCCATTGAGATAATTTGTAGGTCACTATTACTGTGATTGATAGGTTTTAAATCGTTAAATATTGATGTAAGCTTTTTAAACTCTTGCTCAATTTGATTGGTATCATCAGTAAATGTTGCCATTCCCATTAGACCTTTAATGCAAACGTTTTTTAATTCTGAAAAGTCTTCCGAAGACAACATCGTTCTAACTTCAGTTGCAGACATTCCAAATTTACTGTCTTCTTCCGCAATTTTAATTTGGAGTAAACAATTGATGGTTCTATTATGATTTAAAGCTTGTTTGTTAATTTCTTTTAGCAATTTTAAACTATCAACGCCATGAATTAAACTAACAAATTTAGCCATGTATTTAACCTTGTTACGTTGTACATGACCAATCATATGCCATTCTATATCTTTTGGCATTTCCTCATACTTATCTGCCATGTCTTGGATTTTGTTTTCTCCAAAAATGCGCTGTCCAGCATCATAAGCTTCCATGATATCACTTACAGGCTTTGTTTTTGAAACAGCAACAAGTGTGACGTGTTTTGGGAGTTGTGATAGTATCTGGTTTAAGTTGTTTGTTATGTTCATTGTAAGTTTTAAATAATCTAATTAGTTAAAAAATATTCAACATTAAGAAGTTCAACAGTATTTGAAGCACCTAAATCTAAAGAATCTTCTGCTTCAAAAGTTAAGATACAGCTAGAATTAGCATTTATAGAATAACAAGGAACAGATGCATTGTTTGAGTAGCTCCCAGTATGGACTAATCCGTCAGAGTTTATGGTTAAAATTGGTACACCTTCAACAGCATATCCATTATTGTTGTTAAGTTTAATCTCAAACTCTAATCGCGATGTATTATTTCCAGTATCTGGTGTGTAGGTAAAAAATAATATTTCATAAGTAAAATTCTCTAACCTAGGAGGCTCTATAGTAACAGCATCTTCAGGTTCGGGGAAATCGCATGACACTTCTTGCGTGATATCATAAGTGTAATATTGATTGCCAGCAAAATAGGTTTGAGGGATTGTTATTATTTTAGTGCAATCATCATCATTAGATCCACAACTAAAAAGAAACAAAACATAAATTATAGCAATAAGAGACATTGGTTTTTTCATTGTATGTTTATTTTAAGATTGATACTGATTAGAATTTGTTAAAACTCATAAATAGTTACACCACTTCTCAATTTTGGTTCAATAAAGGTGCTTTTTGGTGGCATTTTGAGTCCGTCGTCTGCAATGTGTTTCATTTCATTAATATCAACAGGAACCATACCAAAACCAACAGCAAACTCACCAGTATCGATAGCGCTTTTAACGTTAATCACATCTTTCTTTCCGTTAATATAGCTAATTCTTTGATCGTTGCGTAAATCTTCAATGCCAAGAATGGGTTGTAAAATGGTGTTGTATAAAATTTGAGGATCTAAGGCATCAAGCGATGTTTTAAAATCGTATTCGGTTTTCCGAAGATATAAAGAATAAAACTCACCATCTAAGTACATGCTAAAATGATGTTTTCTTGATGGTTTGTAAGGCATGATGCCTCTATTTTGTATTCTAAAAATAGTATCTAATTGAATCAAAAACTCTTCCTTGGTCAATCCGTTTAAATCTTTCACGAGCCTGTTAAACTCATGAATTTGTAATTCAGATTCTGGAATTAAAAATGTCATAAATTGATTGTAAGTCTCTTTACCTGTATGATTTGAGTTCAGATTCTTTTCATCTTTATACAGCAAATATGAAGAAGCAGAGCGATGATGACCATCTGCAATATAAATGGTTGGCATCTGTTCAAATTGGTTTTGAATAGTAGCAATACTAGTGGAGTCTTCTAATTTCCACAGGTAATGGGTATCACGATAGGTTGTGGTAAATTCAAATTCTGCACGCTCTTTTTGTATGTCTTTAATTATATTTGAAATGATAGTATTGTCAGGATAGGTGAGTAGTACAGGCTCTGCATTAAAGCCAACCGTTTTTAAATAGTCTTTAAAAATATGCTCGCGATACTCAATGGTGTTTTCATGTTTTTTAATAATATCGTTTTCATAATCCTCAGCACTAGCAGCAGCAATGATACCATTAAACACTTGCTTGTCTCGGTCTACAATTTTATAAATATAATAGCATGGCGTTTTATCATGCACAAATACATTATCTTCTTTAAATTCTAAATACCTATTTCTTACCAGTTGATAACGCTCTTTACCAGTAATTTCTCTAGCGTATTTATATCCAGGATTAACAATATGCAAAAATGAAAACGGATTGTAATCTAAACGCGCTTCACGTTCAGCCTGCGTGTAAGTTTGGTATGATCTAGAAGCTACGAGGCTTACTTTATCTCGTGTTGGTCTAACTGCTTTAAAAGGGTGTATTTTTGCCATTTTTGTTAAGTGTTCTGTAAACAGTGTTAACTCAAACCGAATTTATTTGGGTTTAAAATCTTATAATTTATTAATTTTCCGACTTCTAAACTTTCCGTAATAAGTTCGTTGAATTGATTTTCTAAAATAAAGTTACATGCATAAGCAAACTCAATCCAAGTTTGAGTTTCAGAATTTTCAGTATCACAATCACTCAATTTACTTAAGAAATATTTAGGATACAATCTTTTTCTGTATGATTCAGCTATGTTCGTACATACACTTGTAGAAGATCGTCTAAATTGGTAAGTACGAGAATAGGTTTCTTCTTTTGGAAATGATTTTGAAATGTCAAAAATTTTCATTGCTAAAGCAAATCCTTTTTTATAAGCTAATAAACCTTGAAACCTTAGCATGTATTATTTTTGTTTTGCTTATTTTTTATTTACTGAACACTGAACACTGAACACTGAACACTGAACACTGAACACTGAACACTACTTATTTAGCAAATTGCTTAGCCACAACTTCTGCTTTTCTACTTTCAGAGTAATCATAAAAACCTTCACCAGATTTTACACCTAATTTCCCAGCTCTTACCATATTCACTAATAACGGACAAGGTGCGTATTTTGGGTTTTTAAATCCGTCGTACATCACGTTTAAAATTGACAAACACACATCAAGACCAATAAAATCTGCTAATTGTAATGGTCCCATTGGGTGAGCCATACCTAATTTCATCACAGTATCAATTTCTTCAACACCAGCAACACCATTGTACAAAGTTTCTATAGATTCGTTAAGCATTGGCATTAAAATACGATTTGCAACAAAGCCTGGATAATCATTAACTTCTGTTGGAACTTTCCCTAAAGTTTTAGACAAATCCATAATGGTTTTTGTTACGTCGTCACTTGTGTTATAACCACGAATAATCTCTACTAATTTCATAATTGGCACAGGATTCATAAAATGCATCCCAATAACTTTTTCTGGTCTCGAGGTTACAGCTCCAATTTGCGTAATTGAAATAGACGATGTGTTTGATGCTAAGATTGTATCTTCATCACAAGTCTCATCTAATTGTTTAAATATTTTGAGTTTTAAATCAATATTTTCGGTGGCAGCTTCAACAACTAAACTTACATTTTTAACACCAGCTGTCATATCTGTAAACGTTGTAATGTTATCCAAAGTGGATTTTTTATCATCTTCGGAAATTTTCTCTTTAGACACCATTCTGTCTAAATTTTTAGCAATAGTATCCATGCCTCGTTGTAATGAGGCTTCACTAATGTCAATTAATTGTACTTTAAATCCAGATTGAGCAAAGGTGTGGGCAATTCCGTTTCCCATAGTTCCTGCTCCTATAACTGCTACATTTTTCATATTTAATTTTTTTTGATTCTTTTATGTAATAAGAACCTATTATTTAAGAGTTGATTTTTCCGAAGAAAAGAAAATTTATTTTTTGCTTTTATGCCTACTATAAAGCGTTGCAATCATTGCAAATATTAATAGAACACTTGAGAGTGTTTGCATCCAAAAACCGTTATCATAATCATCTGTTGTAATGACATTGACAACAATCATGACGAGACACGCTATAATTAATAAGATTGGTAAAAGGTTTTTAATCATGAATTAGATTTTAAAACTGATCAATAATCATCTTTGCTACACGCAATGCTTCTGTTCCATCATGTAAAGTTACAATTGGAGTTGTGTTGTTATTTATAGCATATGCAAAGGTTTCTAACTCATCTAAAATGGCATTATTATTAGCCACTTCTGGGTTGTCAAAATAGATTTGTTTTTTTATACCTTCGGCATTTTGAAGTATCATATCAAAATCTCCTGGTGATTTTGGAGCATCTTTCATTTTAACAACTTCACATTTTTTCTCAAGAAAGTCTACAGAGATGTACGCGTCTTTTTGAAAAAATCGTGTTTTTCTCATGTTTTTTAATGAAATACGACTGGCTGTAAGATTGGCAACGCAACCGTTTTCAAATTCTATACGTGCATTAGCAATATCTGGAGTGTCACTAATAACCGAAACTCCACTTGCATTTACATTTTTAACTTTAGATTTCACTACACTTAGTATAATATCAATATCGTGAATCATTAAATCTAAAACTACTGGTACATCTGTACCACGAGGATTAAACTCTGCTAAACGATGTGTTTCAATAAACATTGGGTTGTTAATTTGCTCTCGTACAGCTATAAATGCTGGATTAAAACGCTCTACATGTCCTACTTGCCCGCGAATATCATGCTCAGCCAATAATTGTCTCACATGTTCAGCTTCTTCGACTGTATTTGTAATAGGTTTTTCAATAAAAATATGCTTACCAAAAGAAATTGCTTTTTTAGCACACTCATAATGAGATAGCGTAGGTGTCACAATATCAACCATATCAACAGCTTCTATGAGTGACTCCATCGTTTTGAAGTATTTGTAACCAAACTCTTCTTCTACTTTTTTACCATTGACTTCGTCTGCATCAAAGAACCCAACAAGTTCATATTTATCAGATTGATTAAGAAGTCTTAAATGAATTTTTCCGAGATGACCAGCACCAAGTACACCAGCTTTTAGCATTGTTTTTCGATTTTTCTCAAAAATAAGATTTTTAAGTGTTTATTTATGTGAAATTGATAATAAAAATAAGGCAATTTTACGTCGTTGATAATTCGGTTAAATTTAACTTTCAGTATAAAAATGTTTCTATTATTTTTACATAGTGTTTTCATTCAAACACTCTAAACTAACCTAACAACCGACTTTGAAAGATACATTTAAACATCAAGGCTTACGACAAAAATTAGTGGACATTCTAATTACCAAAGGAATAACCGATAAGAAAGTGCTTGACGCTATTGGTAAAATTCCTAGACATTTATTTATGGACTCAAGTTTTTTGGATCATGCCTATCAAGATAAAGCGTTTCCAATTGCTGCAGACCAAACGATTTCTCAACCTTATACTGTGGCATTTCAAACCGAATTAATGCAAGTAAAACCAGGAGATAATGTTTTAGAAATAGGTACAGGAAGTGGTTATCAAACTGCTGTTTTATGCTTGTTAGGAGCAAAAGTGTTTAGTATAGAACGTCAAAACGAACTTTATAAAAAAACGAGTAAGTTTTTACCTAAATTAGGTTATCGTGCTAAAAAACTCATTTTTGGAGATGGATATATGGGTTTAGAAACCGAAGCACCATTTGATAGTATTATCGTAACTGCAGGTGCGCCATTTGTGCCTAAGCCTTTATTGAGCCAATTAAAAATAGGAGGTCGTTTAGTGATTCCTGTTGGTGATGACGTACAAGTAATGACCTTGTTTATTAGAAAAGGACCCAAAGATTTTGAACAACATGAATTTGGAGAATTTCGATTTGTACCTTTATTAGAGGATAAGAATTAGTATGTCTCTCATAACCGAAAAGATGCTAAGTTTTATGTGATTATTCAAAATAAAATATATAATTGAGATTGGCAATTAGAGTACGCCTTTGCGATGCAATTACTTTACGAAAACAAAATCACTCTAAATCTAAAACCACAATAGTTTGCCTAGAGGCTTTAGGCTTTTTTACACGAATTTTAATAAGCTTATACACCCAAATATTATCAATTTTATCAGCAATGAGATCTAGTTTTCCACTAGCTTTTGAACCGACAATTCTGGTTGATGATTTAAACGTGTTGTTATTATTAGTGTATTGTACTGAGCCTTCTAAAATTGCTAAATCATCTATGGGTTGTAAGTCTCCCAAAACGTTTACTGCGTTTTCATTGGCTTTCACTTTTGAAAACGCAGTATTAAAAATCTCTTTATCTGCATAAGCTTTAGATATATCTTTGGCAGCACTTCCTAAATCGGAAAACATAAATAGCAGTATTCCTAAAATGATTATTGTAGTTGGTACGCACCATTTCCAATGACGTTTCCACCAATTTTTTTGTTGAAGTGTTGTATTGTTCATGAGTTTAGAAAAATTTCAATCCAAATAAAATGGCATCACTTTGAAATCCGCTTTGATATGAGCGCACATAATCTAATCGCAAGAATCTAAATTTACCCCAACCAATATTGTCTAAACCAATTGTATATTCTTGATACGGTTTGTTATCTGGAGTTGCAAGTGCATGAGCACCAACTACCAAATTAAAGTTGAGCTTTTTTAGCAATGGCACTTTTCCGAGGAGAAATCCATTAAAATCGTGTTCGGCATGCATTTCTAAATAAGAGTCGTTTGTACTCGCTGCATAATATGGTAAATTATTGAAAACGTTGAGGTAAGATCCAGATCCAATTTGCGTTTGATTGCCATTAAAATGTTGGTAATCTACAAAAGCAATATCGTCTCCATTAAAAAATTTACCTGCTTTGATGTTATAGTCAAAACGACCTTTATCTGCAATATTGAGGCCTTGCCTTATTCTTAATTTAACTTGGTCAAAATTATAAGCATCAATCGTAGAACCGAATCCTTTTTCATAACCAATATTCACCGTTGGATATTTTCTGCTAGGTATATTATACTTGCCATCTGGATAACTCAAATAATTTTGAGCAAAATTGATACGAGCATCAATTGCAAATTTAATAATGTTATGGGTTGCAAAAGGCGCAATACCATAAGCCGTTGCATCTAAAGGATTATTACTTGTATACACTCTATCATCTTGTGGGTACCACGCTTGATCTGTTGTGTTGAATAAGGCTTTACGCTTTTGATAGCCTATACTTGTACTGAGTCTAAAACCATTAAAAAGTTCGTTAGAGTAGGAGGCTTGTGCAAAACTACTTTCATAGATTTTCATGAAATTTTGTTCAGAAAACAATGAAAACGATGTGTTGATTAATTTTGAAATGGGATTACTACCATTAAATTGCTGTGTTGTTACACCTCCCGAAACCGTAAGATAAGGTCTGCTTTTATTGTTGAATTTATACTGTGCGTAGAGTGTACCACGCAAGCGATCATCACTAAAACCGTAGTTTAGGTTCCCGCCAATAGATAAATAACGTTCGTAATCGTTATAACCTTTTGTGTAAAATGCTCCAATATTGCCATTCCAACCTTGTACTGTATTAAAGCTAATGGCTTCAATAGGTGATGTGATTCCGGCTCTCCAGTTTTTATGTGTATTGGTGTATGTGTAACCTCCAATAATATCGCCAAGTTTAAAGGTGTTTCTAACCGAATCTACCGAGTCTTTATAGACTTTTGAGTCCTTAACGATTTGGATACTGTCTTTTTTGATGTAATCTGTAATTTCTTCAGTGGTTAATGGTACTGGTCTGGTTGTGTTCCAAAAGGTAGAATCTTTTTTATTGGCTTGATCTGCAAAAGAAACGATTTCTCTAGAAAAATCGTTTCTAGTTAGTCCTGGATTAAATTCATAATTACTAAAAACGGCTGTAAAACGTCCGTCACCTTTTATACCAAAGAGACCGTATTTAAAATCGATATTTTGAGATATTTTAGTCCAAATATTATCATTTTCAGAGAACGAATAGTTTTGAGTTATCGTAATTTTATCAACTCCAAAAAGTTTTGCTTGTGTTCCTGTGATATCTAATTCTGAGGCATAAATAGTCCATTGATCTTCTACAATATAAATGTAACCTTCAAAAACAGGATCATTTTCTCGTCTAGGAGTGGCTTTAATTTTATTGATGAGATTCCCTCTATCATCATAAAAATCACCTTCTAATTTATAGCGATAATATCCAAAGGCATTATTAGCAATTGGGGAAATGATTTGGTTGCCAAGTTCAATGGTATTTTCATAAAGGTCAAATTCTACATCAATAGCATTATTAAAACTAAAGCCTTTGCTGTCTCCACTTACTTTTGAGGCTAAAATTTTTTCTTTAAGTTTATTAGGTCTTAAAAATTCTAGTTTAGAAACCGTTTCAGATAAATAGATTACACCACTTCTGGTAGAATCTAGCCCATCAATTTCAATCTCTTCACCTAATATTTTTTCTGGAGCGTCTTTAATTCTAATCAATCCGCGAGAATAGAAATCGGCTTTATAACTATTTATTTTTTCAAGGTTTTCTTTTCGTTTGGCAATTGCAGCACGAATGATGATGTTGGCAGGATTTTCTTCTGAATTAATCACCACCTCATTTAAGGAAACTTCCTCTTCAACCAGAACCGCATCTAAGGTAAACGGAAACGAAGTAATATCTACTTGCTTTTTAACCGTTTTATACCCTAAAAATTGAAATACAATGGTATAATTTTTTTCTTCGGAAATGTTAAGCTCGTAGTTACCGTCTTCATTACTTGTAGTTCCTGTATAGGTGTTTTCTATGTAAATGTTTACAAACGGTAAGGGTTTATTACTGTCGTCTGTAACGGTTCCTTTAATTTGGGCAAATGAAGCGAATGCGCATAAAAGAGTAAGCGCTGAGAGTAGTTTTGTTTTCATATGAAGTTGATTGATGGTTTATTATATAGACGCGCAATATTAAAAAAAGGTTGCCTAGAGATTCCAAACTTAGACATTTAATTACATGCCTTTTGTTAAACAATCATAAATAAAACGAATAGTTTTGTTAAATATTTTCTTACAAGATCAAGTATGTAAGAGGAGAATTACTTGTAGATTTTTTTAATACGATCTAGGTTGCGCTTGTTGTCACGATCTTTAATAGTATCGCGTTTATCAAAGAGTTTTTTACCTTTTCCTAAAGCGATGTCTAATTTAGCTAACCCTTTGTCGTTGATAAAAAGTCGTAAGGGAATTATAGCATTACCTTTAATATTTACCGCTTTTTCTAATTTTTTTAATTCCCTTTTGTTGAGAAGCAGTTTGCGTTCGGCTTTTGGTTTATGATTGTAGTAATTACCAAAAACATATTCTTGAATCGTCATATTAATAACGAAAAGCTCTCCACGATCATTAAATTCACAAAATCCTTCGGCAATAGAGGCTTTACTTTCTCTAATGGACTTTATTTCGGTGCCAGTTAGTACAATACCAGCTGTATAAGTATCGAGAATCTCGTACTCAAATTTAGCTTTTTTGTTCTTTATGTTAACTGGTTTTTGCATGGATGACAAAGGTAAATAAATTTAATACTTTTGTCTGTTATTAATACACTAGTTTTGCGACTTACATTAAAATTTTTAAAATTATGAAATACATTTCGCTCGTATTATTAACTATGGTTCTTTTTAATTGCAATAATGTGAAGAAAGATGTTTCCGAAGAGAAACAAACCGCACAGTCTGTTATTGATAGCTCGATTATAATTGCTGGAGTAGATAAATTACACACATCTACTATAGAATTTGATTTTAGAAACACGCATTATCTAGCCACTAGAGATAAAGGGATTTTTAGTTTAGAGCGACATTTTGTAGATGATAAAGCGATGCATTTAGACACGGTTTCTAATGTGAGAGATGTGGTTAATAATAAAGGGTTTCAACGTTATGTGAATAATTTTCCGATGGCTGTTGTTGATTCTATGGCAGTGAAATATGCGGCATCAGTAAATTCGGTGCATTATTTTTCGGTATTACCATTTGGACTTAACGATAATGCGGTTAATAAAACATTGTTGGAAGATGTTACAATAAAACAAAATACTTACAAAACGGTTAAAGTAACATTTGATCAAGATGGAGGAGGAGAAGATTTTGAAGATGTTTTTATGTATTGGGTGAATGTAGAAACGAATAATGTAGATTTTTTGGCTTATTCATATAATGAAGTTAACGGTAAAGGTATTAGATTTAGAGAGGCTTTTAACGAACGCTATATAGAAGGCGTGAGGTTTGTAGATTATAATAATTACAAACCAAAAGACCATACTGTTTTGTTGGCAGAGCTGCCTCAATTATTTGAAAGTGGGAAATTATTGTTGCTCTCTAAAATAGAATTGGAGAATATTGCAGTGAGGCTTAATTAATAGAAATTACTTCATCTAAAGTTTTTTCTTCGGAAATGGTAACCATAAACAATTGGCTGTTATCATTGTCATCGATATCCTTATATTTATCGTGGCCCAAAACCATATTTACAAATGCAGGTGTTGTATTGCTATGACCTACAACTAGAACCGTTTTTCCTTTAGTGGCTTTGGCAAAATCAGTAGTATATAAAGCTCTTGGGTCGTAATCTAAAATGTCTAGTTTTTTGGCATTAGCTGTAGGTTGGGCTGTTTGTTGAGTACGGTTATAATGGGTAGAGTAAATAGCATCAAGCTTGATGTCTTTAAAATAGTTTGCCCATTTATCGGCACGTTTAAGGCCAGATTCGTTTAAATTAGGGTTTTTATTTGTGGCATCCGTTCTATCTTTTTCTGCATGTCTAATAAAATAATAAGTCGTCGTTTCGGCTTCATTACTAGCTGTTGTGTTAGATGACTTTTGAGAACAAGTTGTTAAACTGAGTGAGATAGCAAAAAATACTGCAAATAGCGTTTTCATATATTGAAAATAAGTGGTTTCTCAAATATAAAAACTCTTTGCTGAAATCGTCTTAAATAATGCTATTAATTAGTAATCTGCATTAGAAAGCGCTCCATTAGAAATAGCCACACCATTTGAAGTCCCAACACGTTCAACACCAAGATCGACGTATTTTTTAGCAGTTTCGTAATCTCTAATGCCTCCAGATGCTTTTATTTTACATTTATCTCTAACTGTTTTTCTAATAATTTTAACAGCTGTAAGCGTAGCACCACTTTTTGAGAATCCAGTTGAAGTTTTGATGAAATCTACTTTAGCGTCTAAACAAATCTCTGAGGCCTTAACAATGCCGTTTTTAGAGAGTTCACTAATTTCAATGATAACTTTTAATGGAATTTTACCTATAGAATTGTTAACTTCTTTAATGTCTTTAAAAACTTCAACATAGTTCTTGCTTTTAAAAACACCAATATTCATAACCATATCAATCTCATGCGCACCATCATTAATAGCTTGTTTAGCCTCAAAAATTTTTGATGCTGTAGATGAAGCTCCAAATGGAAAACCAACAACTGTACATATTTTTACATCAGTATTTTTTAATAATTGTTTAGCTAAAGGCACATAGCAACTATTAACACATACTGAATAAAATCGATGTTGCTTTGCTTGGTTGCAAAGATCAATTATGTCACGTTCAGTAGTCGTAACATTTAAAAGCGTATGGTCTATATATGAGTTTATATTCATATTGTTAAGTAGGTGAATTTTTTGCTAACTCTTTCTTAGTAAAAGAATCAACAGTAGTTTTGAAAAATGTAAATTTGGGAATTAATAGCTCGCCAAAGTTAGTGATTAAATTTTATTATCATAACCTTAATCACTAAATTTTTAAAGGATTATTATTGAGTTTTTAACATGTTTTCAACAATAAAGCCCCTTGTTTAGGGGCTTCATGATTTTTCAATGTAAAATTTAATGAGATGCTTGTACTGTATAACCAGCTTTTCTAAGAAGTTTTATGACACCATTATTTCCTGCAAGATGTGCTGCACCAACACCAAAAAATGTAGGTTGCTTTTTAGCATGATCTGTAATTTTATTAATCCAATTTTTATTTCGATTATAAAGAATTTTATCGCTATGTTTTGAAGTGCTCAGGTTTTTATCTGTTTCCATCATAGTAATCATACCTTCAATGTTTTTATCATTATATAGGGCCATTAATTCTTTGAAAGAGGCTGTGTCATCGGCCAAATTATTTTTAGCAGATCTTAATAGATCTATGGCTTGATCTTCATAAGGAATCTCATCAAACACGCTCATTTGTTCTTCTACAGTTTCTAAGCCTAAAACTTCTTCCTGTTGTTCGTGAGCTACTTTCATTAAAGCTTCTTCGTATGATTGTACAGGACAGTCTAATAGTTTAGGGTAGAACATAGCTGAAATAAAAAACGGTTTAATGTTGCCCATAGCATCTAAAGGTATTCCCATTTGGTCTTTTACTAATTTTGAGATGGTAAGATAGTCTTCTTCACTCACGAGATCCTTAATAGTTTTACCATCTTTCATGTACATCCCTTTCATCATACTCATTTGCATTTTGGGATCATCCATATCTAATTCTAAAACTAGAAGTGATGTTTCGTCTAAAGCTTTAGTGATGCCTTCGCTTAAGGTGGCATCGCAAGTCATATGAATGGTGCCATAAATATAAGAGGATTCTGTTAGTCCATTTCCAGAAATTTCCCACAACAATGATTTTTCCAATTCTTGTGCTTGAAGTAAAATAAAACTAGATAAAGTTAAGGCGAGTGTACAAATAATGTTTTTCATAAATTTTATGTTAAGATTCACTTATATGTAGTTATTCATACTAATATGTTACAAAAAGTTAATTAAATTGGGTGAAAAATTTACGATGAGCACATCTAATATTCACATAGATAAAGACTACGATTTAATTTGTGTAGGTGCAGGAATCATGAGTGCAACATTAGCATTATTGGCCAAACTATTTGATCCTAATATGAATATTCTTATTTTAGAACGTTTAGATGATGTGGCTTTAGAAAGTTCTGCAGCATGGAACAATGCAGGAACAGGGCATTCGGCGTTGTGTGAACTTAATTATTGTCCGATAAACCAAAACGGAGAAGTCTCTATAGACAAAGCAGCTACTATTTGCAATCAATTTGAAGTTTCAAAACAGTTTTGGTCTTATTTAGTAGCCAAAGGTTTAATTAATGCTCCCGAAGATTTTATAAAAAATGTACCACATTATAGTTGTGTTTTTGGTGAAGACAATGTCAATTATCTTAAGCGACGTTATGAAGCGATGAAATCACATTTTATGTTTGATTCTATTGAATATACAGAACAAATTTCAACAATGAAATCATGGTTTCCTTTAATTGCAGAAGGTCGTTCTTCCGAAGAAAAAATTGCAGCCAGTAAAATAGAGCGTGGTACTGAGGTTAACTTCGGAAATTTAACACGTCAACTTTTCTCAATCCTAGAAAATCAATATGATACTAAAGTACAATGTCGTCAAGAAGTCTTAGATATAGATCCTGATGCTGATGTAGAATGGTCTGTAATTGTAAACGATTTAAATATGGATCAACATAAATATTACGATGCACATCATGTGTTTATTGGAGCAGGAGGCGGAAGTTTATTATTGTTGCAAAAAGTAGAGATAGAGGAGAAGGCAGGTTATGGCGGATTTCCAGTAAGTGGCGAATGGTTGGTGTGTAAAAATGAGGAAATCATCAATCAACACAATGCTAAAGTGTATAGTAAAGCTGGACCTAATGATCCTCCAATGTCAACGCCTCACTTAGATACAAGATATATTGATGGTAAACGTGAATTGTTATTTGGACCTTTTGCAGGCTTTAGTCCTAAATTTTTGAAAGAAGGTTCTAATTTTGATTTGTTTAAATCTATAACATTGGATAATGTGTCTTCAATGTTTGGCGCTTTTTGGCATAATTTACCGCTAACAAAATATTTAATGGAGCAATTGGCAATGTCTCATGAAGATCGTATGGAAGACCTTCGGAAATTTTATAAAGACGCTAAAAGTGATGAATGGGAATTATTGGTCGCAGGACAACGCGTTCAAATTATAAAAAAGGACGACTTTGAAAAAGGAAAACTGCAATTTGGTACCGAAGTTGTAAGTAGTAAAAATGGAAGTATTACGTGTTTGCTTGGTGCTTCTCCAGGTGCATCTACTGCAACTTATGTAATGTTAGACGTTTTAGATAAAGCATTTCCTGAACTTCTAAATTCTGAAAAAGGAAAGCAATTAAAAGCTCAAATTGTGCCGAGTTGGCGAGAAAACATAAGTGAAACACTGTTTAAAAGCCATTTAGAAAAAAGTAAAAAGCTGCTTAAGCTTTAAGCGTTTTGTTTAATGCTTTTTTATTCTCTTGGTCTATGATTTTATGAACCCATTTAATGGCATCATTTAAATTATCGAAAATATCAAATGGTCCCTTAAAAAACTGACTCTCGTATTTGGCACTTTTGGTAATTTTTTCTTCCGAAGAAATAACAGCTATAGCAACCATATTTGGTATCAAATCTGCTTCTTTATACACTAAAGGGTTTATTGAAAAAGAAGACATACGATTAGAAATGTAGGCCATGTTTTTACCACAAAAATGCTCTTTTACGATGGTAATAAATTCTTCGGTCTCTTTAAAATCGATCACTTCACCTTCTCTAACTTGTTTAATTAAAAAGTCGTCAAAAATAAATAGTTCGGCATGACCTAAATCATAATAATGAAACATTCCCATGTTTGATGCATTTGATATAGTTAAGATACAAAATTAGTATATAACAAAGAAAAGCAATGTTCATTTTATTTCTAAAAATCACATTGCTTTTCAACTAACCAACCACTTAAAAGACTGTAACAACGTAAAATTGTTACAGTGTTTTTTAATTATTTTTTAAATGTCTTCATTAACTAAACTGGCTTCGTTTCTAAATACCAATTTGTCATCAAAAGCATCTAATAAAATAATGCTATCTGTTGTTACTTTTCCAGATAATATTTCCTTACTTAATTCATTCAAAACGTCCTTTTGTATGACTCGTTTTACTGGTCTTGCTCCATATTCTGGGTTATAACCTTTATTGGCTAAATAAGAAATAGATTCTGGAGTTGCATCAAACGTAATTCCTTGACTTTCTAGCATTTTTTGAAGCCCTTTTAATTGTAAACCAACAATAGCTTTAATGTTATTTTTGGTTAAAGGTGTAAACATGATAATGTCATCAATACGGTTTAAAAACTCAGGTCTAACACTTTTTTTAAGTAAGCCTAATACATCTACTTTTGCAGCTTCTATGGCAGAGTCTACATCTTTAGTTGCTTGAAAACGTTCTTGTATAATATGACTTCCTATGTTAGATGTCATAATAATTATGGTGTTTCTAAAATCGGCCACACGACCTTTATTGTCTGTTAATCGACCTTCGTCCAACACTTGTAATAAGATGTTAAACGTATCAGGATGTGCTTTTTCAATTTCATCTAGTAATACTACAGAATACGGTTTACGTCTCACAGCTTCGGTCAATTGACCACCTTCATCATAACCAACGTATCCTGGAGGTGCACCAACTAAACGACTCACACTATGACTTTCTTGGTATTCGCTCATATCAATTCTAGTCATTGCGTTTTCATCATCAAAAAGATATTCTGCCAAGGCTTTAGCAAGCTCTGTTTTACCAACTCCTGTTGTTCCTAAAAACAAAAATGTACCTACTGGTTTTTCAGGATTTTGTAAACCGGCTCTAGAGCGTCTTACAGCATCACTTACAGCTGTGATTGCTTCTTCTTGACCAACGACACGTTTGTGTAATTCGTTCTCTAGTTTTAGCAATTTCTCACGATCACTTTGTAGCATTTTGGTCACAGGAATACCAGTCCATTTTGCAACCACTTCTGCAATATCCTCATAAGTGACTTCCTCTTTTATTAAGGAGCTGTCATTTTGATTTGCCTTTAATTCATTTTGAAATTTCTCGAGGGCTTCTTGCGCTTCTTTTATCTTTCCATATCTAATTTCAGCAACTTTTCCGTAGTCACCATCACGCTCAGCACGTTCGGCTTCAAGCTTGTATTCTTCAATGTTAGATTTTGTAGTTTGAATATTGTCTACAACCTCTTTTTCGCTTTTCCACTTGGCGTTAATCTCTGTGCGTTGTTCTTTGAGATTTGCTAAATCTGCACGTAAAGATTTAAGTTTTACCTCGTCTTTCTCTCGCTTTATCGCTTCAATCTCAATTTCTAATTGCATGATTTTACGATCTAAAACATCGAGTTCTTCAGGTTTAGAATTAATTTCCATACGCAGCTTTGAAGCAGCTTCGTCCATTAAGTCAATGGCTTTATCTGGTAAAAATCGGTTGGAGATGTATCTTTCAGATAATTCAACAGCTCCAATAATTGCTTCATCTTTAATACGAACTTTATGATGGGTTTCGTATTTTTCTTTTATCCCTCTCAAAATAGAAACAGCACTTTCGGTATCTGGTTCATTAACCATCACTTTCTGGAAACGACGTTCTAGAGCTTTATCCTTTTCAAAGTATTTTTGATACTCATCTAAAGTTGTTGCGCCAATAGCGCGCAGCTCTCCACGAGCTAAAGCTGGTTTTAAAATATTGGCTGCATCCATGGCTCCTTGTCCGCCTCCTGCACCAACAAGGGTATGGATTTCATCAATAAATAAAACGATATCTCCATCACTTGTGGTTACTTCTTTAATAACGGCTTTTAGTCGTTCTTCAAACTCACCTTTAAATTTTGCACCTGCAATTAAAGCTCCCATATCGAGAGCATAAATTTGCTTATCGATGAGGTTTTCAGGAATATCTCCATCTACAATTCTGTGTGCTAAACCTTCGGCAATGGCAGTTTTTCCAGTTCCAGGTTCACCAACAAGTATAGGGTTGTTTTTAGTGCGACGCGATAAAATTTGAAGAATCCTTCTTATTTCTTCATCACGGCCAATCACAGGATCTAGTTTTCCATCTTTAGCTAATTGGTTTAAATTTTTAGCGTATTTGTTAAGTGAATTGTAGGTTTCTTCTTGGCTTTGAGACGTTACTCTGTCGCCTTTTCTTAATTCTTCTATTGCAGTATTCAGACCTTTTTCAGTAACAGCTTGATCTTTTAACATTTGAGCAATCTTACTCTTAGATTTAAAAATAGCAAGGATTAAATGTTCTACGGAAACATAATCATCATTCATTTTTTTAGCAATGATAGACGCTTCGTTAAGTGCTTTGCTAGCTTCTCTAGAAATGGATAATTCACCTCCAGATACTTTTGAAAAGCTTTCTAGTTGTTTGTCTAGTGCTAATTTCAAAATGTCGATATTGACATTCAATTTTTTAAGAATGAATGGCAATACGTTTTCATCAACTTCAAAAATAGCTTTAACGATGTGCTCGTTTTCTATGTGTTGATGACCCAAACTTTGAGCGAGCTGTTGTGCTTGCTGTATAGCTTCTTGGGATTTAATGGTAAAATTGTTAAAATTCATAGTATATTTTTAGATAGGTCATAAAAAAGAGATGATGTTGCTTTTTGTAGTACAGTCGCTCTTGAAAATGAACCTTTGTTTGTAATTATTGTAATTTTAAATAGGTAATTCAATTACCTTACCATTTTAAATTATTTATGTTTTTGAGACAATATGACAGTGGTATTCTGCGATATAATGACTTTTTGTCAAAAAAGCTTATTTATATTCTATATATTTTAGATAAATGCATTGCATAATATAAAGAAATTTAAAAAAAACTAGTACATTTAAGCTATATAGTTAAATGCAACGCAAACATTTTGAAGACTTTATGTTTTTAACCTGTTTATATATTGAAATTTAATGATCAGCCTCAAAAAAAAAATCAAGCAAAGGTCTAGTATCTTTGCTATAGCTTCTCTATTGCTTTTTATAATAGTTTTTGTTTTGGTTCAAAACCATGTAACCAAGCAGAAAGATGACGCCTATTTAATAAATAAATCTGGGAGACAACGTATGTTAAGCCAAAACATAACTAAAAATGTTTTAGCCTATCATACAAACTTAAATGTGTATAAATCTAAAGTCTCTAAAGAAGACATTACATTACTTTTAAATGAATTTGAGACGTCTCATAATTATTTGTATGATACCTACAAAAGGAGAGAGCGTAACGCAAAAGTAGATTCTTTATTTACAATTATCCAAGAGGCATCAGATACAATTTTAGCGTCGAGTGTAGCTATTCTGAATTCGGGAAACTTCGCTAACAATGAGAATAGTGCGATAAATTTATCAAAATCTGAGCACACCTTTGTTAACACCATGGATGCTATAGTGTTTGAATTTCAACGCAAAGCTGAAGAGAATACAAGGCAATTACAGCTTAATTTTTATGTGTTATTAGTGTTGTCAATACTCCTTTTAGCTATTGGATTTTTCTTTTTACTCATGCCTACTATTAAAGAGTTAATTCTTAAAAATGATGAGTTAGATGAATCAAATAAAAGTTTAAAAGTATCGAAAGACGAAATAAAAAGTAACCTAAACGAACTTAAGCAATTAAAACAAGAATTAGAACAAAAAAATCGCTACAACACCATATTTGTTGAGCAAGCAGCTCCATCATTGGCCATGTTAGACAAAGATATGAAATACATTGCAGTGTCTGAGAAATGGAAAAAGGATTACAATAAAGAAGGCCAAGATATTATAGGCAAATCTCATTATGAAGTTTTTCCTGAAATAGGAGAGGATTGGAAAGCACAACATCAAAAGTGTTTAAATGGATATATAGATACTTGTGAAGAAGCTCCTTTTGTACGTGAAGATGGATCGGTACAATGGATTTTTTGGGATGTTAGACCTTGGTATTTAGATGACAATACAATTGGTGGCTTGCTAATGCATACAGGAGATATAACCCATGTTAAAGAACAAGCCTTAGATAAACAGCGAATAGAGCAAATTTTGAAACGAACAAGTATTGTCGCTCGTATAGGTACTTGGGAGCTAGATTTAGAAACAGATGAATTAAATTTTAGTGATATTTCAAAGAGGATTTTAAAGTTGCCCAAAGATTATAAAGTTTTAAGTAAAAATAGTTTACATCTTTATAAAGAAGGATTAAGTAGAGTTAAAATAATAAATGCCTTTCATGAACTAGTAGATACTGGGAAGCCTTTCGATTTAGAACTTGAAGTGGTCACTTCAGAAGGTGACGTAATTTGGATAAGAGATATTGGACAAGCAGAATATGTAGAAGGCAAATGCGTAAAACTTTTTGGTGTTTTTCAAGATATAACTCATATAAAAAATACAGAAAAAGAAATACGAAGAAAAAATCAACTTTTAAACTTTGCTGAGAAAATTAATAAAATTGGAAATTGGGAATGGGATTACAAAAAAGATAGAATGTCATGGTCCTCTGGTTTATATACTATTTTAGAACGAGAACAAAAGGATGAGATTATAACAATTGAAGAGCTTATAAAATATGTTCACCCTGAAGATGAAGAGATGCATCAACAACATGTAGAAAGAACTTTAGAAAATAAAACATTTGATGGAGACTTAATACATCGTATAATTACTGATAAAGGAAAAGTTAAAATTATACAGGTTTTAGGTAAAGTTTTTACAGATGAAAATAATGAAATCATTTCTGTAGTTGGGAGTTTTCAGGATATAACTCATAGTAAAGACACAGAGGAAAAATTATTGAGACAAAATGATTTATTAAATTTTGCTGAAAAGATTACTAAAACTGGTCACTGGAATTGGAATGCGGCAGCAAACGTTATAGTGTGGTCAGATAATTTATATGACATCCTGGGTTATAGTAAAGAATCTATTGAAATTGGACCTCAAACCATTTTAGATATGACCCATCCACTAGATAAAGAAGCTGTAGAAAATCATATGCAAAACACCTTTAAAGATAAATGCTTTACAGGTGAATTAATACATAGAATAATAACTCCAAAAGGAACTGTAAAAACACTTAGGGTCTCAGGAAAAGTATTTTTAGATGATCAGGGAGAAATTAAAGAAATTGTTGGTGCCACACAAGATATTACTAGCCAAAAAATGGCAGAAAATAAGTTTAGAGGTCTTTTAGAGTCTGCTCCAGATGCTATGATTATTCTTAACGATCAAAAACGTATACACCTAATTAACAAACAAGCCGAAAATTTATTTGGATACACGGCTTCAGAAATAAGAGGAGAAAAAATAGAAAAACTAATGCCAGAGCGTATTGTAGAAAATTTTAAAGTTTATAGAGACCAATATTTCTCAGACCCAAAATCTATAGCCATGGGAGAAAATAGAGAACTCATAGGTATAAATAAAGCTGGTAAAGAATTTCCTATTCAAATAAGTTTGAGTCCTTTAGAGACAGATGAAGGTTTGCTTGTGTCATCGGCCATTCGAGATATTTCTATTCAAAAACAAGTAGAACGTAGTATTAGAAATTCAAAAGACAATCTAGAATTACTTGCTCATAAACTCAAAAAACAAAATATCCAGTTGGCAGATTTTGCTCATATTACTTCACATAATTTGAGGGCACCTGTAAGTAATTTAAACTCTTTAATAGATATGTATTACTTGTCTAAGGATGAAGACAAAGATTTGGTGTTCAATAAATTTAAAAAGGTTATAAATCATTTAACAGAAATTTTAAATACCTTAGTTGAAGCGCTTAAAATTAAAAAGGAAAATGTATCTATAGAGCAAGTAGATTTTGCCATAACGTTGAATAAAACTAAAGAAATTTTAGCAGCTCAAATAATTGAAACAGATGCTATTATCACAGCTGATTTTGAAGTCGTCAATAAAATACTATATAATAAAATTTATTTTGAGAGTATTTTTCTTAACTTAGTTGAAAATGCTATAAAATATAAATCTAAAGATAGAACACCTAAAATTCATCTAAAAACAAAACTTGTAGAAGGACATACTGTTTTAGAAATTAGTGACAATGGCTTAGGTATAAATATAGATAGACACAAACATAAATTGTTTGGTCTTAATAAAGTATTTCATAGACATCCAAAAGCAAAAGGCATAGGGTTGTTTATGACTAAGTTACAAATAGAGTCTCTAGGCGGAACAATAAGAGTTGAGAGCGAAGTAAATAAAGGATCAACTTTTATTATAAATTTTAATAAATAACTATGAGTGATAAAATAAATATTTGCGTTATTGATGATGACGAAATTTATAAATTTACTGTAATAAAAATTTTAGAATCTATAGATTTTAATAAAAAAATAGAAGCGTTCTCAGATGGAGAAGAAGCTTATTCCTTCTTATTAGACAATATTGATACCCCAAAAAATTTACCAGATATCATTCTATTAGACATTAACATGCCAGTTATGGATGGGTTTCAATTTATGGAGGAGTATGTAAAACTAAAACCTAGAGTTGGCAAAAAAATAACTATTTATATGGTATCCTCATCTGTTGATCCTATAGATATAGAGCGTGTTAAAAAAATAAGTGAAATCTCAGATTATATTATTAAACCTATTAAACGTGGTGAATTAATAGCTATTATGAATAAGCTGCATGAAGAAGGTAAAATTTAATCATTATTTTTTTTATAAAATATAACAATAAGTGACATGGGGATTTTTGATAAAATGTTTGGATCTTCTAACGGATCTTCAAACGAAAGAAATACTAAAAAAGAAGACAAAGTGCTGCCATGGCAAGCGTTAACAGAGGTATCTCAACTAAGCGAGATAGAAAAGCGTTCCCAAACCAAAACACAACTTATTTTTAAGCACTCTACGCGATGCGGAATAAGTAGTATGGTCATGAAACAATTTGTAAGCATGTATGATTTAGAGGCTAATTTTGACTTATACTATTTAGATTTACTTAACTATAGAGAAGTATCTAACGAAGTTGGTTATACATTTCAAGTCATTCATCAATCTCCTCAACTATTAATTATAAAAAACCGAACTACAGTAGCTCACGCAAGTCATGGTGCTATTAATGATTTAGACTTAAAACGTTTTGAATAAAAAAAGTGTAGTTCTTAAGTACGCTATTACCAAAGAAGATCTTTTAAAACGAAGCCATGGATTTCAATCTCATCTTTTAACAGATAGTTTTTTAAACTACATTACAGAGCAACAAAAACAAAGCAATCCATTACTATCTGTTACTCATATTTCTAAAGTTGAAAAACACACACTCAAGCATATTAATTATAATATAGTTGTACTTTTAATATTAGCTGTAATTTGTTTAGGGTTAGGTTGGTATCAATTTATGTATCAAGAGCCACAAATTGCGGTCAATTTATATACTAAATTTCCACTTATCTCTAATGGTTCAGTTGCTATTGCAGGAAGTATTGTGCTTTTTATAGGCTGCGTTTTTAGTTATATAAAACGAGATGCTGTTTTAGTACGATTAGTTAAATCAAAGCTTATTGAAGATTTGAAACGAGAACAACGTGACAATAATTCAAAACCAGTAAAACAATCAAAAAAGAGACAACGCTTTAAACAATCTTTTAAAGTAGGAAAATCAAAAAAATAAAGCTCCTACATTTGACCATTAATAGTCATTGCAGGAGCTTTTGTGTATTGAGAATATATAGAAATTAACTTCGTCTCATTCTATAAGAACTAATAATATTTTTTAATTTTAGTTTTAAATCTTCTCCAGTATCATACACCATTTGGGCATCGCTAGGGAAGTGGAGTCTGTTATTTCTAGTTAACTTATATTCTTGATTGTTTAAGGCTCTTTCGTCACCTCTAATAGTTGCATAAAAATGCTCAAACACAAACTCACTATGTATAGCAAAAGCATCTAAGGTTTGATTTGTTTTTAAATCTGTATAAACCACTTCACCAACTACTTGTGTAGATTTAAATTGATTGGTCTCAAAATACCTTGCTTTTACGTTAACAATTTTATCTATCTTAATTTTGTTACCCAAACTATCAACCATTACATTACCATTGTTATCGGTTTGATATTCCCAACCATCAATAATATTTTTTTGCTTCAGTTCTTGTTTAGAGTTTACCTGCTCTGGCGAAATATTAATTTGCTTTAACTGCAATTGCATCGCATAATCATAGTTTACTTCGGAAATTTGCTGTGCATGATACACCGTCCAAAACTGGTCTAATCCGTAAGTATCAAAGTTTAACAAGTCGGCTTCTAATTCCTGCGGAATAATTTGATTGGTTTGGTTTTCTATAGATACCATCACATAATCAGTTCCTTTTTGATGAGCTTCAGCCATCAAACTTCTAGTCTCTTCAAAATTAGGATTGATACGTTCTATATAGCTAAATAGCTTGTAAGCTTCTCTCGCATTGTATTTATCTTCAGAGTCTAAAAGTGTGATACCTTGATCAATTAAATAATCTGATGTTTTATATCTGTAGTCGACGATTTCCGAAGAATAATCATTAAAATTTAAGTCTAGATTTACACCATTTATTTGCAATGGCATTACACGTTTAATAGCGTTTTGTCTTGCGTCTAAATCTAAGTAGATTTCATAGATCGCCTTGTATTGCTCAGGGTTTCCATCCTTTTTTAAATGCGCAACATCCTGTAGGTCTTCCTCTAAAACTTTGTAGTACGCATCTTCAAGCATAACGATATAGTCTTGCTTACGCTTTTTGTCTTTGTTGTTTTCGAGTTTTTGTAAGGCATCATTGATAGCTTGGTCATAGTTACCATGACTAATTGCTTTTTCAATTTGTTTTCTTCCACTACACGATGCTAGTAATGAAATAAGTACTGATAAGAGTAGTAATTTTTTCATCTTTTTTGGTTTTATTGGTTTCTATTTTAGTAGATATCCAATCATCGTGCCAGACTTCAAAAGGCTTAGTTTTCAGAATATTTAATTGAAGTTTGTTAAGGGCTTAAAGTACAGTAAAACCCAACGGTTGAGTTGATTTTTGTTTTTTTTAACGTTAGTACAAATATGTAGGTTTTTGAAGTGTAAAGCTCTATTTGAGTATCCTAAAATATGGATGTAATCCTCTTGATATAGTTTGAAATTTTAACGTAGAATCGACTAGAGCGACCTATAACAACATGTTTAAAATTATTTAATACTTTAAACTTTCCGAAGTGATTAAAAGCAAAAAGCTTGAAATTAAAAGGATATCCTTCTAACTTCAAGCTGCTATATATATGTTTGTATGTTTCGCAGAAGCTGAGTCTGTCGAAGCCTAAAAGCTACTTTTTCTTCTTAGGATTAAAAACAGGTAATAATTGTGTTTTTACAGATCCAAACCCAATACGTGTACCATCATTTTCACAATAACCTCTCATAATTACGGTATCATGATCGTTTATGAATTTACGCTCACTACCATCTTTCATTTTAAGTGGTTTTGTACCTTTCCATGATAATTCTAACATAGATCCGTAAGAGTCTGGTGTTGGTCCAGAAATCGTTCCACTTCCCATCATATCTCCAGAATTTACAGGGCAACCATTAACTGTATGATGTGCTAATTGTTGAGACATGTTCCAATACATGTATTTAAAATTAGATTTTGCAACCGTTGTTTCTTTAGCACCTTTTGGTTGTATTCCAACTTCTAAATTGATATCAAAACTCTTTTTTCCTTTGGTTTGAAGGTAATCTAAAGGTTTCGGGTTTTGTTTTGGGCTCTCTACTCTAAATGGCTCTAAGGCATCAAGTGTCACAATCCAAGGCGACATTGAAGAGGCAAAGTTTTTACCTAAAAATGGTCCTAATGGTACATATTCCCATTTTTGAATATCACGAGCAGACCAGTCATTAAATAATACTAATCCAAAAATGTATTCTTCAGCTTCAGCAATAGGAATAGGCTCTCCCAAATCGTTAGCATCTGTTGTAATAAAAGCCATTTCTAACTCAAAATCTACTAATTTGGAGGGCCCAAAAACTGGTGCGCTAGCATCTGCTGGCATAGTTTGACCTTGCGGACGATGAACAGGAATTCCTGAAGGAATAATTGACGAACTACGGCCATGATATCCAACTGGCATATGAACCCAATTTGGCAATAATGCATTGTCTGGGTCTCTAAACATGGTACCAACATTAGTGGCATGTTCTTTACTTGCGTAAAAATCGGTATAATCACCAACTTGTATTGGTAATTGCATTTCAATTTCATCTAAACGAAATAAAATGGCTTCTTTATGCGGATTGTTATTTTTAAGCGTTTCGTTTTCTACATCAAAAATTTGAGCAATACGATTACGCACCAAACGCCATGTTTTTCTACCGTCAGCAATAAAATCATTTAAGGTATCTTGAAGAAAAATATCATCCGTTAAAGGGATACCTTCAAAATATCCTAATTGATGTAAAGCTCCAAGGTCAATGGCTGTGTCACCAATTCGAGTTCCTATGGTTATTATATCATCACGAGTTAAGAAAACTCCAAATGGAATGTTTTGAATTGGAAAATCAGAACTTTTTCCAACGTGTAGCCACGATGAGCGATCAGGATTATTTGCAGATAAAGGCATATTGTAGAGTGTTTTGTTGTTTGTTATTTCTAGTCAAACCTACATAATTTTTTTATTCTAATCCTATAAAAGCATAAAAAAATAGCGATAATTTAACTGTTAATAACATGCTCATAAAAGTTTGTTATAAAACTTCATTTTTGAATCCTTTTAATGAGATGATTCTTATTTTTGATAAAATTTAATTTAATCTTTATATATGCAACGCGATTCACAGATTTTTGAGCTTATTGAAGCTGAAAAAAACAGACAAATAAACGGTTTAGAACTTATTGCTTCAGAAAACTTTGTAAGTGACCAAGTTATGGAAGCTGCAGGCTCTGTATTAACAAATAAATATGCCGAAGGGTATCCAGGTAAACGTTATTATGGTGGTTGTGAAATCGTTGATGAGGTTGAGCAATTGGCTATTGATAGAGCAAAAACCTTATTTGGCGCAGTATACGCTAATGTGCAACCACACTCAGGAAGTCAGGCAAATACTGCTGTTTTTGCTGCATGCTTAAATCCTGGCGATAAAATATTAGGATTTGATTTATCTCACGGTGGACATTTAACACACGGTTCTTCTGTGAATTTCTCTGGTAAATTATACAAGCCAACATTTTATGGCGTAGAAGAAGAAACTGGTGTTTTAGATTATGATAAAATACAAGACATTGCCACACGTGAAAAGCCTCAAATGATTATAGCTGGAGCATCTGCTTATTCTCGCGATATTGATTTTAAGCGTTTTCGTGCTATTGCAGATAGTGTTGGCGCTTTATTGTTGGCCGATATTTCTCATCCTTCTGGATTAATTGCTAAAGGGATTTTAAATGACCCAATTCCGCATTGTCACGTGGTTACAACAACAACGCATAAAACATTACGTGGACCAAGAGGCGGATTGATTTTAATGGGAGAAGATTTTGATAACCCATTTGGATTAAAATTAAAAAACGGAAACCTGAAAAAAATGTCATCGTTATTTAATTCGGCTGTCTTTCCAGGAAATCAAGGTGGACCATTAGAACACATTATCGCAGCAAAAGCAATTGCCTTTGGAGAAGCGTTAACAGATGATTTCATGCATTACATGCTACAAGTTAAAGCTAATGCAGCAGCAATGGCTAAGGCACTTGTAGATAGAGGTTACCATATTATTTCTGGAGGAACAGATAATCACATGATGCTTATTGACTTAAGAAACAAAGATATTACTGGTAAAGCTGCAGAAGAAGCTTTGGGTAAAGCTGATATTACGGTGAATAAAAACATGGTGCCATTTGATGATAAAAGTCCGTTTGTAACTTCTGGAATTAGAGTTGGTACAGCTGCTATTACAACAAGAGGTTTAAAAGAAACAGATATGGAAACTATTGTTGAGTTTATTGACCAAACAATCTCTAACCATGACGATGATGCTAAGTTAGAAACGATTGCAAATCAAGTAAATGAGATGATGAGCGGTAAGCCTTTATTTGCTTAATGAGATACATCTTTTAAAATATAAAAGACCTTTCAAACCTGAAAGGTCTTTTTTTGTTGTCATTTTGAACTTGATTTAAAATCTCATATGTATGTAAAATGGAGATTCCTCACTACTTCGGAATGACAGCTCGCTTTTCAATTAAATTGATGTACCGCTTTTAAATTTACATTGAATTTGTTTGAAATTCCTCAATACGTTAAAATAATAAATTGCTTAATTTTTCTTCGGAAACGTTACATCATAAAAACACGATAGAATGCGCGATTTTAGTTAAGATTAAAAACTAAAACATTAAGCGTGTATCGTTATTCTGAACTTGATTTAAAATCTCATATGTATGTAAAATGGAGATTCCTCACTACTTCGGAATGACAGCTCGCTTTTCAATTAAATTGATGTACCGCTTTTAAATTTACATTGAATTTGTTTGAAATTCCTCAATACGTTAAAATAATAAATTGCTTAATTTTTCTTCGGAAACGTTACATCATAAAAACACGATAGAATGCGCGATTTTAGTTAAGATTAAAAACTAAAACATTAAGTGTGTATCGTTATTCTGAACATGATTTAAAATCTCATATGTATGTAAAATGGAGATTCCTCACTACTTCGGAATGACAGCTCGCTTTTAAATTTACTTTGAATTTGTATTCAAAAACTCTAGCGCCTTATTAAAATAGTCGTCTCCACCAACATTCCAAACATCAGCATGCTTTGCTGTATCAATTTCTAATAACTCCTTTTGAGAACTAGAAATTTTATCAAAGTTATCTTGAGCATATTTAAAACTAATGCGTTCATCTTCATTGCCATGAACCAACAAAATTGGTTGGTTTATAGTTGCGCAATACTTCAATGGTTTAGCGTCATTTATATCAAATTGAGCAATAGCACCAGCTCGTTTAATAAGATAGTTTGAAAAAGGTTTAACACTAAAACCAGTATATAATTGAAAATAATCATTTACAGTCATAGTGATATCTGAAAACGCACTTTCGATAATGCCATATTTTATACGATCATCATAACCCATTGCTTGTAATCCAATAGCACCTCCTAATGATTGTCCCCAAACACCAAAGTGATCTAAATTTTCAGTAGCTATTAAATAACTTATTAATGATTGTATATCTTTTTTTTCATTAACACCAAAAGAGCAAAAATCACCTTCGCTTTCACCATGAGCTCTAGAGTCTAACGCAACAGAATTAAACCCATTTTTAGAAAGTAACTCGCTAAGTTCTATGAAGTGATTTTTATTAGAACGAATACCGTGTAATAAAATAATAGTGCCTTTTGGTTCTTCAAAATTTGTATATGTTATTCGAGAAGATAATTTAAATCCATCAAATGAGTTAACGGTTATTACCTTTCTTTTTATTTTAGAAAAAGGGTCTGCGTTTATTTTATAGCTTACGTTATGATTTCGTTTAATTAATCCAACAACTGGGTTTCGTATTTCTGTTATTAGTCTAGGCACGAAGAAATGGATAAAAAGTAAACCTGAAATTAATATGATGAATAGAAAGTGTTTGAAAAATTTCAGTCTTTTTTTCTTAGTCATACGATATAATTTTAAGGCTTTTTTTACCGGAACAATCATTCTATTGAAATCGAGGCTCCTCAATACTTCAAACCTACGCAATAACGTATTATGCGTTGTTTTGAAATTTTAAAATCAAAATCAATCTTCAACAAAAATGGTGCTCTTGTAAGCTCCTAAATCTGCAGGAGATGTTCTTGTTGCTCCTAAAATATCTGAAGCTATAATAAAAACATCACTAGCTTCTCCATTTGCTGCAGAGTCTGCTCCAATTCTCAACTTGTTTTCAAAAGGTGATTCAAAATCTGGATTGCTATTAAAAACGCAATCGTCATATAATTCAGTATTACTTATTAGGTAATTGTCGTCACTAGAAAAATTACCACTAGTATCCTGAAAACGGATCAAACAATTTGTGAATTTAAAATTAAAATCATGTGATGTAATATTATCAAAACCAATTTCAGGATTATCATTTCCGAAGATAATACAGTTATTAAAATTAGCTTCTATTAAGTCAATGCCTTGATCTAGATTGTTTTCATCTGTTACATAGTTATTTAAAAACACGGCTGGAAATTGTCTAAAACTGTTATTCCAATAATTTGCAATGGTACAATGCGTGAAATTGTATTTTCCGCCAAGAGTTCCAGCAAATGAAGATTGCCCGCTTGCATTAATTACCACATTTTCTGCAGTGATTGAAGTAGCTCGACCTAATATTCCGAAGTTACTAGAATTATAAATTTGAGAGTTGGTGATGGTTAATTTGTCTTGTGTAGCATTAAAATTACCTTCGCTTAAAATACCAACAGTTCCATTTTTAATCGTTGCGTAATCAATGTCATTATCAATACTACCATTGTACAACCAAATAGTTCCCCATTGTCCTGGAATATCTTCAAAAAGAGGCTCTAAACGATCGCCTTCAAAAATGACTTCGTTCTCTAAGGTTTCTTGATCTGTACTTAGCGCTCCATTAACTTTTAACGAGGCATTATTAGTTACTAATAGACCAGAATTGGCATGAAAATGAACACGCGCTCCAGCCTCAACGGTTAATACATCGCCTTGATCTACGGCTGCATAACCATAAATGACATAAGGTTTTTCGTTGGTAAAGGTAAGTTCATCATCTTCAAGAAAACGGCCTTGTAATGTCGTTTCGTCATCTGTGCCATCACCATCAACATCAAAGGTTAATGTTTCTACAATACCTGTAGTGTTATCTCGATTTGGATAAATAAATACGGCATCTTTTATGAGGGTAACCAATTCTACTTTTTGTAGTTGATTACCACTATCAAACTCAATTGCATCTGTATATAAAAACTCTAAACTATTAAGTGCAAGTGTTTGGATATCTGCTGTGGTTTCAACAAATATGAATAAACTATCATTGGCTAAAAGTTCTACATTTTCAAATTCTTTACCAGGAAGGCCGTCAACATTTAATCTATAATTTGAACTTTCGCCTTGGCTTAAACGTACAGTAGGAATAGAAATATCATCATCACTTCGATTATACACTTTTAAATTATAGGTGCTTGAGCCGATATTTGAAAAAATAGTGTCTAAGTAAATGGTATCTTTAGAAAACCCAAGATTTCCTGAACTTGGTTCAAAATCAAAATCTTTTCGGCAAGAGCTCCAAGACATTAAAATGCCAATAGTTAATACAAAGTATATAATTTTTTTCGTCATATTTATAACCACTTTTTGCGCGTGAGTGAACTACTAAATGTGCCTTAGGCACTCTTAGATACACAAATATAACTTTTGGAGTTCACATTTATTATGGTTACGAGTAAAATATTTTTAATCTAGTTTTTGGTGTGCTCTTTGAGAATTTTTTTGAAGTCGTTACTATGTGTGAGAAGGACGTCAACTAACTCAAATTCATTTTCTTTTTTAAGAAGTTTGATATTTAAGTTTTGAGCGCTTAGATAATCGAAAAATAATTGCTGATATGGTTTTGGGATTTCTAATTGTGACATCAAATATTTTTGATTAAAATAGGTGTTTGTTTCAAAAAATGTGATTAAATCTTCAGGCATGATATAAACCACATCTGGTGCTTTGTTTTTATTTTTAAAGAGGTTGCCTATTAATTTGGCAACCGCAATTAGGTCTAAGGTTGGTTGTAAGTTGTCTCCACTTTCAAAGGTTCGTTTTTTATAGGCTATTTGTCCTTGTTTTGCTGTGTTTGATGCCAAAGACAAGGTGTCTAGCATTTTTTCTTTAATTTTTGTGACTTCAACTTCATCTAACTCGTTAGTAATTTTTTTAAGTTCTATAACGATGTCATCTTCAAAATGAGACTGTGATAGGCTTATAAATTGTTGCTCATGAAAATAAGAGTTAATCACTAAAACATCATTGACTTTAGCTTCTATTTGAAATGTGCCTTTATCATTAGTATAGGTTAAAATGTTTTGTGTTCTGTTTATAATTTTAGCACCTTTTACAGCAGATTCACTGTCATATACAACGCCTTTTATAATTTGTGCTTGCGTTACTAAGGGAACGAGCAAAACAACGAGAAGTTTTAGAGATTTCAATAGTTTAATTGTTGGTTGTATGTCTAAATCTAAGACATTTCCGAAGAAAATAATGACACGTTAAGAGAGTTTAACAACTATATTAATGTTCTCTTAACTAAAAAAGTTGCATGACATCATCAGGAATACGTGTCGGTTTATTGGTGTTATAAGACATAAAACACCATTTGGTTTCTGAAGTGGCAAGAAGTTTATTGGTTTTTTTATTGTAGATATCAACAGTTCTTATAGATCGTAAAGCGCCAGATTTTACAGCATAGGTTTTTAATACTAATTGATCATCTAAAAAGGCTTCGGCTTTATATTGTATGTGATGACTAAGTAAAACCCAATAATAGGATTTATGTGTAGTTTCTGAAGTTTTAAATTCCCAATGAGCCGCAGCAATATCTTGAACCCAACGTACATATTCTATATTGTTGACATGATTTAAATGGTCTAAATGATCTTTAGTAACAGTAAGTTCTTGCTCGTAGGTTTGCATTTTTTTTAAATTTCTTGAATTAAAATTTAAAAGTATGTATTATTCTTTTCTTCGGAAAATATTAGTGATGTTATATAGAAAGTTTCCAACAGTGGTACGATCGAGTTCACGATTTTTAATGTTTTGGCGTTTTACTTTTCTTGCTTTGTTTTTCTCTGTTTTATTCTTGTCATAATTACTAATGATGTAACTTGGATATCCAGAAGCAACAATTGTTGTAAGTTCTGACAGATCTTCTGTCATTTTTATTTTATAAAACCGTTTATCATTTATCTTAACTTTCTTAGGTTTTACACCAACAAATTCAAATTTTAATTTATTTCCTGTTTCAGCTTCAATAGAGAAGTTGCCATCAAAATCTGATTGAGTAATAACTTTTGATTGTAAATTAGTAATCTTAACTCCAGGTAATGGTAAACCATCAGTTTTAGAAACGATATTTCCTTTTATTGATGCTATAAGAGTGGATATTGTATCTGTTTTTACTGCCTTGTTATCAGATTCGAGATGATTTGTTTTTATATAAATTTGATGGTTTCCAAAATCTGTAATAGTGACTTCTGTAGTTTTAAAACCCTTGGCTTCAATAATTAGGACGTCACCTAATTTTCCTTTTAATTTGAAATTTCCAGCAATATTTGTACGTGTAGAATTATAGCTTCCTTTAACCATTACATTTACATTAGGTATCGGAAATTGATGAGAATTATAAATAGTGCCATGAATAGTTTTACTATTTAAAATTGAAGTCCCCATTTTACCATTAACCATTTGGTTTTTTAGGGAATTTACCTTTACAATTCTAGATTTACCTTGCGCTTTCACATCTTGCGTTCCAAAACTAAAAAAAGCGAAAAGGGTGGAGGCTACATAACTCAAATAGTTGTTTTTCTCTTTTCGGCTTAAAACAAGTTCTCTGTTGAGCTGTGTAGATTTAAAACGACCGCAGATTTTACCTTTGTCTAAAAATGTTTTAACAATTTGTTCGTCGGTTTTTGAAGTGAAATCATAGACTGTTTTTTCGCAAGATGAACAATGACGACCTTGTTGTTGTAGTGTCATTTTACTCCAATCTTCATGACACGGGTTTGGGATGTTTATGTTTAGGCTGGTTCTCATGATTACTGTTTTCTTCGAAAAATGTTACTCATATCATAGAGTAGTTGTCCTGTTGTAGAACGCTTTTTGCTTTCATTTTTGCTGTGTGTGTCTTCTATTTTGGGATCATGTAGAATAACTTCTCCCATAATTGAAATATCTGAAGATTCAAACGCGATATTATACAGGTTTGAATGAGATACTTTAACTTCTTTTTTATCATAACCTAAATATGAGAATACTAATATGTCACCTTTTTTTACTGCAAGTTTATAATGACCATTAACATCAGTTTGAGTCCCTTTCTTAGTTCCTTTAATGACAATAGTAACGCCATGCATGGGCAAATCATTTTGACTATCTGTTACTGTGCCAGAAATAATTTTATGTAACACTGAAACAGCGATTTTTCCTTTTATCGTTGGATTATGAGTAGCGTTTACAGCTTCAATCTTAGGTGGTTCTTGAGCTTGTGCATCTATAGAGCCAAAGCTTAAAAAAGCAAAAAAGGTTGAGGCAACGTATGAGAGGTAATTGTTTTTTTCTTTTCGACTTAAAACGAGTTCTCTATCTAATTGAGTTGTTTTAAATCTACCACAAAGATTATTTTGAGCTTGATATGTTTTGATAATATGTTCATCGGTTTTTGAAGTGAAATCATAAACTGTTTTTTCGCAAGATGAACAATGACGACCTTGTTGTTGTAGTGTCATTTTACTCCAATCTTCATGACAAGGTGTTGGAATGTTGATGTTTAGTGTTGTTCTCATGATTCAAAGAACCAAAAGAAATCGATGTTTTAAAAGTAAGAATGAGTGAACGGTACGTTTGAGCGAGTGAACCAATTAATTATCTATTTCTCAAAAACCTCTACCTCAAATAATTTGTCCCAACGTTTACCAGTAACAAAAAGTGTTTTAGTTTCAGGATTGTAAGCGATACCGTTTAGAACATCTAGACCTGCATGTTGCGTTACTAAATTATGTAGTGGTGAAAAATCGATAACCCCTTCAATGGCACCATTTTTAGGGTTAATAATAGCGACACCATTTTTTTGATAACGATTAGCATAAATTTTTCCATTAACGTATTCTAATTCGTTAATGCCAACAATTTTCCCTTTGTTGGTATAGACTTGAAGTTTAGAATCTTCAACTAGAGTTTCAGGGTTTAGCAACCAAATTTGCTCTGTTCCATCACTTTTATAAATGTTTGTACCATCATTACAAATTCCCCAGCCTTCTTTACTTTTTCCGTAGGTAAAGCTACTTGTTTTTTCAAATGTATTTACATCATATACAAAGCCCATGTTTTCTTGCCAAGTAAGCTGGTAAATGTGATCATTCATAATGGTTAAACCTTCACCAAAATATTGATTATCTATGGCTTTATTTTGAAGTACTTCTCCTGTTTTATAATCTACTTTTCTTAATTTAGATTCGCCGTATTGACCTGTGCTTTCATATAAAACGCCCTCATAAAATTCTAAACCTTGAGTGTAAGACGTGATATCATGAGGATATTCATTAATGATTTTATAACCATACACTTTTGGTGATTGGTTATTTAAAATGGTAATGTTTGTTTTTATTTCTTCGGAAACATCTCCTGTGTTAACTATTGCTGTTACCGTTTGCACTCCTAAAAGTGCATCATCTAATTTAAAAGTCTCACTAACTGTCGCTCCATTTAATGTATAATTAACTGAAGAAATTTCAACGCCTTTAGGGTTTTTTATAGAAAGTTTCAACGTTTCACCAAGCGATACAACATTGTTTTTAGCATCTGTTGTTATTGAAAGGCTAGATTTTTGAGTATTAGAATTTCCGCAGGAAATAATAGTGATGCTTAAAATGGTGATTACGAACGCTTTAATTGATTGCATTTTTATAGAGATTTGTGTGCAAGTTATTTAATAAAATTCAGTTTAAAAAATCAAATATATTTTTGGATTATAGTTTTAAAAGATTGTATCTTTGCACTCGGCAAGTCCTACACAACCAGCTCCTGTTGAATCCTCCAGGTCGGGAACGAAGCAAAGGTAAATGGTCGTAGCGGTGTGATGTAGGTAGCTTGCCTTTTTTTGTGCTCAATGTTGACGTCTTTTTTAAGACTGATTATTATAAATAGAAGAGATTTGTTAGTTAAAACTGGCAAATCTTTTTTCATTTTTATCAAACTTGTAAAATTCATTAGTAATTTTACACCTTTAAGTAAGCGTCATAGGCTAATTGCTAATCGCTAAAACCCGTTTTAAATGTCTAAAGTTGTTTTAATCACAGGAGGATCGTCAGGAATAGGTAAATCTATAGGTGAATTTTTATCACAAAAAGGATTTACAGTTTATGGTACAAGTAGATCGCCAGAACGCTATCCAGATTCTAAAATCAAATTAGTTGCTTTAGATGTGGCAGACGTGTTTTCTGTAGAAAAAGCAATAGAAACTGTTGCCAAAGATGCTGGACGAATTGATGTGGTCATTAACAACGCAGGAGCAGGAATTACTGGTCCTATAGAAGATATCCCAAACGAAGAAATCAAACGTAATTTTGAAACCAACCTTTTTGGACCAATTAATGTGATTAAAGCGGTTTTGCCTCAAATGCGTCAACAAAAATCGGGATTAATTATTAACATCACTTCAATTGCTGGGTATATGGGATTACCATATCGCGGAATTTACAGCGCCAGTAAAGGTGCATTAGAGTTAATTACTGAAGCTTTTAGGATGGAAATTAAAGATTTTAATATTCATATGACTAATGTGGCTCCTGGAGATTTTGCAACTAATATTGCTGCAGGACGCTATCATGCACCTGTAGTAAAAGGGTCTCCTTATGAAACAACTTATGGTAAAGTTTTAAAAGCTATAGATGAAGATGTTGATAGTGGTGATGACCCAATTATGGTGTCTAATATGATTTATAAAATCATTAATACACCAAATCCTAGAATACATTACAAGGTTGGTGCATTTATGCAGAAATTCTCAGTTGTTTTAAAGAGAATCTTGCCAGATAAAGTGTATGAGAAGATGCTATTGAATCATTATAAGCTGTAATTACTTGGTATGTTTTTTGTGAATAATTATTACAATAATCTAACAACATGAAACGTGTATTACCTCTACTTTTAATTTTTAGCGTTTTTATATTTATAAGTTGCGATGATGTTCTAGAATGTGTGATTCTAGCACGTAGTCCAGAATTACCAGATAAAACGTTTCAAGAAGGTCTCGTCAATACTTATTATCAAGACTCATTTGACGCAGAAATCTCAAATGAGCCTCGAGATGACGATTATGGGTATTATTTTGATTTTAATGGAGAGTTACCAGAAGGATTGCATGTCTATTTTGATTATAGAACAGTTTCAATTGAAGGTGTTACTCAAATGGCTGGAACTTTTAATTTTACAATATATTTAGAAGTAGAAGCTCCTTATAGTTATGATGAATATTCTGGAGAACATCAAGACAATATGTGTTCTACAACTACTTCTAAAGAGTATACAATTACTGTTAATTATCAGTAGTTATGTTTTGTTAATATTATTTAATAATATGTGCTTCGGAAAGCGCCATAAAATCGTAAATTCGTCCTTATAAATTAAACACAACTACACATGAAATTTTTTATTGATACAGCCAACCTTGAACAAATTAAAGAAGCTCAAGATCTTGGTATTTTAGATGGTGTAACTACCAACCCTTCATTAATGGCAAAAGAAGGTATTACAGGTCATGATAATATTATGAAACATTATGTAAACATCTGTAATATTGTAGATGGAGACGTTTCTGCAGAAGTTATTGCTACAGATTTTGAAGGTATGGTGAGAGAAGGTGAATTACTTGCAGATTTACATCCTCAAATCGTAGTAAAATTACCAATGATTAAAGATGGTATCAAAGCATGTAAATATTTTACAGATAAAGGCATTAAAACAAATGTAACATTAGTATTCTCACCAGGTCAAGCTTTATTAGCAGCTAAAGCAGGAGCAACGTACGTGTCTCCATTTATTGGTCGTTTAGATGATATTTCTACAGATGGTTTAAACCTTATCGCAGAGATTAGAATGATCTATGATAACTACGGTTTTGAAACTGAAATTCTTGCTGCTTCAGTTCGTCACACCATGCATGTAATTGACTGTGCAAAACTTGGTGCAGATGTTATGACAGGACCATTAAGTTCTATTGTTGGCTTATTAAAACATCCTTTAACAGATATAGGTTTAGAGAAGTTTTTAGCCGATTATAAAAAAGGAAACTAAATCAAAAATATTTAGATTTAATTATAAACAAAAAGCGCTTGAATTCAAGCGCTTTTTGTTTAAAAGTATTGCTAATTAAATTTTAATGCTTTAAAAATGTATGTGACTTCTATACTTAAAAATGAGTACAAAGGATATTAGCATTTAAACTGAAACTAACCAACAGTATTTAGAAGTGTCTGCCTATTTTGAAGCTATAGCCGTTTTAATTAGATGATCGATATGATGGCTAAACAAATCGGTATTTGACTCAACAATATACCCATTTTTATCTACAATTAATACCTTTTGAGAATTGGCAATGGCAAATTTTTGTATAGCTTCATTAGGGTTTTTAAACATGTATTCGTTTTCAGTAGGATACTTTAAAATGTTTAATGTTTTTTTCCAAGCATAAGTATTCATATCATTAATGTTAATGGCTATAAAATCCATATCAGGATATTTAACCTTTAAATTTTTCATCATATAATGATTGTTTCTATAGCTATATTTAAAATTTGATGACCAGCAGTAAATCGCAGTAGGCGCTTTAATAACGTCCTTAAGATTTATTACATTACTATTAAAATCTAAAATATCAATATTAGGTAATGGGTTTCCTGGATATAGATTGATTATCGATTTTGCTAAGTTATTGATATAAGTTTTGTCAATCTCATTAGAACTTTTTTCTAAATAAGAGTCTAGCATACTTTGTGATTGCTCGGCACTCGAACTATTGTAAACAAATACTTTTGTAGCATGTTTAAGCACGTAATCCTTAATAGTAACGTTATCAATCACACTATCTATTAATCGTAATTTTTCTAAGTTGTAATCTAATGCTTGCCTATTAAACTTATGATGATTCCCATCATGGTAGTATTTATTTAAAGCAGTATTGTGAAAATACCAATCCATAAATTTATTATAAGAATACACACCACTTAATGAGACATCATTAAAATCAACATTTTCTCTATAATCGTAAAATTCTTCAGGAAGATCTTTATAATGTATTAATTTATTATTTCCGAAGTACCCAAAAGGATACTTTTCTTTATGCGTGTAGTAGTTGTAATTTATACTTGCTTCAGCAATTTTTTTAAACAAAAGAGAGAATTCTTGCTCAGCAACAAAACGATCTAAATAGTCTAATTTTTGTTGTTTAGCAGAATAAATATGCTTTTCAAAAACCTCAGGTTCTAAGTGTTGAAGTTTAGAGAATTCTTTATTAGCAACTTCATCATTTAAAAATGCTTTAATAAAGTAATTGTTTTTTTTAGAACCAGGTCCAGTATAAACCAATGATTCATCAAAATCATTAGTATTTAAACGTATTAGTATACTATCATTAGGTTCAATAAGGAGCGTTTGATATTCACCACCATGTGTAAAATGATATAAACCTGCTTTTAAATCATCTATTTTGTAAATAAATCTATTTCGATTATCGAGCAAAATCGTATCACGCTCACTTTCATTATTATAAATAGTAACATAATTATTGTTTGGGTTCACAATTTCTCCACCAAAATAGGCCGTATCACCAATTTCGGTTTTTGAATCACAACCTATAAATAATAAACATGTTAATATGCTCAATAATATTAGTCTCATAGATAATTAAAATCGTAGGTATTATATTGATAACAAAAATAAAGATTGCAAGGTCCAACTCTTGTTAATACGTTGTTAAATGTTGATTTTACTAATGTTTAAGGCATCATAGCTTTAAAAAATTAGCCGTTTTAGTTTCATACAATCGTTAGAATTCTCTACTTTTGCAACCTGAAACTTTGAGCATATAAATGTCTTCGGAAATTTTAAAACGCAAAAAGTTGTAACTTAAACAAAAACAGTATGTTATCAGTATCAAATCTTTCGGTGCAATTTGGAAAAAGAGTTCTTTTTGATGAAGTAAATACCTCATTTAATAATGGAAATATTTATGGAATCATTGGTGCAAATGGAGCAGGGAAATCAACCTTTCTAAATATTATTGCAGGTAAGCAAGATCCAACTTCTGGACATGTGCATTTAGAACCTGGTAAACGTATGTCGGTTTTAGAGCAAAATCATAATTTATATGATGAGCACACCGTTTTAGAAACCATCATAATGGGTAACAAACCGTTATTTAAGTTAAAATCAGAAATTGATGCACTCTACGCTGATTATACTGATGAAAATGCCGAAAAAATAGGTGAACTTCAAGTGCAGTTTGAAGAAATGAATGGTTGGAATGCAGATAGTGATGCTGCAGCAATGCTATCTAATCTTGGTATTAAAGAAGAGCACCATTACACATTAATGAAAGATTTAGATGGTAAACAAAAAGTACGTGTGTTATTAGCACAAGCGCTTTTTGGTAATCCAGACCTTTTAATCATGGATGAGCCTACCAACGATTTAGATTATGAAACTATTTCTTGGTTAGAAAACTTTTTAGCCAATTATGACAATTGTGTGATTGTGGTCTCTCACGATAGACACTTTTTAGATGCCGTGTGTACACATATTTCAGATATTGATTTTGGTAAAATCAATCACTTCTCAGGAAACTATACATTTTGGTATGAGTCTTCGCAATTAGCAGCGAGACAACATGCTCAACAAAACAAAAAAGCCGAAGAGAAGAAAAAAGAATTAGAAGAATTTATTAGACGTTTCTCTGCCAACGTTGCAAAGTCTAAGCAAGCAACAAGTAGAAAAAAAATGATCGATAAATTAAATATAGCAGAGATTAGACGTTCTAGTCGTCGTTATCCTGCAATTATTTTTGAGCGTGAGCGTGAAGCTGGTGATCAAATTTTAAATATAGAAGGCCTTTCAAAATCCTTAGAAGGAGATGTTTTATTTAGTAATATCGATATCAACCTTAATAAAGGAGAAAAAGTAGTGTTCTTTTCTAAAGACTCTAGAGCAACCACTGCCTTCTACCAAATTATAAATGGTAAAGAGCAACAAGATGCTGGTACATTTTCTTGGGGAGTAACTACAACTCAATCTTATTTACCATTAGATAACAGTGAGTATTTTGATAATAATCTAACCCTTGTAGATTGGTTACGTCAATGGGCAACTACCGAAGAAGAGCGTGAAGAAGTTCATATTCGCGGATTTCTTGGTAAAATGATCTTTAGTGGAGAAGAAGCTTTAAAAACCTCAAACGTACTCTCTGGAGGAGAAAAAGTACGTTGCATGTTAAGCCGTATGATGATGGTAAGAGCCAATGTTTTAATGCTAGACGAACCTACAAATCACTTAGATTTAGAAAGTATTACAGCGTTTAACAATTCACTTAAAAATTTCAAAGGCACAGTCTTATTTACAACCCATGATCATGAATTTGCGCAAACCGTTGCAAATCGTGTAATCGAGTTAACACCAAGTGGAGTTATTGATCGCTACATGACTTTTGATGAATACATGAGTGATAAGAAAATTAAAGAAATGCGAGATAAAATGTATGCCGTCACAGCATAAATAATTATATCATTTTTTTTACTTCGGAAATTCTAAAACTCCAAGCCTGTTTAAGTTTCTAGTTCTTCTTTAATACTAGAAATAATTCGTTCGGCTTGAGATAATTCGTCGTCATGGACATAAAGTTCTTGGTAACCTTGTATTGAGGCTCCAAAACCTGCAAGTCTGCCAGATTCAGATTCATCTTTAACCACAGCATTAATGCCTGCGCTGTTAAGTCTGTCTAAAGCCAATTGAATAATAATGAAACTTCCTGAGAATATTTTTGTATATGATGTATTTGACATAATAAAAGAATTTAGATTTATAAATTGTAGGTCGTAAATAGGTACATTAAGTTACAAAAAATATATCACATTTAATACAAAATTAACGTCTATGAGGTGGTTATTATTTGTTAAAATGATTTAAAGTTTATGAAGTCTTTATTTTTTTATGAAAAAAAGTGTTAAATCATAATATTTGGTTAATTGTCTGTTAAATTCTAGATGTCACAAAACCGTAATTTCGTTATGTGCGTATCTATAGCAAAACAACAATTAATTATAACTTAAATAAAAAAACATGAAAACATCAAACGTAGTATCAAAAGTATTAAGTATCGCATTAGTAGCAGGTTTTATGGTAGTCGGTCAAAACGCAACTGCGCAAGAAACTAAAATGGAGAAAAAAGAAATGGCAAATAAAATGGACAAAAAAGATAAAATGTCCATGAAAACTAACAGTACAATGCAAGCCAATGCGAAACCTGTTGTAGTAGGAGGCGCAAAAATGTTTCCAACACGTAATATTGTAGAAAATGCAGTCAACTCTAAAGATCATACCACTTTAGTGACAGCAGTCAAATCTGCAGATTTAGTAGAAACTTTATCTAGTGAAGGTCCATTTACAGTATTTGCACCTACAAATAAAGCTTTTGATGTATTACCAGCAGGAACGGTTGAAACATTATTAAAACCAGAGAACAAGAAATCATTACAAACTGTTTTAACCTATCACGTAGTGGAAGGAAAATGGAATGCCGAAGATATTTTAATACTGATTGAAAAAGGAAATGGAAAAGCTGAAATTAAAACCATAAGTGGAGGCATGATCACGGCATGGGTAAAAGGTGAAGATGTCTATATTTCTGATCAAAAAGGAAACTCGGCAAAAGTTACTATTGCAGATGTTAATCAATCTAATGGTGTTATTCATGTCGTTGATACAGTATTATTACCTAAATCTTAATAACTATATGTAAGTAAAACTTTATTAAATAGACCACTTCGTAAATGAAGTGGTTTTTTTATTTATTATAATTTTTAATTATAGCTTTTTATTTCGTTATAGCTTTTATTTATCATTAAATAAGAACAATCAATTTTTTTAATCTTAATTTTAAAGGAAATAAATCTAATTTTATTCCGAATTAAAGTATAAATCATAAAATCTATAATATGGAAAACTCAGCTAAAGATTCAGCAGATCCAATACATGCCGAAAACCAAGAAACAAGTCATCATGGTGGTTCAGATATCAGTCAATGTCCTTTTATGCAAGGCGCTATTACAACTACAGAAAAGACGGTAACCGATTGGTGGCCAAACACATTAAATCTCGATATTTTACATCAGCAAGATTCAAAAACGAATCCTTTAGGTGCAGATTTTGATTATCAGGAAGAATTAAAAAAATTAGATGTAGATGCCCTTAAAAAAGATTTACATGAGTTTATGACCGATTCTCAAGATTGGTGGCCTGCAGATTGGGGACATTATGGAGGATTAATGATTAGAATGGCATGGCACGCAGCAGGAACTTACAGATTGGCTGATGGACGTGGTGGTGGAGGAACAGGCAACCAACGTTTTGCACCATTAAACTCTTGGCCAGATAATGTAAGCTTAGACAAGGCGAGACGTTTACTATGGCCAATCAAAAAGAAATATGGTAATAAAGTAAGTTGGGCCGATTTAATCATCTTAGCTGGTACAATCGCTTATGAGAGTATGGGATTAAAAACTTATGGTTTTGCATTTGGTCGTCAAGATATTTGGCATCCAGAAAAGGATGTATATTGGGGAGCAGAAAAAGAATGGTTAGCACCAAGCGATGAGCGTTACGCAAATGTAGATCACCCTGATACTATGGAAAATCCGTTAGCTGCCGTGCAAATGGGATTAATCTATGTCAATCCAGAAGGTGTAAATGGTAAACAAGATCCTTTAAAAACAGCACAGCAAGTACGCGAAACCTTTAAGCGTATGGCAATGAATGATGAAGAAACGGTTGCTTTAACGGCTGGTGGACATACCGTTGGTAAAACACATGGAAATGGAGATGCAAGTATTTTGGGTCCAGATCCTGAAAGTGCAGGAGTAGACCAACAAGGATTAGGTTGGTCCAACCCAACAAAATCTGGTAAAGGTAGATATACAGTTACTAGTGGTTTAGAAGGCGCTTGGACTACACACCCAACAAAATGGGATAATGGTTTTTTCGAAATGTTATTTAACCATGAGTGGGAATCTAGAAAAAGTCCTGCAGGAGCCGATCAATGGGAGCCTGTAAGTATTAAAGAAGAGGATAAGCCTGTAGATGTTGAAGATTTAACAACAAAGCATAATCCAATGATGACAGATGCAGATATGGCCATGAAAATGGATCCTATTTATAGAGAGATTTCATTAAAATTTATGAATGATTTTGATTATTTCTCAGACACATTTGCGCGTGCTTGGTTTAAATTAACGCATCGTGATATGGGACCTAAAGAGCGTTGGTTTGGTCCAGATGTACCACAAGAAGATTTAATTTGGCAAGATCCTATTCCAAAAGGAAATAATGATTATGATGTGGACGCTGTTAAAGCTAGAATAGCAAGTACAGATTTAACAATTTCAGAATTAGTATCTACCGCTTGGGATAGTGCAAGAACTTATAGAGGATCAGATTATAGAGGCGGATCTAATGGTGCACGAATTCGTTTAAAACCACAAAATACGTGGGAAGCTAACGAGCCTGCTCAACTACAAAAGGTGTTATCTATTTTAGAACCAATTGCTTTACAATTTGGAATAAGCGTTGCAGATACAATAGTATTAGCTGGAAATGTTGGTGTAGAAAAAGCCATAAAAAATGCAGGAATGAACATGAGTGTTCCTTTTGTACCAGGTAGAGGAGATGCTACACAAGAGATGACAGATATTGAATCTTTTGAATCAATGGAGCCACTTGCCGATGGTTATAGAAACTTTCAGAAAAAAGAATATGTTGTAAGTCCCGAAGAAATGATACTAGATAAAACACAATTATTGGGCTTAACAGCAGGCGAAATGACAGTTTTAGTAGGTGGTATGCGTGTTATGGGAACCAATTATGGAGGTACAAAACATGGTGTGTTTACTAATAACGAAGGTGCGCTTACTAACGATTTCTTTGTAAATCTTACAGATATGATTTACGAATGGAAATCACTAGATAATGGTACTTACCAAATTAAAAATCGTCAAACAGGCGACGTTAAATTTACAGCCACTCGTGTAGATTTAGTATTTGGATCTAACTCTGTTTTACGTGCGTATTCAGAATTATATGCGCAAGATGACAGTAAAGAAAAGTTTGTAACAGATTTTGTTGCTGCTTGGACAAAAGTGATGAACGCAAATCGTTTTGATATATAAAAAATAATAGACATTGATATGGAAAGGAATGGCCCTATGGACATTCCTTTTTATTTTAAAATTTTTTAAAAATGAAAAAAGATACAGATGTTTTTTTTGAAGCTATAAGAGTAGGAGATAAAGATCGATTAAAAGCGTTGATAAGTATTAATCCTAATTTAGTTAATCAAAAAGATGCACGAGGTTTTACACCATTAATTTTAGCCACTTACTTTGATAATGAAGAAGCGACACGCATTCTTATTGAGAATAATGCAGATATCAATGCCAAAGATGGATCTGGTAATACAGCTTTAATTGGTGTAAGTTTTAAAGGGAATTTGTCATTAACTACAACATTGTTGGCTCATGATGCAAACGTAAATGCTGTAAATAAAGACGGAACGACTGCCTTAATATTTGCAACACAATACAATAAAATAGACATTGTAAAACTATTGTTGGAGCATGATGCTGATAAATCTATCGAAGATAATTCTGGGAAAACGGCTTTAACTTATGCTTCGGAAAAAGGATGTATCGAGATTGCTGGTCTTTTAAAGTGATACCATCTTTTTTAAGTGGATATTTCCGAAGTGAATAGAACATATGATTTTAAAAAACCTCAGGAGCGTCTGAGGTTTTTTTATATTCTAAACGGAACTATTTTAGTTAAAATCGTCATGCGATAATGCCATGTTTAACGCAGATCCAGCAACATTACCAGAACACACAGCATTGGCTACCGATCTAAACCTAGTTGCATTATCTCCACAAGCATATATGCCAGAAACCGTTGTTTGTTGCATCTCATCTACTTGTATATAACCTGTTTCTGTCATTTCGCAACCTAAGTTTTGTGGAATATTGGTGTGCTGCTCAAAAGGTAATTGTACATAAATGGCATCAAAATGTTCTGTACTTCCGTCGTTATAAATCACTTGTTTTACTGTGCCATTGTCATGAACTATTTCTGTAATATCTTTCTCTATTATCGAAATCTCATGCGCTTGTAATTTTTTTATTTGTACTTCGGAAAAATTAGCATCTCCTTGCGTAATTACAGATAAAGCCTTGGTTAAATTGTGCACCAATTGTGTCATATGATAAGCTTTGTCTCCATTAGATAATATAGCCGTTTTTTTATGTCTAAACTCATAGCCATGACAATACGGACAATGTATAACAGATTTTGACCAAGTGTCTTTAAAGCCTTTAATATTTGGTAAAATATCTTTAATTCCTGTGGCTATAATCAGTTTTTTGGCTTCATAGGCAGTTCCAGATTCTGTGTTTACACTAAATCCGAGATTGGTTGTTTTGGCTTCGGTGACAAAACCCTTAACAAGTTTAACAGTATCATATTTTAAAACTTGAGCTCTTGCTTTTTCTGCAATTACGTGAGGTTTTTCGCCATCTTGTGTCATAAAGTTCTGTGAGTGTGGTGTGTTTCGATTACAAGGTTTTTCGGCATCTATAATGAGTACGTTTCTAAGTGATCGTCCTAACGTCATTGCTGCAGATAAACCCGAATAACTACCTCCAATTATTATAACGTCAAATTCTTTTTTGTCTTTCATAGCATTATATGTTGTGATTGCAGATGATGAAAAAAGGTAGCGCTGCAGCTGTTACTGCTGATGCACTCTATATAATAAACTCTTTTTTTTTTCATATCCATTTATGTTACAAATGTAAATAAATATTTATTAATGCAACTAAGTTGCGTTAGTAATTTTAAAAATGAATGTCTTTATAAAAATGACTTACTTAGCCACACTGCATTTTAATGACATGGAAAAAAAAATCAGATGTGCTCTAGAGTTAGAAAACTATAGTGCTTTTTTGAAAGCTGTGCTTTTAGTTTTTCAGAAACATTTCCTTTATTTCCTTAGCTGTTTGCCTTGCTGTTTTACCAACGCCATAGATAGTTGCCGATGCAAAACCAGTCCAATTACCATAGCCAACAAGCCATAAATTAGGTTCTAAAATAGATCGCGTATAGTCGGTTTTTATTTTATGATCTTCAATAACATGAAGTGATTTTAAATGATTTAAGTTCGCCTTGAAACCAGTGCACCAAATTACAGTATCAAACTTTTCTTTTACATCGTTTTGCCAAATAACGCCTTCATTATAAAATGATTTAAATGGTCTAACTGCATGTAAAACGTTTCTTTCTCTTGCTTCTTTTACACTTTGTATCATAACGATACTAGATAATGATATTTTTGGTTTATTGTTAGTATTTGATTTATCAAAAAACCTATTGTTTGCGTCTTCAAATAAATAACGACCATCAATATCATCTGGCAAAAATTGAGGGTCATTTAATGTTACCCATTTCGTTTGAGCATGCTTTGATACTTCTGCCAAAATTTGCGCACCAGAATTTCCACCTCCAACAATCAAAACTTTTTTATCTTTTAAATGATTTGAGTTGCTATAATGAGCAGAGTGGATTTGTTCTCCTGTAAATAATTTGCTGTTGGGATATGACGGTATAAAAGGATGTTTCGCCGTTCCTGTTGCGCTTACAACTGCTTTTGAATAGATAATACCTTGTGAGGTTTCTATTTTAAAATACTCGGTTTCTTTTTTAATAGTTATGACTTCTGTTTCTCTTTGAATAGGAAAATTATATCGATTTTCATAAGCTTTAAGGTAGTTTATAAACTCTGTTTTGGTTGGATATTCAGTTTTACTTTTTGGCATGGCCCAACCGGATAATGAACTATAAGCAGATGGTGAAAATAATTTTAAACTATCCCAAGTTTTTAACCAAGAACCTCCAGGCTGTGTTTGATTATCTAAAATGAGATATTTTAAATGAGTTCGTTTTAAAAAATATGCAACAGACAATCCTGCTTGTCCACCACCAATTATAATTACATCATACGTTTTCATATCCATTGCATAGTTTTTTAGTATAAAACTAGAGTGTTTTTTCTATTTTATAAGGTGTTTTATTAATGGCTTCTTTTATTTGTTTCTCTGTGGTTTTAGAGGAGTCAAACCAAACTGTTAATTGTTGGTTTTTTACATTTGCTTTAGAACTTATGTAACCTTTTACTTTTTTTAGTGAAAATTCTACAATGCCTGTGCAACACGATTGCTTAAATCTTTTTAATTGATACGTTTTCTTAATCGTTTTGTTTTGATTGGTTTCTGTTTTGACTTCAGAATCTGTCTTTGTTTGGCTAATTCCAACACAAGTTGTTAAAAGTAAACTGCTAAATAAAATTAAGGATTTTGATTTTAAAATGTTCATTTTTTATGTTTTTAGTTGATTAAATAAGGAAAAATTAAGATGAGAATTGTTAGTATAGCAATACTCCATAAAAAGGGTTTTGAGTTTAAGAATGCTAGCGCTTTTCTTTGTTTTTTATCTAAATTTTTAATGACGTTTTGGTCTTCAACGGCACAGCATTGTTCTTGCTTTTTAGGATAGTAAGCACGATAAAGGTTGTAGCTAATAGTTATTAAACTAAAGGCTATTAAATAAGGTTTTATTGTTGCTACCCATACCAATTGCGATACGCTAGCACCTAACATACCTGCAAGAGCCATTAACGGACCAATGCAACATGTACATGCTATTAATGCTAACAAAATGGCACTAATGGAAGATATAATTGATTTCATGATTTAAAATATTAAGTTAAAAATGTATCCCGAAATAATCATTCCGATACCTATCACCGAAAAGAATGCTATAATGAGTTTTTTCTGCATAACTTTTTTTAGTAAGAGTGCTTCTGGTAAGGATAAACCAATAGATCCCATCATAAAAGCAATGGCAGTACCAAGTGGTACACCTTTGTCAACAAGTGTTTCTACTACAGGTAATACTCCAACAGCATCTATATATAACGGAATTCCCATTATTACAGCAATTGGTACGGCAAAAGGATTAGATTCTGAAATGTAAGTTTCAAAAAAAGATTGTGGTACGTAACCATGAATAAAAGCTCCAATTCCTATCCCAATAAAAATATAGGGCACTAGTTTTCTTAATGTATTTTTGGCTTCATTATTAATTGCAGGAAAACGTTGCATTAAGGATTTTTGGTTTGCTATTGTATTATTTGTAGCAGGTTTTATTTCTTTTAACCATTCAGCGACATGCTCAGACATTCCCATTTTATCTAAAATAATTCCACCAATTATCCCTAAAATAATACCAGATAAAATATAGATGAGTGTCACTTTCCAACCGTAGGATACCCAAAATAATACAATTGCTATTTCGTTAACTAATGGTGATGTTATTAGAAATGATAAAGCAATACTTAATGGGATTCTCGCTTGCATCATACCTACAAACAAAGGAATGGAAGAGCAAGAACAAAATGGTGTTACAGCACCTAATAATGAGGCTAAAATATTTCCTAATCCAGATTTTTTATGGCGCTCCAAATACAGGCGTATTTTATCCATGGGCAAATAGCTTGTAACAATACCCATTACATATGTTACCACAACAACTAATATTGAAATTAGTATAAATGTTGTAATAAAATAATGTAGGGCAGAAGCCAAGAGTCCAGATTGTTCTAAGCCTAGAATTTCATAAACAATATAGCCTGAGAAATTAGAGAGTAATTCTGTTAATTTTTCCATCTAAACTGTTTTTAGTGCAGTAATCAAATCTGCATCAGACTTAAAAGATTTAAAGTCGTAAACTTTTCCGTTAACAACTATGGAAGGAAAAGACATGGTGCCATAAACCATAGTGTCTTGTAATTCAGAAAGTTCTTCTATAGTAACGAAAAGCTCGTTTTCCTGTGCAATTTTTTCTAATTGTGCTTTAATTGGAGAACCTTTGGCACAACACGAAGAGTGTAAAATTTTAATTTCAGTTTTCATAATTTGTGTTTTTAATTAAACGTTTATATGAAGTCTGAAATAGGTCACAAAAAGACACAAGTTTTTTACATTATTTTTAAAAAAAAATGCATTTGTATTTTAAAACGCTAATTTAGAGTGTTTTAGTTTTAAGTTCTTTTGCAATGTTTTGAAGTGGTTCGCAAGATGTTTTTATAGTACAGTCTATAAAATTACCTTGTTTATCGTATTCAAGATGGCAACATTCTACAAACAAGGCTCTTAATTTTGTTCGTGCACGTTGAATACGCATTTTAGTGGCCGATAATTCTAAATGTAATTGTTTTGCTATGTCCTTTTGAGAGATTTTATCAATATCACTGAGCATTAAAGGTGTGGCGTATTTTTCTGGTAATAGTTTAATGGCCGGAATAACATAATCTGACACTAATATTTTTGAAAGATCACTGTCTACTTCCGCTTCAAGATGCCATTCATTATCTAAATTATATTCCATATTATGTTTTTTATAATAATCATAAATGGTATTTCTGCTCACTTGAAAAAGCCAAGCTTTTATATTGTTAATCTCTTTATTTTTCTGATGAGATTCAATTAGTTTTATCATCACTTCTTGCACAATGTCTTCTGCAACTGTAACATTGTTAACTTTACTTAAAATATAAGATTTTAAGTAGTTATAAAACTCTTGAACGACTTCATTAATGTTACAGCATTCTTTTTTCATTGGTTTTTATTAAAGTACGGAAGTGCTAATTTAAAAGTTAAATTAATTGATAAATCTAAGATAGTAAAAGAAATTTAAGCATTTGCCAATACTAATATGACTTTTTGAGTTTGTTTTCCTAATTCACTGTATCAACCTGTTGTGATGTCTTGCTTTTACATTGATATACGCCATGTTTAGCGTTTGGTTTTGTATGTTTAATTCTAGAGTTGAAACCGGAAAAGGATACTTGTAGTTAGATAATTGTAGGTCCAACCATTTTAAATTATCGGTTTGTGCAACTGTGAGTTGCATTGCAATTATAATTAAAGCTCGTGCTATTATTCTTTTTATGAGTCTTGTTTTTTAATGCAACCAGTGTCAACCAAGCTGCTATGTTTGGTTTTCATAAAATGAATGCCTTTACAGGTATGACGTGCTTAGCCACACACCATTTTCATGATATGGAAAAAAATGCAGATGTACCTTTAGAGTTAGAACAGTATCGTGCTTTTTTAGCTGGTGTTTTGGGGTAGGATAGAGCTAGCCATGAATTATTCACGATGTTAACCACTGGCTTTATTCTTCAATTATTCGTTTTATTCTTTCAAATACAGTCTTTTCATAACTGTCAAATTCATTTAATATTCTTTTACTGTCTGTTGCATTGTTAGAATCATAATAATCTACAATTTTTTGAGGAACACCAAAATCACTTGCAATTCTAGCTTCTTCGCTAAATGCATTGTATTCTAACTTAATTAATAATTTGTCAATTCCAGGAACTTCATCAATTGTAGTATTTAGTTTTTTTGATTCAATGTATTTGTACATTAAATTGAATATTCCTAGGTATTTCACTAATTGATATTTGAAAGTATTGAATATTAAACTAGCACTATCTCTCATAGCTTTGTTTACTATTGTACCGTAATTAATTGTAAACTCATTTCCGTTTTGTTCTTGAAGAAATTTTTTCTTTTCTTGTTGTTTAATATAACGATTATAATAAAACTCATAATTTCCATTAAATCCTTTAGTAAGATAACTATTTAGAGAAACTATCAAGATAGAGTATTCTTTATTATCAAACTTATCAAAATAAGTATTTGTAATTAATCCTCTCAAATTTTCATTCTGAATTAGCTCTAGACATAAGTTTAAAATTATTTGTAAACCTTCTTTATTTATCCTTAATGAAGGGGAATTTAATCTTCTAATAAGAAGTTTAATTTTTTGTAACTCATTTATGTTTAATAAAATAATTTTATCATAAAAAATAATTTTATCCCTTTTACTCATAGCTTTAAATTGAGAAATTATATCATTTGGTATTCCTCTTTCAGCTTGCATTTGACTGACTTCCTCAAGTCTTTCTTTACTTCTATCATCTAAAAATTGATTTGGTGTCATTTCATCATCAATCTCTGACTTCACTTGATTTGGGTCGTAATTTTTATGCTTTATTGGTTCGCCTTGTTGATTTAATTTCGATATAAATTCTGTATCGAGCGAAATAACTCGACCTGTATAATGCTCCATAAATCTACCTGCTCTTCCTGCAATATTTTTAGCATCAAATGTCAGCAATGGTTTGGCGTGATTACCAGAACCTTTAAGACTTTTGTAAACAATCATATTTTTTGCAGTTGTATTTACGCCTTCTGTGATTGTTGTAGTTGAACAGAGAATATTGAGACCTGATTCTGAATTATTGAAGAGATTTACAATTTCTTTTTGAATGTATTTTGGCACAACTCCGTGATGAACTCCGATCCCTTTTTCCAAGCCTTTTATTATAATCCATTCGTTATTATATTTATTTTTAAGGTGATTTAGAAATGAATTTATGTATTCACTAGTAATATTGCTTCTTTCGTAATTTGATGCTACGCTTTCTGCAATGGCTTTTGTATTACAGTATACTATAGCGTTTTCATTATTTATAAGTATTCTATCTAAAAGTTCTTGAATTTTTTGCTTTTTTGATTTCTTTCCTTTTAAGTTAAACGTTATGCCATCTACAGTAATTTCTGTTTTGACATTTTCAATATTGGTTTGGCTAACTTTTACTATCTCATATTCATTTCTAAGTAGTTTTGTTATCTCTAAATCGTTTAGAAATAAGTCAAAAGAAGGGTTGTAAAAATCTGAGTTTTCATTTAAAACTTCAATATATGGACCAGCTAATAATATGTCGATATTTGGAAATCTGGAAAGACCATAAAAAATAGACATTCTATAGGCAACATCTCTTTCATTTTCTCGCGCCTCATCATCGATAATATATCCATTATCTATTTTGTAAACTTCATCAACGAATATGAAATCTAGGTTTAGACCTTCATTTTTTTTGTCAAGGAATGAAAGGAATCTTTCAGGCGTAAAAATAAAAATATTATATTCTCCATAGTCATTATCAATATCACTTAAAGTATGAATCTCATAATCTATTGGGAAATTAATTTTTCCCTCTTTTATTTTTGCTAGATTTTCTGATAAAAGAGCAATACTCGGAAAAATTAATACAATATTTTTATATTGAATTTTTTTAATAACTTCATATACTAAATGGGTTTTGCCAAATGAAGTTGATGCTGAAAGGAAAAAACGATTTTTGTTGCCAAAGACGAAAAGGTCTAATATTTCTTTTTGATACTGATGTAATTTTGAATTATCATCTGTGTAAAGAGTTGATTCGTAAAGCAAAGATGATATTGTACTTAAACCAATATTTTCGTCATCTATTTTTAAAGAGTTTTCATTGTTGAAATTTGTTAGAATATCGTAATAATGTGGTATTCCTGCTTTATTAGATAGATATAGTAGAAACCTTTTATCAGCATCATCAAGGTCTTCGTTTTTAATGAAATCAAAATATTCACAAACACTACTTAAAAGATGGTAGTCTTCCAATTCTCCATTGTTAAATGAATTTAGTGCTGTTACGACATTAAGGGTTCTTTCGTGTCTATCCATTTAATTATTGTTTCTTTTGTTGCTTTAACATCATCTATTGGTAAGAATATGAAAAATATTGAAAAATCAATACTTATATCATCAAAGCTAATATGACTGAATTTGTCTTTTATATGTTCGACTGCTAGTTTGATTGAATCACTATAAGTTTCGCTAATCGAGTTGTATGTAACCAGTACTGGATAAATTAAACTTATATTATTATCATTTAATTCTTTTTCCAGAGAATCTATGATGCATTTGTCCCATTTATCTAATATCGAATATAATTTTGAAGTTTTATCAACTATATTGCCTTTATGTTGAAGTATTGTAGTGAAGTTTGTGTTTACTAAATAGTCATCAGAAATTGCTTTTTCAATACTCTTAAAAACGCTATTTATTGCGCTTTTACAATCTTCATAAAATTTTGTTTCGCCAAACCATAATTCAATTTCATCTTTTCTTTGAACTAAATGAAACGCATCATAGCCCGTAACTTCGGTTTTCTTTTGAATGTCGTAAAAGTATCCTCTTGATATTAAGGTGTCAGTTTTATAAAAATGCTTTAGAATACAATAGAGTAGAGATTCTCCATAAATACCCAATTTCCTTTTTGCTAGGTCACTAGCAGAATAATTGTATTTAAACTTATTATTAAATGCTTTTAGAAACATTTTCTGATGATTAGCATCATTTAGCTGAAATTCGTCATAAGCATAATATAAAATACCTTCGTAAATTATTTTTGCTAAACCTGAATCATTATTTGATTTATAGCAGTTATCTTTAATATTTGTCGAAGTAACACAAGTTCTGTCAATCTTAGTTGTTAAGTCAGGTAAACTGCATTCGAGAAGAATAGTTTTACTTATTAAATTTTTTAGACTTGCTTTCATTGGTGGTTTTTCAGCATGTTGCTAACTCGTTATATCATAACATTTACAACTCATATCCCATAAACTAAATAGGCTTTTAAACTTATAAAGTCATGAACTACGAACTTAATTATATTTATTAATATCTATGTGTAATTTTCCGTAAGGTTCTAATAATTAGTCAGCAATTTAAAATTTTTATTCTAGATTAATTACGGTTAACCGTAATAAGCAAAAAAAAACCACCAAGCTTGCGCCAAGTGGTTTTTAAATACTCTATTAAAAGTTTTAGGGTTTGTATTACACTTCAAAAAAACCGGTAATATCTTTAAATTTATTGTTTTCGGTTTGTATAAAACTAGAGCCTTCATTAATAATGTCGTTTTCAGCGTTAAGCATGTTCCACTTTACTAAAAATCGGTTATTGTGGGTAGAGATGTGTGTTGCATCAAAGGTAATACCAGGCGCTTGTGCTTGAAACTGTTGTATGGCTTCGTTTATTTGATCGACACCTTTTACAGCCATAACAGGATCTGTATAGGTAAAGTTTTGCGCTAAAATATGTTGTAATTCTTGCGCTCTTTCTGTGGTATTGGTGATGGTCCAACTGTTGCACCATACATTCCATGCGTATTTAAAATCGTTCATTTTTGTGGTTTTTAGTTTTTAAAATTCTTGTATTGTTGGTCGAATTACTAACTCGTTAATATCTACGTCTGCAGGTTGCTCGATAGCGTAGGCTACCGCTTTTGCAATAGAAATTGCCGGAATAGCATCTTTGTACACCTGCTGTATAAATTGTGAGGTGGCCTGATCTGAGCTTCCTAATTGTAGTTCGGAATCTATTAAACCTGGTGAGAGAATAGTGGTTCTAATATCTTTACCAACTTCTTGCCTTAAGCCTTCACTTATGGCACGAACAGCATATTTTGTCCCACTGTAAACTGCTCCGCCAGGACTTACTTTTAAGCCAGCAACAGATGCTAAGTTGATAAAGTGACCCGATTTTTGCTTCTGAAATTCTGGTAAGGCTGCTGCAATACCGTATAACACACCTTTTATGTTGACATCAATTGTACTGTCCCATTCGTCAATTTTTAGCGCACTTAATGGTGCTAAAGGCATGATACCAGCATTATTAACCATAACATCAATTTTACCAAAACTGCTAATGGCTTTTTCTACTAAAGCTTTTACATCATTTGCATTGGTAACATCTGTTTTTAAAACTTCGGCTTTTCCACCGTTTTTTATAATTTTAGCTGCTACGTTTTCTAATTTTTCTATTCTACGCGCACCTAAAACTATTTTTGCTCCGCGTTCGGCCAAATAATAAGCTGTAGCTTCTCCTAATCCGCTACTTCCTCCTGTAATGACTACGACTTTATCTTCGATGTTATTTTTCATTTTACTTTTTATTTAAGTTTTGTTTCTAATAAGTATTCCATTTGGTAGGCTTTTAAAGAGCCATCTTGTATGGGTTGTGTTAATTGGTTTACTTGGTCTGCTCCAAATGGTAAACCTACAACTGTACGTGTTGGTCTGCTGCCTTGTGGCATTTCGGCTAGATCTAAATAAGCTTCAGCTACTAAAGTTGGTGCAGGAATGTCTTGCGATTGCATTAGTGTGGCAAAACCTTCCATCATACCATGAAATATGCTTTGTAAGTCGCTATTTTGTGCTACAATTTCTGTTCTGGCTTCTGGTACAAACGATGCTGCTAAATTGGTTGCAAATGGTCCAGGCTCTACAATAACAGCTTCTACACCAGTAGGCGCTAACTCGTATTTTAGACTTTGTGTATAGGCTTCTACAGCTGCTTTAGAGGCACCATAGGTCGCTGCAAAAGGTGCAAATACTCTACCATAAGACGATGTTGTGTTTATAATTAAGCCTTGTCCTGCTTGGCGCATGCTTGGTAAAACAGCTTGTGTGGTTCTAATAATACCGTAGTAGTTCACATTCATTAATTGGTTGGCTTGCTCTACGCTAAAGGCTTCGGCAATTCCCATATGCATTATTCCTGCATTGTTTACTAGTACGTCTACGGTTTCGGCTTCAGCCAAAATGCTTTCCATGGCTTTATTTACAGAAGCATCTGTAGCGACATCCATATCTACTACTTTAATATGTGAAGCATAGGCTTCTAATTCTTTTTTTATAGCCTCGTTTTTTTGAGAGGCTCTCATCGTTGCATATACTTTGTAGTTGTGGTCTGCAAAATGTTTAGCTGCTAATAATCCGAATCCGCTGCTACTTCCTGTTATGATTACGTTTTTCATGTTTTTGAAATTTTATATTTTAATTATTACTTTTATTATGCAAGCAAAATTACAACATTACTTTTGTTTTGCAAGTAAAAAATGAAATTAATTTCATTTTGCAAGTAATAAATTAAAAAATGTACCTTTGTAACGGATTAATAAAAAGCCCTTTGTTATGATAAAAACAGAATTTAGATGTAACTGCCCAATTAGTACAGCTTTAGATGTTGTAGGGGATAAATGGTCTATTATCATTATTAAGCAGATGCTTATTGAAGGTAAAAAAACGTTTAAAGATTTTATTGAAAGTGATGAAGCTATAGCAACAAACATCTTGTCTTCGCGATTGAAAATGCTTGAAGAATTTAATATAATTACTAAAGGAAAACTTCCTGAAAATAAAAAGACCAATATTTATACGTTAACCGATAAAGGTCTTGATTTAACGCCTGTAATAGTAGAGTTATCGCTTTGGAGTGATAAACATATGCGTGATTTTCATCCGGAATTGTATTCTGGAGATGCTATTGATGTTATTAGACAAGATAAAACGACTTATATTAAAAATACGATAGGGAAGTATAGGGCAGAACACAGTAAGGTATAAGTAAATTAGCAGACTTATTTGTGCTATTACATTATAAAATAATTATAGCAGAAAAGAATTAAAGGTTAGGTTTAAATCTTAACTGCCATTTTTTATTTACGTTGTTAAAACCTGTTAGTGGTATTAATTTGTTTTTCCTAATACAAGTTTAGAAAATGGTATTCCTGTCACCCTTGTGCTTCCAATAATATAGGTTAGCGCTAATATTAAATCCATACCTGTAATGTACAACATAGGTTCAGGAACTTCGCCATTTGTTGAAGCGTAGAACACAAATAACACACTAAAGAAACGCACTAAACCGTTCCAAACAATAATAGATGCTCTTGTAGCTATTTTTTTTGTTGCCCATACCAATGCTGCTCCAGCAAATATGATGAATTCGCCAGATACCGCATTGGTAATTAACGATTCTCCGGTTTTATTTGATAAGGCTTCTATAATCATCCATATACCTATTGGGAAATTAAAAATTCCCGTAATTAGGACGAACTTTTTGAATAAATTGTTTGAATTTTTCATTTTAGAATTACTTTTTACTACTATTTTTTTTCTGAATGTTCAATGACGCTTCTGCCCAAATTGTTAACTGGTCTGCATCTTCCAAAACCGCTATTGGAACTTCGTAAAAGGAAGCCACCACACTATTGTTTTTAAACAATTTTAAAGATTGAGCATCTGCTGCTTTATAATGTGCTTGGTTACTGTTGGCTACCTTAAAATAAACCATTTCTTTGGAGATGATACCGAACATATAACCATCTGCATACAATCCGATGACACCAAACATTCGTTTTGGGTGAATCGTTTTCCAGCTAGATAATTGGTCTAGAATAAAATCTAAATAGTCGGTGGAAGTTGTCATTTTGCCTTTTATTAATCGATTCTTTTAATAATATGTGAACCACGCATTACCGGAATTGAATATTTGGTCTGAATTAATTTTGGGTTTTCTTTATCTATTAACCTAAAGAAATCTACAGAACCACCTTTTTGATTACTATCGTGATGGTCAAAAACAGCTACCGCTAAAAAATTACTAGAACCGTCAAAAACCACACCTTCTGGCATTACACCTTCAAAGAAAAATTCGTCTTTTAAAGTGATTTTTCCTGTATCTTCATTAAAGCTAAATAAAGATATTGAGTAAAAAGGCTGGTAGTTTGGGCTCTCAACAGGATAGAGCGATGCCTCAAAATTTAAGGCAACTACCCATTTACCATCGGGACTTACCGCAATATTTTCGGGTGAAACTCGTGAAGGCTCAATAGATACAATTTGGTTTTGTGGTCCATTATCTCCTTTATTTGCTCTGTCTAATCGTATAGCTGCAACGGTTCCCCTAGTTGGTGCTAAATATAAGCCTGGAAGATCTGCTCCCCAACCAATATTGGTGACCAATAAGTACTTTCCGTTTGGAGACCAGTACATAATTCCTGGTAATTTTCCCGGATTTACAGCATTACCATATGGTGTTAATGTTAAGTCGTTTTCGTTGAATTTAAAAAAACGAACGGTTTCATCGCCAAAAGAACTTGAAATAGCTAAAAATTCACCAGTTGGGTCAAAAGTTAAATGTGATGCTTTTGAACCCGGAAGCATAGATGCTGCCAATTCTAAAGCTATATTTTTTGCTTTACCCAGTTTTCCGTTTTTCAATGGAAAAATAATGACCTCTTTCCCTTCTTCCATAGTCGATACCGCAACGTATTTGCCACTTGGGTGTACATCTATGGCGTTAATACCATCGGCAACGTCTGTAACACTTAACACTTTGGCTGTTTCAACATCTACTATTGTCAATTTTCTGCCCACAGGTGTATCATTGATCATTGATTCACCTAATGGAGCAGGACCAAATAATTCTGATACTAAAGCGTATTTTCCGTCTGGTGTTACCGTTAAGCTGTTTGGCCAATATTTAACCGAGTTACTTACAGAAGCTGTTTTTAATGCTTTGGGATTAGTTAAATTATCACCATCTATTATGGTTAATTGGTCTACTAAATCGGCTGTTTTATTTCCTGATTTTCCATCAACATAAGTTGAGGCCAACTGGTCTGCATCAGACAAGACTACTAGTTTTTTTGCTTTAAAATCTAGGTAGTTAAATTTTTGTTGTGCATTAATTGAACCAAGCATACCGCTTAAGACAAATAAAACCAATAAAACTCTTGTTTTCATTTTGCGTATATTTTATTTGTTCGGTTCTAAATTCTTCATCATTCTTCGTAAAGAGAACACAAAACTTTCTGGACTGTCCTCTTGTGTAAAATGACCTGCTTCTGGTAGTAACTGTACTGGTGCTTTAGGAAAAAGAGCACGCCATTTGTCTTGTATGTGTTGAGAGGCAACAGCATCATCTTTTAATCCAAAAATTAACTCAACAGGTTTGTCTTGTAACTTCGGTAATTTAGTTTCCAGGTCTTCTAACCAAGATGCTGCAAGTGTAATTTGTTGCGGAAAAACTGCGGTAGCTCTTCTAGATTCTCTTGTAGGAAAAGGCATGGCGTACGCATCTGTAATGGCTTTGTTATTACGCGATTTTTCATTTATGGAATTCTGCATTAGAGCAGTTGCAAAAAAGTTTTCGTCTAAAACTTTGTTTTCCATTTCTGGCGTTCTCATTAACATTGAAAATTCTTTTAATTTGCCTTCGGCTTTCCAAGCCCAAGTATTACTAATTACAATACCTAAAACTTTATCTGGATTACTTGTTGCCACAGATAAACCAGTTGGTCCGCCCCAATCTTGAACCACAATTATAAATTTCTCTAATTTTAAATGCTCAAAAAGTAAGGCTTTAATCCATTCTACGTGTTCTTGTGGTGTGTAACCATAGTTTTTTGGAGTATAGGAAAAACCAAATCCAGGTAAGTCGTATGCAATGACTCTAGCTTCACCTGAAAGTGCTTTAATTATATTCCTGTTTAAAAAAGACCAATCTGGATTTCCGTGTGTTAAAACAATAGGAATACCTTCGCCTTCATCAATGTAATGCATTGAAATTCCGTCTTTTTCAAACCAGTTGCTTTTAAAAGGATATTCTTTTTTATCTACTGTAAAGGGTCTTTCTTTTTTATTGGTTTCATCTTTATTGTAGATGTCTTGAGCTTGAGATATATTAGCCATAGTAATTGCAAGTATTAAGGTTAGTACAATTGTTTTTCTGAATGTGTTTTTTGTTTTCATTTGTATTTTGTTAAATTTATTTCTAATCATTTGATTAGTTTTACGGTAAAAAAATATTAGAAGTGCTGAAATGTGGTTTCTATATAGTCGTTAATGGTAATTTCATTTTGAATTTTTGTTGCTAAAGCCAAACCACTTAATGCTAAAACAAGATAATTTGTGTGTCTTTCTATAGTTTGGTTGTCCTTTATGCTATTTAACTCCAAATTGTGTTTAAACAAGGTTCTTAATTGTTCCTCGTAGTTCGAAATAATGATACCTACTTTTTTATCTACATCTAAACCAAATTCTGACATGGTATTTACCATTAAACAACCGTTTTTAGAATTGTTTTGATTAGCAAATTCAGCGAACTGATAGAAAAAGTCTTTAATACTCTCGATGCCATTAGAAGCGTTTTTAAGTGCATTAATTAATTTTTGCAATTTGCTTCTATACAATTTTAAGCTTTCTAGAAAAAGCTTTTGTTTGTTACCAAAACTAGCGTTTATAGAAAATTGATTGATCCCCATTTCTTTAGATAGCATTCTTAATGATGTATTTCTATAACCGTTTTTCCAGAACAGAGCCATTGCCTTTTCTATGACTTCTTCTTCATTATATTTTTTTTCTCTAGGCATAAAACTAAATTACATTACAAAACTAATCAAATGATTAGAAACAAAAAAATATTTACTGTTTTTTAAGATTTTTTTATAAAATAGGAGGGATTTTCAATAGGTAAACTATTTTCTACTAAAAATTATTATTCATTTTTTTGATGCCTGAAAGTGTTTTAGAAACATGTTAGCGTGTGAATATAAAAGAAAAACCACCTTACTTTCGCCAGGTGATTTTTAATTTATGTGGAGAGCAGTCTACAAAAAACTAGCTCTTACCTGAGCCACTAATTTAGTACCATCTGGATCTGCTTTGGTTTTAAGGTGCGTAAAATCTTCGGCCCATTGTGAGGTGCGTATTCGTAAAGGCGGATTGTCGTTTTGTGCTACATCTAAAGCAACTTGTGCGACTTCTAAACCAGTTTGGTATACTTGTGTTGCGCTTTCTTTTGCTCTTTGTTGGTTTCCAGCCATATATTGCTCAAAAATAGGAGCATACTCGCCAGTTGCAAATTGTCCTTCGGTAGCTGTTTTGTCTATAGCAGACGCCATAAATTCGGTTGAAATTCCGCCAGGTTCTAAGCAGGTAATTTTAATATTAAACGGATCGCTAACATAAGTGGCTAAGCCTTCCATAAAACCTTCTACTGCAAATTTAGCTCCGCAATATAGTTCATTAAAAGGTTGGCCAACCAAACCACCAACAGAGGTTATGCTTATTACCTGTCCAGATTTTTGTTTGCGCATATAAGGTAAAACCGCTTTCGTGCAATACACCACACCAAGATAGTTAACATCTGTTACCCATTTAATTTCTGCTTCGGAAGCTTGTTCTGTAGTTTTAGCGAATCCTGCTCCAGCATTATTAAAAAGGATGTCAATTTTACCATCGTTTTTAATAATGGTATCTACTGCAGCTTTTATGGTGTCGGTTTTTGTAACGTCTAAAGGCACTATGTGAATGTCTAAATTATCAGCTTCTATTTGTTTTTTTAAAGCAGTTGCTTTGTCTAGGTTTCGCATAGATGCATAAACCTTAAAGTTGTTTTTTGCGAATAGGATGGCGCTTTCAAAACCAACTCCTGTAGATGTTCCTGTGATTAATACGTTTCTTTTCATATGGATTGTTTTTCTGGAGTGAATGTTCATTCTAAATTAATCTTAAATTTTTTTTATGCTTTTATAGCATCCCAAAGCATGTGCATTTGATTGTTAAGTGATACTTTGTTAGTCTCTTTCTGACCAAAGTACCATCGTAAATAGGATAGGATAGAACCACCAATAAACATTAAAAGTTCGTCTATATTAATGTCTTTTATAATGCGTTCTTGCTGTCCTTTAACTAATAGTTTATTGACTTCTGTAATAGATTTTACACCTTCGTTTCTGCTCTTTTCTGTAATAATAGGAGAGGCTTGCAATTGTTCCATAAATTTAAAATAGGTAGGATTGGCTATAAAAAAATCGATCATAGCAGTGTAATACGTTTCAAATTGTGTTTTAATGGATTTGTTAGCATCAAAATCTAAAAACAAGTCTTTTTCTTCGTGTTTTATACTAACGTAAATGGTATTTATTAATACGTCTTTGTTAGGGAAATAATTATAAATAGTTCCCATACCAGTTCCTGCAGCTTTAGCAATAGCAGACATAGGTGTATTGTGTACGCCTTTTTCAGTTAGTAACGTAATGGCAGCAGATAGTATGGCTTCTTTTTTATTCACAAGGCAAAGGTATCTATTTTGGAATGATTATTCCAAAGTTTTAACTTTAATTTAAAGCTTTAGTTTCTAATAACGCTTAGTTCGGTTTCTAAAGTGGCTTTAGCATTGGCTTGCTCATCAGTTAATGTTGTGTTTAGCAAATTATTGCTTTCGTAAGGGTCGTTACTTAAGTTGTAAAATTCTTGTGTGCCATTAGCATACGTTATCAGCTTATAGCTTCCGTTGTTTATCGCCCAATTATTAACGTTTCCATCGTCTTTTTCGGCATATTGAAACGTTCTTATAGTAGTGTCTTCAGTAAGTAAGGATTTAAAACTTTTACTATCGTTAATTTGGTCTGTGCCAACACCTGCTAATTGAGCAATGGTTGCAAATAGGTCTGTGCTTGTAATTAAATTTGGATCTATTCCTGTTCTGGTTACACCATATCCAGAGACAAAAAGCGGTACATTTATTCCGCCTTGGTACAAGGTTCCTTTTGCAGTTGTGCTTAAATAAGGGGTTTGCGCAACTTCATTTGGTGTGCCATTATCTCCAATAAAAATAATGGTAGTATTGGCTTTTTCAGTTTCGGATAAGGTATCTAATAAACGTCCAATTTGGAAATCCATAGCCTCAATAGCTGCCATATAATAGGGTGTTTCGTCCATTCCGTTAGCATATTCTGGCAGATTACCTTGCGTGTGCATGTTGCTTGGTGGTACATGAAACGGTGTGTGTGGAGCATTATAGGCCAACCACATAAACCAAGGTTTGTTTTGTTGTTGTATCCAGTTTATGGATAAATCTGTGAAGGCAGTTGTACTATAATCGGTTTGTAGAGTACTGCTTCCGTCTTCTGTTAAGAGCCAGTTATAATAACTTTGTGGTTCGCCTCTAAGTAAACCAGCATAATAATCGATACCAAATATTTCGGGATTAAAAGTGCTGCTGTTGCCTGCCAAATGCCATTTACCAACAACTGCAGTCGCATAGCTAGTATTGGTTTGGTTGCTAATATATTGTTGCAAACTGGTTTCGGAATTTTGAATGACGTCTCCAGCCCATTTTACGTCAGTACGGTAACCATATTTTCCAGTTAAAATGGAGGCTCTGGTTGGCGAGCACGTTGGATACGACCAAAAATTGTTGAATGTTAATCCTGCATTACGGATAGCGTCTATATGTGGTGTGTTTGGTTTAATGCTTCCTTCCGAAAAGCCATTTATGGCATCTTTACCTAAATCGTCTGCAATAATAAACAGAATATTTGGTGTGTTTTGTGTTGGATTTTCTATTGGGTTTTGTGTTTCTTCGGAAGTGTTAATATCACTACTACAGCTAAATAGTATACATAGGATGGTGATTATAAAAAGCTGTTTCATATTAATCAATAAACGGGTTGCTATATTTTTCATCAGTAAGCATGTCGTTGTCTGTTAATGTATTTAGAAAAGCGACTAATGCATTTTTTTCTTCTTCGGAAAAATTAAATTGTCCAACCTCGCCAGCATCATTTACTAAAGGTGTAATTAAATTTTGATGGTTTTGAATGCCAGAACTGTAATGCTCAACAACTTCCATTAAAGTGGCAAACCTTCCGTCGTGCATATAAGGCGGACGCACACCTATATTTTTTAACGATGGGAATTTAAACTTACCAATATCGTTGCTGTTTCCTGTCGCTTCGCTAACACCTAAATCTGTTGTAGAGGTGGCGTCTAAACCATTAGATGTTGCAAAAGTTGTAAGTGGGAAATTAGTGTTTGGAAAAGGTCCAATAAAGGCTTCCGTTTGGTGACAACCAACGCAGTTTCCGCTAACACCATTGGTTAACGTGCGTGGTGCATAAAATAGGGTTTTACCTTGATTTTCTTGGTCTGTAAAACTCGGAAAGTTTGCCATAGGAGAGGCCACTTCGCTTCTTGCAACATCATATTTTGAAGTGACACTAACTAGGCTACGTATAAATTGTGCTAAGGCTTTAGAAATTTTATCGCTTGTAATTGTTTGATCGCCAAATGCGTCTTGAAATAATTGCGGATAGTAATCTTGGCTACTGGTTATATTAACTAATTCTTGAAGCGTTAAACCCATTTCTACATCGTCTTGAAAAGGCATTAAGACTTGTTCTTCCAAAGTGTTGGCACGCTCGTCCCAAAAGAATTTTCCGCTAGCATAAAATCTAGCATTTACAATGCTCATGGAATGTCTTCTGGTTAATCCACCTTCAAAACCTTGACTTAATGTATTGGCATCCGAAAAACCATGTTCCGCTTGATGGCAAGAAGCACAAGCAACTGTACCATTACCACTTAATTTTTTATCGTAAAAAAGCACACGACCTAAGGTTGCACCTGCATCTGTTATTGGATTGTCTGCAGGAGTATTGTCGTAAGCTGTTACGGCTTGAAACTGAAATTGTGTCGGGAATTCGCTTGCGGTATAATAACTAGGTAATCCAATGTTTGCGTAGTTAAAATAGGCGTCTGGTAGGTTTAATTGTGTTATAATATTGTTGTCTGGAATGGGAATATATTCTTCTGAATCTGAATCGGAACAAGATGAAGCAAAAAACAATAAAGCGAGTAAGCCACAAGATAATAAATGCTTGGTTTTCATAAATTAAAAATAGTTAGGTTGCGCTATTTGGACTTAAAAGATGAAAAAAGGTTTAATTTTCTGGCATTATTTTTTGTTTAATATACCGTTGTATTTAGCTGTTTAGCACAATCTATAACCTTAGTTATGGTTTTATTGACTTCGTTTTTTCGCCAATGAATAAATAAATCAATGGTTTGATCGATGTCTATAAAACGCACATTATTAAATTTTGAATATTTAAAAGAATGCGGTAAAATAGAAATACCAAGTCCTTTAGACACTAGATTTAAAATCATTCCACCAAAATCAGATTCGATGCTAATTTTAGGTTCAAAACCATACTGATTAAACAAATTACGTAATAAAGACGAAAAATAAGTGGTTTGATGTAAACCGGAAAGTATAAAGTTTTCGTGTTGCAGTTTGTCTATATTGTTAACGGTATCTTTATTTAACCAATGGTCGTTGGGAACCGCAATACAAATTGGCTCTGTAAATAATTTAAGCGATTGTATATTAATATGCGAAATAGAGTCGCGACTAAAAGCGATATCGGTTTTGTAATTTAGGAGTAGTTTTTCGTGGTTTTCGTCGGTAAGTTCGGCTAATTCTAATTTAAGATCTGGTAAATTGGTTGTAATAAGGTCTAGGAAATTAGGAAGCAAACTAAAGGTGATAGAACCAGGATAAGAGATAGACACCACACCAGCATCACCTTGATTAATTTTTTTGGCTTGTTGGTAAATATGGTCTAACTCGTTTATGGTTTTGCTCCAATGTTGTTGTAAAAACTTTCCAGCATCGGTTAGTTTTACGTTTCTTTTATTTCTTTCGAATAGTGAAAAACCAAGCTCGTCTTCCAACGCTTGTATTTGTCTGGTTAATGAGGATTGTGAGATGAAGACTTTTTCGGCAGTGTTCCAAAAATGAAGCTCTTCGGCTAAAACTAAAAAGTATTTTATTTGCTGTGTGGTCATAACAAATGCGTTTTTTGCATTACTGAATCAAAAATATGTATTTTTTAGTACTTATCATCGAGGTTTCTTTGTATCACATTTATTTATAACTCGTAAACTGAAATAGTATGTTAGGCATCGAAAATTTTATGACCTTTATAGGCACGGCTTTGTTTTTTGTAATGACACCAGGAATTGATACTGTATTTGTATTAAATAAGTCTATTGGTCAAGGTCGTAAGTCTGGAATACTGTCAGCAATGGGTATTAACACAGGTGTTTTAACGCACACGTTTTTGTCTGCAATTGGCTTAACGGTTTTAATTGCAAAATCTGGAATAGCCTTTATGGCAATAAAGTATATTGGCGCAGTGTATTTGGTTTATATTGGTGTAAAAAAGTATAGGGATACTTCTGCTTTATTTACAGAAAATATGGTACGTGAAGTTAAAAACAGTTCTAAAAACGACTTTTGGTCTGGGTTTTTTACCAACTCTTTAAATCCTAAAGTTGCATTATTCTTTTTGGCATTTTTTCCGCAGTTTATTACACCTTCAAAATTAGAAGATCCTGTGCCTTTTGTTTTATTGGGTGTTACGTTTGCACTAATTGGTGTGGTTTGGTATGTGATTTTGACCTTGTTTGCCAGTACGTTTTCAACTAAAATTAAAGGGCATCCAAACTCAGGGATTTTGCTTAATAAAATAAGCGGATTTGTGTTTGTGTTAATGGGATTACAGATTGCTTTTGGGTAAGGCAACTAGTTGATTTTAATGCGACACCACTTTTAACCCAATAATAGAACTTATAAGTGTAGTTAAAAAGAAGAGACGCCAAAAATTGGCTGGTTCTTTAAATACTAAAATACCTAATGCAACGGTTCCCACGGCTCCAATACCTGTCCAAATGGCATAAGCTGTACCTATTGGAAGTTTTTCAATAACTTTTATTAGCAAGGTCATGCTAATGATTAAGCATACAAAAAAAGCAGCATACCATACGTAAACGTCGTTTCCATGAGCAGTTTTGGCTTTACCTAAACAGAAAGCAAAAGCGACTTCAAATAGGCCAGCAATAATTAAAAGTATCCAATTCATTTGGTGTGAAATTTTGGTTGAAATATCGTGATATAAAATTTGGTTTGATGCATTATCATTCTTAAAACGGTATTAAATTTTGATACAAAAAAACCACCATGCTTTCACAAGGTGGTTTTATAAAATGTAATGTGTCAATTTCTATTTATCAATAGATCCTAAAACACGTTTCATAAAGTTGTTAACGGCATCTTTTTTAGTCGCTCCATCTTTAATCATTTTATGCACTTCAATAGCACCATACATGTTAGAGATTAATTCTCCTATAACGTCTAATTCTTCGTCTTTAAGAGAAGGAACTTCGGTTAATGCCTCTAAGGTTTCAATAGTTTCAATAATGTAATCTTCATCATTGTCTTCTATAAATTGTGCTAGGTGTTTTATTACTGGTAATTTCATTGATACATATATTTAGTTTCCGCGATAGCGAAAAATGATCTTTCTTAAACTACTTCGTTAACTAAGTCTTTTAAAACGTCGAACTTATTGGTTTGTGTTTGATTTACAAATTCGCCATTTTTAAAAGTTGCAAACGTAGGTAGATTATCTACAGTTGCAAGTTTTCTAGATTCAGGAAATTGTTCTGCATCAGCCATAATAAAGGTGATATTTTCATTTTCCGAAGCTAACTTTTTAAACTTAGGTTTCATGATTCTACAGTTACCGCACCAAGTGGCAGAATATTGTACAATCACAGTGTCATTTTCTGAAATGATTTCAGATAAATTATCTTGTTCTAACTCCTTTACCATGATTATTTTAGTTTAAATGAGCCTTCAAATACTCAGCTGTACCTTTAGCGTTTGCTTGCATAGCATCTTTACCTTCTTCCCAGTTTGCTGGACAAACTTCACCTTTTTCTTGTACGTGAGTTAAGGCATCAACGATTCTTAAGTATTCGTTTACATTTCTACCTAATGGCATATTGTTAACGCTCTCGTGTTGGATAGTTCCTTCTTCGTCAATGATGTAAGTTGCTCTAAAAGTAACGTTGTCACCTTCTACAGTTACAAGTCCTGTTTCTTCGTCAAATTGCTCGTTAAAAATATCTAAGATTCCTAAAGCTGATGCTAAGTTACGGTTAGAATCTGCTAAAATTGGGTAAGTTACACCTTCAATTCCACCATTATCTTTTGCAGTACTTAACCATGCAAAGTGAACTTCGGCAGTATCACAAGAAGCACCAATTACAATTGTATTTCTCTTTGCGAATTCTTCTTGAGCTGCTTGAAATGCATGTAATTCTGTTGGACAAACAAAAGTGAAATCTTTTGGGTACCAAAATAAAACTACTTTTTTGTTATTGTTTATTGCTTCATCAAGAACATTGAGTTTGAAAGTATCACCCATTTCGTTCATTGCATTTACATCTAAATTTGGAAATTTTTTACCTACTAAAGCCATATCTATTTTTTATTTATTGTTATAATTTTCAACAAAATTAAAGATAAGAACAGCTAATAGCAATAGAAATTTATTATAAGAAACTATGAAGTAATAGTATGAAGTAATAAGTGTTGGAAAGGGTGTGTATTTTTGTTAATTTGACAATAAAATTGCTATGTGATTATCAACTATGTAATTATAGATGAATATTATTGAAAACTTAATTTTGTTTATTTTTTAATTGTCTGATTTTTATATTAAAAGCTGCAAACAGTAACGTTGTAAATGGACTTAACCAATTGAAGATAGCATAGTATATATATTCACCAACACCAACGCCTAAAACTCCAGATTGATAAGCGCCACAGGTATTCCATGGGATTAATACAGAGGTTACGGTTCCAGAATCTTCTAAAGTTCTCGATAAATTTTCTGGTGCAAGACCTTTGTCTTCATAAGCTTGTTTAAACATTTTACCAGGAATGACTAGAGCTAAATATTGATCGGATGCTACGACGTTTAAACCTAAACAACTTGCCACAGTTGCAGCAAATAATCCAAATACAGATGTCGCAATAGATAATAGTGCTTTTGTAATTCTAGACAATGCACCAATGGCATCCATAATTCCGCCAAAAACCATAGCACAAATAATTAAGTAGATGGTCCAGAGCATGCCGTTCATACCTCCAGCGCCAAACAGTTGTTTTAGTTTGTCTATCGTTAAAAGGTAACTTAAGCTTTCGGCTTTCGTCGATAATGTGTTTTTATCATAATTTGAATTTGAAAATACTTGCTCTAATTCTGTATTAGTAAAGCTTTTTTCAATTCCGCCATCTGTGAATAGGGTTTCTAGATGTTCATTGCTCTTTATAGCTTCAAGATCTTGAGGATTGAGATTTGCCATAAACGCAGAATCATCAATAGGAATATTTGTATCTGTTAATATAGAATTTACAATGGTTTTAGATTTAGAACCTGTGACATTTTCAATTACATCTGGTTGAAACATAACTGCAAAAATAATAGCCAATATTACACCAGTTCCTAATGCAATTAAGGGTTTTGTTTTTAATAATATTAGGCCAACAACAGCAATAGGAACTGCAAATAACCATGGCGTTATATGAAACGTAGCATCTATGGTTTCTAAGATTTGAGAAATGTCTGCATTTCCAGATGTGTCAATTGATGCACTAATAATTCCAAATACAACCAACGTCACCACAATTGTAGGTACTGTTGTATAGGACATGTATTTGATGTGCGTAAACAAATCTGTTCCAGCCATAGCAGGAGCAAGGTTTGTGGTATCACTAAGAGGTGACATTTTATCTCCAAAATACGCTCCAGATATTACTGCACCTGCAATCATGCCAGGATTAATACCTAAGGCAGTACCAATACCAACTAAAGCAATACCTACGGTTGCTGAGGTGGTCCAAGAACTTCCTGTGGCAATAGAAATTACTGCAGCTATAATGACAGATGCTGGTAAAAATATTTCGGGACTTAACACTTGTAAACCGTAATATACCATTGCAGGAATTACACCACTTATGAGCCAAGTTCCGGCTAAGGCGCCAACTAAAAACAAAATCATTATTGGTACAAATACACTTTTTAGGTTTTCCCAAACTTCTTTCACCATCACTCGTGGAGAAACTTTATTCATGAAACCTCCAATCATGGCTATGAAGCCACCTATTAATAAAATTAATTGATTTGTGTAAGCACCAAACCACTCTTGGTCTTCAACAAAAAAGATGTTGTAAGCAAGTAAACCCATTAATATCACTACAGGAATTAAGGCTTCAAAAATGTTAAGTTCCTTATTATCAACAATGTTTTGATCTTTAGCTTTAAATTCTGAAATGTTATCGTTGTCGTTCATGTGATAATAATGATAGTTTTGTCTTGTAATGTTACGATTTTGTCGTCTATTCTGCAAATCGCAATGTTTAACAGAATTTGGTATTCAATTCTAAAAAAAAGAAGGCGTTAACTTAATTTGTATCAGGAAATACTGATGCTAACGTTGGTTTATAAATCACTTAGTTTTTGTTGACGATTTTTTAAGTGCAGAACATTTCCGAAGAAAAGCGATTTAAACGTAGCTCAATAAAATGCTGTGAGAAATGGAGAGCGATAAGATGATAAAAAAAGCCTTTCAAAATTATAAGAAAGGCTTTTTGTAGATTAAGGGTTTAACTCAAAACCGCATCTTCTTTAGAATTTAAAATATTCAAAGTTTCCATACATTCTCGCATCATGGTGTATGTGCGTTCAATATCTGCATCTAAACCTATTGAGAATCTAATGAGGCCATCACTTAATCCCATTTCTTTTTGTTCGTCTTCAGGGATTTCAGAGGATGTAGAGCTTCCTGGAGCTGAGAATAATGTTTTGTAAAAGCCTAAACTTACAGCTAGATAACCAAGATTACGTTCTTGCATTAACTCCATTAAAGCATTGGCTTTGTCTAAAGAGCCAACGTCAATAGTGAGCATGCCTCCAAAGCCATATGTTTCATTCATCATTGATGTAAATAACTCATGTGAAGGATGAGACGGTAATCCTGGATAGACTGTTTTTAATCCGTCGTTTTGAAACTTTTGGGCTAAATACAAACCGTTTTTACTGTGCTGTTGCATTCTAATATGCAATGTTCTTAAGTTTTTTAAAACGGAAGCTGCTCTTAAGCTATCCATTGTAGATCCTAATAGCATTGATGCGCCATCGTTTACGTTTCTTAAATCGTTTATGAATTCTTGGGTACCACAAACAACACCTCCAACGGTATCACTAGAACCATTTATGAATTTTGTTAGGCTATGAATCACAACATCTGCACCTAATTTAGCTGGAGAAATAGATAATGGCGAAAAGGTGTTGTCTACTATTAATTTTAAATTATATTTTTTTGCAAGTTGAGCTAATCCTTTAATATCTGCGACTTCTAATAAGGGATTACTTACAGATTCACAGTATAATACTTTTGTGTTTGTTGTAATGGCAGCTTCAACTACATCTAATTTCGTGATATCTACAAACGACGTTTCTACATTAAAACGAGGTGCAAAATTTTTAAGAAAAGCATAGGTACCACCATAAATTGTTCTACTTGAGACTACATGATCTCCTGCACCACAAAGTTGCATAATTACAGGTGTAATTGCTCCCATACCTGAGGCAGATACATTTGCGGTTTCTGTACCTTCCATAGCAGCCAAAGCTTCACCCAAATATAAATTTGAAGGGGTAGAGTGACGAGAGTATAAATAGCAACCGTCTGCATTACCTTCAAAGGTGTCAAACATTGTTTTTGCTGAAAGAAATGTATAGGTTGACGAATCTGAAATGGAAGGATTAACACCTCCAAATTCTCCAAAATACTGTAAATCTTGTATATTATTTGCTGGTTTAAAAGCCATATTTATTGCGTTAAATTAAAAATTAGTCTTATTATATGTCATCAAATATTGTGTTATTTAGATTATATAACAATACTTAAGTGTGAAAATAGATTTTAAAACTAATATTTTAGAATTTATTAGTTGTTTTTATATTAATTAAGGGTTTTTAGATTGTTTAACTGAAAATCTTTCAAAATCAAACGTTAATTGCTTGTAAACCAGTGTTCATAAGGTTTGTGCTTAATTATCATTTATGGCTATGGCTTGATAATTAATGAAAATCATTAAATTTGCATACACATAATTATGCGAATAGCAAACGTTATTTGCATTTAAGATTAGAAAAATGATTATCAGGAATTATTGGAATGAAGAATGGAGAACGATTGAATTTGATGAAAAAATTTCGGAAAAAGAGAAATTTAAAATATCAAATTACGGTAGAATTATAAACTGTAAAACAGAAGAAAATTTTCTAGTTAAAAAGTACTACATAAACGGATATCAAAATTTGCCATTAAAGCAAAAAAAGAATGGGAAACAAACCAGTAGATACGTTCATAAACTGGTTGCCGAACATTTTTTGGAAAAAGGAGATGGAATTTGTGTGATTCACTTAGATTATGACAAAACCAACAATCGTGTTGAAAACCTAAAGTGGGCAACCAAACGAGAAAAAGAGCTTCATCAATTTAATAACCCAAATTGGGAAGACGTTGTTAAAAAAAGAAGTCAAAATATTGGTAAATTAAACGAAGCAAAGGTTAAAATTATAAAACGCCAATTAAAAAATAATAGAACTAGAATCAAAATGATTGCAAAACGTTTTGGTGTCTCAGATATGCAAATTCATAGAATTAAAACTGGAGAGAACTGGAGTTCTGTATCAGAATAAAATAGGGTAGAGCACTATTTTTTATAAAGCATAGCAGTTATGCAAACTTCTTTTTCAAGATCTTATTAAAATAATTAGGTTTTGTTTCTAACTTTTTAATGTAATTGCTTAAAAATTCGGCATCTTTTTTGACGCCTCCCAATGTTGCTGATCCTCTGGTAAAAAGCCAAGGCAAGCCTAAAAAGTAAAGCCCTTCAACTTCACTAATACCTCTGTAGTTTTTTGGGTAGTTGTAATCATTTAATGTGACACCATCAATCCATTCAAAATTAGGCTTAAAACCTGTAGCCCAAACAACATTTTTTATAGTATTATAGTCGCCATGTTCAAATTTTATTTTGGTGTTCTTGGCATCGAGAGTTCTGCCAACACAGCATACATTTTGTTTTTTTAATAAGGTTTTTACATCAGTTCCAATAATAGGTTGTCCGCCTTTACTAAGTTTTTTTCCTATGTAAGAAAATTTGCTAACCGATAGGAAACCAATTTTTTTAAACCACCACCACAATGTTTTGCCTAAAATTTCTTGAGGTATGGATGTGATATTTGTATCTCCAGAAAAATAGACCTTACGGTCGGTTTGAGATATTTCATTTAGAATTTGAACGCCAGAGTCTCCTGAGCCAACCACCAAAGCATCACCATCTTGCAGTTGTTTTGGATTTTTATAGTGCTCACTATGTATTTGAACAATCTCTTCGGAAATTTTAGAATGAAACGAAGGCGTAAACGGTTTATGAAACGGTCCAGTAGCAACAATAACATTGTTGGCTTTAAACGTTTTGGTGTCGCTTTTTAGAATGAAATGACCATTTTCCTTTTTTAACTCTGTGATTTTTTGATTAAAAGTTATAGGAATATTGAAAGTGTCTACATAAGATTTTAAATAGGCAGCAACTTCGTACTTGTTAGGATAGTAGCCTTTTTTACTAGGAAAATCAAGTCCTGGTAAATGATTAAACTCTGTAGGCGTAAATAATTTTAACGAATCCCAACGTTTTAACCAAGGCGCTCCCGTTTCACTATTGGCATCAATAATTAGAAAATCTTTTTTTAATTGTGTAAGATGATAAGCTATAGATAAACCTGCTTGACCAGCACCTATAATTATAAAGTCTGTCATGTTGCAAATTTCCATTTATTTAGATGATTATACAAGTAATAATGCTTTATTTAGACTATTAAACTATTACTAAAGGATTAACAATTATATTTGTTTTACCTATTAAGGTTTTAAAACTATAAATTTTTAAATCACATGATTCAATTAGATGCTATAGACAAAAAATTACTGCATTTACTTCAAATAGACAGTAAGCAAACTAATAAGGAGCTCTCAAGTAAATTAAATTTATCGGTAACTGCGGTTTATGAACGTATTAAAAAACTTGAACGTGCTCAAATCATTTCTGGTTATGTTGCTTTAGTTGATAAAAAAAAGATAGATAGGTCTTTTGTAACATTTTGTAGCATTAAACTGTTACAGCATACTCAAGATTTTGTGGTTAAATTTGAAAAAGAAGTCTCTCAATTAGAGGAGGTTTTAGAATGTTATCATATAAGTGGAGATTATGATTATTTGCTCAAAGTAATTGTTGCAGATATGGAAGAGTTTAGAGAGTTTATGGTAAAAAAATTAACTAAAATTAGTCACATAGGAAGCACACATAGCGCCTTTATGATGAGTGAAGTCAAGCATACAACGGCAATTAGTGTAGAATAATTGATGACCTTAAAAAGATGCAATCTCCCATTTATAAACTTTCCGAATTGTGTATCATTTTTATTTTAATACCAATAAGTTTTGCAATACAATATCCTATATGGATTAAAATGTTAATAAGTGTTTTAGGATTTATATATGTTCTTTTTGTGTTATTGCGTATTGAAAAAAATAAGTTTAAAGTTGCACCACAGTTACGTTGGAGTACATTTTTTAAGCGCACAGGTTTGCAATTGATTATTATTGCCATTCTCACAACTTTATACATGTGGTTTGTAGACCAATCAAACCTTTATGTGGTAATTTTACATAAGCCGTTATTGTGGTTGGGAATTCTTTTTGTGTATAGTTTTTTTTCGGTGTATCCTCAAGAATTAATTTATAGAACCTTCTTTTTTCAACGTTATCAGGCCTTGTTCACTAATAAAAATCGCTTTATAATTTTAAATGCGATACTGTTTTCTTTGGCACATTTGTTCTTCGGAAATATGCTAGTCATGATCCTGACCTTCGTTGGAGGACTACTTTTTGCACGAACATTTTACAAAACAAAATCTACGTTATTGGTGTCTATAGAACATGCCATTTATGGCTGTTGGTTATTCACGGTTGGTATGGGAGACATGCTCGGTTTTCCTAGTTAAGAAAAAACCATTAAATTTATGCAGCTCTATTTCTAATATCCTTAATAATGAAATACAATCAAATTAAAGACCTTTATAAAACAATATTTAAGTCTTATGATAAACCATCATTAGAAGAACATATTAAAAAAATTATTGAGCTAGATGAGTTTTTGCCTTATAGTTCTACATTTTTCTGTGTGACCAATACTCAAGATTTAAAATTTGAATTTATTAGTAAAAATTTCAGGACATGTTTAGGTTTAGATCCTATTGAGATGAAAACTAACGGAATGCGTTATTTTTGGAGTAGAATTCATCCTGATGATATTGAGAGCTGGTTAAAAGCGTTAAACAAACTTATGGAATTTACTCTTGGTGAAATTTCCGAAGAGAATAGAAAAAAAGCAAATTACACCTGGAATTTTAGATTTAAAAACGCAGCAGGATCGTATGTTAATATTGTTCAAAACACAACACCATTAGCATTTGATTCAGATGGAAAACCAATAATTGGCTTAGCACATTACACGGTTTTAGATCCTAAAATTAAAATGGAAATTACTGCATCTGCAAAACTTTTAAATGCTCAAAATGAATACGAAACCATTTATTTTGATAATTTTTCGCAAAAATTATTAAGCGATGGTATTAGTAATAGAGAGCGTGATGTGATTAGGTTATTACTGCTAGATTACTCCAGTAAGCTCATTTCAGAAAAACTAAGTATTAGTCCGCATACGGTAGATACACATCGCAGAAATATTTTAAAAAAACTTAATGTTTCTTCAACAGGAGAGCTTATTGGTATGCTTAAAATGAACCAACATTTTATATAAATTTTAAGAAATACTCAAATTGAGTATTGCACCACCCAATGAAATTAACGAATTTTGAATCGTTATTAATTGAATAGGGAAAAAATATGCTCATTCTATTTAGATTTTGTCGTCTATAGAGAATGGGCTTTTTTTATGTATAGCTTCTTAAACCTAGAAAAATAATAGTAATTCTTTAATCTAAATTGTACTTTTGTTTACGTATTATAATTAGAAAAATAAATAGTTTATGAAATCATACGATGTAGCAGTAATAGGTTCTGGACCTGGTGGATATGTAGCAGCAATTCGTTGCGCACAATTAGGAATGTCAACCGCAATCATTGAAAAATATTCTAAACTTGGTGGCACATGCTTAAACGTAGGTTGTATTCCAAGTAAAGCCCTTTTAGATTCATCTCATCACTACGAAGATGCAATTAAACATTTTGAAGAACATGGTATCGAGATTCCAGGCGAGATCAAAGTAAATTTAGAGAAAATGATTGCTCGTAAACGATCTGTTGTAGATCAAACTACAGGCGGAATTGATTTCTTAATGAAAAAAAATAAAATTGATGTCTACGAAGGTTTAGGGAGTTTTATTGATGCTACGCATATTTCTATCGACGGCAATGAGAAAACCGAAATAGAAGCAAAACATACTATAATTGCTACAGGATCAAAACCCGCTAACTTACCATTTATAAAGTTAGATAAAGAACGTATCATCACATCTACTGAAGCTCTTGAGCTTAAAGAAATCCCGAAACACTTAATCGTAATAGGAGGTGGTGTTATTGGTTTAGAACTGGGACAAGTGTATAAGCGTTTAGGAGCAGAAGTCACCGTTGTAGAATTTATGGATCGTATCATTGCTGGTATGGATGCAGGCTTATCAAAAGAATTAAACAAAGTATTTAAAAAGGCTAAGTTTAAAATGAATGTGTCTCATAAAGTCACATCTGTTGAGCGCAATGGAGATGAGGTAATCGTTACAGCCGAAAATAAAAAAGGTGAAGTTGTAGAGTTTAAAGGTGATTATTGTTTAGTAGCTGTTGGTCGTAAACCATATACAGAAGGACTTAACTTAGAAGCTGCAGGTGTAAAGGTTACAGATAGAGGTCAGGTAGAAACTAATGCTCACCTACAAACAAGTGCTAAAAATATTTATGCCATTGGTGATGTTGTAAAAGGCGCTATGTTAGCTCATAAAGCATCTGAAGAAGGAGTTTTAGTTGCAGAGCAATTAGCAGGTCAAAAACCACATATAGATTATAATTTAATTCCTGGTGTAGTTTATACATGGCCAGAAGTGGCTGCAGTTGGAAAAACTGAAGAAGAATTAAAAGCAGCAGGTGTTGCCTATAAAACAGGTCAATTTCCTATGCGAGCTTTAGGTAGAAGTAGAGCAAGTATGGATACAGACGGATTTGTAAAAATCCTAGCCGATGAAAAAACAGACGAAATTTTAGGTGTTCACATGATTGGAGCTCGTGCAGCAGATATGATTGCCGAAGCTGTTGTGGCCATGGAGTACAGAGCATCTGCCGAAGATGTAGCTCGTATGTCTCACGCACACCCAACATTTACAGAAGCTATTAAAGAAGCTGCTCTAGATGTAGATGATAGTGCACTGCATTTTTAAGTACACTAACATGTCGTTCTTAAAATGACATATAAAATTATAAGAAAGCGAATCAATTGATTCGCTTTTTTTGTGTCTTTTTTCTACGGAAATTGGAGGTTTTATTTGAGTTTTTAAAATACAACTTAATTTTTGTAAGATTTTAACAATTGTCTATAACAATTTAATATCTTTAAACACAAATAGTTAACCAGCCTCAACTACAGTTGTCAACTTAATTTGCTTTCAACTTATAAGAAAGTAAATGATTACATTATTTCGTCGTTTTAGACAGCGACTTCTCACCGAAAATAAATTTTCAAAATACCTCATCTATGCTATTGGTGAAATTATCCTTGTAGTGATTGGGATTTTAATTGCCTTAAATATTAATAATTGGAGTAATAACAGGCAACTACGCAAAACCGAACAAGCCTATTTGTTATCACTTCAAAGTGAGTTTAAAACCAATCTTGGTAAGTTAAATAAGACGATTTCAGAAAATAAAGAACTAATGCAAAACATAGAGGAATTGCTCACTTTATTTGATAGTAAAGTTCGTGATACCATAAGTGATAAAGGAATTTCAGATTTAATGTTTTCATTTTTTGGAAGCTCAGTAAGCTATCAACCTTCAAAAGGTGTATTAACCGATATTATTAGTTCAGGGAACCTTAATTTAATTCAAAATGAACAACTAAGACAACATCTTGCTTCTTTTGAAAGCACGTTAGATACATTTGAATTACAAGAAAAAGGTATTAATTCAATAAAAGAAGACATGTTTCATCTACTAAATATAAATGGAAACATACGAAAAGTACTATTTGATAGAGGTATTGATTTTGAACATCAATCTATTTCAGATACAGTTAGCAATAGAAACTTGTTTAGCTTAACAGAGTTTGAGAATAACCTTTTAAATTACTATTTGTCAATTAATGCTGCCAATGGCTCAAAAGTTTTTGGAGGTATAAAAGAGAACATAGAACTCATTTTAGTTGAACTAGATTCAGAAATAGAAAAATGATAAAATTCTTTAGAAAAATCCGCCAAAACCTAATTATGGAAAATAAAACAACCCAATACTTTAAATACGCTATTGGTGAAATATTTCTTGTTGTTATTGGTATTCTCATTGCGCTACAGATTAACAATTGGAATCAAGAAAGACTGCTGCAAAATGAAGAAAAAATTATTCTAAAAAATATACACACTGAATTTTTAGAAAATAAAGTTGCTTTAAAATTAGGTGTTGAAGAAAACAATCAAGGTTGCAAAGCTTCCATAGCGTTAATGAACCTTGTTGGACAAAAAAGAGAACTTATCCAACAACACAATTTGGATAGTTTGATGTATGTAATGCTAGAAACTGGTTCATTCAGACCTTCAGAAAATACAATTTCAGACTTATTACAGTCAGGTAAATTACAATTATTACAAAATGAAGATTTAAAAAATTTACTTTATAAATGGACAAGAACCCTAAAGAAAACTGATGTCAGTTACAGTAGAGTTGAATTAAAAATTGATAATGAATTAATTCCTTATTTATCAAAACATTATTCCATGAAAGATATCGATACGCATGGCGTGTTACAATGGAAAAGCAAAACCTTACTAAACATAGACAAGCTTTATATATTCGAAGACATACAATTTGAAAACATTATGGATGATTATTTATACAGGGTGAAATCGGCTAGCAATAACCTTAAGCAGTTAGAAATAATTATTGATGCCATAATTAAAGAAACAGAATGATAAAAATTTTTAGAAACATGAGAAAAAATCTTCTTAACGAAGGCAAAACCACAAAATACTTTAAATACGCCTTTGGCGAAATCATCCTAGTTGTTATTGGGATTCTCATTGCCCTACAAATTAATAATTGGAACCAAAAACGTCTTCAAAAGCTCACATTAAACAACTACTACGAACGTATGCACGAAGAGTTAGAAAGTAGTCGTGATAAACTAGACAATTTAATTAATGGGATTGATAGTTTAGTAATTCAAAATAGAAAAACGCTCGAAATATTAAGCTCTAACAACAAAGATTCTATACCAACACTGCAAAAAACCTTAGGAGCATTAGGTACTGCTTGGGTCAATAATTTTAATTACCCAATTGTTCAAGAATTTATGAATGAAGGCTATTTAGCTAAAGTAAATAACACCAAAATTAAAGACGAGCTGCAAGCATTTAGTTTTCAATTAAACCGTTTCAAGGCACTTGATAAAGGCATAGGTGATCAATATATATCAACTATAGATCCATTTATAATCAAAAATCTTAATTACTCACAAATTGCTCTAGATATGTATAAAGGCAGCCTCGTATCTGGAGGGCCTGAAACAGATTTTGATAAGCTATTTAATAATTTAGAAGCATGGAATATCATTACGCTTAAGTTAGAGATGCTTATTTATCAAAAGTACACTTTGCAAGAATTTAAAGCTATGAGAGAGCGCCTAATCAACTTATTAAATTCAGAGCTAAACTTGAAACCATGATTAAATTTTTTAGAAAAATACGATACGACCTTATGGAGAAAAACAAAACAACCCAATACTTTAAATACGCTATTGGTGAAATAGTACTTGTCGTCATTGGTATTCTCATTGCGCTACAGATTAATACTTGGAATGAAAACAGAAAGAATAGTCAATACGAACAGAACTATCTTCAAAGAATTCTAAAGGATTTACACAAAGACCAAACTGAACTTGAGATGCATTTTAATACAGACACGTTAAAACTAGATGCATTTACACAGATAATGCGTATACAAACGACTAATTCAATTACATCAAATCAACAAGCTTTTTTAACGGCTTCAAGTAAAGTTCAAAGGACCAACTGGTTTGAAGGCAATGATGTGGTATTCAATGAAATGAAATTTTCTGGTAAGTTAGCGTTAATCGCTTCAGAGGAATTAAGAGAAAGTATACAAAATTATTATAAGCAAGTAGAAGAGGTTATAAAACAAGAAAACACCTACATTGCCATACAGACAAGTGCCTATTACAGATTGCGTGATTGTATGGGTGATGCCTTTATATATGAGGCTTCTATGGCACCACGATGGAATTCAAATACTAACGTGGTCACTCATGAAGATATCATTCACTTTTATGATAATTTAAATGACGTTCAAAAAAAAGAAGTATTTAAAGATTTTACCATACTAAAAGCAAACATTTTGTACAGTAACAACGTTAGAGCGACCCTCGACGAAAAAGGTAAAGCAACAATTAAAATCATAAATGATTATTTAGAGAAGCAGAAATAAGAACATAATCACTAAAGTGTAAACATGGTAAATTTTTTTAGACGCATAAGACAGCAATTACTCTCTAAAAACAAATTTAGTAAATATCTAATTTATGCCATTGGCGAAATAGTATTAGTAATTATAGGTATACTTATAGCGTTAGCCATTAACGAAAATGCACAAAACAACAATAATTTAAAATTACGCGACCTATATATCATTCAGTTAAATGACGAAGCAAATCGTAACATAGAACGATTAATAGAGCATAAAGATTTTACAGCTGTAATGCTTAAAGAAATTGATACGTTAGTGAATATATTATACTTTAAAGACTACGATAACCCAAAAATTGCCGAAAAATCAGATAGGATAATGCATACTAGCTACATAAACCCAACAATGATAACTTATGAAAATTTGAAATTTTCTGGAGACTTAAAGTTGTTTGATGATTTAAACTTGCGTAATGCTATTTCAGAACCATATGAAACATTTAATGATATAAAAACCGTTGAAGATTTAGATTTTCAAGGGTTCAAAGATTATTACGAGAATTTTTTAATTAAAAACGTGAGCTTTTTTGAAATGCAGTTAAGCTCAAAAAATTATGCAAAAGAAATCCATTTTCAAAATTATATTTTAGCACGACGAACCTCTTTAAATCTCAACAAAGAAGCTTATGAACGTTCAATCAAATCCTTTAATAAACTAAAAGCTATTTTTGCAGCATTTGATAAAAATAATAGTAACTAATATAAAAATTTTAATAAGTATTTAAATCACAAAAATCCTAGATTTACAATTCCTTAATCAAATCATAAATGCGTAAACGATTACTGTAATCATAGGCATTGACATCTCTAACAAAGCAAAATTCACTTATTTGTTCTTTTTTTACTTTTTCTGAAAGTTGTTCAACTGTAAATGGGCCAAACTCTTTAGATTTTTCTACGTAGTAAAACTCATGATCGTAAATTAAATTTGAGACCTTTCGTTTGTATTTTTCTCTTAAAAAGGTTTGCACATCTTCAACAGAGTTTAAATCTTCGGTATAATTTGTTGTATTAATAAAAAGCGCAAATTCTTCTTTATTTTGGTGGTTAAGCACTAAAACATCATCATCTTTAAAATACACTTTTACAGTGATAAGTCCATCTTCAGTCTCAATTGAAAAAATGTTTTGAATATCTATAGTCCAAGAGGTTTCAATAGAATAGTCTTTTCTAGAAATCTCTAAAATATTGTCGTCTTTAAAGGTGTAGGTAGATTTTTTTTTAGAAATTCCATTTACTAATACCCAAGCTTTATCAATAAATAACGACTTATAATGTAGCGAATAATTAAACGGTTTTAAATTAGGAATAGTGTTGTGTAGGTATTCTTTCATTAATAAGCAGACTTTAAAATAGATGGTGATTACTTAGGCAACGTGTAAATTACGTTTTTATTGACTAAACCTAAAATTTTTCGAGCTGTTTTAAAACTTCTTTTTTATACGATCTACTTATTGGTAAGGTTTGATTGTTAATTGTAATATGCTCGTTTGTAAACGATTTAATGTGATTTATAGAAATGATATACGAGCGATGAATACGCATAAACAAACGCTTAGGTAATTTTGCTTCAATCGCACTTATCGTTTCTCTAGTGACAATAGTTTGGTGCTCTAAGTGTATTTTTAAATAATCACTATAACTCTCTATATAATAAATAGAACGATAATCTATTTTAATCATTTTGCGATCTGATCTCACAAACATAAATTCTGAAATGTCATGAGTTGAGGTCTTGGAGTTGGTTACATTTCCGTAGATATCAAAATACGTATCTAGCGCTTTTTTTAATCGCTCAAACGAAATGGGTTTTAATAAATAATCTACAGCTTTTAGTTCAAAACCCTCAACAGCATAGTCTCTATAGGCAGTTGTGAAAATGACTTTAATGTTGCTATTTATAGATTTAGCGAATGAAATACCAGAAATTTCAGGCATGTTGATATCTAAAAACACCAAATCAATGTTTTGATTACTAATATGGTTAAAAGCCTCTAACGCATTACTACAGCTGGCAATCACATGTATGTTTTTGATTTTAGATAAATGCGTGGCAATAATTTCTCTTGCAATAGATTCATCATCAACAATTAAACACGATATCATTTGATGTTTAGTCATTACCAACCGTTTTAAGATTTAAATCTACCTCAAAAGTAGCTTCATTATTAAATATAGACAGTTCGTGTTTGTTAGGATATAATAATTCTAGTCGCTTTTTAATGTTATCTAATCCAATCCCATGTTGTGCCGTTTGGTTTTTAGAATTAGAATTTTTTATTCGGAAATGTACCGTATCCAAACCAGCAGTGAGTTGTATTTCAATGTGTAACTTACCATGTTTAATACTACCATGTTTAAAGCTGTTTTCTATAAAAGGAAGTAATAGCATAGGAGCAATAGTTGTGGTATTTGATTCTAAATTTACATCTATTTCAACACGTAAGGTGTCGTTAAAACGCATTTTTTCTAAAGCGATATAATCTTTAATATGTTCGATTTCTTCATGAATTGGAACCATTGGTTTTTCGGTTTGATATAATAAATAATCTAATAAATTAGACAGTTTTAATATCATATCTGGCGTTTGTTCAGCTTTTTTTAGTGCTAAACCATACATCGTGTTTAAAGTGTTAAACAAAAAATGCGGATGAATTTGCGTTTTCAAATAATTGAGTTCTTGTTCCTTTAATTTGAGTTGCGTGTTTAATATTTTGGTTTCTAGTATTTTGGTTGTTGACGCTTGCTTTAAATTAAGTTTTAATAATTTAAATGCACTTACCACAACAACTACCAAATACACAGCAGTAGCTATAAAAATGATGTTTTTTGTAGCAGGATTCATTGCGCTATATTCAAAATTTGAAATGTAAATAAGACTAAAAAAGATAGACACCATAAGTAAATACAACGAAATAATAAAGGTGTATAAACTGTAAAGTCCAAATTGCCAATACTTTTTTGTAATTAAATAATCGGGTATTAATTTGTAAGCAGAAACATACGTCGTTGCAATAGTTGTTGGCATAATAAATATTGAAAAAAGTAGCGTATCATTAAAGCTAGCGCTATTTGTTCTAAAAAAATAGGTGTAAAAAAATAAAACACTAGCCCAAAAGAGTAGGTGTAATAAAACCTGTCCTATTTTTTTTATAATAACTTGGTTCGTAAACATGGGTAGTTTCTTCTATACAATAATACCATATTTTTTTTCTCAAACATATCAAATAGAGATGAACAACCAATTTAGTAAGGGTTTTGACATTAATGTTAAATCCAGTAGATAAATGGTTGTTGGTCGCATTTAATTAATATCAAAGGCCTTAATTTTTAAGTTTGAGCATGTTTAACTAAATTTATAATTATGAATACACTAACAATTTCATGTCAAAGTCTCTTTACGCAATCTATCGCAACAAATCTATTTATGGATGGAGGTCCATTATTTATGACGCTTATTTTATTATGCCTTTTAGCATCATTAGTGTTTATAATTATTGGTTTTATGAAAACAACGTCTGCACTACCAAAGGCGAGAAAAATGATGAGTCTAGCAGTAGATTCTAGTTTATTAGCACTTGTTATAGGTTTTCTAGGATCTGTAATTGGATTAATCACAGCTTTCGATTCTGTAGAAGCCATGGGAAATCCTGATCCTGCAATTTTTGCTGGCGGACTCAAAGTGTCGTTGTTAACAGCAACTTTTGGTCTCTTCAGCTTTGTTATCGCGAGGCTAGGAATTCTTATATTAAGATTGAGGTTACCTGTGAAAGATATTTCAGAATAAATAGCACCTTCAATTTCAAATTTATAAAAAGCGAACTTTTAAAAGTTCGCTTTTTTTTATCATTTATAGTTCACGCGAGTATTTAATTTCATAATTTTAACCTACTATTCAAATTAAATGTGACCTAACTATATTTTGAGTGTCCTAATACAAACAATATAATCAATTTATAATATTTGCAACCCTCTAATGACATTGTAAAATTATCAGATGAAGATCTGGTAAGTGCTATTGTTAAAACAAATGATACCATGCTTTTTGAAGTATTGTATGATCGTTTTGCAACGTTGGTATATAATAAATGCTATGGGTTTGCTAAAGATGGAGATGAGGCAAAAGACTTAACTCAAGATATCTTTTTGAAGCTTTTTGTAAAGTTGGCTAGCTTTAAGGGTAACTCAAAATTTTCAACTTGGCTATATGCCTTTACGTATAACCATTGTGTTAATTATGTAACCAGAAATACAGCTAAAAAATTTGAAAAACAATCTGTAGATTATGCAGATATTGAGAACATATCTGAAGACGTTGATGATTCGTCAGATTTTACAAACATGCGAGTGGATCAACTCAAAAAAGCATTAGAACTTGTATCTCCAGATGAAAAAATGATACTATTACTAAAATATCAAGATAACCTTACTATTAAGGAAATTGAAAGTGTTTTAGGTGTAGGGCAAAGCGCAGTGAAAATGAGAATTAAACGCGCTAAAGATAAATTGTTAACTGTGTATAATAATAACCTTGACTAATGGAAAATCCTTTTAAAGACATAGATCAGCCATTGAAGTCAGTTCCACCAGAACTGAAGTCAAAAGTTATGAACGATATTGCTATTGCTAAGCTTATCATGGAGTTGGCAGAGTTGTTTTCATATAATTTAGGGGATGTTATCGAGACAGTAATGAGTAAAAGAGATAAAAAGTAAAAGCTATTAAAATAATAAATCATGGATAAATTAACTGAATATAAGGATACTGCAATGGGCTCACTATCTACTATGTGGCCAGAAATTATCAATATGGCTACAAATGTTGCCATCGCTATAGTAATACTTGTTTTGGGATGGCTTGCAGCAAAAGTCGTAACTCGAATTATTAAAAAAGCGCTTAAACTTGCTAAAGTGCACAAACTAGATGAGAAAATTAATGAGATTGAGATTGTAGAAGGGAAGCAGCTCAATTTTAATTCGGTAAAAATTATAACAAAATTTGTTAAACTCATTATTTACATCATGGTAATTATCATGATTTCTGATGTTTTAGGTCTAGACATGCTATCAGAAAAAATAGGAGAATTTTTAACGTATTTACCTAAGTTATTGGTCGCACTTGTCATTTTTATGATAGGACTGCTATTTGCTAATTTTGTTAAAAAAGGTTTACAATCTCTATTTGATTCTATGGATTTATCTGGAGGTAAAATGTTAAGCCAACTTGTATTTTTTCTATTACTTACATTTATTTCTATAACCGCTTTAAATCAAGCAGGCATAAATACAGATATCATTACAAGTAATTTGACAATGATTTTAGCTGCCTTTTTATTAGCCTTTTCTTTGGCTTTTGGCTTGGGAGCAAAAGAAGTTGTTGGAGACTTATTAAAAACGTTTTACACTAGAAAAACATTTGAAGTAGGCAAGAAAATTGAATTTGAAGGTAAAGTGTACGAGATAGATTCTATAAATAATATCTCTGTGGTTTTAAAATCTAACGAAGGTAAAGTCATCGTACCAGTTAAGGATATTGTAGAAAACCATATTAAGGTCGTAGACTAAACATTATTTTTTAGGGATTATGTTATAAAAAGTTTAGTCTCTTCAAGGTTTTCTCTAATCCCTTGTCATTAATTTGATAAGGGATTAACTGCGGAAATGTAACAACTCCAAAACCTTTAAATTGTATTACAAAATGTCATTTAATACAACAGCTAATCTAATGCCAGCTTTTTGCAATTGAGCTCTCGCTATATTTAAATATTTGTAAGAATAGCGACCACGTAAATTCTCCCCTTTTTTTGCCGAACCATATACTTGTACAGTCAATGCATGTGTTTCTGCAATCCAATCTAAAATAGTGCCTTTTTGTAGCTCTTTTATTTCTGTTTTAGTAAGAAATTCAGCATTATCTGACAGTTCTGAATAACTCATTCCGTAAGATTCAATCATTTGTGTGTCCCAAACTCTGTGTAAATTAGAATCTTTATAATTCCATTGTACATCAAAATCATTTCCACCACGATCGTCTAATAATCCTAAGTGCATAGGTTGATGTAAATCTCCAATGAGATGAATAAGTAATTTTAAATAAAACGCTTTATCCTCATCTGTAGATAGGTCGTTAGTAATCTTGTCTTTGCAAAATTCAATTCCTGTGACCAAATCACCTTTAGGGTTTTTGTTAGAAGACTCATAAGTACCATCTAAAGGCATGTTAAGATAATGCCATGCACTAAATTCCTTATAGCGAGAATCTGATTTAATCTCATCGGCATAAGTAGATACAAAAGCTAAAGACTCATGATGTAATAACTTTTTAAGCTGTCGTTTTGTACTCCCTTTTAAATAATTATCTGCTATGGCACCAACCACACGATGTCCAGTTTTACCCCAAACAGGAGGTGTTTCAGCATGCATGTTGAAATTAGACAACAAGAAAAATAGGATTAAAAAAATATATTTCATTAGGATGTAATTGAGAGATTTAATTTTTAAAATTTGAACATTGAAGACTTCCCTATGTAAGAGTAAGCATGGTAAACTAGAGGCTAAGCCCTTATTTCTTATTACGCTTATTATAATTTTTATCACCTCGAGTTTTAGGCTTCTTGTATTTTGCAGCAATTTTGAATTTGTAAGAACCACCAAGATTTTCCTTTTTATTTTTGTCCTTCTTTTCATGAAAAGCTGGTCCAGGAGCATCGAGATCTCGTTGTTTTATAGGATTGTTACGTTCTCTTATTTGCGGACGCTCTTCTTCAATGAGTTCTTTAGAGACTTTTACATTTTCAGGGAAATCAAGTAATTTAATTTTCATATCCATATAAGACTCTATGTTCTCAATAGATTCTTGCTCTTTTTCCGTAGAAAAAGAAATCGCATGACCTGGTTGCTCTGCACGACCAGTTCTACCAATTCTATGCATGTAATTTTCTGGATATTTTGGTGTGTCAAAGTTAATCACCTGGCTAATATTCTCAATATCCAATCCACGAGCCATAACATCTGTAGCAATCAAAATTCTATTCTCTCCAGCTCTAAATTGCTCTATACTTCGTAGTCTATAATTTTGAGTTTTATTAGAGTGAATCACACAAGATTGCTCAGGGAATAATTCTTCTAATTGGTCAAACAGCAAATCTGCCATACGTTTAAAGGCCACAAAAATAAGTACTTTGTTAAAGGTTTGCGTATCGTGGAGCAAATGTTCTAACAAGTTTACCTTTGTATAAAAATTAGCCACATCATAACGCTCTTGCTCAATATTATCGAGAGGTGTACCCGAAACTGCAATAGTTACTTTTTTAGGTTTCTTAAAAAAGTCTACAATTAAATCATCTACATCTTCTGTCATGGTTGCAGAAAACATAATGTTTTGTCGACGAGGTGGTAAAATGTCAAAAATGTTTAAAAGTTGATGCCTAAACCCTAAATCTAGCATCACATCAACTTCATCAATCACTAATTTTTGAATAGACTTTAATTGTAAAACACGACTTACAGCCAAATCAAAAAGCCTTCCTGGAGTCGCAACAATAATATCTTGTCCGCCAGCAATAGCCTGTTTTTGAGTGTTAATATTGGTACCACCATAAACGCCTAAAACTCTTACGTTGATGTAAGCAGCTAGTTTTTCAATTTCATCAACAACCTGTACAACAAGTTCTCGTGTTGGCACTAAAACTAAAATTCTAGGGTTATCTTGAGTAGAATATTTTAAGTGACGCAAAATAGGAAGCATGTAAGCAAACGTCTTACCTGTACCTGTTTGGGCAATACCAACGACATCTTTTCCAGAGGACACAATATTAAAAGCTTGCGCTTGGATTGGTGTTGGGTATTCAAAACCTAAATCACCTAAGGCATTGTACAAAGGTGTGTTTAAATTTAAATCGGTAAAAGTGGTTTGTTGTTCCATGGTGCAAAGATAATTTTTTACTTCGGAAAAACAGACTTGTTAATGACCACATTAATTCAGAAATTTGTTTTTCATAATTTATACGATTGAGACAGGTCAAAAAACAACATATTTCTAATCCAGATACTTTTAAAAAGCAACTCCTTAATTGGAGTACACAGTTTGACGAAGTGATGTGGTTAGATAGTAATAACTATGAACAAAAATACAGCTCTTATGATGCGGTTTTGGCAGTTGAAGCATTTACTATTTTTCAAACCGATTATTTTGATGCGTTTGATCAACTCAAAGAATATCAAACGTCAACCAACGATTGGATTTTTGGATATTTAACCTATGATCTCAAAAATGATGTAGAACATCTTACCTCTAAAAACCCTGACGATTTAAGGTTTCCTGAGCTTTTTTTCTTTCAACCTAAAAAGATTTTTTTCCTAAAAGGAAATGTGCTAGAAACGCACTATCTCAATATGATTGATGAGGAGTTAAAACAAGATTTAAGCGATATTAATAGCATTGGTGAGAAGTTTGAAGGTCATCCTGTTTCCGAAGAAAATAACATTAAAATAAAACTACGCATTCATAAAGACGAGTATTTCAATAAGCTCAATACCATGTTATCTCATATTCATAGAGGTGATATTTATGAAGCTAATTTTTGTCAGGAGTTTTATGCAGAAGACACAACAATTAACCCTTTAGAGACGTATCAAAAACTAAACGCTATTTCAAAACCACCATTTGCAACCTTTATGCGCGTTTATGATAAGTATTTATTATCTGCTTCACCAGAGCGTTATATCAAAAAAGAGGGTTTAAAAATAACATCGCAGCCCATAAAAGGGACTGCCAAACGCTCTAAAAATAAAGAAGAAGACGAGGCTTTGATGAAGCACCTTTCCGAAGATATAAAAGAGCGTAGCGAAAACGTAATGATTGTAGATTTGGTGAGAAATGACCTTTCAAAAACGGCTACCAAAGGCAGTGTAATTGTTGAAGAACTGTGTAAAGTGTATAGCTTTGATCAAGTGCATCAAATGATTTCTACGGTAACATCACAGGTTAAGGAGTCAACTCATCCTGTAGATATTATTAAAACAACGTTCCCAATGGGAAGTATGACTGGCGCTCCAAAAATTAGTGCCATGAAGATTATTGAAGAGTTGGAAGAGACAAAACGCGGACTCTACTCTGGTGCTGTTGGTTATTTTTCACCAGATAATGATTTTGATTTTAACGTCGTCATACGAAGTATTTTATATAATGAGACTAATAAATATGTGTCGTATTCTGTAGGTGGCGCAATTACTGCTAAAAGTGAACCCATTAAAGAATATGAAGAATGCTTAGTTAAAGCAAAGGCAATGCGTGAGGTTTTAGAGAATTAATTGTCGTTTTTGGTAAATAAACAATTAATAAATTATCTTTGGTTTAGTGCTAAAATTCTTCAATAATCATATCGACAATAAACTATCTTTTTTAAAAAGTAGTAAGTTGCTTATTGCAATATCTGGTGGTTTGGATAGTGTGATTTTAACGCATTTATGCCACCAATTAAACCTCAATATAGCTTTAGCACATTGTAATTTTAATTTACGTGGTAGCGAAAGTGATGCAGATGAGAATTTTGTTATAACATTGGCAGACCGTTTAGATTTAGAAGTGTTTGTAGAGCATTTTTCTACGATAGATTATGCAAGCCAACAAAAACTCTCAACTCAAATGGCAGCTAGAGAATTACGATATAATTGGTTTTCTGATTTAGCCATAAGTTTAAAATTTGATTACATTTTAACAGCACATCATGCAGACGATAATTTAGAAACATTTTTAATTAATCTCACTAGAGGAACAGGATTAAGCGGATTAACAGGAATCCCAGAAGTAAATGATACTATCGTGCGACCATTATTACCATTTTCAAGAGACACGTTAGAACATTATGCTAAAGAGCAAAATTTACAATGGCGAGAAGATAGTAGTAATGCATCAGATAAATATTTGAGAAACAAATTACGTCATCATGTGATTCCGGTTTTAAAAGAGACGAATCCAAACTTGCTTAAAAATTTTAAAACCACTTTAGATAACCTCAATGATTCACGAGATATTGTGGACGAAAGTATTAATAATGTTGTAAAACGCGCAATTGATGAGACAGATGATAATCAATTAAAATTTAAAATTTCCGAATTAAAAAAGTTAGATAATCTCAAAGCATACCTTTTTGAATTGTTTAATGCGTATAATTTTACAGAGTGGAATGATGTTTTGAATTTGCTAGATGCACAATCTGGTAAACAAATTTTGTCCCAAACTCATAGGTTAATAAAAGATAGAGAACATTTAATTTTAATAGAATTGAATGTTGTTGATACATGTTATTTAGAGCGCAACAAAGAATCTATAAAAATTAAAGCAACTACAAAGCATTTAAAAACTCCAGCAGGAATGCTGTTTTTTGACGAAGCCGATGCAATTTTTGGTAGACGAACCCATGTGATTTTTGTAGACAAGGATAAATTGAAATTCCCTCTAGAATTAAGACAGTGGAAAAAAGGAGATGCCTTTTACCCTTTAGGAATGAAAGGTAAAAAGAAACTCAGCAAATACTTTAAAGATGAGAAATTATCTTTGGTAGATAAAGAAAATGTATGGTTGCTCATTTCTGAAGACAATATCGTTTGGGTGATAGATAGAAGAGCCGATGAACGGTTTAAGGTTACCAAAAAGACCAAACATATTTTAAAAATTGAAATAAATTAAAGATGCTTCGTTGCGCACTGAATGGGATAAAAATTTTCATTTAAACAAAAAGCACGACTTCATAATCTCATTAATATTTATAAATGAAAATATTACAAGGCCAAATAGTAGACATAAAAAACAAACGTATCTTTAAAGGAGAAGTGCATGTTTCCGAAGGGAAAATCACAAATATCCAAGAAAAGGAGCACGATGTAAATCACTATATCTTACCAGGTTTTATTGATGCACATATTCACATAGAAAGTTCTATGTTGGTGCCAACAGAGTTTGCTAAAATTGCGGTAAATCATGGTACTGTTGCAACGGTTTCAGATCCTCATGAAATTGCAAATGTTTTAGGTATTGATGGTGTTAATTTTATGATAGAAAATGGAAAGCAAACCAATTTTAAATTCAATTTTGGTGCGCCATCCTGCGTACCTGCAACAAGTTTTGAGTCTGCAGGAGCAGTAATAGATAGCGATGGGATAAAACAACTCATGGCAAATCCAGATATTAAGTATCTCGCTGAGATGATGAATTATCCTGGCGTTTTATTTGATGATGATGAGGTGCTTAAAAAATTAGAATGGGCAAAACACTATAACAAACCTATTGATGGTCATGCTCCAGGCGTTGTTGGTGATGATATTACCAAATATATAAACGCAGGAATTTCTACAGATCATGAGTGTTTTACTTATGAAGAAGGTTTAGAGAAACTGCAAAAAGGCATGAAAATTCTCATAAGAGAAGGTAGTGCTGCCAAAAACTTTGAAGCGTTAATAGGCTTGATGCCAGAGCATTATAAAAACATGATGTTTTGTAGTGATGATAAGCATCCAGACGATTTAATTATAGACCACATAAATAAGTTGTGTGCTAGAGCAGTGGCTAAAAATATTGATGTTTTTAAAGTACTGCAGGCTGCATGTATAAATCCAGTAGAACATTATAACTTAGAAGTGGGACTATTGCAAAATGGAGATGCTGCCGACTGTATTATTGTTGAAGATTTAAAAGATTTTAAAGTCTTAAAAACTTACATTAATGGCGAGTTGGTGAGTGACCACGGAAATTCTAAACTCCAAACTATTGCTTTTAAAAATTTAAATAATTTTAATACATCAAAGAAAGAAGTTTCAGATTTTAAAGTGGCTATAAAAAGTACTTCGGAAAAGATAAACATTCGAGTTATTGAAGCCCTAGAAGGTCAGCTCGTAACTAACGAAGTTATTGAAGAAGCAACTAGCGATAACGGAAATATAGTGTCTAACACTATAAATGATATTCTAAAAATGACGGTCGTCAACCGTTATAATGATGATCAACCAGCGATGGCTTTTATTAAAAATTTCGGACTAAAAAGAGGCGCAATCGCATCTTCTGTAGGTCATGATTCTCATAATATTATTGCTATTGGAGTAAGCGATGAGATGATTTGTAAAGCGGTTAATCTTATTATCGAAAATAAAGGCGGTATTTGTGCAGTTGATGTTTCCGAAGAAAAAATAGTATCGCTTCCTGTTGCTGGGATTATGAGTGATAAAGATGGAGAAACTATTGGAAAATCGTATGCAGAGCTCGATGCAATGGCAAAACAATTGGGTAGCGATTTAAACGCACCTTATATGACCTTGTCGTTTATGGCTTTACTAGTTATACCATCTTTAAAATTGAGTGATAAAGGCTTATTTAATGGTAAAGATTTTAAATTTACAGATTTAATACTTCCACAAGAGTGAAATTACAAACTGAAGACTAAAATATGCCAATTCTACAATCAACGTTTAAACCTCCATTTCAATTTAAAAACGGATTTATTTCAACGGTTTATTCAGGGTTATTCCGAAAAGTAAAACTAGAGCAATCCCGCGAACGCATTGAAACTCGTGATGACGATTTTTTAGATTTAGATTGGAGTTTTTCCGAAGAAAAGTCTAAAGAGGTTATTATTCTCCTTCATGGTTTGGAAGGTCATGCACAGCGACCATATGTTACTGGTACTGCTAAGCTTTTTAATAACCATGGCGTTGACGCAGTTTGTGTGAATTTTAGAGGTTGTAGTGGTGAAGGTAATCGATTTTATAATAGTTACCATTCTGGTGCTACAAATGATTTGGATGATGTTGTGAAATATTGTATTGAGCAAAAACAGTACTCTAAAATTTACATTAAAGGCATTAGTTTAGGTGGTAATATAACCTTAAAATATGTTGGTGAAAATCGAGTAGTGCCTGCTGAGGTAAAGGCAGCTATAGCAATTTCTGTTCCTGTAGATCTCAATGGTTCTGCTACCGAATTGCATAAATTTAAAAACAAAGCATTTGCGATTAGGTTTAGAAAACATTTGTTAGATAAGTTACGTGTTAAGCAAGTGCAATTTCCTGAAATTTTAAAGGATGTAAATCTCAATGATATTAAAACACTTAGAGAATTTGATGAGTTTTATACCTCAAAAGCGCATGGTTTTGAAGATGCTATGGATTACTACAAAAAGAGTAGTAGTTTGCAATTTTTAAATCGGATAGAGATTCCAACACTGCTCATAAATGCTCTAAATGATTCATTTTTATCTGCAGAATGTTATCCTGTAAAAGCAGCAAAACAGAATGAAAACTTATTTTTAGAAATGCCAAACCATGGAGGTCATGTTGGTTTTATACAAAAAGGGAACATCTATTACAATGAGAAACGTGCTATAGAGTTTGTGAATGCTCTAAAAAAGAATTAATTTTCTGCAAGAAATTTTTTACATCAAGCGCTTTTTATGAAACACCTTTACACAACTATAGTATTTACGTTTTGCTGTCACCTCATTTTTGCTCAGACAGGGTTTGTAAAACAATCAATAATAGATAGCACTTTTGTTGTCGATAACCCTAGTTCTTTGGTATCTGTAGATTTTGATAGTGATGGAGATTTAGACTTACTTGTAGCATCCAATCAAGATGATAAAGTTTCATGGTTAGAAAATCTAGATGGCCTTGGTACTTTTTCTCAATTACAATTGCTTGTTGGTACTGTTGATTCTCCAGTGTCTGCGTTAGCACATGATATGGATGGAGATACTGATTTAGATCTTATAATAGCATCTACTGGAGATGAAGCTATTGTATGGTATGAAAATGTTGACGGTTTGGGGAATCTTGGTAATTCGCAACAAATTGCAACTGGTCTTTCAGGTTTAAATTTAAATTTTACGGTTGCAGATCTTGATAACGATAATGATTTAGACGTGATTTCGAGTTCTGGTTCTACAATATCTTGGTTTGAAAACATAGATGGCTTAGGGAGTTTTGGGAGTGAAGTTGTTCTAGATTCTAATAGTTATTCTACACATGTAATAGCAGAAGATATGGATGCAGATGGCGATTTAGATATTCTATTTAGTCAAAGTAATAGCGAACTTAGATGGCTTGATAATTTAAATAGCAATGCAACCACATGGACTGCTAATGATATTAGTACTATAGCAGATGGTATTATAGACGTGGTAGTTGCAGATATTGATGGAATAAATGGTGTAGATTTAGTAATATCATCGTCAATAAATAATAAATTGTTTTGGTGTCAAAACGATGGGTCAAACAATTTTGACTCTGGTCAGCAACTTAATACAATCAGTGGAAATGCCAAAGGCGTTGCTGTAGCAGATATTAATGGTGATACTTTTTTAGATGTTATTTCTGTTGCAGGCAGTGAAGTGTCTTACTATCAAAATACAGATGGCTTGGGCGCATTTAGCGATCAACAAATTATTTCAACTGCAATAAATGATGGTGAAATTGCAGTGGCTTCAGATTTAACTGGAAATGGTTTTATGGATGTTGTGTCTGCCTCTAGCATTGATAATAAAATAGCTTGGTACCAAAATATTGATGAATTAGGTAACTTCTCGTCACAACAGCTTTTGTCTCACAGTGTTGAGGGCTTAAAATCGATCTATAAAGCAGATTTAGATGGCGATGGCGACTTAGATGTGCTATCAGTCTCTAATTACGGAGTTGTTTATTGGTATGAATTTATAGAAGAAACAGAGACATTTGATGTCCCAAAAGTAATAACCGAACTAGATGAAGATTTTGAAACCATTTACGCAGAAGACCTAGATGGAGATGGAGATATGGATGTTATTACGGGTTCATATTATTTTAATTCTATTAAATGGTTCGAGAATTTAGATGGATTAGGGACGTTTAGCTCAGCTAATTTAATTACAGATACCTTGTCTAGCGTTACGTCTATGTCTGTTTTTGATGTCGATGGAGATAATGATAATGATGTCGTGGCACTCTCATTTTTTGATGGTAAACTGGTTTGGTTTGAAAATACGGATGGCACTGGTAATTTTGGTTCAGAAAATGTCTTAGAATCTGGTATGATGACACCTCAAGAAATTTTCAAGGTAGATTTTGATAATGATAACGACTTAGATATTTTGTTATCTTTTAGAAACACGATACAATGGTATGAAAACACAAACGGGAGTTTTTCTGCACCAAATATAATAACCACGTCATTATCAAATAATCATTTCATAAATGTTGAAGATATTGATGGTGATGGTGATACTGATGTTTTATCGGCTTCTAGTAATGCCATTACTTGGTTTGAAAACACTAATAGTTTAGGAGATTTTAGTGATGAAATTTTAATATCTAACGCATTTAATAATGCACCAAAAGCTATTAGTGCTGGAGATTTTGATGCAGATGGTGATGTTGATGTCATTTCTAGTCAAGATAATAATATCTCATGGTTTGAGAATGTAGATGGACTAGGCACTTTTGGAGATGAAATATTTATTGAAAATACATATACATTAGCGAAGCAATTTTTAATAGAAGATGTAGATAGCAATAATGCTGTAGATGTTATCACGTTATTTTCAGAACCTGGTAATAATGACTTTAAAGTTGTGTGGTATGACAATAAAATAGTCACCAATACAATTTCTGGTCAAGTATTATATGAGGCTAATGGCAATTGTGATGCAAATGCTTTGGTTGTACCTAACCAAATGGTATCTACTACAAGTACTATAGATGGTGTTTCTTCATTTACAAATGTAAATGGCTTTTATGAAAATAAGGTTTATGAAGGTGATTTTACAACACAATTAGAAGGTTTAGCTCCATATTTTGATTATTCTCCATTAACATATGCATCTAACTATGATACCGTTAATAATTTAGATGTATTTAATTTTTGTATCGAAGCCAATACAGTTGTAAACGATTTAAATATTGCTGTGTATCCGTCAATTGATGATCCAAGACCTGGTTTTATAACAACCTATGAGTTGGTGTATAGCAATGTAGGTACAACAGCCCAAAGTGGTACAGTGACTTTTGAGTTTGACGATTCAAAATTACAATTTGCATCTGCGAGTGAGACTGCAACAACTATTACTAACAATACATTAGCGTTTGATTTTATAGATTTAAATCCTTTTGAGACACGCACTATCGCATTAGAATTTATAGTTTTTGCACCACCAACTACAAATATAGATGATGTGCTTATATCTACAGCAGCTGTAAACCCAATTGCAGGAGATTTCACAGAAGATGATAACACCTTTAATTTAGAGCAAACCGTCATTGGGTCTTATGATCCTAATGATATTGCAGTGTTAGAAGGTGACGAAATTTCTATAGATGATACTGATAATTATTTACACTATGTGATTCGTTTTCAAAATACAGGTAATGCAAGTGCTATTAATGTAAAGGTTGATAATGTTTTAGATGATAAATTAGATTGGACCACATTACAAGTAGAGAGCTTAAGTCATAATGGTCGTGTAGAAATTATTAACCAAACTAATGTGAGCTTCATATTTGATGCTATTAATTTGCCAGATATGTTTAGTGACGAGCCAAATTCTCACGGATTTATAACCTATAAAATTAAACCAAAAAACGATGTGGTATTAGGAGATATATTCTATAACACGGCAGATATTTTCTTTGATTTTAATCCTGCAATAACTACAAATACGGTTTCTACGGAAATTGTAAACACCTTATCATTAGAGGAGTTTGAAACCAATGTAGTTACAGTATATCCTAATCCTTCAAAATCTAACTTAACAATTACAACTAAATTTGGCTTTGATTATTTTACAATTGTAGATATTAACGGAAGAGTTTTAAATACATTTACAAACGAGGAAGCCGATTTAAGTAAAACCATAGATATTGAAGCGTTAGCTAACGGAATTTATTTTCTAAATTTAAAATCCCTAACCAAACAACACACTGTAAAGTTCATTAAAAATTAAATGTCATCGCTTAAAACAGCAATAATTTCTAATAAAAACGGTATGGAGCTCCACATCTCAAACTTTGGAGCCACCATCATTAGTTTAAAAGTGCCCAATAAACAAGGTTTTCTTACCGAAGTTGTTGTAGGTTTATCATCACCATTAGATTATCTTAAAGAGCAATATCTTAATCAAAATAGATGTTTAGGAAGTTCTATTGGTAGATATGCAGGACGAATTTCAGGAGGAGGCTATAAAATAGATGGGAAATTCTTCGCGCTTTCTCAACATAAAGCCGAACATTTACATGGTGGTTTTAAGGGGTTTGATAAGCAATATTGGGATTTTGAAAGTGTTGAGCGTACTGAAAACCCAATGATGACACTATCTTATGTGAGTAAACACCTTGAAGAAGGTCATCCAGGTAACTTACAAGTCTCAGTTAGCTATCAATTGTTAGAAACTAACGAGCTGACTATCACTTATAGTGCAAAAACCGATAACCCAACACATGTAAATCTCACCAATCACTCGTATTTTAATCTCCACGGAAATGGAACCATCTTAAACCATAAGCTGCAAATTAACAGTGAGCGCTATTTAGAAATAGATGTAAATATGATGCCTTCTGGAGAAATTCTTAACTCCAAAAATTCTAAGGCAGATAGAACTGTACTAGAAAACATTGCTAGAGATGATTTTAATGGATTTGACGATACGTTTATTTTAACTACCGAAAAAGAGTGTGCAAGGCTCATTTCCGAAGAGACAGGAATCGAGATGATTGTAGATACCAATCAAAATACATTGGTAGTGTTTACTCCTAAAAATTTTGATGGAGTGACGTTTAAAGACGGTGTGGTTTATGATGATTTTCCTGCCATTTGTTTTGAAGCTCAAAATTATCCTGACGCACCTAATCATATCAATTTCCCGTCTACTTTATTAATGCCAGATGAGATTTATGAGAATAGAACTTGTTTTAAATTTAATGTATTAAGTTAAAATAGTCTAGTTTAATAATTCTACAGGAAAGCCGTTAACCGTAAGTTCCCAAACTTCAGGAAGTATAAAATAAACAAACAAGGTGACTAAAATTATTGATATTACATTCATTATTATTCCTTTACTTACCATGTCTGGAATTCTTAAATAACCAGATCCAAAAACTACAGCATTTGGAGGTGTTGCCACTGGAAGCATAAATGCGCATGATGCGGCAACTGCAGCACCAACCATCAAAATAAATGGATGCATATCTACTGTGATTGCCATGGGAGCCAAAACTGGTAAAAGCATGGCTGTGGTTGCTAGATTTGAGGTGATTTCGGTTAAAAAATTAACGGCTGCAACCAATAAAAAGATTAAAAGAATTGTGGTGACTCCTGCTAATAAAGTCATTTGATTGCCAATCCATTCTGCTAAACCGCTAGATTGAAATCCTTGAGCTAAGGCCATTCCGCCTCCAAACAGCAAGATAATTCCCCAAGGTAATTTTGTGGCTTCTTCCCAATTAATGATGTGCTCTTTTTTGTTTTTTGCAGGTATTAAAAATAACACAATAGCAAAAAACATAGCAATAATAGTATCATCTAATGCTGGTAAAAACGATTGTAATAAAAAGGATCGTGTAATCCAACAAAAGGCTGTAATAGCAAAAACGATGGCAACTATTTGTTCTTCATAACTAATCTTGCCAAGTGTTTTTAGGAGCCTTTTAATTTCTTGTTTTCCTCCTGGAAACTCGGTTTGTTTAAATGTAAACGCAAATCGTGTGAGATATTGCCAACAAATAACTAATAAAATTAAAGAAATTGGAAATCCAAAAATAAACCATTGTGAGAACGTGATTTCATAGCCATAAATATCAGATACAACTCCAGCCAAAACTAAATTTGGAGGTGTGCCAATTAGCGTACCAATACCACCAATAGAAGCACTATAAGCAATGGCAAGCATGAGCGCTTTTCCGAAGATAGTATTTTCGTTTTCAATAGTATTAGGATTGTCTTTTAGTTGTTTTATAATGGCAATACCTATGGGTAACATCATAACAGATGTTGCTGTATTTGAAATCCACATAGATAAAAATGCTGTGGCTACCATAAACCCAAGTATGATTTTTTTAATATCGCTACCAATTATATTAATGATGTTTAAGGCAATACGTTTGTGCAGGTTCCATTTTTCTATAGCTATCGCAATAATAAATCCGCCTAAATAAAGAAATACATATTTATGACCAAAAGCGCTTGTAGTTGAAGATAAGTCTAAACCACCAGACAAGGGAAACAACACAATAGGCAGTAAAGCACTTACGGCAATTGGGATGGCTTCTGTGATCCACCAAACGGCAATCCATGCTGTTGATGCTAGTACTGCATTGGCTTCATTTGAAAGCCCTTCAGGTTTAAAAAATAACAGTATTATGATAAAAAGCGTTGGGCCTAAAAAAAGACCTATACGTTTAGTGAGTGTCATATTTAAAAAATTAATCGCACTAAGATATGCAATTCTATTGGTCTTATATTTTATCTTTAAACATTGAACTTCAAAGGGTTAGTGGTTTGGGCTGTTTTTTTTACGTCAATTATTTGTTTTTCAGTCAATTGTGATAAGTCTTTTTCGTCGCATTAGTTTGTGGTTTTAATTTTTTTTGTAATTTAGACCTTTAGTTATCCCTGTAATTAATTGAGTACGTTAAGTTTTGACGCAAGACTAATAATTTTTATACCATTGTTATGTTATTCAAAAAAATAGGGATTTCCATCCTTCGTTTACTCAATTTCGTTAATAACCTTATTACCTCATTTGGTAAATTTGTTAAATCATCTTATTTAAGTCTTTTATTTCTTGCTATTATATTATTAATGGTTCAAGCTTTAGAGCAAGCTAATACGTTATTAGTAGATATGATAGAAGGTGATACCATATCACTACTATTATGTTTTGTGGTTATTTCTGTATTTGCTTCAGTACTGTCTCATTATCCTAGATATATTTATTATGCCGAAAATATAAATGATAGTCGCGATGATCATAAATGGTATGTATATAAATGGTTTGGATATGCCATTTTTATTTTCTCTAAAATAGATCCAAACTATAAGCAAGATTATAAAGCAAAATTTTTTAGACATTGTCTAGGCTTAGTTATTTTTACTATTTGGCATTATTATATTTTTCAAACCTTCTATTTCAAAATGTATTTTAGTGATTTAGATGTAGATATGATTCAATTAATAACGCTAGTGCTTTGCGTTTTACCAGCACTTTTATTAATCATATTGCTAGATAAATTTGATGTTTACCAAGACAAATTATTAGAAGTTAAAAGTGATGAAGCCATTACCTTAGCTAAAGCTCACAAAAAGAAATTCGTAACCAAAGGCGTCAATGCACTTTTTGTATGTATCGTTTTAGTAATTGTATTTGCTATTGTCATCGCATTTACTCTTAACTTTAGTCTCTACGGTTATTGGCTGCTTCAAATTTTTACGTTCTTGTTAGCAATTCTCTATATTATGTTTAGAGTTTTTCGTGTTTATGCTAAAACCATAAATTTTAATCGCTTTTATTTTTTGAGTAGTAGTGTAGGTTATTTAAGGTACTACTTTGTTTTTGCAGTAGTAGTTATATTATTTTTAATCTACAGTAATATTGCTGTTTATAATACATGGAAGCTTTCTAATGCAATGCTCATATTACTGTCTTATGTATTTGTTATATATTATGGTATTGCGTGTTTGGTGAAGTACTTTTTTATGTTAACCATTTTTAAAACTCAAAAAGAAGACTTAGATAATAATCCATACGTCACCAAAAAAAATTATTTATATAGCTCTGGAGTATTACCAGATAACAGAAAAAATCTCTTACCCTTAGAACATCAAAACTCATTTGCAATACGACGTAGGCTCATAGCTTCGGTAGTCACTTTTATCATTATTGTACTTGGCGTATTAAGTTTTACTTCGGAAACTCAAATACACGAACTTCAGTCTTATAAAACAAATACAAGTGAAAATGTTCTAGAAATGGAAGCGTTCAAAAATAATCTAAGAAGCAGAACAAGTAAACCTTTGTTTTTTGTTGCTGCTCATGGAGGAGGTTTAAAAGCTAATATTTGGACGATGAAAGTGTTAAACGAAGTTCAAATAAAAACCGAAGGTGCCTTTCTTGATCAAACCGTTTCATTTTCAGGTGCTTCAGGAGGTATGATGGGAGTATCGTTATATTCAATATTAGGAGGAGAGCATACTAATGATTTTACAACAATTGGATTAAAAATAAATGATGTGGCAAGAGAGAACTTTGCCTCTAAAGATTTAGCGTTAGCCTTTGGTTTTGATATGGTTAGAAAAGTTTACCCCTTAAATAAAATTGGCAAATATAAAGACAGATCGTATTTTTCTATGGTTACCTATCGTAATATTCTAGAGGATCAATCTGCAATGACGTTAGATTCAACGTCTTTTAATTCTTATTGGAAAACAAATATATATGATAATAAAACTGGCTATTTTCCATCGTTAATTGTGAACACAGCTAAAACTAACGGTAGGCGTGGTGTGTTCTATTCCGTGAAATACCCTCAAGATTCTACTATATTTTATAATTCAGACAATTTATCACAACTACGAAATGATAATTCTATTGCCTACTATGAAGCAGTGTCTTCTACAAATAGGTTTCCTGCACTTAGTCCGGCTGCCAAAATAAAAGGTTATGGTCATTATATTGATGCAGGAGCTCTTGATAACAGCGGTCTTTTAAGCTCTCTCGATTTATACAATTACTTACAAAAAGATTCTACCTTAAATAAAACGAAAAAAGTATTCGTAGAAATCATAAATGGTAGAAATAACTATATCTGGTATTTAGTCCAAAAATTTAAAGCTGAAAACGAAATTACGCACCTAAAAATAGATGAAGTAGAGCAAGATAATATCGTAGCCGATTTAAAAACAGGCTTTAATCTCGATAAAATTCCCAATTATCTAAGTTCATATATGCGAGATCGAAGTAAAGACCCATCTATTGAATATGTACCCATTTATTTGCCGTTTCAAATAGAATATAATGAAATTGAAAGTTATTTAGGAGGTGAGCTTATTGATAAAGATCAAGTGAGCGAGCTTCAAGTGTTTTTAAATCGTGAAAATGCGAAAGTCAAAAAAGAAATTAATGATAATGGTTTTGAATGGGAAACCTATGAACCTACATTAGCAAGACACTTGAGCGAAAGCACCATAACATATTATGATCGCGTGATTCAAAGTACATTAATCACAGATCAAATTAAGGAGATAAAAACATTGTTAAACCAATAAAATTAGAACGCTATGAAAGCAATTAATAGTATTAATAATATTCCGTTACATTACGCAAGGCTAGTTAATCATCCTTATGGTACGCGTGGAGAACAGCGTCAGTTTTCTATAGATTCTAATTTTTTAAAAGTTCTTGAAAGCGCTTTTGATGAGGTGTTTACAAATTGTCCCTTAGGAGTGCCAGAAGTCGTGACAACTGCTGGGATTTTTGTCAATAAACCAGGTCAACATGGTCATGGTACAGCATTTGATTTGGATGCTGTGTTTTGGAAAGATCACACACTAGTTTCTAAAAATTTTATTCATCAAAAAGAACTGTATTTAGGTATAGAATCTTTTCTTCGGAAGCACTTCGGAATCGTTCTTAACTATTATTATAGAGGTCACGAAGATCATTGGCATGTAGATACGAGTGTGCCTGTTGATTACCATGAAGCCTCAAAATCTGAAACACTTTACCTTCAAATGGTGCTAAAATATATTTACGGTAAACCAGTCATTATTGATGGTTTATCTGGACCTCAAACTAGAAGTTATACCCACGATGTGTTTCATAGATTAAATATTAGTACGCCAATTACAACCAAAGATAATTACTTAAAATTCTTAGATATCACTGGTAAGGTGGCTTATAAACTTTCCGAAGAAAAAACCACACCATTGCAATTATTAGAAAATTTAGAAACCGTTGTAAATCAACTCCCTTCTGCAAATAAGCATGTTGTAATAGGTGCTTTAAATACGTTTATGGATAATGTTGATACAGCAGCTTGGTTAAATGAGATGACTCATAATCACGATTTAGATGCTGTAATTGACGCTGTATTAGCGTCTTAATTTTTAAAACTAGTAGTATGGATTCCTATCAAGTAGGCACAAATAAGCCCATAAAATTGAAAGTTGCTATTGTCACAGAAGCGATCCCAATAAGCTATGCATTTTTGTATCATACTATAGATGATCAAACACCTTATGCTATAATTCCGCCATTTGATCCAACTCAAAAAACCGGTTGGAAACAATTAGATGGAGGTAATGAAGTACAATCAAAAGTGTTTAGAGTAATGACATTTTGCCGATTTTTTAACCCATTTCCAAATCAAGAAACCTTTAATTTAGCTATTAAACAAATTAAAGATACTTATAAAGCGAGTATTAATGGAGGAAGCGAAGGGCAACTAGATATGAATTTTAAAGTCACTGCCTTTTATGAAGGCCAAACCTGTATTTTAGAAAGTGAATTGAAGTTAACCTAATAGTCATGAAACATCTTAAAATTATAATCCTTCTGCTTACAACTTCTGTTTTTGCTCAAACAAATATCAATCCTGTTTCAGCTTTAAAAAATTTAGCACCTCCAAGTTCTCCAGCTTTTGTTTTGATGGATTTAACACCATCTAATATCATCGTGCCAGAGCATATTCAAGCCTTTTCTATACAAACCATAAGTGCCTTTTCTGGTGATAGCTCTAACGGGTTATCAAACAATAATTACGCTGTAGAATTTCAACCTTATTGGTATGTTAAGCGAAATAATATGAGCTTTTTTAAGTATAACAATCTTAAAAAAAATGATGGGATAAATGCTGAAACTTCAAATCCAAAGGATTATACTAAATATAATGTTTTTGGTGATGCTTGGAAACGAGCGTCAGTATCTTTAGCATTAATGAATGGTAATTTTAATGTCTTTGAAACTGCACAATCTTATGTTTCGGTAGGAGCGAGAACACGATTACTATCCTTTAAAACTAAAGAGCAACGTAGTGCAATAGTGTCACAGTATTCAAATTACGAACAATTTATGACGAGCCAAGAAGTGATTATGATTTTCGCAAATCCTAGTTTAAGTGCTTCGGAAAAAAATACAGCCATTACCAATCTTGAAACCTATAAGACAATAGTTAACGATTTTGAAAACACACTCAACCAAAAACCGTTATTTGCTCTCGATGTTGCAGCGGCTTACAGCCACTTTATGGGAGACGAAAGTCAAGATTTAGATGATGGCTTTGGACGTTTAGGTATTTGGGCATCTGGAGATTTAGCATTTTATACACCAACAATTGGTAGTAATAGCCACATTCATTTTTATGGTGTGTTTAGATATCTTCGTGACGGACTTATCATCAACTCAAATTTAGATGGTTTAAAGATTGAAGAGGCTATAGATTATGGCGCAAAACTGGAGTTAGAACTCGATAATTTATCGTTTGGATATGAGTATATTACAAGAGCTATAGATAGTGATAACGAAGAACGCTCTATGGGTTCCATTAGATATAAAATCAATAATGCCTTTACATTAAATGGTGGTTTTGGTAAAAATTTTAAAAGCAACGGTAATACTGTAGCGCTTTTTGGGATACAATGGGGAATTGATTATGGCAGTTCAGTATCCCTTGGTACTCAATAAATTGTAGTGGTTTTCAATTTTTAATGAAATGAAATCATAAATGATGATTATTTTCTATATTTAGAGAAAATAACCTATATGTTAAGAAAAGTTTTTGGAAGCGCTGTTTTTGGAGTAGAAGCTACAACCATCACAGTTGAGGTTAATGTAGATTCAGGAATTGGCTACCATCTTGTTGGTCTTCCCGATAACGCTATCAAAGAAAGTAATTTTCGTATTGCTGCAGCACTTCAAAATAATGGTTATAAAATTCCCGGTAAAAAGATCATTATTAACATGTCTCCTGCCGATTTACGTAAAGAAGGGTCATCTTATGACCTTACTTTGGCAATTGGAATTCTCGTTGCAACCAACCAAATTCAAGGAGATGATATCGACAAATACCTTATTATGGGTGAATTGTCTCTCGACGGAAATTTACAACCTATAAGAGGAGCGCTTCCTATTGCAGTTAAGGCTAGGGAAGAAGGGTTTAAAGGATTTATTCTTCCGAAGCAAAACGCCAAAGAGGCTGCTATTGTTGATGGCCTAGAAGTTTTTGGTGTGGATAATATTTTGCAAGTCATACAGTTTTTTGATACAGGAGAGCCTCTTGAGCAAACCATTATCAACACAAGAGAGGAGTTTTATAAAAACCTTGATTTTCCAGAGTTTGATTTTAGTGATGTTAAAGGTCAAGAAAGTATTAAACGCTGTATGGAAATTGCAGCAGCAGGAGGTCATAATATTATTTTAATTGGTCCTCCAGGTGCAGGAAAAACAATGCTTGCCAAGAGATTGCCTAGTATTTTGCCACCAATGACGTTACATGAAGCTTTGGAGACCACCAAAATACATTCGGTTGTAGGTCGTGTTAAAGAACATACAGGTTTGATGGCTCAACGACCGTTTAGAAGTCCGCATCATACTATTAGTAATGTTGCTTTGGTGGGAGGAGGCAGTTATCCGCAACCAGGAGAAATATCTCTATCTCACAACGGTGTTTTGTTTTTAGATGAATTACCAGAATTTAAACGCGAAGTTCTGGAAGTGATGCGACAACCTTTGGAAGATCGTGAAGTTACTATTTCTAGGGCAAAATTCACCGTAACTTATCCATCATCATTTATGTTGGTTGCCAGTATGAATCCAAGTCCTGGTGGTTATTTTAACGATCCTAATGCGCCTGTAACGTCTTCTCCTGCTGAAATGCAGCGGTATTTAAGTAAAATCTCCGGACCATTATTAGATCGAATAGATATTCATATTGAAGTGACACCAGTTCCTTTTGATAAATTAGCAGATGAACGTAAAGGTGAAACTTCCGTAGACATAAGAAAACGAGTGACTGCAGCTCGTGAAATTCAAACGAAACGTTTTGAAGATTCTAGCAAAGTACATTATAACGCACAAATGAATACGAAATTCTTAAGGCAATACTGCAAATTAGACGCTGCCTCCATGCAACTATTAAAAACAGCCATGGAACGTTTAAATTTGTCTGCTAGAGCATATGACAGAATTTTAAAAGTATCTCGTACAATCGCAGATCTCGAAGGTGTTGACGATATAAATGGCTCTCACATTTCCGAAGCTATACAATATAGAAGCATGGATCGAGAGGGTTGGCTAGGATAATTTAAAAATTAAATCGTTTTAAGATTAAATTCTTTTTTTATAAGAGCAGTAGGCATTAATCTATATTTTCCTAATCTTCTAAATAGTGTTTTGAAAAATACCATTTTAGAAGGTTTGACTTCTGTTCGTTTTTTCATCTCTCCTACATCTAGGCATATATTAGAACCATTAAGCATACTATATAGAACAGCAGGAAAAGGAAGTGGTTCTAATGATGCTACATTAGGAAATTTAGTCCGATCATGATGAAACCAAAAATTATCTCCATACATTAAATCTATGTGTTCTGGTTTAATGATCACGCAAGTGCCACATATGGTTTGAAAGTTTTTTAAATTGAGATATGCATATTTTTTCCCTTCAGGATAGAGGTAGCCCTTTTTTACAAACCAACCAGATTTTGAATCATCACTATTTTTGTTTACAAATTCACATATCTTGTTACTTATACAGTCATCAGAATCAACTATCATTATATAAGAGGCTTCTAATTTTTTAGCATAATCTGTTGCTAGTTTTATCTTTTTGCCTTTATCTTTTTCTTTTGCAATTAACTCTGTATTTATACCAGGAGGAGCAAAATCAACTTGTAAAAATGTTACTCGAGGATCGTTATTATAACTTGTTTCAGGTATTTCATGACAAGCAACAACGACTTTAAAATTTGTGTTTGACTGATTGCAAATTGAGCCTATACAACGATCTAAAAGACGACTAAAAGAAGCCCAATTTTTTTCTATAGTTTTACTTTTTACAGGGATAACGAATACGAGCATGATTAAATCATTTATTTGTTTAAAAATATAGTAAAGAAAAGATCTGCAACATAAATTTGATTATCTCGCTTTTTTAGAATTTCAAAAATTATTACTAGTTTTTAATATAATCAGCTTCTTCAAAGGGTTCCATCCACTGTAAAATCATGTCATTGTTATTAGTATCAGTTATTTTAAGCAAATCTCTAAACTCAATAATTTTTGAATTAATTTCTGTAATGGTGTCAGCGACGAGATAAATTCTTGCAAAGACTTGTTTTTCGGTGCCTAACATTTCCGAAGTAACAACATCACCCGTTTTAAAACGGTCTAAGACGAAAATCACATTCTCGTCTTTTTGAATTTGCTCTAAACCTTCAATAGTATCTATTTGTCCGCCTTTTAAAAGCACCCAAATGGTACAGGCTGTTTTTCCTTTAAATCTAAAGTCATTTTGAGATTCAAAATCATCATCACCAAATTGACCTGTTAAAGCAAAATTGACAAGCATTTCTCTATGGTCAAACCCGTTAATATGAGCAATGGGTAGGTGAGGTGCTTCCCCTTGTAATCTAAATCCTGGATCGTAAGCGTAAAAAATACCGTCTTCTACAAAAAATTGAAGATTTAAAACTCCATTTTGTACATCTAACGACTCAAAAAAGGCACATAATTGAGGATTAACGTCTTTTACAAATTGCTCTGTATATTTAGAAGGGAATACGGCACCAATACAAACAGGACTAGAATCGCCTTGTTTTTTTGTCGTGAACCTATCTGAGACAGCAGATAAGTATGCTTTGCCATCTTTAAACGTGTAATAGGCTGCCATATCATCACAATCCATATAACGCTCTACTAGAACTACGCCTTTTTTAGAAAATTTTAAAGCCGTCTTAACTGAGCTTTTATAGTCATCTTCATCTCTGCAAATCTTCATGCCAACACCTCCACCATTATCTACAGGTTTGATCATAACAGGGAATTTCATGTTTTTAGCATCATCAATGTTAGAATTTTTATCGATATAAATGCCTGGAATATCTTGAATGTTATGCTGTATACAATATTTTTTAAAACCATCTTTACTACAATACGCATCAACAGCGTCATCAGTAACATAACAGTGCATATTTAGTTTTTTGCAGATTTCTCTATATGGCGCAACTAAAATATCTGCTACGCCTACTAAAACACCATCAACTTCAAGCTGTTTTGCTAAATCAACGACTTGGTCAGTATTAAACACTTCAATATCATAACTGTCATTGGCTACTTTTTTAGCTGGTGAATCAGGATTTGGATCTACAACAATAGTATGAACACCCATTGATATTGCGGTTTTTACTAAAATGGCTGTCTCAGGATTACCTCCAAGAATAATAAGTTTTTTCATAGCTAAAACTAATAATTTGCGTAGTGTTAAGTGATTTTTATTTATAATTTTTTACTGCCTTCAAATTCAAAGGCGTCATTAAATCCGATATCTTGAAATAGTTTATTAATTGCTGTTTCGTCGGTATTAATTTTTACAATTTTGTTCTTGTCAATACCCATTAATCCTAATTCAGTTTTTATAGATGTATAGATTGAAGGATTGATAGTTGCTATAATTAAAAAATCAAATTCGTCATTTTTAATGGAACTAATAGGTTGTACTGCATTGTTACCAATATTTAATTTATGAAAATCGGTATCTATCCACTTAACGATTTGAAAGAAGTTTGTTGAAGTATTTGTAGATAAAATATGCTGACCAAAGGAACCTGAGCTATAAACAACGACTTTAGATTGCTGCTGAGTTCTTAAAAAAGGATTGAAAATAATATCACCTTTACTGTTTTGAATTAATCCACCAGATCGTACAAGAATTTGAGAGTAGAGATACAGCTTAATTTGTTTGTTAAGTGTATCTTCATCTAAAACATGGCTTAGTTTTTTCTTTAGAAAACTCATGAGTAAGCCTAGTCTATAGTATTCAGTTTTTGGATCTTCAATTGATTTTACAATGGAGTCAAAACGTTGTCTGTAGTAATACAAAGGGATTTTGCTTACAACCAAGCGTTTAGAGATTGCAAGATACGAATAGGTTATCGCTGCATCTTCACCCATAACTATGTCGTTTGGGATGTCAAACAAGATAGTTTCTAATAAATCTCTTCTAAAAAGTTTGTTCCAAACATAGGTAGATACATCGTGTTGGCAAAAATCACCATTATAAATTGCTTTTGGTATGATACGGTGTTCTATGTCTTCGGCATCAAAAACTCCAACTAATTTTGGTTTAATAGTTTCAGTTTTACCGTCAAATTCTCTAAAATGTCCAGTTTCAACTAGATCGGCTGCATTAGCTTCCGCAAGTTTATATAAGGTGTCTAAATAATAATTATCTACCCAATCATCACCATCTACATAGGCGATGTACTTTCCTGTCGCATTTTTTAAACCTTCTTTTCTCGCGCTTAATAAGCCACCATTGGGTTTGTGAATGACTTTTACTCTTTCATTTGTTTTAGCATAATTGTCACAAATTTGCGAACAACCATCAGGACTTCCATCATTAACTAAAATTAACTCAAAGTTTTTGAAAGTTTGAACTAGTAGGCTGTCTATACATTCTGGAAGATATTTTTCAATTCGAAAAACAGGGACAATAACACTAATTTTAATTTTATCCATTTAATCAAATGTATTTAATTCAATATAAAACAATCCACCACCAAATTGGTCATTTTGAGAATTGCTTTTAGCTGTTGTCACATATAAGTTTGAATGGTTATCAAAACAACAAGATGTAACATTTGTACATGGTATTTTAATGACTTCTAATTGTTCTCCATTTTCAGGGTTCCATTTGGAGACACACGCTCCATTCCATTCGGCAATCCATAACATGCCATTTTGGTCAATACACATACCATCAGGATTACTTTGACCGCTAAATGCAATAACGTAGGAGTCAAAGGTTACGGTTCCGTTTTCTAAATTATAAGCGTATCTAGCAACTTTATTTGTTGGAGTGTCAATGAAATAAAGATATTTATTATCTAATGAAAAGGCTAAGCCATTTGAAATGGTCGTGTTTTCAATTATTGTTTTATAGTTGCCATTATGGTAAGAAAACACTTGTCCTAGATTTGTTTTTACTTCAGGATATCCCATGGTGCCAACAATTATTCTACCATTAGTATCGGTAATGCCATCATTAAATCTAACCGTATTTTTGATGTCAATTTGAAATTCGAATTGAGCGTTTAGCGTATTAAAATTAATCTCAAAGAAGCCGTTTTTAGAAGCTGCTAATACTTTTTTATGACCTCTCAAAAACAGACTACCTACAGGAGAATCTAGTTTAATACTTAAAACTTCTTTGGTTTCGGGATTATAGCAATATACTAAGCCTTCTAAGATCGAAACAAAATACAATAGGTTGTGTTTGGTATCAAATACTGGTCCTTCAAGAAGCTCTGAATTAGAATAAAAAACTAAAGATGATGTCATAAGTGTATGTTAGATATATTCTCCTCCTGTAATTCTAATTAAAGAGCCTGTTGTCATTGCAGATTCATCAGAAATAAAATGCATAACAGCAGGTACTGGATCAAAGCGGTTGAGCATACGACCCATAGGAATAATGTCTTTAGCTTCGTTTTTTAATTCGTCCTCACTCATACCTTCGCTAGCTCGTAAATTCACTTCACCCTCTGTGTTGGTCCATCCCATTACCACGTAATTTGATCTAATGCCATATTTAGCATAATGATGAGCAATATGATTTGATAAGGTGTATAATGTGCTTTTGGTAAGCGCATAAGCGGTTCTGTCTGCTTGACCATAATCCATATGTGCTGATCCAAAAAATATAATTGAGCCTTGTTTTAAATCCATCATAGATTTTAAAACATGTTTTGTTAAAAAGTATGGTGCCTTTAGGTTGACGTTAAACACACTATCAAATAGTTCTTCTTCAGTATCAATCAAAGAAGCAACTGGAGTTATGCCAGCGTATAAGACTAAAGCATCAATTTTACCGAACTTTTTTATGGTTCTATTGTAGAAGTTTTCAATTTCACGTGTCGTATTTAAGTCTAATTCATGAAAATATAATTGGTCTTCTTTTTGAAGCGCTTTTATAAAATCATCACCAATTTTTTGATTTCTGCCACAAAAAGAGACATTGTAGCCTTTTTTTAAGCAGGATTTAAGTATTTCGTTTCCAACACCTTTCGTGCCGCCTAAAATCATTACTGTTTTCATACTGGTAAAGGCTTAACCGCTAATTTGGACGAATTTATACATTTTTTAGTTAAAGTTAATCTTAGTGTTAATTTTTTTCGTCAAAATACACCGAAAACAAGATAGTCAGAATGAATTATTAAAAATCGTTCAGCTTTTTTAAAGAATGCAATAAAACAGATGCTCGTGGTCCCTTTTAATGCGATTGAACCTATTAATAATTTAAATAATAGTGACTAATTTAACTTGGCGGTTTTAAATGCTAAAAGCTAAGATGACTTCATAGTAGCCATGTTGTTTTAATATAAAAGCCTAAATTTATAACATGAAAAACTATTACTTATTAAGCTTAGTATTCCTTGTTTTGAGTTGTAATACTTCCGAAGAAAAGAAAAATAAAGATATTAAAGAAAAAGTTGAAGTAAAGCAGTTTAAAACACCTGTTATCAATTTAGAAGAGGCTTTTAATTTGTCTAAATTACCGATAGGTTGCATTCAAACTGAATATCCAAATAAGCTAAATCAAACTATAGGTAGTGGTGATGATTTGAAGTCTCCTCAAGATTTGCATCCTGCGTTTTATGGTTGTTTTGATTGGCATTCTGCAGTTCATGGACATTGGAGTTTGGTGAGTCTTTTAAGGCAGTATCCGAATTTGGAAAATGCAGATGAGATTAAAAGCATGCTGCTAGAAAATCTATCTCAAGAAAATATAAAAGCAGAAGTTGATTATTTCTTCGGAAAATATAACACAACATACGAGCGCACATATGGTTGGGCTTGGTTATTAAAACTAACCGAAGAACTCCACAAGTGGAATGATCCTATTTCTAAAGAGTTAGAGTCTAATTTGCAGCCTCTCACAAATTTGATTGTAGAGAAATACATGGATTTTCTTCCGAAGTTAAATTACCCAATTAGAGTAGGAGAGCATCCTAACACTGCTTTTGGCTTGTCATTCGCCTATGATTATGCAAAAACTTTAGGAGATGAGCAGTTACAATCATTAATAGAGCAACGAGCAAAAGATTTTTACATGAACGATGCTAATTGTCCTTTGAGTTGGGAGCCTAGCGGATTTGATTTTCTCTCACCGTGTTTTGAAGAGGCAGCGTTGATGAAGCGTGTGTTGCCTGCTCGAGACTTTAAAAATTGGCTTCGCGAATTTCTTCCGCAGCTAAAAGATGAAAATTTTACACTAGAAACAGGGAGGGTAAGTGATCGCACCGACGGAAAACTTGTGCATTTAGATGGTGTGAATTTTTCGAGAGCGTGGAGTTTAAATGAGATAGCTAGAGATTTGCCAGAATATAATCATCTTAAAAACATAGCTAATCAGCATATAAATTACTCATTGCCAAGTATTGTTGGAGATGGTTACGAAGGTGGGCATTGGTTAGGGAGTTTTGCTATTTATGCGCTAAACTCAGTAGATCGTGATTAAGCACTGGCTTAAAAATATAGGTCCTGGGCCTTTAGTTGCTGCGGCTTTTATTGGTCCAGGAACCGTAACCGTTTGTACAATTGCTGGGATTACTCATGGTTTTACCTTGCTTTGGGCTATGTTATTGTCAATTGCAGCTACCATTGTTTTACAGGAAATGTCTGCGCGTTTAGGTGTTGTGTCTCAAAAAGGGTTGTCTGAAGTGATTAGAGCTGAGATTTCAAATCCGTTTTTAAAAGGGTTGGTTGTGGTTTTGATTTTGTCGGCAATCGTTATTGGTAATGCGGCTTATGAAGCTGGGAATATTAGTGGTGGAGTTTTAGGGTTGCAAGCTTTGTCGGGAGGTTTAGATGCAAATGCATCACTTTGGAGTATTGTAATTGGAGTGGTTGCTTTTGTATTGCTGTACATGGGGAATTATAAGGTGCTTGAAAAAGCCTTGGTAGCATTGGTTGTGTTGATGAGCTTGGCGTTTATGGTGACTGCGATATTGACAAAACCTAATCTTTCACAAGTGTTTAAAGGTTTGTTTGTCCCTAATTTTTCTTCGGAAAACGTTATAACTGTAATTGCATTAGTTGGAACAACAGTGGTTCCTTATAATTTATTCTTACACGCGTCTTTAGTTAAAGAGAAGTGGAAAAACCCGTCAGATTTAAAATTTGCAAGAAAGGATACGATTATTGCTGTGATTCTTGGAGGAGTTGTGTCTATGTGTATTATTATTTCGGCTGCTGCGATTAGAGGAGGTGATGTTCAAAATGCTGCAGATTTGGCAAGAGGTTTAGAGCCTTTGTTTGGCGATTATGCCAAGTGTTTTTTGTCTGTAGGTTTGTTTGCTGCAGGAATAACAAGTGCGATAACTGCGCCTTTGGCTGCGGCTTATGTGGCAACAGGTTGCTTGGGTTGGAGTTCTAATATGAAATCTCTAAACTTTAGATTGGTGTGGATGTTTATTTTAGGGTTGGGTGTTTTGTTGTCTTCTATCGGATTTAAATCTATTGAAATTATAAAATTTGCTCAAGTAGCAAATGGTTTGTTGTTGCCTGTTGTTGCTGGTTTTTTGCTTTGGGTGATGAATAAAACATCTATTCTTGGAAAGTATAAAAACTCGATTGTTCAAAATGTTTTTGGGTTCGTAATTTTTGGAATAGCATTGTTTCTTGGGGTTAAAAGTGTGTTGAGGGTTTTTGAATTGGTTTAAATGAACGTGATAGATATTAATTGTGATTTAGGTGAAGGTGTAGGTAATGAGGCTGTTGTGATGCCATTGATTTCTTCGTGTAATATTGCTTGCGGTGGACATGCTGGAGATTTTGATACGATGCGAAGCGTTGTTGAGTTGGCAGGAGTTTATGGTGTGAGAATTGGCGCTCATCCTTCGTTTCCAGATGTAAAGAATTTTGGAAGAGTGGTGGTGAATATGTCGTCAAGTGATTTATATGAGAGTATAAAATTTCAAATTGAAAGTTTAAAGTCAGTCGCAGAAGCGCAGCAGTTAAAAATGCATCATGTAAAACCGCATGGTGCTTTGTATAATCTCGCTTCGGTTAATGTTGAGGTTGCAGCTACAGTGGTTGATGTTGTAAAAAGCGTTGATCCGCAGCTTATCTTGTATGTTCCTTTTGGTTCAGTTATTTCTAAAATAGCTATGAAGCAAGGGTTGAAAATAATGTACGAGGCTTTTGCTGATAGAAATTATAATGCCGATTTAACGTTGGTATCACGACGTGAGTCTGATGCGTTAATTTATGATAAAGAGGCTATTTTTAAGCATGTTTTTAATATGATTTACTACGGAAATGTAACGACTAAAAATGGAGTAGAGGTGGCCTTAAGAGTGGATACAATTTGTGTGCATGGTGATAGTGAAAATGTGATCGAAAATTTGTTGTATGTAAGGCGCAAATTAGATGAAAATAATATTAATATTTCTTAATTAATTTATGGATTATGAATTGGAATTTCGGCGGTTTTCAGAACGTTCAATTTTGATAGAATGGCCTCAAGAAATTAATGAGTTTATCTTGGAGGATGTGCTTTTGTTTAAAAAATCAATCTTGAATTTAGATATTAAATCGATACTTCAGGTAAATAGCGCATATAATTCATTATTAATTATTTATAAGTGTACTATTGATAATATCAATGATGAAATTTTAACACTTAAAGCATGTTATTTAGAGCGTAAGATAGTAAAAAAAACAAGAACAAAATTATTTAAAATTCCTGTGTGTTATACAAAGGAATTCGGTTTGGATTTAGTTGAGATTTCCGAAGAAAAAAAGTTGTCAATTCCTGAAATTATTCAATTACATTCTCAGCCTATTTATACTGTTTATTTTATTGGATTTTTACCTGGTTTTTTATACCTAGGAGGATTGGATGAGCAACTCCATTTTCCGAGGAAAACAAGTCCGAGACGAGAGGTTAAAAAAGGAGCTGTTGCTATAGGAGGAGCACAAACAGGAATTTACCCAAATGCAAGCCCTGGAGGATGGCATATAATTGGAAATTCACCTGTAGATTTATTTATGCCAAATAATGACTCACCTTGTTTTGCTAAAGCAGGTGATAGCATAGAGTTTGTGCCAATTTCTAGGGATAGATATGATGCTATTTTACATCAGGTTAAACAAGGCGATTATAATTTAGAAAGTGAGGTGGTTGATGGTTAGGGTTTTAAAAGCAGGATTGTATGATTCAATTCAGGATCAAGGTAGAGTTGGTGTTCAAGAATTTGGTGTGCCATTATCTGGTGCTATGGATCAGTATTCTGCGGCTTTAGCAAATTCTATTCTTGGTAATGATGGTAATGCTGCGGTTTTAGAGAGTGTGGCTGTTGGTCCGCATTTAAGTTTTAGTCGAGAGACGTTGATTTGTGTCACAGGGGCAGATATGAATATTGTTTTGAATATGCAGCCAATTAAAAATAACACAGTCTATGAGGTGCGAGCAAACGATGAGCTTAAATTTGGAACTTGCCAATATGGTTACCGTTCTTATTTAGCCGTTTTAGGAGGTTTTCAAACTCGTGAGCAATTTGGTAGCCGAAGCATGTGTAAAGGTATTACGGCTTCTTATAAGTTGCTTAAAGGAGATGTTTTGCCAACTTTAAAAGTTGCAGCCCATATCAATAAAACTTTTGCATCTGTAAAAATTAACAAATCACACTTTGAAACCTATAATTTTGAGGTGTTTAAAGGTCCAGAGTTTTGTTTGTTAGGTGAGCGTCAGCAGCAGCAATTATTTGAATCTTTATTTACGATTTCGAAGGATAGTAATCGAATGGCATTTCAGTTAGACGAACCCTTTGATAATGCATTGTGTGGTATGATAACGTCATTAGTGCTACCAGGAACAGTACAGTTGACACCATCAGGGAAACTAATCATTTTAATGCGAGATTGTCAAACTACAGGTGGTTATCCTAGGGTGTTACAGTTAACTGAAAAGTCAATTAATAGTATCGTTCAACAGTTTATTGGTAGTAAAATTGCGTTTAAATGTTTAAATTAGTAGGAAAAAGACTTATTTTAACATAAAAAGTAGTTTTGTATTAAGATTTTATATACATTGCTCTCGCAATTAATTCAAAACAAATACATTATGAAAAAACTAGTATTAATAATTTTAGGATTTATTCTTGGCGCTTTAGCCATGTATTTTTATTGTGTAAACAATCAATCTAAAGATAATATGACAGAAACACCAACACCAAGTGGAATTATTAATCCAGAAGAAATTACAACATTAACAGAAGCTTACAATCCAAGGTACGATACCGTTACTAAAGCCTTTTTTAGAGGAGTGCCAGATGGAGATAATAGATCATCGTGGTATTCGTTAGAAGATTTACGTAATTATTTAACGATAGCCGAAAAACAAGCTAATGGCTTAAAATATAATATGGATGGCGTAAGAATTTATTTAGGAGCTAAGGCTGCAACAGGAAAAGCGCCAGGTTATACAACCATGTTGTTTGTGCCAACAGGAACTCCTATGACATCTGAAGGGAAAATTCTTAACTTAGCACCACTTCAAGGAGGTGGAGGAAGTCGTGATATTCCTGGAGCAAAAGGATTAGATATGGGTGGTGAAGGTACACCTCCAGGTGTAAATTACCCTCAATAATATCTAGCTTATTGAAAGCGTTTTTAATTGATAATGGAATTTATATAACAAAAGTATTAGAGTTTATTGCTGCTTTTGCAGGAACACTCTATATTAGAAAAAATAAAAATTCTGTAATTAAGATTTTTGTAATATACCTCTGGATAACATTTATCATAGAGGTAGTTGCATTATATACTTATGTCATGCAACACAATTATGACTATAACTGGTTTATAGCTATTAAAAACAGTAATTTTTGTAACAATAGATGGCTCTATAATATCTATTCTTTTTTAGCAATAGGTTTAATAGGGCTGTTTTATTCAAATCTAATGAGTACTAAATTATTTAGAAATATTATTAGAGTCGTATTTATCTTTTTTAGTGTTTTTGTGTTTATGTTTTTTACTCTAACCGATGCATTTTTTGCTAGATCTATTCCTTATGCATTTGTATTAGGAACCGTAGTTATATGTTTATATGTAATTTTATATTTTATTGAGTTAATGAGAAGTGAAGAATTACTCAACTTTAAAAAAATGCCATCATTTTACATTAGCATTGCGTTATTATTGTGGTATTTATGCGCAACACCTCTTTTTATATTTGATTCTTATTTTAAAGCGGTAAATACAGATTTTGTTAATTTTAGAAATGTATTTTTATTAATCATAAACATTTTTACCTACTTATGCTTTACGTTTGGTTTTTGGTATTCGCTCAAGAAGAGCAAGCAATAAATGAAGAACAAATGGCATTAATAGCTTATGTTATTTTTGCAGTCTTGTTACTTTGTATAATGGCTATTTTGTTTTTTGTAACCTTCCAGAAACGAAAAAACAGTTTGTTATTAAAACAAATAGAGCAACAAAAAGCATTTGATGAAGAAATCTCTAGATCTCAAACCGAAATCCAAGAAGAAACCTTAAAGTATGTTGGTAGAGAGTTGCATGATAATGTTGGTCAATTACTTGCTTATGCCAATATGCAACTCAATGCTTTAAATTCAAAAGTTCCTGATAACATAAAAAGTAATGTTAGTGAAACCACTCAAATTGTAAAAGATAGTTTAAAGGAAGTACGAGCATTATCAAAATCCTTAAATAATGAAGTATTATCAAATATTGGTTTACAAGCTTCAATTGAAAATGAAATGCAACGCTTAAAGCGCATGGATTTTTCTTCTACGGAATTAGAAATACTCGGCACCCAAAGAGAACTTAAGAATAAGAAACATGAAATCATCATTTTCAGAATTTTGCAAGAGTTCTTTTCTAATTCGGTTAAATATTCCGAAGCAGATGAAATTAAAGTGGTTTTAGATTATCAAGAAAAGCAATTAGTCGTTAAGGCCTCAGATGATGGTAAAGGTTTTGATATCACATGGGCCGAACAAGGATCTGGAATCATAAACATGAAAAGTAGGGCAAAACTAATTAATACTCAATTTGATCTAGAATCACAAATTGAAAAAGGAGTAACCTTAACACTCACGTATCCGTTTGATTAAAATAAACGAATAATATTAAGCTTCACAAGCGTTCCATATTGGATCATTTGGTAAATTTGCTATAACATCAATGTTTACTTTAGACACAGGATGAATGAACTGTAATCTTCTAGCATGTAAATTGATGCTTGCATCCTTGTTACTTCGGTCAAAACCGTATTTTAAATCCCCTTTAATTGGAGATCCAATATTAGATAATTGAACTCTAATTTGATGGTGTCTACCAGTTTCTAACTCAATCTCCAAAAGCGTATAATTATCTAATGCTTTTAAAGTTTTATAATGCAAAATAGCTTTTTTACTATCTTTTATTTCCTTCGGAAATGCCCTAGATTTATTATTTTTAGGATTCTTTTTTAACCAATTAATTAGGGTGTCTTCAGCTTGCTCTGGAGCATTTTTAACAATCGCCCAATAGGTTTTATTGGCTTTTTTATCAGCAAATAATTTATTAAGCCTTGGTAGCGCCTTGCTCGTTTTGGCAAACATCACAATACCTGTTGTTGGTCGATCTAATCTATGAACAACACCTAGGTACACGTTTCCTGGTTTATTGTATTTATCTTTTATATAGTCTTTAACTACATCACTTAGCGGTTTATCTCCAGTGCGATCACCTTGTACAATATCGCCAGCACGTTTGTTAACGATTATGATATGGTTGTCTTCATAAACAACCTGAAGATTAGATGTATTAGATAGTATTTTTCCAGAAGGTTTAGCCACAAAAACAAGAATAATTATTATTTACTGTATACTAATACTGTTCCGTATCACTAGGAAAATCTTTAGATTTAACATCGTCAACATATTGTCCAATGGCAGTAGTCATTTCTTCGTATAAATTCATGTAACGTCTTAAAAAACGTGGATTGAATTCATGTGTCATGCCAATCATGTCGTGAAGTACTAAAACTTGTCCGTCAACACCACCTCCTGCGCCAATTCCAATCACAGGTATAGACACACTTTTTGCAACTTCTTCAGCTAGTTTTGCAGGTATTTTTTCTAAAACAATACCAAAACAACCCGCTTTTTCTAGCATTAAAGCATCTTCTTTGAGTTGTTGCGCCTCTTGTTCTTCTTTGGCACGAACCGTATATGTTCCAAATTTATAAATGGATTGAGGTGTTAAGCCTAAATGTCCCATAACAGGAATTCCAGCATTTAGAATACGTTTTATAGAATCTTTTACTTCTTTTCCGCCTTCCATCTTTACGGCATGTCCACCAGATTCTTTCATGATTCTAATTGCCGATCGTAGCGCTTCTTTAGGATCACTTTGATAACTTCCAAAAGGTAAATCAACAACCACTAAAGCCCTGTCAATTGCTCTAACTACAGAGGAAGCATGATAAATCATTTGATCTAATGTAATAGGTAAAGTCGTTTCATGGCCAGCCATCACATTACTAGCAGAATCACCAACCAAAATCACATCAATGCCAGCACCATCAACAATTTTTGCCATGGTATAATCATAAGCAGTTAACATAGAAATTTTCTCGTTATGTTGCTTCATCTCTACTAGAGATTTTACGGTAACTCTTTTGTAATCTTTTTTTGCTACAGACATGTGGTAATATTTAGTAATTCGTAAAAATACAGAGATTTCTTAAACTTTATTTATTCTGAAGCTTAAAAACCTTTAATTTTATAATTCATCGGAAATTTTAAAGAATGAAAATCCTCAACTTTTGCATTATAATTTTTATACATACCCTTTCTTTTTCGCAAACTACAGAACAAGATAAAGTCAAGGCAACCATTCAACAATTTTTTGAAGGCTTTCATAAACAGGATAGTATAATGATTTTGCAAACAGTTCATAAAGATATTAAAATGCAATCTATAGCAAAAAATAGAGAAGGAGTGACGGTATTAAATACTTCAGACTTTTCTTCATTTTTAAAATCAATTGTATCAATTCCGAAGGAAAAAACATTTAGAGAAACGATTTTAGAGTATTCTATTCAAGTCGATGGACATATGGCACATATCTGGACGCCTTATAATTTTTATTTTGATGGTAATTTTAGCCATTGTGGTGTAAATTCCTTTCAGTTATTTAAAGAAAAAGGGCAATGGAAAATTATTTATTTAATTGATACACGCCGTAAAAAATGTAATTACGACAAGTTTAATCACCTTAAAGATTAGAGATATAAGAGTGAGCTTTGCGCCTTTGCAATACCTATTAGCAGTCCGATAAATGCACACCTACAGCCAAACCACCTTCACTAGTTTCTTTGTACTTTGTATTCATATCCTTTGCAGTTTCCCACATGGTTTGCACCACTTTATCTATAGGCACTTTTACATTGTTAGGATCTGTATCTAAAGCGAGTTCACATGCATTGATAGCTTTTATGGCTCCCATTGCATTACGCTCTATACATGGTATTTGAACCAATCCACCAATGGGATCGCAGGTCATTCCTAGATGATGTTCCATTGCAATTTCAGCAGCAACTAAAACTTGTTCAGGTGTGCCACCAGAGAGTTCACAAAGCGCACCAGCAGCCATGGCAGATGATACACCTATTTCAGCCTGACAACCACCCATTGCAGCACTTATTGTAGCTCCTTTTTTAAAGATACTTCCTATTTCTCCTGCAACAAGTAAAAAGCGTTTGATATCTTCAAAATTAGCATCGTGGTTTTCTATAACCAAATAATACATTAGTACAGCAGGAATTACTCCTGCACTACCATTAGTAGGCGCAGTGACAACGCGTCCTAGTGAAGCATTAACTTCATTTACTGCTAAGGCAAAACAGCTAACCCATTTTAAGATTTGTCTAAATTTTACTTCAGTTCCTCTAATAGAGTAGAGCCATTCTACTGGATTTGTATAAGGCACATCTCCTTTTAATTTTTGATGCATGTCATAAGCACGACGTCTTACATTTAAGCCACCAGGAAGATTGCCTTCGGTGTGACAGCCAACATACATGCATTCTAACATCGTATCCCAAACACGTTGAATTTCAGAATCTATAGTCTCTATTGATCGTATAGATTTTTCATTCTCTAAAACAACACCAGAAATTGGTAAATCTAGTTGATGACAAAATTTTAATAATTGTACGCCGTTTTCAATAGGATAAGGAAATGTACAGTAAAAGGTGATTTTATTTTTCTTTGAAACTTTGCGCTCTTCTTGTACTACAAATCCACCACCAATAGAATAATAAGTAGATTTATAACGTCTACCATTAATTGTTGCGGTAAATGTCATTCCGTTAGAGTGAAATGGTAAAAATTTTCTATTAAAAACAATATCATTTTTAATATCAAATTCTATGGTACGTTCGTTATTAAATAAAAGCGTATTAGTGTTTTTTACAGAAGCAACAATTATATCAATTGATTCAACAGGAACATATTCAGGGTCAGCACCACTTAAACCAAGTATAACCGCAAAATCTGTAGCATGACCTTTACCTGTTAAAGATAAAGACCCAAAAAGATCCACTGTTATGTGTTCAACCTTATCAAATTTCTTGGTAAGTTTAAGATCTTTAATCCAACGTTCGGCAGCTCTCCAAGGTCCTAATGTATGAGAACTTGATGGGCCAACGCCAATTTTGAGCATGTCAAAGACAGAAATACACTCCATTTACGAAATCGTTTAAGTGCGCAAATATAAAGTATATATTGAATTTTAGTACCACAATTATAAAATAAAAAAGCACTTTCAAATATGTTGAAAGTGCTTTAGTAAATACTTAAACTAGAGGTTTATTTAATAATTATTTTTTTAGTTTCTCCAGTATTTGTTTTTAAAATATAAGTGCCCGAAATAACATTTGGTATTTTAAGTGATCCCGTTTGTAACTGAGATGTAATCACTCTACCTTGAATGTCAAATAGAGTAACATCTACTAATTTATTGAAAAACACAGTCTGGTTGGCTGCACTTGGATTAGGAAATAGTTTCAAGTTGTTATCTGTGCTAGAGATTTCATTACTACTTAATTTCACCTTATCTAAAGAATAAACGCTTACAGTAGAGCTTACTTCATTTGATAAGACAATTAATGCAGTATTACTAGGGCTATCTTCTGGAGAAATATAAAGTATCCCTTCTGGACCTAAATCACCACCTTCATCGTTTCCTAAATCTCTATTATTCACATAGCTCTCAAAAACTGGGTTTTCAGGATTTGTAACATTGTAAGTCATGAATCCGCCAACACGTTCTAAGGTGATAAAAGCGTAAAATTCTCCATCAATTTGAGCAACAGTTACCCCTTCTGGTTCAGGGCCTTTATTGTCACTTCGATTTTTAAACGTATTATTACTATTGCTTGCATTGAATAGTGCTCCATAAATAGGATCTGCAGCAGTAATACGCTCAAAATCGTCACCACTATCATAAACTAATGCACCAGTTGTTGTGTTCCATATACTAAACGAACGAGTTCCAAATACATGGATTTCATCAAAATCTCCATCATTATCGATATCTCCAGTTGCATTTGTGATAGAAAGCGCTCCTAGATTGGTATCTAATGCTAATTGATTTTGGTTATTAAAAACGGCAGGATCTAACGTTATATCTCCTAGAGATACTTCTTCTTCAAAAGCATCGTATTCTCTGGCATCACCTTCGTTTGCTGTTACTAAATATGTAATGTCTCCAATGTTATAAGATGCAATGGCATCTGGCATATACATTCCTTTTATTGGCCAATTAGCCATAAAAATAAAATTGGTATCATTAGATGTATCAATTGTATTTCTGGATAGGCTATGATCCTTTAAGCCTAAAGGCATAATATCTGTAATTGTATTGGTGGTAAGATCAATAACACCAATTGCATTATTTTCTTGTAAAGAGACCCAAGCCGTTTGCGAATCTTCAGAAAACGTAATATACTCAGGTTCTAAATCTTGAGATACTGATGATCCAGGACCAAAGATTCTAACGTTCTCAGCTTTTAAACTCGCTAAATCTGCATCAAAATTATTAAAGTTGATGTGTATAACATTAGCTTGTGTAATATTTTCTAATCCGCCAGTGACGTCTATTACAGTGATGCTGCCTTCCGGATCTATGGTATAATCATTATTTGGTTGGCCTTCATTTGCAACCAATACCTTTGTACCATCTGGAGAGAACGTGACCATGTCTGGCAAATTTCCGACGGTAACAGTAGAAGTAATAGTACCATTTGTATCCATAAACAGAACGATACCATCTGCTGTAGGTCCATTTGAAACTGAAGCAACTACAAATCCATTATGAGTAGCAACACTTGTTGGTCCTTCTGTACCATAAGCAGATAAATCAATAGAGGTTATGGTATTGATTGCTGTTAAATCTGAAAAATCTAAAATTTCAATCTTAGCACCTGTAGAGTTTAATACAAATAAACGTTGTGTGGCTGCATCATATGCAGAGATTTCAGCAGAACCAGCATCATCTACCAAATAGCTTGTAGCAAAGTTAATATCTAATAAGTTGGAAGCAGCAGGTACTACCACATCATTATCAAGAATATAAATACCAATAACAGTATTGCTGCCTAATGTTGCGTTGATAGGATTTGTTAATTCTAACAAAAATAACTCATCGGCTTCAAAAGTGATATCATCAATAATTTCAATGGTTAAAGTGATAGGTGCAGTGCTATTAGCAGGAATTGTAACAGTTTGATTCGTAAATGTAAAATCTGTAGTTAATGTTGCGGTTTGCAATTCTGTTACCAAAGCGACATCAACGGTAATGTCATTTGTTGATGCAGTACTAGTTTCAATAACAATAGAAATACTAGAATCGTTTTCAGAAACATTATATACAGTTTCGGCAAAGGTAATCTCTGGTGCCACATTTGTATTTGGCTCAAAAACTCCTGGAGAAGCGAAAACATCAAATCCGTTGTCAATACCAACCAAATTTGTTGCAGGAACCCAGTTTGTACCCTCATTAAAATTTCCATTTGGATTTTGCAACTCTAATGATGGTCCATCACCATCAGCAGATGTTGGCCACGGTTCATCGTCACTGTATTCCATCTCAAAAATTAGAGTTTGTTCAGAGTTTAGTATCTGTAAAACTTCACCACCATTTCCTAAAGCATTAGAAATGCCTTGAGGCATATCTAAAAAAGTAACTCCATAAAAGGCATCTGCTGTAGTTTTATCGGTTGCTAGTAGTACGATTTCTTGTGGTGCTAAGGTTTGCTGCGGAAATGTAAAAATGAAATTACTTTCGTCTTTAACCTGTATACCTCCTAAATTAATGGCAGATGAGGATGCGTTATAAATTTCTAAAAATTCAAGTGCATCATTATCTGATGCAGTATTGTACATGATTTCAGTAATAACTAATCCTGATGTAAGAGTATTAAAAAATAGATCATCACTTTGAAATGGCGCATTTTGCATATTAGACGACAAGTCTTCAATATCATTAACTGTAAGTTGGTATGCAATACCTGTTAAGAAGCCAGAGTGTGTCACAGTTGCAGTATGAGTACTAGTATTATAGGAAACAGTAGTAATAGTGACACCATTAGTAATAGCGTAGTTGGTTAAGTTTTCTGCAGATACAGGAGTGAGGTCTTCAGAAAATACGATATCTAAAGTTGTTGCACTAGTTATATTAACTGTACTAACCGAAGGTGCAGTAGTATCTATGGATGACATTACAAAAGAAGTGGTGTCAAAAGGTAAAACTAACGCGCTTTGGTCACCACTTGCGTCATCTAGTGTGTAATTAGTCATGTCATTTAAAGCGACTAAATAGCCATTGGCTTGTAAGCCAGTTCTAGGGCCAACATATTGAGCAACGTCTGTACCGCTTGGGTAAGTTATGGCAGTTGTACCCTCTATAAGGTTAGTACCATCTAAACTTCCATATCCAGAGCTAGAGTTTGCTACAGCAGCGATAAATGTAGATGGTACTCTGGGTTCGTTGGCATCATTTACTAGAAATACAAAAATGGCTTCTGCACTTGCAGAGATACCTCCAGGTTCTCCTGTAATTGTCCCAACAGATACTGAAGGTACGGTAGCACTAATAGTGTTAAAGGTAATTACTGTTCCAGCTGTAATAATTGAGTTTCCAGAGTTCCAAGAGAAGTCATTTTCATCAGTTCCAAATGCGGTTCCGGTCCATTCAGAATCCGTAAAATAAAGCGTTGTGTTTACAGGTATATCTACAAAGGTAACCATTGCAAAATCATCGTCATTATCAGCATTAAATGCTATAAATGCCATGTCACCACTATCTAATTGTGCAAACAATTGATTAGTGATAAGAAATAGTAATAAGAGTACAAGTTTTTTCATAATAAGATAGTTGGATTAATTTTTTCGTGAAATTATTACCCAAACGTTTATAGAAAATAAAGTGTAGATTAAGAAACCTTAAACAAATTTGTGTGTCAATCCATTAAGACGTAATAATCTCAATATGTAGTGTTAATTAATTAAAGCTTAGTTAACAATTACATATTATGACATCATGTCATATATTTTGTCATGGCATAAAGATTGCCATATAGAAAACGTAAACAAAAATGAACATAACATTTCCGAAGTAAAAGGAAATACTTTAAAACAAATATAATTATGAGTAAGATTATTGGAATCGATTTAGGAACTACCAACTCTTGCGTTTCTGTAATGGAAGGTAACGAGCCAGTAGTTATCCCAAATGCTGAGGGTAAAAGAACAACACCATCAGTAATTGCCTTTGTAGAAGGTGGAGAAATTAAAGTTGGAGATCCAGCTAAAAGACAAGCAGTAACAAACCCAACAAAAACAGTTTATTCTATTAAGCGTTTTATGGGTAACAAATATTCTGAATCTAAAAAAGAAGCAGAACGTGTACCATATACAGTGGTAAAAGGTGATAACGATACACCAAGAGTAGATATTGATGGTCGTTTATACACACCTCAAGAATTATCGGCTATGATTCTTCAAAAAATGAAGAAAACTGCCGAAGACTATTTAGGAACATCAGTAAGTGAAGCAGTAATTACTGTGCCAGCTTATTTTAATGATTCTCAACGTCAAGCAACTAAAGAAGCTGGAGAAATTGCAGGCTTAAAAGTTCGTAGAATTATCAACGAACCTACAGCAGCAGCTTTAGCTTATGGTATGGACAAAAAAGGTGTTGATCAAAAAATCGTTGTTTTCGATTTTGGTGGAGGAACACATGATGTATCTATCTTAGAATTAGGTGATGGTGTATTTGAAGTATTATCTACAGATGGTGATACACATTTAGGTGGTGATGATGTTGATCAAAAAATCATTAACTGGTTAGCAGAAGAGTTTAAAGGAGAAGAAAGTATTGATTTACGTGAAGATCCTATGGCTTTACAACGTTTAAAAGAAGCGTCTGAAAAAGCAAAGATTGAATTATCATCTTCTGAGCAAACAGAAATCAACTTACCTTACGTTACAGCTACAGCATCAGGACCAAAACACTTGGTACGTACATTAACACGTTCTAAATTTGAGCAGTTAATTGATGATTTAGTAAAACGTACAATTGAGCCATGTGCATCAGCTTTAAAAGCAGCAGGTTTATCAAAAAGTGATATTGACGAAGTTATTTTAGTAGGAGGATCAACACGTATTCCTGCAGTACAAGAAGCTGTAGAGAAATTCTTTGGAAAAACACCAAGTAAAGGTGTTAATCCTGATGAGGTTGTTTCTTTAGGAGCAGGAATCCAAGGTGGAGTATTAACTGGTGATGTAAAAGATGTATTGTTATTAGACGTTACACCTTTATCTCTAGGTATCGAAACTATGGGTAATGTAATGACAAAATTGATTGAAGCAAATACAACGATTCCTACAAAGAAATCACAAGTATTCTCAACAGCAGCAGATAATCAGCCATCAGTAGAAATCCATGTATTACAAGGAGAGCGCTCAATGGCAGCAGATAATAAAACAATTGGTCGTTTCCATTTAGATGGTATTCCACCAGCACAAAGAGGAACACCTCAAATTGAAGTTATCTTTGATATTGATGCTAATGGTATCATTAAAGTTTCTGCAGAAGATAAAGCAACAGGGAAGAAGCAAGATATTCGTATTGAAGCATCATCTGGATTAACAGAAGATGAAATTGCTAAAATGAAGCAAGAAGCAGAAGCAAATGCAGATGCAGATGCTAAAGCAGTAGAAAACGCTAAGAAATTAAACGAAGCAGATGCTATGATTTTCCAAACAGAAAATCAATTAAAGGAATTTGGTGATAAATTATCTGATGATAAAAAACAACCAATTGAAGAAGCACTTGAAGAGTTGAAAAAAGCTTACGAAACTAAAGACGTTGAAGTAATAACTCCAGCTTTAGATAAAATCAACGAAGCTTGGAAAGTAGCTAGTGAAGAAATGTACAAAGCACAAGCCGAAGCTCAAGGAGGAGCACAAGGTCAACCAGGACCAGATGCAAGCCAAAATGGTGAAGCAGAAGGAAGTGATGTGGAAGACGTAGATTTCGAAGAAGTGAAGTAAGTAGATAGCCAAGTTTTGAAACATAAAACTTGAGCGAATCACTGCTCCCAAATTAGTTTTGGGATCTCAAATATACACAACGTCATGCTGAACTAGTTTTTAGCATCTCACAAAGTAATATTACTTAACATTTGAAAAAACGCAATCAGAAATGATTGCGTTTTTTTATGCATACAGCTAAAATGATATATAAAACTCGTTAATTTGCAAACATGACATTTTCAGCATCTATTAAAACGACACTTCTACCCAAACGCCTAGCCATAAAACTAACGGCAAAAGGAGAAAATTATGTGCAACAAGGACATCCTTGGGTGTTTTCAGAAAGTATTGTGAAATTCAATGCAGATGCAAAAAGTGGTGACTTAGCTATTATCTTCGGAAAGCGTAAAAACGGCATGATTGGTATAGGTTTATACGACGCCGAGTCTCCAATAAGAATTAAAATGATTTATAATGAAGGGAAACCAACACAAATAGATGCTATTTTTTTTCTTCGGAACATTGAAAATGCATATCAAAAACGTCTTCCATTATTAAAGACCGAAACCACTAGTTACAGATTATTATTTGGAGAGAACGACGGTTTCCCTTCGCTCATTGCAGATGTTTATAATTCTGTTTTAGTGGTAAAACTCTATTCTGAAATCTGGCTACCTTATCTAAACACTATTTTAGAAAGTTTAGTGCATGTATCTGGTTGCAAAACCGTAGTTATTAGATTGAGTCGTGGTCTTCAACAATCTAGCTCACATCAACTAAAAGATGGAGAAGTGGTTTATGGAACTCTAGAAAATGAGGTGGTAGAATTTGTAGAACATGGCGTTAAGTTTTCGGCAAATGTGATTAAAGGTCATAAAACGGGTTACTTTTTAGATCATAGAGAGAATAGACGTCAAGTAGGATTGTTAAGTAAAAACAAAACCGTTTTAGATGTGTTTTCTTATGCTGGCGGATTTTCAGTACATGCACTTGCCAATGGAGCAAAAGAAGTGTCTAGCTTAGATATAAGTTCACAAGCCTTAGAAATAGCAGTTCAAAACGGGACATTAAATACGTATTCTGGTAAACATATCACACTTGCTGGTGATGCTTTTAAAATATTGGAGCAGCTCATTTCCGAAGGAAAAAGATTTGATGTGGTTGTTATCGATCCGCCAAGTTTTGCCAAACAACAATCTGAAATTCTACTTGCTAAAAAAAAGTATGCACAATTAGCTCGATTAGGAGAGAAACTTACTGCTAGAGAAGGCTTGTTAGTACTAGCGTCATGTTCGTCTAGAGTGACAGCTAGAGCATTTTATGATATTAATGAACAAACGTTAATATCTACTAAACGTTCATTTTCTGTAGAACAAAAAACGCAACATGATATTGACCATCCTGTTGGTTTTCCTGAAGGCTCCTATTTAAAAACCGGATATTATAGATTTCAAGACTAGTAAACTACTATGCATGCATAATATTTATTATATTTGTAGTACTCAATTTAATATTTATGCAAACCAAAATCACACAACTCTTAAATATAACATACCCAATTATACAAGCGCCAATGTTTTTAGTGTCTAATGTTGCCATGGTAACAGAAGCTATGAAGGGCGGGATTGCAGGTTGTATTCCAGCCCTAAATTATAGAACGCTTGATGAGCTTCGTGCTGCAATTCGTGAATTAAAATCGAATAAAGTTGAAGGCGGTTCATTTGGGTTTAATTTGATTGTAAATAAATCTAACATTAAATATAAAGACCAATTAGAAGTAATTTGTAATGAAGGTTGTGATTTTATTATTACCTCTCTTGGTAGTCCAGAAGAAACTATAAATCAAGCTCATGCTGCTGGTATTAAAGTGTTTTGTGATGTCACCGATTTACGATTTGCTAAAAAAGTAGAACAATTAGGAGCAGATGCAGCCATAGCTGTAAATAATGAAGCTGGTGGTCATAGAGGTAATTTGTCTCCAGAAGAATTAACCAACTTACTCAGTAAAGAACTTAGTATTCCTGTGATTTCTGCAGGTGGTGTAGGATGTAGAGCAGATATTGATACAATGCTTAGTTATGGTGCCGAAGGCGTTAGTGTTGGGAGCCCGTTTATAGCATCAATAGAAGCTGGAGTTACAGAAGAATATAAACAAGCTTGCGTTGATTATGGTGAAAAAGATATTATAATGACAGAACGTATTTCTGGCACACCTTGTACAGTAATCAATACACCTTATGTACAAAAAATAGGAACTAAAGCCACTTGGTTAGAAAGTTTACTCAATAAAAATAAGAGTTTAAAGAAATGGGTGAAAATGGTACGGTTTTCAATAGGAATGAAAGCTACCGAAAATGCAGCCAAAAAAGCAACATATAAAACGGTTTGGGTTGCAGGACCAAGTATTGAGCATACTAAAGAAATTCTTCCCGTTAAAGCTATTGTTGCTAATTTGGTGAACTAAAACCAAATTAATTAAGATTAGAGTTCTGTTACTTCAATAAATAAGGTTAAATTTAATCCATAACTTTTATCTTATAACTTGAAGAAATTACTCATTGGATTTATCGTAGCTACCGTTGTTTTTATCATGTTAATGTATTGGTCGTTATCAAGCACAGATAAAAACAATAAACGAAGCGAACTCATCAATATCGAAAATGTAAACTCGATTAATTTTAAGGATTACGACTCTGTAATGGTTGCTGCAACTACCTTATATGATGCTGATGAAGTTAAAATTTTAATGCAAGGAGAACATTATCGAGACGTTTGGGCGGCTCCTATAAAAGTTCCTGTATTGTTTTTAGATACCTTGTTTGGTGGTGCAACTATTATTAAAGAAGGAGGAGGGAAACAAACGCATTCGTTAAAATTAAAAGCTAACAATGGTATCATGTATACTTTGAGAAGCATAAATAAAGATCCTCAAGCTCTTGTTCCAGAATTTGCTAAAACCTTAGGTCTCGAAAACATTATTGTTGACGGAATTTCTGCACAGCATCCTTATGGAGCACTTTTAGCAGCCAAATTATCTGAAACTTTAGAGGTGTTACATACACATCCTAAAGTTGTATTTCTTCCAAAACAAAAACTCCTCAAAGATTTTAACACCAAATTTGGCAACCGGATGTTTTTATTAGAATATGAAACTGAAAGTGATGTGAATTGGACAGATTATCGTGATATCATTACCATTGTTGAGACTGAAGGATTACAGGAACTTAAACTAGAGTTTGGCGAGAACTTAAGCATTGATAAACAAGGCTTGATAAGATTGCGATTATTCGATTTTTTGATAGGAGATTGGGATAGACATTCTAAACAATGGGGTTGGGCTGTGCAAAAGAAAGCAAATGAGTATTTGGCGATACCCATTGCAGGTGACAGAGATAATGCGTTTTTTGATACAGATGGCATTATTCCATCAATACTATCTAATGAAAATGTAGTACCAAAACTTAGGCCTTTTGAAGATGATATTGATTATATAGAAGGTTTAGTATATCCGTTTGATCGGTATTTTCTCTTAAATAGTCCTGAAAGTTTATTTGTTAACGAAGCCTTACATATTCAAAAGGTATTGACTGATGATGTGATAGATCAAGCACTTTTGGTATGGCCTAAAAATATTATAGAACTCAATGGAGAAGAGATAGCAACTAAAATTAAAAGTAGGCGAGATAAGCTTTTAAAATATGCTAGAGCCTTAAAACAGGAAGTGGATAACCAAGGTGAGCTTGACCAACCTTTGAAAGGCTCTGAAGACTTAAATTTACCATCACATGTAATGCAGTGTTTTGAATGTGAGATGAAAAACTAATACATTAACTCAAAAAAATGTCCCCTTTTATTATTCGAGATACGTCTTAATAGTATAAACAATCAAATTTTAAAGATTATGAAAAATTTTATGATGATTTTTGTCGGTAAAGAGTACGTTGATTTAGGTTTATCACCAGATGAGTTACAAGGCAGAATGGAAAAATGGTTTGCTTGGGGAGCAAAAATGGAAAAAGCAGGTATTTTGAATGGAGGTGAAGCCTTAACACCTAAAATTAGGCGTATTACTGGTAAAAATAGAACCGTGACCGATGTAACCTCTGCAGAAATTAAGGAGATTGTAGGTGGTTTTTACTTGATTAAAGCAAAAGATTTTGATGAAGTGCAAGAGATTGCCAAAGATTTCCCAGACTACGATTTAGGAAATACAGTAGAAATACGTGAAATTATGGTATTTGACAACTAATGGATAACAATAACATAGACCATCTATTTCGTCATCATAGTGGTAAGATGGTCTCTGTTTTAATCCGAATTTTTGGATTTACTAATTTAGAGATTATTGAAGATGCTGTACAAGATACTTTTTTAAAAGTCAGTATAAGTTGGAGAACTAAACAACCAGAAAACCCAGAAGCATGGCTAACTCAAGCAGCAAAAAATAGAGTTGTTGATATTTTTAGAAAGCTCAAATCTGAAACAAATTATTCACCTAACCTTACGCATGGCATTCAAACCATAGCCATCAGTGAATTATTTTTAGATACCGAAATAGAAGATGCTCAATTGAGAATGATCTTCACAGCTTGTCATCCTAAACTAGATCCTAGAGATCGTATTTCATTTGCATTGAAAACGGTTTCAGGATTTAGTATTAAAGAGATAGCTTCTGCATTATTAACCAAAGAGGACACTATAAAAAAGCGTTTATCACGAGCAAGAAAATCAATTCTAAAAAACGATTTAAGGTTCCGGATTCCTCAAGGTAAAATGCTTCAAAATCGTTTAGAAAGCGTCATGGAAGTCTTATATCTTATTTTCAATGAAGGATTTCATTCTAATTCTCAACAGCAATTAATTCGTAAAGATTTATGTGGTGAGGCCATGCGATTATGCCAGTTACTATTAAAACGAGAATCTTTGAGAACACCAGACGTTTACGCTCTTTTTGCACTAATGTGTTTTCATTCATCTCGATTAGATGCTAAAATTAATTCTGAAAATGAACTCTTAGATTTAAAACATCAAGATAGAAGTCTTTGGCATTTTCCATTAATTGCATTAGGGAATTCGATGATGAACAAAGCAGTAGAAACGACTAACTTTTCACATTATCATTTTGAATCTGCAATTGCTGCAGAACACCTACAAGCTAAAACTTTTAAGGACACAAATTGGAATAAAATCTTATACTGGTACGAACAACTCAATCAACTACAACCAATGCCAATACACGTTTTAACAATGGCAGTAATTTGTGTGCAAAACTCTAGTTATAAAGAGGCAGAATCATTATTTAATCAACTTAATCCTGAAGATTTTGCCCAGAGAATGTACCTGTTTTACGCAGCAAAATCAGATTATTTCTATGTCATAAATAATTGTAATAAAGCTATTAAATATTTAGACTTAGCAATCAATACGGTTACAAATAGTTTTGAAAAAGCATTTCTTGAGCAAAAAAAATTAAGATGGTTAAATACATATAATTTTTGAAAGTTCTCAGGCTAAAATGATGTGAGCCAATCAACTTTCAAGTATTTGGTATAGAGTTTGTTTGTAACATTGTAATGAGTTTTACTACTGATATATAAATACGCTAAACTAAAAAAATAAATTATGATTAATAAAGGAACTATAATATTAGGAGTGTTAATTGGTGCAGCAGCTGGTGTTTTATTAGCTCCGGAAAAAGGAAGTGCTACAAGAGCAAAGCTGAAAAAAGAAAGCAAAGAGATAAAAGAACAATTATCTAGTGATTTAACTGAAGTTAAAGATGATTTATCCAAAGCTGCGAATTCTGGGAAAGACGTTTTAAAAAGAGAATTTAATGATATAGCGTCTAAAACAAGTTATAAGACAGAACAAGCCATTACATTCTTAGAAAAGCAATTAGCAATTTTAAAAGAAAAAAATAAAACATTACAAAAGACAAGTTGAAAATCATTGTTTAGATAATTTTTGTATTGTTTACATTTCCACAGTAAAACAATGTATTTCAACGAATTAATTTCTATACTCAAATATAATACATCTATATTTACAGCTTTCCCTAACGTCTTATTTCTAGATTATTAGAAATAAGAATGAAATAATAGCATTTTAAATATGGTTGATTAATAGCGACATCAACCAAGTCTACGTATGACTTTTCTATACTGTTGTGGTTTAACATTTAAACTAAAACACTATGAAAATCATTGCTATTATTTCACACATCATGTATTGTTGCCCAAACAATATATTGTTGGGTAAAAGATCACTATTGCTTGCAATATTGAGTCTAAGTTTTTTTATGACATCTGCACAAACGTTTTGCGAGGATATTCCTGGTAGAGGTTGTGATGATTGTCCTACAATACCCGTAAGTATCAATCCAGATATGTTGGTAAATTGTGAGGATGAAATTGATGTTATATTAATAATAGATGAATCTAATTCTATAGATTCTCAAACGCTCGAAGATCAGGTTGAAGATGGTGTTTTAGCTTTTCTTACTGAATTAGAATGCAAACCAGTTAATGTGGCTATTATAGAATTTGGTTCTGTAGCTAATTATGTTGTACCAACCTATAGATCAGTAGCGAGTGTTTTGCCTGATATGGAGGATTATTTTGACGATAATGTAGGGTTTAATGGTAATACTTATACACCAGATAATTTTTCTAACAATCAACTAGGAGGTACTAATTGGCAAGCCGCTTTATTGCGGGCAAATGCTTTACCAAATGCAGACCTACTGTTAATGTTTACAGATGGTAAGCCCACTACATATTCACCAAATGCTAATAATCCAGGATCAAGTTATGATTTTTGTGATGATGGTGCTGAGACAGAAGAGGCTGAGATTTATAATGCAGCTATAGTTGCCAATTTGATAAAAGCAAAAAACACACATATGTTTGTGTTAGGTGTTGGAAATGTTGATGCTACCTACATTCCAAGTATAACTGGAACAAATGAATACAATCCTGGTGTTGGAGATCAAATCTCAGATTCAGACTATGAAATAGATCCAAATTTTGCAAATCTTGCAGCTTGTTTCCGAAATATAGCAAATAACATTTGCTCAATAATTGTAGAGAGTGAAGGTTCTACAATATGTGAAGGAGCTTCAGATGGTGTTATAGATATACAATTAACTACACTTGCTCAAGGACCTTTTACAGTAACAGTGACAGGTGGTCCAACATATGTAGCTCCTTTTGGAACAGCACAAGTCTTATTTTCAATTTCCAATTTAGACGCAGGAATATATGATGTAAAAGTTGAATCAGATGACGGTTGCTACTTAGAAGGAAACGTGAGCGTTGTAATAGAAACAAGTGATCCAATTGCAAATGCAGGAGATGATCATACAATAGATTGTAATATTACGAGTGTTCAATTAGGAACAGCCGCCCAAACAGGTTATACCTATTTATGGACACCATCAACAGGTTTGGATGATGCTACATTAGCTCAACCTACAGCGACACCAATAATAACTACCGATTATAGTTTAATAGTTACTGATAGCTCATCTGGCTGTATAAGTGAAGTGGATCAAACCACAGTAACGGTTAATAAAGATGTTCCAATTGCATTAGTAGGAGCAGATGTAGCATTAGATTGTTCGACTTTAGAAGTTAACATAGATGGTTCAGGAAGTTCCACAAATGTAAATTCAAATTTATCGTTTTCATGGAGTGGACCAAATGGTTTTAGTGAGTCAACCGAAGATATCACTGTAAATGAAGTAGGAGAATACGTGCTTACAGTAACAGATATTGATAATGGATGTTTTGCAACTAATAGCGTAGAAGTTGTTGATTGTGTAGATCCTTGTACAGATCCTTCGGGAGTTGATACAGATGGTGACGGTATCAACGATATCTGTGACTTAGATGATGATAATGATGGTATTTTAGATGATGATGATTGTGGAATAAATTTAATTATACCTATTGGATTTGATGGGCAGCAAGAGAGAGTGACTATTTATCCCGAAGGTGATCCTCGTAATCATTGGTTCTCAGATTTCAACTTTTTGGTTATAGATGATGTGGATTTTACTTTAGGAACCCCAGATTATGCAGCAGATGCTATAGATTCTCCATGGTATGCTGTACCTCAAGGAGATTCATTTGCTTGGTTACAAGCAAAAAATAATATTCCAGGAACAAATACATATGCTAATGATGGTGTTTTTGTAACCTTGACAGCTTCCGAATTGGCTGATAAAGGTGTAATGGTAGGAGATGTTTTGAATGTTACAGTTAAGTATGCTCCAGGTTTTAATTATTTTGCAGGTAGAAAATCTGACGATGATACAACACTTAATATTTGGTATGGAAACGGTGTTGTGACGAGTGCTACAATACCTTCGACTCCTACAGAAACAGTGCTCCCTGGATCTTGGGGTTCTACAAATTTTCGAGAAGGAAATGCAGATGATTGGAAAGATTTCTATGCCTCTTTTGTATATAATGGCGGAGATATTTTTTATGGACTACAAGCTACTACTGGACCTAATGATTCTGGTGATGAGTCATTATATATAGACTTTATGAGGTTAACTTCAACAGACTGTGATGATACAGATGGTGACGGTCTACCAAATAATATTGATACAGATAGCGATAATGATGGCTGTCCCGACGCGTTGGAGGCTTTTCAAAATTTACCTGCACCAAATATTTTAACTGGAGGTAGTAATGGTGGAAGTTCTAATAATATTACGCAAACAGATGTTAATTTTTTAGGTGTACCAAATGATGCTAATGGAGGTCAATTAAATACTACAGCTACAATTACACCAGTAAATTATTTAGAAGATACATTAATTGATGGAACTATAGTTCTTAATCAAGGAGATTCCTTTATCCTTAATTCTGATGCAACTTCTATATCTACAGATGTTTATAGTACGACAACGCCTTTTACTCCTGATTATTTTGCACCATCAGCTATAGATTCTACAAACGATTTGGTCTATACATGGACTTTTGATAATGGTTCAGGCCCAGTTTCAATAGCACCAACCGAATCTGGTCCAAATGGGCAAACATTTGATTTTGGTGTGGTTACTTCAGCCAATGCGGGAACATACGAGGTAACCATTACTCATCCTAATAATTCTTGCATTATTGACGTAAGAAATATTATAGTAGACGTAATTGTAATTTGTGATAATCCACCAACATTAGCTTTGTCTACAGGAATTGAAGCAACGTGTGTGGACACTCCTATAACAATTTTCGGAAATACATTTGGAGGAGGTGCTACAGCTGTTGAAAGTATTACAACAGATGGAGCAGGAGCATTAGATGTCTATTCAGCAACAACATCTCCTTTTAGTTTTATGTATACACCAGTAGTTGGGGACGAAGGTAATGTAGTTACAATAACAGTAGTAACTAATAATCCAGATCCTCAAGGCAGTTTGTGTACTGCAGCTACAGCAACATTTGAGTTAACAGTTAATACACTACCAATAGTCAATTTTACTGCACCCGAAGATGTGTGCTTAGAAGTAGGTGTGCAAAGCGATTTATATGGTGGTATTCCACAAGGTGGAGTCTATTCTGGAGTAGGTGTAACAGATGATGGTAATGGAATGACTTATAGTTTTGATCCTGCAGTCGTTGGAGCAGGGGTTCATACAATAACCTATGATTTTGTAGATGAAAATGGGTGTTCAAATTCTGCAAGTGATGATATAGAAATTTATCCAATTACACCAGACGACACAGCTTCAGGAGAAGTTTGCGTAGGGAGTACATTTAATTATGAAGGTACAGAGTATACAGTAGGATCACATGATATTCCAAGAACAGATGCAAATGGATGTTCATACAAAACAGTCTTAACCGTATCGGCATATGAAGTTACACCAGACGACACAGCTACAGGAGAAGTTTGCGTAGGGAGTACATTTAATTATGAAGGTACAGAGTATACAGTAGGATCACATGATATTCTAAGAACCGATGGAAATGGATGTTCATACAAAACAGTCTTAACCGTATCGGCATATGAAGTTACACCAGACGACACAGCTACAGGAGAAGTTTGTGTAGGGAGTACATTTAATTATGAAGGTACAGAGTATACAGTAGGCTCTTATGATATTCCAAGAACCGATGCAAATGGATGTTCATACAAAACAGTCTTAACCGTATCAGCATATGAAGTTACACCAGACGACACAGCTGCAGGAGAAGTTTGTGTAGGGAGTACATTTAATTATGAAGGTACAGAATATGCAGTAGGCTCTTATGATATCCCAAGAACAGATGTAAATGGATGTTCATACAAAACAGTCTTAACCGTATCAGCATATGAAGTTACACCAG